>NZ_FWYG01000002.1:0-518573 GCF_900176455.1 Bacillus sp. JKS001846
TGTAATTTCAACTAAAAAAAGGAAGGGAGAGTGAGAAAATGGATATTAGAGTAGCAACTGCATTAGACTACCCTAATTTAAGAAGGATATATTTAGAGTCACGGCGTGAAAGTTTTCATTGGCTAGATAGAAATGAAATGACTGTAGAAGATTTTGATAAACATACTGAAGGAGAACATATAATACTAGCAGAGGAAGATAATCATATCCTCGGATTTGCTTCTTTATATTTACCTGAAAACTTTATACACAATTTATTTGTACATCCTGAGTTCTTTGGTAAGGGGGCTGGAAGACAGTTGCTTCATGCCTCCATAGAAAAGATGAATACACCATTAAGATTAAAGTGTGTTTCTAAAAATCAAAAAGCACTAAAATTTTATGAGAATATGGGCTGGAAAAAAGTTATTGAAGAAGGTGAGATAGAAGAAAAATATTGGGTAATGATATATGAATAAAATATATTTTTTAAAAGGACTCTTGTGTACATCAGGAGTCCTTTTTATTAATCTTATTATATATTACTTATAAAGGTAACATATAAATTAATCTAATACTTTCCACTCTAACAAAACACAGCAAAGACCGTGCGAGCTTCGTCGATGAATTATTAAAGGTATCGGCCCAGGAAGAAAAAGCAGCACCAAAATAGGAATCTTGGTGGGGATTTTGTTTTATTAGCTTGATAGCGATGGGGTACCGCCACATCACTATCAACTTAAGAAATTGATTGTCCCCAGAACGAAAAAATGAGTCGATTTTCATAAATAACTGTAAAAAGATAGATTTCTCGTAATGGAGATGTCTCAAAATATTAGCTTGATGAGCATGTGATGTTGCCACAATATGAGCAATTGAGGAATATTACTTGCATCATGCAAGTAATATAAAATATAATACGTATTGTACAAAATTCAAATTGTTCACTTGTTAATTTGTAAGGGGTGAAGGATGAAATGGGCAAAAAAGAGAAAGATAGCATTGAGATTATTGAGCATGAAATCGTCACGCTTATGCGTAGAGCTGATTTTAAAAGAACTTTGGATGGACATCAAGACAGCTTGGATCGTTCTGGTTATTTAATATTAAAACTTTTGGCGGCTGAGGGTCCGCTTTCAATAAGAGTGATCGCTGAGATTTTCCATTTAAATATGTCTACTGTAAGCCGACAGGTACGAACACTGGAATCAGGCGGACTAGTAAATCGAAAGCCTGAAGAATCTGATGCAAGAGTTAGTATCATCAGTATAACTGATGTTGGAAAAAATAAATTAGAAGCATCGAGTAAGTACAGATGGGAAAGTTATATGGAAGTATTGGCAGATTGGTCAGAGGATGAAAAAAATATTTTCGCAAGCTTATTAACTCGTTTAAATCGATCAATTGAAAAAAGAAGGAAATTACAATAGTGATTAAACAGGAGGGCTAAATATGACATCATCATTAAATATTAACTTCGATAAAACAGCTTTAGTATTAATTGATTTACAAAAAGGAATTGTAGCTATGCCTGGAGGAGATGAAGTAGTAGAAAAATCGGTAAAGCTTGTTGAACGTTTTCGCAAAAAAGGTGGATTTATCACTTTTGTTAAGGTTGATTTTCATGATGGAAAAGATTCGCTAAAGCCTGTAATAGATAACCAAACAAGTGGTAGTACGATGGAAAAACCTAAAGACTGGGCAGTGTTGGATCCAAGATTAAATGTCATGGACAATGATTATGTGGTGACGAAGCGTCAGTGGGGAGCATTTTTTGGAACAGATTTAGATATTCAGCTTAGACGACGTGGGATAGATGCCATTGTACTTTGTGGTATCGCAACAAATATCGGTGTGGAAAGTACGGCACGTGAGGCCTTTCAACATGGATACAACCAAATCTTTATTACAGATGCAATGACAACCTTTAGTCCGGAAGAGCATGATATGTCGGTGCGCTATATTTTTCCTAGGATAGGTCAGCTTCGTACAACAGAGCAATTTTTAGATCAGGTGAATGAATGAAAAATTGGCAAAACAAGCGGGGCCTGTTTTTAACTGCTATAGCAACTGGTACGATGCTAAACCCGTTGAATTCTTCTATGATATCACTTGCTCTCCATAGTATACAAAAGGATTTTCAGCTTTCTTTTACAACTGTTTCATGGCTTATTTCTTCCTTTTACTTAGCTAGTGCAATCGGGCAGCCAGTTACAGGAAAGCTAGGAGACCTTATCGGAAGAAAACGAATGTTTCTAATTGGTTTGGTCTTAGTAGCTGTGTCAGCATTTGGTGCACCACTAGCTCCTACTTTTTCAATATTATTGATTATGCGACTAATTCAATCAGTTGGAAGTAGTGCAGTTTATCCATCTGGTATTGGTCTAGTTCGAACGCATATTCAAGAAAAACAAGCATCTGCTCTGGCTGTTCTTTCAATCTTTTCATCTGCAATGGCTGCACTTGGACCGACAGTCGGTGGTTTTTTAATCGTTTGGGGAGGCTGGCCATCCATCTTCTTAGTGAATTTTCCATTTATTTTTCTGAGCTTCGTACTTGGATGGTATGTCTTACCGAAGGATTCTAAAGAAAGTAAAATGAAGCTGAAAGTACTAATTAAACAAATGGATGTTATGGGAATCTTGCTGTTTGCTGTAGGAATGATATTATTGTTATGGTTTTTATTGTCTTTTAAAACCACCCCTCATTATGTATCAGGTATTTTCGGATTGTTATTCTTCGGTGCTTTTGTATGGAGAGAGCTAAAGGCGAGTACACCGTTTATTGATATACGACTTTTTAAATCACATCCGAATTTAACATGGGTGTATTTGCAATTTATCCTGCTTAATTTATTTAATTATTGCTTGTTCTTTGGCTTGCCAACCTATTTTCAGGATGAAATGCACTTTAGTGTAAAAGAAACCGGAATAATTATGCTATTTATGTCAGGCATCAGCATTGTTTTTTCTCCGATTTCAGCGAAATGGGTGGATAAATTTGGAACAAGACAGCCGATTGTATTTGGATCTTTTCTTATGCTTATTGGAGCTGTTTTGTTAACGATTTTCTTTATTCACGTTTCGCTAATCATTATGTGCCTAATTCTTATGCTAATTGGTATTAGCTATGGAATTGGAAATGTCGCCTTACAGGTAGCCATGCTTGATGCATCTCCAACTAATATAGTTGGAACGTCATCCGGACTTTTTCAAACATGCCGTTACCTCGGCTCTATATTATCTTCTGTCGTCCTTGGATTAGTTTTTGGGAAAGAAATTACCCCAGGACATTTTGAAATCCTTGGTTCAGTCATGATTGCTGTAAGTATCATAAGTGTCCTCATGAATATGAAATTCTCAAAAGCGGCTTCACTTAAAGAGTAGACCTATAAAGGTCACTCAACTTTTGGAGAAAGGTATACTTTTTTCTTCACAAGCTTTTTTATTTAGTCTTATTTCTTTTTTCACGATTAGAATTTCTTAATAAAAAATTGAATAAAACAGATCGCTTTCCTTTATCCTAGCCTCGCTAGGTGGGGTGCGATCTTTTTTCATATTTTGACATGCTGCAGTGAGTAGCACTTACTCACTCGCATTGTGTAATCCCCGTAACCTGCAATAGCGAAGCTCATCTGCGAAGCTTCGCTCGAATTTTTCTTTTCTAAATTTATAGAGCATTTTTTCCAGAAACGGATAGTCTGTTAATATGCACATTAAGTATGTAAATACCCCTTCACTATCAAGCTAACAAGAACAAGTTATCCCAAAACAATAAATAATAGCAACCTGCACAAAATTTTCGTTCTGGGGTAATTCTGAATTCTTAAGTTGATAGGCATGGGGTACGGCCAGCATTTTTGAAAAAACACGCTAAGAGTATACAAAGTTTTATGCAAAAAATAGGGGGACATCGGGAACCATAGGGAAGCCAAAAGGCGCTCTAGAAAAGAAATGTATAAAAAGATGCATAGAGTCATAGAAAAAGGCGAATCCCTTCTGAGATTAAGGGGGCACTTTTTTCTTCGCTACCGATAATTTTATGTTATGTTAATTAGCTTTGTATACAATATACATTACATGACAATGTAAACTAATGCTGCAATAAGATTTGGAATAGCCATTATTAAAAAACCTTTTGATTGATCGATACGACCAATTTTACGTGTTTCCTTTTTTGAAAATAGAGTTCCTTTATTACCTAAAATTAAGCTATCAATGAAGTAAGCTAAAGCTAACCCAATACTAATTAATCCGAAAGTACCACATATATAATAAATGTAGCTCCAATCCCGACTAAAATAAGCTATTACAAATACGATAAGTAATAGGAGTATTCCCGAAATGAGTCCTCTCTTTATCATTATAATCCCTCTTTCAAAAGATTTAATATCCATATTATACCATATTGTTGAGTGTATATTTTTTAAACAAATTCCGATAATAGGACATTATGTTAACCTGACATGAATAGAATATGCAACAAATATTACACAACATATCACTTCTTTCAAATGGTACAATTAGGAAAAAGGGGGAGAAGTAATGCAAAATCTAGAAATAAAAGAGATTGAACTACTTGATAAAGATATTGAAGAGCTTTCTGAACTTTTGAAAACCGTAGTAGATGATGGAGCGTCAATAGGTTTTTTACCTCCACTGGAACAAGAAGAATCGACAAAGTATTGGCAAACTGTCTTAGCACCAGAGGTGATATTGTTTATTGCCAAAATAAACAATAAAGTGGCAGGTAGTGTTCAATTGCATTTAATTACAAAGCCAAATGGAATCCACAGAGCTGAAATTTGCAAGTTAATGACTCATCCAAACTTTAGACGTAACGGTATTGGACGTTCACTTATGCAAAAAGCAGAAGAAAGAGCAAAACAAGAAAGTAGGTCTCTTTTAGTATTAGATACTAGAGAAGGAGATCCTTCCAATAGATTGTACAAGTCATTAGACTATCAAGAATCCGGCAAAATACCGGGGTATGCAATTTCTCCGAATGGTGAATTAGATGCAACGGTTATTTATTATAAATTTATTTAGTTTTTTATTTAAAAAGAGAGATAGTTTTTAAACAACATTATTAATATTTATTTCTGTGATGAATATTTGTAAGTAAGTTCCGTAAATAAATATTTAATATAGGAGATGAGAAAATGTTATTTTTCGAAGGGGAAAACGTAAAAAATATTTTACTTCAATCTTGGTCGATACAATCAAGTTCTAAGTGGTCTTTAAACAATCCTGCAATGGGACAATGTGGTGTAACAGCACTAGTGATAAATGATTTGTATGGAGGGAAAATATTAAAGACAGAACTTGAAGAAGGATGGCATTTTTATAATGAAATCAATGAAAAACGTTATGATTTTACAGAAAGTCAATTTCCTAGTTCTATCGAATATATGGATGTTCCTTCTAATAGAGAAGAAGCTTTTGCAGATACAAATGACAAACAATATAATTATTTAAAGCAAAGAGTAAACGAAAAAATAACAAATGAATAGTAATTACCTTCCTTCGAATATTTTTATTCGTATTCCAATTCTTTTTTTAGTTTAGCTGTTTTTTCTTTCAAAACATTGAGTTAAATATTTAACTTCCGCTTTCGATAATTATGTAAATACGAAACCCCTTCAACAAGTAAACTGAAGGGGTTTTTTCAGTGATGTTATGGTAACTAAGTCTTTGTAAGTATTGTTACTATGGTATAATATGGTTAATTATGTTTGTAAAAAGGAGAAATGTTTAATGGGAGTTTTTACAGCATTGTTAGCAACTAGCTCAATTTTATTAGTAGCTTGGGTTGTAGGTGAAAGAGAAAAACAAAATCAATAATATTTTATATTTATGGATGAATTAATTATAAAATTAAGAGGGGTTTGGGTATGGGAGACGTATATAGGGGACTAAAATATTTTGGTTTTTTACTTGTATTAGTATTTAGTGTGGGATTTATTATACGTTGGATTTTTCGTGATGTAATTTCGTTAGATCAATTACTTGGTTTAGGTATAGGAATTATTACGTTAATAATGGCGTTTTTTATAAAGAAATACAGTAAAGAGCTAAATACTAATAGTTAATTTATGTTTTCTTTGGATGAGTATCTCGATAGTGAGGAGATACTCATCTTTTCTTATGAGGGATTTAACTTCTTTGTTTATAATACTTCAAATGTATACTTTTATTTTATATTTTGTGAGTATCAGAAGATTTGGTGTGAACTCAATGTTTAAGGTAATTTGAAAGTAAACTAATAATAAAACGTTTACTTTCAAAAAATGATAATAACAGTTTGATTATTTAAGGTAAATTTAAGATTGTTTTTGTAGATATTCTTAATTTACATATTATAATTACGATATTGATTTGTATTTATGGAGGATGTTATAGAATGAACTACAAAAAGGGTATTATGATAGGTCTATTATGTGTATTTGTGTTTTCATTAGGTGGCTGTGATTTTTGGGACGGATTTAAAAGTGGATTCAATACTAAAATTGAAAAAGTAGAAAATCAGGAGAAAAAATAAAATTTTTATAGATGTTTTAAAGAAAAAAGACGACTTATTTAATGTCGTCTTTTGTTTTTATTGAAAGTAAACTTCTATTCAAAAGTTTACATTTGAGAATAAGAAAAAGGTTTGAGTATCTAAAATTGTGATTAAGTAGGAATTTAATAAAGAAGACAGCGATCAGATAGTGTTGAGCCGTCCGATTGCTGTCTTCTTTATTTTTAAGGTTTAATTGAAAAATTTCTTCTTGTTATTTTTGATGTAGTTAACGACAATTACAAAGTAAATAACAGCTATGAGATTAATTATGGTTAATGTTAGACCTGATGGATTAGACCAAGGAAGTACAAAAAGCCAAAATACTACTAAAATTGAACTTAATACATATAACCATTTGAATGGATCTGTCATTCTTAATTCCCCCAATTTTCCTTCTTTGATGATTTTATCTTTCAAAAAATCATCTCCTTTAATTAATTCATCAATGCTAATGTTGAATAATTCACTTAATGTAATAAGTGTTTCAATATTTGGATAGCCTTTTTCAAGCTCCCATTTAGAAATCGATTGTCTGCTTATGTTTAATTTAAGTGCTAATTCTTCTTGTGATAAGTTATGCTTTAATCGTTCTTCTTTTAGCTTTTTATAAAACTCCATGATTTCAACTCCTATAATTTTATTATTATTACAGCTTATACAAATTGGTAAGAATCGCAAAGTAGAATGATGTAACTTAAGAGTAGCAAAGGTTTGGAACAGGTGGTTGCATGATTGATTTAGAGGGCTTTTGATAATTATTCATTGAAAGTAAACTTAATATATATATTAAGTTTACTTTCATTTTTTCTTGAAAATATTTTAATCAAAAAACTGAAAATTTAAATATTAAAATGTATAATAAAGGAAATAAGATATTGAAGACATAAATAGAGAAGAGGGGATATCGTATGACTATGACTAGTTTAAAAAATGTTCTTGAGCTTGATTTTGCATATCTTGAAACCTTTACTAGCCGAATAGAGAAATCATGGGGGGCTATATTTTGTAATGAAAGCAACCCACATTATTATGATGCAAATCATGCACATGTAAGTGTAGTAAGTTTAAATCCACAAATAATAGTAGATGAAGTAGTGGATTTCTATAAAACTAAAAATATTGTACCTAGATTTTATATATACAACTTAGATATGCAAGAAAAACTGATTTCTGAATTACAAATAAAGAATTTTGGATTTGAAGAATTAATAAGTCCAGTCCAATTATGGAACAAGAAATTAACTAAAAAAGATAAAAATGAAAAAGTTACTATTGAAAAGGTATCTGGGTTAAATTTTGAAGAAGCTTTAGATATTGAATGTAGTATAAAAGAAATAGGGGGCGAAGTTAGAAAAAAAGTTTTTCAAGATGAATTCAAACATCCAGCATTCACTCACTATCTACTTAGATACAATGGAGTAGCATGTGCCATCGCTTGTATTTTTGAACATGAAAAACAAGCCCGAATGGAAAGTGTAGCTACAATTGAAAAGTTTAGAGGTAAAGGGTTAATAGGTGAACTTATTCACTTTATTCAAAGTGAAGTAATGAATAGAGGACTAGATAATCTCTGGGTGATCCCTATTAACGAAAAAGTAGAAAAAGTGTATGAAAAGTATGGATTTGAAACAGTAGAAAAAATTAAAACGGGACATGCGTTTTTAGAAGGAAAAAGTATTAAAGAAATTCATGAGGGGTAGAAAAAATCAATTTATTTTGCTAAAAAATATTTAGTTAACAAGTGTATTGGAAATAAACTAATATTTAAAAGTTTACATTCGAAGATACATAATAAAAAACAGTAGTGATTTTATACACTACTGTTTTTTTATTGTTTCTTGCAAGTGAATCATTTATATTCCTGTCTATATAATTTAAACGAATAAATAGCTCCAATGAAGAATACAAAGGCTTCAAATAATATAAAGATTTGACGGGAATTCTCAATATCTTTACCAACTAAAGAAATAAATATAGCATTCATTAGAATTTGAGTAGTAAACATACGAGAAGTAATTTTTAAATAAATAGCATTTGTTCTTTCATCTGGTTTACCAATTTTTTTGTAAATAATAATAAGTGCAATTACTGAACCTAAAAATAGAAGTGCTGTAAGTCCTACAACGATATTGAAATTGCCTGTACTTTCTAACTTCCATTTATTTAATAGATCAATCATTATTATCTTCCTTTCCTACATAAGAGAATATTTCGTCCTTCTTTTTCACTATAATAAAAAAAGAAAAAGGAAAACATCGAACTTTCTTACAAACATTCGTGTATTCTTACAGTTTTGTCATTTTGTAAATGTATTCATCGCCTTGCCTTTCACTATTTTCTTTGGAAAACATAGTAAATTACGAGAAAGAGCGCTACAAGATCAACTTCCAAGAAGTAGTGCACTAAAACTCTTAATTAATGCAATTAGTTTGTTTTAAAGTAGTAAGTGGACAATACTTCTTAGTTGTAGAAAGTATCGAGATCCCTGTGCCAATTCCAGCGTTTGCTGCAGCTCTATTAATTAGTTTAGGAATAATCCCGCTTTGTTCTTAATTTAAGGAACTCCAAACAGCCCTACCTTTCAATTGATAAACCCTCAAGTGTATGAATGCTTGGAGGTTTCTTATAAAAAAAAGACGCCATAAGGCGCCCCCACAATTGGGTAGATAAGACTTTAGTTTTCCAATCTAAAGAAGTTTTGTATCAGCTTTTTGAGAGTATATCATAATATTCGGCTCATTTATTATGTATTTTTACATACCTATTAAAAACCCTTTATTTTCCATTCGATAAAATAAATTAACAATATTAATAAGATTCAAATAAAAATTTCTACAAATTCAAAATATTTACAAAAGATACAAAAGTGATACATTTAAGGTGCAAGTTATAAAAAATATTAAGGGGGATTTATTATGTTCAAGAAATTAGTAGTAGGAGCATTAGCAACTGGTATTATGTTATCTGGGGGAATTGGAGCTTCAGCAGCAAGTATGGACAATACGGAAAGCTCAGTAAGGTCTTTGCAAACGGCCGCATGTGAACTACCTTCTGGCGTCAAAAAGCTTTCTAATGGTAAGTATGAAAGATACAATCCACCGTATAATGGGAATTTTTCAAATTATTATACTGAAAAGATTTGTGGTGGTACAATGCACTGGTACTTTAAAGGTACTACTCCCGATAAATCATTGGGACGATATGAAGGACATCTATTTCTCTAGAAGGGGCAACACCCATATTTTAACGAAAATATACTCTAAACAAAAAACTATAATAAGCTGTCCATATGGGCAGCTTATTTACATAAAAAAGACACTCAAAGGTGCCTTTCTCCAACTTGAATCACTTTAATTCTAAGAATATGTATTGGACTTCCATTCAAGTATCATTTTTCTCAATTAATAATTGGTATATTTTAGGGTGTTTTTTACTGTTTCTATGTTAAGATATTTTGGTTGATATTCATCTTATTTTAGGAGGTTGGAAGATCTGTTACATGCTTTTCATATGGATTTTAGTTTCTATACAGAAAATATAAAAGTTTTAGGGTTATTAGGGAATTCTACTCGATTATCAATTGTTTGTAAATTGATTACATATGGATCGTTGTCAGTTTCTGATTTAAGTAAGCAAACAAGAATTACAGAGGATTTGATTGTACAACATTTGCGTAAATTAGCCTTTGGAAATATTGTAATTAGTGAACGTATAGGGAAAAGGCTTTATTTTAAAATAAAAGATAATAGAACAATTGAAATTATTAAGGTATTAGGATTACAAAGTTAAATTTAATTACTTTCTCTACAATTAATTTTGCTATAACTTAATTGTGCAAGATCATTTGTAGCTCAACTACGGAAATGGGTGTCCCTTTTGGAGATACACCAAAATCCCTGTATCAACTTTCACTTAAAAACACAGGAATACGCTTTCAATTTTCTTGCAATTCTGTATAAATATTTATAATAATGGAAATAGTTTGAAAAACATGGATTGATATGTAAAGATTAGAGAGGTAATTTACAAAATCGAAAGGGGATTTGATATGAATACAAAGTATGTTATTAATCCAAAATGTTTTCGGTTTAAAGTATTAAGTTTAGTTGCAGTTTTAATGATTACTATTTGTACATTTTTTGTAAGTGGAAATACAACCACTTTAGCTGCTACATCTGTACCTGTATATTTAAGTGACACGTTGACTCCAATTTCTGTTGTAGGAGATATAGAGAAAATAAATCCTAATTATTCTTCGTATAATAAAAACCAATCATTTTATAAAACGAAGTTATCTATTAATGGTGTGCAATATGACAAAGGAATTGGCTCACATTCAAATAGTACAATTAAGTACAATTTGAATGGACAGTATTCTAAATTTACAGTAGATGTAGGAATAGATGATCAAGTAGCAGCTGGTCATGGTTCTGTGAATTTTGTGATAATCGCTGATGGTAAAATTCTGTATATAAGTCCGGTTAAAAAATCTCACGATCCAGCTGAACATGTAGAAGTAACTATTGCAGGAAAAAATACACTTGAGTTAGTTTCGTATAATGCTAATGATAATATTGACAATGATCATGCTGACTGGGCGGATGCAAAATTGTTTACTCAATGAGTACAATATATTACTAAACTATAATTTAATAAAACCCCCCCTTAGTTATTTGAGGGAATTTCAATTGGAATATATCAATCTAAAAAAGCCGAGTTCCTAGCGTACAGGAAATCGGCTTTTTCTTTATGAAATTTTGCTTAGCGTACAAAATTCGCGAAATGTTGTTGCTAACCCTAATAAAGCAAATCCTCCAACAAAACCACAGCCTTCGCCACAACTACCACCAAAGCCCATAATAATTCCTCTTTTAAATAATAGGAGAAAAATAAGGAGTCACTCATGTATTTTAATGGATTCAAATTACTTTATGTTTTTATGGATTAAATGAGCAGGTCCTTTTGAAAATAAGGGAAAGATGATCTAAGGCGCTTCACCTGAAGAGGGGTACCGCCACATGTCCATCAACCTAATCAGAATAGCTTTCCCCAAAACGAAAAAAATGTGCTGATTTCTCATAAATAACCGTAGAGATATCAAATTTTTCGTTTTGGGTTATTTCAAAATCTTAGGTTGATGGGATATACGTTGAGACCCCTTGAAAGGATTTTGAGGGCATTTATTAATTTGGTATCGCGAACCCGAGTAAGAAATCTGCATATATTATCTAGGTAATTTATCTATTTCAAAAAACAATGGAGGAATACCATGTTAACTTATTACCATCGTCAAATGGCTGCTCACCCGATACTTCTTGAGGCTAGACAAGTTTCTTCTAATCAAATTTTAATGACTTATGATAAACCAACTGATTTGGCATCTGCAACAAATGTCTCGAATTATTGGATTAGAAGTAATATGGGTCCCGTTGGTATTGCTAGTGTAGGAATGAAAGAGGCACTTACGGCAGAAAACGCTATACGTCCAGATATGGGAATGATAGCACCTGTTGATAATTCAAAAATGAGATTTGTTATAGCTTTTAGAGCTAATGCAATGCAGGGGGTAATGTATACTGTGCTTCCGTGTTTCGTTAACTTAGAGGGAATGTCAGGTTTTATGGGAGAAAATTGGGGTCCTAATAGTAAAAATATGTTTATTGGTATGTAGATGAGAAAAAAATTGGTGCTACTCTTAGACCAAAAAGTAAAATCATAAAAAAATGATGAATAGATATTCATGTAAGGTTAACATAACACCATATTATCAATAGCAAAATAAATCTCAATTTTTATCTATGACTCCTAAACAAAAGTAATCGTTTCCGTACCCGATAAACGAAATTATAGGTAGTTACAACATGCTTACTCGTTGCATACAATATGTATTGGTTAGATGACTACTCTTTTATAAAAGGAGGTGTAGCAAATGATGCCTTATTCTGGTATGCCATCTCAAATGTATTCAGGGCAAATGATGCCTTATTCTGGTATGCCATCTCAAATGTATTCAGGGCAAATGATGCCTTATTCTGGTATGCCATCTCAAATGTATTCAGGGCAAATGATGCCTTATTCTGGTATGCCATCTCAAATGTATTCAGGACATATGATGCCTTATTCTGGTATGCCATCTCAAATGTATTCAGGACATATGATGCCTTATTCTGGTATGCCATCTCAAATGTATTCAGGACATATGATGCCTTATTCTGGTATGCCGTATTAGGTGTATTCGGGACAGATTATACTACAGACAGTCAAACACCTCAAATGATACCTCACCCAGTTCTTGTTGTTGCAAGGTAAGCAGCACGTAATCAAATTAAAATAACTTAACAACCTACATTAGCAACAAAACATCAAGAAAAGGCATTCCAAATATGGAACGCCTTCTTTTATTTTATAAAATCATCAACTTAAACCTATTTTTCAAATATATTCTTCAACAATCTGAAATGTTCTAATTAACATAATCTATCATTATCTGTAGCAAGAAAAAGGAGGTTCCCTTACACTAACAAGGGAACCTCCTTTTTTGTTCTATGGATCTATGCATTTTTTTATACACTCCTATCCTGACGTGGTTTTAGGGTTCTTGTTTGTTACTGGATTAGCCAAAAAACTGTATAAAATCTTGGATGCTCTTAGCGTGTTTTTTTCCGAAATGCTGACGGTACCCCCTCAAGTGTATGAATGCTTGGGGGTTTTTATAATAAAAAAAGACACCCTAAGGTGCCTTTTTCTTACTTTATTAGGGGCTTATTAGTCAATGAGCCCTTCAACCTTCATAGCTTCTTCTACATCAAGTTTACGATGTGAAATCACATCTTCTGATCCTTCATGGGAAACTATTTCAAACACATCGCCTTTGGCTATATAACTGTATTCTTTATTATCCCAAAAGAGTTCATCTGAGGTATCAAATTCAAGGTCGTGTTTTCCATTATGTTCGATGCATTTAGCATAAACGTAGTTACGTCCTACCTCTGTTACTTTATAATTTTCTGTTGTTGGTTCTTCTGATTTACACCCTGTTAATAGTATTGTAAATAATCCTGCTGTTAAAATGACTCTCTTCAATATGCTGCCTCCTAGTAATTGTATTATTGTAAAAAATTTCTTTAGATGTCTAAGGAGGTTACTCCAAGTCTATATGTTAATAAAAATTTTCTTTTTATGTATGCTAGGCCTTGTATTTGTCAGTAAGTTCCTTTACTTTTTCAATTTGCTTTTCTAACGTTTTTCTTTGTGTTTCCCTCGTTTGGCTACTAAAAGAATCGTTAGTATATACACTTTGTAAAGTATCAGCTGAAGAATAAACCCAGAAAATAGCATCCTCATACTCTCTCGGCAACTTCAATTGTTTTACTTCCAAAAAGGCATTTTTTATCTCCATTAGAATGATATCCGCCGTCATTTCATCATAAAGAGGATTTTTAGCCTCGTTTACCATTTTTTCCGCATGATATAAGAACTTATTAATATTCTTACTGTCCCATTTAGTAGCGGCCGTACCGCCTTCTGTTCTATTTAACTTGTTGTACTCGTCTACTAAATTGTTATAGTCATTTGCTACCTTATCCCAGGTATAAACCATAAATCCGGAGAATAGCAGAGAAGCCGCCAATGTTCCATATAGTGCTTTTTGTTTGATTTTTTTCTTGTTGCTTGTCATGTTGTTATTTCCTCCCTAACATATCCATTTTTTTTTTGAACCTTTCCGTTTCGTGCGATTCTTCCACTTCGTTACAGATTCACTCGAATACTCAAGAATACATGTCCTCCTAATTTGAAATAATAAAAGCACTCTTTCGAGTGCCTAATTACGACTAACACCTAATTTTGATTCTACTTCAGTTAAGTTGGCTACAGCATTGATTAACTTTTTATCAGAAAGTTGGATTGATTTTTGAGCTTCTTCCATTCTTCCTTTAAATGGAGCGACTCCTTTAATCCCTTGAGTTACAGCTCTTCCAGCATTACTTCTATAGTTAGTTGCTAGTCCAAACTCCACTCTAAATTTCTCAATCTTTTCTTTTAATGCAGGATCAGTTAACTTTGAGCTGCTTTTAAATTCTGTATTTTTCTTGGAAAGTGCATCATATCGATTTGTAATTGATTCCATTTTCTCTTTTAAAGCGTTCTTGTCAAGAGATTCAGGGTCTTTGCTTGCTTCTCCCCAAATAGGTCTCCAATCTTGATTCCAAATTTCATCATATTCCTTTATCATTTCATCAATAGTAGGCTTAACTTCATTTTCGTATGTAGATTTATCAGTATTTACAACTGATTTTGGTTCTTCTTTTTTCTTAGATTCCTCTTGTTGTTTCGTTTGTTCTTCTTTCTGTTTTTGTTCCTCTTCTTTTTTACGATTTTCTTCTATTTTTTTTTGCTCATCAGCTTTCTGTTGTTCTTCTTTTTTCATTTCTGTGTTAGCGGTTTTAGCTTCATTTTTACTAATTTCTTCTTTTGGAGAAAGCGAGTAAAAAATCATCATTAGTACAAAGCATGCTACTCCTGAAATGAAATACTTCTTTTTACTTTGGTTTTTCTTAGAAGCTTTAGCCATTAATACAAAAGAAACGACTGTAGCTATAAAGAACAGGGCCATTAATATTTGCATGTAATTACCTCTTTCGATTATTAAAATGTAAGATTTCTCTTCTCATATTAGCAAACAGATTATTTGTATATTGTCATATTTTGTCGAAAGAAAGTAAAAAAGCACTCATAAGAGTGCTTTTTCATAAATCTAAGGTTTTTTACTAGATTTTTAATCTCCTTTATTTCGTTCACAAGCTACACCAGCGCCATCACGATCTAAATGCGAAGCATAAGCTGGGCTATCTAGAGTTAGAGCATAGTAACCTGCAGTATTTGCATCTGTGTAGTTTGCAAAGTGAACCTTCTCTTGTTTAGGTGCAGCTTGTTGCTGAGATGCTGTGTTAGCTGCAGCTTTTTAGGAAGAGATGATGGGCTTCCCAATCAGATGGACAGAATTAGAAGCTTAGGTAATGCAGTTGTACCTCAGCAAATTTATCCGATATTTGCAGCAATAGCAAAGATAGAAAGGGGAAATTGAAATGTGCGTATGTGAAGGAACGGGAGTAAATAAGAACGATATGGGGAATGGCTGCTATCAATTTGCACCATGTATTTGCGAAACAGGGAGCCGCAGCCCTGAAGAAGTGGATAGAAGACGTCATGCCCTTATGGCGGAGTTAAGAGAAATTCATCAATTACAACTGGAGGGGAAATGGGATGCCACGACTTGGAACGGATTTGGAAAAGGAGATTTACACAATGGCGTTGCAGCAAGGAAAGTACATGAAGAAGTCGCGTCGTAACTTATATATTGCTTTAGAAGAGTTGGACTTAGTGTTTGATGAAAGCGAAGTGATTCGATTAAGAGAAATGTGGGATGAGGATAAAGATATTCTTGAAATAGCAAAAGAGTTAGGAAGGCATCAACTAGAAATTGCTGCATTAATTATGGATCAGGCAGATAAGAACAAAATCAAATCGCGTCCAATGGGGTAAGGGGCATGAAACAACTAACACTGGAGGATGTAGTCGGAAGTTTTGATTATACTGCAACAAGTACCGTGGATAAATTCTTGAAGCGTAATAGCGTTATGACGTACTCAGTAGAGTTTTACGATAAAGATGAGAAGTGGAAGCTTCGTTGGTTGAGGCAAAGTCCGAAGGCGAAGCGATAGAAATGGCTAAAAAGAAATACGGAAAGATACAGATTATAACCACGTATATTTCCGATAGAACCTTAGAAGAGATAATGAATTTGGATTAGGAGACATAGCGTTATGACGTATCTAAAGGTCAGAAACTCATTTGATTGAACGAGGCAACTGTAGGCGTCATAGCGTCAGTAGAAACATTGGGACTTTCGGAATCAGAAAGGAGAAATATGGGATTCGGATTTACTGGCTATGGGTACTAAATAAAAAAGCTAGGGTTTCCCCTAGCAAAGAGTTATGTCGTACAGAAAGGTACAAACTTAATGTTTGCAATTTCATTATATAACGTTTCTGGGGTGGAAGGATTGACTCATAGCAATCTTTACGTAACTTTTACATGCGCTTGAAGTATTTGATAACACAGACATGGATTTATTAGAAATTGAAATTATTAAAGGAATTTATGGATATGTAAATTTTAAAAAATACTTATTGGAATAAAAAAATAGTCCTTACTATTACGTAAGAACCCCATAACCGAAGAAAAAAAGTCGTATGTGAAACCAAGTGGGAATCACAATAATATTTTAAAATCTAAATATATAGTTGTCTATACATCAAAACAAACAACATAGTTATTTAAACGAAGGAGCCCTAGATTTAGGGATCTAGGGCTTCTTGTGTTGGTATAACTCACACAATGTTATGAAAAGAAAAGAACTTACTGAAGATAACATATGAATGTTTCGTAAATGTATCAAAAAAGTGAACAAAATAGTTATTTTAATCGGAAATAGCAGGTAATTGACCAAATCACCTGCCATGTGTCTAAACAGTCCGGAGGGGTAAAGCTCCGATTTAAAAGAGTGTAGTCATGGGAAGTTGACTTGAGGATAGTATGTGTAATGTAAAAAAGGTTATTCGTAAAGAGGCATGAAAAAAAGGGGACCCCTATAAGCGATGAAACATAATACTAAAACATATGCTTGCCTCATTTAAGGGTGTGAGGAATATAACAAAATAGTTATTTTATGATGGATAAATAAAAGAATCCGTTTGTTATAAACGGATTCTTCCCACAAGGTTTGCAAAAAATTCAAGGTAACTAGACCGGAGCACTTATTGAATTTCTTGTGATAATACTGTATGCAAAGGAATCAATAAGGTTAAAGAAATTTAAACAAAATCCTTATTTAACAACAAATAAAAAGAGCGCTAATCGAGAGCGCTCCTTATACCTAATTATAACGAAAGTGACGAACTCACATTATACAGAAAGGCACTATTATTGTATGTCAAAGTATGAGATAAGTGAATGGATTTAGATAAAATCGTTATCTAAATAAAAGAAACCCCGATTATCCACAGGGCTTCTAAGGGTATGTGTCAAGTAATGACGTACTCGACTAATTAACCATATCATGAATTTTTTGGTAAAAATACTGGTAAATGTGTCCAAATAAGCAGGGCATCAATTTGAATAAAAAACGCTATTTTAGTAGAAAACGTTGAAAAAGGACCCGGAAAAGGGGTAGGGGTCCTTTTTAATGGAACAATAGAATTTTATAGGATTACCAATATGTTACCATAAGAGGAAAATTATTTCCAGGATGTAGATATTGAGAAAACTTTATATAAAAACTTCATTTTAATAGAAAACGGGGGTGATTAATTGAGAGTTGATAAAACTTTTTCAGAACTATGGCATTTACATTTGAGAGGAAATTTAAACACCGAATTAATGACCACAGAAGAATATGAAGAAAACGAAAAAGAAGTTAAAGATATATCTTTGATGGCTATAAACACAATTAAAAAGCTACAAAGAAGAATAAGTGAACTTGAATTAGAAAACAATCAACTAAAAGGTATAAATAAGTTTTCTTAATAAAAATTTCATTTTGTTTTATTTTAAAACCAAAAAAGAGCACTTAGTAAAGTGCTCTCGTGACGAACCTCATTTTATAACGACTATTTTATAAAGAAAGGAACTCAGAATATTATATGTGAGTCCAGTTAATTGAGTGCTTCTTACAAATAAAGAGCAGCTAGCAAAAGCTAACTGCTAGGTTCTCCAAGGGGGAACAAGGAGAAAATCTGATGTCATATACAGTATTGACGGAATATTGAATTTTATTCACGAGAGATTATATTCTGAAATTTGAATTATGATAGTTGATATTCTCCATATTGACCAGAAAAGAACTAAAAGTTCTAGTGAAATTCCAAGGGTTCTTTTCTTAGTTTTTTGAGATTCTTTTATCAAATAGCCAACAGCACTAATTGCTATAAGAATGAAAAGAATAAGTTCGAGTGTAACTGGCATTCTATCTACTCCTTAAAATAAGTTTGTATATAACGATTATAAGATATTTTTGATGATTGGTAGTAGAAAATTCAACAAAATAATTCTTTTAAGAGAAAGTGAAGAATAACATTGGGACAAGGTAACCGTGGAAGGGCATTTGAAATGCTTATCAATTTAGCGAATGAAATGTATCAAAGAGGGGGAGTGGCGCTTATTAACAAACGTCCGACTCCTGTGAAGGTGTTAAAGAGCAAAGGCGGCCGTGTACTAAATGGATTCTATGAAGCAAAGAGCACAGTAGACTATGACGGTGTATATAAGGGGAGAGCTGTAGCATTTGAAGCGAAGTCTACAGAGAAAGATACACGTTTTGATTTAAAGAACATTGCGCAGCATCAATTGGATTACCTGGAGAAAGCGGAGAAGATGGGAGCGATATGTTTTTTTCTTATTGAGTTTAGTAAGGATAAGTCAGTATTCGCAGTGCCACTATCAGTTATTCAATCTTATGTAAAGATGTCTCATCAACCAAAGGGCAAGAAGTCTATACCGAGAGCAGACTTTGATATTTATTATCATTTTAGCCAAGAAGACTCCTTCCTCAAGGAATGCGAAGTGAGTAGGTGGGAGATGAATTGGCTTCGGACAAGAGATGGCAGGAAGCCATCTTAATTGTTCGATATACATAAAGTGTTACTTCACTATCTATCGAATGTATGTTTGTTGTATAATAGACACATGCCGAAATGGAGGTGAAATGAATGATGATTAATAAAGCATATAAATTTCGTATCTATCCAAATAAAACACAAGCAACCCTAATTAATAAAACAATTGGCTGTTCTCGTTTTGTATTCAATCATTTCCTATCTCTATGGGATAACGCATACAAAGAGACGGGGAAAGGTTTGACATATGGTACATGCTCTGCCAAACTCCCTGCCATAAAAAAAGAATTTGTTTGGCTCAAAGAAGTGGATAGTATTGCGATTCAGTCGTCTGTTCGCAACCTTGCGGATGCTTATACACGCTTTTTCAAAAAACAAACTAGTGCCCCGCGTTTCAAATCTAAGAAAAACAACGTACAATCTTACACCACAAAACAAACAAATGAAAACATTGCTGTCGTAGGAAACAAAATAAAATTGCCAAAACTAGGTCTTGTTCGATTTGCCAAAAGTCGTGAAGTACAAGGACGTATTTTAAATGCTACGGTTAGACGCAACCCTTCTGGTAGATACTTTGTGTCATTGTTAGTTGAAACAGAAGTGCAAGAACTTCCGAAAACACATTCTTACATTGGGATAGATGTAGGACTAAAAGATTTCGCCATTTTGTCAGATGGAACACCCTATGAAAATCCGAAGTTTTTCCGATCATTAGAAGATAAGTTGGCGAAAGCACAGCGTGTTCTTTCTAGAAGAATGAAAGGATCTTCTCGCTGGAATAAACAACGAGTAAAAGTAGCTAGAATTCATGAATACATATCAAATGCTAGAAAAGATTACTTAGACAAAATCTCAACTGAAATCATCAAAAGCCACGATGTTATCGGTATAGAGGATTTGCAAGTATCGAATATGTTAAAGAATCATAAGTTAGCAAAAGCAATTAGTGAAGTATCTTGGTCACAGTTTCGAACCATGTTGGAATATAAAGCAAAATGGTATGGCAAACAAGTCATTGTCGTATCGAAAACATTTGCTTCTAGCCAATTATGTTCTTGTTGTGGATATCAAAACAAAGACGTTAAAAATCTGAACCTACGTAAATGGGATTGCCCTTCTTGCCGTACACACCATGATAGGGATATTAACGCAAGTATCAATCTAAAGAATGAAGCGATAAGGCTTCTAACCGCAAGGACTGCGGGGTTAGCCTAATCAATTAGAGTTCGATAGAACTCTTTACTTAGGAATCCCTCACTTCTAAACGAAGTGAAAGTGGGGGTAGTTCAAAAGTTTTGTGAGAGTTGAAAAATAGTATAATATCTCTTTCAATGTACATATTAAGAAAAGTTTTTAATATCATACATAAAAGGCGGGATAATATGAGTGAAAATAAGAAAAATGAAGAGTTGAATAAGATAAAGAAGTATTACTTTAATGAGGACAATCAACCAGTAGCTGGTATAGAGTTAATTTTGCCACCGGATATAGGAATCATGTTAGACCCGAAATCAGTTAATGATGAAAGTAGAGATATTGATAATGAATAAGTTTAATTTAAGCATCCATTCGGGTGCTTTTTTCTTTGTTGTATAGAAATTACACATTAAGTCCCTTTAATACATGACTTAGGCATAGTCGGGAATGAGTATCATATTATATAATGACACTGAACGGTTTCCAACATGTTCCCCTATATTTTTTCAAGAGAGAGCACTTATTGGGGGAGTGCTCTCTTTCGTTTGCACATAAGGAGGCTTTCATCATACAATATCGAATCAATGCCAACCAACTTATTCCTTTTCCGAGAGCTATATATATTCCGCTATAAAGCTCTTTTAGGTTGCGCCATTAGAAATGGCAAGGCATTGTCGTATATTTTATACTCAGAAGCTTAGGACACTTTATAGTGTTCTTTTTTTATTGAACAAAATGTACATTTGGATTAAAGGATTCTATATAAATAGGTAGAATCTAATTATTTGGTTTACATTTTAATCTGAGGGGTACAAATTCGATGCGACGTGAAAAGGATTTGTTGAAGCAATGGAAGGCGGATTTGCAAGCTGTTCAAGAAGAGAAAAGGCTGAAGAAGAAGGCTAAGAAAAAGAAAAAGAATAAGAAATATAACATTCCGGGTAAGACAGCTGACTTCATGGATGGCAAGAATATTTATCGTAAAGAGAATGGGGTATGGAAGCAAAGAAATAAATAATGTGAGGATAAATGATTTTGATTAAGTGTATAGCAATTATCGTAGGCGCTGCTGTGATCTGGGTGGCGTCTTGTTTGCTGTTAAGGAAAGATAAGGCGTGAGATAGACTTGCAAATTGAAATATTATCAGTTTGAAACATAGGCTAGTAAACAAACTATTTCTACCTTTTAATCATAGAATATGATGAATTCTATTTTTAGAGGAGGGAATCATATCTATGGGATGGGATAATAATTTTGGACATTCTCGAGATTGTAATAGATTTTGGGATGATTTAGTCTTTTGCGGTTGCGGCCGTAGACGAAGAAGAAACGATTTTAACGACTGTCATTGTAGACGTGACTGCGATTGTGATGAGTGTCGTCGTAGACGTAATCATGAACGCGATCGTGATCATGATGATCATCGAGATTGGTAAAGTCTTTTGAAAGAGTGCATGTCTTAATCGCACTCTTTTTTTATTATGTTTTTATTAGGACTTATTAAACCTAAGGATACAGTTTCAATTTGATTGAACATCTACCAAAACAAACGAAAAGGTGCATCAATTTTGTGAAAGAGAACCTGCAAACCTGCAGATTCTCTTGATAATGATTTATGAAGTAAGACCCGAAAATATAATACAATAATTCAAAAATGAGTTCAAGAGTATTTGGTGATTTAAGCCGCTTTATAATCTTTGTTTTTAAGCTTTTTTCTAATATCCATAAATCCTATAATCATTATCGCCATGCATATTAACTTAAGCCAACGAACCTCCTGGTGGTACATTAGCCCAGAAAAAAATTCATAGGCATATAACAAACCGACAATTGGAAATAGCCAAGTCATAAATTTCAAATCTTTTAGATGAAACTTATAATTATTAATCTTTTTCCACATATGTATCAACTCCTATTATTATGAGGTCCTGTAGTTTTTCTTGATGATATCTTTTATGTTGATAATTAAGGATATAAGGAATCCAACAGCTAGGATACCGTTTAACCAATAATATGTATTTCCTGATGAAAACTTATTATAAAAGGAGATGACATTATAATATACTAGGAGCACTGAAAAGACAGTAGAGAGTACTAACATACCAAAACTTTTCATGATGTTCATCTCGATTCAAAATTTTAGAACTTATTTACAATTTTACATTCAAATAATCGGATTTACAAGAAGAGGAATAAAAAAACCCGTTGGAGTACGGGTTCTTTCAGAAGTGATGATGTATTCTCGGCTAGGGAACTGAGAAAAACACAAAAATATAATACATCGAGATTTAGAGAATTTCAATATTAAATTCAATATTATCGAGGAGGGAATTATATCATTTGATGAAGAAACCAAGGTAGCGTTAAAGCGTATGAATTTTTTAAAAAAAGAGCTGGATATTTTAAGGACACATAAAATTATTGAAATTTTTGTATGAATTCATTAATATGGAATTATATTTATTGTTTATTTGATTCCGTTTATTCCCACACTTTATGTGTTGTGGTTGAGTTGTAGAAGCAAGTTGCGTCTTGTTTCAATTGTGAAAGGGCTTCTTTGAGCCGATTAGTGTATATATAGCTTATTTTGCTATGTACATTTTTAATCGACTTGAAGAAGCCCTTTTTGTGTTGTTTTCAAGTCAGTTTGATTGGTAGAACCCATTATTACACGGGGCAAAAATTATTATTTAGGGGGATTTTTTTATGAATATCAGTTATGAAGTATCTTTATTTTGTTCTGCGCATCCAGATGAACTTATTCCAAGTTTACGTGCATTACGAATGAGAGTTACAAAAGAAGGAGCATTTTGGGAACGAGATTGTTATCAGTTTTCCGTTAAACCATCAAACTTGTCACAGCGAAAAGCAAAACAAGCAGGGGAAATCTATTTGTATCATGTTCATTTTAATGGATGTGTACGGGATTTCCTTTTTTTATTGGAAAGATGTTTTAGAGGGACGAGTTTTCGCTTTACTGCTATCCGTGGCTTTTTAGATGTAGAAGGTTATTCACTTAAGAAATGGAAACCAATTCTACGTAACCAACATATAAACTCTGCAGATGTAGATTGTATTTTCAAGAAAGATGATCTTGTAATGATTGTGCATCACCATGGAGGTTTAGAAGTGGCTAAGCGTGCGGAGAAAGGTGAACAATTAAAAAAAGTAAACTTTCTAGAGGTAGATAGCTGGTTACAAGCACTAAATCCGACAAAAGAGGATCTATTCTCTTTAACAGGTGTGAGTGTATCGTAATGAGTGATTTACATAACTATATGGAAGTGTACAAACAGAGGGAATGACAGAAATCCGTAGTGCAAAATGACTATGAATTTCTGTCTTTTATTTTATTCAGGAGGATTTTAGTATGAATTTATTTGAACTTTTTGGTTTAGAGGTAGGAGAAGACATAATGGTACAAGATGTGAGAACAGATAAACAAGTTCGTAATCGATACAGTTATGATGTAGGTGAGAAATTAGTGGGAGCAAAGAAAGAGATACGAGCTTTAAAAGAATCATTTTTAGTATCATTTTCTTTAGAAATTTTAGCTGAAATTGAAAAAGAATCTCCAGTAGAGGCGCTAAATGCATTGGATCGAAATACATTGATTCCATTCTCTTTTGAACATGAAAAAGAAAATGATGTCCCGCCACATGTTGCAAAGTTAAAGCAGTTGCTAGTGGGCAGAATTAATAAGAAGCCAATTGTAGATACACCGACTGCAAGGAAACTATATGTTCAAGCATGTAGAAGAATATGGCATGATATCCAGTCGGTACATACCTCAGAACAATGGGTAGATCTTGTGGTCTCTTATGGAATGGAAATGAACAATGGTTGGTCTGCATTTAGAAAAAATAAGAATGTAACATTCACATTTAAAAGAATGGTAGAGGAATATTTTGATGAGTTTGTTGATGCAGATGGTATGGAATTATTAATATTAGGTAAGAAATTCATATCACTTTGCACAAATTCAAAAAGTATTAATTCTACGTACCTTCGTGTATCACATGAACTAACATGGAATGATTTACTTACGAAAAAGGTTACGACTCGTAAGAAATCCGCAGCTGCTTGGAGTAGGAAACTGCCGGATACCCTGCAAAGAAAAGGGCCAGAAGTAGAAATTGCTACCAAACCTGAAGACGTAGTTGCTATGTTTGGGTTGAAGGGGATGCAATTTGGTCATTATTGCACAGAACAATATGCAAAAGAGCATATTGGGCATGTATCTGAAGCATTGCATGATTTAGCTCGCATATTAGGGATTCCACCTGAGTATATAGGGTTAAGAGGACGCTTAGGACTTGCGATCGGTGCGAGAGGAAGCGGCAATGCATTAGCACATTATGAACCTTCTACCAAAGTCATTAATTTAACTCGCGATAATGGAGTCGGGGCATTGTGTCATGAATGGGGACATGCATTGGATCATTTCTTATATGATTGTAGTCATGATTTTCAAAATGGCAGTCTTGCTTTCTTATCAAGTGGGAAGAGTATTGGGAATATCTTGCCTGCTATTATCAAGGAAAAGATGCAAGCTGTGTTAGATACTTGTAAACAAGGGAAAGTGGCCAGAGTAATCAACGTGGAAAATGCCTACAGTAGAAAGTGGTATTTCTTTGGTGGTGTTATCGATAGTTATGATGTGTTTAAAGGAAATATTTCAAATATTTTAGAATCACATCATGCTAGTTTGTGTAGGAAGCTTGATATTTTATCAGGAGCACCAAAGGCGCGTATGGAGCGTAAAATTGAAAAAGAATTTGAGAAAACCGCACAAATGTTAGCTGCATATCATTATAAAAAAACAGGCGAAAAACTTAGTGAAATACCCTATCAAGTGAAAGGGTCTGTATACTTTGATACAGCCATTAAGTTAGATAAGAAGAGAACTAAAAAGTATTGGTCTACAAATCATGAGATGTTTGCTAGAGCATTTGAAGCATATGTAGAATCAGCTTTGCTAAATCAAGAACATAGAAACGATTATTTAGTTTGTGATACATATTCTTTTGTATATCCGTTAGGAGAACAAAGAGAACATCTAAATAGAGGTATAAAGAGTTTAATGGAAGTAGCTGTTCCATATATAATAAATAGTATATAAGGAGTGGGAAATGATGAATTATAACATACAAAAAGGACAATTTCGTTTAACAACTGCACATCCAAGAGGAAGTTGGTGGGAATTTTATCGTGTTCCATGCCCAATCTGTAATGGTATTGGAAACTGTATGCTGCATGTTTCACAGGAGAAAGTAGCATGTACCCGTGTGGAAAGTAAGTGGGTATACGGTAAAAATTCAAGTAATCCAAGTTACATCCATTATCTAAATGGTAAGAAGCAATACAAATTACCAGCTGTAGATGTGGTAAAGGGACATAGTAAGCGTAGTAATGAAGAATTAGATGTATTTAATCGTAATTTAATCGAATTTTTGCCGTTAGAGGAGAATCACCATATACATTTACTGCAAGAGAGAAAAATGACTGAAGAAGAAGTACAGGTACGTCAATATCGTTCTTTTTTAAAGCAACAAATTGTTTTGGAAGATGATAATACGTACACAACCATTTGGGAAAAGTTATTTAAACAAATTGGCAAAAAAGATTGTTGGAAGGGGATACCTGGCTTTTATGAAATGCAGAAAGGACAACTTTCTCTTCGTTTAATGGCAGGTTTTCCAGGAGTTATGATTCCGTTCCGAAACCAATATAATCAAATTGTTGGTTGGCAAGTACGTGTAGATGAAGTAAAGAACTCTGTTCATGTGAAATCTGGACCTACAGGTATACAAGCTGAACTAGTCCAACAGCCTAATGTTGTGAAAATAACGAAAAATGGTGATTGTATCTATGAAGGAAAACTAGAAATAGGGAAAAATAAAGAGTTATTAATCGGCGGGGAAAAAGTTGTTGTAAAGATACATAAAGGTCAAAAATACTTATGGATCTCTTCAGCAAACAAAAATGAAGGAACCGGTGCGGGAGGTAGTGAAAATCCACTCCCTGTACATGTAGCGGTACCAAGCTCACATTTGAAACATTGGAAGTCTGGTACGCTGCACAAAACAAAATCAGTAATGATTACAGAAGGGCCGATGAAGGCAGATTTGATTGCCGATTTACTTCCTCAAAGACTAAATAGAGAAGAACTAGCTAAAGTAGGGTCATCAGTTCTTGCGATTCCAGGTGTAAATGCATGGAGAATCGTTATGCCAGTATTAAAAGATATGGGCGTAGAAAATGTATATTTAGCATTTGATGCCGACTTAGTAGAGAATGAAAAAGTAAGAGCTGCTTTAATTGCTTTTGCAACAGAGTTAAAGAAAGTGGGCTATAACGTAATTATTGCAGCATGGAACCCAGCACAAGGGAAAGGTCTGGATGATGCGATGCAAGCTTCTTTCAAACCAGTTTTCCGCACAATATAATAAATCGTAACAATTTAACTAGGGGATTTTATATAAAAGAAAGGTGTGTGTTAAGTATATGGATATTATGCAACAATTAATGGACGTAGATAAAAAAGCTAGGGAACAAGAAAGACTGGAACTCATTCAACGATTTTACAATGAAGGAGTTTCTATCACGACAATTGCAAATGCGACAAATATGTGTGAAGAGGATATTTCTTATATAGTAAGTAACTAGTATCCATATTTGATGAGATGAATAGAGGAGAAAAAGATAGAATATAATTCTATCTTTTTTTATGCTCTTAAATACAATTTTAAAACGAGAAAGGTAGAGGGAGAATATGAGTGTATATGTAAAAAAGAATCTAGTAAATTTACGAGTTGATTATGCTTTTAAACGTTTGTTTGGAGTAGAAGGAAATGAAGATATATTAATTGGGTTTCTTAACGCGGTACTACAATCATCTATTGATGAAGAAATTACATCTTTGCACTTAGATGATCCGCATCTTCCAAGAGAGCAGAAGGATGATAAACTGTCTATTTTAGATTTGCGAGCTACGCTAAATAGTGGTATAAAAATTAATATAGAGATTCAAGTTCGAGACAAAAAAGATATGATAGAGCGTTCTTTGTTCTATTGGTCAGGTATGTATTATTCTCAAATGACTCAAGGGATGAAATATACAGAATTAAGACCAACCATTTGTATTAATATAGTGGATTTCATTCTATTTCCAGAGGAGCAGGAGTTTCATAATGTTAATACAGTGATGAATAAAAAATCTAAACGTATCATTACCGAAAATATGCAGTTGCATTTTCTTGAAATCCCAAAAGTGATTCAAGAATGGCAGGGAAAACGAATGGATCCGTGGGAAGATTCTTTAGCGCGTTGGTTACTATTATTTCCTGCGCATGAGGATGAGAGATTAACAACAATCCTGGAGGCGATAGCAATGGAAAAAGATCCAGTTTTTAAAAAAGCGATAGAGGATTGGGAGCGTTTAAGTAGCGATAAGGATTTTTTACGCTTATATTGGGCTAGAGAAAAAGAAATAAAAGATAGAATATCTGAAATAGAAACAGCAGAAGAAAAAGGTGCAAAAGAAGCCAAAATACAACTAATTCAAAACATGATTAAAGTAGGTGTACCTTTAGAGAAAGTTGCAGAGGCTGCTGAATTAAGTGTCGAAGAGGTTAATGAGATTTTAAGAAATAAAAAATAGATATAAATGAAAAAAACAGGTAATTGTGATTAAACATGATTACCTGTTTTTTGATTTAATGAAAGTAAGTGAATATATGTTAAGGTAGGGGGAATAGTTATGAAAGTGACAAGAGAGAATATTAAATGAAGTGTGTAATTTTTACACACTTATTTATAATGTTATTAAAAAAATATAAAGAATATAAGGGGAAGTTATTTGTATTATGAAAAAGAAAAAAGAAGCATATTATGTACATGTGTATACGCTTAGAGACAAAAGTACAAAATCGATAAAAATAGAACCATGGCGCTCATTGAAAGAAGAAATGCAAGTTTATCAAGACCTAAATCCAAAAAATACTTAAAATATCACGATCCTAACATATTGTATATGACTAATATGTTAGGATCATTTATTTTGGGTAATGAGTTTTGAAACTAAATTTGAATAGTATTTTTCTCAATCTGGATAGAAATAAGTAAAATACCATAAACGGTCGTTTTTGGTACTATTATTTATGCATCCGGCGAGAAAATTCGTATCATACAATTAATTCAGAATTTAAATAAAATATAATAAAATGTTAAACTGAAAAGGTAGAATAATTATTAGAGAGGTGTTTATTTTGAAGCTAAAAGAAATAGCAAATCTATTTTTGGTTAAAAAGACCGTTGGGGACATGGATACAGAAATTACAGGTTTACAAATGGATTCTAGAAAGATAGAAAAAGGAAATTTATTTATATGTGTATCAAGTATTAAAGGGTTTCTTGAGGATAGGCATCATTTTGCGGAAGATGCAGTGAAAAACGGAGCGGTAGCATTAATTGTAGAAAGAGACGTAAACATCGATGTTCCTAAAATATTTGTTAAGAATGCACGATATGCTATGGCTGTTGTTGCCTCGCACTTTTATGGATACCCATCTGATGAAATGAAACTAATTGGAATTACAGGAACAAACGGTAAGACAACAACTTCGTATTTGCTTGAGAAAATTTTGACTGACTATGGACTTCAAACAGGTCTCATGGGGAATAACGGAATAAAAATTGGTACAGAATTGTATCCCACTGATATAAACACTCAAGAGCCGCCAATTCTTCAGCGAAATTTACGAGCAATGAAAGATCATCAGACAGAGTATTGTGTTATGGAAGTTACATCACAAGGTTTAGATATGGGTAGAGTTATGGGGTGCAATTTTAAAACTGCTGTTTTTACAAACTTAACTCAAGATCATTTAGATTATCACGGAACATTTGAAGAGTATAAGTATACAAAAGGTCTTTTTTTCTCAAGACTTGGGAATGAATTTTCTCCCATAGATAAAAAATTTGCTGTTCTTAATGCAGATGATCAGTCAGTAGATTATTTTCAAAAGTTAACTTCCGCTGAAGTTATTACATACGGAATAAATAATGTAGCTGATGTTAAAGCAAAGAATATAGCTTTAAGTCCAAAAGGTATTCGATTTTTAGTTTCTTCTTTTAATGGGGAATTAGAAATTAATCTCAACTTAGTTGGACGATTTAATGTTTATAATGCGTTGGCAGCAATAACAACTTCATTGATTGAAGGCATTCCACTTGAGGATATTAGCAATAGCCTATCTAGTATAAAAAGCGTCGAAGGTAGAATGGAGATCGTGGATGAGGGCCAGGATTTTCTCTTATTAGTTGATTATGCTCATACACCTGATGCATTAGAAAATGTACTTTCTACAATAAGTGAATTTTCAAAAGGAAAAATTATCACTGTTTTTGGCTGTGGAGGAGATAGAGACTCAAAAAAACGACCTGTAATGGGGGAAATTGCTTGTAGATACAGTGATTTTGTATTTGTAACCTCTGATAATCCGCGTTCTGAAGATCCTTTGACAATTATTAAAGATATTGAAAAAGGTATGTTGAAATTTAACAATTCAAAGTATAAATTAGAGGTTAATCGTGAAGAGGCTATAAATAAAGCTATACAAATGGCTTCATCCAATGACATTGTTCTCATTGCAGGTAAAGGTCATGAAACTTATCAAATTTTAAAGGATAAAACAATACATTTTGATGATAAAGAAAAAGCCCAAAAAGCTATTTTAAATAACAAATAATTCATGAACATAATTTAACTAACAATATATAAAGTTTAATATATACTATAACAAAGCTGATTATTCCTTTGATACAGGAAAACAGCTTTTTTCCTGTGAAAAATCGCTTAGCGTACGAAATTCGCGTTTTGTTGGTGCTACCCCATCGCTATCAAGCTAAAATTTTATAGTACCCCCAGAACGAAATTTTGTACTAACTTGCAACAAAAAAGCTTATTTTTTTGTTTTGGGTTATTTGCTTTTCTCAGCTTGATGGTGATGTATGGTGACCCCTAGTATGGTGATTTTTATTAACGCTAAAATAACTTTTAAAATACGTAAATATGTTTATGTGAGTCAATAAATTTAATAAAATCTTAAAAAATTTTTTAGATAAAATTTCTTTTTTCTTTCTATATTTATTCTATAATTTATGCATAAATATGAAAAATGCTTTTAAAAGATCCACAATTTTCTGTAGTGTTTATATCGGAAGTTTAAAGAAAAGTAAACAAAATATATTTACTTCACTCACTACACTAGTATAGTCATCTATATTAATAACAAAAGCTATAATTTACAAGGAAAACACCTTATGAGTAAGAGAATAAACGAATTAGAATCATATGAGGACTAGCGGCTATAACAGTTGTATTTGGACATTTTTGTTTAATGGTACCATAATTTGGAGATGCAAATTTTCTTGTTTTGGGTATTTGCTTTTCTTGGCTTGATTGTGATGGGGTCTTACCCCTTTTTAGTAGACAAAAAGAAAAAGACTAAGTTATCAGTGTGTTTTGATATTCAATTGAGGCACACTGGTTTAATTTTTTTGTAACTATGGAACAAATTTATTACTTAGATTGTCTATTAATTGTAATCCTAAAAATATAGTCGAACAGTAATAATGGGGTGATTTCTGCTAAAAGTAATGTGATAAGAACAATATTTAAAGTTAGATTACCTAAAAAAAAAGAGTTCAAAAATTTAAAGTTTACCCTACTTTTTATTTTAATAGTTCCTTCTACCCTATGCGTATATATGTACAATTCTCCCACTACACTAGTATAGTGGCCTTTATTAACAGTAAAATCTACAATTTACAAGGAGAAGACTTTATGAGTAAGAGAATAAAAGAGTTAGATTCTATACGGGGATTAGCAGCTATTACAGTGGTAATCGGACATTTTTGTTTGATGCTACCATCATTGCCTAATTCTATAAAACTATCGCCTCTTAGGTTTTTATGGGCTGGTGGAGAAGCTGTAATCATTTTTTATGTACTCAGTGGTTTTGTGCTATCTATGGCACTCTATCATTCAAAAACAAATTATTGGGGATATTTAATTAAGAGATTTGTACGAATCTATATCCCTTATTATTTCTGGATATTTATCACCTTTGCTTTATTTATTTTATTTTCATCATATGAAGTTACAGGACTTCGAGATTGGTTCTATGATAAGTGGCAAGGGCCAATAACAAAATTAGATATTATCAATCACTTTGTACTTCTTAATAACTTTTTTACGGATAATTATAATCCGGTTATCTGGTCATTAGCTCAAGAAATGCGTATATCTATCGTGTTTCCCTTGTTATTCCTTCTATTTTATAAACAGAGTTGGAAGAAAACGATACTGTTTGCTATGAGCTTTTCTTTAATTGGTATTTTCCTTAATATGTTGCATATTGGGAAAGCTGAGGGATTTTATAATGGTTATGCCGATACACTGCATTTCACATCTATGTTTATGGTCGGAATGTTACTTTTTAAGCATCAGGAAAAACTTACCCACTTATATAGAAATATGAAAAATTTAAAAAGAAATCTTCTTATCACACTAGGAAGCTTTTTATATGTATACTCTACTGGAATTTTGCTGATTTCTCGTAGTGATACTGCTTTCCTATTAAAGGATTGGGGTGTCGTAATTGGTGTTAGTATACTGATTATAATGGCCATGAATAATCTAAAGGTAAAAGAAATTTTAAATAAGAGTGTATTTGTATACTTAGGAGAAATTTCATATAGTATCTATTTATGTCATTTTCCAATCATGATGGTACTATTTAAACTTTTGTATACAAAAATACCTATCCTTTTCCTTCTTATCTTATGTATTACAATGACAATACTTTGTTCTATAGTATCGTATCATTTAATTGAAAAGAAATGTATCAATTGGGCAAAACAAAGAACAAAAAATTTCAAAAAAAAAGTGTAATACTTGTAGGAGGAAGGAAACGATTCAAAAAATAAGCCGCCTTGAAAAATCCACAATTCAGGCGGTTGTTTTTTCTTTAAATTCCTATATTAAACTTTACACCTAAAAAAATAATTTTGAGTCCAAAAAGGTACGGATTTTTTATAGGAGGAGGAGTAATGTATGAAGCATACGATTAAAACACGATTTATTATATTATTCTTTATTAGTATTTTAGGTTTAGGAACCATGTCTGTAATATTTTATGTTAAGCATAAAACCAATATTCAAAGAAATAAAGCGATTGCTACCGAACAACGTTTATTGCAATATGAGCTAACCGTGAAAAGAGAATTAGAAAAATATAATTTAGAAGGTAAAACAGCAGTTTTATTAGGAATTATGTACCAAGAGAGTAGAGGTGAGGGAAACGACCCTATGCAGTCTTCTGAATCACTGGGATTAAAGCCAAATGAAATTCAAGAGACAAGCTTGAGCATTAGACAAGGGGTCAAACACTTTGCTCAAATGTACAAATATGGAACGGAAAAAGATGTTAGCATGGAGACAATTATTCAAAGCTATAATATGGGACCAGGGTATATTGATTTTATTGCGAGTCAAGAAGTTAAACAACACTCGGAAGATTCGGCCAAAAATTTTTCTAAGATGAAAGTTGATCAAAATCCAGAGATGTACACTTGTGGTGGAAATAAAAAAAATTTTAGGTATCCATATTGTTATGGTGATTTCACATATGCAACAAGGGTGAATGAAAAAGCAAAGCTTATTGAAGAACTTCTCCGAAAAAATCCAAAGAGTAATTCAGAAAAATTATAATGTAAGAATTTTAAGATTCGTGTGAGGTATTTATTAAACCAGGTCATAGTGATACCCGTATTCTAAAAATGGTCTGACTACATGCCTGGTTCAGATGAGTTTGGAGTGACTCATGCAAAGTAGGCAAGACTTAAAAAGCACTCCACCAAGTCACGAGAATTTAGGTTTTACCGTAGGTACCATTTCACGTTCAACAAAATAATATTAGGCTCATAATGTCTCCATTTAAATAAACTTTCCTTATCCACACTAATCAGTCACCTTTTAAAGTAGCCTCATAAGTATGGATAATTTTGAGAATGTTCAATATCTCCTTATTATTGTAAAATTATATTAATAAATGTTAATGTACACATAAAAAACAGGATAGTTCCTATAAAAAGTGAATACCACAATGTCTAGGGGGTTGAAATGGTGGGGAAAATAGTTTTTTTAAAAAAATTAGATAAGAAACTAATATTCATTTTATTCATATTATGTATCACCAGTATTGTTGCAATATACAGCAGTCAGCAAACCGGGCAATATGGTAACCAAAATTTTGCTATGAAACAAATGGTAAATTACGCCATAGGTTTTGTTCTATTATTAATTGTTGCCAATATCGATTTAGATCAATTACAAAAATTAGCTTGGCCGATTTATATTGTGGGGTTCATCTCAATTATCATTTTAAAGGTATTACCAGTGTCAAGTTTTACACCTGAAATATTAGGGGCAAAAAGATGGTTTAGATTTCCAATTATTGGTGCTATTCAACCAGCTGAATTTTTTAAGCTTGCCTTAATTCTTCTGGCCGCAAGTTTAGTCGTAAAACATAATGCACAATATATGGCACGGACATTTCAAACTGATTTACTTTTGATTGGTAAAATATGTTTGATAACTATTCCACCTGCGTTACTTGTATATAGTCAACCCGATACGGGAATGGTGTTCCTATATATAGCAGCCATTGCATGTATTATATTTATGTCAGGAATTCAAAAAAAGTTAATCATACTATGTGCAGGAATTCCGATGACTGTATTGTCTGCTTTAATATTTATATACGTAAAATATCCAGATATTTTCTTCAATAACCTAGTTACTTTATTAAAGCCTCACCAACAATCGCGAATTTTAGGCTGGTTAGATCCATTTCAGCATACAGATCAGGGATATCAAACTCAACAATCACTTTTAGCTGTTGGTAGTGGAGGGGTAGAAGGAAAAGGCTTCGGTTCTGGAAATGTTTATATTCCAGAAAAACATACTGATTTCATTTTTGCCACAATTGCTGAAGAGGGCGGTTTTATAGTTGCCACTTTTATAATATGCATATTCTTCTTACTACTTTCCCGAATACTTATAATTGGTAATTCCGCAGGTAATTTATTCGGCACCTTACTATGTGCAGGAATTGTAGGCGTTCTAATGTTACAATTTTTTCAAAATATCGGTATGATTGTGGGATTAATGCCTGTCAAAGGTATTGCACTTCCATTTTTATCATATGGCGGAAGCTCTTTATTTTCGAACATGCTAATGATGGGGCTTATTCTATCCACACGAAAAACATACAAAGAATATATGTTTTCAGTGAATCAGCACTAAATATCAAATAAGAAGTATTTATATCTTAAACTATTCGTAGAATAACACGAGATGAATAAAAAAGTTTACAGAGCTATAATCAAGTATTGTTAATAGACAGAGGGAGGAGAATAATAAACATTCTTCTCCCTTTGTCTATAATTAGGGTTTGCGTTATCAATATATATACATTGTAAGGAATTACTGGAGTGAGTTTTAAGATTATAAAAGGGGGAACATGCACATTTTAACGTTTTTATACGTTAAGAGATTCTCAAAATGTGAATTTTATTTGTCTTAAATACCCTCGTTTTTGAAAATGAATAAGTTGCTTAGAGTAGTAAAATCATCGCTTTTTTATGTCAAAATTTGCTTAGCGTATATTTTCGTTAAAATGTTGGTGGTACGCCAAGTGATATTCTAGTCATTCTAATTTTGCAGAATTACAATGGTGAATACGAAAAAATGATTTCCAAATTTTAAAGATAAGTTCAACTTGCCATCGTAAGGAATAAAAATCGTATATTTGTTCTTTTGGTAGATATTCCAAAGGAATATTTGTAATGTAAAAGTTAATTGCACTAATCGCTTACTGCGTTCTTTATATGTAATTTGCTTCTTATGTTCTTTAGATGTTAAATCCTTTTGTCTACATTGCATTTGCGTTTGTTCAGCTACTTTTTGTTGTAACAGTAAAGAGAAAATATGTTGTAAAAACAAAACTTCTTTAGCATTTGAACGTTTATTTAAGCCTTCGAGGCTAAGCAAAGTACCAGTAGCTGCATGAAGCCTACTACATAATCGGACTATGGGCTCACTTGCCACCTGTGGACCGACCCAAATACACACAGTAGCTAAGTCCGACTCAGAAAACTTACGTTTGCGTTTTATAAATTCTATTTCTCTTGCAAGCTCTTCCAAGAATACAGGTGTAACATATCGTTGTAATTCTTCCGCAAATAATTGTAATTCATCTTGAAACGAGAGAATCATAAAAAAACGTTATTCTTTCTCATCTAGCTTGTTTAGAAAGAATAACGTTTTTTTGTACTTGGGATTATTGAAAATTCTTAAGTTGATGGATGTGTGGTGCTACCCCATGTCCATCAACTTAAGATTTTGAAATTCCCCCAAAACGAAAATTTTGTGCATTATGCTCGTTTTTATTGTTTTGAAGTAACCTGTTCTTGATAGCGATGTGGGCGGTACCCAATAAAGTGAAAGTCAATATTATAAAAACAGTACCTCATTTTTCCAATCAAGGTATAATAGATGTAGGAATTTTCACTCAACTAAAGAATAAAAATGAGAGGAAGTGAATTTAGTGTTTGTACCATCTAAATTAAAAAAAGGTGATGAAATACGAATTATTGCACCGAGTAGAAATGTAAAAATCTTATCTGAAGAAGGTATTCTACAAGCCGAAGTTAAGGTAATTGGGAAATGTTGGTGAGCCCCCTTTAAGGAAATAAAGTCTTAGACTGACCGGGAGGCATTAAGCTAACGGACAGGTATGTGCGATCTAGAAAGGAAGCTTTCCTTTTGTCAAAATGATAGCAAGCATCTAATTATTACGCTCTTCTCCGCAGAAAGTGAGGTTCTGACCATGACGAGACGTTCAGAAGTTGAACATTGGAACGAGGTGTTTGCCGATGTGAATCTCGGCAAGCCGCAAGTAGATTTTTGGCTGGAAAAATACGAGCCGATGCTAGAATTGGCCCAAGATGGACCGGTCATTGATCTTGGCTGCGGATATGGCAGCGACTCTTTGTTTTTAACAGAACGAGGTTATCGGGTCATCGCCTGCGACTTCTCCTCTGAGTCGTTGGCGATTATACGCAAATATGTGCCAGACGTTGAAACAAATCTATTCGATATGACAGGAGGATTGCCGTTTCCGGATGGTAGCGCGAGGGCGGTTGTCGCGGATTTGTCCCTGCATTATTTTCACTGGGACGATACTGTTTCTATCGTTAGCGAAATTGCGAGAGTTGTCGGCACTGGCGGAATGCTGCTAGCCCGCTTGAATTCCACGCACGATGTTCATTACGGTGCCGGCCAGGGCATCGAATTGGAACCCCGTTATTACGAGCATGAGGGGCGGCGGAAACGTTTTTTTGACGAAGCAGATATGCGTCGGTTGTTTGACGGATGGGCGATCAACGTGTTGACGGAAACGGACATGCACCGCTACCGGAAGCCGAAAATTTGCTGGGAGATGGCAGCTTGCGTCCGCTGATGGCAGCCTCGGGAGGGGGCTGTGTGTGCCGACGAACTTGCCGATGTGAATCCGACCGTCGGGACAGCTGGTCGAAAGCAGCCGGACAAAGAGACTCAAACCTTTTTGTTCCGCTCACGGGGATCGATAATGCAATAAACCAAAAACTAGTCAATAACACTTTATTTTCGTGTTATTGACTAGTTTTTGGTTTATAAAGCCGGATTAGTATAAATTTTCCTCGAACAGAGTTAATTAAACAACTTAAAACTACATTGAATACATGTAAACAAAGTGACAACCATTGATTTAACAATGATTGTCACTTTGGAGTTAAGATAATTAACGAATGCTGGCGGTACCCCATGCCCATCAACTTAAGAAATTGGTAGTTCCCCAAAACGAAGAAATTTTCGTTCTGGGGATATTATAAAATTTAGCTTGATGGCGATGTGGCGGTACCCCTAAATACAACACTATAATTTATTTGAGCTTGTTATTAAACGGTTCTTCTTCGTTAACCGAAGAAAGAAAGGAACATGGTTCCCTCAAATCTTTCTATAAACTTCTGCATAAGCAACCTTCAATTGCTCACGCAGTTGTTTTTTCTCTTCTTCTAACCTCTTAATCTTACGTTTCAAAGAGGCGATAACTGCATCTTTATTGTTTTCATCTATTTCACGCTTGATTTGTTTTGGTGTAGGAGCTTCCGCTTGTTGCTGGCGCAGGCTCTCAATTCGTTCACGCAGCTCACGGTTGTTGTATAGCGTCGCTTTTGCTACGCTAGCCTCGCTTGCCACACTATTAAAATTGATAGGACCATTGGCTCGCACGAGCCTTTGGATGGCTTTATCCACCTTTTGCGAAGTAGTCGCTTTTCTTGATGCATGAATTGCTTTTAAATGTTCTTTACGATCGTAGTTAGCCATTTTCTACACCCTGCTTTCGCTTTATTCGTTCTATTCTGCCGAAGATAACATTCCCTTCCTGGAGCTTGCTTAAAATCTCTTCATAACGCTTCAAATTTCTAGAACCTTTCTCCACAATGTCTTCACGTCCATGCTGTTTTGCTAATTCCATATTTCTAGAGGTTCTTTTGATATGATCCTCATATTTTCCGATATCGAAATCGGAAAAGCCAATTGCTAGGTCCTTACAAGGGGTACCTCCCTTACCACACGTTAAACAAGGCGCCTCCTCCATATAAGGACAATCGCCACTTAAACGAGCGTGACACGTTCCATAGTTATTTTCCATCGCGTTTAATTTGTGATTTTGCCAAAGAGCTTGCAGGATGTCCTCTGGGATATCTTCGCCTGCCTTAATTTCTTGCACCTTACCATTTGAATTGAAACGGTGTAGACTTTTATTTCTAAAGGCTGCTTCAAATGACTTTCTCTTTGTGTCATCCAACAGTTTGGCATACCGCAAGGTCATTTCAGGCGAGGCATGCGCCATTAGTTCCTGTACAGTTAGTATATCTGCGCCGCCATTTAACATTTTGACAGCATAGGTGTGGCGAAATTGATGAGTTTTGAAGTGAAAGAGTTTTCCATTCTCATCTACAATATTCTTTTGTTTTGCTAGTGTATTTAATTGTTCTCGAATCCATCGTTGATAATAAGGCCTACCTTTCCGTACACCTCGGTAACGAACAAAAATAAACCCTTCGGGGTTATTCTCTTGGTTGCTATTCTCTTGGGATTGTTGAATAAGAACCGCGAGGATATTTGCTAAATCTTCGTCAATTGGGATTCTATGTCCTTGCACATATGTCTTCTCAATATCCGTGACAATAGAGTAGTTACTGTTAATTCGCTCCAAACAATTCGAGGTTAACCTAATACATCCGAAATGCGAAGCCCTGTTTTAAAAGCCACCCATACCACTGGAATGACCTCTTTGTGTAAGTCATCGATGTGCGCGAAAAGTTGCTCCAATACAAATTCAGGAATGTAATCAATTTGATCAATCGATTTCTTTTTTAACTTTGGCTTGTCCTCTGGAAAGAGTAACAATCGTACAGGAGTTTCAGGAGCAATATCGTATTCATATCGCTGGATGTCTTCCAAGCATTTTCCCGTGTAGGTCAGTGCATGTGATATATAGCGTTCAGGGTTCGCATTTTTTTGGGTCAAATTATTTCTTGCGTATTCATGTAACCATTGAATATACAGTCCCATATGCGATCGTTTCAATCCTTTTAAACTTGTCCATGTAGGTTCTAAGGAAAATATAAATGACAAGAACCTTGGTAAATATATTAAATATATTGAAGCTGTATCCCATGAAAAATGATTCTTACTAAGTAAGCGTTGTTTGAAATACTTTTTAAAATACTGGCGCATTTCCACTTGTTCAATTTTGGTGAAATCAAGATAATAATTAGTCTGGGTCTTGTTATAGTTAATTCCATATTTGCCATGTAACACCCGCACATCCCATCGATCTTTCTCCCATTCTTCACGCGTATCAGTCAGCGTGAGAAATTTGGAATGGATAACTCGTAAAAAGGTTGCGGTGGGTGTTTTATTAATAAGTTCACCATACGTCATGTGCTGTATTGTCTGTTGTGTTAGAACACCTTGCTGTTCTAACCAAAACAACCACTCCCGTTCCACTTGATCGATGTTCAAATCAAGGAGAGAAGGGAGGTTAGAGTATTTTTCATTGAGAAATGCTGTTAACCTTCGTAAGCTCGTTGCTTGCCCGCCAAACACGGTGCCAATTGCCCATTCGTCTTTAAATAATTTCTGATACCAAACATATTTCACTTCCAAGTTGACAGTCGCGCTATTGATTTCAAAACGCATATTCCGTCTTCTTCTTTTACTATGATTCTTCGCCATCTCTTGAAATTGTGGAATGTTTTTCAAAAAGTCGACATTCCAAATGTCGTTAACCAAGAAGTAGGGATCTTTGACGTGATGGATGGCAACGGAGCCATCTTTCTCTATGGCCTTCACAGAATAACTCGACAGCTCGCGCTGCAATCGTTCATGAAATCCAAGTTGCTCTGTATCACTCTGATAAGTTTGCTTCATTCTTTCCCGCCATTCTGTTGTTTGATTTGAAATGCTCCCTGTGCCTTTTCCCAAACCTTACGGGTATCTTCGTCCGAAGGATGAAGGTACAGGTTCATGGTCGTTTGGATTTGTGAATGGCCCAGTCGCTCTTGCACCTGTTTAATATCCTTCGTTTCTTGATAGTACATCGTCGCGTGCGTATGACGGAACAGGTGAGGGTGGATGTTCAGCCCTATTTTCTGACGTAACCGCTTGAATAGAGCTTCCACGTCACCATAGGTCATCGGTTTACCCCTGTTCTTACCGCGCAGTTTGACGAACACAAAATTGGTTTCGAAGTCCAATTCGTCAACGACATCATACATGTAGTCATCATATAAGTCCATGAGCTCCTGTGAAACAAAGATTTCGCGTTCCCCTGTTTTTAGTTTCGCACTGTTCTCTAATTCCCCGCGATCCGTCAGACGAATACGATGTCCTTTTTGATGACTAAACTTGAAATCCTCCAAAAATAAAGAAAGAGCCTCTCCAATTCTTAACCCCGTCTCAAACAAGAGTCGGATGAGGAAGGTATCCCGTATATTCGTTGTTGCCGCTAAGACTTGCTCCACCTGTTCTATTGTAAGTGTCTGCACCCTCTTGCGAGGTTCTTTTATCTTCAACACATTCCGCATGGATGGCTTGTCCTTGTTGACATGATGAAGGAAACTCTTATACCGCGTTCTCCCGCCTGTAAAGACCTGACGTATCAATTTCTCTTCCATATCACGTGGCAACTCCTCATTTCGGTATAAATAGTCATAGAAGTTTGTGATAGCAGTGACCGTAAGGTTCACTGTCCTTTCTGTTTTCTTTGTCTGCACAGGTCGAAGGGACATTACCTTGGTGCTCTCATACGGATTCCGAAGCCATCCCACAAACTCCACCAAGTCCTCTAATCTTATATGCTTGTAATCTTTCTCTGTTTCCTGTAAGTACAGGAAATACTGTTTGAGTGCATAACAATAAGTCTTCTGTGTGTTGCTGCTTTTCCCTGTAACATCCAAATACTTGAGGTACTTCACCACAGGAATCACAGGAACCCCATCTGAATCTACTAATATGTATCTCTTTCCATTCTCTAGGATCACCTCTTGTACACGCATAGTTCTTCACCTCTTAACTCCTTTGTACGGTCGGTCTCTCGACTTTGCTACGCCTCACGTTGTGGGATATATTCCCTAATACAAAATCGAACGTAAGTTCCTGTATTATTGTATACATAATAGACCATACTTTTAATCTCTAATTATGGAATATATCATGTAAGAAAAAAGCGGATTTATGCCCTAATATTGGACATAGTATCCGCTTCTAATTATAGTCTGTTTAAGAATGTTTTGGGTCTTAAGGACAGTGATATTTTTCAAATTCAAATGGTATGGTACGATCCAAACAATGAGGATAAAAAGAAATGAAGTAAAACGGAACACGAAAAGTCCAATTTTAATTTTTAGATGTAAATAAGGGCTTGTATTTTAAAAATCGTATTGCTATAATATAAATGTAATAAGATTTAACAATGAAATATAAAATTAATCAGTTCGCATATAAGAGAAGACCTCAATATGCGCCATGTCCTAAGGGGACGTGTGCGTGTATTGGGGTCTTTTTGCGTTTTGCGAGCAAAAACACCCGGAGGTGCAGGAATTATGTTGAATTGGTTGTCTGCAAAACTTATGACAACATCGGTAGGAGATTTTCTACTAGCAAAAAATAGTTTTTCGAAGGGTATTCAAGGGCACACCAGTGGGGCAGATGCTAACACTGTACAAAAAAGCATGAATACCCTTGTAACAACACTAATTGGTTTTGGGGGGATTTGGGTAGCAGCTTGCGTTGTATTTGCGGCTATTAAACTATCTGGTGCACAAGGTAAAAACCCTGAAAACCGTACACAAGCCATGATTGGTTTAGCTTGTGCGGCAATTGGAGGCTTTGTCATGATCAAAGCATACGACATCGCTTCTTGGGTTACAAAAATTTAACATAAGAGTTTGTAAAAGCTCTCCTCTATTTGGGGAGAGCTTCTCTTATATAAGGGAGGAAACAAAATGAGAAAAGTAACCGTTCCTGTTGATATGACTTCGGAACAAAAAACACTATTAGGTGTGCTGAGCAAACGCCAATTGATTTATCTATTGGGTGGCGGAGCATCCCTTTATTTATATGTACCATTCTTATGGCGGCTATTTGCACCTTTTAATGCGGCGGTAGCATTTTTTATTTGCTTAATTTTAGCAATACCAACAGTTGTAGTTGTAATAACGTTTGCCTTTATTTATAAAGAAAAACAACACATGTATTTAGATAAATATTTACTTATCAAGATGCGTAGCCGTTCTGAAAAAGGCAAGTGGAGAAAAGGATACGAGCCAATTACATGGGTAAAGGAGAATTTATAGATGTTAGAAATGATATATTTTGCGGTGGTAGCCATTGTAGGTTTTTTCTTTTATCGGAAAATGAATGGAAAACCAATGTTTGGTTCTAAGAAAAAGGGGAAAAGTCAGGGCGGCGTAGAGAAACGTACTGCTGAAAAAAATGGAAAGAAAAATAAAAAGAATACGCCTGCTACAGAGGAAATTGATGAAGATAATGTGGATTTCTTTAGTGCCTTTGTAGAAGACATTAAGGAAGTTGAAAATCATATGATTCGTTATCATGATGATACGTTTGTCCTAATCGCTGAGGCACACCCAGTAAACTATTACCTGCTTTCTAATGCGGAACAAGAAGCGATTGATATCAAAATTGAATCATGGCTAACCACATTAGAGTTTAATACGAAGGTATATATCCAAAGTAAGTTTGTAGATTTAACAGATCCTGTACGAAAAATGACAGAAACAATGAAAGGTGCGAAGGACCTTACACCAGAGACAGTACTTTATGGGCAAGAAGTTATCGATAACTTAGAGTACTGGCAACGTTCGCAGCCTCGATATGAACAAAAGCGATATTTAATTTATCCATACAAAGTGGATATTAGTACGATTACAGCTGATACAGAGGAAGAATTGGAAGAAAAGATTGTAGATAAAGCGTTTAACGAATTATATCGTCGCTATAATGCTTCCCGAAATCTACTATCGAAAGCAAAGATTAGTGTAGAAATATTAACGAAAGATAAATTAATAGAACTCTTATACGTAGCATTTAACCGTCGTAAAGCGGTGAAAGCACGTTTCCAAGATTTAATTGAAAATGAGAACTTCTCTCTGTATTCAACAGGTGAAACAAATGAGAGAAAACTAGAGTTAATGAAGAAAGTTCTAGCGGAAGAAAAAGCTGAAAAATCAAATAATGGGGTGGCATAAGTATGAAATTGTTCGGAAAGAAGAAAAAAGAAAAAAAGAAATTAGAAGCTGAAAAGAATGATGAATTGGAACTAGAGGAGGAAGAGTACGAACAAGAAGAAGTTCCGCCTCAATTAGACAATCAAACAACTGTATTTGATGTCATTGCCCCAGAAGGAATGAAAATTGATGCAGAAGACTATGGGGTAATTAAGCAGTCATTAGGAAGTAATACTTTCTTCCGTCCATTTTATATTCCACGTGATGGATACCCTCGTATGATGCAGACCAATTGGCTGAACATGTTAACTTCAGCTGGAGAGGTTGATGTCATGATAGATATTCATAAAGAGCCAAAAGCAAAAGCGATGCGATCGTTAGATATGCAGCTGACGATGTTACGATCGAACCTTTCTTTCCAACGTACACGCGGAAATATTGACCAAGAAAAAGACTTAGATGCAAAAATTCAGGATACTAACAATTTAATGGATGAAATTCAATTTAATGAGAATGACTCCTATATGGTAAGTACGATGGCGGTTGCGTATGCTGACTCAAAGAAAGAATTAGATGTTTTATGTGAGTATATCGAAGATGAAATGCAAGCATCTCACTTTAAGATAGCGAGTACTTGGAATCGTGTGAAGAGTGGCTTGAAAGCGGTTATGCCACTAGGTGCACCAAATACTCTGCAAGATACCTATCGAAATATCGATAGACGTGCTCTATGTACATTTGCCCCCTTTGTATCAGGATCCGGAAGATTTAACGGTGGTATACCAATAGGAAAGAACAAAATTACTGGACAAGTAGAATTTTTAAATTCATTTGGTAACGCAGATTATCGTCCACCAAACTATAACATTGGTGTGACAGGGATTTCAGGTTCCGGGAAAAGTTTACTTTTAAAAATGAAGCTAGCTCGTGAAACATCACTTGCAGATACACATGCAATGATCATAGATCCAGAGGGGGAATTCGTAAAAATCACCAAACGATTAGGTGGTATTAACTTAAATATTTCACCTGAAAGTAATATCATTATTAATCCTTGTGCAATTGCAGTAACAGAACTTCAGATTACGGATAAAGATGAAGAGCTAGAAGCGCTTGAACAATATGATAAGAAAGAACTCGTAGAGCGTGATGGCGTGAAGTATGTAAGATTTGTACCTATTTTAGAGAAAATCAATGAAATACTAGGATTCTTTGACATTATTATTCGCGGACAAGATTTTGATCAACCAGGATTAAATGTATTCCAGCGCACAATGTTAGAAGATGCGATTCGTGAAGTATTCGATAAACATGGTATTACCTCCCACCCTTCATCTTTATATACAGATGAAGTGAAAAAGGTAGATGGACAATTAATTCAGTCTCAAGTGAGAAAGCCGGAGCCAGAGTTAAAAGAAATTTATGATGTGATAGTGGAAAACCATGGAGACGATGTGAAAGCAGAAGAGTTAATTGCTGCGATTCGTCCGTTTTTACGTGATGGCTCAAAACCATTATTTGATGGACAAAGTAATTTTGGACGCGGTGTAGAAACACAGTTAAATGAATCACGTGTTGTTAACTTTAATATTAGTCATTTAGAAGAGGGTTTCTTAAAGCCAATCGCCTTCCACGTTATCCTGAACTATATTTGGGAGCATTGGATTAAGAGCCCAGAACACGCTATCAAACGAAAAGTGTTATATGTGGATGAGATGTGGCAGTTTATCGACTATGAACAAACTGTTAACTTCTTAGAAAAAGTAGCACGTCGTTCACGTAAAAGAAATGCCGGTATGTGTTGGGCAAGTCAGGACTTTGTTCGTATTTTAGAAAATGTGAAAGCACGTGGTATCTTGCAATCTACTTTCTCTTATTTCTTCTTAGAGCAAAATAAGATTGATAAGAAAAAAATCCAAGAGAACTTTAACTTAACTGCTGGAGAGCTTGACATTATTCTCAACAATCCAGGGAAAGGTGAAGGGATTTTCCGCATAGGAGATAGTTCGGTTTGGATTCAAACAGATCCATCAGATAAAGAAATGATGTTCATTGAATCGAATGAAGCGGTACTACAAGAGCTTTTAAATAACATGAAGAAAGTACAAGGGTACGCAGGATAATAGCGTACCTTTGAAAAGGAAGGTGAAATTATGCTTGATAAGATAATAGGATGGGTTGGTGGTTTAATTGTTTCTATGGTCAAGACTTTTCTTTCTCCAATCTATAAATTAATTGATACTATCCCCGATTTAATTTTTGGTGGGGATAGTGCAAAATTAAATTTTTTATTTAAAGATGACACAGCTGGGAATGTTTTAAATACGGGATTACCAGTCATGTTTAAATTTGCAGCTTTTTTAGTCTTAGTCAGTGCTGTAATTGCTGGTGCAAAGTATTCAGCTGCTGCCATTAATCCAACAAATCGAACATATATCATTGAATATGCGAAGGATTTAATGATCGTTTCTATTTGTATATGGCATTTAGATTTCTTCTATAACATTATATTTGATATGAATACTTGGGTAGCATCGGAGTTTAAAAGAGCAATAGGAGAACAATCGCTAGATGTTTTTAAACCAGGTCAGACAATTGCCCAATTGTCTATGGATAAAAATAAGGATGATTATTTATTTCAAATTTTTGCGATGTTGATTGAAGTAGGATTATCACTTTGGGCCAACTTCTTCTATTTAATGCGAGCGGTATCTCTTTATATTTTGATGTTAATGGGACCGGTTATGGTTGGTATGTGGCTATTTCCGCAAAAAAAACAACAAACTCTATATTGGATGCGTGAATTTGTTGGTACAGTACTCATCCAAGGTATCCATGCGATTACTATATGGTTGATTTTTGTACTAGTAGGCAAATCAGATAATACCATTATTAAATTAATCTTATTTGCTATGTTTATTCCTATAGGCGAAATTGTAAAAGGATTCATTGGTTTAAGTACAAATACGGTGGGAGCAGTAAATAGAGCAGGTACGATGCTTGGAATGGGTGCCTTAGCAAGTATGGCGGGCATCATTAAAGGAATACGTGATGACCATCGTAGTAATAAAGAGAAGACAAAAGCTAGAAAAGAAGGCGAGGAAGATAAAAAAGAAGATGCTGATAATCCTAAAAATGCGTTAGGAGCCAATTTAGGAACAGATATAGGTACAACATCTCGTGCAGCTCGTATGTTAAAAGCAGGTCAAATTGGAAGCATGGTTGGAAAAGCAACGGGTGGACTCGCAGGATTAGCAATGGGCGCAGGACTTGGACCAGAAGGAATGGCAGTAGGAACATTTGCTGGAAGTAAAGCAGGTGGAGTTCCTGGTGCAGTAACAGGAAGAACATTGGCAGCCGGACTTGAAGGAGTTACTAGTGCTGGGAAGCATATTGGTTCTAGTGTGAAGAAAGGTCTAGATACGTATAAAGGGTTAAATGGAGAACAATACCCAGAGTTAACAGATGAAGATATTGCACAAGACTTAGCTACGAAAGATTTTGAAAATTGGAAAGCGGATAATCCTGATTCTGCAGTTGCGAGTCGTTTAAAACAAGCATTCCCTGGTGCATCCGATGCAGAGATTGCAAAAAAAGTAGCAAAAACAAATAGTGATCAAATGTCTCATTTCAAAAATCAGCGAAAACAAGATTTACAAAATATGAAGAAAAATGCTACACCATATGGAAACGCTAGAGATTTAGTTAACGCTGCAACTAACGCATTCCAAAAAGGATATGAGGCAGACCATAAAGATGCGTTTATGAGTCAATTACCAGAAAACATGTCAGCGGAAGAGAAAGAGAAAAAATGGAATGACCATATAAACTCAAAAGTTCAAGGATTTAGAAATCATGCAGAACAAGCGGCAATAAAAGCTGGAGCAATGCTAGTTGATACGAAAGATAAGCAAGGCAACAACCTGTTTGATAAGTCCTATGTAAATAAAGATGCCTTTGCTTCTCAACTTGCACTTGGAAAAGTTGGGAAAGCAGTTGAAGGAGTAAAAGGAGAAACACTAGAGAATGGCCATCAAAATATGGGACAAGTAGACTCACTTGTGGGGGCATCCACTGCTGCATTTAAAAAGGCATATACAGCAGATCATAAGGCTGGATTCATGAAGCAATTACCTGCAGATGTACCACAACAAGAAAAAGAGGCTGCATGGAACAAACACTTGAGTCAAAAAGTGCAAGGATTTAAAAATCATGCACAGAAAGCTGCCGAACAAGCAGGGATTGTGCAACAAAAAGATGGGACTAGCTATGCTAATAAGGAAGCTTTTGCTTCTCAGCTATCGCAACAATTACAAAACAATCCAAATATAAATGCAATGGGTGTATCTAGTGTATCTGGCATTCAAAAAGCGGTAAATGGTGTAAAAACACATAGTTTAGCAAATGGATATGGAAACCAGAAACAAAAAGGTGTAAGTAATGTCGGGAATTTAGTACAAGCATCTACAGAATCCTTTAAACAAGGATATGCAGCAGAGAACAAAGCAAACTTTATGAAGAACTTGTCTCCAACTATGTCTCAAACGCAAAAAGTAGAAGCTTGGCAATCTCATTTAAATGATAAAGGTAATGAATTTAAAGCAGTCGCTCAGCAAGCAGCGGTACAAGCGGGTGCGATGCCCATACAGGCAAAAGATACGAGTGGTAAGAGTCTACATAATCAATCGTATATTAATAAAGATGCCTTTGCTACGCAATTGACGAAAGGTTTACAAAGTCATGCTAGTCTTGGAACAGTGAGTCAACAAGTAGGTTCTGGAATTACTAGTGCGATTCAAGGTGTTCGTTCACACGGTGTTGCGACAGGTGGTGCAATCAACAAAGCTGTGTTTGCAGCTACGCAAACGCAAGCGAGTATGGCACGTGCAGGAAATCTGTCTGTTTCTGAAATTGAGCGCTCGTATGCGGATGCATCAGCTAGTGTAGCAAATATTTCGCAAAGTGCTGGGAAAATGGCGATTCCAACTTCAGCAGTGGGACGTATGACACAGCAAAGTAAGATGGTTGGTGTAAGTATGATGGAAGGTGCCAAACATCTCGTGCATACAAAAGGTATGGAAAATGTATCACAAGCATACTTTAATGCGTCTAGTGCTGTTCAGCAGGCTGGTGGAAATGCAGTACAAAGAGTGATGAGTGGAACTGTAGCTGCCGTTCATACTTCATTAGGAGGTAATGCAGCAGAACGCCATTACAATGTGACAAAAGGATTAAGCTATGCAGCAGGTGTAATTGGTGGTGCAGGTGCTTACCAAGCTACTGCACGTATGGTAAGTAAACATAATCCTTATAATAAAGCAGTTCAAACAGAAGCAAAAGAAATTCAAGAAATTCAGGGAATGGTACCAACAACAGATGCTACTGGAAGACAATCAGTTGCTCAAGGTGCAGTACGTCTTGTTACGACAAATAATAAATCATGGATTGAAGCGAAAGATTCCAGTGGAATGACACAAGTTGTATCTCGTTATGGTAGCGGAGATAGTAGCATTCGTTCAGGACAAGTGGTATATCAAGATTTAAATATTTCAGACGGTCAATTAACGCAGTACCGTAATGGTATGAAAGCAACGCCAGCATATATTCAAGATTCTAGTGGTGGGAAAATTAGTATCAATCGTTCTATCAATATTAATCCAAACCAATTAGTAGGAAATCAAAATCAAAGACCTTTACAACAGAAACCAGTATTTAGTGAACCGCCACTTACAGTAAGTCATAAGGTAGACAATGGTCATTTCTATATGTCTGATTTAGACCAAGGGGGATACCAAAATGTGCAAATGGTGGTAGAAAGAGATCGTAGTTATATGGTTGCTACCACAACAGATGGTACAGTATCGCGTATTTCTCCGTTCGGCAAAGGAGATACGAGATTACAAGCAAACCAAAGGATTGAAAGAGTTTGTGAAGTGCAAGATAGCAGTATTAAACCGAGAGAAGAAATCCTAGTAACTCATACACAGGACGAAGTTGTACGTACAGAGACACATTTGAATTTATCAGAACATGACCCACAAAACCTGATTCCATTTGCGCCAAACCCACGCTTAGCACAGCGAAGAAGCAGAAATAATGAAAATGGAAAGTATGGAGTGACAAGTCTATGAGTCAAAATCCTAACGATCCAAATAACCAGAAGAAAAGTAACCCTTTAAAAGATGCGACATCTCACTTTATTAAGAAAAAGGGGATGCAGGCAAGTGGGAAAATGGCAAAAATGGCAGGAAAAGCAGGAAGAGCGGCAGCGAAAGCTGCTGCCAAACTGCTAAGAGCTGGTGTAGTAAAAATTGTCGGAGCTATTGTGGGAGCAGTGGGATTACCTGTTGCCCTCATTATGGCTCTTATTATTACTGTATGTGTTATTTTAGCGTCTTTTGTACCATTTACCGATGATGAAAGTAAAACAGAAGAACAAGTGAAAAAGTATATGGAAATTTCAATGGCGCTAAACGTAGACTGGAAAGAGGTTGTCGCTTTTGATATGGCGCGGTATGATAACGATTTGACTGGAAAAGATCCGCATGATGCTATATCATATTTCTTGGATATCCATTATGAAGAATATACGGAAAAAGAGGTATGCGAGGCTGGGCCAAATGGTCCCTGTGAAAAAAAGAAAAAGGAGATGCAAAAAACTAAATCAGAAAGTTATTCCGGACCAGATGTAAAGAAGATATTGGGAGATACAGATTTTAAGAAAAAAATAGATGAAATTAATGCAAGCGGAAGTAAAAAGGTAACAGTATTTTCTCACGGTATAGAGAAAGCGATGGAACTCGCAAAATTTAGTGAGAGTCAAAAAGATCGTGCTCGTGAGATATTAGCCGCAGGGATGTTAGAAGGGCTATATGGACATCTTGCTCCTACTACTGGTGGATTTATTGGTGGTATGTGTGTAGGTAATGTGAGTCCTGGTGGAGAGCCTGTTAACCTTAATGCAAAAGTTACAGGATACCTTCCTAAAATTAAAGAAATGGCAGAAAAGCATGGTGTTGCTCAATATGTTGGTATTTTGGCTGCCCAAATGATGCAGGAATCAGGTGGAGCAGGAAATGACCCGATGCAGGCTTCAGAGGGGCATTATGGAGACATGAGCCCATCTTGTATAGGTGTAAAAGGGAATGCACGTGTAGGGTGTATTAAAGATCCAAATATTTCTATTGAAGCAGGCGTACAAGAATTTAAAGATGTTTTAGGGCAGTCGAATGGAGATATAGCCCTAGCCTTGCAATCGTATAACTTCGGGTCAGGATTCATTAGCTATGCATTAGCGAAGGGTGGTTATTCAGAAGAAACAGCCATTGAGTTCTCAAGAAGTAAGAATCATTTAAACCCAGCTGGTTGCTCCGATCCGAATAACTTCAGGACAAAGGTTAATGCGTGCTACGGGGATTTTACATATGTTTCCAAAGTTTTAAAATATTACAAAGACTTAGGGTGTGTGGCAGATGCATCTGGCGAATGGATTTCTGATAAAGGTTGGAAATGGCCAACGAAATCAGGTCGTATTACAGATACGTTTGATGCAGTTCGTAAGGGAATACAACATAATGCTGTAGATATTGGGGCCATGACCACCGGAAAAGCTGGAGACCATGTATGGTCAATGGAAGCAGGTATTGTAACAGCCCAAACAGGAAATGTAAATGGTGGTGGTCTAGGTGTTTATGTAGACCATGGAAATGGTATTGTATCTCGTTACTTACACTTAAGTAAAATATTAGTTGCACCAGGAACCATGGTAACAAAAGGACAAATAATCGGGGAGATGGGCGGTTCTAACTTTGATAGAGATACAGGTTTCCTTAATATGAATGGATACGCCGTCCATTTAGATTTCCAAATTCGTATTAATGACCAACCAACCGATCCAATGAAATTCTTTAAGAAAAATGATGATCCAGGTCTATCATCTGGTGGTGCTCCTACAATGGCAAATGCTAAACGACAAAAGGTATTGGAAGAAGCAAAAAAGTGGGTTGGACAAGGGAAAGTGAGCTATGTATCCGGTGCTAGAAATCCAGCTACAGGTAGTGCCGATTGTTCTGGATTCACACAATATGTGTTTAAAACCAGTATAGGTGTCCAGCTAGGAGATTGGACAGGTGCTCAAATAGGACAAGGAAAACAGGTGCCAGATATCGGTCGGGCACAACCAGGAGATTTAATTTTCTATGAAAATCCTAACCATGTATCTATTTATTTAGGGAATCAGAAAATGATTCATATTGGTGATAATAAGGGTGTACAAATTACAGGTCTAAACTATACGGCAAGAGGGCAACATATGTCGCAAATCCGTAATGTAATAGACTGATAAAGGATGCGAGTAGATGAAGAAAATAATCAACATTTTATCCAATATGCCTCGTAAGTACTTGGTCATATTTGGGATTATCGTACTAGTGGCAGCTGTTGCCGCCTATAATACCATTCATGATTATATGCTGAAACCACAATCGCAAGAGGAAGAACAAGTAAATCAAGATGAAATCGAGATATTAGGAGATAAACCAAAGGGGTTTGAGACAAAAGAAGAAGAATATATCGCGAAAACAAAAACAGTTGAGGATTTACTACGAAAGATTTCTAATGGTAGTTATGATGTACCGTATTTATTTACAAAGGCTGGATTTGGTATTGAGCCAATGAAAATGACAAGTAATGAACGTATGCTGGCTGCAGAAGCTGTACAACGATATTTCTTAAATGGGGATCAGTTTTACAATGCGCGAATTACCAAAATTGACCGTGGAAAAAAAGTAGATACATTTCATATTGAGGTTTTAATACAGCAAGTAAATTTCTTGGAACCACGGCAATTTAAAGTGCAAGTAAATCAGTATGCACAAATTGTAACACCAATTGAACAAATTCCACATGGACAAGAAGAAGTACCCGTGGATTAAGAAGAAAGTGAGGGTTGTGTAGAAAAACACAACCCTTTTAAAAAAAATAAAGAGTACCTAAAATTATTAATTGAATATTCATAATTTTCTGATATAATAAAACCATGGTTAAAAGAAATTTGCATATATCGCTAAAATGAGATAGATATGGAGGAATACAAATGAGAATGTTAATTGGAACGGCAGCAAACTATTTTGCAGGATATTCTTCAGGAAGAGGTTCAGGATTATTAGGGACATGATTTGGATGGGCTTTATTAGTAGGTAGTGGATACCTGCTGATTACAAATTGGGATAGCATCACAGCATGGATGCATAGTTTGAATATTGTACAAGGGCTAGATGGTTACGAAGACATGAGCAATGGCTTCATTTTCATCTGTTTGGTAGTAAGTGGCTTTATTTTTATCTTGTTGTCCCCGATTTTCATTATTTTAATAATAGTTTGTTTCGTTTTAATGAATATTGTAGCTTGTACACTTGTGTTATTAACATCACCAAGTACATACATAAAGAAGAAAGATAAGGAGAGTGAATGGGAATGAGTACAATTCTAGTTTTAGGTGGATCAAATGGAAGAACGTTAGAGAAGTTGGCCAAAAAAAGAGACTGCCAGGTTATTTTCCATGATGGGAAAAATCACGGAGGCGTAAAGAAAACCTTTCGAAGTGTTATAAAAAAATGCGATGTTATTGTCATTCAAAAAGGTGCATGTGGCCATGTATCTATTGATGTAGCAAAAGAGTACGCAAAGAAGTATGATGTCCCACTATTATTTAATCAGGGGTTTGGTGGAACTGGTGCACTTGAAATGGGATTAAAGCATTTGCAGGCTGCATGAGGTTTGATACATATGAATGGAATTATAATTGTTAAATCAATATATAACATTTAAAAGGGAGTAGAGAAAGATAGTGTTTAAAGATATATATGTGTTATTTCCACCAGAAGGGAAAGAAAGCATCGAATTTCAATTCTTTTTAGATATAGAGGGAGAGAAGTTTTACGAATTTTATAAGAGAAAATATAAAGACCCTATGTCCGATGTATCTGTTTATTTTCCAATGTTTCAAGATACGTATGAATCCTATTTAGAAGGATTTTTGTACCCGTATGTAAGCAGCTTTAAAGAAATTCGATTAAGACGGGATACATGGAACAATGAAGGGGTTTGGTTTGGTATTCATCAAGACGGAAGGGAACTGGGGGTTCTTTTGCCCAGAGTTGACTTTACGTATTATAAAGGAGCTTTATCCTACAAAAATTGGCGAACAAAATAACTGAATAAAGTCTTTATTTACATACATAAAAGGAGAAATGAGAATGACACAAGCTGCAGTATATCGTTATACAGTTCCGTCAGTAGATGGAGAAGGCTGGGGGGTATTTTTATACGATGAATCCGGAGTATTTACAGCCGTTACAGACTTCGGTAACTTTGCTCATTGGTTTTCATTAGGAAGAAACGAAAGCATAGAAGAATGCTTAATTAGCCGAAGACCGGATCAGATACTTTGCAAAATCGCAAAAGAAGATGTAGTTGATATTGAAGGAACCATTACTTATATCAAAAAGAATTTGCTATATGATCGTAGAGAAGGGCGCTTTACAGAAGATGATGCAAGGACAGAATGGACACTTATTGAGGAATTACGGGTAGATTTGGAAGAGTACTCAAATGAAGTAGCATTTCAATATTGGTACGACAAAACAAAGATACAATTTGACGACGATTTTTTTCAGTACAACTATCCAAGTGCAGCTGTTCGATTTTCAAATGAAACATTTGTGAGATTTCAAGAGAAATTGAAGATGGAATCAAAAGAGACACAAGCATAAGACGGGGGTGAGCTTATGAAAGAAGGTCTTTATTACGAAGATATCAGAAACGGTGAGATTTTAAAATGTAAGACGTTTACAAGATCTTGTTATCTATTTGAAACGTGTAATGGTGAACTAATTGAACGTGTAAAAACAAACCACTATAAGAGAATAACAAGTAAGAAGAAAATTGCTATATTTGAAGGTGAAAACAGTGAAAAGAAATTAAAAAAGCCGAGAAATAGGAAGGAAAGGGTAGAGTTTCTTATCAAAAAAATGGGTTTTGATGTCATCGGTAGCTCATTGGTATCTATGACAGACAGGGATGTTAAATATCTATTTGAAGGAGCATATCTAACATACAAAGATAAGAAAGACTATCAAACCCCTGAATATAGACTTCCTAAATGCCTTGTTTGCGGATGTGAAACGGTCATTCATTGGGATTGTAGTTGTGGCCATGCAATTATTGATGAAAACGATACATCATTACAAGCATTAAAAGATAGTGGAGAGTATGTTGAAATACGAAATAGTCTCTGCACTAAATAAAAAAAGTAAAATATAAACACTAGATTTTTAACAAAAGCGTTATTGGGATACAAAAGGAGGAGCCAGAAATGAATAGTTACAAATTGTGGTTAGATAGTGACGAGGAATTTAAACATACAGAATTAGCAGAAACGCCAGGTAAAGCAAAGTATCAATTTTATAAGTACCTACAAGATGGGGTTTGGGAAACGGATTTTAAAACATTTGTGAAATATGTGAGATGTAGAAAAGTAAGAACTGCTGATATTACATGTATGTTTGGTGATAAAAAGCAATTTGAACGTATGTGTGAGTTAAGAGGGATCAAGTTTGCTTATCAAGGCATGAAAGTTGAAGTATGTGGACAAGCGGGAATTATTGTTGGAAGTACATCGGGATTAAATTTACAGGTCGCTTATTATAGTGATCCGTGGGCTTCATATAATTGTCATCCGTATTATGAAACAGTTTATTACGACAAAAATGGAAATATAGTAGCTGATAATCGCAAAGAAATAGCAACAGTTTAATCAAAAAGAGGAATAAGATGGAAGAAGAGCGCTATTGAAGAACGCTCTTTCTTGGAGTATGTAGAGTTGACCGAATAATGTAGGTTTTATGTGTATATTATGATCCCGCCCAGTATAGATTATGAAATTTTAAAAAAAGTTATAAAAAACACAAAAACCCTTATAAAAGTAATTTTTTACTTATTGATACTGCAATCAGCATTATCAATAACATAATGAAAGTGAAGGATGGAAATAAGAATATGAGTAGTAGTATTAGATATAAATCGGGTTTCGTCATTTTGATTTATTTTGTTATGACACAATTTGTGGGGATAATAGGTGTACTATTGCTAGCGAAGACAGGTTGGTATGATATTCAGGGAAACCAACAGCAAGCAATTCAACAACTTCTTGTGCATTGGGAACTAATTGGGTTTTCACTTATGTTGATAATCATTTTTCTTATATATAGTAAAGAATTAATAAATGATCCAAAGTTATCGATTAAATTATCAAGAAATTCATTCATATGGATTTTAGTTGGGATCATATTCGTATTTCTTGCGCAGATGGTTGGTAGTGTGTTAGATAAGAGTGTATTCCAGCTAACTACGCAATCAGCAAATACGTCTAGTACAGTCGCTGCAGCAGCAATATCTCCTGTGGCACATATTTCAATTGTTCTTCTTGCACCGTTAGTAGAAGAGTTTGTTTTTCGTTATGCGACCATAAACATTTTAATATCTAAGTTTAAGCACACTTGGAGCATACTAATCAGTTCATTGTTTTTTTCTATCATGCATTTTGATTTTCCATTTATATTTGGATATTTTTTAATTGGAGTTATACTGGCTTTAGTATATGTGCGTACCAATAGGTTACTAGTATCATTTGTTGTTCATGCTAGTATGAACTTAATTGTTGTTATACTCCAGATTTATTGATGAAAAAGCAGCGGATTCGCGCATCTTACTAGTGATTTAGTTTTTGTATGTTTATGGATTTAAAATTATGGTAAGATTAATAAGACTACATTTGAAAATGTGGGTTCAAGTTGCTGTATTGACTGAATTGCACCAAAAAAACCAATTCCATTACACGGGAATTGGTTTTTTGGTGTGTGTTGTTAGCATAATTATTGACGGCCTAAAGGGGATTTGTTTCTTTGTAGTTTAGTATAACTTAAATAAAAAGAAAATTCAAAAACAAAATGATGAATCTTTACATATTTTTAAATTACAACACAAAAATGTAAAGATATGGTTTATGATAGATGGTGAAACACTCTCCTATGTTTCTAGTGATTGTATCTTTTATCTGTTTTTGGTGCGAAATCTGTTGATAGATTTTGCACTTTTTTATTTAATGTTTAATAGGATCAGAATGATATAGTGCCCCTATTGGGGTCACACGACCAAAAAAAGAAAATTGTACGTTAAGGAATATTTTTAAATTAACAAACGTTAGATGAACCAAAATACGGATTATATCCACTGATTGTTTTTACAAACCTTATAGTTATTGCTATTAAAATTGACTAACCAGAACCAATTGGTCCTCTGTCTTTTCCTCTGTTTTTCTTTTTTAATTTTTAATTTTGATAAGTTTTATTGATAGTCTACAAACGCTTAATTACCAAGGAGACAAAAAATTATCAATAGAGTGTACTCTATTGATAATTTACAACTAATAAAAATGAAAAATATCAAGCTATTCATATAACCCAAAACTTAATTAATTAGAAAACGAGTATTTCTACCCATCCTCTCGAAAATTAAAAGTTTGATTCACTTGAAAATAAGTTTAAATAAAAGTATTACAGGTATTGAAATGAAATACAGAATTACGATAACTAAAAGAATCTTTTTTTTGTAAGTCTTATCAGTAGAATCTATCGTGAAAATAGCTCCTAAAATCGAAAATAACATAACAGCTAATAGAACAATTGGTTGAAGCTTAACCAGACTATTTAGAAGGTATAAAATAAAACAAGAAAAAGAAATGACCACTAAAAATAAAGAAACATTATTTGATTTAAACATGCTATTAAACCCCTTTCTCAAAAAAATAATTGTGTTTTTTTCTGATAATTGTTATTATTTGTATTGTTATAAAAATTACAATTATTGGAGGATGCACTATGAAAATTAGAAAAAATAAAATTATTGTTTCAGCTATTACTTTAGGTTTATTAACATCTATTACCCCAACAGGTGCTTTTGCAGAAACAAATGATTCGGTTATTTCAGCTTCGTCTAGTAAAAATATACAACAAGTAGAACAACCTATTATAAAAATTTTAAAAGAAGATGACAATGAAAAGATAGTAGAGTCTAAAGACAGTAATATAGTTGTCACGTCTACATATGATAAAAAAAATAAGGTATTAAATATAACAACAAAAAAGATCGCAGATAATTCTGTAACAACAGAAACTATCAATATACCAAATGCTAATGAATTTTATGCAAACGCAAATAAAAAAGCTAATTATGCAATGGAAGTTATAGACCGTGCTGTTTCTTTAGATGGAGCTTTTGAATATACCTATTATAAAGGAAATGTATGGGTAATTAAAATTCCATCTGTAGATTATGCTAAAAATCCACTTCAAACTAGTGAAAACAAAGCTGATTTAAACGGATTTAGAACCGCAGTTAATAACTTAATGACAAATGAAGTTTCGTTTTTATCTAAAGTTGGTGGAGAAATAGGGATAGCTTGTTTAACTTTATTAAGAACTCCAAATCCATGGACTGTAATTGCAGGAGCAGCAGGTGCAATAGGTCTTGCCGCTTGGGCTGTTCCTGACCTATACAAAGTATTTGTAGAAGCTGATAACGCTACTTATTACTTCCATCAAGTTAATTAAAATAAAAGACAGCTGTTTTTAGGCGCAACCAATCAAAGAAACCTGTAAAAACACAGAGTTGACAAATCTCTGTGTTTTTACTTTCCGATCCATGACAACAATCCTGTTATTACCTTAATTTGGAACATTTATCTTAATCCTTCTTTTCGAGGGATGAGCAAAAAACATCCAAAAAACATCCAAAAAACTCCTTAACGTACAATTTTCTTTTTTCGGTCGTGTGACCCCCTATTTCTTGTAAACTCCTTTTCTCCATACCCACTCAATAGGACCATAACGGAAATATTTACTCCAAATCTTGCTGAATATAATTTGTACAAAAATAATTAAAAGCCCAAAGATACATAGTTGCCAGTAATATACGTGTGAGACATCTTTAAAGCACCACGAAAGAATGACAAGCGTAAGTATGCTTTGAGTGATGTAATTCGTTAAAGCATACTGGCCAACGTTCATAAAGGGGTGCAGGCATTCTATATATTTTTTATTCTCACAAACTCTCAGTAGAGTACAAATATAGAATATAGCTAGCATTTTCCCTCCAAATAGAATCCATAGTTGTACATCCTGAGAGTAATAGACATCTGTTTTTATAAAGTAGTAGATAATAGGATAAGAGAAAAGGCATGAGATACATAACGAACTCCACTGTAAAAATCTAATTTTCTTTATTAATTCCGGTACCCTTTTAAAAATATTTTTCTTACCAGCCCATAACCCTATTAAAAATAAGCCTATATATTCCGGAATTCCTATTAGTAGTTGCTGGAATTCCTGAGTCATTAGAAAGAAAAGACGTGCTTTTACTTGATGAGAATAATGTATAAATAGATTTACAGTGTGATTGGTAGTGTTACCTGTGAACATATATTGATAGTAATTTGGTACTTCAGGAATAGAAGAATTTGCTCGTAAAAATACAATAATATGTAATACATAACTAACCGTTAGGAAACTACTACTAGCTATAAAAATAAGCTTAGTAGATCGCTTATAAAAGAACAATAGAATAAATCCAGCTATAGCATACGCATGTAGAATATCTCCATACCATAGAAAGGTGAAGTGGAGTAAACCGAAGACTAGTAAAATACATAGTCTCCGGGTAAATAGCTTATACATATGATATCCTTTTGCTTCTGTATTTTTCATAAAGATATAAAATCCTACTCCAAATAAGAACGCAAAAATAGTATAGAATTTTGCCTGTATAAACAAATCTATTAAAAAGCGAATCACTTTATCTGTACCGGAGTAACCCGCTTGATTAAAGGGATCTAGTCCCGTCATAGTAGGTAGATTAGCAAATAGGATACATAGTATGGCAATCCCCCTTATTATGTCTAAAGAATAAATACGGGCGTTTTGTTGCATGTAAATTCCCCTTTCTTACAAAGAAAAACGAGCACTATATTAACTAGCGCTCGAATTACGTCTCGCAAAGAATCCGTCATATGTAGCAGCTGACACTGCACCTTCTAGTCGTTCAATTTCTTCGCCTCTGTTATAAGCTACAACAACTGGAGTACCAGGAATGTCGAACTCTTGAAAGGTACTTTGATTTTCTGGCGTAGAGATATCAATACGATAGATGGTTCTATCATGCTTTTTTGACATACTATTGATATCTGGTGCTGCCTTTTTACAATAATGACAAGTTGGTTGATAGTAATACGCAATAAACTCTTCATGGGATTGTATTTTTTGCTTTAATTCTTCTTTTGAAATATCTTTAATATTTTCGGGTGATCCTTTTGTTTCTGCAGCTGACACAATTGTTTTGTTTGGTGTTACAGTCTCTGGGTTAACAGATTCATTTTTAGTTAAAGTAAAGATAGCGATACAAGCAACGCATAATGTAGTAACAATTGCTCCAATTTTGTAGATTTTATTCATAGTAAATTCCTCCTTAAAGTAAAAAAAAGGACAAACCTCGCCCGAGTTAACTGGGCGTAAGGTTTGTCCTTCACGCTACGTACAATAGAGTATAAACAATGGAAACAAATTTTCTATTTATATAATAACACAAAATTTATATAGAATGCTATAAGAATTTTCAAAAGAAAAACAAAGAAACACCTTAGTGCATATAATTTCACGTACCAAAATATATTTAAAAATTAATAAAAATTTCAACAAGGGCATTCTTTGTGTTACCTACAACTGTTAGATACAATGTACCTCTCCATAAAACATTAAACTATGCAACAATCTACGTCTTAAAAGACTAAATGATATAATAGGGGTCCCGCCACATGCCCATCAACTTAAGATTTTTAGGTACCCCCAAAACGAAAATTCCACATGAATATCCATAATTGCATCTCTTTTTTCATCTAATTTGAAAATAAGCTTTCTATTTTTAAAAACCATCAACTCCAGTTCAAATTATATGAATGAAATTCGTACATCCTACTTTATATCACACTTTTTCAATCAAATTAAATTTCCCTTTAATTACTTGGGAAAGCCATATCAATCCGCAGAGCATGGATATTACGCCACCAATTGCTCCCACAACAGGGATACTGTATTTTTCGAAGGCATATCCACTTCCAAAATAAGAGACTTGCATGACACCCATATAGGTTGAGTTGTACAATGCAAAAACTCTCCCACGAATCTCATCAGCCGTACCTAATTGCACAAAATAATTACTTAAAGGAATAATGATTCCACCACAAACTCTCATTAAAAATAAGAACAAACCTCCAAAATAAAACACTGTGGATTGCGTTAACAATACAAATAACAATGATTGAACAACATAACTTATTCCAAACATAATTAATGAACGCCTGAAATTGTTTTTTATAAATGCTTTTACAAAGTAAGTCCCTAACAAGATACCCAATCCATCTATGGCATATAATGCCCCAATGCCTACAGCACCTAAATGGTAAACATTATTACCAAAAAAAGGAATTAAAATATAATATCCGCCACCAACTAACCCCCATGTCAATCCGATTAAGATAACATAGCGAATTAGGGTGTTCTGATTTGTTTCTACTAGCCCTTCTTTCAGTAACTGAATATAAGATTGTTTTTGTGTATCAAGCTTTTTATTTTCCTTATACTTTATCTTATACACGTAAAAGGCTGACCAAAGAAATGATAAGGAGTTTACAAGAAAACAAGTTATCGGACTAAACACTGTGGATACAATTCCACCTAAAACCGCTCCAATAATATTGACTATCGCATCTGTACTGGACATAAAAGCGTTTGCCTCAGGTAAATCCTTACGATTAACAATTAGAGGCAACAATGCTTGTTTTGTCGGATTAAATAAAACACTTATCACACCAAATATAAAAGAGTTAACATACAAAATATGTACATTATTATAAACAATAGCTAATATAAAACTTAAAACAAGTAAGGCTCTAATGATATCAGTAGCCATCAAAATTACCTTTTTGGGCCACTTATCAACTAGGGGACTTAAGATTGGTCCTAAAAATACATAGGGTAACGAGCGACAAAGTAACAAGGTACCTACTGCTGTAAGAGAATTGGTCAACATTAATACTGTTTGTGTTATAGCTACCTGATTGAACCAATCCCCTAAAGTACTTCCCGATTGAGCAAACCAAATATAACGGAAATTTAGATTTTTTTTCAATAATCCCTGATTCATAATTTTTTACCCACACCCTTACTTTCTCTTAGATATATAACTTGTAACTTTCCCACTGGATTTAGAGTTCTCTCTTCAATATAATCATGTGATATGATTTCAAGTATATTCCCATCACCATCTTTAAAATATAACGATTTACTTTGTTTAGTATTATGAATGATATAATCTCCATTTCTATTTTTTAAAATTTGTATAACGATTGAAGTAACCAAGGAACAATATTTTGAAAAAGAGACATTGGAACTTGTAAAACAAAATGGCTGGTGTGATTGGTTCTAACACCTCTCGAAAACTAATTGTTGTATAAGGGGTTATTCGGAATTGAACAAATGATTTAGTCTCACTTTTTATTGGAAAACATAGTATACCTCGATAGACCTGCTGTACCCTCTCTAAAGAAAGTGTCTATAATTCTAAATCTAAAATATGTGTAATCATTGTAATGTACCTCCATGTTCTTTATATCTATTTACCATTATATAGAATTCCAAATATAACAAATCAAACTGAGGTAGCAAATTCAAATGAAAATTCTACTACTTTTGTAGGGGGTTCTCGATGGTTCTGGTGTAAAAATGTTAGTTAGGGGTACCGTCTCCTCACCATCAAGTTAAGATAAATTTGTATCCATATAGCGAAAGAATCGCTATTCTTTTTGTAGAAATATGCAGAAAGGATGGCATTTTTTATGAATCTTTCGATTCAAGATGAACTCCAATTATTTGTTGAGGAATTATATCAATATTTTACTCCTTCATTTTTAGAAGAGCTTGCTAGAGAGTTAGATCTTGTTCAACGAAATCGCAAATTTTCAGGACATGACTTAGCCACTATCTGTATTTGGATGAGTCAACGGATAGCGAGTGATTCTTTAGTTAGACTGTGTAGTCAACTACATGCAGCTACAGGGACTCTTATTAGTCCAGAAGGACTAAATAAACGGTTCAATAAAAAAGCTGTTTGTTTTTTAAAACATGTTTTCTCTGCATTATTAAAAAATAAAGTTTATGAAACTTCAGTGATTCCAAGTTCTTCACTAACCCATTTTCAACGAATTCGCATTTTAGATGCAACGATTTTTCAAGTACCAAAACACTTAGCTAGTGTGTATCCCGGTTCGGGTGGTTGTGCACAAACAGCAGGTATAAAGATTCAATTGGAATATGATTTACATAGTGGGCAGTTTTAAACTTTCAAGTTGAACCAGGGAAGAATAATGATAAAACCTTTGGAACAGAATGTTTAGCGACATTACGACCTGGAGACCTCTGTATTCGAGATTTGGGTTATTATTCACTGGACGATTTAGATCAAATGGATCAACGCGGGGTATATTATATATCGCGGCTGAAATTAAATAATATGGTGTATATCAAAAATGATTTTCCTGAATACTTTCGAAATGGGACAGTAAAAAAACAGTCTCAGTACATCAAAGTTGATTTAGAACACATTATGAATACCTTAAAACCAGGACAGGTCTATGAAATAACAGGTGCTTATATTGGAAAGGATAAAAAACTATTTACACGCGTTATTATATATCGATTAACTGAAAAACAACTTCGAGAACGTAAGAAAAAACAAGTGTATACCGAAAGTAAAAAGGGTATTACGTACTCAGAGAAAAGCAAACGATTAGCTGGTATGAACATTTATGTTACCAATACACCTTTGGAATGGGTTCCGATGGAACAAATACATGATTTTTATTCCCTCCGCTGGCAGATTGAAATTATCTTTAAAACTTGGAAATCCTTATTTCAAATTCATGATTGGCACAATGTCAAACGAGAGCGATTAGAATGCCACATTTATGGAAAACTCATCGCTATTTTTCTATGTTCTTCTACTATGTTTAAGATGCGACAATTAATTTTACAAAAGAAGAAAAGAGAATTAAGCGAATATAAAGCCATTGGAATGATTCAAGACCATCTATACATTCTTTATCAAGCTATACAGCAAAACACCCGAGAAATAACAAAGATTTTAATCCGCCTGTTCCATCTTCTACAGAAGAATGGACGAAAATCTCACAGATATGAGAAGAAGACTGTCTTTGATATTATGGGTGTTGTCTATGAATATAATGGATTGAGAAAACAAAAGAAAATTGCATAATTAAAAAAGTGAAACCCGTTAGGGTTTATTTGGTATGCGCATTTTTAAGAATATACTGCTATTTTAAGAATGTTTTAACCCGGCTGAACAAAAGTTCAGTCTGGTTACACTCTTAAGTTGATGGGCATGTATAGTGCCTCCTAATACATAAAAATATATTTCACTTTACTCACCTCTTTATATTTTTGTTGCAAACACAACAATTAGGAAGAAAGTATGTTTAAGGTGAAGGATATACCTTCTGGATAGTGGATATGCGATTAAGCATATCCACTTTTTAATATTATATTAAAATACTTAAGCTGCTGTATATATCATGTTTATTATGATTTGAGCATGGATACCGCAAACATGTTACAAGTTAGAGGGAATAGGGAAAGGATAACGTAAACGTGTTGCAAGCCAGATGGAATGGAGTAAGGACTATAAACAAAAAATGTTACTGTTTGGTTGAAATAAAGTTTGATTATCAATGCTTTGAAAATCCTTAGTGAATGAGCACTAAAAAGAATCCAATTTGAAAAAGATTAATCAAAATGAAATGTTATTAAAATAAAAAATAATCAATTATAAAAGTGATTTTGAACGTAAGGAATTTGTAAGGAAGAGGTAAGAAAAAAGAGATTTTCATTGTGTATGATTAAAATGTAAAGAAGATTGAGAGGAGGAACAAATACCATATATTTATATAAAAAAACAAATCAATTAATAAGACTTGTTTGGAAGAAAAGAGACATTACAAAAGTTAACATACAACTGAAAAAAGGATAGGTTATTTTTTAGGTCAGAAAGTCGTTTGTGAAATAGTGGGTATAAGAATGATTACAAATTCAATATCGCCCTTTTGTCTTTAGTCAATATGAAAGCTGTATGATTGATTAGTTTAAAAACAGTAAAAAACCATATATACAATATGAATAGGGGAGAGAAATATTTTGATGAAAAAGCACTGTCGAATTACATGTACAGGTTTAGCCCTTTTGATAACTGGAGGTTCTCTGTTATATACAACTCCAACCTCAATTGTAAAAGCGGAGTCCACTCAAAATGTATCTAAATCGTTAGAAACAAGCACTCAAAGAGACCGTACTTCCGTCAAAGAGGCAATGCGGGGTACATTGCAACTTGGATATCCAGGGATACTTGCTAAAGTTTCTAAGAGCGGAAAAACATGGAGTTATGCTGCTGGTGTAGCTGATCTGAGTACCAAGCAACCAATGAAAACAGATTTTCGTTTCCGTATTGGCAGTGTGACAAAGACGTTCACTGCAACAGTTGTACTTCAATTAGCAGGAGAAAATCGCTTGAATTTAGACGATTCTATTGAAAAATGGTTGCCTGATGTCATTCAAGGAAATGGATATGATGATAAACAGATTACTATCAGGCAATTATTGAATCACACAAGTGGTATCGCTAATTACACAAGGTCAAAGGATTTTAATATGATGGATACAAAAAAATCCTATACTGCTGAAGAATTAGTAAAGATGGGAATATCCATGCCTCCAGATTTTGCTCCAGGAAAGAGCTGGTCGTATTCAAATACAGGATATGTATTACTAGGAATTCTTATTGAAAAAGTAACTGGGAACAGCTATGCGGAAGAGATTGAAAGTCGAATTATTGAACCACTTGAATTAACGAATACATTCTTACCTGGAAATTCAAGCGTCATTCCAGGAACCAAGCATGCCCGTGGATATATCCAATTAGACGGAGCAAGTGAGCCGAAAGATGTTACTTATTATAACCCAAGTATGGGGAGCTCGGCCGGAGATATGATTTCTACAGCTGATGATTTAAACAAATTCTTTTCTTATTTACTTGGGGGCAAATTATTGAAAGAACAGCAACTAAAGCAAATGCTTACAACAGTCCCTACAGGAATAGATGAACTTGGCGATTACGGGCTTGGAATTTCCAAAATAAAGCTTTCAAACGGTGTATCCATATGGGGGCATGGAGGAACCATTCCTGGTTTTTTAACTTTTGCTGGGGGCACACTTGGAGGCAAGCATACATTGGCCGTCAATTTAAACAGTATTAAAGCTGATAGTCCTGATCCTTTTAAAAATATTTTACTTGCTGAATTTAGCAAGTAGGTCAAAGGGGAGAACGGATAAATTTTATCATATTTTCATAGTGGAACAAACAAATGATGAAAACGGTCACTTATCTAAGGAGGTAATTCCGTGATGAAAAATAAGCTAACTGGTGTGTTAGCCACTGCATTAGCGGTAACTATGATTCTACCAACAGGAGCGAAAGCATTTTCTGAAAGTGAGACTACAGTTGTAACTGGTGAAGAAGTAGCTAGTCAGGAACTGAAGAAGATTGCAGCAGAGAAGGCTGAGCTACTTACAAAGTCTTATGAAGCGAATAGCGTGCAGTATGCGCTAATTGATAATGGAAAACTTATTTTGTCGGGTCAGGCTGGCAGGAATGATATGGAGGGGGAAAAGCTGCTAACCAAAGATACTCAATATGGGATTGGTTCAGTCAGTAAAATGTATGCAACAGCGGCTGTAATGAAATTGATCGATGAAGGGAAAGTCGATTTGGATGCTCCTGTTGTCCGCTATGTTCCTGATTTTAAGATGAAAGACGGTCGATATAAACGTATTACACCGCGTATGTTATTGAATCACTCCTCTGGATTGCAAGGTTCTACGTTAGGTAATGCATTTTTATTTGACGATAATGATACCTATGCCCATGATACCTTGTTACAGCAACTGTCAAATCAAAACTTGAAGGCGGACCCTGGCGCTTTCTCGGTATACTGTAACGATGGTTTTACGCTGGCCGAAATTTTGGTGGAAAGAGTTAGTGGTATGAGTTTTACTGAATTTTTACATCAAAGCTTTACAGGGCCTTTAAAGATGAATCATACGAAAACGCCGCGGGACAAATGGAGGGATGAAAATCGGGCTGGACTATATTTCCCGGCGTACCAAGGACAACTTCCAAATGAATCGGTGAATGTAATTGGTACGGGAGGCATATCTTCTACGGCAGAAGATATGGTGCAATTCTCACAATTATTTATGGGACAGGGAAAAGGGATCCTCTCTGATAAAGTGGTCAAGGCAATGGAGCAAGCGGAATATAAAAAAGGAATATGGCCAGGGGATGGAGATAATATTTTTAACTATGGCCTTGGCTGGGATAGTGTGAAACTATACCCATTTAGTGAATATGGGATCAAAGCTTTGGCTAAGGGCGGCGATACGGCACTGCAACATGCTATATTAGTCGTGCTACCAGAACAGAAAATAGCAGCGGCTGTATTGTCATCTGGTGGACGGAGCTCTACAAATCAACTAATGGCAACTGAATTGTTACTCGCCAGACTTAAAGAAAAAGGTACTATTAAGGACATCAAGCCAAACAAATCCTTTGGCAAGCCGGTAAAAGTCAAAATGCCTCAAGGTGTAGCAAAAAAAGCAGGATTTTATGGCAATAGCGAAACCCATTTTAAAATTGAAATTACGAACAACGGAGAACTGCTCTTACCATCTAATCGAGAAGAAAAATATGTATATACTGCTGATGGAAGTTTTATTAATGAGGAGGGTACCTCCAAGCTCAACTTTGTAACCGAGAAGAATGGAAGAACTTATTTGAAGGAGAGCGCATATAAATCGCATCCAGGTTTAGGGCAAAGTGTGATGACCCACTATTTAGCTGAGAAACTAGAAGATAACGTGCTATCGAAGAAAACCGCTGCTGCATGGGCAAAGAGGGAAGGTGTCAAGTTCTATCTTGTAAACGAGAAATTTAGTTCTATTCAATATCTCGTTCAACCGAAACTTCTTAGTACACAAATTACTCGCAAGGAAGGCCCAGCAGGCTATTGGGATGGCAGAAAAATTACAGGTCCGAACACCGCGGTGCATCAGATCCAAATTCCCGTAATGAATGGTCGTGATACGACGGAAACGCGTTTCTATACAGAAGGCGGAAATGAATATATGGAGATGGCTGGGTTGTTATACGTAAGTGAATCTAATGTAAAACCAATTGATGTAGGCCAATCATCCAAAGTTACGTTGGATACAAATGGGCATGCGAAATGGTTTACAATTCCACAAGCGGCAACAGACAAAAGGATGACCGTGACGTTGCCATCAAATGGTTCATTTGCGGTGTATGATGAGAAGGGAGTTTGCATCAACTTTAGCATCGTGAGTGGCAATAACAAGGTGAAACTGCCGAAGAACGGAACAATCGTATTCGCTGGGGCACCGAAATCGGAATTTGCAATCTCGGTGAACTAGCTACAATTTAAGATGATCTTAAACAAAACCAGTACGGCACAGAAAAAATGTATTACTGGTTTTGTTTGTATTTACGCATTCTCTACGAAAAAACTTGAATAATATCACGCTCAAGCACTATAAAACATCTATAATACATTATAAAGTTGTATAAAGAAAAGGCACCAAAGGTGCCTTCTTGCGATTTGAATCTTCTTAATATAGAATTGGATGCCAATCCAATTATTATTTTACTGCATTAAGTAGTTTCAGTTATTGAGAAATTATAAAAGCCCTCTTTCAAGTGCTTTTTTTTATGTGTTTACATCCTTAATTGATTGTAAATTGATTTGAATACGTGAATTCACCACGATATTTAATTGCAGCGACATAAGTACCGCTTGTATAGCTATCTGTGATAGGGGTTTGCCAAATTTCTGTTCCAGGAATAAACTCTGGTTCTATTGTTTGGAATCGTTCTAGGGTACCATTTGTGTGCACTTTAAAAATTTTCATTTGTGCACCAAAATGTTCCCTACCAAAGTGCTGTGTTAAGTAAAATGTATCACCAGTAATTAAATTCCTAATCTTCCAATCAGGTTGATATGTACTTTCATCTGAATTTTGTAAATCCATAATGGTTTTAAATCCCCAATCATCATTAAGTGAATCTGAGTAAGCTGCAGCTGCATGTAAGGTAGGCTTACTCATTTCTATTGCAGTAAAACCGCTGAAAGTTAACACACCAATTAATGCTAATTTTCCTAACTTCATTATTGTTTCCCCCTATTAATTTCAAAATTTTCAAAACTAGAAATCTTACACACATAATAATATAATCAACTGTATTATATTTCAAATATTTTCTAAAAAAATCCATAAAAGAAAATGGTAAGTATGTAAGAGAAGTGAGAAATCCTAACAAGGTTTTTGCTAATACTTTTACTGAAAAAACTTGTGGCGGGAGTTCAACACTCGTTTTCATGTTCTGTTTTGATAAAATGAAATATGATTAGGGCATTATAAATAAATAGAAAAATCATGAATACCAGCATAGGGAGTTTCATTATTAATTTTTGTTTCTAGATTTTGCATGGTGTACTCTTGCCATGCTTCTAAATGATACGTATCCCATGATTGTTTAAATAGTTGATATAAATAAATCTCTCTTAATTTCAAGAAGATTGGGATTTGCTTGATTGTAACCTTATGTAGACTATTTTCCATTTTATATCCCTTAAAGAAATTACGCATAAAACTATCACAAAAATTATGTGTATTGCCATTGTAGGAGTCGTGCTGCCAATAAGCATGATAGAAAGCTACTGCAAGATCCTGTGCGAACCAATTGTAAGAACAATCATCAAAATCAATAATGGTTATAAATCCTTTCTTGTTCATAATTAAGTTTCCCTGATGATAGTCATTATGGATAAGGCCGAAATTGTCAGGCGTTATGTTATAGGCTTTGAGACTGTTAAGTAACTTATCATATTTTTCGCCAATCCACGGAATTAGATTTTCTCTAATATTAAAGACATCAGGGTTATCATTACGCCAAGCAGGACGGTGTATGCTTTCAAATTTGTGAATTTTTGATATTGCATGCATTCTCCCTAAACTTTTACCAAATTGTTTAAAAGTTACTTCATTCCAGTGTGATTTATTTGTAACATCAATTGAATCGCCTGGAATATATTCGAAATTTGTCTTAACTCGTTCTCCTTCATACGCTAATGGGAGTATAGTCTTTGGAACAGGTACACCTTTATCATGTAGAAAACCCATCCACTCTATTTCTTGCATTACCATTTCTTTCGTTTTACCTTTTTTGGAAATCCTGACTACGCTGTTGTGCTCTTTGTCATGAAAAATATCGTTATGAAAACCTCCATTTAATCTAATCCAATTTTCATTCATTTTGTATTCCCCTTTAACTCTCAATTTACAAAGTTACATTTCTAAAATAGTTGGATTGTAAACATATTTAGGTCCTATTGATTAATTCATATTAGTCTTTCTTTCACTTTTTAGAAAAGGAAGATACTCTCACTGTATTTATTTTGCTACTACGAATATGTCGTTCTCCCTAAATAATAAAATTTTTGAGTTCTTTATGAAAATTCTGTTGTTTTTCTATCTTATAATATATATAATAAATGAGTTTGCTTCATAAGGTGTAATAAATGAAAAGAATCTACTTTTCCTAACTGTAACAGAAGTACATAATAGATGGTGCTATATAAGTACCAAATGGTTAGTTAAGCTGATTGGCAGAGTAAATTTACAATGATATACCTTATATATCAAAATATGATTATATATCCATATGAGGAATAACGATAACGCCAATACAGAAAACGGAGGAATTTATGAGTACATTACAGGCATCATGCCAACATATGCAGGAAATAGTTTACCTAGTACATAAATATTACAATGAACTGTATCAATATCAATCCATACTGGAGGCATTTCCTGATGTATCCATTCAGCGTATTTCTGATGAAGAACCAGTAGTATTAGACGGTGTATCGTTTTCTCATTATGTACAAACAACAGACCGTCTTGTTATTTTTGTATCAGATAAAGGAGAGCAACCAGCTTGTGCCGTGTATCATTTAGTTGGTGAGGATGAACTACTTCCTTGTTTAGTGGATAGTTCATATATAACGGATGAAACAAGAGAAGAATTCTATCTGTGGGCGAATATCTGGAATGATACATATTACCAGCTCCAAAAAATTGCGCAGGTTATGCAGCATAAAGTTTATCAGAAATTAGAAGAAAAACAAGTTGACCTTGATAAATTACAATCTGAATTAGAGAAAATGGAGAAAAGAAATCTCTCTCTCAATGCACAAAGTTATCGCGGAATGATACCAAGAAATTATAAGCAATCGCTAATCAATAAAGAATTGGTAACACATGAATAAGTGACTGGATATCAACAACGAGCAACAAGATATTGTTGTCTATGATGTAATGAAATATCTTTTATTTAAAAAGGGTATTTTTTTCGATCCATCATAGCTCAAATATTGAATCCGATATTCCGAGGAAATTGAAAGTACCACTCTCTAATTAAAAGTAGAAAATGGTAATAACATAAAAGTGGTTAGTAAAGATATGAGTATCCTTCAATATAAAAAAATCTTTATTTATAGTATACAGTGTCCTAGTGGAAGTTTTCTGAATGTGTAAGTTTAAATACATCACGCTCTGGAATGGGTTTGTATAGCATGTTTTCTTCTTTGACTAGAATATCAGAAGAATGATAGCCGTGTTCAATCGAACCGCCAAAATCTCTAATGTCAATGGTTCCAATGAGCATCTTATTTCCGAATTTAAACGATATTTTTTCGCCTAATTGAAATTTCATTGGTGGAGAAGCTCTATCTTTTTCCAAATTCATGTGGTTCACTCCTATCATTTTTTAAAAACCAAGATACCCAAATCAAATCAGCTGGTGGGACCCCGTAAAGAAATAATAAGGTTGTTATTTTCGATAAGCGAATCGTTAAACATAATCCAGCGATACTATCCCATATTATATTTCATATGCTTTTCAGTTCACTAGGACATCTGATTAACTGTAAAATAATTATACTCTTTTTCAAACCCCGTAAAAAGCATCACTTTTTACGGGGTTTTCTTTTTTAGATTACATCTGAAATAACCAAGTAAATATGTATAGCTAATAAAATTATCGATATGATCGGGACTTTTTCATGTAATTAATAATGTACCGCTATCATTTCTACTAAAAAAATTTCGTTCTGAGGGCACTATAAAGTGTTAGGTTGATTGGAATACGGTCAGACCTCATTAAGTTAGAAACACGCTGTAGTCATTAAACAGTGGCGAAATACGTGAATTGTATCTTTACATTAAAAGCTGAAATAAAAAAATGACTAATTTACTAGGGTAGTCAACTGGACATCTGATGTCTAGTCATGTAAAATTTCACATGTAACTAAATCATTATAAATAGATAATCGAGTAACTAGAGGGAGAGATTACAAATTATGAAATCAGAGAAATCTACAATTGCTGAGAAAGTACAATCTATTAAAGGAAAGACTGTTGCAAAGTATGGGGCAGTAGTTTTCCTATTCTTCGGTCTGACATCTTGTTATAACCAAAAAAACGATAGATTATCGTCACAAGTAGAGCTTTATCAAGAGGAGTCAGTAAAATTAGCCGAAAAGTATGATGACCTAGTAAGGGATTACGATAAGCTGCAGGCTAAGCTGTATGCGGTAGAGAATCCACCTGAGGAGGAACCTGTAGAAGTTGATCACGCTGAAGAAAATCCTGTTGAGAAAGAGGAAGAGACGCCGATTCAAGATACGGAGCCAGAGAAATCTGAAGAAGAAACACTCAAAGAGGAGCAATATGCAGCGCGAGAAAAGAAAGCATATGCGAATCTCAATTCTTTAGGAAGTTCAGAAGCGCAGGAGACATACAAAGAACTAATTAAGCCGAAACTTTCAAGATGGGCTAGTAAGGATATGTTACAAGTAGCTAAGGAAGGTGTAAACTTTCGTGAGATAGATGATAGTAACCTACCTTGGACAGATGTTACCGAGCCGAATGGAACGAGTACGAAGCATATCTATAAGAGTGGTTATAACCAATTAGAGATTACATACAACTTTGACGGGACCATTACAAAATCTGAATGGAAAACAGGAGTGAACAAATAAAGTGAAAAACTTACTGTCTACACTTACATCGTTAAATCTTGATAAAACTGTTATTGCATACTCGAACGGGGTTCAGGTCTTTAAAGGATCATTACAGGATTACTTATTTATGCCTCATCAAGAGAAGCAGGCACTGAAGGTAACAACATTCCGTATCTGTACCAATGATGGAACTAATATTTCTACATTTGAAAGATTACAAGAAGCGTAAAATCATAGCAGTAAGCGACATTGTGAATGTCGCTTGCATGATGAATACGAATAAGGCACGGAAAATAATACTAATGTATTATTTTTACGAATGAAATAGTGACTACAACAACGGAAGGCTGATAAACACTTATGAAAAAGATAGATGAGTTAAAAGATGAAGAGAAAGAAAATCACTTTAACTGGAAAATTGCACTTGTTACAGTAGGTATCTTTTTTATTTGGCGTTTTGAGGGTATAAAAAGAAGAAATTGATACATTTCTACAGCAATAACAATTTTACTTATTTTGGATTATTCTCTATTGGGGAACGGTCCTTTTTTATTTGAGGGGACCTTTCTCCTTAACATAATACTATAGAACAATTATTGACAATTTTTCATTGGAATATCATTCAATATTTAACATAGTAGGGGTACCACTACATCGCTATTAAGCTTAGATTATAAAACGACAAGTTTTTCTATGATTCTAAAGAAAGAATAACGTATTTTTTATTTTAGAGAAGATTTTATTACCTGTATAGTGATAGTTCTGTACCATAGAACAAGAGCATTGCTTCTTAATTAGGCAATGCTCTTGTTCTACTATGTTATTCATGTACTTTTGTTGTTTAAGTCGCATATCAACAGGTTACGGAAGCTCAAATTATACCATAGGTACCAAACTTACTATTAATTGGATTAATTCAGGCTGATAATATCTCCATTTAAACAAATTTTCCTTTTTTATACTAATTACGCACCTTTTTTAGAGTCATACATACCAGTGTTCAAGATTAGGATATTATTTGAAAGAGTCTTGTGATTTTTGCACCAGAATCGTTTTATACATTATAAATTATTCATGTTATTTAATTATATTTTTGCAATCGTGCTGTGTTATAATTCTGAAATACTGATATATCTAGTAGGACATAAAGATTTCGGTTTATTATACGAGGTGGAAAATTAATCCATTATCTTTGAGGGTCAGGCTATGATTATTTAAACTATTATTCACACTATTATTTAGACTAAAAGAAGTACAAGGAGGAAGGTATATCTATTAAAGTAGTGAGATATACCAAATTCAAAATGAATATTAAATTTAATAAAAAAGTAGTAGCATTCACGGCAGGATTAACGGTATTATCTTCACCATTGGTATCGTTTGCAGAGGAACAACAATCAGTAAACAATAAGCAATCTACAAGCCTTCAAGTGCAAGGTAACACAGACCAACTTCAAACAACAGATGAACAGGCTTTAAAAAGTATTGAAGCTAGTTTTGAAGAGGTAGACGGACGTGGTGGAGGTACTGTCGACAATAAGAAAGTAGATAGTCTTCAACGTTCAGAAGGTATTCATGAAGAAACAGGTACATTAACTGTTCCTAACAATTCAAACAGAACAAAACGTAGTCTGTCTCCCATATCACCTAGCACCTCTAGTACAATAAACGGTGTTCCATTCACTGAATGGATTGTTCCAGCAGGTAACGATAATATTCGTCCTCAAAACTACATGAGTCCAAAGTATATTACAATTCATGAGACTGATAATACTAGTATAGGAGCAGGTGCTAGAAACCACGCTCAATACCTATATAACCAAGCAGTAGGGAACACAGACCGAGCTGCATCGTGGCATTTTACAGTAGACGATAAAGAGATTTATCAACATCTACCATTAAACGAGAACGGATGGCACGCAGGAGACGGTGATGGTCCAGGTAATAGAGAATCTATTGCAATTGAAATCGCAGTTAATAGTGACGGAAACTACAGTAAAGCGGTAGATAACGCTAAGAAACTTGTAGCTTATTTAATGAAAGAAACTGGTGTACCGTTAAATAACATTGTAAAACATCAAAAATGGAGCGGTAAAATCTGCCCTGCTAACATGATTAATAATGGGCAATGGGATGTATTCGTAAATAGCGTTGAGGGGTATTATAATAATCTTTATCAACCAAAAGATGACATTACAGGAGGTTGGTATGAAGAAGCTATTCGAGAGTTAAATAGAAGGGGTATTATGATAGGGGAAGGAAACGGAGTTTTCGCACCCAATAGAGCGATAACAAGAGCCGAATTTGCTCAATTAATCTCTAAGTCTCTAAAACTGCCACCTGGAGATGCTTCATTTAAAGACCTAAACGATGCAAATTCAACTTTACGAGATGGTATTAAACGTACTGCAAGTGCAGGTATCATTCAAGGTAGAGGAGATGGTTATTTTGACCCAAACACACCTATTACAAGAGAAGAATCAGCAATTATTGTAAACAAGGCTTTACAGTATAAAGGTATATGGGGACCAGTTGTAAACCTACCATTCTCAGACAAAGACCAAATTATTTATAAAGAAGACGTACAAAGACTGTATGGCCTAGGTATTGTAAGAGGTAAGGGGGACAATCAATACGACCCTAAAGGAACAACAACTCGTGGTGAGACAGCAACATTCATTCTAAATATGCTACAAGTAATTGAAAATGGTAGTGTTCAAAAGGTAATTGGAACGGCTCAAATTAATGGTATTGGGGTAAATGTTCGAAGCGGATCAGGTACAAACTATTCTATTGTTAGAAAGACAAGTAAAGGCGAAAAAGTTACCGTATATGAAGAAAAGAACGGCTGGCTCAGAATTGGAACAGGTCAGTGGATTTACTATGACTCTAGTTATATCGACTATAACAGATTATAAAAGACTGAATAGTTAAAAGAACAGGTCATATTTGGATATATAACTTACTCTCAGGTTGTGAAGAAGACTTTCTCCACAACCTGTTTTTGTGACTAGCTTCCTCTTTACCTACCAATACTGATAAAAAGAGGAAATTCATTATGATGGGGTCATCAGAAAATCAACATAATTAGCGTGTATACAATTAAAAACTAATGTTTTTCTAATAATTAAGTAGAGGTCACCGTACATGACCATCCAGCTCATATTTTGAAATACCCCAAAACGAAAAAATGAGCTTTATTGTTACAAGTTAACATAAGATTTCGTTCTGGGGTTACTATAAAATTTTAGCATAATAGCGATGTGTTAGTTCTAAAAACTCAATAAAAGCTTTAAAATACTCTTATAGTTGGTCAAGCACATGAACTAGACATCTAATTATTTCAGAAGATTTCTCGATTTGATCTGCATTAAAATCTGAAAGGTTCGCACTAAGAATATGTTTTAGTTTTTTCTCTCTTTCTAAGTGACAATTTAAACCACTAGGCGTAAGTCGGATATTGACAACTCTCCGGTCGTTAATTGAACGAACACGCTCAACGTAACCGACCTGTTGTAATCCGTTGATTAATTGAGTAATACCAGCGGCGGTAGTTTCTGCTCGATCAGCTAATTCTTTGACTGACAATTCGCCTTCTTCAGCTAATACTTTAAGAGTTCGAGCGTGGACCATTGAAACGGCCCCTAATGTACGAGTAGCTCGCCCTCTTAAACGTCCATCGGCTGCAGTCAGACTATATATAGCCTGGCTAAGTTCGTCTATCGCAGTTAACTTGTTTGAAGAATTTGTCATAACATCACCATTTCCTCATTAACTAAGTACTTAATTATATGAAGTTAACATTAACATATGAATAAGAGTAGAGTCAAATTAAGTAGAGTCTGGCTATTCATTTTCTAAGCAATATTATATATGCTCACTTTAAATCATCAATAAAATAATAAAACGCCTTTATTTATAGTCTTGACAAAAGTACATCTTATACTTCAATATTTTAATTAAGTACTTAATTATTAAGTGCTTAATTAAAATGTAAAGGATGATTATTATGACTCAACGTTCACAATCACAAGGATGGGCTTTAGATATAGCCCTCGCACTTGGTGGGTTTGATGCTTTGCATCCTGAAGCAAAGGCAACAATGGAACAGTTAGGGCACGACCACACTGATTTTGATAAAGTTTTTTCTCAAGTAAAAAGTGGAGCAATGATACCAAAAGCCTGGGCCACAGTTGCTTCTCAGGCTCAAGAACGTGCAAAACATTATGAACAAAAGGGATTCACTGTTACTGCTCGTGATCTATATCAGCGAGCGGCTGTTATGTGGGGACGTGCACAATACTCATATTTTAATGACGATCCACGAAAATTGGCATTTCGAGAACGTTGTAACGAATGTGTGGCAGCTATTTCATCACTTGGAGGAGGAACAGTACAACGCATAGTACTAGAATTTGAAGGCAAACAGATATATGCACTACTTCATTTGCCCTCAGGTGAAGTTCAGAATGCACCAGCAGTAATATTAGGTCCAGGTATGGATATGATTAAGGAAGACTATATACAGATTGCACAACGTTATTATACGTCTCGTGGTATCGTAGCTCTATCAATTGAAGGACCGGGTCAAGGTGAATCTGTATCTGAAGGTCTAAAAGTTGATTTGACTAATTACGAACGCGCCGTTAGTTGTTATATCGATTTCCTATCAAAACGGCCTGAGGTGGATTCAAAGCGGATTGGATTTTTTGGTATCAGTATGAGCGGGTATTGGGGGATGCGAGCTGCTGCGAGTGATAATCGTATAAACGCTATAGCGACTTTTGAAGGTGTATATGGTGAATTTGATACCATCTTTAACAGAGCGCAGCCGAGTTTCAAAGCAAATTTTATGTACATGTCTGGTTACACTGATGAAGTTGCTTTTGAAAACGAATTGAGTAGCCAGATGAATTTGTGGAAATTAGCGCCAAAGATTACTTGTCCAGTCTTCATGGGAATAGGAGAATTTGATGAACTTACCCGTTTGGAAGAAGCATTAAGTCTTTATGAGTTTGTAGAGGCACCAAAGGAGATACGCGTCTATGAGAATGAATTTCACCCACTTGGTGGAGTAGCTGCAGAAATTTTTCGTTTTGGTGCAGAGTGGGTGGAACTTGCACTTGAAGGAAACTTTAAAGCTAACCATGATGAGCGTTATTACATGCATCGTGATGGGGGTGTTACTGAAGGGACTGCTTTTCCAACATATTGGCTTGGTGCCCAGCCGGCGGAAATTAAAGGACGAAAAAAGTGTAATACATTAAATGCTTGTAATAATTAACGAATTTTTACTGATTAAAAAAGAAAACAACAAAAATAGTATGTAGCTTTTAATTACACTATTTTTGTTGTTTTCTTCAAAATTTAGACTCCTCATCATTATGGTCATTGGTGAGGATATTCAAAGAGCGGAAGACTTCGAGTTGATGAAGAACATGGAAGAAAATGAAGGGAATGTTAAATGATTTATAAAGTAGGGACGACATACTATGTTTTTTCTTGAGCACAACTAGCATACATATATTCTCTAGGAATTAAGTCCAGAATTGTGGAGACAGACAATGAGATATCTACGTTTTGAGGAACATGACTTTCATAAAAGGTTAGGTATCATTGGATGGGATTGCAAGACAAATCAAAGTTCCTAATTTGAATTTTAGAGCTGATGGATGTGGGGTGCTACCCAAAAAAGGCGAATTAGGGATCTGCCTTTTTCTTTCTATCGATAATAATGCGTTATGTTGACGGGACATGTATAGGATATTCATTGCTATTCCTTCAAAATGTTGATTTTACATCATATTAAAATAACTCCTAAATTAAGTATTGAAATTCTCTAAATCTCAATGTATTATATTCTTGTATTTTCTCACTTTGCAAAGCTGAGGAAACATCATCACTGTTGAAAGAACCCGAACTCCAGCGGGTTCTTTTGATTTACTTGAACTTATTTTTGAATCATTGTATTATATTTTCAAGTCTTACTTATATAAATCATTATCAGGAGAACCTGCAGATTTGCAGGTTCTTTTTTTATTTTATCGAAAGTAAACTTTTAGCCAGTAGTTTATTTTCATACTATTGATTTTTATACTTGTTTAGTAAAAAATTAATGAGTTGCAAAAAAATCTCTATTTTTTAATTCAATTGCAAACTACAAAACTTCTCTTAATAGGGGTAGTACCACATTGCTATCAAGTTAAAAAATCTTTTGTTCCCCAAAACGATAAAAATAAACTTCGGTGCTATAAAAACACAAAATTTCCATTTAGGGGGTACTTTAAAATCTTAAGTTGATGGGCATGAGGTCACCTTATCAAAAAAAGAGAATTGTACGTTACGATACAATTTGGACAGATTTCAGCCGGTTCCCTATACGTTAAGGAACCGGCTACTTACTTTACTACCTTTTATGATTATGAAATTAAAAAAGATATAGTAGAAATCATGTATGAAATAAATGCAAGTAACACAAGGAAGAATATAAGCATGGTATTGGAAACACATCGTTCTATTCTTTTTTTCATTTGAACTTACTTTATTTTTTTAATTTGGTAGGGTCAATTTTAAGTTGTGTTTTCCAAGACCCAGATACTTTTCCAATTCTGTTTATGTGTACATCTAACGTGAGCGGTTGTTTGAAAGAATCTTTTCCTTTAAGACCTTCGATAAATGTGATGACGCCTTCAGGTCTATCCTTAAAACGAATACCAATCTCCTTTAATGCTACACCTGATGCCTTTAGTTCGAATGGCCCATCATTTGCTCCTTCAATAAATGCTAATTGTCCGAAGTACCCATTTTTCTTATACTCGGGGTTATTTTCTTGTTGACCGTTTACTTTTCCGTCATCTTCAAGTTCTAAACCTGTTGTATCAAATTCAAACGGTACTACATTTCCATCTTCTTTTTCAATTTTGTAATGAACGGATATACGTGCATCCGCTATATATAATTCTTTCAGATGTACTGTAACACCTTGATCTGTAATCTTTTCATCAATAGGAATAAATTGACCTTTTGTAACGTCTCTTCCTTCTTCAATAATCCTATCATTTGAAATTGCATTGGAAAAATAAGAGGCTACATCTGTAGCTGCAACTCGAACTTGTGGAATCATGGCTGTAGCAAAAAGCCCTGCTACCGCTACTGCAGTATACATGAAACGTTTTGATTTTTTATTCATATTTGTAAACAATCCCTTCTTCGGTTCCATTTTTTCATTGATATAAGAAACATTTTCTGATTTTGCGTGACTTTCAAATACTTTCCACGCTTGGTCAACATCAATCTCGATTTCTTTTGATGAATGTACTGTTGCTTCCTCTAACTTGACATCTTCCCATTGATTTAATTTGGTGATTTCCAGTAATAATTCTTGACATGCGCTACAAGTATCTATGTGTTTTGTGAATTCTTTTCTTGTCCTATCAGATAATTCACCGTCTATATATGCTTGAATAAATCCCATATCATAGCAATTCATTTATTACGCCTCCTCTAATTGTTGATAAATCTTACGGAATTTTTGCTTGGCTCGGACTAATAATGTTCCAATAGAAGATATGTCGATTTGAAGAATTTCGCCAATTTCTTTATATTGAAAACCAGAAAATTTCATTAATAAAATGGTTTGATCTTTCTCATTCATTTCACTAAGCGCCAATTGTACTTTTGTAATTTCTTCTTTTCTAATCCAGTCATCATCTAGGGAAGAAATATGCTGTACTTCATGATATTGTATGGTTTTATCTACTCTCGCCTGATGTCGTTTTTCAGATCGTAAATACTTATAAGCTACAAAAGTAGAAGATTTTAGTAGCCATCCAGATAGGTTATCAATCTCCTTCCAATTGTTGCGGTATAACTGTAAAAATACCTCTTGTGCCAATTCTTCAGCAATCGTCTGGTTTTTGACAATCCAAACAATCTGTTTCACCACGTACACATAGTTTTGTTTAAACAAATCTTCAAATGTCACATCCGAAACAGGCCTTTCTTCCTTTTTAATCTTAAACATATCGGTTAAACCCTCACTCTCATTTTGATGCCTGTATTATATAGAACCCGAATTAATGATTTTTGTGACAAAAATTCTTATTTTTTTTTATATGTACAAAAAAACATTCATCTTTCAATCAGATGAATGCAAAAATTAAAATCATTTTGGTTTCTTAGATTATTTGTATAGTTTAAACCAAAAAACAAATTTTAGTAATCTAAGACCATTACGAGAGAAAAATTATATAAAAAAGTAAGTAGCCGGTTTCTTAGCGTACATAGAGGAAACTCATTCAAAATGGAAGAATGGAGAAATAACTGCTGTTATATTTAAGGAAATGTTAGAACTAAAGAAAAACACCTTTTATAAAATTATAAAGGAATATGAAGTAGTAAATTAGGGATTTTCCTATAAAGCGTACTATCAACACTTTAACGAAACTCTAGCAAACCATCCGAATTTAAAATCTGTACGTATTTTGATTGGTAACAGAGAAACATCAAGACGTTTAAATTACAAATTAACTGGATTTGATAAAGACGGTAAAGAAAAAGAATTAGAATTCAATACTCAAAAACACCTTCGTAAAGAAGTATTCCTACGCGTCTACTACTCTGATAAAAAAGTTGAAGAAGATGTATCAGGGTGGGAAGAAGTGAAAGAAAAACTAGCTGCGAAATAATAAAAATAAAAATAAAAATAAAAATAAAAAGGGTTTGGCCTTAAAGGGCAAATCCTTTTCTGTTTTCAAAATCTTCTTCTGAAATGGCTATGAATCTATGTCTTTTAAATAGAGCTGTTGTTACGCCATAATCAGTTTGTTTATTTCCATTCATTACATAATTCTTATCGTTTTTTGCACTAGAACAGATATCCCTACATTTATTTGCCTCTTTGGTAAGGCATCGAATAATCCTTACTTATACCATCGCGATTTCTGATAACTTATATGTAGAGGTATCACTCAATATAACAAAAATGTAATGTTAATGAAATGTAATTCCATCGATACTATAAATGAAATTATTTAAAATTAGTTACATAAATGAATGAGAGTTAAAGAATTTTTATAATGAAAAAGGAGAATTATTAATGCGAAATATATTAAGTGTAGAAAAAATTGAAAAATATTATGGTAATAAAGATAATGTAACAAAGGCTATAGATAATATTAGTTTTAAGGTAGATGAGGGAGAATTTGTTGGGATAATGGGGCCTTCAGGAAGTGGTAAAACGACATTACTTAACTGTATATCAACTATAGATAATGTTACTACGGGAAAAATAATGATAAATAATAGTGACATTACTCGGTTAAAATCAAAGTCACTAGATAAGTTTAGACAAAATGAATTAGGGTTTATATTTCAGGACTTTAATTTATTAGATACCCTTACTGCTTATGAAAATATTGCCCTAGCGTTAACAATAAAAGGTGAGAAAAGTTCAAAAATCGATGGAAAAATACAAGCGGTTGCAAAGTATTTAGACATTGAACAAGTATTAAGCAAATACCCTTATCAAATGTCAGGCGGACAAAAACAAAGGGTTGGTTCGGCAAGAGCTATCGTAACAGATCCATCTTTAGTACTTGCAGATGAACCAACAGGATCGTTAGATTCTAAATCAGCTAGATTATTACTCGAAAGGTTTGAAAGTCTAAATAAGGATTTAAAAGCTACAATACTTATGGTTACTCATGATGCATTTACAGCAAGCTATGCTCGTAGAATTCTTTTTATTAAAGATGGAAAAATATTTATCGAGTTGGTAAGAGGGAATGATTCCAGAAAAGAATTCTTTACTAAAATTATCGAAGTTATAACTCTTCTTGGAGGTGACGATAATAATGTACTCTAAGATTGCTATTGGGAATGTAAAGAAAAGTTTTAAAGATTATGCAATATATTTCTTAACACTAACACTGGCTGTTTGTATATTTTATAGCTTTAACTCAATAGAATCACAAAAGGCACTTATGGAAATTAACGCTTCAGATAGAAAGTATGTGCCTACAGTAATGAACGCTATCTCAAATGTGTCAGTATTTGTATCTGTAATATTAGGTGGTTTAATATTGTATGCAAATAATTTTTTAATTAAAAAACGTAAAAAAGAATTAGGAATATACATGACTTTAGGTATGGGAAGAAGAAACATATCCAGAATATTAGTAACAGAGACATTTCTAGTTGGCGTTATATCTTTAGTGACTGGACTTATAATAGGTATTGGAGTATCGCAGGGGTTATCTACATTTGCATTAAAGCTATTTGACTTGCCCATCAATAAATATAAATTTGCAATTTCAACAGGTGCTATAGGTAAAAGTGTATTATACTTTGGAATCATGTTTTTACTTGTTATGTTATTTAATGTATATGTTGTTTCTAAATACAAAATAATTGATTTGTTAACAGCAGGTAGAAAAAACGAAGATGTAAAATTTAGAAATCCTCTTATCTATGTAATCACATTTATTATGTGTGTAGCATCACTTGGATATGCATATGTGACTGTACTAAAAATCGGATTGAATTTTACTAATCCTATGCTCATGGTATCAATCATTCTTGGCATATTAGGTACATTGCTGTTTTTCTTTAGTTTATCTGGATTTATATTATATGTTGTAAAGAAGAATAAAAAAGTCTATTTTAAAGGTTTAAATATATTTATCATCAAACAAATAAATAGTAAGGTTAATACAAATTTTATATCCATGTCTGTAATCTGTTTAATGTTATTCCTTACAATGGTGGCTTTATCTACAGGAATCAGCTTTAACAGAATGATGGACGTAACAACGAAAGAAATAACACCATTTGATGCCAGTATAACATTGGAGAATAAGGATGAAAGTTACACGATAGAAGATGTATTAAATAAAGCTAATTTTAAAATAAGTAATAACGAAAAATATGTATCTTATAATGTATATCGAACAGGAATGGAAGTGGTGGACTTTGTACCAGAACTTAAAGATTATAATAACAGTATAGATTTCATTAAAGTATCTGATTATAATAAAATTTTAAATCTTAAAGGTGAAAAGGAAATCACTTTAAATAACAATGAAATCTTACTTTTATCAAATGAAAGCCGGTTGATTAATTCGACAAATGAAAGATTAAAAAATAGCGATAAGATGAATATTAAAGAAAAAGAATATTCGGTAAAAAACGCTAAAGTTATACAAGAGAATCTTTACACTTATGATGTGCGAACTAATTACTTCACAATCGTTATAAATGATGAGTTTTTATCAGGCTACAAAATTACTGATTCCATACTTAATGTAAATTATTTAGATGGAAATAGAGAAGCATATAATAAAAAATATGATAACGTTGCACGGGGCTTTTATGACGAAAACGGCCCAAAATTAAATATTAATCGTATAGCAGGCAAATCAAAAGATGAAGTTTATGCAGGAAGTAAGGGATTGAAAACTATCGTACTGTTTATTGGGATATATATAGGTATTGTATTTTTAATAACGAGTATGGCTGTATTAGCTCTTCAACAATTATCAGAAGCCAGTGATAGCATAGATCGATATAAATCTTTGAAGAGAATTGGCTCAAACGGAACAATGATCGATAAAACGATTTTCATTCAAACTTTCGTATACTTTAGTCTTCCAGTTTTTCTTGCCCTAATTCATTCTATAGTTGGAATTTATGTAGTCAATTATTATATTAACACATTTCAACAAACAGACATTATTTTACCAGCATTGATGACGGGCTTAGTATTTCTTGTAGTTTATGTAGTATATTTCTACACGACATATGTCGGGTATAAAAATATTGTAAAAAGTAATACTTGATTTTATAATGCTTATTAGGGCTATTACACCTTGTTTCTCAAGATGTAATAGCCTTATATTCTGTATAGGGAGGGAAAAGTCATGAAAAAAATCATTCTGATTGAAGATGACGAAATCATCAGAGAAGAATTACAACATTTTTTTATAAAGTATGGATATGAAGTAAAGGCTCCCACAGATTTTAATCATATTATCAAATATATAGAAAGTGAGAATGCAGACCTTATATTACTAGACATAAATCTTCCTGTGTTCGATGGCTATTATATATGCAGAGAAATACGTAAAACTTCAGATGTTCCAATCTTTATGGTTACAAGTAGAGATAGTGATGTAGATGAACTGATAAGTATGAATTTAGGAGCAGATGATTTTATAACAAAGCCTTATAATACAGAAATACTATTAGCAAGAGTAACAAATATTTTAAGAAGAACATCTGGAGATTTCAAGATGAATCATATCTTAATGTATAGAGATTTTACTTTAAATCTTTCAAATGCAACAGTTACTTATCAAGACAAGTCTGTAGAGTTAACTAAAAATGAAGTTAAAATACTCTCATGCTTAATAAATAATCGCGGAAATATTGTAAAAAGAGATTCACTCATAGAAACTTTATGGAAATCTGATTATTTTGTGGATGATAGCACCTTAACTGTTAATATAAATAGATTAAGAAAAAAGCTTGAAGAGATAGGTATAGAAAATCCAATTGCAACAAGAAGAAGCTTAGGGTATATAATGCCATGAATATAGGTGAATTTATTAAAGATAAAATAGTAGTAATACTATCAAATGTACTAGTATATATCATACTAGCAGGTATATTGCTGACTGCGCACATTCCGTTCATTATCATATTTTTTGTCTTTTGTATTTGGTTTTTTCCATTAATTTCATATATGGCTATAGAATTTATAAGATGTAAAAATTATTATAATGAGATTAACAGCATATTAGAAAACTTGGAGAAAAAATACTTACTTCCAGAGGTAGTAAAGGAAGCAAACTTTATACATGGGGAAAAGCTTAATGCTATACTGAAAGAAGTAAGCAGAGATATGCATGAAAATGTAAAGTATTATAGAGATATGCAATTGGATTACAGAGAATATATAGAGACATGGGTGCATGAAATTAAGACACCAATAGCTTCTACAAAGCTTATAATTGAAAATAATCAAAATGAAGTAACGAATAAAATTGACTCTCAAATGAATCGGATTGAGGGGTTTGTTGAACAGGCTCTGTATTATTCTCGAAGCTCTAACGTGAATAAAGACTATATGATAAAGCCAATCAATCTTGATAATATAGTAAGGAATGTAATTAAAAGAAACTATAGGGATTTTATTCATAAGAGAATAAAATTAGATATACAGGATATTGATGAGATTGTATATAGTGATGGAAAATGGATTGAATTTATTATTAACCAAATATTAGGGAATTCTATAAAGTACTCAAATAACAAAGAACAAACGATACGTATATACACAATTAAGAAAGCTAACTCAGTAATACTAACCATAGAGGACAATGGAGTAGGGATAATACCTAAAGATATAAATAGAGTTTTTGAGAAAGGATTTACTGGAGAGAATGGCAGGAGATTTAGCAAAAGTACAGGCATGGGTTTGTATCTATGCGAAAAGCTGTGCTCAAAATTAGGGATGAAAATTAGCATTGAATCTGAAGTGAATAAAGGAACTAGAGTTACATTAATATTTCCGTTGTCAGGTATGGCAACTTTTGATCCTTGTTTATAAAAGAGATGCTGCCATCTTTCCACGAATTTGGTATGAACTTATAAACAAATTTAAAACGGTATGAAAAGAGTAGAAATTCTATTCATACCGTTTGTATTATTTAGCTATTTAACATAGTGGTATATGTAATTGTAAATTGGATGGATGTTAATCTGGATTAGTCATTACTATTTTTGATGTCCACTAATACTTAACGTAAGATTTGGTTCGGTTGCTACACAGACCTCGTAAGGGAGAAATTGCCCACTATATAAAACAGTAAAATAAATATCCGATCCTTTATCGTACAAGGAATCGGATATTTTGTGTCTAAATCGTGTCCAAACGTACAATTTTCTTTTTTGATATGGTGACCCATGCCCATCAACAAAAAAATATATAACCCCCAAAAAAGAAAAAAAGAGCTGAATTCTCAAAATAACTAATTATAGAGAAAGAAAATCTTCATTTAGGGGTTACATTAAAATCTTAGATTGGTGGATACGGGATGGTACTCAGTATTGTAAAAAATGCTCTAATAAGTTAGTATAAATTGGTCGGTTGACCAAATAAAAAATAAGATGGTGAAATACAATGTCTAGTCCAAAAAAAACAGCTACTCGAGATCAAATACTAATGGCTACGTTTGAATGCTTGGCTGAAAAGGGTACAACCGCTATTACATTACGGGATATTGCTACAAAAGCGGGAATTACTTTAAGTTTAATTCACTATTATTTTCCAACAAAGGAGGGTTTATTAGTTAACGCTACCTCTTATGTCATGCAAAAACAAATTAAAGAAATTCAGAAGGAACTCTCAAATGTACAAGATTTTTCAGAGAAATTGAAAAATCTTATATTTGTAGTACATCACCAATTCAAAAGTTCTGAATGGAGAAAGGTGTATTTTACTTTATTAGCAGCAGCGGCTTGGTCACCGAAAATTATGGAAGAAATTCGAGTTCTACAGAACCAATTGATAGACATAATTCAAGAATATATTCAAACTTCCAATGTAGAAATTATTGACTTAGAAGCATTTTCAAGGGCTTTATTGACTTCAGTGAATGGATTAGCGTTGCAAGTTATGCATGGGGCGTCAGAGGAACAAATTGCTCCGGCATATGCGATTATAGAAAAAACATTTATATCAGCATTTGCCCTCCCAAAAGACGCAATGAGTGATTACTAAACTCTATAATCCGAGATAATTCATGTGCCAATCCATTACTCCATTAGACAAAATGGAGTAATGGATTGTAGAACATTATAAAGTGAGGTTACAGCATTGACCGCATATGGATCATTTTATTTTTTCGCTATAGTGGGGATTTTTTTGATACCTACTATCGTAGCTGGATTAAGGGGCAAAATGTTGCGCAAATATAATGCTGTCCTAACGCTAATTATGCTTGCTATTATCTTCTCGGATAAACCAAATCAAGCATTAATGTTAGCAGTATTTATTATTTGGCAATATGTCCTTATTAAAGGTTATTTATTACTAAGAAAACAAAATAATAATACGTTCATGTTTTACATGGCTGTTATTTTGTCGATATTACCGTTGATTTTGGCAAAAATTGCACCATTTGTACCGGAATTAAAATTCATTGTTTTTACTGGTATATCTTATGTAACATTCAGGGCAGTACAAATGGTATTTGAAATTCGCGATGGCTTAATTAAAGAATGCTCATTCTTTAATTTCTGGGAATTCATCCTGTTCTTCCCTGCTATTTCGACCGGACCTATCGATCGGTATCGCAGGTTCCAAAAAGATATTCAAAAACCACCAAGTGCTGAAGAATACCTAAATCTACTATACATGGGTATTAACCGTATTTTTCAAGGTTTTCTGTATAAATTTATACTTGCTTACTTAATAAAAGAAAATATTATGGATGCAACAATAGCTCACCAAAACACAATTTTATCAAATATGATTTATATGTATAGCTATAGTTTATATCTATTTTTTGACTTCGCAGGTTATAGCTCATTCGTAATCGGTGTCAGTTATATGATGGGTATTAAAACACCGGAAAACTTTAATAAACCGTTTATCAGTCGTAATATTAAAGATTTCTGGAATCGTTGGCATATGAGCTTATCATTCTGGCTCCGTGATTTTATTTACATGCGATTTGTCTTTTTTGCCACAAAGAAAAAGCTCATAAAAAATCGCTATATGATTTCATATATTGGCGTCTTTTTGAACTTTTTTGTCATGGGAATTTGGCATATTACAGGTCATCATATTGCTCAATATATGATTTATGCTCTATATCATATTGCTCTGTTTATTTTATTTGATATTTTCGAACGAAAAAACAAGAAGTATAAATTTTGGCCCAACAATACGTTCATGCATGTCCTTGCAATTGTGATTACATTCCATTTCGTATGTTTCGGTTTCCTAATTTTCTCTGGTCACCTAAATCATTATTTTTAATAAGTAATTCTTTTTATTGTTTATATTTTGTTATCTCCTGTTGCAGAATCCTTAAGCTATTAAGGATTCCTTTTTTGTATCTAAAATTCAAAAATAAAAAGATAAGATCCGGGAACACGATCTTATCTTTAGTGCAAGGAGTAAACAAAAGAATGACCATCAAATTTTTATTATAATTTACTTTTTAAAATTTCGAATATTATAACCATATTTAACAAGTAAATCTATATTGAGAATTTCTTTACAAAATTAGTTATAAATGATTCAAAACTCCAAAGTAAACTTTTACCCAAAAGTTTACTTTGGTTTTATTTTAATCTCGAGATTAACAGAGCTACATTTAAATTAATAGGTGAGTTAATAATGAGGTCTCGCTAACTAAACGCGAACTTTGTACAAAATTCGTGAAATGTTGGTGTTAACCCATGCCCATCAACTTAAGCATTTGGGTTTAACCCATCGCTATCAAGCTAAGAAAATACAACTACCCCCAGAACGAGATTTTGTGCTAATTTGTAATAAAAAAGCTCATTTTCTCGTTTTGGGGCTGACTTGTTTTCTTAAGTTGATGGGCATAATAGACAAATTTTTTTAATAAAAATAAAATATGGAAATAAAAGTAAGGTTGTGACCTATTTTTACACGTATCTCGTCTGTACCTCTTTATTGCTACGCATGTCTGGACATTCAAACAAGGGAAAGGTATAAAGCTATAATTGATGGTAGGTCTGCTGAATAAGCAGACCTTTTCATTCATGGCACGTTTGATATCTTATTAGAAACTCCAAATGGTGATATATATTATGAATATTTATCGTCAGGTTTTAAATCTTGTTTATTTATCATACAAGGGTTAATAAAGGAAATAGAATTTCGCTTTAAAAATGAAAGTAAGATTTCCGTTGAAGATTTTTAGGGAATTGTATTAATCGATGAGTTGGATCTTCACTTACATCCTCATTGGCAAGCGAAATTAATCCGAACTTTAAAAAAGATTTTACCTAAAGCACAAATAATTACTACAACACATAATCCGCACATGATACAGAATGTCGCAATTGAAGAAATAATACCTTTAGCATTGGACCAAAATGAAAAGGTGATTTTACGGAATCTTCCAAGTAGTAAATATGGATATCAAGGATGGTCAGTAGAAGAAATTATGGTAGATGTAATGGGATTAGATAGTACACATTCATCTATCTATAAAGAAAATTTAAAAGCATTTGAGGAGGCAATAGAAAGTGAAAATATAGAGGAAGCGCAATTAAGATATAGGGAATTAGAGTCAATGTTGCATCCAAAGAATCCGTTACCTAAAATTTTGAGGTTGCAAATAGCAGATATCGGTGGTGCGATAGAGTGATACATATACAGCGTCCGGCTTGTCCGAAAAAGTTGACAGAAGAAGTGAAAAATAACCTAACTCATCAATTTATTATTTTAGCCAATTCATCTCCCACCTACTCACTGGGCTTGTGACTCTTCACGGCTCCTTGAGGAAGGAGTCTTCTTGGCTAAAATGATAAATTGATAAATATGTGTACCTTTACGTTCACTAATGATAACCTTGGTTTTGTACGTGTTGTAAAAGTTTATATTCTAAAATTTCAGCACTTCTTTCGTAATAACTATAGTCCATATTGAAATTACTAGTCATAATACGTAGCCTCCTAAGATTCTTATAAATATTAGTTAAAACATCTTAACAGAAATAAAAGAGGTATATTCCTAAAAATTTCTACAAAAACAAAATAAATTAAAAATATAAGAACAAACTTAACGTATATTTACTTTTCATCAATACCACTTATGTATGAATATGTTAAAATGGTATATGAAAGATTGAAGATATATTTGTGATTTTTAAAAGAGATGTTATTAAAAGTATGGTGGTTCAAGTCGGAGGAAGGCACCCTGGGGTGTCTTTTCTTTATACAAGAAGCATGAAGAGGAATATTTCACAATATATATTTGCTCGTGTGAATTTGATATAAAGTTACGATGTTTATAAAAAATATCCCTTTAGATGTGATCCTCTAAAGGGATATTTTTTATGTTTAAATTTGCAACTGATTGGTTTAAATGTAAGCACTTAGAGTGCTTCTAAAAATATTTGCGATTTGAAACTATTCAAAGCGAACATTTTCCGAGATTTCTTAAATCTTGTCCATATTTAAAATTTGAATTCCATTCTCTTCAAGTTTGATGATCCCGTTTTCCTTCCAGTCCTTTAGTATTCGATTTAGATGTCTTTTTGTAGTACCAATCAATGAGGCAACCTCATCTAAAGAATTTGTTTTTATATATTGATTTAAAAGTGATGGAGATTCAACCGTACATAAATAAGCAGCTAAACGGATACTAACTGGTGAGAGTGCATTTACTCTTGAGGAAATGGTGCAGGTTCGTAGCTTATAGGCTAGCTCTTTCAATAATAGTTGATTAAATTTACTATCAAATTTCAAATGTGCTTCGTACACTTCTAAGGGGATAAATAATACTTCACATGGCTCTACTGCAATACAGTTTGATTCAACTAAGCAATTTGTAAAGATTTCGATATCCCCCATAATCGCTGGTTGTTGACAATAGCGTAGAAGTAACTCTTTGCCGGTCACTTCTAGGTTAGAAACGATATACCTTCCTGAAAGTAAAAAATAGGGCCACCTATCTTGTCTCCTGCTTTTAAAATAAATTCATTAGGTTGAAAAGTGCTTACAGAAAGAAATGATATTAGATCTTTTGTAAAAGTATAGTGATAAATAGATCGAAATAGATTTTGATTCATTTTTTCCTCCGAGACATCTGTCCTTTATTAGTCTTGTTTATTTTAATATAGTTATAGCTAATTAATAAAGAGGAAGGGGATTTAAATGAACTTTGTATTCGATTTAGATGGAACACTTTGTTTTGATGGCAAGAGTATTGATACGGAAATAATTGAGGCACTTCAAAAATTAAAAGTAGAAGGGCATCAAGTGGTTTTTGCCTCAGCTAGGCCAATTCGTGATTTAGTACCTGTCATACCAAAAAGCTTTCATGAAGGTCTATTGGTTGGAGGAAACGGTACATTTACTTATAATTATGGGCAAATTCAAGTAACACATTTTGAACAACAAATTTCAGATAAACTCAATGCAGTTATTCATCAACATCAATTAAAATATTTAGCAGATGGTCAGTGGGATTACGCCTTTACAGGTGATATTGCACATCTCATTTATCGAAATATCGATAAAACTAATTCAAAGAACATATCGTTGGAACAATTATTTCCAGTCTGTAAATTAGTCATATTCCAACCAAATGAAGAAGTGCTAGAAGCACTTGAAGTATTTCCAGTCACAGTCACACACTATAAAACTGAGCATGCCATCGACATTAGCCCTTTAGGGATTAATAAAGTCAACGGATTCCACAGGTTGAACATACAAGAGTTTATTGCTTTTGGGAACGATAGTAATGATCAATGCTTGTTTGAACATGCAGTACATAGCGTATGTGTTGGGAATAATAACGTGAAGGGTTACACAAAAGAAAACATTGAACGAGCAGATGTAGCAGGGAAAATCCGAGGATTAATGGGAAAGTATCATGTAGGTGAAGGAGCTATATCTAAGCTTGTTAAATAGTAATGAACCTTTCGAAATGCTTTAAAATTTTATAGATACAGTTAGATAAACTTAATTAACTATCGAAAACCTCATTATTTTAATAGCTCTTATTTATAAAAACTAAATCCAACGCAAAATCTAATCCACCCATTTTGATTAACCTTTTTTTAGTGAGTGAGTTTTCTTCTATTACAAAATCAACGTTTGCAGTATACCTTTAATCAAAAATTGATCTAGGGCTTTTATTATTTTTAAAAGGACCAACTCAATTAATTCTTAAAAACATAAAGTAAGGGGAACCCATTAAATCAAAAATTGATCCATTATTGAGACTCCTAATTAAAGGGGGGAAAATATGAGTTACGGCGGCTCTTGCCGTGACTTTGGTGGCGGATTCGGATACTAAAAAAGGGCACTCATAAGAGTGCTTTTTTTCTTATATTAATATTTTCACCTGTATTAATTCACGTTTGTTTAAAAGGAGAGTGTTGAAAAATGAAAGCAGAATAAATTGGTGAGAATACTAGTAAAGATGGAATATGGAATAAGGGTGTTTTTAAGATGAAAGAGGATTTATATTATTATATATTTGAGAATCGTAAGGTTGAAGTAAATAATCCTGAGTTTTTAAATAGAAGTATAGTAGAAGAAACAAACCAGGAAGATAATCATAATTTGTTCTTTGTAAAGCGTTATTTTTTTAATCTATACCATCCTCCAATACAAAATGAGTAGTATATGGAGTTTACATTGAGTTTACATACAAAACATATATTAGTACTCAAGCTAGTATTTCTAGTTATTAAATAAAAAGGAGCTACCATTATGTACAACTCAAAAAAACGAATTGCCATTATTGGAGCTGGTCCAGGTGGATTAACGCTTGCTCGTATTTTACAGCAAGCAGGATTTGAACCTTTGATTTATGAACGTGAATCTTCGCCTACTGAACGGTCTCAAGGGGGAACACTTGATTTGGAAACACATACAGGCCAAAAGGCTCTACAAGTGGCCGGACTGATGAAAGAATTTGAAAAGGTTTGTCGTTATGAAGGGCAAGCATTAAAAATTATGAATAAGCATGGACACCTACGTTATAAAAATGATTTTCAAAATAATGAGGAATACTCCAGACCCGAAATTGATCGAGCTGATTTGAGAAATTTGTTGTTAAATTCTCTACACCCAAATTCGGTTCAATGGGGCTATAGGTTAATTGAGGCTGTCCCTATGGCAAAAAATCAATATGAACTTCAATTCGAACACGGAGAAAAAATTACTGTGGACTTGGTCATTGCAGCTGATGGTGCTTTCTCAAAAATTAGACCTCTAGTTAGTCAAGCAAGTGCTAAATACTCAGGTATTAGTATGATTGAATTAAGTATAAAGAATGTCGCTGACCAGCATCCAGACATTTTAACATTTAATGGCAGTGGCTCCATGTTTGCAATGGGTGACAATAAGACACTTATGGCTCAAGTAAACGGTGACAATAGAATTCGTGTCTATTTAGGATTCAAAACGAGTTACAATTTCTTAGATGAATGTGACATTGCCTTTCATGAACCGGAGAATGCTAAGAGGGAATTATTGAAATACTTTGATGATTGGTCAGATGATTTGAAAAAGTATATTTTAGATGCAAATGGAGAAATAATTCCTAGGAGAATCTATATGCTCCCTGTACATCATCGATGGGAGCATAAACCTGGAGTCACGCTTATCGGGGATGCAGCACATTTAATGTCGCCTTTTGCAGGTGCTGGCGCGAATTTGGCTATGCTGGATGGTGCTGAACTAGCACTTTCTATTATTAATCATTCTAATTTGGAGGATGCAATTAGAATCTATGAAGAAAAAATGTTTGCATATGCCGGAGAAATGGCAGCTATAACTCAAGCTAACTTAGATTTGTTTTTTTCTGACCGTGCAGATGAGAAATTAGAGGAGTTCTTTAATAATATCCAGCATTAATACCAAAAAAGGAGGTGTGCCTATTCATTATTTTGAATTTTTGAAAAGTGATTAATAGGCAATCAGAATGATAAATAAAACATCTATTATTCCCTTAGATTTGACTTTACTTGTACCCGAATTTCCAGGTGGAAAATGGGATCTTACACTTACTTTGATATCAAGTGGCAAAGAACTTATTCTAGTAGATACTGGGATGCCTAACATGTATTCTGATATTGAAATACAAATGAAAAATTTAGGGTTTCCAATTGAAAAATTAACAGGTATTGTCCTTACCCATCAAGACATCGATCATATTGGCAGTTTATCTGATTTGCTAGAAAAAATTCCAAGCATCACAGTATACGCCCACAAGGAAGATAAAGATTACATTACAGGAAAGCACACTCTTATAAAGGGTCTTCCTGCTATGCTGCACTCTTTCGTTGAAGATTTTTCTACAACGGAAAATCGTATTGATTGCCTAGTGGAAGATGGTGCAAAATTAGAGAACGCTGGTGGAATGATAGTAATTCATACGCCAGGTCATACACCTGGGCATATATCACTATATCATCCCCAAACAAAAACGTTGATTGCAGGTGATGCTATGGTAATTCGGGGTGGGAAACTTATGGGTCCAAATGAAATGAACACACCAAATATTAAAATGGCGTATCGTTCTCTAATCAAATTAACTAATTTTGATATTCAAAAAGTTATCTGTTATCATGGTGGTGTTTTTGAACAAGATGTGAATAAGCAGATTATTGAAATTACCAAAACGTACTTTACTGATTAAAAATTTATTGGAGATTTCAAAACGGTGTTTTACAATATGGGCTCCCTCAAATTGTTAGAAACAATCTACTAATTTGAGGGAGCTTTTTTATAGGAAAAATAAAACAAAGAAAGTTATACGAGGGTCTCTATCTCTAAGGTTATTATTTAGTGACCTAACCCTTAACACTGAAGTTGATAATGGAGAATGTTATTTTTATAGAAATGTTATGGCTAATTACCCGGTTTTAAAATAATATAAATTTTAATCTAAGATGATAACTAGAAATCTACTCTAACTAAAATATATAGTAACGGAGAGATTTTTCATGTCAAAAGCAGTAGTTATAAATTTTCCAGCGGAAAGCCATATTAATCCTACAATTGAAGTTGTTAAAGAATTAGTAAATAAGGCAGAAGATGTTGTTTATTATTGTGAAGAAGAATACCGATTTAAATTACAAAACGTGGATGTTCAATTTCGTAATTATGGGGGAATGTTAGAAGAAATTAATTTGAAAAATAGAATGAAAGATATAATTTATGCTGTGAAATATTTATCAGGAGTACTCGTGATACGGATTGTCACTGTGCTCTTGGATAAAATAATAAAATTAAAAACCTTTCATTCAAGAAAGCGAATTTCATTAGGTGTTGTTTTATACCCTAAAGCACCACACGGTACATCTTGCGACACAGAAAAATTGATTCTGCTTTTGGGAGGGGAAAAAGCAGCCAAGAAGAAAATTTCCATCATTTCGATTGAAAATGGTATTTATTATCAATAATAACTATTGTTAAAGGTGACCATGATTTGGTTACCTACAAAAAATTAAAATTCTTCTGGCACAAATGTTTTACAATCTGTTTCTTTACTATCTGATGCTTGTTTACCTGTATGACTAATTACATAAATAGCATCTGCATTGCATTTGTTTCCAGAATTCCAATACTTACAGTTATTTACCTCACAAAGAACATCTCTAGCCATTACACTACACCTCCTTCGCCAATTATTATTTACAGTGTTAACACAATTAATACTTTTTGTGCATGAAAAGCTACACCTAACTGGGGTTTTTGGTTTGCAAGCATTGAAAGGTTCTATAGAAGAAGGCTAGTAATTATACAGTTCCTTCTTGTAATAAACCATTTTTTGTATTACTATACTTATAAATGATAATGATTATCAATATCAGAAGGAGGATTTTATGAAAGTATTAATTTCTGGTGGTGGTATTGCGGGACTAACTTTAGCAAATTGTCTTTTATCTAATGGTTTTTCTCCAACTATTGTTGAAAAGGCTCAATCATTTCGTTCGATTGGATCCGTAATTAGCTTAAGAGGAGATGCGATATTTGTTCTAGATAAATTAGGATTATTAGAACAGGTTAAAAAACACGGAGTCACAGTAGAAATGAGACAATTTGTTGATACAGAAGGACAAGAACTACGCAAAATCGATTTTAGAAAATTTCATATACAACAGGGTGGTTCAATAAGTATACATCGTTTTATATTGCATCAAATTCTTTATGAGTCTATACGAGATTCTATTGATGTGAATTTTAATACAACAATTCGTTCATTCCATCAAAATATTGATAACGTAGAGGTCACCTTCCATGATGGAAGGAAAGAATCTTTTGATTTAGTCATCGGAGCAGATGGGATTCATTCAGTTACACGTAATTTACTAATGAAAGACGAATATATGAAGCAGCTTGATATAGGTTTTTCCGTATTTACTATACCAAAGCCAGTTCTTATTCCTGAGAAATTGAAGCAAAATCAAACTTTAGAGACTCTGTTACCAGGATGCTATATTCATTGCGGGATGGATGATACTTATATCTGGGGAATGTTTATATATAAGAATAAGTATCGAGAACTGTTCCATGATAAAAATAATAAAGAATTCTTATTAGAGTTGTGTAAAGGCATTGAGTGGGGGATATGCGAAGTTATCGAAAATATAAATAACGTAAAGCTCATCTTTCAAGATCGAATGACACTTGTCCAGTTACCACAATGGAGTGATGGACGTATAGCGTTATTAGGTGATGCGGCTCATGCTATGACCTTTATGTCCGGAACTGGCGGTGGAAAATCTATGTTAGGGGCATACAAATTGACTCAAGAGTTAATACATTGTCCTTCTCACAAAGAAGCTTTCTATAACTATGAATCTTACTTAAAATATGAAATTGAAAAAATACAAAAAAAGTCTATCAAAGCAGCGAATTTCTCTTCATCTGACAGTCATATAATGAAATATTTCAAAGTTGCAATGTTAAAACATTTTCCAACCGTACTTATGAATAGCATATTGAAAAAATTATTTATTGTAAAACCACAAAATTACTAAGATTTATGACGGATCAAACAAATTTCCGAATTAAAGTTTAGTAACGTTTAAAGCACTTAATCTATACTTTTTTAAGAAAATCACCTACTATTAAGTTAACTATCTTTTGAATTTAATCTAATTTTAGATATATCCTCAATTGAATAATGTTTCCTGAAATTTAATTGGCTATCCCGCTCCAAATAAAAGAAAAAACCTTGCAGTATGAAGTTGAAGTGCCCCCGAAAACGGGACACATATCAAAACACCTAAACCATCTGTTCCCTAAATTCTTTAGGGGATAGGTGGTTTGATTTTTCTTGAATTCGCACACAATTGTAGTAATGAATGTATTCTAGCACAATCTTTCACACAGTTGTGTTGGATACTTTTGTTATCTTTTGTGAATAGAAAGCTTCACTTTTTAAATGGCCAAAGAAGCTTTCCATGACGGCATTATCATGGCAATTTCCTTTCCGGGACATGCTGGTGATGATGCCGTTTTGTTTGGCATACGCTTGAAATTCCTTCGCAGTATAATACTTCCTTGATCTGAGTGAAGGATGATAACTTTTACTTTTCGTTCTCTCATCGCTTGTTTTACTGTATTCATCGCTAAGGCTAGATTTTGTGATTCACTGACGACATAACTTATAATTTCACGATTAAAGGTATCCATAATCGTTGATAAATACAAACTACTTATCTAATACTCCTACATGTAAGACATGATAGTAGTCACAAATTGTATGAAGCTAGGTGAAGTCGGCTGAACAAAACCTAAGTGAGAAATCATAAGGTGATAGATAGGTCGGGATGCTACAAAATATCTATGGTGAGAATGTCCAAACGGACTGGCGAACTTGCGAATGTACGGGTCTAAACGCTTAATACATCAGAAATGTGTATGTCGTTAATGACGACGTTATCTACCGAAAAGTAAGAGTAAGTGATATGAAATTCGGAACATCTAACGATGAGGATGTAAAGATAACAGGCTTAAAGTAAGCACCTAAGGATATATTATAGCCAAGTCAATTGGAACGTGGTAAGCAAGAAACTGTCACCAACGCCTACTAGCGGACAGATGCATATAAAGTTCTAGCGAACCGAAATTGCTTTATTCTTGTGAAGGTGGGGACACAGTACCGACGAAGCATGTAACGAATGTCGAGGGATAGTCCCTAGTCTTGTTCTTTGAAAACTAAATCAATTAGATGTAACCCACAGAATCGAGTAAGATGATGTGACCTTTCGTAAGAAAGGGAAATTAATACGTTGGTGAGTACAACACTAAGTTTATAATCTGGTTGCTTTAGTATAAAAGGATAAGATGGGGCGCTGTATGTGATGAAAGTCGCACGTACAGTGCTAAGCGGGGGAAAAGATGGAGATAACATCAAAATCTTACCTATCGCAACTGTTGAAAAGTAATGCGGAGATAAATAAGACCGCTCCTTTTATCGGAACGGCCGTACAAATAACCTGTTCTGGAGATCGTATCAAATGGCATAAGATGTTTTCTCTAAACAGTATAGACAAGGATTTTTACGATTATACGTAAAAACGGCAGTCAACTGATTAGGTTACCTGCCACGTTCCTGCATGACACGGAGGAGCGCTTTCCGTTTTGAAAGAGTGAAGCGGGGGAGAGATCGGCTTAGAGGTAGTATGTGTAATAAAAAAGATTATTCGTTAAGGAATATGTGTGATTTTTTAATAAAAGTGTTAATTGTATCTCATTCAAAAATGATAGTTTCAATTTCGCTATAGAATCTCGAAACAGATTTTAACTGATGAAATATGTGATTCGTTCCATGAGCTATCCGTCGGGTAGCTGTAAAGTAGGGAAGAGCTAGGCGATGAGCATCACTTCGTTCCGTTTTATGAATCCGTAAGGAATCACATTGTAGTTTTGCTTCCAAGGGATTTAATAGGCAATAAGTATACTGGTTATCTTGCATAAACCTTTCTAGCTGTCTAGAATAAATTTCTATTGCTTCAAATACAATTTCAGGTAGCTTACCAGTTTGATTGGTAAGTTCTTGGATCTTATTTTGTAGCTTTTCAAACTCAAGTTTGGAATGTTTAATTTCTTTTTCAAAGATGCATTGTTTTTGTGCATTATAAATTACCATATAACTTTTACCCATACTGATATCAAATGCAATTACGTGTCTCATAAGGTTCCTCCTGATGGAAAATTGAAGTGTTCATCTTACATTTATCGATTCCCATTTCTTATACACGATCTCGAGGACCAACATACTAAAAACTGATTCAAATAAGGTAAGTGAAGGAGGTCAGTTTTTTTACGTATTTAAAATCCCAAAGCACCCACGACTCTTTCTTCACTTCTAATATATAAAAATTAGTGGTGCGAGGAACCAATGACTTGGTCTGCACTACTAATCTTAGTATGTTTTCTTTGTTATATAGAAATTATACATTAAACGTATTTAAAGACTGTTTTAGGTATAAAGGGAATTGATAATCCATAAAATGATACAGAACGGATTTCCAACTATTTACCCCATGAGTTTTACGAGAGAGCACTTAACTTGGGGGAGTGCTCTCTTTCGTTTGCACATAAGGAGGTTCTCGGCATACAATATCAGGTCAACATAAATTTACCATTACTCACTTAAAGAGCTCTATAAATTGGGATAGAGCTCTTTTTTATTTTACAATCATGCATATTGGATAATTTCAAGTATAGAATGATCAGGGAAATTTTGTTCTGTATATTGAGTTTGCTCCTCGCATTTCGAGAAGGCACCTCTTGAAAAGGATAGATGAGCATATATTGGAGTGTGGGAAAAGTTCCATCGTGTCCTATTCAATGCTCATAGAAAATTCATTATCATATTAAGAGCATCCAATAGCGCGGGTGCTCTTTTAAATTTGTACAAGGAAATCTTACTCATATCGAAATTGCTTTAGCATAGAATAAAGTGAGAGTAGGCAAAAGAGTCAACGATACTCTAATAATTCGAAAGAGCGTCCATTGCAGGCGCTCTTTTATTTTGTACAAAATGGATACTAAAAAGTTGTAGTTTCACAAGAACAATAAGGAAAGCGCCAATATGCCACCTAGAATGAAACCAACACATAGTGATGTGTATTTAAGGGAAATCATTACGAACAATCCTTTTAGGTAAAGTATGAGCTAGTAATGAAGAATTTATTAAAAAAACATTTAATTAAGTGCTTTTTATTTTGGAGGAGGATGAATGATGGACTTCGGTTCTGCTTTAGAATTATTAAAACAAGGTAAAAATATGATGTATACGTTGTTGAAGATGATTACTTAGCAGAATTAGAAGTTGATTCTAAAGCAGACCCTTTGCTTATGTAAGAACCTAATGAAAGAATTATATATATCAAAAGCTTTTCAAAGATATTTTTGCCAGGATTACGAATTGCTACGATTGTACTTCCTGAAACAATGATCAATTCCTTTTTGAATTACAAATTTAGCACTGATTTTAATACATCGGCACTTTCACAAGGTGCATTAGAAATCTATTTGAAAAGTGGTATGTTTCAATATCATTTAGAAAACGTAAAACAATTGTATACAAACAAAATGAAGATGCTAATAAACAGTTGTTCAATATATCTACCGAAATATATCATTTACAAAACCAAAGGGCGGTTTTGTAAATGAGCATTTTCTTACCTCCATATATAGATGTGAATAAAGTTATCTATTGCAAGATAGGTATATCTATGTCGATAATGCTTCTAGAATGTATTCAGATAGAAATAAACAGAAAGCAATTCGATTAAGTATTTCATAAATAGACGAAAAGAAAATAGAGCTCGGTATCCAACAAATAGCAGCTTGTATAATGGAATTGTACGAGAAAAATAATTATATTTCAGTATCATTTAAGCCGTATCTTTAAACTAACATCTTTATAAAGCGCCCCCCATAGATGTTAGAAACTCCTAACTACTATGGGGGGTTATAGCCAAGCTTTTTTTAAAAGGTTTACACCAATCTGAATTTCATTGTAAGAAAGATTACCAAAGCCCATTTTAATAATTGGTTTATAGGATGTGTTTTTTATAAAGTAGAGCGAGGTTGGATACACTTTAACACCATAAAAATGGGCTTGTTGAATTAACCATTCTTCTGAACGGTTCAAATGGACTTTAATTAATATATACAAACCCGATTGTTCACCAATAATAGATATATTCTCATTGAAAAGTTCTTTTAAAACTGATACTAAGTGGTGCATCTTCTTTTTATAAACAAGTCGCATTCGTTTGATATGGCTGTTCCATTCTCCTTCTTCCATAAAATTAGCCATTGTAAGCTGGCTAAGAAGAGAAGTGGTACTTTCGAAATGAAGAAATTGATTTTTGTAACGATTTAAAATTGGCTGTGGCAATACCATATAACTCATGCGTATACCTGGAAGAAATGACTTCGAGAAATTCCCTAGATAAATAACCCTAGTAGAATCAATAGAAGCAAGAGCTGGAAATGGTTGTTGCGTATAACGAAATTCACTATCATAATCGTCTTCAATAATATATCCTTGCGTTTTTTTTGCCCAATAAATTAATGAATGTCTTTGCTGAATAGGCATACTTACCCCATAGGGGCTATGATGAGAAGGCGCTACATAAATTAATCGTGATTTCGTATGTTCTAATTGTGAAAAATCAGCACCTGTTTCATAAACTGGCAAAGTTTCAAGAGTAAAACGATTTAAATTAAAAGCTTCTCTAGCACCATCATATCCTGGGTCCTCAACTATAACGCTTTGAAAATCATCCTTAAGTATTTGCCCAAGATATATAAGCATTTGCTGGGTACTTCCCCCAATAATAATGGCATTCGGTTCAGCTATTACACCACGTGATTGGAATAAGTATGTGGCTATTTGTTCACGCAGACATGTCTCCCCAAAGGGTTCCCCGTATTGAAAACTCTCCTTTAAAGTTAACACTTTATTAGAAATTCTGCGCCATGTTTTTAATGGGAAGTTTTCTTGATCTACTGCACCAGCCTTAAAGTCAACAAAAGAAGATAGTGACGGCTCTTTTTTCTTTTTATTATTATGGATTAACGTTTTTTGAGATATAAAAGGTTCAATTTCACTTGCAAAATAACCTTTTCTTCCTTCTCCACGAATGTAGCCTTCCGCTACAAGTTGATCATAAGCCATTAAAGTCGTATTACGGCTCACTTGAAGAGATTCTGCAAGTTGCCGTATCGAAGGCAATTGCTCCCCAGCCGATATATTCCCTCGTTCAATAAACAACTTAAATTGCTCGTAAATTTGTATATATTTTGGAGAATCATCTTTAAAAGCAAATATAAAATTTTTCATTTTCCATCTCCTCTGACATGTACATTTATTAAAAATTGTACCTTTTTATATGTCAGTTTGTATATTAATATCTTTATCAGATGATGCACATTAATTATTGAAGTTCTCCTTTGATAAGATTACTTACTAAAGGTTGCTATAATTATGAGCCACTTGTCTGCTGTACTAAAAAATTCATATACAAATTGAAAGGAGATTTTTTATGTACATTCCTAAAATATTTGAAATGAAAGAATTAGCAGTTGCTTACGATGTAATACAGAAAAACAGTTTTGCAACAGTAATTTCGATGCATGAAGCTACACTTTTTGCTACACATTTACCACTACTTTTAAATAAAGAGAAAACTCATTTATATGGTCATTTTGCTCTTCAGAATCCTCAGTGGCAAGATATTAAACACAAAACGGTTTTAATTATTTTTCATGGGCCACATTGTTATATTTCTCCCTCTTGGTACGAAATCAACCAGGCGGTACCAACATGGAATTATGTGACTGTTCATGTCTATGGAGAAGTCGAATTTATTGAAAATGAATATGAATTGATGGAATCCTTACATGACATGGTAGTAAAGTATGAAGCCCCTAATAGTTCATATAAGTTACAAGATATAGACGCTACGTATCTCTCTGGGATGAACAAGGGCCTTCAAGGATTCAAAATAAAAATTAACAAAATTGAGGGACAAGCAAAGTTAAGTCAAAATCAACCATTACACAGACAGGAGTTAATAGTTAATCAGCTAGAAAAAATATCAAATGAAGATGAACAAAATATTTCCTTTTTAATGAAAGAGAACTTAAAAAAGAGACTTTAATATTATTAATTTGATTTTCAATCCTTTCAGCTTGGGGAAATTTTATTAAGCAAAGAAAAGACACTCTTATACGAGTGTCTTTCAGGTATACTTCTCTATTTACCTATGTATACATTTTCATTAATTTATTATGATATCAAAGTTGATTTAAAATGGTTTATATAAAATCAATAAATGAGATTTTTAGAGGAAGGATGGACCTTTATTTATTAATTCACATGATTTCCAAAATTTAAAACTCAGGATTTTAATATTTGTTATATAATGGAATTAACCCGTAATCAATATGGTTTCCCCGTTATGAATAAAGAGATAGTTTATGTGTCCCGTGTATTCGCTTTAAAGCAAAAAGAAATTGTAGTGATTTCTACAAGTTCTTTTTTTTTCTTATTGTATTAGAAAAAAGCCCTTTAAATATAGCAGAAATAATAATGAAGTGTTTATTTCTCGTTTACTAACTAAAATTTTGTATTTTAACAGGTTTCATTAATAAAAATATTTTAGACTGTAGAATGAATCATTAGACAGTTAAAAAATAAGGAAAAAGGGAAGAACCACCAATATTCTTTCCTTTTTCCTGCAATTAGGGTCTCTATATTAATGAATATAGAAGATTATAAAATGTTGGATGCAACAGTTTACTCTCAAAATTATAGCAGGAGTAACAGGTATTTTTTATGCAATATTGCATGAAAAATGTGATTTATCAAATATACATGTCTAATGAGGAACACAAAAACTCTATATAGGATGAATTTAATCCTTACAGTTTCTTTATAGTGAATTAAAAGCGGCAAAAACAAAAATATTAATTTTATCAATACGAGTTTTTTCTTTTACATATTAAAATGGAAGTACCCTTTCAATGTATACTGACCCCTTCACAAATCGTGAAGGGATTTTTTTATTTAATAAATGAGTTTTACAAAATACACAAAATGTTAAACTCATGAGAATCAGTAATATATTATAAATATTGGGGTAAGTTCTTATGTCTGTGGTGATAAGGACTTATTTGCATGGTTACCGCTCTATTTTGTACAATAAAAGAAAAACATCGTATGAGGTGGGGAGAGAAAACCCCATGTTTAACCAACAGTTAGTGAATTTACGCATTGATTTTGCTTTTAAACAATTATTTGGTACAAGTGGAAAAGAAGATATTTTGAATGTTTTTTTAAACGTGATATTACAGGATTCTTTAGAATCACCCATTGTTTCGTTACAACTAGAAGATCCACATTTGCACCGAGGACATGAAGAGGATAAATTATCGATTTTAGATATTTTCGCAACATTAGATACAGGAACAAAGGTAAATGTAGAAATACAGCTGAATAACAATCATGACATGATTAAGAGAAGTTTGTATTACTGTGGAAGGCTATATACATCCCAACTAAAAAAGGGAATGCCATATAGCTCTCTTCATAAAACAATTACGATCAATTTGTTAAATTTTGTTATGTTTTCTGAATACGAGGGATTCCATACAACAGGAATCGTATGGAATCAACAGCACCAAAAGAAGTTAAGTGATGATATTGAAGTTCATATTGTGGAAATTCCAAAACTCATGCAACAGTGGCGGAATGAACAAGTAAATCCCTGAGAAGATTCGTTTGTTCGTTGGTTATTATTACTTCCAGCGAATGAAGATGAACACTTAACCCAAACATTGGAAGATATTGCGATGAATCAAGACCCTATTTTACAAAAAGCCATGAATAATTGGGAACGTATGAGTCAAGATTCTTCTTTCCGACAAGCGTATGAAGCAAGGGAAAAAGCGTTGATGGATGAGGCCGCAAAGTTTGCTTATGCAGAACAAAAGGGCATTGAAAAAGGGAAAATACAGCTTATTCGTGGTATGCACAAAAACGGAATGTCAATCGAAGATATTGCAAAGTTAACAAATTTAAGTATAGAAGAAATACGAAATATTTTACAAGCCTAAATGATAAAAAATAACACCTGCAAATATTGTAGGTGTTATTTTTTAGTGGTCACCGCCAATTTGGCGGTAGCGGTTATCTAAAGGAGAACGCATATTGGTAGCATGTTGCTCTCTTTTTGTGCTTATAATACAACATTTACAAGAGGATTCGCAATTTCACATACGTTTTTTAATCAGTTGGATTTGAAAAATATCATTATCCGTAATATCAAGCACTTTCATTTCCTCTTTAAAAGAGCGCCAGGGCTCAAATCTAATTGATTTTGTACTTCTATCCCTTAATGTGTATTCGCTTATGTAATATGATTTTATTTGTTATGTTCTTTCATTGTGGTGCCTCCATTATGATAATAAGAAGGAGAGGAAAGCACTTTAAGTAAGTGCTTTCCTCTTTTGAAGTGTACCTATGTGACCTACAGATTGCTCTTCAATAATAATTATATATCCATTCAATGATATTTGGCTTCAAATCTTGATCTTTAATTGGATTTACTTTGTTGCTGATCTTAATTAGCATAAAGTTTCTAAGGGTAAAGCATAAAAGGATTTTGATGAGGGACCACAAACCGCAAGCTTGTTGCTATGAGGTAAATCAAGTATCTAACTAAAAAATATGAATTTTTATCTAAATATTTGATTTACTATCACTGGAATTTTAAGGATAATATATTTGAACTAATATTTGTCTAATGTATTAGTAACTAAAAGTGAGGTGAAGTTAGTTGTTTAATAATTTGGGTATTTCTTTTTTATGGTTGTTACTTGCTTATGGTGTTGCAACATTAACAGTTTTTATACATATGCTAATCTCTAATAAATATTTTGGTGTGCAAAACGCGAAACAGGCAGGAACAACTTTTTTGAAATCACCAGTTTATGTTAAATCTAGACCCTATCAGGTTCTTTACAACGTTACGATTTTTCCCGTTTTTCTATGGCTATATAGCAAAGGGATAGATACAGATAATGTAAAAGAATTTATGCTTAATACCGTTATTCAATGGACAGCATTGTCGATAATTATCGACTACCTTAGTTGGGTTTTAATTCCTCATAAATTTAGGTTAACACATAAAGAATTTTACATTGATTATCAACCATATATCACTTTGATTTATGTAGCAATTTTTATTAGTCATTATATAGTTGGTTTTTTTATCATTTAACCGAGAAGACCCCTCCTCTAAACGGAGTGAAGATGGGGGATGAATCGGTTTTTTCCTTTTTTGGGGAAAATCGCATTGCCATCAACTTAAGAAATTAAATGTTCCCCAAAACGAAAAAAATGAACTAAATTCTCATGGACACCTATGAAAAGATGAAATTTTCGTTTTGGGGGCACTTCAAAATGTTAGCTTGATGGGCATGGGGCGGTACCCCACATCCATCAACTTAACAAATGTGAATACCCCCAGAACAAAAATTCCGTACGTTTTGAAAGAAACCTTCTTATTTTTCGTTCTGGAGAATATCGGTTTCTTAAGTTAATGGTTTTGAAGCGTTTCTTTTTCTTAAACTGTTGGATATGAGTACCCTCTAGTATAAATTTTACCATTGGAACAAGTAATTTTAACAATGTTAGGAGTGTTTCCTACAGCACAATGTAATTTGTGTTATATAGCAAGAAAAATAATCAAAATTTAAAGTGTGAAAAAGAAGCACCAAAGCAAATAACATTGGTGTTTCTTTTTTTCGTTTTCGGGCACAGAGGTTCCTGCAGCACTATTATAAAAGCGTAAGGGATTTGTAAGGAATAGGTAAGAAAAAAGAGATTTTCATTGTATATGATAAAAATATAAAGTGGCACGATGGGGGAAAGAGGTACGACTTATATATGAAAAACAAACCAGTAGCAAGAGTGTTTTAAAGAAAAGAAGTAATTTCTAGAGTTAACATACATGTGGAAAAAGAGAAAGAAGGCATTGTATATTGAAGTTTGTTTATAATAGCTTTTTAACCTGCTAGAAGGGATCGTAAAGTAAATTGTTAATCGCCTTGAAAACTTCTATTTCCGTATAATACTATGCATGCCGTATTAAAAATTTTAATTGTGAAGGGAGAATTAATAAATATGAGCACGAGAAAAAGAATAGTGAGTAAGTTACTACTTGTCAGTGCAATTTGTGCCATAACTATTCCTTCGGTTTCATATGCGGAGGAAGTAATTTTATCTAAAAATCTCGAGGATTATTCAAACTTGTTTGAGGGACGGAATAAGGATGTATTGAAAAGAAGTTTATATCCAAATACATTTAATAATCCGTTTAGTCACCAAATTAAATCGACATTAAAGGAAACAAACACAAATATAAAAAAAATAGACAATATTGAAGAGGGAAATCCTGTTATATCTACTGCTTTTTCATTTGTCCGTTCTATGCATACTGAAGATTATAAATTTGCATTTGATTTAACTTCTCGATCATTACAGAAAATAATATCTGAAAAATGGTTGAAGAATTATTGGGAAGAACTTCCTACGCAATTACAAAAAGGTTCTTTTATAGAAATTGGAGAGGTCACACAAAAAGAGACAAATTCTATTCATACAAATGTAGAGATTAAATTAGTTTTTGAACAAATTACTGTACCTTTACTAATAAAACTAGATCCATCCGGAAAAATAGATGATTTTCAACTTAGTATGCCGTTTAGTCCTGTTGCAGATCGGCCAACGTATAGTAAGCCGGAATCATTTGTTGATAAAGAAGTAGTAGTTGGAAGTGGTGCATTTCCATTACCAGGAACATTATCTGTTCCAAAGGGAAAGGGCCCTTTTCCAGCGGTTATTCTTGTTCATGGAGCTGGAGCAGCCGATCAGGATTCAGCAACGTATGCTTTAAAACCATTTCGTGATTTAGCTGAAGGTCTTGCCTCGAAAGGAATTGCTGTCCTTCGCTATAATAAACGAACCTATGAACATGGATTGAAAACAGAGCTTAGTCCTTTTTATACAGTTGATAAAGAGACAACAGATGATGCACTTCTTGTGACTCATTTTCTTCAAAATGAACCTATGATAGATAAGAATCAAATTTATATTCTTGGTCATAGTCAAGGTGGAATGATGATTCCGAGGATAATTGAAAAAAATCAAAATATTGCTGGGGCAATTGTGATGGGAGGAGCGGGCAAGGCATTCGCAGACAATGTTTTAGATCAACTGGAGTATCGTCATTCTATTGGAGAAATGAAACCAGAAGAATATAAATTTTACAAATCGCAATTTGAATTATTAAAGGATCCTAATTTCTCTAGTCAGAATCCTCCAAAGAATTTTTCTTTAGGACCACCAGTATATTGGGATTCTATCCGTAAAATTAAAGCAGCAGAAATGTCAAAAAAACAAAAAACACCGCTTCTTATTCTTCAAGGAGAAAGAGACTATCAAATTCTATCAAAAATTGAAATTCCTTATTGGAAAGAACAATTAAAAGAAAGAGATAACATTAATTATCGACTATATCCAAAGTTAAATCACTTCTTTACAGAAGGAGATGGAGAATTAAGTAAACCGGATGAATATTATAGTCCTGCTAATATCCCTGAGTATGTTATAAATGATATTGCTACTTGGGTGCAAGGAAGATCGAACTGAAATTAGCAACCATATTTTAAATCGCTATTTTCAGTTCTTAAGATAGAAATATTTATAATAAGATATATATAATTATATTATGATGCAAATAACTATAACGGACGGAGTAAAGTTTCTTATTCAAACACTTTAGATTCTCATACCTGGGGGCATCACCCATGCCTAGCGTCTTAACATTTGGTTTACCAAATAAATTATATATTTGTTTCAAGAAACAACTCTTAATAGACTATTTAAAAATGGAAAAAAACGCTATTCTTTCTATAGAATCATAGGAAAGGATGGTGTATTTTTAAATTTTATGAAGAACTAATTATTTATTTTTTTATAATAAGTAAAGAAATTTACTATCATATTATTTAAACATATAAAGGTGAATGATTACTTATAAATATCTTAATATATTTATAAATTTACACTAACGTTGTCTTTCTTTTTCCTCTCTAAATTATATAAAAATATTTGAAACATCTTGAATGAGTGCTGAAATATAGGGCTTTGGATAAAAGTATACAGAAATGTCACAATAAAAATGGGACCGCCTAGAATATAACCAATTACTAATACAATGCTTTCCACAATAATTCTAGCCCGGCTTACAGATAATCCTGTTTTATCAGAAATAGCAAGCATGAATCCATCCCTTGGTCCTGCACCAATTCCAGCAGCAACATACATACCACCGCCAACACCCGTAATTGTAATTCCAGAAAGTAATATAAGAAGATTTATCCACAACAAATGTGTGGCATGAGGAAGAATATCCAATTTTAAGAAAAGATCCATAATAGGACCGATTAGCAATGCGTTTAAGAATGTACCTATATTTATATATTTCCGATCTACTACTAACGACACGAGAACAAGAAATAAGCCACATATAACACTCCATGTACCAATGGTCCATCCAAATCGCTGATAGAGTGCCATATTCAGGACTTCCCATGGATGGAGTCCTAGAAATTTAACATTTACTGCAATCGCATTGCCCAACCCAAAGAAAGTTAATCCTAAGAAAAAAAGAAAATACCGAAAAAGTGCTTTCCACATTTGTAATCCCCCTAATATTATGTATTATTACATATATTACATGTAAAAATCTATTTATGCCAATATCTTGAATTTGTTGTGGAAATAAATATTATTTTGCTTTTATACTTTCAACGAAGAGAGAGAACTAGTTTTTTAATGGGAGTGAAATGCTAAACGTAATAGGGGCTCGCTCTCATGCGTATTAACTTAAGAATTTTATAACACCCAGAACAAAAAAGGCTCATTTTCTCCTTGAAATGTCAATTTTTTCTTTTGGGGGTATTTGCTTTTCTTAGCTTGATGGCAATGGGGTCCCGCCAACAAAACGCGAATTTCGTACGCTAAGGATTTACTAAGTTAAAAAACTTGAGTTTACCGTACGTTAAGAGGGTTCCTTAAACGATATTTAATGTTTGTTATGGTACTTTGTTTTGGGTAATGAGTTTTGGAACTGATTTTTGAACATATTTCTGTTAGTTTCGTTAGAACTCAATAAGGTTCCTTAAACGACCGTTTTTGGTTCTGTTTTATTGAAAATAAAAAAGAGTCTGGATGCAAGACTCTTTTTTTTAACATAGTTTATTAATAGATTGCTTTCGTATTAAAACTACTATTACTCCACCGCATATACATACTCCATAAATAATGCTTGCGATATTTCCGAAGATTTCTAATCCAAAAGGGAGTAAAAATGTAGCAATTCCTACTACATAAGCAAATATACCGAATAATTTAGCTAATTTATTTTTATCACCAACAAAAGTTTCTTCCTGATATCCTGCAATAAGAGATAAGCGTTTTTTTATATGAATTTGGTAACCACTTATCATAATAATTAAACTAAGAATCGTGCAAATCCCTAATCCCACCAACATTTTCACTGTCCTCACCATCCTTTTCATTATTTTACCATATTCAGGTTAGTGTTTTATATGCTTAACGTACGAATTTCGCGTTATGTTGGTGGAACCCCATGAAGTGATGAATCAAATACAGGAACGTGAAATTTGGATTCCTAATGGGGAAGTAAAAAGATATTATCTAAACAAAATAGGAAAATGGTTTAGAAAAATAGAAAGTGAATGGGAAGCACAAATATTCAACAGTGAAAAGCAGCAGGTATTAGAAGAAAAGTAAATCCAAACAAACCAGGGGGCGTATTTCATGTTTAATTTACAAGAAGATATGTATGAACAATTGAAAGAGAAAAAAGGGGAAGTTACTGTATTTTTAAAGAATGGTGTTCCAGTGCGTGGGCAGATCCTTGCAACAGATAAATTTACCATCCTAATGATGATTCGTGGTAAACAACAATTAATCTACAAACAAGCAATCTCTACACTTGCTATATAAAAAATGATTGTATGCTATAAAAGTTGTCCCGCCAGCATTTCGGAAAAAACCCACGCTAAGAGTATGCAAGATTTTATGCGAAAAATAGGGAGATATAGGGAAGTGAGAAGGCGCCCCAGAATAGGAATGTATAAAAAGATGCATATAGTCATAGAAAAAGAAAAAGACAAATCCCTTGTTAGAGTAAGAGGACGTCTTTCTCTTTGCTACCGATAATTTTATGTTATGTTAATTAGCTTTGTATACAATATACATTACATGACAATGTAAACTAATGCTGCTATAAGATTTGGAATAGCCATTATTAAAAAACCTTTTGATTGATCAATACGACCAATTTTACGCGTTTCCTTTTTTGAAAATAGAGTTCCTTTATTACCTAAAATTAAGCTATCAATGAAGTAAGCTAAAGCTAACCCAATACTAATTAATCCGAAAGTACCACATATATAATAAATGTAGCTCCAATCCCGACTAAAATAAGCTATTGCAGATACGATAAGTAATAGAAGTATTCCCGAAATGAGTCCTCTCTTTATCATTATGATCCCTCTTTCAAAAGATTTGATATCCATATTATACCATATCGTTGAGTGTATATTTTTCAAACAAATTCCGATAATAGGACGTTATGTTAACCGATCATGTATGCAATATACATAATGTTATACAGTATTTCTTTTGATAATATAGGATTAAAAGGAAGTGAGTTTCATGACTAGGATATTATTGGCTATTAGTTCTTTCATTACTATCGGTTTTTGTATTTATAGTTACAATGATCCTACTCAATCAAATGCAGCTATAACTCAATTATTATTAGCAATCACTATCTTTTTGTTAGGTATATTATTTATTTTTCAAAAGAGGGGAAATAAGAAAGCAAATAAGATCATGGCTATTTCCTTTTTTATTGTTTCTGGAATCAATTTGTTTGTTTATTTTAAAATCATGTTTTGACAAGAGAATTAACTTTTGGTGACACAAATTATGTGAAGAAAAAATCCCTTCAGATCTTCTGAAGGGATTTTTTCTAAGTTTCTAGATAGATTCATTGCTGATAATGAGACGTTATGTTAACCGGGCATGAATAGAATATTCATTAATCAAAACAAGTGTAATCTTGAAATAACAGCAGCATATAAAAAGATTATTTACGTGGTTTATTAAAAAATATTGCGATAACTAATAACAATACTCCTATTATTGAAATTAAAGATGAAAAGTTATTCATTCCCTTTTCCCCCTTTTATTACGATGATAACAAAAAGGTGGTTAAATTTGTAAAATATATTCCATTTACTTCTGATAACGAAAATTATGTAAATAAGCTGTCCATATGGACAGCTTATTATATTTTTTTGCTTAGCGTGGGTTTTTTCCGATTAACTATACTAAATAAAGTATAACTATATTGATTTTTCAAAGTATTTAAAGTATTTTAAGGTGGGATGTGGTATTGGTGAATTGTACTAGGTACAGATACCAATTATAAGCACATTGTTATATGAAGGTGTTGATTTAAAATAAAGTTTGATAATTTAGAATAAAATTCGATGAAAATCTAACTTTAAGATTTTTCATTAAACAATGGGATAGGTTATTTGAAGAAAGTGGAGAATATTGTTAATGGTTTTACATAGGGGGGATAAAATGAGCGATACAAAGATGATAACTCAAACAGTGAAAGAAACTTTTGTTCAACTTAATGGTTTTAAGTTATTTGCAAAATTTTATGGAGATAAGAAGAATAAACCAACTGTTATAATGGATGCTGGATATGGAGATTATTCTAAAGCGTGGAAGTCTATTGTATCTGAAATTTCTACACTTACAGAGGTCCTCGTTTATGATAGGGCTGGATTAGGAAAAAGCGAAAAAAGCCCGAATCCTAGAACAAGTATATATATGATAAAAGAGTTGAAAGAAGTCCTTATTCAATTGAATATTAAGCCTCCTTACATCTTAGTAGGGCATTCTTTTGGTGGGGTAAATGCACGTATGTATACCTCTGAATATCCTCAAGAGGTCGCAGGGATATTGCTAGTTGACTCTACACCTGAAGCTTATAGAGAGAGGTTCTTGCCAACAATGTCCAAGGAGTTTCAAGATGCTTATAATAAACAATTTGTTTGTGAAGGGACATATGAGGAATTTATGGAAAGTCTGAAACAGCTAAAAGATTCAAGAAGGAAAATGAACGTCCCTTTAATTGTTATATCAGCAGGAAAAAAAGCTCATTATTCAGAAGAATCACAAGGGTTATGGAATGAAATGCAGAAAGAGATTCTTCAAATATCCCCAAATGGTGAATTTATAATAGCTAAAAATAGTGCCCACTATATACAAAATGATGAACCAGAAGTCGTAGTTAATGCAGTAAAAAGGTTAATTGACAACATTTAAAAATTAGATTGTGAAGTAATCAAACTTTTTTATAAAAAAATGATTCAATTGAATATAATAAGAGCGTGTTTTGATTAATTTTTTTTCAAAACACGCTCTTTCTTTTTGTTAGTTTATCAAAGGTTAATAGTATTAATTTAATCAAACATTATTCTCAAGCAACAGAAGGATAATTGGTTTTTACGTAGAGTATATGTATTCAACGTAAGGACCCTTTTAAATTCGTATTTTAATTTTCTTGGTGAAGATAACGTGTAAATGCTGGCGGTACCCCATATAGCATTAATGAAACCGTGAAATGAAGTTACGATATTTTGAAGGAGAGTCAGTAATAAAACATAGAATACTTAATAAAGAGGTGTTGGTTCATGATAATAAAACTTTTATATGGTATCTTGTTAAGTAGTTTTTTTATATTTTTAGGAATAAGAATTTGGAAAAAAGAGAAGGTAACATTTTTCGCAGGAGTTTCTGAAAATATGTTAAAAAATGAAAAGAAGTTGGCTGAACGAATTGGTAAATTAATAATCTTATTTGGTATCGAAACAGCATTACTTATCTTCACCAGCCTTTTCATAATGAATTTTCAAGCTTATTACTACGGAATACTAGCTATACTACATGTTTTAGTCATACTGTTATTTTTAGTAATAGATCAGTTGGAATATTAAACCACCACCCACTAAAGCAGATGGTGGTTTAATATTCCAATAACGATAATTATTCACCGATATAAAACAGACTTTGTGCAATACTCGTAAAAAATTCTGGTTCTTGTATAGGAGAATCTTTTTCTATCTCTAAGTATGTTTTAAACCATTCTGATGTTTTCATTTTCCACCTTGCTACTTCTTTACCCTGATAATAAAATTTTGCCCAATCCATTGGTACTTTTTTACTATGAGTTCACAAGACTCAGATTTAATAAGAAGCTCAGGGGATACAACTTGCCATGAAATATAGCTTACTTCATATTCTTGACCTGTCAGATAGTTAATAACTTTATACGTAGGCTTTCCTAACCATTTGGTATTTTTTATGCACTGATAAACTATATCTCTATCATTGGAATAGACATCAATTTGAACGTTCCAATCAATATTCCATATATAGGTTGCCATTTTTGTTAATATATTTTTGTAATTTCTTTTAAATGTAAATGCTTTATTTCCAGCTTCATCTATAACATCGACTGATTTAGTAGAGTCTTTTACCTTAGGGGGTAAGTATGTATATTTCTTCATTCTAATACTTCTCCTTTATTTTTTTAAATGGGTAGCAAAGAAAAAGGCGTCTCTTTACTCTTTCTCATAAGAGATTCGCCTTTTTTCTTTTTATCAATTTATGCAATTTTTTATGCATTCCTATCATGGTGTGGGTTTTCCAGTTCTCGTTTTTAACTGGATTAACCAAAAAACTGTATAAAATCTCGCATACTCTTCGCATGTTTATTTTCCGAAATGCTGGTGACATACCAACAAGTAGGTTATTAATAAATTTATACTTGTTTTGCTTTACTATGTTGCTTATTAAAAAACATTGAAACCATTAATAATAATACTCCTATTGCAAATAAAATTAGGTTATTTGAAGAAATTACTTCATCTTTCCAATATGCTAAAAATATTAATAAACTGTGTCTAACTGAAAAAAACAATCCTAATACAAATATTGAAAGTAAATATGGAGATTTATTCATTTCCTTTTTTCTCCTTTTTATCACTATATTAACACATTTAATATTAACTTGTTAAATTTATACTTATTAAAACTTATTTTCTTTATTTCGTATGTAAACCAAAAATCCACAAATAAAAAGATAAGATCCGGGAACACGATCTTATCTTCAGCACAAGGAGTAAACAAAAGGATAACCATCATATTTTTATTGTAATTTATTTTTTGTTAATTTTGAATATTAAAACCAAAATTAACAAGTATATTAATATTGAGAAATTTATTGCAGAATTAGCTATAAATGATTCAAAACTCCAAAGTAAACTTTTACCCATTAATTTACTTTGAAATTTATTAAAAGAAAAAAAGACGACTTTACATTAGTCGCCTTTTTTCTAAAGAATTATATTAAACCAATCAAGTTATTAAGCATTTATTTTATTTAAAATTGAAACTTTATTAGTAGTAAATAATACATAATCTTGCTTTTTAGTTTTAATTAAGATGCGATCAGTTGTAGCATAAGGCGTCCCAATTCGAATTGCATCATTTTTTTCAACGCCAGCATAAGTATCATCTTCCGTAACTTCAATAATTTCATTTAATGGAATATTAACTTTTACCAATTGCCATTTAATAATTAATTCCTCTGTTGTTTTTATAACATCAATACCCAACATATTACCAAGACCTTTCTATTCTGTTTTCTAAATATAATTATAAATCAAATAATTGTATTTGTAATTAAATATCTATATTGGATATTTATGTTTGCTAATGATATAAATAAAAAATTTTTCATCTATTTCCCAATGTAAACTTTCATCCATTAGTTTACTTTCATTTCCTCTTAAACATTAACTTTATCCCGATCCCCCTGATATCCTCAAAAACAGAAACAAAAGTATACATTGGAAATACTAATAATAAAGAGGTTGTAATACCTGTAAACAAAAAACAAGCTAGAGTTAATCTAACTTGTTTGAATAAATTACATCAGCGTAAGCAGTACTCTCTTAGATACAAAAAAATAATTACAAATCCCTTATATGCTTTCTAATGTCCGAAGCTACTTTAGTAGGGTCATTGATTTCAAAATAAACATATTTATATTTTTCATGTCCTTCTAATTCAATCATTACGAGTGGTACTCTATTTTCATAAGAAAGAAAATACCATTCATCAGCATATTTAAAACTACCTTCAAAAATGTTAAGTGCAGAAATTGAGGTTCCAGGCATACGGAGCATCCATTGTGGAGCATCAAAATAATTCACATATACATTCTTAATAGTATTATAAGGAATTTCTAATTTTAATTTTAAAGCAAAGAACCCTGTTACCCCACTTAACTTTAAAATTACACTTTGATTATCAAATAATACTTCTCTTCCCATGAACTCCCTCCTAACTTTGATTAATATATATTTTCTAAATTATACAATACCTACTTAATTACCATAACACCACTTATCAGTAGTCCATGTAATTAAAAGTAGTAAAGACACTAGCAAATAATAGACCTAATAAAAATTAGGTCTATTATTTTTATTTAATTCAAACTCTTCTTCATGTATTACTATACTTGTAATTCTCACTTTTTTTTAGTATGTGACTTAATTTAAGAATTCAAATTATAAATGGAGTGTACAGTGCGAAAATTCTACCCCTGAAAAAACGTTAATTTTCTTGTTTACAAATAAGAGGGCATAGGAGTAATATATTGTACATAAATTCATATCACTATTCGCTGAATCTATATGGAGCGGGGGAACCAAATTTTGTGCGATTGCACTCGGGGTGAATCCTTCTTAAATGAAGGTAGGGCTACTCTCAAGGCCCGAATCCGACAGCTAACCTCGTAAGCGTTTCGAGAGGGGATACTATGGTGACTTTTAAAAACACTGGGTGAACTTTGGTGTCTTTTTTTATACTCTTTTTCTGAAAAATAATTCAAAAAGGATGAGACACTTGAAAGAGACACCCATAAAAACGAAAAATCCACTTTTTTCTTTCCCTTCTAATTCCCAACCTTCTAAATTAAGAAGAGAATTAGGGATGAGACATTTAACAATGATTTCTATAGGCGGATGCATTGGGACTGGGTTATTTATAGCAAGCGGAAATACGATTCATACAGCAGGACCTGGTGGATCAATTATAGCTTATTTGTTGATGGGGTGTATTGTTTACCTGTTGATGACCAGCTTGGGAGAGATGGCAGCATATATGCCTACATCGGGTTCTTTTAGTACGTATGCTTCTAAATTTGTAGATCCTGCATTTGGTTTTGCAATTGGTTGGAATTACTGGTTTAGCTGGACTATTACTCTTGCAGTTGAAATTTCATCAGGAGCTATTCTTATGAAATATTGGTTTCCATACAGTCCATCTATTCTTTGGAGTGCGTTATTCATACTGTTTATGTTTGGAATTAATATTCTTTCAGTGAAACATTATGGAGAAATGGAGTTTTGGCTTTCACTTGTAAAAGTTATTACTATAGTCGTGTTTATTATGTTAGGAATAGCCACAATATTTGGGATTTTCAAAGGGAATCCTATTGGATTTCACAATCTAACAATTGGAGACGCACCGTTTCATGGAGGTTTTCTTTCTATTCTTAGTGTGTTTATGATTGCTGGATTTTCCTTTCAAGGTACAGAAATGGTCGGAATTGTAGCTGGAGAAAGTAAAGATCCTGAAAAGCATATTCCAAAAGCTGTGCGGCAAATCTTTTGGAGAATTCTTTTATTTTACATACTTACCATTTGCGTAATTGGAGTCATAGTTCCCTACACAGATCCGAATCTAGTTAACAATGACATTAGTAATATTACAATGAGTCCCTTCACACTAGTATTTGAAAAAATTGGCTTCGCATTTGCAGCTTCTATTATGAATGCAGTTATCTTGGTATCTGTTCTATCAGCTGGTAATTCTGGAATGTATGTTGCAACCCGAATGTTATGGGTAATGGCAAAAGAAGGGAAAGCTCCGGATTTCTTGAAAAAAGTAAATAAACAAGGTGTTCCTATTAATGCTTTACTTATGACAACGACTGTGGCAATCGTAGCGTTTGCAGCTTCTTTATTTGGAGAAGCGCAGGCATTTATATGGCTTTTGAATGCTTCGGGACTTTGTGGATTTATTGCATGGTTAGGGATTGCTATAAGCCATTATCGTTTTCGTCAGGCTTTTTTACATCAACAAAAGAATTTAAATAAGCTCCCGTATCAAGCAAAGTGGTATCCTATCGGTCCTATTTTGGCATTTGTAATATGTACTATTATTATTTTAGGACAGAATTATTCAGTCATTATAGGATCACATGTCGATTGGTATGAAGTACTTGCTACTTATATTGGTTTACTGCTTTTTCTTGTATTTTGGTTCGGCTATAAAATTATAAAAAAAACAAAGGTGATTCCATTACAACAAGTCAATTTAGAGCATGATGATCATTAAGAATGGAAATTAAGGAGACAGAAATATGGAACTAGACATTCTACTCAGGTTACTTGTAGCAATACTTGTTGGAGCAATAATTGGATTAGAGCGTCAATGGCATAATTGCATTGCTGGATTACGTACAAATGTACTTGTTTCCGTTGGTGCTGCACTTTTTGTACTATTAAGTGTACTCACTCCAACTGATAATACCCCTACAAGAATAGCTTCTCAAATTGTAAGCGGGATTGGTTTTTTAGGTGCTGGAGTTATTATGAAAGATGGATTGACAGTTCGAGGACTGGATACAGCAGCAACCTTATGGTGTTCTGCTGCTGTAGGAACATTAGCAGGTAGTGGCTACTTACTTATAGCTATAACGGGAACCATTCTTATTGTCAGCATAAATAGTTTACTAAGACCTGTTTCAAAATGGGTTTCCGAAAAATCCGAAAAAGGTTTTAAATATTCCCAACAAGTTACCGCTCTCTCTTATAGAGTAAAACATAAACCATCAGAGAAAAAAGATTGCTAAAGAGAAGCTAATTTTAAGAACGTTATCAATAATAATAAAAGAGACCTATTCTAGATGGTCAAATAGAGAAATAATTAGTGTGCAATTTATTAAAATTCTAAATTCTCATAATTTTCAAGTATCAAAAGAGCATATGTTAGTATTTGGTTTATAATAAAATCAACCCATGGTTATAGTGTTTGCTCCGATTCAAATTATGAGATAGTTTGTTTTAACTTTTTTACATTATCTAAAAAAGAACTTGTAGGGATTCCTACAAGTTCTTTTTGTTCTTCGGATTGACGAATAGTAAGTGTTATTGGAGATACTGCTAACATTTTAAGGGTTGTCATAAATTCTTATGATAAAATGTTGTAGAAAGCTTAAGAATTCTTAAGAACTTTTGCCCCTTTTTCTTAAGGTTTGGACTCTAGAGTATGATTATGAGTTCAAACCTGTGGGATGACTAGGTATGAAAACAATTCGCTTTCTTATTTCTGTATATAATGTATTAAAAATCAGTTGATGCAGCTATTCCAATTTCAAGGTTTCTTGGAGACAAAATAATTGAAGGAATTGATTTGAAGAAAGTAAATTATATTGTCAAATATGGACTGAGTACAGGTGTATTCACAGAAAAATTAATTAAAAGAAAAAATCTCAAGACAATAATTTTATTAGTGGAAAATAATAAGAAATTTTTAATTTTACTAAAAGCAAAATTAAAAGAAAAAGGGAACTTATTAATTGTATATAGATCAGTAGAAAATATTGAACAATATATTAGGGAGAACGATATTACTACGTATATACATTATGTTATTTCTTGTCTTCCGTTTGCAAGTTTACAATAAAGAGAAGATAGAAATGTCTCACCTGCTTATGTCTTTAGCTGTTTAATACGAGAAAAAATATGGAGGAATCATATGGAGTCAAAAATTCTTATTGTCGATGATGATAAAGAGATTAGAAATCTTATCTCTGTTTATTTGGAAAATGAAGGTCTGAAAACTCAAAAGGCAGAAGATGCTATGGAAGCTTTACAACTGCTAGAAGAAAAGGAGTTTGATCTTATAATATTAGATATTATGATGCCTAATATGGATGGTATTGAAGCATGTATGAAGATCAGGGAAGACCGCAATATTCCTATCATTATGCTATCTGCAAAATCTGAGGATATAGACAAAATTCAGGGTCTAGCCTCTGGTGCAGACGATTATTTATCAAAACCATTTAATCCATTGGAATTAATCGCTAGGGTAAAATCCCAATTAAGAAGGTTTAAAAAATACAATACGTCAATAAATCATAATAAAAGCATCCTAGAAATTGGTGATTTAACCGTGAATACAGATACACGTCAAGTATGGGTAAGGGGAAAGGAAACAAGGCTAACTCCAAAAGAGTTTGATATACTCGAACTACTTGCCGGTAACAAAGGGATTGTCCTGAGTGTTGCAAAAATATATGAAGCCGTTTGGAAAGAGGTTTTTTATAAATCAGATAATACCGTCATGGTACATATTACAAAAATAAGAGACAAAATCGAAGAGGATTCTAAACATCCCATTTATATTAAAACTGTTTGGGGAATTGGGTATAAAATATGAAGAGGGTTAGTTTTAGAAATAAAATAATTATAAAACTTCTTGTTGCTGTTGCAGTTAGTTTTTTTGCTTCGTTTAGTTTAACAACCCTCAATTTTCTATACATCATAGTACCATTATTTATAAAATACGACCGTTTGGGTATGTTTGCATTCTATTTCGCAATATTCTTCTTAATTGCGTTCGCAATCTTTACTTTTATAATAATTTTTTTGATATTGGTTCGAAAGAAAATAGTATATTTGAAGCTCATTTCTGATAATGTGAATGATATTGCCAATGGAAAACTGGGTTTGACAATTGGGATTAAGGGGAAGGACGAATTGACCCAACTTGCTCAAAATATAAATTATATGTCTAAGGAATTGGAGCATACATTTGAACAGGAAAGGCGATTGGAACGTACAAAAAATGAACTTATAACCAATGTATCTCATGACTTACGCACACCGTTGACATCTATTATCGGCTATGTAGATTTATTAAAAAGAGGGCAATACGACAGTAAAACACAATTACAGGAGTATCTCGAAACCACATATTTAAAATCACAGAGATTGAAATATCTAATAGATGAACTATTTGAGTATACCCGTTTATCAGGCATCGATACTAAGTTAAACTGTAATGAAGTTGATTTATCAGGTTTGTTAGAGCAAATAGTTGGAGAATACATTCCTATATTTGAAAAGGAAAGTTTAATCGTTCAAAAATCAATCACGGAAGAAACAATACCTATCTTCATAGATATAGAAAAAATGGTACGTGTTTATGAAAATCTGTTTATGAATGCGATAAAGTACAGCATGAAACCATCTGAATTATCAATATGTCTTGAACTAATAGGTAACAAGGCAATTTTGAAAGTATCAAATAAAGTCGAGAAGCCACCTGTTAGCGATCCAAATAAATTGTTTGAAAGGTTTTTCAGGGGGGACAAGGCAAGAAAAGATGACCAAGGAAATGGTCTGGGGCTTGCTATCTCAAAAAGAATTGCTGAACTTCATAATGGTAATATATATGCAAAATATAAAGACGGCTGGATGTCCTTTATTGTTGAACATCCAATCAAATAGATTGGCTTATGGAATTACAGATTCCATAAGCTTTTTTTTATAAAACTTAAGAATTCTTAAGGATTTTACAGGGTGTTTCCTAATTTTCCTAGTTTATCATGTATGTATTCAAAGCGATGAGGAGAGAGGAGAAATTAAAGAGAAAATTTTCTTTACAGCTTTCAAGTGGATACATCGTGACAACCTCATGAAAAAGGTAGATGCAACATGACTATTTTGTTAGTAGCAAATAAGAATAGTAACTTATTTTAAAGAAATGAAAAAACAAACGTAGGAGGATATATATGACGAAACCAGTTGTAGACGTGAAAAACGTCCAAAAAGTGTACGGTAAAAAAGGTGAGAACCAATCATACGCGTTAAAAGGTGTATCATTCTCAATTCAAGAGGGTGAGTTTGTCGGAATTATGGGACCATCTGGTTCTGGTAAAACGACATTATTAAATGTAATTTCAACGTTAGATAAAGCAACGGGCGGCGTTGTTGAAATTGCAGGAATAGATATTACGAAAATGAAACAAGGTGAGCTTTCCGATTTCCGTTCACAAATGTTAGGATTCATTTTCCAAGACTTTAACTTATTGGAGAATTTATCTATTTACGAAAACATCGCTCTTCCACTTTCCCTTCAAGGTGTTTCATCACGAAATATCGGATCAAAAGTAGAAAAGGTAGCTGATATGTTAGGCATTTCAGCAATACTTCAAAAGTATCCATCTGAAGTATCTGGTGGACAGAAGCAACGTTCAGCAGCAGCACGTGCGTTAGTGCATGAACCAGCAATTATTTTAGGGGACGAGCCAACAGGATCGCTTGATTCTAAAAATGCAACGAGTTTACTGGATGCGATGACAAACTTAAATAAAGAGCAAGGGGTATCTATTATGATGGTTACGCATGATCCGTACAGTGCAAGTTACTGTCAGCGTATTTTATTCATTCAAGATGGTGAGCTATATAAAGAAATTCATCGCGGTGGTACACGTGATGAATTTTACAAAAAAATTTTAGACGTGCTTGCAGACTTAGGCACACAAAAAGCGTAAGGAAGGAAGTTCAATCATGTTATTTAAGCTTTCCATGTCAGGCCTAAAAAGTAAGTTGCAAGATTACATTGTCTTACTTGTTGGTCTTATTGTCTCTATTTCAACTTTTTATATGTTTCAAACATTAGCACTCAATAAGGCGTTCCTTGAATCTAACTCTTCTATTGGGGATATTGTGTCTGTATTTAAAATTGGGTCTTTTTTGTTAGCGTTTATCACATTTTTTTATATTTTATATGCAAACTCGTTCTTATCATCTCTTCGCCAAAAAGAATTTGGTATGTATATGATGTTAGGAGCAAAAAAGCATAAAGTTACCTTACTTATGTTTATCGAAACAATTATATTAGGTGCCGCATCTCTTGTGATTGGAATTACAGTTGGTGTAGGGCTCGCAGAAGGTATCGGTCAGCTATTAATGAAACAACTCGAGTTTGCTGGCGAAGGTTATAAAGCATTTTATCTGCCATCTATAGCTATTACTTGCGTCTTCTTCTTTGCACTATTTGTATTATCGGCAATTATAAATAGTATTAAATTATCTCGTATTTCTGTACTGCAACTTGTACATGCAGATGAACAAACAGAACGTGTCGCCATAAAAGGAAAAATGACAGTTGTAGTTGCAATCCTTGGTGTGATTTTATTGGGTATTGGTTATGCATCACTAATCTATATGAAATATGCAAACCCGCTAATGGGTCTGGGATTAATGGCCGTTGGATTAATCACAGCAACCGTTGGTACTTACATGTTATTTGGATCACTTCTCCCAGTTATGATTAATAAGTTAAAGAGTAATAAAAAACGTAGTGAAAAAGGTCTCAATGCTTTTACTTTTGCACAATTAAATTTCCGCATTAATGGCCTAACAAATGTGCTTGCCGCGGTAGCAATCTTAGTGGCTCTTGGCACTGGCGGAATTGCGTGTGGTATGGCATTTAAAAACAACGTAATAAAAATAGTTAATGGTAGTGAGATTTACGATTCAGTCGTTCATAATCCAACAGCTGAAGAAAAGAAAATTTTGAATACTATCTTATTTACAGAGAAGCTTGAATATCATTACAAAATAGAAGGTCAGTCGATTTATTATTTAAAAGAGGATTTAGAGAAAAATCGTCCTTTAGTATTGAAAAATAAAAATGAAAGAGCAGAGTTTGGGAAAACAAAGAGAGTTTCAGAAGAGTTGCCAATTGGTGCAAACGTGAAGAAGACACCGCAACAATGGAGCGACGCTTTCCAAACAATCCAGCCAAAGTATATATATCCTGATCATAAAATAAAAATTGTAGACAAAAACATGTACCATAGTATAAAGGGTCCAGAGAGTACTATGTTTATGGGGAAAACAGATGATTTTAAATCATATTTAAAAGAATGGAAACAACTTGACGAATTACAGTTAGCTAAATATACAAGTATGAAACCTGAAGAACTGAAGAGTAAATATCAAATGTATAATTTTCTTCATGGTATGCTCAGTGGATTGATGTTCATGGGCTTCTTCGTCGGAATTGCGTACTTAGCAATGATGGCAAGTTGCTTGATGTTTAAAGTTCTGTCTGGTGCATTCAAAGATTGTACACGTTATCAAATACTTCGTAAAATCGGTGTTCGCCAAGAGTTATTAGCACAATCAATTTATAAGGAGTTATTCTTTGTATTCTTAGTCCCAGCAATTGTGGGTATTGTTGACGTATTAGTTGGTATGAACATGTTCAGTGTTCTTTTGCCTGATCCGTACAATCGTATTTGGGTACCAATTATTATTTTTGTAGTAATTTACTTGATTTACTATTTTACTACAGTTCAATTGTATAAAAGAATTGTACTTCCAAAAGAAAATTAGTTTTACAAAACATACAAAATGTTAAACTCAAAAAAAACAGTGATATTATACACACGTACTGATATCACTGGTTTTTTATATGAATATTTGATGGTCAATTTTACAAATTATAAAAATTACAAGATCAGTTTTACATTTTCACAACAATATTTTTGTAAGATTATCTTTCTTTTCCCTCTGTTTGATTGGCTTGGAACTCCATTTTTAACGCAATACTATCCCCTTGGAACACGTTTTGATCTGTTCCGTTATCTTCAAATATAAACTTCATCCAAAACCAATCCATTTTTCCAGATTTTAATCCCCCTGTTTCAGCCCACTTGGAATGAAACACTTTCTTGGAAGCAATCTCTGGACTTTGTGATTTTAGTTCTGCAAGAGTTGTTTCGTATACAGGGCTTTTTGCTGGATCCCAATCCCAAAGAAATTGTATTTTAATATGTTCACCAAAATCTTCTGTATTATTATTTTGTTTTAAATCGTTAACAGAATAATCTATTTTCATCATGATATCTTTAATATCTAGTGTACCACTATTTGTCAAGTTGAATTTCTTTAATATTTTATCCCCGGGTTTCAAATTTTCTAGGTTAAGTGAAGTAGTTGGTTGCATAGCTAAATCCAATGTACCTGCAGCAAATGAATTATTTGTCACCACTTGATCGCTAAAATATGCATATGTTCCCCCACCAATTAAAGATAAGCCAAGAGCGGCTGAAACCACTCCAACACCTAATTTCTTCTTCAATGACATTTTTTGTTCCTCCCATATCATTTTTATAATCTTTCTCCCTAATCAACCGAAAAGGTCCCCTTAATACAGATATACCATGAATTGTTAAAAAATCATATTAAAAGAATAAAATCCCTTATTGAGAAAATTATGTTATTTTTATCTTCTATAAATGAAACGTCCCAAAAATAGAAACGTTGAATTTATAATTATCAAAAACTCTGCCAAAAACAAATTAATATTAACTCGCTTTTATGATTAGAATTATTTATTTCTTCAGGAGTATTCTAACGCTTCAAAAGGTACAAATTATAAAACATGTTTAATGTTCATTTAGTGAAAACGAGCTTTACAAATGAACATAGCAAACTAATAAAAACAAGTTGTAATATTGCCATTAACTCAAAAAGAGCATGCGGTAATTTCTACATATTCTTTTTTAATAAAACTGAAAGTAAACTTTTAAAAATTAGTCTACTTTCATTTCCACTTAATCATTGACTTTAATCAAAATCTCCTAAAATACACAACGAAAGTATACATTCAAAACACTGTAAATAAATATATCGAAAATCCATGAACAATTGTTGAGTGATACGCTGTTTTAGATTCCATACATAATCACCGATAAAAGTAATGTGTTGCTAACCTAACGGGTGAAAGATGTTTAAAGATAATTTAATAATTTTGGCTCTTAATGATAACTTAAAGCTTGAAAATCAACTTTGTTTCGCTATCTATGATTATTCCCGTGAAATCAACCGTCCATACCGAATTGTCCTTCAGCAATACAACATCACGTATCCCCAGTACCTGACGTTACTTGTACTTTGGAAGCATGATTGCCTTACAGTAAAGGAATTTGGATATAAAAAATAGCCGGTTTTCACCACGTTAAGGGTGAAAACCGGCTTGTTCATTTTAACCCCGAGTAACAGCATAATTAGCACTGTTTATAGGGCATGTATGGTGATCCCTAAAATAATAAGTTAACGGAAGACACCTTCCGTTAACTAAAAAAATTGCTATATGTATTTAGTTCTTTAATAAATGGAGATATATTCATTTGTTAAAAAAATAAGAATTGAAAGTTTTTTAATTTTTTTACAAATAACACACAAATACGACATACTTCTAGACTATTTTTATATACAGGAATTATTTTTTGAAATGGTTACTACATATAAAGGAGACTTCAAAATGGATATGGATTCATATTATTGGGAAATGGTTAAGAAGAATATTGGTGTGTATTCTGAACAGGAACAAGAATGTCTTCGAAATAAGAAGGTCATTATTTTTGGACTAGGGGGAGTAGGTGGATATGAAGCAATTCTGTTTTCGCGAATGGGGATAGGGCATATTACCGGTGTTGATCCCGATGAATTTGAGGTTTCTAATATTAACAGACAAATGTTAGCGCTTTCTAGTGTGGTAGGTGAACCAAAAGCAAAAGTTGCAGAACAGGTTGTAAAAGATATACATCCCTATATATCAACAAATTTTATACAAACAAGAGTAGATGAAGATAATGTAAGCGAGCTTATAAAAGGGCATGATATTGTAGTAGAAGCCGTAGATGATATGCCCTCAAGAGTTATTATACATAGAACAGCTAGAGAATTAGGTATACCAAGTGTGGGGATGTCAGGTAGCCCACCAACAAGAGGATTTGTTTCTACATTTTTTCCAACCGGAATTCCTTATGAAGAAGCATTAAATATCTCAAGTGTCGGATGCAAATTAACAAATCAAGAATTAAGACAACAGATTGCTGATATAAAGAAAAGTCGAGCTTGGTATTCTGTTGAGAAAGGTGCACCAAAACAGTGGGCGCAAGATTTTTGTGATGGAAAAGCAGGCTGGATTATCACACCAATGCGTGCTCATCTATTGTCATTATTTAGCTTTCATGAAGCAATACAAGTTTTAACTGGTCGTGAACCTCTAGCTAGAGCACCTAAAGGCATTGTAATGGATTTAGATAGTCATATCCCGGTTCAAGTAAAAGAAGTCCCAAAGGGTGGATGGGATTATAAAACACTATAAGGAGGAATATAATTTGTTAACAAAAAATAATGATATGCAAAATATATATGAAGAAAGTTTTACGCGAAATATTGGTGTTATCTCTGTAGCAGAGCAGGAGAAATTAAAAAATTCTAGAGTTACTGTAGTTGGAGCAGGGGGCGTAGGAGGAATTACACTCATCCAATTGGCGCGAATGGGTGTGGGTTCTTTACATGTTATTGATCAAGATGTATTTGAAGCAAGCAATATCAATCGACAAATGCTAAGTTCCAACAGTAAATTAGGACAGCCGAAGGCAGATGTTGCTTTAGAAGTTTTGCAAGACATTAATCCATTATTACAAATAGAGATAACGAAAGAATTTGTTACCGAGGACAATGCATTAGAATTTCTAACGAATACAGATGTCATTATAGATGCAACTGATAATTTAGTAGCGAGAGTAATTATCCATCGTACAGCTCAAAAATTAGGGATTCCTTCTATTTGGATTGCAGTTACACCTCCCTTTAGAGGTGGCGTCATGTCTTTAACTCCTGACTCTACGCCTTATGAAATCGCGTTAGGATATCCGTCTTATCAACAAGAGCTAACACCAGAAATGCAAAATAAAATTCATAAATTAAAAGATGGACGTGCTCTTCATTCCGTCAAACATGGTGCGGATGAGAAATGGGCAAATAATTATGTACAAGAAAATCGTCCATGGGCTGTGCTGTCTCCCGTTGCGAATATCGTAGGCATTCTAGCAAGCTTTGAAGCATTTAAATTTATAATAAATCGAGAAGACTTAAAACCTGTAATAAGTCCAAATTTAATACAAATTAACCTTGCAAGTCAAAATATGGTACATGTGTCTGTACCTAAAAATGATAGTTGGGATTATACAACATTATAGATGAGGTAAGAGAATATGCTTCCTTTTTTGTTACTGGGGATTATTGTTACACTCGCTCTACTTGTTAAGGATTATGTGCTAGCTGGTGCGGCTTGTTTATTAGGAGTTTTACTTGCTGTTGGACAAAAAACTTTATTACATCTTATTCAACAATATTCTTTTACAATTGGGATTTTCTTTCTGATGCTATTCCTTTTAGTACCAATTACATCTGGAAAGATTACAAGTGAAAACGTAATAAAATTAATTACCTCTCCTATCGGATTAGGATCCATTCTAGCAGGTTTTACTGTGTCATACCTAGGAGGAAAAGGTGTAGGAGTTCTACCTATGAATCCTACGATATTGTTAGGTGTCTTAATAGGCACTCTTATTGCCGTATTATTTACAAAAGGGTTACCAGCCGGATTAATTATTGCGGCTGGAATCATAGCTATCATTTCTATGAAATGAAAGGAATATTCTAAATGAAGATGAAATGGAAACATATTAGTTTAGTAGGGTTTTTTTTGATAATACTTATGTCTAGTTGTACTAATATCAAAGAAACTTCTCGAAATGATCAAACTCCTAAAGTGGTAAAACAAGAATTAGAAATTCAGCAAGGAGAAGAAAATTTATTTTTACTTCATAAAAACTTAAATAATAAAAAACAGTATACATCTGATGAAATCATCTTATTTTTAGAACCATTTAGTGTACCTACAGCTCAAGCATTTGATGTACCAAAATTTTCATGGATGGATGAGTATGCCAGAAAAGGGTATGATACTTGGGCTATGGATTTCAGAGGGTTTGGTCGTTCTTCTCGTCCTAAAGCAATGTCAGATCCTCCTGTCCAAAACCGTCCGGTTATTCATTTGAATGATGCAACTAAGGATCTAGAAACAATTGTAAATTGGATTAAAAAGAAGAGAAACGTAAAAAAAATTCATATTGTTGGATGGTCATATGGAGGTGTTGTGGCTGGGAATTATGCAATATCCCATTCTCAAGATATTAATAAACTTATTTTATATGGATATATGCATGGGTTCACACTTCCTATGATGACACAGCCTTTCGAAAACCCACTACAACCTAATCAGTTTAATCCTGAAGCACCAGCTTATCAAATGGTGGACTTTGATAAAGGAATGCATCATTGGCATATGATGATGGGAAATAAAAAAATTGTTACAAACGAAGCAATGGATGCCGTAAAACAAGTTTTTATTGATTCAGATCCTATGAGTAAGAAAAATAATCAAACGATTCGTCGACCAGTAGGTCCACTTGAAGATTTATTTTATATTTGGAAAAATCAGCCCCTATATGATGTATCTAAGATTACCACTCCATTACTTGTCATTTACGGGGAAGATGACATATTTGCAGACCGAAATATGATGTCAAAATTAACAAGTACAAAACAAAAAAAAGAAGTAGTAATCCCTGATGCTACACACTGGGCTGTTTATGAAAAGAATCGTAATATCCTATTCGAACAAACATTAAACTTTATAGAAGCGAAAGAAGGCAAACAGGAATGAAAAAGGGTTTAACAATATTAGATGCTACCTTGCGTGAGGGAGAACAACAATATGGTATTCGTTTCTCCAAGGAAGACAAAATTACATTACTTCACATGTTAGAGGATTTTGGAGTAAGTCTTATTGAAGTTGGGCACCCTGGCATCTCTGAAGAAGAAGAGGAGATTTGCCGAGAAGTTGCAGCATCTGCAAAAAACGCCGAAATACTTATGCATGCTCGGGCGAAAAAAGAAGAAGTTCATGCGGTTTATCGTGCTGGTGCCGATTGGATAGGAATCTGGGCGTCTATTAATCCTATTTCTTTACAAACAAAATACACCAATCGATCAAAAGATTATGTTATTAATCAGGTGAAGCAAGCTATTGAAGAAGCAAAATCTTTAGGAATGAAAATCCGTTTTACTATTGAAGATGCTTCACGAACGGAATGGGAAGATATCGCTTACATTGGACAGATTGCACATATAGCTGGAGCAGATCGAATCAGTTTAGCTGACACTGTAGGAATTTGGGATCCAGGTCAGTGTGCGACAATCGTGAAGAAATCTGTTGAGACATTCCCTTGTGAGATTGAAGTTCATCTTCATAATGATTTAGGATTAGCCCTGGCAAATGCTCTTGCTGCAATCGATTCGGGAGCAACTGTCATTGATGCTACATTGTGTGGAATAGGTGAACGCGCTGGGATTGTTGATTTGCTAAATTTATCAGTATTTTTATCTCAAAAGCGTAATCTACAGAGCTTTAAACTACAGATGATTCCTGAATTAACGCAGTCTCTCCAATTAGCTACTGGTTGTCAAGTAGATCATTGGAGACCGATTATTGGAAAGAATATATTTACTCATACTGCATCCTATCATGTAAAAGCTGTTCAGCAAAATTACTCAGCATACGAGGGTATTCAACCTGAAATGTTAGGAAGAGTAAGGAACATACAACAAAAACGTATAGAAAGAAAAGGGCCTCGGCTTTCAAAGTCTCTCCGAGTTAGTAAACCATTTGTAAAAGGAGCATCTGAGCTTTTATATCATCGTGATGGTCCAGGAGAGCGTTGGGTACAGATGGATTATAGAACTGATGAACGTGCTTCATTTTATGTAATACAGCGTGTATTTTACGACGCCCATATGGATGAGAACTTAGAAGGACATGTAGATACTCATGCACACCACTGTGATAGTGCCTTTATTTTTTGGGGGAATAGAATAGATGGTACTGGTCTCATTTGTGAAGTGGAAATTGAAGGAGAATTGCAAATAATTGAAAGTCCAGCATCTGTTTTTATTCCATCAGGGTTAAAACATAGGTACAAATACCTTTCGGGTACAGGAACATATACAAACATCGTACTAGCACCTAATTATAATTCCAGTTTATTAGAGGAAAACTCATCAAAAGTATTTGTATTTTAATTAAATAAAAAAAGTTTTTATTTTTGTTATTATTATGTTTTAGTAAACCATGTGACTTATAAGAGTATAAGCAGTCTTAATGTTCTTTATGTAAAAAAATAAAAAACAGATAGAATTCATTGTGTTTTTGGGATTCTATCTATTTTTCGGTTTGGGGAACTACCAATTTATTAAGTTGATGGATGTGTGGCGGTACCCCTATCTGATTTGAGTCCATACCTTACCTTTCATATAAATCGATTCGGGAAATATGGATTGGACGATAATCGTCAACCACCCGATATCCAATTTGATATGGCCATTTCACCTAATGGATTAAAAGCTGCAAATTAAACAAAAATAGCCACAGTCTATTTATAAATAGATTGTGGCTATTTTATTAAGTGGCCCCAAAAAGAAGGAATCGTTGCCGTGCCCCTTTTATAAATACCGAATCAAATTCTATTAATCTATATATAATAATTTTTGTTTGTTAAGAAAAAATTAAGAAATTTGATTAGTAATTATTAAGAAATGTTATTTATAATTCAAATTACTTTACAAAATAATTGTTACATATGATATCTAAATATTAATACTATTCGTAGTTGAAATAATTTGAAGGAGAGATTACATGTTAAAACGTATAGCATCTATTGGTATAACTGGAATTATATTTATGAGTGTATTAACAGGATGTAGCTATGTTGGAAAGTTTTTTTTCAGAAACTTATTATGTGAAAATAGCAGGACAAGGTGATAATATAAGAGGTGCATCTGAATATACTTTAAAAGGATTTAAAGAAAATGGGGAAGAAAAAACGATTCGGTTTAGTATAAATAATAATAAATCCATTGCAGAAGGAACATATGTAAAAATTACTGCCGACGAAGATAAAGAGGCAAACAAAAAAACACCAAATAAAATCACATTAATTAATAAATATGAAGTAGTTAAAAGTGAGGATGTACCTCAAAAAATAAAAGAAAAACTAAAATAACTTTTTAAGTTAACATGAAAGCCTATATGGAATGATTCATTCTATATAGGCTTTTTATCATTCACGTGACCGTAATTATGGACTAACAGGAAAGAATGGAAATTTTTTTATGGGGGCATTCTCAATTCTTAAGTTGATGGGCATGGGGTACCGCCACACATCCATCAACTTAAGGTATATGTTTATACAAAGGCGGATCTTTCCATGTAGTTTTTCATTATTTTTTATAGATATCCTAAAAGTAGGCATATCAAATAAACCCCGAAGGGTTACAATTTTTCCACTATAATTATGCTACCTGATGAATGGAAGTGGTATACTCATAGACAACACCCAAAATATCAAAGACTGTCTTTTTCTCGTATCGATGAGATTTTCGTCCGTTGTGCTGTAGGAGGTTAAACAGACGAAGGAGAACCTTTGATAATTCTTGGGTGTTTTTGTGTAATGCTTGGTAAAAAAGTGAAAAATAATCCTTAATTATGTACATCGCTTTATATTCACTTAGCTCTTTCTGTTTCTTACGTAATAGGAGTTCTCGCATTTTAAACATAGTAGAAGACTAATGAGTTGCCCATAAAGATGACATTCTAATCGCTCTTGTTTAATAGATTTACAACGATGAATTTGAAACCAAGATTTCCATATTTTAAATAACAGCTCAATTTGCCAACGTAATGAATATAAATCATAGATTTTCTCTTTTGGTACCCATTCCGTAGGAATGTTTGTCATATATACCGTAATACCTTGTAAAAGCTTCGTGCGCTCTGTATATGTAATTCCTTTTTTCTTTTCACGAATAGCTCGGTCATGTAGGCGTTTCTGTTTTTGCTCCTCGGTACACCTATAAACTACAATACGAGTAGGCAGTTTGTCTTTACTCCCTACATATACATCGTGTAATTCATACACTTGGCCAGGTTGTAATTGTTTCATAATGTCTTCCAAATGAATTTGTATATATACCGGTTTTAATTGAGAGGGTTTTGTTTTAAATACCACTGTTTCGAACTCTTTTCTATATATTTTAGTTGGTAACTTAAGACGAGATAAATAATACCCTTGCTTGTCTTGAATAGACTGAAAGTCTTGTAGACGAAAATATCCTAAGTCACGAATATACAGCTCATTCTTTTGTATCATGCCTGTTCGAGTCGCACCATATGCCTGATCACTTCGTTTTCCTGGTTCAATTTTCACATCAGAAAATTCTCCACTTAACAAGTCATACTCTAGTTGAATTTTCACACCAGCTTTATGACTACATCCTCCGGCACCAGGATAAGTGGATGCGAATCGATCTGGAACTTGAAAGGTTGTAGAATCAAGGATGCGAATGCGCTCAAAGTAGGAAGAAAGAGAATGAGAAATCTTAGATACGCCTCCAATTTTAGCTTGTAGAAGTGTAGTAAACACCGTTCGAAAGAAGGCTACAGAAGCCGAGTTAAATCGCCGATTAAGTCCTTCCGGACTTAATAAAACTCCTGTTGAAGTTTCTAATTGACTACATAGTTGAGTAAGAGAGGTAGTAGCGACTTGTTGATTAAGCCATACACACAAAGATAAGAAATGGTGCCCGTGGCACTTACGTTTTCGTTTCATCCCGCCTGCTTCTATGGCTAATTGATTAAGTGTAGCGGGAGACATATATCGATATAACTCTTCAGCGAATAAAGATAATTCTTGTTTTTGATTCATATTCATAAAAAGCACGTCACCCTTTCTCATTAACATAAGAAAATAGTAACGTGCTTTTAACTTCAAAAATGGTCTGAATCCTTAAGTTGATGGATGTGTGGTGCCACCCCATCGCTATCAAGCTAAGATTATGCAAAGTCAATTTTAGGCGAGATTGTTTCTTTTTTCTAAAGGGCAAGTGTAGGTGATTAAAAGATTTGCATACGAAATAAACCCTAACGGGTTTCATTTTTTGAATTAAGCGGCTTGATTATCAGACATGGTACAATTGTAAACGACACCTAATATATCAAAGACCGTTTTTTTCTCATATCGATGAGATTTCCGCCCGTTTTGCTGTAGGAGATTGAACAGGCGAAGTAACACCTTTGATAGCTCTTGGGTGTTTTTTTGTATAGTTTGGAATAAAAGAAGAAAATAGTCTTTGATCATATATATGGCTTTATACTCACTAAGCTCTCGTTTTTTTTTCATTAGGAGCAATTGTCGCATTTGAAACATGATAGAAGAACAGAGTAGAATGGCAATCAATTGACCATATAAATGGCACTCCAATCGTTCTGGTTTTATCTTTTTACAATGATGAATTTGAAAGAATGACTTCCACGTTTTAAATAAAATTTCGATTTGCCAACGTAAAGAATACCAATCATGTACTTGTCCCGTCGGGACAATATCTGTAGGGGTGTTTGTCATATATACATTGAGACCACTGAGTCGTTTACTACGAGGAGAATACTTCATTCCTTTCTTTTTTTCTCTTACAGTTTGATCTTGTAATCGTTTTTGTTGCTGTTGTTTTGTTAATCGATGAACAATTACACGAGCTGGCATTTTATCAATCATTCCTACATAAGCATCAGTTATTTCACATGTTTGCCCTGGTTGAAGGGAGTTCATTAACGTCTCCATATCTATCTGTATATACTCTGTACCTTTCTTAATTCTTCCATCTTGAAAATAATCAGGGGTAGGATTTTTTTGATAAATACGTGTATTCGACTTGATACGAGAGATATAGTAGGCCTCCATATCTTGTATATATTGAAGGTCTTTCAAATGAAAATAACCTAAATCTCGGATACATAAATCATTCACTTTCACAGTTGGGGCACACAGAGAGCCGTAAGTGCGATCATGTTGTTTACCTGGACCTGTATGAATATGTAGGAACTGTCCACTTAACAAATCATACTCAAGTTGAATTTTTATGCCAGCTGTATGGCTGCATCCCCCTGCACCTGGATAAACCGATGAAAATACATCTGGGAGAGTTGAAATGCAGTTGAATCTAAAATACGAATACGCTTGAAAACAGAAGTGTATGGCGAAGAAATCGGCATAGATGCGTCCATTTTTTTGTTTAGTAGTTCAGCTAGTAGGCGTTGTAAAAGTTGGACAGCCGCCTCATTAAACCGTTGATTCAGTCCTTCAGGACTGATGAGCACTTCTGTTGATGTTTCTAAACAGCTACATAACTGAGTTAAAGAGGTTTTAGCGACATTTTGACTAATCCATACACATAAAGCGACTAAGTCTTTTGCTTGGTACTTACTGGTTCGTTGTACAAAACCAACATCTCTAGCAAGATCTCGTAAGAAATTCGGAGATAAAAAGCTTTGAATTTCTTGAGCAAACAGTTGTAATTCGTCAGACACAGAAACAGACATAAAAAACGCCATCCTTTCCTATGATTCTACAGAAAGAATAGCGTATTTTATCATTTTAGGGTGGCATTTCTTTTTAATCACTTACAATCCATTAATTCACCAAGACTTTTCTCTTAAATCCATTCTTTTCCGTGTTCGCGAATGAATTGAAGTTCCTCTTGATAATGATCATAATGTCCTTCTTCGATCATTTTTTGAAACGCAATATCGCCTTCTTTGGCTTTCCTTTGTATGGTTTTACATAATCCTTCTACTCGTAGCAATACCATTTCTAAAAACCCTTTTTCTATTCCCTCCATACCATAGGAATCAAAAAACAATTTAACCCTTTGTTTGATTCGCTCGGCATCCTTTAACGAATCATAATAAATGGCTTGGCCTGCTTCTGTATGATAAAGCCTACTTAAAGGAACGCAAGTGTAAAGCGTATAGGCGATATCCCAAAGTCTTGGACCAGGAGCGGCCAAATCAAAATCAATCACACCTACTGGTCTTCCGCGATTAAAAATAATGTTATAGATGGCAAAATCATTATGGCACATCACCTCAAATGGCTGTGGAGTGTTATCAATTGGCTGCCAACGTTCTTCCATTGGAAAATCACTCACCGCATCATGATAGAGACGAAGCATTTTTGCGATATCTTTTAAAGCCTCATCCGACCACATGTATTTTTTTAACGGATAATTGCCAGCTTCTCCTTTAATAAAGGATAAAATCTCTCTTCCTTTTTCATCGATACCTAGAAACTTTGGCACACCTTTTAAGCCTTTGTTTTCAAGGTGTTTTAGCAATGTATGAATTTTAATACTATCAGGCTTTAATTCTCGTCGAACCGTATCCCCAAAACGATATACACTGGAGACATTCCCTCCTGTTAGTGCTTCTTCTTTTTCGTACTGATTTCTCATTAAAATTCCCCCAATTTAGGGACTCTATGATTGTGTGAATAGAGATGTATTTTTGCCCATAAATAAAAGCAGATATACAAAGGTATCTGCTCGGCAATGGGAATTTAATTGTCCACACCATGTATCCCTTGAATGATTTAAGATAGACAAATAAACGCATCCTTAATAACCAAGGACCGCCACTGTCTCTATCCAATTAAATAATCATTTCAAGATATTCCACATGTGTAATATAGATTCCCCTTTCTTTACATCTCTAAATTAAATATTACCAAAGATTACTAGATAAATAAAGAAAATTTAAAACAGTTTTTCAATTGCGTTATCCCATGCCCATTAACTTAAGAAAAGTACACACCCCAAAACAAAAAATGAGTCCATTTCTCAAAATAACTAAATACAGAGAAAAATTTTTTCATTTAGGGGGTACTTAAAACCCTTAGCTTGATGGGCATGTGGTGCCACCCCATATAGGATTAAAAGGAAGTGAGTTTCATGACTAGGATATTATTGGCTATTAGTTCTTTCATTACTATCGGTTTTTGTATTTATAGTTACAATGATCTTACTCAATCAAATGCAGCTATAACTCAATTATTATTAGCAATCACTATCTTTTTGTTAGGTATATTATTTATTTTTCAAAAGAGGGGAAATAAGAAAGCAAATAAGATTATGGCTATTTCCTTTTTTATTGTTTCTGGAATCAATTTGTTTGTTTATTTTAAAATCATGTTTTGACAAGAGAATTAACTTTTGGTGACACAAATTATGTGAAGAAAAAATCCCTTCAGATCTTCTGAAGGGATTTTTTCTAAGTTTCTAGATAGATTCATTGCTGATAATGGGACGTTATGTTAACCGAACATGAATATCTTATACATCAAAAATATAAAACAAATTGCTTATTCCAAATGATACAATTAGGTAAAAGGGGGAAATATATCATGTTTAAAGTGAAACCTAAGTGTGTAAGTTGCGGAAAAGACATTCAAGGCGGAGAACTTGTGTATGTAGAATTACGCTATCCAGAATATGCAGGCATGACTGAAATCAAGAAATGGCTTGATAATGAAGGGAAAATCAATTGCAAGGAATGTCACTCTAAACAGTAAACCACTTTCCTAATAGCAAGTGGTTTACTGTATTTCAATAAGAAATTAAAACCAAAATAACTGACTTCCGCTAACGGTAGTTAATGTATCTATAAGTCTACAGTTATTCGTTTCTGAAATCGTATGTATCCTCAGGAACATTTAACGTATGTCTGTTAATGATTACTGTATCATTGTCTTTCCATACAATCTTTGCCGTATCTTTTCGGTAATTCCAATACACATTCTTTATCTTGAAATATTTACGATGATTAAATACTAACTCTCCCCTAACAGCAAAACTTGTTGTTGCTCCGCCATTTGTTACATAAGCTTTAAATGTATATGTTCCGTCAGGAGATTGTTTTTCAGCAATCTTTTCACCTGTAGGTAGTCGATCCATACTGAAGAATGCCCAATACACTCCGTATACGAATAAACCAGCTATACAAAATAATATAATTAACACTTTTTGTTTGGTTTTCTTAATTTCTTTCTCTGCAAAATTCATGTTTTAGCTCCTATTAATGATTTTTATAGCAAATCACTCTTGTTTGGAGGGAAGGTCAATTTTTGTTTTGTTTTTCTAACAGTTGAATAACTCTATCTAACTTTTGCTCAATTGGATCTTGTTTTTTGTGATTATTGTTACGCAGAATTATACGTATAATCCCTCCCAGGGGTACAGCCGAGATACGTGTAAAAAAAGGTCATAGACTTACTTTTATTTCTAATATTATTTGAAATCGGATTTTTGTTTTTTGATAAAACTCCTTTATTCGTCTAAGGAGTACGGCAACGATTTGTACATTGACCCACCATATCTATAAAAAATAAAATTTCTCTATCTTTTTTACATTTATGAATTCGAAATACTCTATTTAAAATAATTTTTAACAGCATATATATTAAATTTATCCCAATAGAATGTATTATATTTTATATGAACGTTCAAAATTTACATTAATGTAAATTTTGAACGTTTTATTTTTTCTCAATTGTGGAATTTTTTTCTTTAATTATACTTAATATGTAAGTTAAGTATTCGTTGTAGGATTTTGAGATAAGACATTTATCTTAAATTCTTACTTAGAGGAGTGATTTATGTATGACTTAAGAATTAAATGGGGGGAATATGTATCTAGAAAAATTAGGAAAAGACTTGGAAGTTTTAGACTCTTATGTTTTTTAATCGTATTCATCAAAAAATATAAACAATATTGTTCAAAATAAATATTCATTTAATAAAACCTCTTGTGGAATTAGTCAAAAAATTGGTATTTCATTTGAACATTAGAACGAAAGGATTGACTTATATGAATAGAAGAAAGAATGGTAGATTACAAAAAACAAAGAAAGCATTTATAGCAGCTGCTATTTTGACAACGACATTATTCACACCTACCGCTATAAATAATTTGAATGTTCATGCTGATGCTATAACGCAACAAATTGATTTATCGTCTCCAACTTTTGACGTTTCTAGTTTAAAAACGATGTCGGCTAGTAATATTATTGCAATGACAAGTGATGCCACCAATTTGTCAAAAATACTACGAGCACAATTTATAACACAAAGTGGTGGAACAGCAAAACTGCAAGAATTCGCAAATAGGGGGCAAGCACATACAGATTTCCTAAACTGGCTGATGTCAAACAACGATGTGCTGAACACATATTTGCAAGGTGGTGTTCCTAGTGGTGATTCGATGAAATCACTTGAGATTTTACAAAAGTTATGGGCTGCGGATAAAGACATTTCCAATCAAACAAGCAAGGGTGTTTATCTAAGAATGGCTACGGCAGTAGCATTAGACTTTTCAAAGCCAATTACTACTTGGGAAGCAACAGGTAAAGCAGCCGATGGCAGTGGCATTCATTCAGAAATTGATCCTGTTTCTAGATATCAAAAATTCAAAACGATGCAACAGAACGGAAAGTTGTTCACTAGCTTCAACGGGTATGATGTAGTGCATATGCGTATGGTAGTGGACAGTGCTTTGACAGATGCTGATATTGATTATATTCAGGACTACGTTCGTTCAGGAATCGGATCTCAAAAGTTCAATTCTGCTAATATTCAATTAGATCAAAGTCATATTTCAAATGTTCTGTGGTTGTTAACTTATCAAGATAAAAATCCTAACAATAACAATGCCAGTGTTTATGATGGCAATGATAAATTCTTTGGGGTTCCTTGGGACATAAAAAATGTATTAAGAGACGGTGGTGTTTGTGGTATCATTTCAGGGTTTGGTAGTGAAGTTGCAAAGGTCTTTGGGGTTCCAACAAGCTTCTATGGACAACCTGGCCATGCAGTTATGTCGTATTTGGGAGCTCAAAGCGATGGGAAATTATACTGGCAACTCAATAATGATATTTTTGGTTGGGGAAAGTCAGTAAGTACATTCTATCAACCTTGGGGAACTGATTTTCTAATTTCTGGAGGACCAAACTATTACCCTTCTTACATTAATACGTATGAAAATGCAACCAATCATACAGGTACAATGACACCTATTTTAAGTACTCAAGAACAGTTGCGTTTCTTAGCTAATTACGTTGCAAGTCAAGATTCTATTGCGGCTAATAATATTCGTTCTGCTGCGTTGACCTTAGACCAAGCTGGACAGTCAGACTTTCCACTTTGGGTTGATTATATTAAAGGTCTAGTCAAGCAAGGGGCTACGACATCAGCACAATGGTCTACTATCAATAATCAAGTCATGAAACAATTTGCAAATGATCCTCGAGCACTTTATGACCTTGTACGTCTATATAAAGATCAGTTAATTAATAATAATGATACAAATAAGCAAAATTTAATGATCCAATTAAATAATACACTCGCCAACGTTAAAAGCACTCCTAATAATGCGGAACGACAAATGTTAACAACTGTACGTTCAGAGATAGAAAAAGACGGTCTTGCTTTGATTTCAATATACGCGGTATCCAGTCAAGAAAATGATAGTGATGAGGCTGCAATAAATGCAATTGATGGAGATCCATCAACATTCTGGCATAACAAATGGAATCTAAGTGATAAAAATCCTTATATCACTTTAAAACTCAATAAAGTTCAAACCATTTCTAGTTTGACTTATTTGCCAAGACAAGATAACGTTAGTAACGGAAATATAACTTCTTATAACATTTATACTAGTCTTGACGGTACCAATTTCACAAAAGTTGCAAGTGGAACTTGGGCAGATGATTCTACTCAGAAAACTGCTACATTTGCAAATACTAATGCACAGTATGTAAAATTGGAAGTAGTGACAAGCCACGGTGGTTATGCATCTGCAGCAGAGATAGGAGTCACTCCTGCTAAACCATCTGTATTGCCTAAAACTACAATGAAAGCAAGTGCAAATAGTGTGGAATCACAAGATTCAGCTAGTAAGGCAATTGATGGAAAATCAGATACATTTTGGCATAGTAGTTGGACAGCAAATCAATATCCATATAATTTAACGTTGGAGCTTGATAAAAATCAAACGATTTCACAAGTAGACTATCTTCCAAGGCAAGATGGATCGGAAAATGGCCGTATTTTAAACTACAATATTTACACGAGTGTGGATGGCGTTAATTATGAAAAAGTAACTTCAGGAACATGGGAAAATAATGCTGATAAAAAATCAGTAAAATTCAACCCGGTTACTGCAAAATATGTAAAAGTAGAAGTGACAAAAGGACAGAATGGATTTGCTTCAGCAGCAGAAGTAGATATTTGGGGATTTTAATCGTTTACACCTATGAATGACCACGTTATCGCGGGGGGATTTTCAAATGTTTTGAGAATCTACCCTGTGATAACTTTTTTGCGTATTTCATGTTCTGTTTTTACTTTGTAATTTCTGATATGAAATTACGTGAACAAATTACAGTTAGTACCAATAAAGTAGAAGTCTATAATGGTTTTTCAAAATGTTGTAGATATCACTATGATTTTATGACAACTAAAAAATGAAAGTTATCACTTTTCATGCTAAGATCTAGAAACGCTAAGTCCTTATATGACAATATATATAACGCTTTGGGGACTATGTGATTGATTTACAGAAGATCCCTCAACCAATAGAAGAAAAAATTCCTATATAAAACCCAATAGGTCGTAGGTTGGAAATAAAAGTAAGCGCATGACCTGTTTTTACACGTATCTCGGCTGTATCCCATTATGTTTCTCATGTATGGTGAAAGCCTGTTACAATAGTCAAGAATAGCTTGGGTACAAATTGATAATGAAATGGGGAAAGAGAATAGATGAAAGCAACTGGAGTAACTAGAAAAGTGGATGAATTAGGGCGTATAGTAATTCCAAAGGAACTTAGAAATACGCTTGGGATTAAAGAAAAATCACCATTAGAGATTTTTGTAGAAGGGGAAGACATTGTTTTACAGAAGTATAAGCCTGGTCGTGTTTGTGCATTAACAGGAGAAGTGTCAAATCGCAACATAGCATTAGCAAATGGTAAGATCACATTAAGTCCAGAAGGTGCAGAACTATTAATAAAAGAAATTGAACAGTATCTTGTAAAATAAGTGCTCCTTTTAATTAAGGGGCTTTTTTTATAAGAAGAATATAAAATTTCACGTACCGTATTGTTTAATAAAAAACAAAATACATACTCAATAGTCTACATTTAATTTTTATGCTTAATTAATTCGCTTAATCGATACTATATCGTTTGTTTTGGATAGATTTCTTGCGAAATATGTACCTAGAGCAGTATTTCAATTTAAATGTGTTACGATAGTTATATATTCGTTTTGCTAGTAAAAGGGGATGAGTGTCGATGAAAAACCACATAAAAGTAAATGGAAAAATCCTTCAAACAAATAAAAAATGGTCACATCTCAAGCAAAGACAAAGACAACATATTTCTAATTGGTTACGTAGAGAATATACACAGTTTGTAAAAACACATTATAGAAAACCTAGAAAGTATGAACATGATGAGATTCTTCATGAAGTGATGAATCAAATACAGGAACGTGAAATTTGGATTCCTAATGGGGAAGTAAAAAGATATTATCTAAGCAAAATAGGAAAATGGTTTAGAAAAATAGAAAGTGAATGGGAAGCACAAATATTCAACAGTGAAAAGCAGCAGGTATTAGAAGAAAAGTAAATCCAAACAAACCAGGGGTGTATTCCATGTTTAATTTACAAGAAGATATGTATGAACAATTGAAAGAGAAAAAAGGGGAAGTTACTGTATTTTTAAAGAATGGCGTTCCAGTGCGTGGGCAGATCCTTGCAACAGATAAATTTACCGTCCTAATGATGGTTCATGGTAAACAACAACTAATCTACAAACAAGCAATCTCTACACTTGCTATTTAATGGGTACCGCCAGCATTTCGGCTGATCTAGTAACAAACAAGAAATCTAAAACCTAAAACCTAAAACCGTACTATAATAGGAATGTATTAAAAATTGCATAGATTGATAGAACTAAAAAAGGAGGTTCCCTTGTAAGAGTAGGGTTTCTCCTTTTTCCTTGCTACCGATAATTTAGACGTTATGTCAACCTCACATGTATAGAATATACAAACAAAATCAAACAACATATCACTTTTTATAAATGGTAAAATAGGGGGAAAGGAGGTTCTAAATAATGCCTTTAGAAAACTCTATTTATTACATAGGAATTGCTATTATTTTAGTAATCCTCGGTGCACTGTTTGGGGGGATTATACGTATAATTCGGCATACCAACAATCGCAAAAAACAAGATCCAATTGAGCAAAAATTAGATAAGGTTATTCAACTGTTAGAAAAACAAAACAAAGATTGAATCTCTCCAATCAGAAGGCATTTAGAATAACTTCCAATAACAAGAATTATGTAAATGAGCTGTCCATATGGGCAGCTCGTTATTTTTTTGCTTAGGCCAAATGTTTTCCCTTACAACATTTATTGTATTAAAATCCGGTGTTGAGTTTCTTTGTCCATCTCCTCGAAATGGGGGAATAGCAAGCGAATTATTAAAAGATCCTTATAAACAAAGGATTTTAACGTCTTTTAAAAATGATTATGTCAAAATATATACATTTCAATTGAAATATTTCAAATAATTATAAGTTGTATTTTTGAAATAAAAAATTCTAAATTTATACCTAATTCCCCCATCTCAGGGATTTGGGCAAAAATACCTGAGTACAATGAAAAGAATCAAACCAAAAGCTAAAGGCTTATCATTTGATTTAATTTCTTGCCCCTTATCTTTCATCTCCATACTGCTACCACACCTTTTTTTATTTTACACTCCTACTTCTTTTTCCTTTTTAATAAACCTTATAATTAAGTCTTCACCTTTGTATCTAGGGTCTAACTTAATCTCACCTTTATATTCAATCACCTTCGCCTTATCCATGACAGTTATACTGTCATACAACTCCTGCTTTACCCATAACTTTTTAACTTTATCATCAACAATCAATTCTAAAGTAGGGTGTTCCAGAATAAGATACTCGGTCTCAACATGTCTCCCAAGAACAGGTGCTTCTAATGGCTTACCTTTCACAATTAGTTTATCGTTTTGATAACCCTCTATTACTGACAAGACTATATAAAACAATACAAAACAACCAAAGTATATCCAATTTTTCTTTCTTCTCTTTTTCTTATATGCTTCCAGTTCTACAATATACGCTTCCAATTCATACTCTGTGTACCCCTTAACGTCTGTAGTCAAATAATAGGTTTTTCCAAACTTTTTACTTGTAAATGCTACATAATCGTTTAAATACTCTGGGTCTTTCTCATAGTTTATAAATTTCTTTTCACCCATACTGCTACCCCTATCTATCTTCTTATTTACCTATCCCTATTTGACATTACCAAGATTACGTCTATTAAAAATAACTACAAATAATAATAAAAGCATCCCTATTCCGAACATAATACCATTGCTTTGAGCAATTTCTTGAGCTCTCCAATATGCTAAAAATATTAACAAACCATATCTAATTAAAAAAAGCGTACTAAGTCCAATCCCCAAAATTATATAAGGTGATTTTTTTCATATAATCGCTCCCATTCAAACCCCTTTTTATCCCATATTAACACATGAAAATATGGGATAAAAAGCGATATTCTCTATTTTCCCCTTGTTTTCGTGTTATAAAAATATAGAGTAAGAGCTTATTTTTGAACAGTAGATCTAGGCGGTTCGGCAGGTACAATTGCTAGTCCAAGTCGTACTACCTAAATCCTCGTTTTTGGTATGTTCGACTTGGCAACATGCCTATACCTGCCGAATTTCGAAATGCAAGGAGAAAGGAGGAAGTTTTTTTGAGTGGGGTTCTCAAAAAATACTCTCCATTCCTTGTATGGAGAAAAGCCCTTATAGGGGTCACTATACATACCCATCAACTTAAGAATTGTATAACACTCCAGGATGGAAATTCCGTGTGTTTTTGACAGAAGACGGCTTGTTTTTCGTTTTGGGGGAATTTGTTTTTCTTAGCTTGATAGTGATATGGTGCTTCCCTTAATAAGAGATTAGATGTATTAAAAAGTTTGGGGGATCCTCAGCTTTTTTACAATGAAATATTATTATATTTGTTTGAAAGAAGTATTTTATTCAAATTGTATCTGCTTGAAACTAAACTCTTTTGTTCTATCAAATATGAAAAGGTTTTGTTGATTTATTACATATAGTAATTAGAGATTGTAGTTTAAGCATTATAAAGCGTTAATATTAATGTCATTTAGTATTTTGAAATGTCATTAGAACAAAAGTAATAAGTAGAAACCCTGTGTCATATTTTGTTCCTTGGTGTATAAAAATGATTAAAATAACAAATACAATAACTTGAAATCTATATATATTTATAAAAAATATTTAATTAGACTTTGATTTATCAATAAAATTTAGACTTTTCAGTTATGTATAAAGCATACATATATTTCAAACTGTAATTTGAAGTAATATGAAAAATAGCTTGGATTTACTAATAAATAAATAAATAAATGCGAAAAAATACAAAATTATCGGAAAATGTAATAATTTGTAGTATTTTTTGCGTTCCAAAAAATAATTCCGGTGTATAAACTTTGGGTTGTAACATTGATTACATAATTTAGAAATTATGGGGTTGGATGTGATGAAAAATACTATATGTATTGCATAGTTTGATTAAATAAAAAGGAGAGGATCTTTAATTAATACTTTAATATTTTCAAAGTTAGAGGAAACGACTGATTTTATCCCCAGTTTAGAAAAACAAAAATGGCAACTAGAAAGAATTAATGAAGTTTTATCTTTAGCTAAAGAATATTCATCATTTTATAAAACATTTTATAAAGAAGTGAAAGTTAATCTTAATGGTTTGGATGAGTTCCAAAAAATTCCTATGATAAGTTCTAAAGATATTATTAAAACGACACCTCCCATACATATGCTGACAGGTTCACCTCGGAATTCGTATGTATTTACAAGTGGAGGGACAACTGGAGAACCTAAAATTATTTATTTGACCTCAGATGAATTGAAAGAGAATATTTTCTTTCATGGAAAAGGTTATGCAATGGCTGGGATTAATGAAGATGATGCAGTTGCTACATTTGGAGTGCCTGGATTTTTAACATCTGAATTTACTGTTTACCTAGGACTTGAAAGAACGGGATGTAAAATTGTTCCCATTGGTATTAGCTCAGACCTCGAAAGACTGTTTAATTATATAAAAATGTTTAATGTTACAACGCTATTAGTTATGCCATCTGATGTAATACCGTTAGCGCAATATATAGAGAAGTCAAACAAAACTCTTTCAATAAATCAGATTGTTTATGGTGGCGAAAAAATGTATTCTTCTACAAAGAATTATTTAGAGTCCATATTAGGAGTGAAAAGTTTTAAATCTGTATTTCAAAGCATGGATGTTGGTACTATAGGTTTTCAGTGTGATTACTGTGAGCCAGGTATGTATCATATACATGATCAGCTGCAATATACTGAAGTTTTAAATGAAAAAGGTCAACCTATACAAGATGGGAATATTGGTGAACTTGTTATTACGAATTTAAAAAGAAAGTTAATGCCAGTTATTAGATACCAAACTAACGATTTAGCAATGAAAATAGATACTCTATGTCCATGTGGTAGAACAAATCCTAAAATTAAATTAGTGGGGAGAAAAGGAGAGATAATTAAATTAGGTGGGGAACAAATATTCCCACAAATATTCGCCCAAGCATGTAGTCATTTAGAAGAGTTAACTGGGGAATTTCAATTGTTAATAACTAAACATCAAAATAGAGATAAAATTCAAGTGTCCTTTGAAGTTTCAGGAAAAAATCTGGATGAGAAAATTGAAGAACATTTGATAAGTATAATTAAAAATCGGATATTAAACTTTACACCTAAATTAAAACAAATGATTCAATTACAAGTTATTGAGCCATTGGAAGTTAGTTTAGTAGGAAGAGAAAAAATGAAAATTTCCGAAAGTTCTGGAAAAGTCGTTCGTGTAATTGATAAAAGAAAATAAAAGGAGGAGTTTTATATGCTATTTAAAAAAATTGAATCAGAATTTCATTCTTTAGCAACAAAAAATGAAGTGGGTTTAAAAGAAACATTAAGGAAAGTAGATCAAATAATTCAGGATGAGGGTTTGGTTTTTAAAGGAAAGGCACTCCCTTTTTCTGTGCAACCTTTAGCAATTACAGATGAAGAAAACGATTATTTTAAGAGAGCTTCTGAAATATTATCTGATTCTCTAGAAATAGTATTAGATGCTTATGAGAAAGATACAGAGATTAGGGAATACTTTTCATATTATAGTAAATATGAAAAGCTAATTAATATCAATCCAGGTTATGAGAGGAAGATACGCATTTCAAGGTTTGACTGCATATGGAATGGTGGATATGAATTTAAAGTAGTTGAACCGAATGCTTGTTGTCCTGGAGGCGTTGTTGTATTGGGAAAATTGAAAGAGAAATGGTTTGATTTACCTATAATTAAAGAAATCACTAATTCTTATGAAAAGAAACAATTTCTGTGTGATACACCTAATGGATTCCTTAATGAACTAGTCAGTGCTTATAGAGATATGGGAGGTAATGAGGAAGATCCTCAAATTGCGCTTGTGAATTATGCTGAAAAATACTCATATGAATTAGAGCATATTCAAAGATATGGGTGTGAAATGGGTTACAAAATTATTATTTGTGATTTGAGGGATTTAAAATTAGACTCACAAGGAAAACGGTTAATGTTTAATCAACAACCAATTGATATTATTTATAATAAAGTTGACCAATTAGAGTTGGGAAATGAAGATATGAAGGATGTAATTGAAGCATGTGAACGAGGATTGGTCTGTAATGTTAACTCGTATTCTTCTATGTTTATTGGAGAGAGTAAAATGACTTTAGCGTTACTTACAGATTCAAAATTCCAAGAAAAATATCTATCTAAAGAACAAATTGAAATGGTTAATAAGCATATTTTATGGACAAGGAAATTAGAAGAAACTTTTACCAGTTTCAAAGGAGAAGAAGTAAATTTAATTCAATATATTATTGAAAATAAAGATCTTTTTGTTTTAAAAGTAGACAATTCTACACGTGGAGAAAACGTATTTTTAGGTAAATATACAAATCATGAGACATGGTCCAAAATTATAAATGATAATAAAAATGAAAACTGGATAGTCCAAGAGTATAATGAAATTCCAAGTGTGCAGATATTGGAATGTAAAGGCGAAAATATTATAAAAGAAAATAAAAAGTTTGGCATTGATATATTTATGTTTGGAGGTAAATATGCTGGGATTGTATCGCGTATTTCAGATAAAGCTGTTATAAATTTGGGACAAGGTGGATACGAGCAGCCAGTAATAGCATTAAAAGCTATAAAAGAAAAGGTAGCGAGTATATGAGGGCACTTATTGATGATTTCAACTTAAAGGTTTTAGATATGCCCCACCTGGCAGTTGATTCATTTAATAAATTACAAAATAAAATGGTTGAAGACCGAATCCTGCAGTATTATTTGGATAAGGAAACAGAAATCATTCCAAAACCGGGAATTTTAGATGAATTACAATTAAACATTATTGGTGAAGATACTAAATCATTGTTAGATATTATTGTATCTTTACCCGAACGAATATTTAAGGGGAATATTTTAAATATGTGCACAGCTTTAGGGTTTTCAGAGAAACAATATGAATTAATGATGTCGACATATCAGAATGATAATTTAATAGCCCGTAGTGATTTATATTTCACTAAAATTGGACATAAATTTTTAGAATTAAATGTGGATAGTAGTGTCGGGGGAATCGATATAGGCCATTTAAATAAAATGATGACATCTTATGGGTTTTACAAATCATTAACAGGATCTGAAAGATGGAATTATATTGATCCGATGGATAAATTAATAAAGAGTATCCAGGATTTAGCTATAAAAATTGGAAAAGAAAATAGTGAAATAACAATTGCTGTTATGGATTGGGATGAATATTTGGATAGTTATTATGGGACTTTAAATTATATTAAATTAAGGTTAATAGAAGCTGGATATAAGGCAGTGATATGTTCTCAAAAAGATGTAGAATGTAATAATGATATGCTAGTAGTAGGAAATCATACAATTGATATTGTATATCGAGTATTTTTGTGTGATGATGCTCTTCATAATCCTGAAGAAGTAAAACCAATCGTTCAAGCTTACCAGGCTGGGAATTTGGAACTATTAACAGGATTTCATACAGAGCTTTATAGTAATAAAGGGAATTTTGCATTTCTTTCAGATCCAAAGTATAAACATTTATTTACAAAAAAAGAGTTGAATTTAATAGAAAGGTGTATCCCATGGACGCGATTTTTAAAAGACATTATAATTTCAGATAATAATTTGGACACTAATGGAATGGATTATATTATAAAAAACAAAGATAACCTTGTTATTAAACCTACAATTGGATATGGGGGAAATGAGGTACTATTAGGGTGGAAGTTTAATGAAAATGATTGGGAAAACAAAATTTTGAATTTATTAAAAACTGATGCCGTATATATTGTTCAAGAGAGAGTATATCCAATTGAAGAGGAGATTCCTTTTTTGATAAATAAATCAATCGAATTAAGGAAAGCCATTTTATGTTGGGGGCTTTATGTTATCAATGGAGAATTTGCAGGAGCAATGTTAAGAGGTTTACCATGTGAACAAAGCGATGTAGTAAATTTAGGAAATGGTGCAGCAGTGACATGTCTTTTTTATAGGAGTTGAAAATGAGTAAAAATAAGAAAATTTTAAAGATGACAATTCCTACCATAATCGAAATGAGTTCAACTAACTTTATGGGGGTAATAAACCTTATAATTATTGGTCATTTAGGCTATGAAGCCATTGCTGCAGTAGGCATTACAAATGTAATTATTTTAAATTTGTTTGCTCTATTCAGTGGTATTGGTTTTGCTGTAAATTTCTTAGTATCTCAATCTTATGGAGCTAGAGAATATAAAAAATGTAGTATATATACTTATACTGGAATCTATTCTGTTATTGCCCTGCTTCCATTCTTTATACTATTTGCACTCTTTGCGCCTAAATGGATCTTTGAAGTGATGGGAGTTTCATCTAGTATTGCAATGATAGGGATAGGATATTTAGGATTAAGAATAATCGCATTTTCTATAAATATGTTTCGTGTAGTATTAAATGGATTTTTTAGAGGTATTGGAAATACAAAAACTCCAATGTATTTTTCTATGCTGGGTAACACTTTAAATGTTTTAATAGCATTGTTACTAGTAAATGGCTATTTATATTTCCCTAAATTAGGTGTGCTAGGGGCAGGTTGGGCATTCATTGTTTCAGAAATTGTTCAGGTTACTTGTTTACTAGTATGTTATTTAAAAGAAAATAATTGGTATGCTACAAGGAAATTAATAAGTTTTAAAGAGACGAAATTCAAATTAGTAAATTTCGAAGGTTTAAAAATCGGTCTAGAAGAACTTGGGATGAGTGGGGCGATGCTTCTCTTTACTGTGTTCATTTCTAGAGTGGGTGATATAGAATTGGCTGCCACGGAGATTGTGTTGAATGTAATATCACTTGCATACTTACCTGGTATAGGATTTGGAGTAACAGCAACTATATTAATAGGTCAACAGATTGGAAAAGGAAGTCCATTGATTGCAAAAAAAATCGGTATTGATGTTGTAAAAATAGGGACATATTTTATAGTTCCTTTTACAATTATTTATTTTTTAGGTGCGGAATATATCGCAAAATTATTTACTACAGAAGAAATGGTACTGTCCTTAACTGTTGAGATATTACGGTTTGCTTCATTGTTTGTAATTTTTGACGGACTTCAGTTAATTTTGGCTGGGGGACTAAGAGGGATTGGAGATAATTATTATACAATGAAAGTCGCTTTGATTTTAGGATGGTTCGTGTTTATACCATTATCTTTTATATTTACCTTTTTATTAGATTTTGGGATTTACGGTCCTTGGGTAGGATTTTATATTTACATTGTGGGACTATTTGTTGCTTTTGGTTATAGATATTTGAAACTAGATTGGTCTAGTATAGCAATAAAAGATGCTGCTGCAAGTGGCTAATGATATTAGTAAATTACTTAAGAGAACTTTTGATTAACCGTTTTAAAATAGTGAAAGTAATAATGTATGTACCGTTATTTCCTTAATATGTTATAAAGAAGAAGCATTATATCGTCCGGGTTAGGGAATGAGCTTTAAGATTTATTAATTAATGAGCTGCATGTAAATTGTAAGGAATTATCAACAATTTACATGTAGCTTTTTGAAGTACATAATAATTCAATCTTGTTATCAGTTAACACTTGGTAGTTATTAAGTGGTTTAAGTCGGAGAAAGGGATATTAGGGTGTCTTTTCTTTAAAAAATATATAATGTTTTATAATGATAAATGGATTAATCACAATAGGTGTCTTTTCTTTAAAAATAATCAAATTGTGAGTTAGTTTTCATAACCATTTTTAAGCATTGATGGCATTTAGGGGGTACTTCAAAACTTTAGCTTGATGACGATCTGACGATATCCTATATAGTCAAATATCAGAACTTCGTATCTTAGTATTCTATGTGTAACATCGTGAAAGACGTTTTTATCTTATGTCTTATGATTTTATGAATATGTTTAAAAGTAAATAATTTATAATCACCGAATATTAAATTTAGCAATTTAAGAAGCCTAGAAAGATTTAATTTCTACGCTTCTTCTAATTGATCACAAATTTATTGTCGTTCTAGATTTGTTATATAAGATTTTACAGCTTGCAATAAGAATTCTTCTTGCCCAATACCAGCACCGGCTGCCATCTGAACTACTTTTTGCTTGAATTGATGATCCACATGAAAAGTTAATGGCACTACATTACTTTTAAAGTAAATACCTTCTACGTGTGGAAGTATCGTACCGGATTTCATATGAAAATGTAAGTATTTAATCTCCTCCTGAAACTGCAATGGATCAACTTGTAATACGAAAGGTTTAATTTCTAATTTAATAGTATCAGATGAAATACTCAATCGCATATTTGTGACACCTAGCTCTTTATAAAATAAATTTATTAGATTATAAGTGATGGAATGAAATAGCTGAGGTTTTTTAAATGAAAAAGATAAATACCCACGTTTCGTAATTACAGCTTGTTTATGGAAAGGCTCTAAGGTGTAATCACGTTCCTTATAAGTGGATAGAGGGAAAATTTCTTCGTCTTCTGTAAGAATCTTACCATCTGCTCCATTGATTTCTATTACCCTAGCTGTTTTTCCTTTATGTTGATGTGTTAATAATTGATATAAATATATATCTTCATCTTGAATCTTAGTAATAAATGTTTTTCGCTCTTTTGTTTTAGTTTTTTCATAATCAAGCATAAAAATCTCTAGCTCTTCCTCATCGATAATATATACTTGTTTTCCTCGTTTTTCTACCATTGTTGCGGGTAATTTTCCAGATTTGATGTATGTAAAGATAGTAGATGGTGCAACATTAAGAATTTCAGCTACTTCTTTCGTGCTAAGGCCTTTAACTTCATTTTTATTTTTTAAACGTTCAATATCCTCTAGATAGAAAATCTTACTACCGAATTGCTTCCAGTTATCTTTATATACACATTCTATTAATCCATCTTTTTCTTTCTTTAAAATTGTTTGTACCGTTACTCCTAATAAGTCGGCTGCCTCTTTTGTCGTTACAGTAGGCTTTGTAATGAACAATAAATCTTGTGTCATGAAAGGACACCTCCATAACTAGTGTTTACTAGTATTTTAGATATGTATATATCATATCAGAATATGAGATATATTTAAAATGAGAAATAGAATTTATTAAAGTTCTTATAAATTTTTATAGTTTAAAAACGTTTTAAATTTAATTTATCTCTTAATGTATTTTTAAATTTATTTTCTTTATAAAAGGTATTTAAATTCTAAGGTATTAACTATTAAATGATATCTATTTACTAATAAATTATAAAAAAATATAAGTATAAGTTAATAGAGAAGAATATAGTATTCTTACAGAAAGAAAATGAATTATCATTTGTATAATGTATAGAAGTGAAATAAAATATTAAATAAGGATAATAAAGAGTGTTATATTCATAATCATCAATAGGAAAGGTGAATTCGAAATATGGATAAACAAAATAAAAAAGAGAACTTACCTATAACAATGAATCAAAGTGAAGATATAGATACATATGTAGAAAATATAAGAGATATGGTTCCATTCCTGCATGATAGTCGTTATGTAGATAAGTTGGAAGAGAAGATGGAGGTTGCAGAAAAAGAGGGAAAGAGTAAATATACGTATTTAAGTGATCTGGAAGTCATTTATCATTTCGTACATTTACAAAAAGATATGGATGAGAAGAAGAATAGAAAAGAGGATACAAAAAAGAGTTATGTTTCCGAAATCTTATCATTTTGTCAGTGCATGGTGCAGCATGCAGAGGAATTCGAATTGAATGGGGAAGAGGTACAGCAAAATGACTCTTTACTAAAAACATTACAGCCCTGGCATATTCGTAAATATAATGTTTGGTTGAAGCAGGTTGAGAACGGTAGAAATGGGGATATGTACGCGATCGCAACACTTGCAAAAAAATCAGTACTTTTACGTTCTTTTTTAAAACACCTTCATGTATTTGCTTATATTGAAAGACCTCTTCACGAAGAACTGCAGCGCGCAAATGTAAATGAACAGGATCGGCCAAATCGGGACCTATCCTATGATGAGGTTATGAAGATTTTAGGGTTTTATAAAGAAAGAGGACATTTAGTAAACTATACAATTTTACTAGCTCTAGCAAGTACTGGTGCAAGAATTCAAGAATTGTGCACCGCGAGAGTGAAAGATTTACATTATGACGGAAAGTACTGGTTAAAAGTCACTGGAAAAGGGGATAAAGTGCGTGAACTTTTCATTTCGGAACATTTATACCAGTGTATTTGTGAAATGAGACGGAGAAGAGGATTACAAACGGTATTGGAAAAAGGGGATGAGAGTCCGTTATTTATAAATCAAAGGGGAAGTGCTTATAACTCTAAAACATTATCGAATCAGGTAACAGATATGATAAAAAAGACAAACTTAAAGTTTCTACTGTATCGTGAAAATCCAGTAACGGCGCATACATTCCGTCATGCTTTTGCAATCATGGCAGTTGAACAAGGAAATGCAGATTTATATCATTTAATGCAAACATTGGGGCATGAAAATATTCAAACGACAAAGATTTATTTAGAAAAGCACATGAAACGAGAAAATAATGTTGGTACCTCATTTGCAGATCTGTTAGTGTGAATTTGAAACAATCCAAATCTTATTTAATTGTGTACTTTTTATATAATTAAATAAGGTTTTATTCATGCGAAAATACAAATGGATAATTATTTGGTAAGGGAATGAAAATATAATTTCACCTGTTATTGGGTAGATAAGTATAAAGACAGTTAGTGAATTAGGAGATATTTGGGTTAGAGGAATTCTCACATGTAAATAGTTCTGTAGGTAGAGGTATTTATTTCGAATTAGAAAGGAATAATTATCAGATGAAAAGACCTGAAACTGTCATCCGTATAGCAATAATAAAAATTTTTAATTTCTAATAAGGGTAGCACCACATGAATATCAACTTAAGAATTTAGAATTACCCCAGAACAATAAAATTTCACACAAGGTGCTTAATTTTATTGTTTTGGGGTAGTTTATTTTTGTTAGGTTGCTAGCAATGTGGCAGTATTTCTATAAAGACACATAAAAAATCATTATACTTATCAAAAGAGGATTATGTTAATACTAAAATTTTATCATTTTAGCCAAGAAGACTCCTTCTTCAAGGAGCGTGAAGGGTCACAGCCCAGTGAGTGGTTGGGAGGTGAATTATAGAACTCTTTACTTAGGAATCCCTCACTTCTAAACGAAGTGAAAGTGGGGGTAGTTCAAAAAGTTAAATAGTTTGATATATAATACTTTTAAGAATTATACATGTTTTTATATTTTAAAAATTACTATCGTATATTTTAAGTTCTTAGTATACAATATATTACTTGAACTATATATAAGAATGGAGAGTTTTAATTGAAATTATTAGTAAACAGTAAGGTTGGTACAAAGCTAAACATATTAATAGCTATATCAAGTATAGCCTGTATAGTATTATCCCTAATCGGTGGTTGGGGACTAGAAAAAGCGAAGGGTGCCTCTGCTAAAATGTATGAAGATGATTTTAAATCAGTTGAGTGGATAGGAACAATAGAATCTAATTTTTATCATGTTAATATGAATTTCATGGAAATAATGGTATCCAAAGATGAAAAAAGAATGAACGATTTGATAAAAGAAATGGATGGAATTCGACAGGAAAACGATCAGTTGTTAAAGCAGTATGAGACTAAAGTTATTTCTAATAAAGAAAAAGAACTATATAGCAAATTTCATGAAGCGTTTAATGAATTAAGAACTCTGATGAAAAAAGCACAAGAATTAGGGAAATCTAATAATGAGGAAGCGTATGCCTATTATCTAAAAGAAATTGAACCTAATATGAAAAAAACAATTCAATCAATTCGTGAACTAATTATATATAACAGTAATAATGCAGAACAGTTACAAAAAGTTAATAATAATAGTGCTCAAAATACAATGACAATGTTTGTGGTTATTTCAATTTTAGCAATTGTCATAGTTATATTTATTGGATATATTATTAAAATTACTATACGAAAACCACTTGTTTTATTACAAAATGATATGGAAAAAGTAGCTGCAGGTGATTTAACAATACGTACTTCTTATAAAGCAAATAATGAGTTAGGAATCATTGTACAGTCTTTTAATAGTATGTTAGATAACCTACAACAATTAATTGCGAATGTTAAGGCGACAACACAAGAGGTGATTTCTTCTACGGAGGGGGTTTTACAAGATACAAAGCGAGCATCTAATATTTCAAATGAGGTTGTTTTGACCATTTCTGAAGTGAAAGAAAAAATAGCAGGACAGGTTACCAGCATGCAAGAGAGTTCATCCTCAATGGAAGAAATAACTATTGGTGTGCAAACAGTAGCTGAATCTTCAGCAGTAGTTGCTGAGGTAGCAGTAACAACCACTGAACAAATACATAGCGGTAGTGAAGTGATAAAGCACTCTATTCTTCAAATGAACAGTATTCATGATGTTGTGGAGGAAACGTCAAAAGTCATAGATAAACTTGTTACACGTACACAACAAATTGATACAGCACTGGATGCAATAACTAATATTGCCGAACAAACGAATCTTCTTGCTCTAAATGCTGCTATTGAAGCGGCACGTGCTGGAGAGAATGGGAAAGGGTTTGCAGTGGTTGCAGCAGAAGTGAGAGACCTAGCTGAAAAGTCTAAAGACTCCGCAAATGAAATTAATCACATAGTCAAATGTATTCAACAAGATACTCAAGATACAGTTCATGTTATGCAAAAAGGTCAACAAAAGGCCGCAGAAGGAAAAGAGGCTGCCTACAAAGCGGATCAAACATTTGCATCTATTATGAGGGATATTGATAAAATTACAAGTCAAATTCAAGAGGTATCGGCAGCAACAGAAGAGATGTCTGCTGGCACAGAGGAAGTAAATGCATCTCTGTCACTTGTATCTGATACAGCAACGCAAATAGAAAAAGAAGCGATTCATACAGTACAATCAATTCAATCACAGGCAGTTTCAATTCAAGAAATTTCAAATCAATCCAACAAGATGAAAGAAAAGGTAGAAGCATTAACAGAATTACTCTCAAGATTTATTATTACAGAACAAAAAATAAAATAGTAAATGAAAATATAATTTGGAACAAAAAAAAGGGAAATCCTTATATAATAATTCCAAAATAAATGAAAATGATATACAATATGTTAAAATGCAAAACACCTTTCATTCACTATTAATGAAAGGTGTTTTGCATTTATCTTTTCGTGAATTACTAGTATAAAAGTCTTTTTTTTCTGATGATTCAATGTTGATGCATAATATATAATTATTATGTGTGTGTGGTTTTATATTTCATTCACTTATTACCTTCCATCTACAATAATTATTTATTGCAACAGCATTCACGTCTAAAATAAGTTGTTATAAAAAAGGAAAATAAATATAGAAGGGGTTTGACCAAGGTACTTGTATACCCCATATAAATGAGAGAGTTATGACTGAACAAAATATGACTCTATCAACCTAAGTGGTTACCGGTATGAGTGGTTTTTTTGTATATGGTTACTATTTAGAAGAACCTAAATTTGGTCTTACCCCTGTCAAGTGGACATATTCAAAAAGCTTTGCAGTCTTTTCATGCGTCAAAACGTCGTGTGATTATAGTAGATAAAAAACCAACTTATTTAGTTGCTATCATAGGATTGAAGAAAGAATGAAGAAATAATTCTTAATTTATCCTTTAGAAATATCCCTTATATCATCATGATGAGACTGTATTTAATTAATAAATAGGATAAGTGAGGCATCCAGAGGGATGCTTTTTCTTTTGGCGTAGAAACCCCTTTGGTGAATATGTTTTAAATATAATTAATAAATAAAGTACGTGAAATTTTATAAAGTGTGTAGAGATAAGATTACATTTAATACACTTAGGAAAGAATGGCATATAAGATGATTGATTAAATACATTGACTTTTATACAAATGGAGGAGTGTTATGAAGGCAGTTTCTAAAGAGTTTAAGCAGACCACAAACGCATTAAGTGCTGCCAACACATATTTAGATTGCTTAGTACAAACTAAAACGTATCTGCAGTTTCTAATACTTATCATATTTTGTATTATTACTGTTTACATACCTTTTCCATCATTCGTGCTTAATTATATAAATGAATTAGATATACTGATGCAATACATAATTAAATCTGTTTATTTTTCTTTTCCTATTTCATTAGTTTTTCTATTTATAATGAGGGATCAAAGGTTTTTGTTTTCTAAAAAAATCACTTTCCAGCAACTAAAACTTTTTTTTCTGTGCTTTCATTATTTATGCTATTATGTTGTTATTTTTAGCCGTACTAATATCTTTTACAACATTCAAAGGAACATCTAATCCTATTGGGAATGAAGGAATTACTAATTTGCTTTACAAAACACCTGGGGTTGCAATTCAATTAATCGGAGAGAACATTATGTTTGTATCTATATGGTTCTTTTGGCATAAGATCATACGCTCCTTCATAATAAGCCCCATATCTTCAATTACAGCCTCTTTAATATTGTCTGGAAGCTCATTTGGGTTACTCCATCTCTCTACGTATAACTATAATTGGGTACAATGTTTAACTATCATTGGGATACCAGCTATCGCTCAAATGATTTTCTTTCTAATATTTAAAAATATTCATATGGGATACATACTTCACTTCAATTACAATTTAATCATTATACTTTTTAGCTATATAGCTTCTATTTAAAATAATTTAACACTGAAAATAAAAGAAAAGGTACCCCTGCTGCAAGGTACCTTTTCTAAGGGGTATAACTCATTAGCTAAGCGGCCGTTGGTCAAGTATACCGCCTAGACTATTACATGAGTTATATTTTTATTATACATTAATCATATCAAAAATATTATCATTAGTGTAATTAACATTCATTATTTTTAAATTTTAAAGCTACCAACATAATAATAATTTTACCAAGTTTCATAACAGCTACATATGATCCTGGTCTTGCAGCTGCTTCTGTATTTATATATATTTCTTTTTAGATTATTGGACTGTTAGTCTGTTCGCGAATATAAATTCATTAATTACTATATTTAAAATTATAATTCCTAGTCTTACAATTGGTGCATTACTATTTGCTGGATTTCATGGAGTAAAATTTACCAGTTATCAGGACTTTAATGTATCTAATTGATCAAATGTTTTAACTGCTATGGCAACTTCCGGTGTTATTTTTGCATTCAATGGTTTTCAAAGTCCGATTAATATGGCTGGTGAAGCAAAGAACCCCGGGAAATCCATTCCCCGGGCAGTTGCAGGATCCATTTTAATTTCAACTATAATATATGTATTATTACAAATTGCTTTTATGATTTCGGTAAATCCTAATATAATAATTAACGGGTGTTCGAATTTGAATTTCAATTCACCATTTGCTGATTTAGCGATAGCACTAAATATTAATTTGGTTAGGTATTGATTCGATTTTAGCTGCGCCTCTAATAATTGATCTGTCCCGTTTTATGGATCATGCACTTAGAGAGGGGAAAGTAGGAATAATGGAACACCTTTCACTCTTTTTTAAATCACCAATTGGAACAGAGAAGTGCGCCCTTGATCAACAATATCAAACATTATTGGAATATGTGAAGAATTTCGAAGGCATTGTTTAGTATATACGGTGACCTTAGATTTGAAAAAACATGAATCCTATTAAGCTAAAAAACAAAATTCCCCTAAAATGAAAAAAGCTATTCTTTCGGTATATTCTACAAAAAATAGCTTTTTTCGTTTTAGTTTGATGGGCGTAAGACAGTATTCCTAACTGTGTATATCATATAATATTAAAACAAACACCTTAAGATTGTATTGTTTCAACTTACTACAATTTTTTAATGAATTCTTCAGTTTTTAAAACTGTGGCAAACTCATTATCTAAAGTTGCTAGTGATATATTATGTATTTGTTCAGACACAAAAATAAGCTGTGGAGAAGACTTTCTCCACAGCCCGAGAAAACACTTCTCTTAAGATAGAGAAGTGTTTTTCCTTCATTATTGTTTAGAACTAAAAGATTGTGATTTTTTTGTAGCTGATTTTGCATTTTGTTTTTTAACTGCATGCACATCCGTTTCAGTTGCAAATTCTGTACCATAACTAGCATTCGCACTTTGTGCACCTGAAGCTTGTGCTTTCTTTGCCTCTGATTGTGCATTCTCTTGTTTTACTGCTTGTACATTAGTTTCAGTTGCGAATTCTGTACCATAGCTAGCATTTGTGCTTTGGATGCTAGCCCCAGAAGTTTCCTTATTATAACCTTGTTGTTTTTTGTTCATCTTTCTCACCTCCACAATCAATACTATAACCAACCTATTTAATAGCTATTCTTAATTTTATTTTTGGGATACCGCACATGCCCATTAACTTAAGAAAAACAAACGCTCTAAAACGAAAAAAAGAGGCGACTTTTCAAAGTAACTACCTGTTGAGAAAGAAAATTTTTGTTTAGGTGTACTTCGAAACCTTAGCTTGATGGTGATGGGATCACCATATCAAAAAAAGTAAATTGTACGTTAGATACATTTTTCAACCGCTTCCTGTACGTTAAGGGATTGGTTGTTTTTTATAATGAAATTCTAAATATCTAATGATAATAGGTGAAAAAGACGATCAATAGTTGGGGTAAGGAAATGATTCGAATTTACATTCTTTCTCAATATATATCATAAATAAATAAGGTAAAATATGGGATGAGGGTATGTTTCATGTTGTGTTCATCCTAACAATAACTAAGGATACATAATATGCTTTCATATCCTTAAATAATTTTGTTATAGAAGGGATGGAGATTTAAATGGCTCAAATTGTTGATATTGATAGATACCTTTCTACTGGGGCTTTAATCTATATGAGTGAGGGCCTTTTCCCTAAGCCTAGGAGCTAAGGAACATATACAATATGAGGAGAGGGATACCTTATGAAAATACGTAGTCAAATTACATTTGCAAGTCTGGCCCTTTTAATAGCTGGAAGTTCTCTGTTATACACAACACCAATCTCAATTGTAAAAGCAGAGCCCACTCAAAATGTATCTAGTGCATCACACACAAGCACTCAACGAGATCGTAATTCCGTCAAGCAAGCAATGCGGGATACATTGCAACTTGGATACCCGGGAATACTTGCTAAAACTTCTGAGGGTGGAAAAACGTGGGGGTATGCGGCTGGGATAGCGGATCTGAGAACCATGAAACCAATGAAAACAGATTTTCGCTTTCGTATTGGCAGTGTGACGAAGACGTTCACCGCAACAGTTGTACTTCAATTAGCTGGAGAGAACCGCCTGAATCTAGACGATTCCATCGAAAAATGGTTGCCTGGTACCATTCAAGGAAATGGATATGATGGTAACCAGATTACTATCCGGCATATATTGAACCATACAAGTGGTATCGCTGAATACTCAAGATCAAAAGACGCTGATTTTACGGATACAAAAAAATCGTATACGGCTGAAGAGTTAGTGAAGATGGGGATTTCTCTGCCCCCTGACTTTGCCCCAGGAAAGGGATGGTCTTATTCAAACACAGGATACGTATTACTTGGTATTCTTATTGAAAAAGTAACCAGAAACAGCTATGCGGAAGAGATTGAAAATCGGATTATTGAACCACTTGAATTGTCGAATACATTCCTACCTGGCAATTCAAGCGTTATTCCAGGCACCAACCATGCCCGTGGATATGACCAACCAGACGGAGCAAGTGAGCTAAAAGACGTTACTTATTATAACCCAAGTGCAGGTAGCTCTGCTGGAGATATGATTTCTACTGCTGACGACTTAAACAAATTCTTCTCTTACTTGCTCGGTGGAAAATTACTGAAAGAACCACAACTAAAACAAATGCTTACTACAGTTCCTACAGGAAGAGAAGGAATCGATGGATATGGTCTTGGAATCTATGAAACTAAGCTTCCGAACGATGTCTCGATATGGGGACACACAGGTGGCATTCTAGGGTTTACTACTCTTGTTGGAGGTACACTTGGAGGCAAGCATACGTTGGTCGTCAATTGGAACAGTTTGGGTAGAGCTGACAGTCCTAATCCTTTTAAAAATATTTTACTTGCTGAATTTAGCAAGTAGGCAAAAAGGAAAAGCGGATAAATTTTGTCGTAGTTTTTATAATTAAAAATAAATTTAGGGATTTTTGGAATTCAGGCGGCAACCCAACGCTATTAAGCTAATAAAACAAAATCCTCCCTAAAATGAAAAAAGCTATTCTTTCTGTATATTTCTACAAAAAGAATAGTGTTTTTTCGTTTAATAGATACATTTTTTTAGCTTGATTGCGGTGTGATGTGCCCCCTATAAATAATAATAAAAGATAAAATAACCCAATTAATTACCAATTTATTTTTTATGCATCACAATTATTAATTAAAGTTGTTTTAGATATATAACCACCTAATCAAGATATATATAACCATTTAGATGAATTATCATAATGTCCTTGGACATATTCTCCATTAACCCAAGTACCAGTTACATTAGTATTTTTACTAATGAAACCTACAACCTTAGCGCTAGCAGATGCTGTTTTTCGTACATTAGCGCCATATACGCCTACTTTTTCTCCATTTGTACAAAGACCTGATACATCATTTTTTTTGTAAAAGATTAATTGTTGAAAATAATGAAGTTATACAAGTGCAAACAGAAGTTATTTGTAAACAATGTAATAATGAATACAAACATTTAAAGCAATATGATAAAAGGTTTGTGGTCCTCCATGTCCATCAACCTTTTATTATGAAGTAACACCTGAACGTATTATATTATTGTTTTTTATTAACAGACATAAAAATGATTTATTTGTTTTATCAATATTTACCAAACACCATTGTAAAATGTTTGAATATGTATAAACTTAGTTAATTTTCGTTTGGTTATTTCTGAAAAAATAGTAAGTATTAATAATAATAAAACATTGGATATATCACCTACAAAGAGCCGCAAAAAGAATGGAACCAGTACGGAAAGGATACTTTCATAAAAAATTTTAAAAGATAAGAATTATTTGCTCTTGAAGAAAAGTGACTAGAAAAGTTACAACCATATGGAGAATAAGGTTATACAAAAAAATCTTAAAAAGGGGACAAAATTATGGAACAAAGAAAGTTTTCAGTAACACCTCAAGATCAAATGAATTATGTATTAGGTCTTTATTCTGCAGATCAACAAATTAATGCAGTTCTTTATTTTCCTGTAGGTATATCAAAGGAAATACTTGAAGAATCAGTAAGGATAACGTTGCAATTGCAACCAGTTTTGAACAGCCGGTTTGTAGAAAATGATATTCCTTACTGGGAGGAACATTCATCTGACACTAACTCATCTATTTGCTTTTTTGCAGAAGGAAATAATCAAGAACTTGAAATAATGGCAATAGATTTTATTAAGGAACCTGGTGATCGTATACAGGGGCCTATGGTTCAAATGAAATTATTACGGGGCACTACAACAGATATGTTAGTTGTGAAATTATCTCATCTATGTTCAGATGGTGCAGGAGTCAAGGAATATATTAAATTGCTTGGAACAATATATACGCACCTTTCATTGGGACGGTCTAAGAAGCAAATTATAAAGGAATTTGATGAGGGAAATGAGAGTTGTCGAGATCAATCACATGTATTCAAATACGCTGGAATATCGGACATAAAAAGTGCGTATCGTCCTAACCAAGAACAACAGGCATCGTTATGGTCTTTTCCATCTCAACCTAACAAAAATAAATTTCCCCAAATGTCCGTACGGCGATTGAGCCATGAGCAAACTCTACGTTTAACCCAATGGACAACAGCACAACAGGCTACCTTGAATGATGTATTCATGACTGCATACTTCCGAGCTTTATCAAATTTCACTGTGTATGCAGAACCTCGCACTGCAGAAAAAATGATTGGCTTGACAATTGATTTACGTCGATATCTGCCTAATAATACAACTGGTGCTATTTGCAACTTATCCGGTATGGAAATGCCAGTGATTAAAATGGAAGACGATGAAACATTTAAGCAGACTCTTGTTCGAGTTAAACAATCAATGGATAAAATAAAGTCTCAAAATCCAGGTCTTTCTTCAGCAGCAGGAATGGAGCTACTGGCAGAAATGAAGCTATCTACAGTGAAGGAAATGTATAATCAGCAATATGAACAGGCTGTACAGATGGGGATGGCGTTGCCATTACTGACAAATTTCGGGGTGATCGCTGATGAACCTATTCAGTTTGGTGAAGTTCAAGCTGAGGACGGGTATATGACATCACCCATTATGTATGCGCCATTCTTTTCAATGGGTGCAAGCTTTTATAATGGAAGACTTACATTTACGATTGGTTATCATACACCGGATACATCAAAAGAAAAGGTAGACAAATTTTTAGAAAGTGTTGTTAATCAACTATCATAAATAAAAGAGAATATAGAGCAAAAATTTCTAGCAGAATTGTATTTTAGGGGCTCGTCCCTATGTCCATCAGGCTAATATTTTGAAGCACCACCAAAACAAAAATTTTATTTCTCAACAGTTATATATGAGAATTAAGCTCATTTTTTCGTTTTGGGGTAGTTCTGAATTCTTAAGTTGATGGGCATGGGGTCCCGCCAACATTTCGCGAATTTCGTACGCTTAGGAATTTTTCATTTAAAAAACTTGGTTTTTCCGTACATTAAGAAGGTTTCATAAACGATATTTAATGTCTGTTACAGAACTTTGTTTTGGTAATGAGTTTTGGAACTGGATTTTAAACATATTTCAGTCAGTTTTGATAGATATAAATAAATTTCCTTAAACGACCGTTTATGGTGCCTCAATCACGGCTTAATGCATCGGATGGTCTTTTATTCTGTTCAATAATTGAATCAAAGTCAAATTTTCAACTAAATAAATTGTGCCAATAGTTGGTTAAATTTCTCGCGTTCTTCCCAGAAAAGGCCATGACCACTATATTGAAACGGAACAAGCTGTGAATTTCTTATCTTTTCATTTAGTTCCTGGGCTTGTGCAAATGGAATAACTTTGTCATGAATGCCGTGAACGATTAAAGTAGGAACATTAATTTTCGGAAGATCTGCATGTAGGTTCTCATCTCTTAATGTAGTTATAATAGCAGCTGTCGACCAACTTGCTGCTTGTAGCCCCATTTGTAAAAACCAGTCCGAAAATGGTTTAGTTATATACTGAAAGAAAAAGCCATCTGTTACGTCCTGCATCATTTTAGGCCGATCATTTAAGGTTTCTTTAATGTAGTTATTAGCAGTTTCTGCGGTAAATCCAGTTGGGGCGGCCGCATCAATAAGAATAAGCTTTGATACACTAAAACCATTGTGACGAGACATATATCGAATTGCGATAGCCCCACCGGTAGAGTGACCCACAAGAGTAAAATTGTTTATTTGAAGTGTACCAACTATTGTGCGGATATCATCTGCAAGTCTGTTAAAAGTATAGCCGCTCATTGGTTTATCCGAATTGCCAAATCCCCTCCAGTCTATACCAATACAGCGATAGCCCATAGCAGGAAGAACATTAAACTGATATTCAAACTGTTTATGGCTTAACGGCCAGCCATGTAAAAATACGATGGTCTTATTTCCCCCAGGGTTAATATCTTCTACATATAAATTCACACCTGACTCTACGGTAACAAAGTATCCCATGAAGATTCCTCCCTAGTTAATATAGTTTCAACAATAGATATTCATTTTGGTTAAAATAAATGAGTACCAATTCAAGTTATAGGCCAGAGAAGCGAAACAGGACGGGCTTTATTGAACTATCCTGCCCCTTTAGTTTAAGTACATTTATTCACAATCTCCTCTATACATTTAAACATAAATAATCAATTTATTTCGAAAATTAGTCACTCAACAATCTGACCCGATACATCAAGAAAAAACGCTCGATTGTTGAATAAAGTTATTAGTATTTATTAACAAGTTCACAATCTCTACACATTTTCTTTATAAAATTTTAGCTTAGCGTACGAAATTCGCGTTTTGTTGGTGGGACCCCATCGCTATCAAGCTAAGAAAAAGAAATGCCCCCTCAAATGAAAAAACGCGCTATTCTTTCTGTAGAATCATAGGAAAGGATAACGTTTTTTCGCTATAGATAGTGCAAAACCTTAGTGTAGCTTTAAAATAAAGTTTGATTATTCCTGGTTATATAACCATAGTATAGCAACGGACGAATCTTATAAGTTTTGTCCATTATTACTATATTTCCAATAAATTAATTCTGTATCTCTGTGATCCATTTGGAACCCTAATTTCACTAAAACATTTTTAGAATTGATATTATCAAGTTCACATCTGGCTGTGATATATTTGACCTCATCATGATTTGAGGCCCAGTTTAATAATTTTTGGGCAGCTTCAAAACAATAACCTTTGCGTCGTTGACTTTCATTAGTAGCAAAGCCAATCTCAATCATACCGTCTAAATCGGGATTACCAAAAAATCCAATGCCTCCAACTATTTCTTTGGTATCTTTCGCTACAATGATCCAGGAGTCAAATCCTTTAGTTCCATTATTTTTAATCAGAAGTTCCTGAAAGTAGGGTAAAGCTTCAAAAAAATCTGCACCTGGCCACTCACCGTTGGTTTTGTATCCCATTGCTTTGATTGCCTGTATATCACGCTGGGCCGCAGCCTCAATTAGATTAAGATCAAGGGTTTTTAAAATCAGTCTATTAGTTTCAAGCTTCATATTAAGTTCACCTTTCTTTTAGATACTAGTTTCATGGAAAATCCTATAGAGGGGAGATAACGTGCCAACTGTTTCTCATATAGCTGTCAATGTTGCAATGAATTATAAATCGAATAATCTACTTCACCTGAAATATTCTCCAGCCCATTTTCATACAACTCAATAGCCATTAAGTTTTCCACAGAAGGCGGAAGATTTTTCTTGGACGCATAGATACCGAATTCAGTTGATGTACTAAATCCAAAGCGTTGATAATATCGATAATCTCCCTCAACAATAATTCCCTTATACCCCATTTTAGTTGCAAATTTAATACCTTCCTGCAACATATACTTACCAATACCCTGGCGTTGTTTATTAATTGCCACTGAAACAGGTGATAACATTAGTATTTCATTTTCAAATCTATTACTAATGGGAAGTTTTGAAAGCATAAAGTGTCCTATAATAATCCCTTCTTCCTCAACAACTAAATCAAGTTCAGGAATATAAAATGGTTTTTCTCTGATTTCCCTCACCAAAGCTCTTTCAGCTATTCCGTTTGAATAGTTAGTATTTTTGAATATCTCGTATACAAAGTCATCAATAAAACTATATTCTTCTTTTTTAACGACTCTTAACTTCATTAATTCACCTCTCTTGATGCCTTTTTAAGGTTATTATTAATAATTCTTTAAAAGGTGGAGAATCCCTGTTTCAACCGCCCTATATTTAAATAAAAAGGGCGTATACCGTATACATATGCGCGTTTTGGGGTATTTTTTTCTTAACTTGATGGGCATGTATGGTGACCCCTTATACAAGTACTCTTAGTAAAGAGAGTTTATTATCTGATTTTAACGAGTTTCGTTTAATACTAGATTCGTATTTAAATTTATATGTGCATAAGACCAAAAAATGAAAAGAGCAGCTAGTAAAAGCTAACTGCCCCTTGCACTCAAGAACAATACATTTGCAAAGAAAAAAAGATATGCAACGTTAAGTTACAGTTATAGCTTAACCAGCATTAGGAATGTTATGCAGGATCAAAAAGGAGCACTGTATATAAGTGCTCTTAAGAGGTAGACGTAATTGTAATCATAACCAGTATTAATATACGCTTAGTCTAATTAAATTTTGAAAAAAAGCAGCTAGCTACTGAGCCCAAGGAAGGGAAAGGAGCGATTGATTAGGTCTTAGACCGAAATGGGGATTTTGGATATTTAGACCTAAATATAGTATGGATTTTGCTTTAGAAATTATGTACAAATGAAAAGAGCGCTTTTAATCATTCTTTGTTCCAAAACCATAGATAATTGGATTATCATCGGTATTAATGTCGCATTATAGATTAAAAAACAACTGGTAGATTTACGAGAGAACGAATTTTACTATGGCTATAAATCAGTTGATCCGGTTTGATTGCCAGGCGAAGATTAGGAAACCGCTGTAACAAAGTGCCTAATGCAATTTGTCCTTCTAGACGCGCCAGCGGAGCTCCCAAACAGTGATGTATACCAGTCCCAAAGGCTAAATGATTATTCTCCTCCCGTGAAATATTCAATGCCTCTGGATAAGTAAATTCCTTTGGATCAATATTCGCTGCAGTCAGAGAGAGCAGAATTAATTCGCCTTTACGAATCCTCTTTCCATGTATTGTCATATCTTCACCAGCAAACCGGCTACTAAACATAACTGGACCAGCAAAACGTAATAGCTCGTCGATAGCGGAAGGAAGCAGGGAAGGGGCCTGCCTTAGTAAATTCATTTGTTCGGGATGTTGAATTAACGCCAGTACGCCATTACCGATTAAATTGACTGTCGTTTCATGTCCAGCAATAATGAGCAACCAAATTGTCGAAAGAAGCTCGTTCTTACTCAACTTGTCTTCTTGCTCTTTTGATTGAACTAGAGCACTTATCAAATCGTCACCAGGATTTAGGCGCTTTTCGTTCAGCAATACTTCGATGTAATGAATAAACTTTTCAAGTGTTGCAGTAGCTGCAGTCCCCTGACTAGGGTCCACAGAGGCGTTCATGAGTTCTTGTGTCCATTTGCGAAACTGGTTTCGATCAGTGGCGGGAATTCCGAGCATTTCTGAAATGACAATAATGGGTAGTGGGTAAGCAAAGTCTGCAATAATTTCCATCTTTCCTTGTTTCTGCACAGCAGCTAATAATTCGTCAGAAATTTGCTGAATACGGGGACGAAGTTCTTCGATCATACGTGGTGTAAAGGATTTAGAGACTAGCCGACGTAGGCGCGTATGATCAGGAGGATCTACCGTAAGCATATTTGGCATATTCATTATCCATTCAAACAGTTTACTCACAGGTGTATTCTCCTCAATGGACTTCTGCTTATCATGGGGCGGTGTGAGTTTTCGTAAATCTTTGAGAAAACGTGGGTCTTTCAGTATAGAAACAACATCATCATATTGCAATACGACCCATGCTCCTCCCATTCCATAAAAGTCATCAATATGAAAGAAACGCTCTTGTTGATTGATAAGCTTTTTATAGAACATAATGGGATTGCGCATAGTTTCCTGTGAGTTCAAATCGTTAAAAGTGATCTTTTTCATTAGTTTCCTCCTTATCAGCGCATAACTATTGAATGCTCTGGTATTAATACTCCTCTTTACCGAATAATTCTATGACCTTCCATGTTATAAATATGTTTATTTGATTCTCATATCTAATCAAATGAGCATATTTCTCTTCAAGAGCAAAGAAAAGAATTCCTTCTTTTTTGACCCGATTAGGACAAGAAGTAAACACGTATCTAATGGTATAGGAAAATTCATGAATAATGAGAAAACTATTTTATAAAAAATAATAATCTAATAACAAGTTGAACTCCTATTTTGAAAATTTTATTAATATAAAATAAAAACTATTCACCATCCAATTCTTATCTAATATATGGGGAAGGCCTTTGCACCTTTGGGATAACACTTTCTATAGATTGGGGGTATAGATGCATTAGTTTCGAAATACATATAAGATACAGTATTACAATTAAATTATGAAACGATTGTAAAAGGGACGGGAACCGTATGCACACTTTACAAGGGTATATGGAGAAGCATCAGGAAAATGCGGATTTACAACTAAGTTATGAAGGTGGATAACAAGATGAATATAAATTCTAAATCTGTTTCCATTAAGCCTCTAACAAAGGGTAGACGAATTACTCTAACACTCGGGCTATTCTTCTTATCACCGCTCGTTGCAGAGTATTTGCTAGGAAACATTTCAATTAGCGCAATAGCAGCATTACCTTTTCTTGCTTTGATGTATGGCTGTGGGTCGATTCTCATTCGGGAGATTACCAGACGTAGAGGTTACGGATGGCCCACAATGATCTTAATGGGGTTAGCGTATGGAATCTTAGAAGAAGGATTAATCACACAATCTCTCTTTAATCCTTCGTATGCAAATGCCAATCTTCTGAGTAATGCACCTATCCCGGAACTAGGGATAAGCGCTTGGTGGACTTTGTTCGTCCTTACATTACACACAGTTTGGAGTACTAGCGTGCCCATTGCACTCATTGAATCCTTTATACCTAACCGGAAAACAACACCCTGGTTAGGAAAGATTGGAATATTCATAATTAGCCTGTTATTCGTAGCTGGAATGATCTTCACCTTTAATGGTTCGTATGCACAAGGACATTTTCTTGCTACTCCAACACAATTAATCAGTACACTCATTGCTATTTTCATAGTGATTATCATTGCTGTCAGCATTGGCCATGTTCCAAGCACTTTTGTAAGAGGAGATGCACCAAATCCTTGGGTAATCGGTGTAGTTTCTCTGATAGCCTCAAGTTTATTTATGATTGTCCGTGAGTACAATGCCTGGGGGATTGTCGTTTTCTGGATATTACTGTTCGCCGTGATGACGATCTTATTCTTGCATTGGTCACGGCGCAAAGGTTGGGGGAATATACACGAGTTAGCCCTAGCAGCAGGAGCACTCCTGACTTACGCATGGCACAGCTTCATCGAAGAACCAGTCATTGGGGCCACAGGGACCATAGACCAGATTGGTAATGTCGTTTTCTCACTTAGCGCAGTCATTATTCTGTTTCTCGCTATTAAAAGTTTAAAGAAATCTCAGTAAACCTATATTATGACAAATTATATTCTGTGTTTCTATTTTATTGAGGAACGAAAAAAGCCTAATTTCTCAATTTTAATGCTGTGGAATTAGGCTTTTTAATATAGAAGAAACTTATTCCAAATGGAAGAGTGGCGAAATAACACTGTTATGTTTATGGAAATGTTAGAACTAAAGAAAAACACGCTATATAAAATAATTAAGCAATATGAAGAAGCAAAGTAGCATCTATTCTATGGCAAATGCTACTTCGCCCTCAGTTGTGAAAACGCAGATACTCCACTTATTTAAAGTATGAAATTTATATATTGTTGTATTTTATTTATAGAATTAGAATTTAACTTCACTTTACATATTTTTGCTGTTTTTAAATAAACTATTTCTAAGCCGATTGAACTAGCGGCTTCACTCTTGGAAAACAATTAGTTTTCCAATCAAGCTCATGAAACCCACAGGCAGACAATCTAAAATATTGTCTGCCAAATCATTAACTTTTTATATAACAAATGATAGTCTCGTACATATCCTTTTTATGTTAACAATAATGGAATTCCGGAATTCTCCCCTATTATACAAGTGCTGTAATAGCAGGGAATTAAAGAAGTCACTTGCTCTTTTTTGTATAATTACATTGATCTTACACAAACTATTAATGATTCATTTTACCAATATGAGTCATTTGGACATTTTAAAAATCTTTATGAATTGCTCCTGATGGGACAAGCAATATAGCTTGTCCTGTTTTCATGTTTAGAATATACCCCTTTTATTAAAATTAGCTTAAATAGTGGAATAAATCCTTTTAAAATATACACAATAAAAATATTGAAAAGTCTTTTTGAGGGGAGTCAATGATGTGTTTCCTATTTTTAAATTTTTAAAACAAGGACGTTATTCTATAAATGATCAGGAGAATAGAAATTCAAATGTTCAGAAAGAAACTATAGGAAGTCATAACATCAGCTGTGACTTAATCCAAAATACAAATGATCTTCAAAAACTTTTTCAACAAGCTCCTGATTTGGTAATTCGTCAATTTCAACTAGTAAATGAATCAGAAGCTGCCTTGATATACTTATCTGGATTAACAGATAATCAATCTATTCATAATAATATACTGTCTCCTTTAATGCATAACTCATTTGATATTAGTAATGGTCTACCTGTCACAATAGGGGATATTCAAACAATTGATACTTGGAATCAAGTCGAAAATGCTATTTTTCAAGGGGATAGTATTTTATTAATTCACGGTCAAAACACAGGGTATCAACTAAATACAAAAGGATGGCCACAAAGAGATATAACAGAACCTAGAAATGAAATATCCTTAAAGGGGACACATCAAGGATTTGTAGAAACATCTAGTCAGAATATAGCTTTAATACGAAGATATATCCCTAATAAAGAGTTAATATTAAAAGAGGTTTTAATTGGAAGTAGAGGGAAAACTAAAGTATCTATTTTATATTTAAGGGATGTAGCCTCTCAAGATGTACTTAAGGAATTGGAAACTAGAATTCAACATATTAAGGTGGACTCGATTATTAATACTGGTGAAATAATTGAATTTATTGAAGATAATCCATATTCACCATTTCCACAGTTCATATTGACGGAAAGACCTGATTCAACTGTATCTCACATCCTTCAGGGAAGATTCGCCATTGTTGTGGATCGAAGTCCATATGTTTTGATTGCCCCCATAAATTTCATTTCCTTCTTTCAAGGGGTAGATGACTACAATACACGTTGGTTAGTATCTTCCTCTGTTCGATTATTACGTTTTATAAGTTTTTTTATAGCCTTATTGTTACCGGCAACTTATGTGGCTTTTATTTCATTTAATTTTGAAGTTATTCCTGTACAGCTCTACTTATCAATTGCAGAATCAAGAGAACGCGTTCCGTTTCTTCCGGTGATAGAAGCTTTACTTATGGAGATTACCTTAGAAATGATGCGAGAGGCTGCCCTTCGTTTGCCCACTCCCATTAGCCAGACCGTAGGAATTGTTGGAGGTATTGTGATTGGACAAGCCGCTGTTCAAGCGGGGATCGTGAGTAATATCATGATTATTATCGTTGCTATTACTACTATAGCTTCTTCTATTACTCCTAATTTTGAAATGGGTTTGGCAATAAGATTATTACGCTTTCCTATGATGTTATTAGCTGCTTTATTTGGAATTGTAGGAATTATTATCGGCTGGATGACTATACTTGCACATCTTATAAGTTTAGAGTCCTTAGGCACTCCATATGGTAGTCCTTTATCACCTTTTCGAATATCAGGTATGAAGGATACATTTGTTCGTTTTCCTTTGTGGTCAATGAAGAGAAAATCTAAAAATATTACGAAGAATCACAAAGAAACTAATCCTGATAAAGGGTGAAAATATGAAAAAATATGCATATAATGACATCACTGTCATGCAATATATTTTTATAATTAATGCCTCACAAGTAGGAACTGGAATTCTATCTCTTCCTAGGGTACTTGCAGAAAAAGCTGGAACGGATAGCTGGATAGCACTATTTATTGGTTGGTTTTGCTCTATGGCCGCCAGTATTTTACTAATTCAAACAGCAAAACATTATCCAAATGACACCTTACATGAAATTGTTATTCGATTGTTTGGGAAAATCATTGGTACCATGGTAATTATTCTTTATATGATATATTTTGCTTTTTACGCTTGGACAGTTCTAATTAATGGCATGCTTTATATTAAGGGCTGGCTTCTCCCCAAAACACCAGACTATATTATTTTGTTTCTGTTCTCTATTCCAACCTTTTTAGTAGCACGCAATGGTGTTCGGATAATAGGTCGATACTGCGAATTATGTTTTTATATGACAATGTGGATGCCAATTTTTTTCTTCATACCGATAAAAGATGGTAGCTGGTTACACTTTCTTCCATTATTTAAAGAGGGTTGGAAGCCTATTTTTTCAGCTGTTCCGTCTACTATCTTTTCCTTTATAGGATTTGAAATTGCATTTTTTCTTTATCCTTTTTTGCAAAAAAAGCAGTATGCAACGCAAGGCATTATTATAGCAAATACCTTAACGTTTGTATTTTATCTATTTACTATAGTTAGTTGCTTTTTATACTTCAGTCCAGATGCAATTCTAGAGTTTAATCAACCTGTATTAAACTTGCTTAAAGTTATTGAATTTCGTTTTCTAGAACGATTTGATATGATTTTATTATCTATTTACTTAATTGTCGTTTCTACTGCATGGATTCCTTGTGTATACGGTGCTGCATTTTGTTCTATTCAATTAATGGGAAAGCAAGATCATACTATTCCAGTAGCTATTTTTTTATTGGCAGTTATTATAGTAGCGTATTGGATTCATCCCTCATGGAATGAATCTGAACTATTTCAAAATGTTACATCGAAAGCTGGACTTGTATTAGCTTTCTTATTCCCAGTATTTTTATGGATATATAACTTAATCTACAAAAAATACTTTCGGAGGGAAACATATTGAAGCAGAAAATATTATTCAGTGTTTTAATTCCGTTACTATTGCTCACTGGGTGTTTAGACCAAATGAATGTAGAAGATGTTACACTTACGCTTATACTGGGTTTAGATCTGGACGAAAATGGTGATTTAAAAGTGTACTTATCCAGCCCTGTTTTCAATAAAGAAGCCAAGATTAAAGAGGAACAATATGGTGTAAAATCTGTTACCGTGCGAAACTCTCGTGAAAAATTTGATACCATGGCTATGGCTTTGACATCAGGAAGCAAGACACAACTTATCTTGATTGGTAAGCGACTTTTAAAACAAAAGAAGTGGGCGGATTATTTAGATCCTTTTTATCGAGATCCAAAAAACACGGTTACTACAAGGATTGTTGCTGTGGATGGACCTGTTTCAGACATAATTTATTATACTCCCAAAAATAAACCACGTCTTCCTATATACTTGACAAAATTAATTGAGACTGCACATAGAAGAAATGTGACGGCAAAAACGACTCTTCAAGATTTTCATAACCAAACAAAAGAAAAAGGAATGACAGCAAGTATTACCGCACTTAAAAAGAACAAGAATATAAAGTTGACAGGTACTGCATTACTTGATGAACAGAATAGATATAAGTTCACTATTACACCAAAAGAAAATTTATTATTAAGTATCTTACAGAATAACATAGAAGGAGAATTTCCATTTACTATTGCCGTACCGTTACAAACTGAAAGCAAAGAAAAACACTGGATAAGCTTTAGTACTCAAGGTACCAAAGTAAAAACAAGCGTACAATATAAAAATCATTTTATGTTTAATATAAATGTACATATGAGAATTACGATTTCAGAACGACTGTTTCCTTTTAATGTTAGAAATAATGGAGGGGAATTAGAAAAAAGCATTGAAAAGCAGTTGAAAAGTGATTTAGAAGGTTTAATAAAGAAAATACAAAAAGCAGAAATTGATCCTATAGGATTTGGGGTGTATGCAAGAGCGTATGCATATAAGGATTGGAAAGGAGTCCAAAAGCAATGGGGAGAAGCATTATCAAAGGCTGATGTTAAAGTTAATGTACATGTTAAAATTGGTGGAATGGGTACAATCAAGTAACAAGAACTCAGAATAAAAATTTTTTTAGACACTTTCTGGGTAGCACTGTATCTCCATCAACTTAAAAATTTATAGCACCCTTAGGACGAAATTTTGTGTTAACTTGCAGCAAAAAATTCATGTTTTTTCTTTTTGGGGGTGTTTACTTTTCTTAAGCTGATGAACATAGGATCACAACACATCGCTATCAAGCTAAGGTTTTGAAGTACCCCCAGAATAAAATTTTAAGTTAACTCTTAACAAGAGCTCATTTTTTCGTTTTCTGAGGTGATTTTGTTGTCTTTATGCCTATCGAGTTAAGGTAGATTTTTCACTTTAGAGAGATTTTGTTTTGGCACCTTGATAGTGATGCGGCAGCAAATCAGATAGACATGTTAAGGTTCAAAAAACATCTAATTCTTTTTCCCTGCCTAAAAAGGGTGGATGATGAGTAATTCAAGTGTTACTACGACTGTAAGTGAAGATAATTTAATTTCTAGTATCAATCAAGAAACTGATTATATTGGATTAAAACTGAGAGAATTGATATTAACAGAAAGGATGATAGCAATGGCCAATAACAATTATCGTAGGCCCTGCCGTGGTCTGGGTTGCGTATTGTTTGTTGTTAAGGAAAGGTAAGGGATAAATAAAAAAAGAGGACTAAAGTCCTCTTTTTAATAAATACCTAAGGGTTACGCACAAATTGGAATTCCTAACGCTATTAAAGTCAATGCTACTTGAAGAGAAATCTCTAATCTAGCAATTTCAATTCCAGCAACTGAGACTACTAAAAAAGGTTGTCCATTAACGAACAAAACACAACTGTCCACGCTCACGCCTCCTTTCTAGTAATCTACTACAGTATATGAATTAAATGATAATGTGTAATAGGCAAATTAACGCATTTGATAGAATTAATAAATTTACCTTGTTTTACAAAACAAACGAACACTACGAACGAAAAAATACCTGAGACTATTGCCCCAGGTAAGCTTGTACGATTACTTGTATAATTGATTGTAAAAGCGCTCTGTCCGATTAGTGAAAAACTTTTCTTCAATAAAAGATAATATATTTATTTATAGTTCGGATCGGAAGGTTTTAGCTAACTGGTTACCAAGACCAAAGTAATGACGAAAATTATATATAAGTGGGCTCCATTTATTTGGGTCAATATGATTTTCTTCAATAATGATTTCCTTGTGAGCATGCACATGTATAGCTTGTGTCTCAACAATTGCAAAATCAGAAGAATAATCAGGAATTCGAATGTGTTTCACCCTTGCCTCAATTTGAATTGGACACTCCATAATTCGAGTAGGTTTTACCGATTTAGACTTAGTAGGTGTTAATCTACTAATATCATATTTTTCTTTTTCATATGTAAATCCATTCTTTTTCTTATAATCTGGAACGGGATTTTTCCCTGTATAGGGGGCTAACTGTTCAACATTCTCCCATAATGAAGGACTCGGAACATTGATTACACATTCAGGATGTCGTTCTAAATTTTCAATCGCTTTCCCACCAAGTCCAATCCCTAATATAATACAATCTCCTAATGCCCATGATGATGACAGAGGGCTGATATTTACTGTTCCATCTTCATTTAGCGAATTTAGTAAAATCACAGGAGTTCCATAGTATAGAATTTTAGGTTTAATAATTTCTGTATTTGGAACCTGATCCATTTTTTTTATCTTTATTTCTCCTCCTATTCATATGTTCTTCCTTATTTATTGTAGAATATAAACATTTCGATTATCATCGAAATATGGATTACATTAGGGGGATTAAAATGAACGCAAATCCAAATGTAGCACTGATTGCTACTCTTGTCAGTGAATCTTCTCGTGCAGCAATATTAACAGTCTTATTAGATGGTAGATTCCATCCTGCAAGCGAATTAGCATATATGGCAGGAATCAAACCACAGACGGCTAGTTTCCATTTGACAAAAATGGTCGATGCGAATGTAGTTACAGTTGAAAAACAAGGAAGACACCGATATTATGGGATTCGAAATCAGGAAGTTGCTCAAGTTATGGAGTCATTTTTATCAATAGCTCCACCAATTGAAATTAAATCATTAAAACAAGCTTCGGAAGATAAAGCGATGCGTTTTGCAAGAACATGTTATGATCATCTTGCGGGGAATTTAGGCGTACAATTAACAGATTCTTTAATTAAAATAGGTGTTATTTATGAAGAAAAGGACGGGTTTACTGTTACTGAAAAAGGAGAGTCATTCTTTACAACTTTTCAAATTGATCTTGAAAGGGTTAAGAAAAAACGTCGTTCATTCACACACAAATGTTTAGATTGGAGTGAAAGACGTCACCACCTTGCGGGAGCATTAGGGAATGCACTTCTAGAAAGACTATTAGAATTAAATTGGGTTCAACGTTTACCTGAAACAAGAGCAATAAAAATTACTTCTGAAGGGAAAAAGGGACTAAAAGAAACATTTTCTTTTGATATTACAAACAACTAAGTTTTGAATATAAAACAGCCGATTTAACCTTAAAGGGGTTAAAGCCGGCTATTTTGTGTTGAAATTTGCTTAACGTGTTTTTTTTCGAAATGTTGGCGATACCCCATGCCCATCAACCTAAGAAAAGCTAATACCCCAAAACATTAAAATGTAGTTTATATATATAAATCAAAATAGTGTAAAAATGTGTGTTTTGGTCTATATCTCTGTTAATTAGATTTGACGTAAACAGAAATTGAAAAGAATGCTCTAGATACAAGGGAAAGAGATGGTTATAGACGAATATGTCCATAAAATTACAGTTTATGTAAGGAGGTAATATGAAAAGAAATACATTAAGAATTCAAATTGTTATTTGTTCTTCTCTCGTTTTTATGATTTGTATTTACGGAACATGGAGCAAGTATTTTAGAACAGTTCCCGTTAAAGAGAATGTAAAGGAGTTTACCCCACAAGATATAAAGCCAGGTAGCAAAAGCGCATATGATCTTCAGCTTGAAATGAATACAGATGGCCTTTTTAATGTAGAAGCTTCAATTTCAATCCAAAATCAATCTGACAAAGATTGGTCTAAACTCTTGTTTTATTTTATCCCTAATATTTTTACGAAGGAATATGCCCCTCAATTGGAAAAGCCTGCAACTGTTCGTATGAAGGAATTCTCTGTTAATGGAAAAAAAAATCCCTTCAACCTCACAGATGATACCCTGACTGTACCGTTAAATGAAAAGTTGTCACCTGGAAACGTCATAAATGTTAGAGTTTCCTATGATTTTCGTTTACCCGAAGAAGGGAACCGTTTTTCAAAAAAACGTGAAAATTATTACTTGGCTCAATGGTATCCAATGGTTCCAACATTCCGAGAGGACTGGAATAAACAAGCATATCGTGCCAAGGGTGAGTTTTATCATACCTCGTTTAGTGACTTCTCACTTAAATTAAAAGTGCCACCAGATTATACAATAGTTACTTCAAGTGAAAGTGATACATTTCCTATTAATAATACAAACGTAATGTATGTAAAGAATGTGAAGGAAATGTTTGTGGCAGTTTTGAAAGAACCACATATGATTGAAAAAGAAGAAAACGGCGTAAATATACGAGTGTTTAGTGTTGAAGATAAGCCAGAACTCCTTAGTGAAGCCAGCTTGCTCGCATCGAAAGCCGTAGCTTATTTTCAGCAAGTTATAGGGAAGTATCCGTCTAAACAGTTGGATATTATCTTGGATGAAAAAGGAATGGAGTATCCAGGAATTGTAACAGTTGGATCCGTTTCGCAACCGACTAAAGTATTAGAAAACTATATTGTACACGAAATAGCTCATCAATGGTTTTATGGAGTAATAAATAACGATCCTTACTATCATGCGTGGTTAGATGAAGGATTGGCGGTGTTGGCAACAAGTCTGTTTTTCTCAACGCAAGAAAACAGAAACATAAATGAAATGTTTCATCAAGATTTGTTGCCAAATATGAAAAGAAGACCATCTAATCTTCCCTTGGACAAATATCCGTTAGAAGAGCAAAATAATTACATCTACGGTCAGTCAGCAAGTGGATTGTGGAATGTTTTTAACAAAAATGGAGGACAGAAGACAGCTGAACACTTTTTAAAACAATATTATGAAACCTACCAATATAAAGAAGTTGATACACAAGAGTTTGTTGCATTTTTGAAGCATTATCTAAAACTAAAGGATAATCAACTATTTGACGATTGGCTGCAACTGGATAAAGATAAACTTAATGAAAGATAGAATACTGTATTCAATGGACGTGTTAGTACACAAAAATTTAGTAAGAATTGTAGCGGTATTAATTGAGTAACATGTAGATCAAAAACAGAGGAAATAAGGTAAATGCATATAATTAATTAACCGTAGGGAAGTAAAATTTCCGTTTTGTTGAAGGAACGCTATCAAGCTAAGATAATTTAGTATCTATATAATGAAAAGAACGCTATTCTATTTGTAGAAATATACAGAAAGGATGGCGTTTTTATTATGAATTTATCGATTTCTGATGAACTACAATTGTATTCTAAAGAATTACAACGGTATATGTCATCACATGCTTTAAATGAGTTAGCTAGAGAGATAGGATTTGTTCAACGAAAAAGTAAATATCGTGCACAAGATTTAGTAGCTCTTTGTGTTTGGCTAAGCGAAAACATAGCCCATACTTCATTGACACAATTATGTAGTCGATTAGAAGCTAATACAGGTATTTCTATGAGTTCAGAAGGACTCAATCAACGTTTCAATTCTCAGGCTGTTCAGTTTTTACAACAAATCTTAGCACATTTACTTCACCAACAATTTTGTTCTTCTAGCAAGATTCCAACTTTGTATACAAACTATTTTCGGCGTATTCGTGTATTGGATTCTACACATTTTCAGATTCCGAATAAATTCGTTTCTACATACAAAGGTTCAGGAGGGAGTGGTCAAAATGCTGGTGTGAAAATCCAACTAGAGTATGATTTACTAAGTGGCCAGTTTCTACATGTTCATGTAGGATCAGGAAAGCACAATGATAAAACGTATGGTTCTACTTGTTTAACGTCTCTGCAACCGAACGATGTATGTATACGTGATTTAGGATATTTCGACTTAAAAGACTTACATACCATAGACGAGCACAGTGCTTATTTCATCTCCCGACTTAAGCTCAATACACGTATATATCAAAAGAATAAAGAGCCTGAATACTTTCAAAATGGAACAATAAAAAAGCATTCTGAGTACATCCAATTAGATATGGAGCAATTCATTGACCAATTACAGTCAGGTGAAACATATGAAATTCCTAAGATTTATATTGGTATGTATCAAAAGCTTCCTGCAAGACTAATTCTGTATAAATTAACTGAAACGCAAATGAAACGTAGACAAAAGGATTTAGCATTAAAAGAACATAAAAAGCAAATCATCTATAAAGAACGCAGCAAGCGGCTTAGTGCAATTAACATTTACATTACAAATATTCCTTTGGAATATCTACCAAAAGAACAAGTATACGATTTTTACTCCTTACGATGGCAAATTGAACTTATCTTTAAAACATGGAAATCATTTTTTCGTATTCATCAATGTAATTCTGTAAAATTAGAACGACTAGAATGTCATTTATATGGACAATTAATTAGCATCCTTCTTTGTTCCTCTACCATGTTTCAAATGCGCCAATTACTCCTCATCAAGAAGAAACGAGAATTAAGTGAATATAAAGCGATTTATATCATCAAAGATTATTTTCTACTACTTTATCAAGCCTTACAAAAAGACACCCAAGAATTAACAAAGATATTATTTCGTCTGTTTAATCTCTTACAGAAAAACGGACGAAAATCCCATAGATATGAGAAGAAAACAGTCTTTGATATCTTAGGCGTCGTATATAACTTTTCTATGTCTCACAATCGTGTAGCGTAATTAAAAATTTGAAACCCGATAGGGTTTATTTAATATGCAAATTTTTAAAGAACTTACACTGGGGCTTTAGAAAAAAGAAAAACCTTAAGTGAAATTAAACTTATATAAGCTTAGCTTGATGGGCATGTGGCGATACCCCACATCCATCAACTTAAGGATTCGGGCTATTTTTGAAATTAAAAGCGCGTTACTATTTTCTTATATTAATGAGAAAGGGTGACGTGCTTTTTATGAATATGCATCAAAAGCAAGAGTTGTCTTTATTTGCCGAAGAGTTATATCGATATATGTCTCCCGCTACACTTAATCAATTAGCTATAGAAGCAGGCGGGATGAAACGAAAACGGAAGTGCCACGGGCATCATTTTTTATCTTTGTGTGTATGGCTAAATCAACAAGTCGCTACTACCTCTCTTACCCAACTATGTAGTCAATTAGAAACTTCAACAGGAGTTTTATTAAGTCCGGAAGGACTTAATCGGCGATTTAACTCGGCTTCTGTAGCCTTTTTTCGTACTGTATTTACTACGCTTCTACAGGCTAAGATTGGAGGCGTATCTAAGATTTCTCATTCTCTTTCTTCCTACTTTGAGCGCATTCGCATCCTTGATTCTACAACCTTTCAAGTTCCAGATCGATTCGCAGCTATGTATCCTGGTGCCGGAGGATGTAGTCATAAAGCTGGTGTGAAAATTCAACTAGAGTATGACTTGTTGAGTGGAGAGTTTTCTGATGTGAAAATTGAACCAGGAAAACGAAGTGATCAGGCGTATGGTGCGACTCGAACAGACATGATACAAAAGAATGAGCTGTATATCCGTGACTTAGGATATTTTCGTCTACAAGACTTTAAGTCTATTCAAGACAAGCAGGGGTATTATTTATCCCGTCTTAAGTTACCGACTAAAATATATAGAAAAGAGTTCGAAACAGTCGTATTTAAAACAAAACCTCCTCAATTGAAACCAGTATATATACAAATTCATTTGGAAGACATTATGAAACAATTAAAACCTGGCCAAGTTTATGAATTACACGATGTATATGTAGGGAGTAAAGACAAACTGCCTACTCGTATTGTAGTTTATAGATGTACCGAGGAGCAAAAACAGAAACGCTTACGTGACCGAGCTATTCGTGAAAAGAAAAAAGGGATTACATATACAGAGCGCACGAAGCTTTTACAAGGTATCACGGTATATATGACAAACATTCCTACGGAATGGGTACCAAAAGAGAAAATCTATGACCTATATTCATTACGTTGGCAAATTGAGCTGTTATTTAAAATATGGAAATCTTGGTTTCAAATTCATCGTTGTAAATCTATTAAACAAGAGCGATTAGAATGTCATCTTTATGGGCAACTCATTAGTATTCTATTATGTTCTTCTACTATGTTTAAAATGCGAGAACTCCTATTACGTAAAAAACAGAAAGAACTAAGTGAATATAAAGCAATGTATATAATTAAGGATTATTTTTCACTTTTTTACCAAGCATTACACAAAAACACCCAAGAATTATCAAAGGTTCTCCTTCGTCTGTTTAACCTCCTACAGCACAACGGACGAAAATCTCATCGGTACGAGAAAAAGACAGTCTTTGATATTTTGGGTGTTGTTTATGAGTATACCACTTCTAATCCTCAGGTAGCATAGTAAAAAATTGAAACCTGTCAGGGTTTATTTGATATGCCTACTTTTATAAAATCTATAAAAGATAATAAAAAATTATATAAAAAAACCACATTTTGTTTGAAAATATCCCTTAAGTTGATGGATGTGTGGCGATACCCCATTGCCATCAACCTATTATTACAGGGATCTCTTTTCTATTTACTTATATTTTCATCGTTACTAAACTTTACTCCATCAGAAGTTTGTTTATATCCCAGGTTGCCTCGTGTGAAAATAAGAATAAGCAAAGCAATAAACCCCAGCCCTATCACTACAAATGTATCTGTACTCTTTAAAACGGCGTTGGTGGAATGAGTTTGTACCAAGCTAAACGTATTTACACTTGAATGAACTAGCATGACAATAAATAAGTTACCGTGATTACAGTTATAGATCCAAGTGAGAATGATTGAGATCGGCAAACACAATAAAATAAAAATTGGCAAGTGAATATATAGGAGAGAAAGGTCAGAACCCGGTCCACCCCTTTGTGCAGCCGTTAAGAAATGTGGAAGATGCCAAAAAGTCCACAAAACACTAAGTAGTAATGTAGCTTTTAACGGTCCCAATTTTGATTGTAATCTAGGCAGAGCGAAACCACGCCATCCAATTTCCTCTGGTAAAGGTCCACCGAGAAAGAAAATTGCTACAAAAGAGATGAGATAGGTTATAAAAAATTCAAAATTAAGGTCGCGGAAAGTAGGTATCTCTCCATTTAATATCACCATACCTAGAAACATTGCAGCGGGGATAACGATGAGGGTAAACAAGTACCACTTCAAACCGACTTTAGTAGATAGGATGCTTTTTCTAACTTTTTTCCATGACTCTTTGCCTTCAAGGGTTCGAAACATGATATATGCTGCTAACATAGGGCCTACAAATGCATTGGCAAAAAAGAAAATATCAAATGCCTTTGTTTTAGGAAAAATACCCCATTTCGATAAGATAAATGGAATTAATACAACCCACGAGAATAAATATGCCATTACAAAAAATGAAGTTAACGGATAGGATTCCAAATACCCTCTCAGGCCTGTTGATGAGTTTTTTGATTTTGTTAAATGCTTCAACACAATCACCTCTCCATTTATAAAATACCGTATATGTGCTAATTCTACATATTTTCATAAAGAACCTTTTTAACGTAATAGAGTTGAGTTTTTTGTAAGAAAGGAGCGATACATTACCAAAGAAATGTAGAAATTTCTATAATAGTTTCCTTCATTTTCGTGTCTATCTTGAATGCATCTGGGGGAGCGTCTCATACCTATCAAATTTAGAACATAGACAAGATGAACTTCGTCTTTTAAAACTAAAATATTCTTAATGCAGAGGTACACTCAAAAAAATGTAGTTATTAGTGCTTCACTAACATGATTCGTTGAACCCTCAATATAGAGGCATACTAGATTATGATGTTTTTCCGAAACAAATATCGTTAAAAGTTTTTAGGTTTAGAGAGAGTTATAGAGGGTATACATACATTATAAAGAGTTGGTTAGAGATAAACTTTATAGTGAATCGGTCTATAAAACTTACATTCTTACTTTAAATAAAAAGGTGGGGAGTATATATGAGTAAAAGGTTAATGAATAAGAGGATTCTATTTATTTTGTGAACGAGGAGCGTGTGAAAAATGAAAAATATGAAACGTAAGCTAGGAACCTTTGCACTTACAATGATTGGGATTGGTTCGATTTTAGGGTCTGGCTGGTTATTTGGTGCATGGAAGGCCGCCAAAATATCAGGAGGGGCCGCTATCTTTTCTTGGGTCTTAGGAATGATTGTAATATTATTTATTGCCTTACCATATAGTGAGTTAGGAGCCATGATTCCAGAGGCTGGCGGAATGGTAAAATATACACAATATTCACATGGAGATTTCGTAGGATTTATTGCTGCATGGGCTAATTGGATAGCCATCGTCTCAGTTATCCCGGTTGAAGCGATAGCGTCAATACAATATATGAGTTCATGGCCTTGGGAGTGGGCAAGTTGGGCCAAGGATTTAGTAGACAATGGTATGTTGACTTCCAAAGGTCTTGCAGCTGCTTCTTTACTTATTTTAATCTATTTCTTTTTAAATTATTGGACTGTTAGTTTATTTGCGAAAGTAAACTCGTTAATTACTATATTTAAAATTGTAATTCCTGGTCTTACAATTGGTGCATTGCTATTTGTTGGATTTCATGGAGAAAACTTTACCAGTCATCAGGACTTTAATGTATCTAATTGGTCAAATGTATTAACTGCTATGGCAACATCCGGTGTCATTTTTGCATTCAATGGTTTTCAAAGTCCAATTAATATGGCTGGTGAAGCAAAGAACCCAGGGAAATCCATTCCTCGGGCAGTTGTAGGATCCATTTTAATTTCAACTATAATATATGTATTATTACAAATTGCTTTTATCGGCGCTGTAAATCCCAATATGTTAATTAATGGATGGTCAAATTTAAATTTAAATTCACCATTTGCTGATTTAGCGATAGCACTAAATATTAATTGGTTAGTTATTGTATTATATTTAGATGCTTTTGTATCTCCTTCTGGTACAGGTACTACTTATATGGCAACCACATCACGCATGCTATACGGAATGGAGAAGAATGGATATTTCCCTAAAGTTTTTGGGAAATTACATCCTATATATGGTGTGCCTAGATTTGCCATGATGTTTAATTTAATGATTTGTTTTGTTTTTTTATTTTTATTTAAAGGATGGGGTGTTTTAGCTGAAGTTATTTCAGTAGCTACATTAATTTCATATGTTACTGGACCTATAACAGTAATGACTCTAAGAAAAACTGCACCTAATTTTCATCGTCCTTTCTATATAAAGAGATTAAACATTATCGCGCCTTTAGGTTTCATTTTTGCATCATTAACATTATATTGGGCAAGATGGCCATTAACAGGAGAAGTAATGTTTATTATTCTTATGGGCTTACCTATATATTTTTATTATCAATTAAAAACAAAATGGGTTGGATTTAAGAAGAATTTTTTAGCTGGATTATGGATTGTGGGGTATTTATTATTTATGATTTGTATATCGTACATTGGAAGTGAAAGATTTGGTGGGTTAAATATTATAACTTACGGATGGGATATGGTACTCATTTCAATTGTTTCTTTTCTATTTTATAGATGGGCTATAAATAGCGGATTTAAAACTAAGGATCTAAAAGTAGCACAGAAGATTAATCGGACAATCAGTTAAATGCTATACATAAATTAGAAAAAATGAATTTCTAAGAGTTAACTTATGATATTTTGAAATTTTTAATTAAGAGTCACCTTACATGCTCATCACGCTAATATTTTAAAGTATCTCCAAAACGAAAAATTTATTATTTTATAGTTATTTATGAGAGTTTAACTCATTTTCTTCGTTTGTGGGAACTACCAATTCCTTCAGTTGATGGGTATGTGGTGCTAGCCCATCAAGGGTTACCAACTACAAAACGCGGATATCGTACGTTATCAAGACCTAAATTCAAAGAAACCTAAAATATAAGAGTCCTAACATATTATATATGACTAATATGTTAGGCTTTTTTACTTTTTTTACTGATTTTTGGATCTGAGTTTGCGTAATATTTTTCTTTATTTGGATGGTAAGAAAAAGAATCCAGTTTGAAAAATCCTTGATCAAAATTGATTCCACTTTTGAGATTGACTATTTATCTTTCATAAAAAAGTTTGATCATTTTTGTGATTTTCCCTCCATTAAAGCGCTCTATAATGGAATACCGAAAATAGAAATTCGAATGCAAATTAGCTTATTTTCCTTCAACTAACGCCATCCACCCATGGTAAAGTTAACACTTTTCCCCATAAGGAATAATGACTTTGTTTAATAATCAGTATCATTTTGCTAATGTAATGAACCTACTTTATTAATTTTCAACGGAAACCCTCTTCATTAATCGCTTTAATTTATTTTCAGTATCTGTTTCCCCTACTGGCGTGTAGATACTGCACCGTAAATCCATATCACCTTGAACTTGAAGAGAAGTTAAATTAAACAACATTTTTCCTGCTTTAGCATGTCTGAATTCAATTATCATGTCTGGAGCCTTACTCACTTGACTTTCTTTCCATAAATCCTGGAATTCTGGATGGGAATGACTCATTTCTTTAATAAACTGGCTGTACCATTCATCGTCTAAATAGCGTCCATAATAGGTACGGAAAATCGCAAGAAAACCTTTCACAAAATGGTCCCAATTGACGGCCAATGCTTTTAATTCTTTTCTAGTGAATACTAAACGAATCAAATTTCTTTGATCATTCGGTATTTGCTCAAAATCTAAAAAAACATAAGCTGCTGCAGGATTCCAGCCTACAATATGGCAATGTCGATCCGTAATGATAGTCGGACAATATGTTAACTCATCTAGTATTCGTATTAAAGAAGGGCTAATCTTTGATTGATCTTTTTTTTGACTTGTAATTTCTGAATTTGTTTCGAATGCCAGGTCATATAAGTAGTCGGTTTCATCAATATTTAATTGCAAAGCTTTAGAAATACAATCAAGTACGAGTGTAGAAACCTTTATATCTCTTCCTTGCTCTAGCCATGTATACCAAGTGGTGCTTACACCTGCTAACTGTGCAACCTCTTCTCTTCGTAATCCAGGTGTTCTTCTCCGGTTTCCGGCAGACAAACCAACAGACTCTGGAGTAATTTGGGCGCGCTTAGCTTTTAAGAATGCCGACAGAGCTTCAAGCCTTGTTTTATTATTCATTTTTAAAACCCCTTATCTTATCAATTTATCCTAGTAGTATTTATACTAGGATAAATCCCCCCTTGTAATAGGATAAATTGACTGTAAAATACAAGTATATTATTGATTGGAGGGAATGCAAAGTGGAAAGAGTTGTGATTACTGGTATGGGAGTAGTTTCTCCTATAGGAAACGACATCAAGACATTTTGGAACAATCTAATTAAAGGGGAATCTGGTATAGCTAATATCGATACTTTCGATGTTACCAATCATAAAACAAAAATTGCGGGTATCGTCCAAGATTTTGATGCAGATGAAGTTTTAGGAAAGAAAGAAGCAAGACGTTTAGATCGTTTTTCTCAATTTGCTTTGGCTGCAGCTGAACAAGCTTGGTCAGATTCTAAGTTAGACCTCGATCGTATAGATGTAGAAAGGTTAGGAGTATACGTAGGTTCAGGTATCGGAGGAATTGAAACCTTGATTGAAAATGTTGATGCGCTTAGGCAGAAGGGGCCAAGAAGGGTCAGCCCAACTCTAGTACCTGCCATAATGTCTAATGCCGCTGCAGCACAAATTAGTATCAAGTGGAATGCGATGGGACCTTCTATGTCACCTGTTTCTGCCTGTGCAATTGGAAATACATCTATCGGGGAAGCCTTTAGACTAATTCGTTCTGGAGAAGCTGACGTTATATTTGCGGGTGGAACAGAGTCAGCTATAACAGACTTATCAATAGCAAGCTTTGGTAACGCTACAGCATTATCAACAAGAAACGATAATCCCACGAAAGCTAGTCGTCCATTTGATGGAAATCGAGATGGATTTGTCATGTCAGAAGGAGCTGGAATTCTAATCTTAGAATCTTTATCTCATGCTTTACATAGAGAGGCAAAGATTTATGCAGAAGTCATTGGATATGGTGCAAGTTCAGACGCATACCATATCGTAGCTACACATCCGGAAGGTAAAGGTGCTTATCTTGCAATGAAATCAGCTTTAAAAAATGCCAATATATCGCCTGAAGAAGTTGATGTTATTAGTGCCCATGCAACAAGTACAAAAGTGGGAGACACCTCTGAAACGATGGCTATTAAGCAGCTGTTTGGAAAACAAGCTTATCAGATTCCGGTAACAGCTAATAAATCTATGCTTGGTCATATGTTAGGGGCAGCTGGTGGAGTTGAAGCAATTGCTCTAGCAATGAGCTTAAAGGAAGGGACAGTTCCTCCAACAATTAACTTAGAAAATCTTGATCCATTATGTGATCTGGATTATGTACCATCTGTTGCTCGCCAAGTGAAAATAAATATAGGTCTATCTAACTCATTTGGTTTCGGAGGTCATAATGCAGCCATTGTTTTAAAGAAATACGAGTGAATAAGCTTTCTAACCGTTTCTAGAGGAAACGGTTAGAATTATTCAATAAAATGGCCCGTTTGCTTAATAAGAAAAAATCCTACATTATCAAAAGTCCACATATAAAAGGTTTAACTTTTTTTAAAATCGACAATTAAAAGTACTTAAAATCTTTTGTGAGCTCATAATAGATGATTTTTGGTACCAAGGTTGAAGAATTCCTTCTTAGCTTTAATTCAAAAACATCAAAATTACTGGAAGCATAAGTTTACCATAAACAAAAAGAACCATAACCTTGCCAATCCGGAAAACTTATGGTTTATATCACACCAAAATCAAGTAAATACTTTTCAAGACGAGATAGGCCCGAATCCAAGACAACCCTCGTCTATTAAAGGTGGGAATCCATACGATACTACTAAAGAATATAATGAAGGCGAAGAGGAATTTAGATGGATGCAAGGAAAGAACGCATAAAATACGAGAAGATGTCAAGGAACTATGAACGTATTTATTTAATCTCATTTATCCTATTAATAGTACTTGTTTGTAGTAGTGTAATTATCATAGGAGCGGCAGTGGGAAAATATGGAGTGTTTTTGTTGTTAGCAATTTTATTTAGCGCACGTATTACTAAAGAATCTCAAAAAAAGTATAAGCAGTATTTTAATAAAGGGCGTATATAAAATGATACATATCTTGAAAAAACAACATAGATATACATTTAAAATATCCCTATTTCATCATCTATTAACTAGTAAAAATAACCTTATATAAATAATTTTTTAGGAATTTAGGAATAGAAAACGTATCTTATTAAAATGTTATTTCCGTTCATATAATGAATTATCTTTCTAGCATATTTATAAGATTTATATCATATTTTAGGAGAAAGAATGCAAGTTAGAAAGGAGCATTATAGAATGAGTTATTTGGAGGGAAATGACTTTAGTGAACAAAATATGGTAAGTGTACCTAATCCCTATGTATATCAGACATTACAATCAGTAATTGGTAAACATGTGGTTATTGAAAATGTAAGAGGAAAGTTAAAGGATGTGAAACCAGATCATTTGCTAATTGAAGATACGGTACCGTATATTGTACGAATTCAACAAATTGTATGGATTATGCCAAAACAATGATCAAATTGGTTTCATGGACGTCCGAAGAAAAACACAGGGTTTTATCTCTGTGTTTCTTCAAATTTTCTTTTTTGGATATATGCTTGAGCATGGATAATTTCTTTCTGAAGTTCTTTTAATTCTTCCGTAGATCCTGATTCAATCTTCATGTACGTAGTAACTAGACTAATCATCATATCCATCTTCTCTACTATATTTTGAATGACTTGTTCAGATTGTTCTTTTTTAGGATGTTGTATTGCTATTAATGCATTTTCTATATAATTATTCTTTCTTTGCTGGATATCATAAATAAACTGTTTTGTGTTTGAGTTCATTTGTTTTTCCTCCGTTTTAGATATATCACCATTCTATCATATTTGAATGGATAATATTAGATTCCCCTAAATTGACAACTGTCTCGCACATCTCCCTTAAATATAGAAACTAATTCCTTAAAGTATAGGGAACTAATCAAAATATATCAATTTTGTGTCTAAACGTACAATTTTCTTTTTTGATATGGTGAGCCCTAAGTATAGTGCCCAATCCGATGTAAACCCCTCATTAACAACGGATATTTCCATATCTCTAATGCCCTTATGGATTTTATACTTGAACATAGTATCAAATTTAAATGAGCAAATCTATTTCAAGTGAATAGAATCCACTCTATAAGAATGCATAAAATATATACATACAAGCTTAGTCTGATCACCACATCATTAGTGAAAGTAGGATTCTATAAATATTGATTGTAGATTCCTACCCAACTACTATATCAATTACTAGTGGATATTCGAAGCATGAACAAGAAACATAAGATCTATGAAAGCCCCTGAGAACATTGAGTAAGTTGGGCAAGTTACCGTTTTCACTTTATGCGGTCTCCAAAGGAATATTTATCTGTTGCAATGCTAAGTAACTATGATGGATTTGACTCTAAAAAATATGCTAACGACATAGCAAAAATTGCGTTAGGAAAAGTAACAAACAATAGAGCTTAGATTTGCAATGACAAATGCTTTTTTTCATTTGATAATTACTTTACCAATACTCGAGATGTTTGCGGATACATTTATTTTTGGGATACATAATTATATTTAGAGAATACCCAGTTGCAGTATTTGAATTTTTAATAAGAAGGGATGCGTAGGAATGAACTCACAGAGACAAGGCTATGAAGGCTGGTGGCAAGGTGGACACGGTGGTTGGCAAGGCGGACATGGTGGTTGGCCGGGTGGACATGGTGGTTGGCCGGGTGGACACGGTGGTTGGCAAGGCGGACATGGTGGTTGGCCGGGTGGACATGGTGGTTGGCAAGGCGGACACGGTGGTTGGCAAGGCGGACACGGTGGTTGGCAAGGTGGACATAGTGGTTGGCAAGGCGGACACGGTGGTTGGCAAGGTGGACATAGTGGTTGGCAAGGCGGACACGGTGGTTGGCAAGGTGGACATGGATATTAAAAAGATACTATAAAATCATTTTTTATACAAAGTTTGTACATTTAGTTTCTTATTAGATTATGTATTTTTTAAAAGTACTCTTGAAAAGGAGTGCTTTTTTATTTTCCGTTGATTTAATTAAATCAAAGAAGTATCTTGTACTCCTTTTTTAACTTTTTCTAAATAGAAGTTTTCTATAAGACAATGACCTTGCCTTCCAAACAAATCGTTATTGTAGCGCTTTTATCAAAGAAAAGTTCTCGTGACATCCCTTTGATATTTAAAAATATTAATAGTCTATTGTGTGGAATTTTTCGATAATTTAGGTTTAACACCTCTGATATAGGTGTATTACATATTACATAACAACTAAATAAAAAAATAAAAAATCTAAAGGAGGATTGATACCATGCATAAGAAGGAAAGAAAACCGGTGGTTCATGAATATCAAAATGAACAGGAAGTAGTTATGAAAGTAAAGGAGCTTGAATTGCAAGGGATTCACCAAGATGACATTTATGTCTTAGCACATGAAAAACAACGAACAGAAAGGATTTCGGATGGTACAAACACAAATACGATTGGAGTAAAAGAACAAGGATTGGGCACAAGTATTATCAACTTTTTCTCCAGAAAAGGGGACGAGCTCCGAAATCAAATGGAAGAGATGGGGCTATCGAGGGAGGAAGCTAACTTATATGAAGAAAAATTAGATCAAGGAAAAATTTTACTCCTAGTTACAGCTGAAACACCAATTGTGGGTGATAGACACCCACAAAGCTATCATTCTCTCTAATAAATTGCAACATCTGATAAATAGATAAGGTAATATTGAAAAAAATAAAATAGAGAAGGATGAGAAAAATGAAACATACAATACTAACTAAAATTAATGAATTTATATACCTACATTCAAATTAAAGATAGCTTTTCAAATATTTTATTAATATTTTTCATCATTCATATCCCAAACGAAGCGACAGATAAACTATGTATTTTTTACATAATAAAATTAAAATTACAATAAATAATAAAAGGTTCAGCAATCATAGGAGAGCTGAACCTTTTATTATTTTTCTTTCCCTATTCTGCCTAAACTATCTTTAATAGTTGTTTCCCCAAGTTGAGTGTATAACAACGCTGTATCTTGACTCGTATGCCCAAGTTGCTGCATCACTTGTAACGAGTCTTTTTCTTCCATATATAATTTATTTGCTAATGTATGTCTTAATTTATGAGGAGACATTCTTTTTCCATAGGCCTTAGTATATTTTTCTACTATATCTTGGATAGCCCTAACAGAAAGAGGCTGTGCAGTATGTTTATACTTCGATAAGAATACATTTTGTAATTCTTTCCCTGGAGCATATTTGCTATCCCTAATTTCCATATATTTTTCAAGATCATTCAATGCAATTGGGGTAATCCATACTGAATCTTCTTTATTTCCTTTGCGAATTACATCAATTAGTCTTTCTTTTAGGTTTATATCCTCCATACGGAGATCGGCCAATTCACTTACACGAATACCACTACCAAGAAAGAGGGAGAGGATGGCTACATCACGCTCTTTATCTCTTAGGAAATAGAATAACTGATGTTTTGTTAAAGATTTTTCATGTTCGTACTTAACATAATTCAGAAATTCTTGATCATCATCATTATGGAATATTTTAGATCTCATACGTTTTGCACGAGCATTTAATGTTTCTTTATCTTTATGTATTTCTATTTTAGCCATTACATTTCTATAAAAATAGCATTCTCCATCTTCATTCTCTGATAGGGAGGTGAGGTACTTAAATAAAGACTTTAAGGCCGAAATTTTTCTGTTAACAGAGGAATTCTGCATGTTTTGTTGTAGTTTTAGAAACCTCATAAAGTTCTCAATATCTTTTTTCTTTAAATTCTCCAAATCAGAGAAGGATATGTCTTTAATAGGCTTAAATTCAATAATTTGTTCAGATAATAGCCAATTAAAGAAGACTCTAAAATCATATACATAATTCAGTAGGGTGGAGGGAGAGGCATCATGCAATTCTTTGTACTCCACAAATTCTTCTATGTAAAAGGGCATTTCATTTAAATTCTCGTATAATTTCTTACGATGTACGGATTTTTGACGTTGTTTACTGTAATCCATAAAAATCACCTCATATATACTATAACAGAAAAGAGTAGCGAACACAAGTTCGCATTAAATTCAATTTTTACACAAACTTATTTACATAATTAAATTATGAAATACTAAAATATGCTCAAAACTGAATGGTACAGTGTAGTTAGTCAAATGAAAATTATAGCTAACTAAGTGATAAATTTGTATAAAACCATAAAAATTAGTGCAAAAACTACATATAAATGTATGTAAATTAAAACAATTTTTATATATAAATTCATACAAAAGTCAATATATGAAACGGTTTAAAATTCGTTATCTAACATGAATTGGTTAATTTAATCATGATTATGAGGAGTTAATTAGATCAACATAAGAAAAATCCTATATATTAAAAGGTAATTTACTATGTAATTTTTCAATGAATAGTTCAGCATTTAATGATTTCTATATAAAATATGAATTATATAGACACATACCAATATACAAAGATCCATGCAATTGAGCTCGAAATCCTTAAATACTGTATTAGATTTTTATTTATACATCTTATTGTTCGTAAAATTGGTATTTCGTGCGAATTTGTGAGTATTTATTTTTCCACCTCTTTATAAAGGTATCATATACCTTACCTTTCATCAGTCTAAATATCTTTTAGTTTCATATACATTCAGCTATACATTATTAATATTGATTAAATGGTCGCTTATAGGATATAGCCAGTGTATAACATTTTAATACAAATCAGTTAACTTTAACTCCTTAAGACTAAATAGATGGTGTATTTTACAAAATATAATTGTTGTGATGTCGAAATAGAGCATTTCCTTTAATTCTTTTTATTGTACTTGATTTAGCTGAGCATTCCGCTAAATATTATTTAAATGCAGATTTCAAAATATAACTACTAAATTTCTCTTTCTATCTCAATGACATAAGTATTCTTTTTATTTTGAGATTTATTCACTTGTTTTTTACAAATACCTATGAGATGTGTTATGTAAACTGATTATAAGTAAGTTATTGTAATGTATGCTTTTGGCTTCATGTAAGTGCGAATCTGTACATCCGCATTCGCACTTACATGATATATGCCAATTTGACTTATATAACTGTGCTCCAGTATATATCGTTTAATCTTTTGATTATCAACTGAGATTGTAATAGCGTTTGCGCCAGGTGCGTATATATCCTATCTTTTAACACTCTCACTACTAATACTAACTAGATCAATTCTTTATTTTTTCAGATTCATATATTCTTCTAAAGTTAGTTTTTCTTTATATATATTTTCAGCAATATCTCCTACGTAACGTACATGCCAAGGCTCATAAGCATATCCAGTAATATTCTCCTTACCTTTTGGGTAACGAATGATAAATCCTGCACGATGTGCGTTATCTTTTAGCCATTTGCCCTCCTTCGTATTTGCAAAGGATAGCTCTAGTTCATTGTTCGCGCTTTTTGATGAAACATCCATTGTTAGCCCTGTTTGATGTTCACTATGCCCTGGCTTTGCAGAGAAGCGATCCGTATGCTCTTGCCCATTCTTTTTAACATTGCTGGCATACAGGCCTTTTTGATACTCATAGGAACGAAATCCTGAAACAGCATTCAACTGTATACCATCTTGCTTAGCTAAAAGAAATAGTTTTTCTAACGCTTCCGCTGCTTCTTTACGAAGATGACTCTTTTCTACCGTTCCACTAAATGAGAACGGTACATTTGGTACAACTAAATCTTCTGGCTTATAGTCTTCGGGTAAACCATATTCCTTATTTACTACAGCCTGTATACTAGCAAAAGAGCTTGCTATCTTTCTTGAAGTCACATTTTGCTTTCTATTTTTTTCATTATTTATGGAGTTTTCACTAGTTTCATGGTTTGTCTTATATGGTTCTTTACCAATAGATACATTAGTGTAAACGATAAAGATACCTAATATTACTACTATACAAGTTAAGGTTCCTACTAATTTAAATCTCATCATTCATTTCCTTCCTGCAACGCCTACTGTTATTCATTCATCATACTGTAACCATGTCAAATCCATATTAATTCCCTGTGAACTTTTCTTCATAGCGTATTTCTTAATAGATTGATAGTATATCTTCCCGTACTTTTGACACCATTAAAATATCAGTTCTATTCATACGTGTAGAAAAATAATCTAAAAATTTGTATAATAAGATAAGAAGTGTAGCATTCTATTATAGAAAGGTCTTGGTATAATGCTAGGTATTGATGTAAAAAAAACAAAAGAAGAGTTAATAATTTCATGGCAATTGGCGGAGGTTACAATCCCATTACGTGAGGTGCTTGAGGTTACCGAAGATGCTACCTATGCGGGAGTTGAAGAACCAACTGCAATCCGTATTGGAACAGCATATGGGACAACTGACCGTATATTAATTAGAACTGTAAAACAAAATTATGTATTATTTACTACAAACAAAGCGTCGATTTTAAAAGCTATTCTCGCTTAAATATGGTCATATAAATAGACTCAAACAAAGTTCGAATAAAGCAAAGGAGAGAAGTCATAGAATAGACTCCTCTCCTTTATTTAATTGAAATGAATATTATAATCCATACTCATTTCAGTATAGCTTTTATAACTTAAGAACATCTTTCTTTTTGATTCTGATATTACTAATCAAATTAAGACCAAATCCACACATCATCATTATTTTGAGTGCTATTGTTTACCTCATGCACTTTTTCGATGTGATCAACTGTGTTGTAATTAATAGAAATGCCGCCCCAGCCTACATACTTCATATCAATTTTCACTTTCTCACCTGTTTTAAATATTTGTCCCTTTGTTAAGAACACGTCAATAACATCTTTCTCCCCATTTTGTGTTGGATACTCAACTACGACATATTTAGTAGCACTGTCTTCCATCGTACCTACTTCTGATACTTCACCAATTACATAATCAGGTGAGCCATTTTCTTTCAAATGCATACCTAATTTGTTTGTAGTATTCTCAACTTCAGTTGCAACCATATACTCCGTAAAGTTACGCATCATTGATCCAGTTGCTTTTACTTCGTCTCCTACTTTCACATTTGAAAGATTTTCTATATACACACTAACAGGTTCTTCGTATTGTTTAGATTTCACAACAATCACACCATGATCCACTTCTACTACGCGTCCTTCTAACGTCGAGAAATTCGTTTCAATAGAAGCTGCACTCGCTTTTGTTGCTTCTAATCCTGGTAGATTCGTTCCTGATAATGCTGCGAACCCTAAAGCACCTGCTAAGATTAATTTTTTCATACCCATTCGATAACATCTCCATTCATGATGATTGTATTTGTTTGATTGGTATCACCAAAATGTAACCATTATAGTTACATGTTGTGCGAAATTGCAACCGTTTTACACATGCAATCTTGCATATCATTATCCTAGAATATAAAATTGAGAGCTCGCGGTCTTTAAAATTAATTAATTTTAATAATAAATTGTGGGAGCTTTTCTACATTTGAAATTATCAAGACCTAACTTTAAAAAAGTTAATACATTAAAGGGCATAACATTTTAATCATATTAATATGTTATGCCCTTTATTATTCAACTAATGCACCCGTTAGCTTAATAAAATCACTACGTCTATTACTTTAAATCAGAGGATAACATTCCATATACAAGACTATCTGTCCATTCATTTTTACTCCAATAATCTTGTATGAAATGGGCTTCTTTTCTCATGCCTATTCGTTCACACAATTTTTGTGAAGTTATATTACGTGCATCAAGATTAGCTTGTATACGATGTACATTAAATTCATCAAATAATTTAAATACCAAACTACTTACTGCTTCAGTTGCCAAACCTTTCCCAGCTACTTCATTTGAAAAACAATAACCAATCTCAACAGTGTCTTTCATATCTGTGTACCATACAGATAGATTACCCACTACATTAGTCTTGTATATGACTGCCAAACTTAAATTTGATTCTGTAGTGAGTACATTGTTTACTAACTTCTTATCGAATCTTTTCTGCATATCTTCATGAGACCACTTATTATGTAATAGGTACTTACATGTATCATCACTATTATAAATAGCAAATACATCCTGTAAATCAGTATCCTTAAAGGGTCTGATTATTAATCTTTCTGTTGTGATTTCCAAGCTAGCTTTCCTCCCTTACATTCATTCTACAAAACATTTTTTATAGTATTGAAACCTCCTTCTCAGATTTCGCCTAGATTACATATTTCATCATAGTAAATTAAAATCCTTCTTCCACTAACTGCACCGTTAGCTGCATAAGAAAAAGAGCTACAATCGCAGCTCTTTAATTACTATTGCATCAATGTGCTTGTACGTAAAAATCAACAATAATGTTATTTAATTTGGACTCCATACCTTCTATCTATTAACTAATACTGTATTAGTCCTCATGTCTTTCATGCATCTCTATTTTTTTATGTAGTAAATCTTTACCCCAAACTTGCATTGCTTCTAATACAGGTATAAACTTTTCACCTTGCTCTGTTAGTGAATATTCTACTTTGGGTGTTACGATTGAATAAAACTTATTATTCCGTCAATAATAAAGATAGGCATTAGCCAAAACTCATTTAAAGTCCTTAGTCTTTCTCCTTTCCCCTTGGAGATTCCTTGACCTGGAGCTGTTAGCTTTACTAACTGCTCCTTTTTTGTATCTGTAAAAGCATGATTTAATTTGCATTTGTTTGAATTGTATACAGAATGCTTTCCTATAGTAATCGGTACATGAAATTCCATTCTATATGAAGATTACCTGCGTAATGCACCAGTAGCTTCTACTCGTGCATTTACTCTATTAAACTAGAACCTGTTTTCATTTCACCTTCTCTACGAAACTCATGCCAATTCTCTATACGTTCTGTTATATCAACGTAAACCAAAGAAAATGGTTTACTTTTTTCATTTATAGCTTAGAAAGAATATATTTTAATAGTGTACTAGAAGACTTCTGATACACTATTTATTAAATACAGTAAATTATGTGAGAACTATTGGTATCCCAATAGTTCTCACATCGAAGTTAAGATAAGAGCGAAATAACCACGTTAATTTTTTTAGTTTAAGTATAATTTTAATTAATGAAGCACCTTTTCTATAGCTTACGTATAGGACTGATAAGTGCAATAATAACTTCAATCATCTTTGTAGCTGATGCCAAAATAAATATTGCAACAGGATTAAAATCGGAAATGATACCACCTACTAGTGCTCCTAACGGCATAGCTAGACGGGTAAAATGGATTTTTTGAACAAGATAGATCCTTTCGTACGTCAACTTTTTCTTGTGCCAGTTTTCGTTATCGGACTCGGCGTTTATGTTTCATACGTCACAAAACGCATATGGGTTGCGCCTGTTCTTACACTTCTGTTAAATACCCTATATAATACGTGGTATGCTCTTAGCAATTATCCCGTATCATATGTCAACTGAAGCATGATTACATCATGGTCCAGTTGACATTTTTCGTCATTTCATTTCTGATAAGTTATATCCTCGTGAAGGGATTCTATAAAAAAGTATAAAAGCTATTTCCGTAATATTTGTTGTTATGCGGAATTTTTCACCACTCCTTAAAAATCCATATAAAATCGTAGTGTAATCAATAAAAATTAGGAGTGAAGTAGAATGAAGAAAAAAGAGAAAACTCATACACTTGAACAGAAATTCGAGTAAAAATTGTTAAAAATATTAAGACACAAAGGTTGTCTGGCTGATGCTAATGATGACGAAGTTTTGAGGAGAATAAAAGTTGATTTTGAAGACGGAGTGATTCTTAAGATAGACGTTTGTAACGGTGTTCGTGACGATAACAGTTCGCCTTATATGAATGTAAACTGATATAAAGATAAAAGGTTTTTATATGCGTTTGGTACAGATCCAGAAGGTGAACTCATTGGAACGTATGACCGTCGATATGCTTCAGAATCTTAGCTTTGATGATTCTATTTTCATTTTGTTTCTTACTCAACCAGGTACAGGGTTCCTTGCCTGCTCGACCAATTCTGGATACTGCAGTTTACCCGTAAACTCTTCTTTTTTTACAGGTACGGGCGCTGCCTCATAACTATCCTCTTCTCTCTTATTTTGCTTTGTTTCGCTTCCTTTCTGCTGGTCTTTCTCCGCTAGATTTCTTGTAACGGAGATTCCATTGTCATCTTTGCTACTACCCCCTGTTACCAATCCTAAAATCATGCACAATGTAGAAATGAGCCATAAAAATTTCTTTATCGTATGCCTCCCTCTCTTCTTGTTTTTCTTCCCTTACATCATAACGAGATTGGAATCAGTGTTTGAAAAACTATTGATTTCTATGATTGGACAAAGATTTATGTATAAATCCATTGCTTAACTCCTCTATTCTTTCAAACGGACTTTTTATGATATGTATGCAGGATTCCCCCATACATGTACCGAAACCCCAATAGGGAAACATTCCACTAATTACCATTCTTATTTCATACCATTATACATTCGGAGGTTAAACAGGATGAAAAAAAAGAAGTTACAAAAATCAGCACTTTCTTTTACCTTACTCTTTTCTTTAGGTGTTTCTTCTTTTCCGCTTACAACAACGATTCATGCGGATACACAAAGGGCACAAACTGCAGAAAAGAAACAAGTCTCTTTAACGGAGCGTACGACTTTATTTTTTGACTATCTCCAGCAAGGTAAATATGCAGAGGCACTTCAGTTAACGTCTGCTGCTTTTCAATCCAAGTTTACGGCAAACATATTACAAAACTGGTGGACACAAAGTGGCGGGAGCAGGATTACAAGCATGGGAATACCAGTTATTAAAGAACGAAACTTAGTCCATCAAACGGTTGAAATTCCAGGAGCTATCGAAGGAACTACTATTCCACTACTCCTTAAATTCACGCCTGGCGGCAAAATTGATGAAGTTGGCGTAAGGACGACGCCACAGAAATCTTATACCATCCCACATCCTAGTTATGACCAACCTGATTCCTACCAAGAACGTGAAATCGTAATTGGAAATACTACATACCCGTTACCAGCCACATTAACGATTCCAAAACATAAACCTGGCGAAAAAGTACCTGTTGTTGTTCTTGTTCACGGTTCTGGTCCACAAGATCGTGACAGTACAATTATGGGAGCTAAAATCTTTAGAGACCTTGCAGCTGGGCTTTCATCAAGCGGTATCGCAGTGTTACGTTACGAGAAACGTTCCTTAGAACACGGTTTTAAAATGAGTGCAGAACCTGCTACATTAGACCAAGATACTACAGATGATGCCATATATGCAGCGAAATCAGCAGCGCAGCAGGAAGGTATTGACCCAGGTAACATTTTCATTCTCGGACATAGCCAAGGAGCTGGCACCATGCCGCGTATACTAAGCAAAGCACCTTCATCACTTGTAAGAGGAAGTATTTTAATGGCACCTCCTGCACGTCCTTTTACTGACATGCTCCTTGATCAGTATCAGTACCTCGGGGCACCTAAGGAATTTATTGATGAACTAAAAAAACAATTCGCTTATATTAAGGATCCTACTTTTGATCCAGATCACCCACCAGCTGGTTATAATTATCCTTCTCCACATTTCATGTATGATGTGACTCGTTGGCGTCCAGTTGAGGAAGCGAAATCACGAAAAGAGCCATTACTGATTCTGCAAGGCGCACGTGATTATCAAGTAACTGTAAAAGACGAGTTTACGAGATGGCAAGAAGGGCTTTCAAGCCGCAGTAATGTTCAGTTCAAAGAATATCCGAAATTGAATCACATCTTCACGGAGGGCGACGGGGAATTCAGTCACCCTAGTGAATACGAAGTCCCTTCCAATGTTCCTGCGTATGTCATCCAGGACATCGTTACATGGGTCAATGAGACAAAGAAATAAGAAAACAACAAAAGCCATCATGCAATCATCATTTCGTGATGGCTTTTGTGATATTAAAACATGTTATATCAGAAATTAATCGCTTCTATGAATTGATATTTTTACAGCACTTATTTGCTTCATATCTTGCTATTCCTGGTCCGTCAGTGCAAGAATACAAAATTTATTTCGATATGTAATAATGCATATTATTTCTCTTGGATGTTATGATATACTCTCTTTGTGAGCTGATACAATATTTCTTTAGATTGGAAAACTAAAACCTCATTAACCCAAGTTGGGGGCGCCATTTGGCGTCTTTTTTTAGTTTTGCTCCATAGGCATTTAGTTTAGATATTGAAGTAACCCCAAAACAAAAAATAAGCTGCCCATTTGGAAAACTTATGTACATCATTTTCGAATGCAGGAGTTCCATCTTTCAAAACTAACCTATTAAATAGAGTTAGATGTATAAACTATATTAGTATCGGAATATTCTCGACTTGGGGTTACCGTAAATGCTTTCTCCTAATCATCCATATCGATAAATGACTTACTTCTGATCAATTTGCCTTTGTTGTTCTTCGTTTAAAAGGAGCTAGTTTTACATACGATAAAGCACTAAAAAACTGTGCACAAAAACCTGCATGGTAACAAGTTTTTGGCACAGTTCTATTATTTAATCCCTTTCATCAGTACCTGAATCTTTGGAGCCATGAAATATAAAATAACACTTAAAACAATGGATACTCCGCCAATTACACCGAAATAAATAATCTCTGTTTCAGGATTATATAATCGCACAAGCTGCGCATTGATAGCTTGTGCAGATGCACTCGTTAAAAACCATAGACTCATTGTTTGAGCAGAGAACGCTGCTGGTGCTAGTTTTGTAGTAATAGATAAACCTACAGGTGATAAACAAAGTTCCCCGATTACGACTAGAAGGAAACTAATGACTAACCAAATTGGGCTAACAAGGGATTCGGTACCATGGATATATGCAGGAATAATCATCACTAAGAATGATAAACCAGCAAATAATAAACCGATAGCAAATTTATTTGCTGTACTTGGTTGGCGTGAATTCAGCTTTACCCAAAGCCAAGCAAATACTGGTGCTAGTAAAACAATATAAATAGGGTTTAAAGATTGGAACCATGAAGATTGAACCTCCAATCCTGCAAAGTTTAACTGCGTACGTTGATCAGCATAACTAGCTAAGATGATTGCTCCCTGCTCTTGAATCGCCCAAAACATTGTAGCAGCAATAAATAGTGGTATGTAAGCAATTAAGCGAGATTTTTCAACTTCTGTGGTCTTTGGACTACGGTACATAAAGACAAAGTAGCCTGTTGGAATTAGAATACCTAAGATACTTACAAGTAAAGTAAATCGATCAATCGTTAAAATACCTGTTGGAATTGTTAACACACAAACTAGTGCAATTGCGATAGTACCAAAACTAAACTGTATAAGAACCTTTTTTCTTTCCTTGTCTGTTAAAGGATTTGGTACTTGCGTTCCTGCTAATCCTAGATTTTTCTTTTTCGTAAGAACATACATAATTAATCCAAATAGCATACCAATTGCTGCCACACCAAAACCTAAGTGAAAGTTATACTTTTGACCGAGTGTTCCAATCACAAACGGAGATAATAGTGCTCCTAAATTAATACCCATATAGAAAATACTGAAACCTGAATCACGACGAGTATCCGTTTCGCTATATAAATCACCAACAATACTAGATACATTCGGTTTTAATAACCCTGTTCCAAGTACTAAAAATACCATTGAGATAAATAATGTACTAACCGTTCCTGGTAGAGCTAAGATGAGATGACCAATCATTATTAAAACGCCACCCCAAAATATTGTTCTACTTGAACCTAATAGGCGGTCAGCAATCCACCCACCAATAATGCCAGACATGTAAACTAACGAACCATAGATAGCCATAATGGATGCAGCTGTGGCGTGATCCATCCCTAAGCCACCTTTAGAAATGGAATAGTACATATAGTAAAGTAATATTGCTCTCATTCCGTAGTAAGAAAATCGCTCCCAAAATTCTGTAAAGAATAAAGTAAATAGTCCTTTGGGATGTCCAAAGAAACCATTTTGCGGAACGGTGCGAATAATATCGCTTTTGTTAAGCTTCTCCATAAAAATACACTCCTAATATACTGATATAATGATTCTAATTAAGTATATAATAAAAAATAGAAAATTTAAACAAATATTAATTCTTTAAATGATTGGATTTTTTAGAAAAAATAAATTATATATTGTTTTTAATGATGTTTTCATTTAAATTATATAATATAGATATAATAATTAGAATGTTAATACTGTATAAATATAAATACAAATGTAGGAGGATTTATATATTGTCAATGAAAGTCGTTGCGATTGAAGATATTTATCAAGAAATATTGGATGGAAAAAGGAAACGATTCCCTCCGAATACTTGGAAAGAAGATATGGATAATAAGCTCGCCCGCAGGGTAATCACATATTTATTACACATTATCTTAAAATGGGATAAGGAAGACATCAGAAAAAAATGGAACACTCAATTACTTGTAAAATATAAATTGCGAGGATTACTCAAACATAGATACGAAAACAGTCCTTTTAAAGCAATAAATGATTTATACCCAAGTGAGTTTAAAGAGTGGGAGTTTGGTATGACTCCTTTAAATTTTTGGACGAAAGAAAAGGCATTAACGATTTTGAGATGGATGATTGAAGAAAAAAAAGGTTTATCGAACGAAAAGCTCTTACGTGTATACGGCAAAAAATGGTTGGAGAAAAACAAACTTAGTGCCCCTCTGGCTATGTACTGGAATAGTAGTCCGTTTGCAATGATTAACGATTTGTACCCTAGTCGTTTTAAAGAATGGGAATTTCTCATGACGCCCAATAACTTCTGGACAAAAGAAAAAGCATTAGAAGCATTGAAATGGACCATTGAAGAAAAAGAAAAATTAACGCCCGAACAAATACTGGATGTATACAGTATAAAGTGGCTAAAGACTCACAGATTAGCGTCTCCATGCCAATTAATGTGGGGAAATAGTCCATTTAAAATGATAAACGACTTATATCCAGGTCGCTTTAAAGAATGGGAATTTAAAGTTACACCCGTTGGCTTTTGGTCCAAATGTAAAGCACTAGAAGCATTAAGATGGACCATTGAAGAGAAAGAAAAACTGGATGAAAAACAGCTATTAAACGTATTTAATCAACGATGGCTCATAAAACAAAAATTACGAACACCCTTACAACGCTATTGGAAAGGAAGCCCCTACGGGATGCTTATTGCTTTATATCCAAATCGTTTTTCTAAAGGTATGTTAAAAGGGTATTGTAATAATTAAAGTGGAAATGTAAGTATGCAGAGACGCCCTTTGGTGTCTCTTTTTGAAATCCTATGTATGTACATTCTTATGTACCTATCGCTTTATTTATTGAAGAAAGTGAACCTGTTATATTATTTCCCAATCCATCTCGTCAAAGCCATACCAAGAAACCCAGCGCCCATCCCTATCAGCCAACCAGTTTGGACGCTCCCAAACATAGATCCCACTCCCGCGCCAAGAAACGTACAGCCCACGAATACTACCCCCCCGATGCCCCAGTTCGGTCGTTCCATACTTCATCCCCACCCTTTCTTTACAACATATGCTATATGCAAGCTAAACTTTCTAGCTTATGAACTGTTCATTTTTTCGACTATAACTATATGTTTCATATCCATTACTTACAGGTCCAAATGTCCTTTTTACATCAATTCGTCACTTAACTTCATTGGTTACTTTTTTCATCTCATAGGAGGTTATTTCTCAACACATAACACATGGAATAAAATTACCATTAATGGTAATATAAAGGTACCTTCAGTTGTTAACTGTTGTTCCCTTTTTGAAAGTCCTGTCAAAATACAGGACTTTTTAAATTTACTTCCTACTAAATTGGCTTTTTCGTTAATATCCTTTCACCTTTACATTGGACAATTAAACAATATTGGTGGAGATTCATCAGATTTTAAGTTCCTCTTTCCTTATTGAACTACATGCTTAAATATGCGGTTTTCAACTTACATTCGAATAACAAAATCTTCACTTTTTTGATACATTTATGAAACATTCACATGTTATCTTCAATATGTTCTATTCTTTTTGAAAAACCATGTGAGAATACCAAAACAAGAAGCCCTAGAGCTCTAACTCTAAGGCTTCTTGTTTTCAAATAAGGATTTTTTATTAAATCTGCACCAAGATTAAGAAGCATACATACCATATCTTGTGCACCTTTTTTATATAAATCTTGGTCATTGGGCGCCTTTAAAAGCGCTCTTTATATTTGTTTATAAACAAATAATTTACTTAAAAATACTCACAGTTTGTATAAACCAAACATATATTTACATAGACAAGACATAGCTTTTTATTAAACATGCACAATTTTTGTGCATGTTTTTTTATTTAACAAAAATTACATATTTTTTCAGTTCAGATTATGTTAAGATTTACTTCGTAGTCTAATTATGGTTTCGTATCTAATTCAGCAATATGTGAACTGTTTACCTAAAGAAAAATATTTTTCTTTTCAGTAAGATCCAATTATCCCTCTAATCTAAACCTCATATTTAGAAGGAATTTAATCAAGGTATTCAAGAGTTTTCACTTATTTCAATATGCCTATAGTTTAATTTCAAATCACATTTCCAGCACTATATTTGCTTTCTTACAGATTTTCTATCTTGTTCTTAATTCTGTCAAAATCCTCATGTAGCTATACAAAGAATATATGCTATTATAATTCTAAGAAACTATGCGTTCCCTTAACCCTGTATTTTTACAGGGTCTTTGTTTATTTTATTTTATTTACTTTTATTGGATTATAAGAGTTAATACACAACCATTTTCAATTAAAACCGTTTAAATGTTAGTTAGAATTTGAAAAAATATATCTATTAACTTTTTTAACAAATGTAATCTAATATTAAATTTCTAAATCTATACTGTACTATACACCAGTTAACACTATATAAATAGTATTAACTATCTTAATTGAATATTAGTAATAGTAAGTATAAACATTATCGATTTACTATATCTTACATTTATGTAAAAATAGATGTATGTTAAGCTTATTCAAAATCTTTCCCCTAATAAAGATTTGAAGTAGCATTTCATGATTCTCCTTACTGTTAATATGCCTTGAAAAAGAACCCTATAGGGTTCTTTTTCTTTTCATTATAACCTCAGTAAGTCCTTTTTTAACATGCAAAAAGGACTGCTAATTACCTGCAGCCCTTTACACTTTAATATACACTTGTATTAAATACTTAACACTTTATTGTATTAGGCATTCATACATACTAAACATGCCATTATCATTTAGACATATAACACTTCAAAGTTTAGAGATATACAATAACAAATCTTTCCCAGCTTCCAGCTGCATAACTAGTAGCTGTTAATTCTCTACCACCTTTTGCTGATATATATCTACCATTGCTTAGTGCTTGTAATACATACATCCTATTGTCTCCACTATTATATAAGATAAACCTTTCCTATGCCCCAATTGATATACGATCTGCTACTATTCTACTATTTGACTCAAACGAAACATACTTTTACGTATGTTTAACCTACAGCCCTAAAATTTCTACAATCTGACGAGCTTTAGTATTATCAATATAATAATGCATCTCTAATCCTTTTCTTTCTGCACGGATTACAATTCCTCTTAACTTTGCTAAATGTTGTGGAACAGTGGATTGTGGAAGTTTTAATATTTCTGTTAACTGTGTAACATTGTGCATTTTATGATGCATTAACTCACTTATAATTTTTAAGCGAACCGGATGTGCCATTACCCTTATTACATCTACATCTTCTTCGCGTATTTTAGCTAGGTCATTATTAGATATTACTGTTAACATTTCGCATTCTCCTTTATTATTAATTTCTATTTTCCTATTATCCTTATAAATAATACTTATAGATAATTACAATTTATCCTGTTGAGAAAATATATTATACTTAATACAAAAAAGACACCTATTCCGAAAACAGTTTTTACCGTTCCAATGAATTGGTGTCTTAAAATTTTTTATCCACACTAAATTTATTCATATTATAATCTATACATAATTTTGAATGATGCTTAATATACGTTGCAAAGCAAAAAGAATAATTCCATTCCTTTTTAAACATAACTTTAAATTCAATATTTGCTTTCCTTATTATAAAATTTACAAAGATTCTCTCCTCATCCCGCCTGCTTCTATAGCTAATTGATTAAGTGTAGCGGGAGACATATATCGATATAACTCTTCAGCGAATAAAGATAATTCTTGTTTTTGATTCATATTCATAAAAAGCACGTCACCCTTTCTCATTAACATAAGAAAATAGTAACGTGCTTTTAACTTCAAAAATAATCTAAAACCTTAAGTTGATAGCCAGGGGGAAGATAAAGTAACTTTTATCTAAGAACTGCATATAGTTAAAATAGTGCAACCACATTGACAAGAAAACTCTTCCCAAAATACAGTTAAGTTCATCCGTTAGTTATTTACCAGATTTCCACTTCGAAACATCTACTAATAATGAACTACTTGCTAATTAGGTATGCTTGAAGCAGAAAACTATTTCTGAAAAGCCAAACATTTCTTCTTAAGGAGCTGGTTTTATATTAGAAATACTTCTATTTTTAACTTGTGTTTCTTTTCTATTGATAATAGGCGGATTCGTCCTTTTATTAAAACAATACAAAGAAATCAAAAATATAATGACGGTATTAAATGCTAAGCAAGAAGAAGGAAAAAGCTCAACGGGTAACTCTATTCCTATAAAACTTGATCTTGGTGCCCTAAATAATTTAATTGCTTCAGGGATAGCAAAAAATTCAAATTCATCCAATACCAATCAAGAATCCGAAAAAAATAAGTAACTGTTCAATTACTCAAAAGGTGTAGCACACAAATGCAAAAATAAACAATCCCTTTCTCCCTATTTTATTTGTAATCTCCATCCAGAGTTACCTCATTTTAAAAAGGAGAATCGTCATTCACAAAAAGTCTATTTCGATTATTATTCCTATCCATAATGAAGTGAAAACACTAGCAAGCATTTTACAATCGTGCCTACAGCTTGAACCTTTAGAGATTATCATTGTGATAAACGGATATATTGATAGTTCTTTTGAAATTGCAAAGTCTTACGGTTGTAGTTAATGGAGCAACAGATCATACAGAAGAAATCGCGAAAAAGTGCGGAGTGACTGTTATCACCTACCAAGAGGCGCTTGGGAATGATACCGGACGTGCTATTGGTGCATATTTTGCAAAAGGTGATATTTTATTGTTTATTGACGGTGATTTTTTGATTTCTAGAACCGATTTATTACCGTTCGTTAATTCCGTTCAAAATAGTGTAGATCTAGCTTTAAACAAATTAGAACATTATTATATGTATCGTTTTCCCTATTCTATTGTGACAGCTTGCAAATATGCTGTTAATTTAGCATGTAATCGTAAAGATTTAGGCATGGGTTCAACAATTGCAGTCCCTCATGCTTTTAGTCGGAACTGTATTAACAAAATTGGTTTTGACGCACTAACCTCGCCAGTATTAAGCCAGGTTAGAACAATTATAGAAGGTTTTAAAGTTAAAAATGTTCATTTAGTTGGGATAGATACAATGAATCGTGTTCGTCCAGAAAAACATTTTTCTAAAAACGGAGAGCTTCCGTTATCGACACAACAAATTATTGGCGATCATATAGAAGGAATTTCTTATCTCATCAATCAAAAAGGAAAAAGGGGATTTTTTTAATTTTATAATTCCCCCAAATTTATAGGGTTAATACAAATAAAAATAGGAAAAAAAGACGGATTAACACCGTCTTTTTTTTCCTATTTTTATACATCTTACTATTCATTAGTAGTAAATAAAGGAGAAATTTTTTTTATTTACTACATTTCTAAGAATTTGCTAATTTAAAAAGTTTGAAAAGAAAGACTTGTTAATAGAGATGAAACACTTAAGTCATCATTTAATGTGATTGAGAAACATGCCACTAATGGTAATGTAATAACAATTGCTCCACTAGGTTCTATTACAATAGTAGGACTTGTCCCACATGTTCCACCACAATTTACGTCTACCGTCACTCCGCCTCCAGGAGTAATGGTAATCACAAGACATACATCAAAACAAACATTATTTGTAGTACACGCCATAACTGTCCCTCCTTTCTGTTAACATCTACTTATAGAATATGCACTTAACAAATTAAGGTAACGGTATATTTCATTAGTTAAATAAAATAAGAAATACGCTTAATAGTAACTATCTAACTATCTAACTATCTTTTTGTAAGACTAAACAGTTCAGATGAAAAACTCAAATCATCATTTAATGTAATATCAATACATGCAATAAACGGTATTACTTTAAAATTAGACGAACACTCATCATTGCATCTTACAACTATTTCTGCGCCGCCATTTGGATTAATCTTAGTTTCTAAACAAATATTAAAGCAGTTCCTACTTGTACAAGCCATTAATTTTCCTCCATTCTATTTATATTTTCATTACTAAATTATGTGGAATAACAAAGAAAGGCACGGCTATATATACATATCTACTAACTAGTAAAATCAAAACTATTAACTAGTGGCAATAAACATACCTAGGCGAAATAATCTCTAGTAATATATTTGCACTAAAATCTTTTAGGAACTTACAGTAAAAAAGAGTCTCTAGTAATTCAGGACTCTTTTTTGTTTACTTTATAACTCACTAAACAATAACTTATTTATTTTTGGTACCACGAAACCAAGCTATAGTTTCGTTTAAACCTTTTTCCCATGACGTACTTGGCTGAAACTGTAAAATTTCTTTTAGTTTGGTTACGTCAGGCCGACGATTTGGAATTTCTTCAAATCCATGCGGATATACTTCTTCAAAGGGAACATGAACAATTTTTGAGGATGAATGGGTTAGTTGATGAATGTTTTCTGCTACTTCTTGTACACTTTTTTCATTTTCAGAACCAATATTCAGTATTTCTCCATTTGCTTTTGTATCCATTGCGCTAATTGTTGCCTCTACCGCATCACTTACATACGTAAAGCAACGGGTTTGCGTTCCATCTCCATATACAAGAATGTCTTCACCTTGTAAGGCTGCATGAATAAAACGTGGAATTACCCCAGCATACGGACCATCTTTTGCTCTTGGTCCATATATATTAAAATAACGAACAATTGTTACTGGTAATCCCTTCAATGCATATCCCAGACAAAGGGTTTCTTCTAATGTTTTACATAATGCATAGCTCCAACGAATTTTTGAAGTTGGTCCATAGAGACGATCCCCTTCTTCTTTGAAAGGTGGTTTCGCTTTTCCATATACTTCAGAAGTAGATGCAAAAATAACTTTCTTCTTTCCAGCCAGTGCCGCTTGTAAAATATTTCTCGTTCCATCAAAGTTTGTTTCAATCAGTTCGATACTCTTTTCCATCGTGGTCTTTACACCTAAGATTGCCGCTAAATGAAACACAACATCATGTTGTTGAACCAATTCATATATTGTACCTTTTTCTAAGACACTTACTGGAATGATAGGGATAGAATCCACTAAATTGGTATGATAACTACTTTTTCCTTTATAAAAGTTATCGACAATTGTTACTTGATAACCCCTTCTAACCAGTTCTTCTGCCAAATGTGATCCAATAAATCCAGCCCCACCTGTAATTAAACAACGCTTGCTCATGCACTCACCTTCTTTATGACACCACGTGTGTCTACAATATGATTTGCTTGCTTAATAAGCTGCCAGTCAATGTTTGAATGGTCTGTTAAAATAAGTGTACATCCCACCTGTTTCAATATGGATTCTTCTAAAACAATTGATTCATAGACTGTATCTCCAATTTTTGCAGAAGAAATAAACGGATCATAATATTGCACTACATATCCAGCATCTACCAATAACTGTATAATAGGAATAGCTGGTGATTCACGCATGTCATTTACATCCTTCTTATAGGCAATACCAATAACCAAAATACTTGCAGGAGACTGTACAACTTCCTTCACTTGATTTACTACTTCTTGTGGCATTCTTGCATTAATTTGATGAGCTACTTCTATTAATTCACTAGTCAGACCATATTCATTTACTTTCCACTGAAAATATAAAGGGTCTACTGGAATACAATGTCCACCGATTCCTGGTCCTGGCCAATATGGCATAAAACCAAAAGGCTTAGTGGCTGCTGCTTCTATTGCTTCACGAAAATCTATGTTTAATCTTTTACACAAAGTATTTAATTCATTGACAAGAGAAATATTAACTAAACGCTGAATATTTTCAAAGAGCTTACACATTTCCGCTACTTTTGGTGAACTAACTGGTACAACTTTATCAAATACAGATGCATAAAATGCTAAAGCTTTTTGTTTACATTTCTCTGTTTGACCGCTTACTACTTTTGGAATAGACTGCACCGTATATTGATTATTTGAGGGATCAATGCGCTCTGGAGAATACCCAATATAGTAATCTACCCCCGCTTTCTTTCCAAATCTCGATATAATAGGAATCACTATTTCTTCTAATGTTCCTGGATAAGTGGAGCTTTCAAAAATGAAGGTTTGTCCTGTTTGGAGATTCTGCTGAATATAGTTTGATGCAGAAATAAGTGCACTTAAATCGGGTTCTTTTTTTTGATTGATGGGGGTTGGGACGGTGACAATAACATAATTGCTTTTCTTAAACTCTTTAACACCATTCGTAGGTGTATACACAATTAATTTGTTATCTTGTAATAGTTTTCGTAAAACTTCTGAAGAAACATCTGGAATATAACTCTCACCTTTAGAAATCATTTTTATTTTTTCCTCATCTTGATCTAGTCCAATTACTTTATAGCCCTGTTTAGCAAAATGAACTGCTAAAGGAAGACCTACATAACCTAAACCAATAACTGTTACGATACAATTTCTCATTTTATTCTATCCTTCCTTTCTGAGCTGTTATATTATTATCTTTTTTCTTTCTCTATGATAAGACCATCATTTTTACGCTTTAGTAAGTTTATATAATACATAATTTTATTTTTCTCTAATGGAATATGTCCTAAATGTTTATCAAAATATAGATCTACTTTAACTTGGTTTATGATGCAATTTTCATTTATCTGTTGCAGCCCTGTGATAAAGGGCTCTAAATGATTTTGCATATCAAACTCGGCGGCTATATTTTGCAAATAATAAATATGAGGTACATATTTTATTTTGTTATAAAATGCAATAACATTAATTCTCTCTACAAACAATTTTTCTATCTCTTCAATAGATAGATTGGGGTATGAGAGATTAAAAGCTTGATTAATAGACTCTGTATACCAATTTGTTAAAATCGTTTGAGGATTATTAACTAAAGCTAAGGATCCTTTTATATATCCAGCTAATATTAGAGACATAAAGCCCCCACCTGAACTCCCATAAAATAATACATTTTCTTTTGTTACATGTATCTTATTTATTATTTTTTCTAAAATTATAGCTATCTCATTTAAATAATATCTATCTACCGTTCCTTGCCCCCAGCCTAAATTGATTTCGCCTAAATAAAGAGTGGGGTCATTATAGAAAATTAAAGTATCTTCAAAGTCCTTCATCCAGGTATATCTTTGGAAAATGGGAGGCTGTTGATTTTCACTTGCGCCTGAACCTAAGATAATGACATTTGGTGATTCTGGCTTGATACGAATAATAAATTCATAGTTTACTGCATTCCATTCAATATTTAGTAGAAAAGGTTCTGTCATAATAAAATGAATTTCTTTAAGCTGCTCATACAGAATATTTACCTTTTTCAACTGATTAATCGACTTAATCACCTCCTTACCGTTTCGTTATTTTTATAAAAAGACGAAGTGAGGTATAATTCTTTCCTACTCATTTATTCCTCATCTGTTTTCACTTTGATGTTAGGAAAAACACCTTTAAATTCACTCTGTTTTAATAAATATGAAAGACCTTCTAAGTGATCACCTGTAATTCGTAATACGGCCGGCGGGTGTCCTATTGATGCGAAATGTTCACTTGGCCGAATACGGTTTGGTTTCATCACATCTACATAATGAACACATTCTACTTTATAACCTTGTAATATTGCCTTTACTTGTGCAAGGCATGATGTGAAAAGTGTATCCCAGCCAATTCCATCTAAACACTTTCTACTAATAGCATGAGGAACGGCAACGAGAGATCCAACACCTAAGTCTCTACGATTACAAGCTATGTTTAACATATATTTATATACATTTACAATGTACAGAGGGAATCTGAGGTTTAAATTCAAATCATTTAAGGCAATGTCGGTTCCATCAGCAACAGCTTGCGTTAGCGGATGAAGGTCTTTCGCCGGAATTGAAAAATCAGCATCAATAAACAGAAGAATATCACCAGTGGCCTCTAAAGCACCAATTGCACGTCCAACATCGTGTCCTAACGCTTCTTCATAGACAATAACCGTAGCTCCTAATTTTTTAGCCATCATTTCTGTACAATCAGTTGAACCGTTAATAACTACAATGATTTCCCTAGGCTCAATTTTTCTAGCTTCACGAATGACTTGTTCAATCGTTGATTCTTCGTTTTGTGCTGGGATAATGACTGATAACTGTTTTCCATTATAGATAGAAGAATGCATCCCCCATCCTTTTTGAAAAAGAGAAAATTTTTTTTCTTTTTTCAACCGCTCTATAATTTCTCTTTTTCTTCCTCCATCTGTATATCCACCCCTCCTCCCTTTTTTCTGCAGCCATTCTGACATTACTTGTAAGTGGTTTTCAATGTCATATATTTCTCTTTTTGTTAGTTTATTTTTATAGAAAGTTTGTTTGTTTGAGGGGACATGATTTAAAGATTTCATGATTATGGAGGAAGAACTACTAATACGCCAATCTTTTTCTACGAGTCTTATTTGAGCAAGAATAGGATTCATAAGGGTCTCATACCCTATATCTTCTATTGCTTCCTTTGTAATTGCATTTGGCATAGATAACAGAGAATCAATCTTTAAGTCCGTACGTTCTATCACATCATTTAACACTTGTCTATATAATCCAGATACATCTGGCCAGTTCATTTTCATACTTTCAAAAAGTGAGGAATCCATATTGTTTACAATTACGTCCGTTTCATTATTCAGTATAGGTTTTAGAAATTGTTCCAGCTGTATTGAAAAAATAACAGCATTTCCTTGCAGAAATAACAAAACATCCCCCTTGGCAGCTTTCGCTCCAGTAACACGTGCTTTATTGTTGTCTTTTTCTTCTAAAACAATTACATTACGTCCAGCCACTTTTGTAAAACTTTTGTCTATCTCTTCCTTATCATTTGTCACGATAATTATCTCAAGCGGCTGCAAATAACTAACTTTTTCTAATACACGATTTAATGTTTCTCCCCCTTCTTCAAGTGGAATAATAACTGATAATTTCATCTCTTCCTGCACTCCTCTCGTGTTTTTATTAGGTTTTACTTGATTGATATAATAAATGGTTTCATTTTTTCCAACGGCTGCATGTCCTGCTTTTTTGTCATAATATAAATCTATTTTAATTTGATTCACATCATAATCCGCATCTATCTTTTCTAATCCAGAAATGAATGGTAATAAATGATTTTGCACATCAAATTCACATGCAACATTTTGTAAAAAGTAAATGTTCGGTATATATTTTATGCTATTATAAAACTCTAAAACGTTAATTCGATCACCAAACTTTTTTTCAATATCTTCTCTTAATAAGCCTGGATAGGACAGATTAAATACTTGGTTTACTGGTACAGGGATCCACTTTGTTAGAATTGTTTGTGGGTTATTAACCAGAGCTGTGGAACCTTTCACAAAACCTGCCAATATTAAAGACATAAACCCTCCCCCAGAACTGCCATAAAATAATACATTTTTATGGTCAACATGTAACTTCGCGAGGATTTTCATTAAAATCATTGAAATGTCTTTTAAATAAAATCTGTCCTGCGTCCCTTGTCCCCAACCTAGAGATATTTCTCCAAGATACAAGGTAGGATCATTATAATAAATAACGGTATCTTCAAATTCTCCCATCCAAGAATGTCTATGAAAGATAGGGGGACCAATTGGCTGTTCTTGAAATCCGCCTGCCCCAGAACCAAAAATAAGAACATTAGAAGCATTTGTCTTGATTCAAATTAAAAACTCATAGTGTACTTCATCCCACTCAACATCAAGTATAAAAGGATCTAACATATTAAATTGTATTTGATCCAATTGTTTATAGAAGATTTTTATTTTCTTATACTGATCGAGCAATTTAATCAACCTTTCCAAATGATATTTAATATACAAATTTCTTTTGCTACACAATATTTTTTGTTTTCATTTATTAAATATATTGGAGATGTATCTTCACGAATCATTTGCCATTCAACTTACATCCTTACTCTCCTCTGGATTGAAATAAATATGAAAAACCTTCTAGGTGATCACCTAAAATAAGTGATGTAGTTGGCGAATATCCTTTTGCTACAACATTTTGGTTTGGACGAATTCGATTCGTTTTTATTACATCTGCATAATGAACACAACTTATTTTATGACCATTTAACGCAGCTTTCACTTGTACAACACTTGGGCATATTAACGCATCCCAGCCAACATCATTGAGAAATTCTCTACTTATTGCATGCGGAATCGCTGTAAATGAACCTATACCTAAATCTTTTCTATCACATGCTAGATTTAAAGCATATTTGAATAAAGTAACAATATGAAGGGGGACATAGCGGGATAAATAAGGGGTTAAATCATTCAAAGCAACGTCGAATCCATCTGCAATTGCTTGAGAGAATGGATGTAAGTCTTTTGCAGGAAGCATAATATCTCCATCCAAAAATAAAAGAATATCACCTTTTGCACTCATTGCACCGATTGCTCTCCCCACATCATGCCCCAACGCGTCTTTATACACAATAACTGTAGCACCCAGTTTCTTAGCAATATTTGCAGTATTATCGGTGGAACCATTTACAATTACAATAATCTCTAAAGGCTCAATTTTTCTGACTTCACGAATAACTTGTTCAATTGTTGCTTCTTCATTTTGTGCTGGTATAATGACAGACAACTGTTTTCCATTGTATATTAGCGATTTCATCCCCCACCCTTTTTGAGAAAAGGGAATGTGTTTATTTTCTTTGAGTATTTTTATATACTCTCGATTTCTTATACCATCTGTATACATACCTCTTGTCCCGTTTTTATTTAACCATTCTGCCAACGCATCCAAATGCTTGTTCATAATTTGGCTTTCATAAACTGACAATGATTTTTTATTGAGATCTTGATCTTTTAGACAAAATTCTTTAGATAATGTTGTATCTATAGAATAATGAAAGCTAAAACGCTGATTTTTTTCAATGAGCCTCATATGAGCTAGAACAGGATTTACTAGACTTTCTAAATTGATTTTTTTCAAAGCATCTTTGGTAATCGCATGAGGTAAAGAAAGAATTGAATTGATATGAAACTCTTTTTTTCCTAATATCTCGTTTACCATTTGTCTCCAAACCGTATTTGAGTCTGGCCATTGCTTTTGTTGCCTTTCAAGGAAAAAAGATTGTAAATTATTCAGGACCACATCGGATGTATCTTCTAAAGTAGGTTGAACGAATTTTTTTAGTTCTAAAGGCGGAATAACTGTATTTGCATCTAAGAACAATAAGACGTCTCCTTTTGCTTCTTTTGCTCCTACGACACGTGCTGCATAATAATCTTCTTGATTGTATAAAATATATTTGCACCCAAATTCATTTGCAACATTTTGATTTTTCTCCAGATTCTCGTTGATTACAACAAGAATCTCATAAGGAAATAGATTAGCAATGGATCGAATAACATCCGCTAACAAATTCATTTCCTGTTCAACTAATATAATGGCAGAAAGTAATTTCTTCATATTTTTATTTCCCCTTACTCCCTCATATCTAGGTCACCATGCAAGTCCAAATATTTTATTAAGTAAGACAATGCCTCAAGATGATCACCCATTATTCGTAATACTGCTGGTGGATGGCCTTTATGATTGATATGCTCATTTGAACGAATCCGATTTGGTTTTACAACATCTACATAATGTATACACTCTACTCTGTATCCTTGTATTATAGCTTTGACTTGTGCAAGACTAGGGCATAATAAACTTTCCCATCCTATTCCTTCTATGCAAGACCTACTAATAGCATGTGGAATAGCTACTAAAGATCCATTACTTAATTCAGGACGATTATAAGCCAAATTCAACATGTACTTTACGATATCAACAATGTAAAAAGGAGGATTTAGACTTGGGCTTAAATTATTTAGTGCTATATCCATTCCATCAGCAACGGCCTGCGTATATCGATGTAAATCACTAGCCGGAATGCTGAAATCACCATCTACAAATAAGAGAATATCCCCTGTAGCTTCATGGGCACCGATCGCACGACCAACATTATGACCAAGACGCTCAGCGTATTCAATAACAGTTGCCCCAAGACTAGAAGCAATAGCTGCTGTTTGATCATCCGAACCGTTCACTACAACTAAGATTTCATATGGTTCAATTTTTCTGGCTTCACGAATAACTTGTTCAATTGTTGCTTCTTCATTTTGTGCTGGTATAATGACGGAGAGCTGTTTCCCATCGTATATAGAAGATTTCATTCCCCATCCTTTTTGATACGAGGGGAAATGTTTATATTGACTTAATTGCTCAATGATATCTCTTCTCTTACCCCAATCCGTAAAACCGCCCCTTGTACCATACTTTTTTAACCATTTAGATAATACAACCAAATAATTTTTTATTTTAAGCTTCTCTGCATCAGTTAATTTCTCTTTAAATAGATACCTGTCCTCTTGCAGCAATTCATCATTAGATAACATATTTATTGAATAACGATGACTAATACGCCACCCTTGGTCCACTAGCATCGCATGTGAAAGAATTGGTTTTTTGAGGACCTCATAACCAATACCAACCACAACCTCTTTTGTAAGTGCGTATGGCATTGAGAGCAGCGAGTTTCCCTTTAAATCAGGTCGATGTAAAATTTCATTTAACATTTTTCTCCATACTATATCTAAATTATGACATTTATCCATATCAATAATTCCATTTAAATTATTTAAAATAACATCTGTTTGATTTATAAGAATCGGTTCAAGAAATTCTCTTATTTGAGTTGCAGGAACAGAAAAATTCCCGTCTAAAAATAATAGGACATCTCCTCTTGCTGCTTTTAATGCCGCCACATATCCAGAGTGATTTTCAATATGTCTATCTTCGAAAAAAATACGACATTTATGTTTCTTTGCTATTGTGTATAATCCACTTTTAGAATTGCGCATTAAAATGATAATTTCTATCGGATCAAGCTGCCAAGCAGATATGATCAATTCTTCTAGTATATTTTCCTGAGTGCTATATGGAATAATAATAGTCAAAGATTTCATTAAAGTTCACCTTCTTTACATATTATTCAATTTTCAATATAAACATCTAGATTTTATATTAAAATTTCGTAACCTACTTTTGTAATACACAATAAACATACATAATATGATGTACGGAGTTATATACATGTATTAATTAAAATTAGAAAAGGATATTTTTCCTATTTAATATATACACTTAAGAGTTGCATTGTGTAAAAATTGACGTCCATTTTAAAAAACAAACGCAATAGACAGATTTAAAAAATATAAATACATATAGAGTTTAGTATCACATCATCATCTGAATAAGAAAGCTATATGCCCCGAACAATAATATCCTTTCAAGTAAATAATTCTGTCTTTTTCATTTTAAAATCCAAAAACAAAAAGAGTCCTAATTACTTAGGACTCTTTTTGTTTATATATATTTCACTGTATAAGAAATCTAATATAGGATTTTAGTCGGTCTTTAAGCATCGGATGAAAGTATTAGTTTTGCTTAGCAAAGCATGTTATGATTTCATCATAACCAAATACAAGATGCTAAAACACATAAAACCCTTAACCAATGAGATACTTGATAACAGAATAGTTTCCACAGGAACTATATACCTGTTGATTAGTAACGATATACCCCAACCTTGCACCTTAATAATAATAGAAATAGCCTATCGCTTTTAGTGGCAAGAATCTTATTAGCATCAGCCAGCTTGTCCCTTTAGATACAAGAATATCGATGATAATATCTTCCGTATTTAGTTTATATTTTATCAAAATTATTAATTTTATAAGGTACCCTTTTCCACGTAATTCCACCATCTACCGTATTAAAAATTTCCTTTTTATTACACAACCAACCATTTTGTGGATCAAAGAAATGGAGACAAAATACATTTTTGAGAAAAGGATTAATTGATACCATTTCCCATTCTAATCCTTTCTTCTTTATTCTATATGTTTTTCCTGTTTCACCATCTATAACCCAGCCAAATTGTGAATTAAAAAAAGAAATAGCTACATGTCCTGTATTTAAGATTCGGTTTGAAATACTCCATGTTTTTCCTTTATCAAATGAAAAATTCATGTAGAAAACATTGTTGTTATTTAAAATTTTAATAGGTATTACTAATAGATGATTTTTATAAATTGGTTTATATGAGACAACAACCCCAATACCAATATTTGGATGACGGGTGATATTTTCTATCGTTTTCCAAACTTCACCTCCATCTATTGTTTTATATATTATTGAATTATTATTAGAATTTTGAGTAGTTATAAAGCCAGTTAGAGAATTGATAAATGTTAGACCTGTAATACCGCCAGTAATTTTTATTCCTCTAGTTATTTTCCAATTATTTCCTCTATTTTTAGTATAATAAAGATTGTACTCAAATTTATTTCGTTTTGAATTTTCAGTCAAAATAATCCATATGCTATCTGTATTTGTAGCATGCATGTGAACGTGAACATCTACAGTTGCTTCTCATTCTTCTTTAATTGGTAAAATAAGTTCATTCCATTTATTTCCTCTGTCATTTGTATAAAATATGGTTGGTATTAATTTATGATTTACTTTTGTTAATCCATATAGCCAACAGCTTTTGCTATCAATTGGGTATATAGATAAGATAATTGTATTAAGAGGATTAACAATATCCCAGGTTAATCCCGAATCTTCAGTGTACAAAATAGCTTGTTTCTCTTTATTAGAATATTGAATACCAGCCCATCCAAACTTATCAGTTCTCATTTGTAAGGTAGTAAATTTAATATCCATAGAATTCAATATCTCACCCCATTATTGTTTTAAGCTTATATAATTATATATTAAATTAAGAGAAAAGTTCTTTTATACTAATAAATAATTACGTTTGAAAGATCTATTGATTATTGAACAGGATCATAGGCATGTAAAGAGACGTTTTTCCAGATCGGCAGGATTTCAAAATCTTCATCATGCTTCACGTACGATAAAAGGTATTGAGACCATTCATGCCCTATATAAACAAAGGCGAAGTCTTCAAAGAGACTCCGCCTTTTCAACGTACAATAAACTTCAACAATTACTAGCTACTTCCTAAACATTATTACTTATTTACCAAACTGTTTATGTTTTTTCAAACTTTGCAACAGAACCAATCATTTTACTATTCTGTGGTTATTTATCAATTAAATTGTGAATGTAGATATAATTTTTGTACTTTTTGATAGTGTTATAGTTAAATCAAGTAGAGGCTCCCAGTTATGTTTAAATTCAATTCGAAAAGCAAAAAGTTGAAACAAACTATCTCATTATTTGTAACGGGGAAACGATATTGATTACGGATTTATTCCATTATAGGGGTCACCATACATGCCCACACAATCAATGACCACATCCACTCCCCCATGTGATATTTCCTTTAAATATTCCCCTGTATCCAAATATTTCGTAAACTCAAATACCTCAACATTGTTAATCTTTTTTGCAAAATTGATTCGATAATCTAAGTAATCAACAATAATTACACGCTTAGCGCCTTTCATCCAAGCAAATTTTTGTGTCATCAATCCAACAGGTCCACAACCAAGCACGGTAACAGTATCCCCTGACTTTACACCTTCATTTATTACACTCCAATAGGCGGTCGGTAAAACATCTGATAAGAGACTTCCGGTAAAATCGTTAAAACTGTGCAATCTCATTATCTAAAGTTGCTGGTGATACATTATGTATTTGTTCAAACACAAAAACAGGCAGTGGAGAAGACTTTCTTCACTGCCTGAAAAAACACTTCTCTATCTTAAGAGAAGTGTTTTTTCTTCATTACTGATTAGAGCTAAAAGATTATGATTTTCTTGCAGCTGATTGTGCATTTTGTTTTTTTACTGCATGCACATCCGTTTCAGTTGCAAATTCTGTACCATAACTAGCATTTGTACTTTGTGCACCTGAAGTTTGTGCTTTCTTTGCCCCTGCTTGTGCATTTGCTTGTTTTACTGCTTGTACATTTGTTTCAGTTGCAAATTCTGTACCATAGCTAGCATTTGTGCTTTGTGTACCTGAAGTTTGTGCTTTCTTTGCCTCTGCTTGTGCATTTGCTTGTTTTACTGCTTGTACATTTGTTTCAGTTGCAAATTCTGTGCCATAGCTAGCATTTGTATTTTGAATGCTAGCACCAGAAGTTTCCTTATTGTAACCTTGTTGTTTTTTGTCCATCTTTCTCACCTCCACAATCAATAATGTAACCAACCTATTTAAAAGCTATTCTTAATTATATTTTTAAACTTCTGTATATTTATTCATTAAAACTACATATTATAAAGATGAACGTATGTACATAGGACGAGATATGACTGAACTGACTACGCTTTTAAAAAAAGAATGGAAAGAAAAAGAAATATTAATTATATATTATGAAGACGGTTATTTATTTTCTATTTATATGAATGTCGTTGATATTGATCCACAAAATAGTGCTTTTATATATTCCGATGCTTTTTATAACAAGATGACACTACAATTTTCTAACATAACAGACGTAAAATAGAATAGATTTAAGTAATCACGTTTGGATTGTTATAAAGGAGTGTATAAAATGCAAGGGAATCAGATAAGAAAAAATACAGCAAGAACAGTTATTCATAATGAAGTAAATAACTATCCCTATTTAATTATACCTAAAATTATCAATGGGGAAGATGAAAAGATATACGACGTTTTAAGCACCGGTTTTCATACTAATGATGCAGTAGCAATGATAAAAACGGACGGTTTTGCTACAATCAGGGCAAATACACCGATCGCAACAGTAAAAAACACTGATGGTAGTATTCAAGTATTCCGCTTGCCTTTAGAATTGGAATATTGGGTACTTTCTTGTATGCGTGATGCTTCAACTGAAAAAAATCCTTTCCCATGTAAAGTTGCTTTTGGAATCATTGACACTAAATTTCATGTGGAATTCAAATAAAAAAAGGGATACTCAATTTGAGCCCCTTCTTCCTTAAGTTATATAAACATCACTTCTCTATATTTTTTATAGGAACAAATGCATTCATTGCTTTCACTGTTAGAAACTGTTCTCCCCTTTGTTTATCTTCAGGCTTATAAATTTAGCGCAGTCTAAGTGCAATATAAGGCTTCATTCCCCAAGTAGTAGATACTGTATTTCCACAAGCCATATTTCTACCAGAATATCTTATTGCCCCAGCTTTAAAATCAAATGTATCAAATCGTTTAAAGATCTCTAATGGATTTTTCCCTTGAATTGCTCGTCTAATAACATCTGCAGCTATTTCATTAGCTATTCTCCTCATCTCAGCCGTAAACTTGTGTTGTACATCAGTTTGTATAGATAAAATAGTACGATTTACTAATTCATTTATCCAATACAAAAAAGCAGTTGGATTAGCGCTAAATACAGATACCCCTGCAGCCACTACCCCTTGTACTACATCAGTTTCTGCAATGTCATCAGACCAAGCTGTAACCCAACCACCCTTTTCGATTTTGAGTTCTAATTCAAACTTATTTGTCAGATATCCAGTATGACCTTGACAAACAGGAGGTATTACAGAAGAAGGATGATGCACTGCATGATCTATCTCATACCCTAAATGATCTAACCCACTGCTCACCCAACTCATTCGTTCCGATTCAGAATAATGAATATCATGTATTGACGTTCCATTGTATTCATTATTCCATCCTCCATTATCCCAATTACCATAACAATTATAATAATATTCTGGATAATATAATGAATACAAAAGAGTTAATCTAGATAAATATTGTGGAGAGTAATTACTAAATTGACCACATTGAATTATATATAATCCATATGGATTAATTAACATCATAATTCCTCCTATAATCCTTTACTTGAAAGCAATATATGTTAAACAAGGTCTGTTAGGTACTTGTCTAAATTTAAATGGGTATAAATTGGAAGACTTACTAAAAGAAGAATTTGATAATAATGAACAAAATTTCGAATATGAGACAGTTTTCTATTTTTTACGTCAAAAATAGACTAGCCCATCTGGTTTCAGCATACACATTTCTCTAACGAATTTAATCTAGGAAGGAGATGAACGAGTTTTTCTTTTGGATAACGTAACGCAGTAAGGACAAGAAATGAATTTAGGGGAAATTATGGCTAGAATACGCAAAAAGTCTTGGAAAACCAGCATTTGACGAGGAACTCCCTACACACATAGCGCCACAGCTAGATACAGAAACACGTTTATAGGAGTAGCGTCAAAGGGAAATAAAACCGAAATATTTGACTTTGATCAGAAATAAAAAATCAAAACTTATATATTAAACTTTTTGTTTTTTATCGTTTTCCGACAGAAGACTCCTTCCTCAAAAATTTGAAGGTGTGAAACACCAATTTTAGGTGGGAGATGAATGTCGGTTGGCTACCATATACTTGTACAGATTGCTCTTTGAAAACTGAAGATATAAAGTTGGTTGCAGAAAAAAGAAAAACGTTTCAACCGTAAAATCTTCAACGTTCTTTCGCCCTACATAAAAAGACCACTTTAGGTGGTCTTTTTGGTTTTGGTCCAAAAATCATTTAATAACATGCCTATCAGGTTAAGAATACAAATCACCCCATGCCCATTGACTTAAAAATCCCCACTACCCCCAAGTGTGAAAAAGGGTTATTCTTTCTAAATGGCTAATTAGAAAAGATGACATTTTTATGAATCTTTCCATTCAAAATAAATTACAATTATTTTTCTTACCCAAAGTATATATTGAATAACGGTGACTTTAACTTTTTTCAAAAGTATAAAAACAATTCATTATCACATAATAAGATTGCTATGTTTGCTGTTAATTATTTAATAGTAATACAATATAACAAATTAATAATATTAAAAGTAATGAAAGTAAGGTGCGAAAAAAAATGAACAAAAATCTGGTTAGAGTTCAGGTAGTAAACGTACTGCCCTTCCTAACGCCCAAAAAGTGGCTCCAGCTGATCCGAATGAAAAGTTGTTAGTAACTATCGTAGTTCGACGTCCTTCAACTACTGCAAAGTTGACTTCAATGATTGAAAAAGCAACTAATGGCCCACTTTCAGAACGTGTTCACCTTAGCCATGAAGAATTTGCATCCAACCATGGTGCTAATCTTAATGATTTGAAAAAAGTAGAAGAATTTGCGAAAAAACAAGGAGTTGAAGTAAAAGACATTAATATTGCTGCTGGAACAGTTGTATTAGTAGGTACAGTAAATAAATTCAGTACAGCATTTGGTGTTGAACTTGCCCACTATGAGCATCCTGATTTTACATACCGTGGACACACAGGCCATGAACATGTCCCAGAAGAACTTGCTGATATTGTTGAAGCAGTTTTAGGATTAGACAACAGACCCCAATTGTCTCCACATATTTGTATGTTGGAAGAAGATGGAGTTGTAAGTGCAGCTGCAGGAAAAACATTTACACCACCGGAAGTAGCGAAACTTTATAATTTTCCATCCTTAAATTGTAAAGATCAATGCATTGCAATCGTTGAGTTTGGGGGCGGGTACAAAACTAGCGATATGGTGCAATACTTTAATCAGCTAGGAGTTTCTCAGCCAGAATTAGTTGATATACTTGTGGATGGAGCACATAATCAAACAGGGGTTGGGCAGATAGTAAAGTGCAGTTAGACATTGAGGTAGCGGCTGCTGTCGCTCCTGGTGTACGAATTGCTGTGTATTTTGCAGCAAATACAGACGACGGATTTCTTCATGCTATTAACAAGGCTATCCATGATCAGATTAACCAGCCTTCTATAATTTCTATAAGTTGGGGGCTTGCTGAGAATTTATGGTCAGACCAAACTAAACAAGTTTTAAATCGCGCCTTTCAAGATGCTACAACATTAGGGACTTGTATCGCTTTCGCTTTTTTCTCTAATTCTACTTTTTCACTTTTCTTGTTTTTTCTTATTTCTCCTGAATTATCTTGAGCACTTAGTATTCCTCATTTGTAAACTTTTTCTACATTGCCTTACCAACTAATGGATTATCCATCACCATCCCCCACTTATAAAAATCATAAAAATATATTTTGATACGCAACCATTCATCATTATATATGTTTTATAATAATAAAAAAGACGTTGTCTGTTTATCAAAGAGAATGCTTTTTTAGTTTTACACTACTACTTTTGATAAAATCGGTTCGTATCCCCCAACACTAAAAAGCATTTAGTTATTTCCCTCTAGAAAAATGAAAAAGCCCATTAGGAGGATTCAGGCCTTCAGACAAGTTTAAAAATTCTGGGGTTTTCCGGCATAGATTCCATTGCTACCCATACCATACGTAAAACCTTCGAACATTGATTCTTTAATCAAAAGAGACACCCATGATACAAGAAATACTTACTCATAGTACACTACAAATCAAACTGGAACATATTGGATAAGCGAAGAGAAAAAAGATGGTATTATTAAACAATTTTCATATTTACATAAAAAATCCACACTTAACTAGACCAATATACTTACACCATTCTTTCTAGACGAGCATAAAATGTACTAACGAACGAAAGGGGGTAATTTTATGGGTTTTGGTTTTGGTGGATGTTGTGATTTCAATAGATGTGATGATCGGAGAGATCATCATAGAGAACATCACAGAAAAGAAGAAAACAATAGACAGGTGAATAATAATCCAGAATTATTGCCATTCTTACAAACATTAACTCCTGGTACTTGTATTGTTCTTCAATATGATTGCCAACCACCTACAAGTGCAACATTCCAAGGTTTTCAGGGAAACAACGTAATTATTTTATCTGACTTTGATTGTTTCCCAGGATTAGCACGTATTGCAATTAACAAAATTAACGTAATCTCTATAAATTCACCTGATTGTAATCGTTTCTGTTGCAAGCGTAAGCATTGTAGAGAACGTGATGAGCATGAGCATAAACATGAGCATGATCGTAGAGATGATTATTAAAAATGAATGAATAGAAATACCTTTCCTTTAATTTTATAAGCCAATTTGCAGAAAAACACCTATTAAAAAATAGGTGTTTTTTCTTTCCTAAATTTACTGAACTAAACATAAATAACAAACCATTTCATATAGCGGACATATACTATTGTAAGGTCAGCATCCAAATGACCCAAATAAATACCCACGCCAAGAAATAAAACTACAAAGTATTTCTTGGCACCTTTTACATAAAACAAATAAATCTTTTAAAATGTACAAGTTAATCATCAAATTATTCATATTATAGGTTAAAAGATCCTATACCACCAATCCATAAAGGTAATTGAAAGTGATTCGTTTTGAAACAACCCATTCATGTGCTAATTCTCCCACAGCAAATTTTCTCATTCGATTAACCATCATAATCATTTCATATAATCTTTTTGCCCTAGACATCGAATCTCCTACATAACCATGACATAATTGAGGCCCGTTATAATATATAATCATGTACATAAATTTATCTGTGTTTTTTTGTTTTATCTAGATCTCTTTAAACTATTTCTAATTGTACTTCGCAAAAGAACTTTCCTTAATCAAGCTTGTGCCAGGTGATAGTCCAAACGGTAAGTGAAAGATGAATTATGGTTAGTGTAAACCAACATATTTGCTACCATATACTTTTGTACAGATTGTTTTTATCATTTTTTTAAAATGTGTTATAAACCTGTTCGCAAGTTGCGGCTGTTGGTTGAAAAAAACAGTGTTTCTTATAACGTCCGACCAAAGGCTGATTATACCATTGTTGAGGACAATCACCTGGTGGCCTAAAATACCATAAACTAAATTTTCCAGGCCAATACCTCTCTCCATTTATTACTCGACGAGCTAAGCGTTTTTCACTTTCTCTTGCTCTTTGATAGAAATAACCATGAGTAACAGCTTCAAATGCGTGTTCTTGGAAAATCATTTGTCTAATGGTACGAAGATTTTTAAAGTCGGAACAATTGGCTCTTATTCGGTTAATTCCTACATTACCGACTAGCAGCATACCCTGAGTCCCTTCTCCTTCAGCTTCTGCTCTCAGTAATCTTGCTAAAAGTGCAATATCTGCGGCTGTAGCATTAACAACCCCCATGACTCCACCTCCATTATATTTTCTTCTTATAGTATTGCTTATAAGTTTGGATAATGACTTTTCACATCATATAGATTATTATGTCTACGAAATATGAAAGATAATTTCTCTTGAATATGAAGAATAATGATAAATAAATATAGATTGTTTCATGGAAGGATTTGTATTGTCTTTGTAATGGATCTTAAAGATGGAATGACAGGTGAAGAAGAATTGCTAAATAAATTCATGAATAGAGGTATTTATAAGTATTATATAATTTCAATAGTTGGGGTTACTTATTTATATTTACTTTTAAAAAATATGATTCAATTTAGTATTTTATCTTTTTCCGACATACGTCTTCTCAAAATAAATAGAGAGACATACGTCTCTCTTCAAAAAGTACTTTTGGGAATTTTAAATTGTCCCTCTTAGTATCAAACCTAGAACGGCTATAATTATCGTACTAATAATTATCCGTAAAATCCAAGAGGTATTCGTGCTGATTTTTTCTAATTCCTTATTAATTGTAGTAATGTCTTTCTCGTTCATTATTATCCGAGTTTCTAAGTTACGAATATCACGCATGATTTCTTTTTGTTCTGATTTTAGACTGTCAATTTTTACATTTACGTCTTCCATATACTCACGCCCTTATAATATCTTAATAAAACAGTCTTCATATATTATGAGACAACCTTTTCCGATGTGAATGCATATGAATTATTTCTATGTCGAATCCTTATTTTATACATCTTTCCCACTCGTATTTATAATTACTAAACTAGTAAAAACACTTTTTAACTGACTAATAGTTGTACTAATTAATCATATTCAGCTGTCTTTTTAGAATCCAAAATGAGTATCAACTACACTCTTCATATTTTTAGTATTATCAATTAAAGAACGAGTGTTGAGAAAAAATGCTCTTTCAAAGGATTTTACCAGTTGCGATGGTCATTAATGTCCCTGTGTCTACACCTACAGAACATTAAATGGCTATTTTGTTCAATAAAAAAGAGAGCATCCTGGGTGGAGATGCTCTTAATGTATGAGGAAGTTCTAACTGAAAATTGGAATCGAGGAGGGGCGGTTAAGCTTGTCCTATACTTTAATATATGCCGGTTCCTCTCAAAAGGTGAAGAGTAAAAAGACACCTTAATTAGATGTCTTTTTAGTGTATAAGAGGTAGCTACCTACCTTGTAAAAGACCTTTCTGTACCAGTATATGATTATCAATTCTCAATATACATAAAATAGATTTTAAATACGTTTATTGTGTATTCTAATAGCAGCTACAGTAGGTCATAAAAATGACAGGACAACAAAAGAAAACTCCCTAAAATAAAGTTTAACGAAAGATAACGATAATAGTCATCAAAAAAATCAAGTAAGATGAATTATAATTCCGTTCAAATTAAGATTAATTATTCAATTTATATACAACAAGGGATGAGAACCTGTTATGGACACTTTTTTATACGAACAAGAATATCAAATTAAATTTAATTGGTGATGTATGCGTTGATATAAATCCTAGTAGGCTTAATTATTACATCATTGATACGAAAAAACTTGTTTTTTAATTATTTCCCATATATTTAAATAAGTTCTATTAAATTTTTAAAACGTACATTAAGATTATACTCTTTCCCACCGGTCATAGATACTTTTACTCCACTCCTATATTGTTAATTTTTTGCACAATTCATTTCAAATTTACATATACTACTTATGCACATGTATTTAGATCGCATTTGGGCGTGTGATCTGAAACCTACTTTTCAAAAAGCGCTTTATAAGCGCTTTTTTTGATATGTAAATAAGCTCTACAATATGGTGTTTTTATACAAAAGACTCACGGTTAAAAAAATAATTTCATATATTATATTGGCATCCTTTCTTTTTAGAGTGGATAGTCGTTACAGAAGGACACTTTCCGAAGTGCTCTTACATTTTCATACCAAATAGTGTTTTTATAAAAAACTTTTCACCTTTAAAGCAGACAAGCATATATTATTGTATGGGGCACTCCACTCCATACGTTCAACCCTTTTAGTCTAGATGCACACTTATATGTGTGCTCTTTTTTATTCACTTGAAATAAGGATTTTGTTCAATGAAAAGAAAACATCCGGGGCAGTAGATGCTCTTAATACAATTGGAGTTTTAACTAAATAAATGGAATAGAAGCGATTAAGCTCGTCCTATACTTTAATATATGTGAAAGGTGAAACATAAAAAGACACCTTAATTAGATGTCTTCTCAGAGTGCCAGAGGTAATTTATATGTTGGATATACCTTCTATATCATTGTATGACAATCAATTCTTATTATGCCTAAAAAAGGTTTTAAATACGTTGATTGTGTAGTTATAATTTAACAAAGAATAAGAACCTGTTATGGACACTTTTTATACAAACAAGATATTAAATTTAATTAGTAATGTATGCGTTGATATAAATCTGAATAGGCTTAATCATTACATCATTGATACCAAAAACATATTTTTTATTATTTAACATATATTCTGACAACTCCTATTAATTGTTTGGAACGCATGTTAAATTTATACGCTTTCCCCCTATTTATAAACACTTTTACCCTCCCCCCTCTATCATTAATTTATTTGCACAATTCAACTCTAATTTACATATGCTACTGTGTGCTACACATGCATCTAGATCACCTATGGGCAGGCATGATCTGAATTCAACCTTTTAAAGCGCACTATATAAACGCTTTTTTTCATGCGTAAATAGTCTCTACAAAATGAAATTATTATTACATTCCCTTCCGTATAACATTTTCAATCCGGTTTATACTATAACTGTAACTTTAGAGTTACACAACCTAACTTTTAGGGCCTAATTTTCTTTTGTACAACAAGTGGTTAGCTAATCAAGCTGGCTACTTTGTTGTGCTAAATGATGTCTTTACTCGAATTTACGCTTCACTTCTTCTATTAGCCAAGATACGATATTAAAATCATTAGCTTCAACTCGTTCCATACCAATCACAGACCTTTATAGTGTAAAAATATCAGTATGTCCAATTTTTATAGATTTTTTGCACCAGAACCAAAAATAATTTCATTAAACCAATTTCATATTCACACAGAAAATCCACACTTAACTAGAGTCATATACTCACACCATCCTTTCTAGACGAGCATAAGATGTACTAACGAACGAAAGGGGGTAATTTTATGGGTTTTGGTTTTGGTGGAGGTTGTGATTTTAATAGATGTGATGATCATAGACAAGAACATCACAGAAAAGATGAAAGAGAAGACAATAGAAGACAAATGAATAACAATCCAGAATTATTACAATTTTTAAGAACGTTAACTCCTGGTACTTGTATTGTTCTTCAATATGATTGTCAACCACCTACAAGTGCAACATTCCAAGGTTTTCAAGGAAACAACGTAATTATTTTATCTGATTTTGATTGTTTCCCAGGATTAGCACGTATTGCAATTAACAGAATTAACGTAATTTCTATAAATTCACCTGATTGTAATCGTTTCTGTTGCAAGCGTAGGCATTGTAAAGAATGTCATGAGCATAAACATGAGCACGAACACCATCGTAGAGATGAATATTAAAAAATAAGTGAAAGAAAAATCTTTCCCTTAATTTATAAGCCAATTTGCAAGAAAAACACCTATTAAAAAATAGGTGTTTTTTCTTTCCTAAATTTAATGAACTAAACATAAATAACAAACCATTCCCTATAGCAGACATATACTATTGTAAGGTCGGCATCCAAATGACCCAAATAAATACCCACGCCAAGAAATAAAACTACAAAGTATTTCTTGGCACCTTTTACATAAAATAAATTTTTTTAAAATGTACAAACCTAATTGAAAATCTACACATATAATGTATTCTACCTTTCTATTATCTTATTTAAGGGATTTATCTTATATAAATCCCTTCTTTTTTAAGTATTTAACCATTCCATTTAACATACATAAAATAATTATTCCTAAAAACAAAATAAGATAAGAGCTTTTCACTCTTATCTTTCCCTAATATTTATTAAAAATTCTATTAAACTACTCGTTGAACACTAATAGCATCTAGGCTGGTCACATTAAAGTTGGCAGCAGCATCCACCCAAATAAGAAATCCATTCTCTATACGAATAAAGACTCCTGTTCCATCGATTTGATCTCCACCTGAAAAAACTCTAATTTTATCGCCTTCCCGTAAACCATTCAATCTTTTTCGTTCTTCAATATCCCCAATTTTTCTTACTTCCTCACGGCCTCTTTTCCTTCGATTTCTATTACATTCATCACATTCACATCTACGTTCAAAAGACATTTAACATAACCCCTTTTTCCTAAAAAACTTATTTGCACTATATATTATGAAAGAAATAAATTAATGGATTAGGTGTTCTTCTCCTAGCAATTGCCCAATTAGCTAATTTATTTAAAATTATAATTACTAATTTCAATAATTGTACAAGCCATTTTGTATTACTTACATACAATAACAGTGAGATGATAATCATCTTATACCCCAAAACCCTAAATTACCCGTTCAGTAACTATCTTTAAAAGATAGAAAAAAGGACAGTTTTTAACTGTCCTTTTTTATTTTTTACAAAGATACATATTTTAAAAATCAACATCTGTTACCAATAAATACATATATTATCTACTACTCCAATACACTGTTAGATAAAACTTCTCTATCATGGAAGAGACTTATTTTCTATCTGTCAAGAATTTAGGTTCTTTTTTCACTGTTTGACATCCATTTATATTAATGGACGGTAATTACTTCCCTTCCATATAATCGATTCTACGCTTTTCATTTTAAATCTAGTATCTTTTCTTTCTTCTATTTTTTTTAATGTATTCATAAATTTTATCCATGATAAACGTTTCATGTTTTATCCAAATGGCTTCAGCTTCTTCTAATGTAACTACACTTACTAGTTTTTCAATTGCTGTGTCTTTAACTAAAAATGTAGCTACAGCACCTGTAGATGTCGAGTATTTACTGATAACTAAATCTATAATATTTTCAATCTCTAATATTTTATTATTATGAGAATTCTTCTCGATTTGACTACTTTGATTTGTTATTTCTTTTTCAGACAGTTTTTTTAATCGGGAATTTAGAATAAATTCAATATAACCTATTGGAGAATTAATATCTGTACGAAATCGTATATCCTCAATTATTTCTAATACAATTTCTTTATGGGCTTTCCATTTTTTTAACACTTTAGGAAACACTTTTTCTTTACAGCGTTCTTCAAACCTTTTAATTTTTTGTTCAAATGTATTGGGCTGTTGAAATTTATCTAAATTCTTTTCAAAATGAACTAAATTGTTATCTTTCTTTTTTTGTCCACAGATAATAAATTTTATTTTTTGTACTTTCCTCCCTAATTTAATTTCTTCAAATTCAAAAGAAATGTCTGTATTTTGGTTCAATTCTTTTTGAGAGGGTTTTAACACACGTTGCTTAAAATTTGCATAGTTAGGGTATATATCCATTGCATCTAAGTAATACCTTAAATTTTCGAGACTAATTGTACGTTCTTTTAAATCTTCATATTGTTTTAGCAGTTCATAAATACGTATAGCGTATGTACTTTTCAATTTAATAACATTTGCTAATCTATAGCTTGTAAACTTGCTGCTTAATTCTAATAAAAATGGCTTTAATAATGGATCGAAACGCATATCGATTGTTCCTTTATTTCTGTTGTAAATTGCTGAAGAAAGCCAAGATACCTGTATCAACTCTTCCCCCGTCCGAATTTCAATTACTTTTGATAATAATTCCTTTGTAATTTTACTTAACTCCGAATATTTAGTAGATCCATTTAGACCAAGTAGATTATGAAAATGTTTGATGGAAAATGTGTAAGTTTTAAAATCCCGATCATTGGGTTCAATATTACTAGCCAAACAAAGTAATATTTTTTGTTCTACTAAATTTAAACGTGAATTTGCCTCAATTAAAGTATTTGATTTAGAAACAATATTATTTTCTTTGATCTGCAAATCTTGATTTTCAGGCATACCTACATACGTCCCTTCTTTCTTACCTCTACTTTTTTATGAACTATAACAAATACATTCCATTTGTTATAGTTATTTTTTATTAATTTAGAAATCTAAATTCTGACTATTAAAATTGAAGAACCGTTTGTTTTATATAAAATTATTCCAAAAATCATTTAAATAGTAATGATTATTTTAAAAATATTTAGAGCTACAAAGTTTATAACCAAATTTGTTACCTTTAGAACCATTTTTTTGCTAGAGTTAAGCAACCAAATTTGTTATCTTTAGAACCATTTATGTTAAAGTTAACTAACCAAATTTGTTATCTTTAGAACCATTTATGTTAAAGTTAACCAACCAAATCTGTTACCTTTAGAACTACTTTTGTTAGAGCTAAGCAACCAAATTTGTTACCTTTAGAACTACTTTTGTTAGAGCTAAGCAACTAAATTTGTTACCTTTAGAACTATTTTTGCTAGAGTTAAGCAACCAAATTTGTTACCTTTAGAACTATTTTTGCTAGAGTTAAGCAACCAAATTTGTTACCTTTAGAACTATTTTTGCTAGAGTTAAGCAACCAAATTTGTTACCTTTAAACCATTTTTGTTATGATTAAAACCAAATTTGTTACCTTTAAAACCATTTTTGTTATACTTAAAACCAAGTTTGTTACCTTTAAAACCATCCTTGTTAGAGTTAAATAACCAAATTTGTTACCTTTAAAACCATTTTTGTTATAGTTAAAACCAAATTTGTTATCTTTAGAACCACTTTTGTTATAATTAAGAATCATAACCCCTTATATATCAAGACATTTCATACTCTTAAAACATATAAACATATAAAACATATAAAATAATTAATATATAAAACAAGCAAACCAAAAAGTGTTGAATGCATATACTTATTATTATTTTTCAAATGAAATTTCCACGTCATAAAACCAAATTTGTTATATTTAGTTGAAATAGACAAATAAACGTCAATTAATTAAAATAGGAATATTTAACTATGAATCGAGTTATATATTCGGTTGAAATTTCATAAAATAAAAAAGCCTCAAAAAAGGGCCTTATGAGTTTCGTAAGAAAGGAATGTCTCCTATATACTATATGCTTGTTACAATAGGATGTGAATAAATACATAATAGTCTCATTTGTCGGAGAAGTGAAGTAGCTTAATTGGATGGAGGGATAGTTGAAGGTATTCTTTGTATGGAGATGCTGTTTTATGAAGATGAAGATTAAAACTCAGTATCACGAACTTTTTTAGAAAAAGTACCTGAATCTTTTTAAAAATAAGAAAAAATATAGATTGACACTCCCTTGCTTAAAGTTGAGAGCTTTAATTCTAAAGGATTAACGAACCAGACTCTTGGATGACTAAGAGTTCGCAATCCATTTTTTGTCGTAAGGAAATACATATAATGGTGTTTTTTATTGATTATGGGTATGAATGTATATTTGGTTAGCAATAATTTCGGTAAGACCCCTTTTCTTAATAAAACAATGATCTGTTCCTTAATGTTATTTAGATATTTACTTGTCTGATTGAGATACCTACGGATATCTTTTTTCTTCTTGCAATTACAATCGGTTAGGTTGAATTTTGTTCTCCTGCGATAACACAGGGCTTTGAAATACGAAAAGACCGCAAGGCTTTTTTAAAAAGCACTTTGCAGCCATATAATTTCCTTTCTTTTTTAAATGAAAATCGATTGTATTCTTTTCTGATTCAAAGGTACAATATAAATATATTTAACCGCCTAACTTTTATATATGTTTCATCAACTCTTCAGGAATCGCTTGTTGACCTCAAGTGTACGTTTGTTGAATCCGTTTTCAAAATTACTTTTTACCTGTTTTATTTTGTCCATATATAAGATTAAGAAGCTGCATATATTCATCTTCTTGTCCGATGTCAAATCGTTTCCCTTCAATCATTTTTCCATATACTTTTTTAGTCATAATTAAAGAATGAATTGCATCTGTTAATTGATATTCCCCCCAACACCAGGTTGAATGTTTTTTAATAACGGAAAAATATCAGGTGTGAAAACATATCTACCAATTACTGCAAGATTAGATGGAGGATTTACTTTTGGCTTTTCTATGATATTTGTAATATTCATATAATTACCCTTTACAATATCTCCTTCAATAATACCATACTTCTCTATGCACTCATCTGGTACCGTATGAATGCCTATTACACTATTTTTTGTCTCTTTATAAATACTAATTAACTGATTTAAAGCAGTTTCTTTATCTGAAACTACAATATCATCTGGCAAGAGGACAGCAAAAGGTTCATTGCCAATAAATGTTTCACCTAATTTTATTGCCTCACCCAGTCCTCTCGCATATGGCTGCCTTATATAATGGATTTGAACATTAGGAATAGCAAGCCCTTTTAACAAATGGGTTTTTTTTTCTTTTTCTAAAAAAGCCTCCAATTCTAATGAATAATCAAAGTAATCAACTATTAAATCCTTTCTGCTAGAAAGTACAATTAATATTTGCTCAATACCTGAATTTACAGCCTCTTCCACAATATAATGAATCGCTGGTTTATTACCTATTGGAAACATTTCTTTTGGAATTACCTTTGTAATTGGAAAGCTCCTTGTGCCGTAACCAGCAGCTGGAATGATTGCTTTTTTTATCACTAATCTCTCGCTCCCTCATGTGTTTACAATATTAATATTCAGTAACCTCCTTACCTGCGCATGACGATTCCAAAAGAGGCTTTTACCTTCTGATTGCTTTCATCGCTTATATGAATAGGCCTTTCATTTGTCACCAATCCAACTTGTCCCTCAATATACTGTAACAACTAGTACTATAGTACTAAGTTTAGAGAGGTGATTATCATATGGATATATGTATTATAGGCTCTGGTTATGTGGGAATCACATCAGCAGCAGTATTAGCAGATTTAGGTCATGATGTTATATGTGTAGATAAGGATCAAGAAAAAATTCATTCTCTCCAAAAGGGGGAATGCCCCATTTATGAACCGGGTTTAAAGGAACTTATTAACAAAAATAGAAACCGATTACAATTCAGTTGTGATATCGATAATGCTATTCAACAATCACCCGTTATTTTTATCGCTGTAGGAACCCCTTCTACCTCAAGTGGAAAGACGGATTTAAAATATATATACTCCGTCATTGACCTGCTAGTTCCGGCTATAACATCGTATAAAACTATTATTACGAAAAGTACAGTTCCACCAGGTACAAATCAACTATTATATGAGACACTTATTAAACGTGGGGTTTCATCGATCTTATTCAATATTGTCTCCAATCCTGAATTTCTTCGCGAAGGCTCTGCTGTTCACGATATGCTCAATCCAGATAGAACTATTATAGGTATCCAAAAAGGTGATACAACGTCGTTAAAAATTATGCAGGATATATATAAAGGGATTAGTGCTCCTTTCCTTTGTACAGGTTTAAATGAAGCAGAGATGATTAAATATACATCTAATGTATTTTTGGCTACCAAAATATCTTTTATAAATGAAATTTCTCGAATTTGTGATGCATATAACATTGATATTGTTGAAGTGGCAAAAGGAATTGGCTATGACTTTCGAATTAACCCTCATTTTCTTCAGGCGGGGATGGGGTATGGCGGATCATGCTTCCCAAAAGACGTACATTCACTCATTTATACAGCAAATGATAGGCACGTAGCAGTTCCTATTTTACAGGCTGTACAATTCATTAACTCCACACAGATAGATCTCTATATTGAAAAAATTAATAAAGCTATAAAAGAACCCCCTTCAAAAAAAATAACGGTTTTAGGAATTGCCTTTAAGCCAAATACTGATGATATTCGTAGCTCTCTTGCCGTAATGCTTCTTGAAAAGTTAATCCCTCATGGCTATGATCTACATGCTTATGACCCCAAAGCTTTTCTTCCTTCACATTTAAAAAGACAAGTTACCCAGCATGATAACCTAGAATCTTCAATTACAAATTCTGATTGTATTATTATCGCCACGGACTGGAATGAATTTAAAACACTTAATTGGAAACAAGTCAAACAAGTTATGAGGGGATGCACAATCGTGGATGGACGCAATTGCATTGAAAAAGATGAAATAGAAAAATATGGATTACAATATATTGGAGTGGGCCGATCATGAAAATACTTGTAACAGGAGCCGCTGGTTTCATTGGCTCACATTTGTGTCAAGCATTACTTAAAAATAGTGTATATCATGTAGTTGGAATTGATCATTTCATCGGTCCTACTCCAGCTACTTTAAAGACAGGTAATATACAATCCCTTGAATTGAATTCACGTTTTCAATTCATACAAGAAGACATTCTAAATACAGATTTATCAAAACTATTACAAGATATAGATGTTATTTATCATCTAGCTGCTATTCCTGGTGTGAGATCAAGTTGGGGAAAAGATTTTCAGCCTTATGTTACAAATAACATAATGGTTACACAGCAGTTGCTTGAAGCCTGTAAACACATAAAATTAGATAAATTTATTCACATATCCACCTCTTCTGTTTATGGTGAAAAATCTGGTGCAGTTTCTGAGGATTTATTACCTACCCCTCTATCCCCATACGGTGTTACCAAATTAAGTGGTGAGCACTTATGTCATGTTTATCACAAAAATTTTCATATACCAATTGTTATTTTAAGATATTTCACAGTATATGGGCCAAGGCAGCGTCCTGATATGGCATTTCATAGATTAATTAAACAACTGCTAGAAGATAAACCTCTCACAATATTTGGTGATGGAACACAAACACGTGATTTTACCTATATTGATGACTGTATACGAGGAACGGTGGCCGCTTTAGAGACAAAAAAAAATATAATAGGTGAAATTATCAATATCGGTGGGAAAGAAAAAGCATCCATTTTAGACATCATTTCTATGTTAGAAAAAATATCAGGGAAATCAGCAATCAAAAACTTTCTAAAATCAGTTCCTGGAGAACCAAAGCAGACATGGGCAGATATATCTAAGGCCAGTACATTACTGCAATACTCTCCAACAGTTTCTCTATCCGACGGACTGGAAGCAGAATATGATTATATAAAACAACTATACAAAGGAGATTAGTTTATGAAAATTGCATATATATGTACAGAAAAATTACCATCTCCAGCGATTAAAGGTGGAGCAATTCAAATGATGATCGATGGGGTGTCCCCCTATATAAGTCAAGATTATGAACTTACTATTTTCTCCATTTCAGATCCAAATCTTCCAAATCAAAAAACACAAGATAATGTCAATTACGTGTATTTGCCTCAAAAAGACTATGAACAGCACGTTATAAGAACCCTCCAAACCAATACATTTGATATTATACATGTCTTTAATCGTCCTAAAAATATACCTCTATATAAACAAGCTTCTCCACACAGTAAATTTGTATTAGGTCTTCATAACGATATGTTTGCTGAACATAAACTATCTATTTGTGAAGGCAATCTTATTATTGAAATGGTTACCGCCATTACGACTGTTAGTAACTATATTAAACAAACTGTGATTGAGAGATTTCCACAAGCTGAAGAAAAGATTTCCATTGTCTACTCTGGTGTTAATTTAAAACAATCCCCCTCCATCTGGACATCAACAGGAAAAAAGATAAGAAATGCATTTCGTACAAAATACGGTATCCAAGATAAAAAAGTAATTCTATTTGTTGGCCGATTATGCAAAAATAAAGGTCCAGACTTGCTCATTCAATCTATGAAGAAGATTATTCAAACGCATAAAGATACGGTACTTGTAATTGTTGGTGGTAAATGGTTTAGTGATAACCGAGTAAATAAATATGTTAAAAGGCTATATAGACTTGCAAGACCAATTAAAGAACACGTAATTTTCACCAAATTTATTCCTGCAGATCAAATTCATAATATATTTCTAATGGGGGATATATTTATATGTAGCTCACAATGGAACGAACCATTGGCACGTGTTCATTATGAAGCAATGGCTGCTGGAATCCCAATTATTACAACAAACCGTGGGGGAAATGCAGAAGTTATAACAGATGAATATAACGGCTGCCTAGTAGAACAATATAATAATCCAATGGAGTTTGCCAGACTTGTCCAGGCTTTGTTATCTCAACGCGAATTTGCACAATGGATTGCTGAAAACGGAAGAAAAATTGTGGAGGAAAACTTTACATTTAAGCATACAGCAAAAAAACTAGATCAGGTATATAAACAAGTCGCAGAATCTACTAATCAACCTGCTAGAAATCTAATACGCCCTCTCAAAATTCTAATTGTTTGAACTGCCCAGCATTTAACGTTTTTATGAACTATTTGAATTAAGGGATTCCTAAATACAGAAACTTAACGGTTTCTAACTAATTAAGCTATTCGTGTAGTTCCTAACGGTAAGAGGTGGGGCGCTTTATTGCTAAGATTCTGTCCTACATTAACATCTCAATCTTAATATGTGTGCTAAAAGAAGAGAGAATCTACTCAAGAAGATTTGGATGTTTAACGTTTTTATTTTGATCAAAACAATTCAAACATAACTAACTAGAAATAAAAAATATATAACGGCGGCCTATTATGCATATGTTAAAGAACAAAAAAACGCTTGGAGAACCAAGCGTTTTTTTGTTCTAATTATTTTACGCGTCTTCTTCTTCACCATCATCGTCTTCGTCTTCTTCATCTTCATCTTCGTCTTCTTCATCTTCATCTTCGTCTTCTTCCTCTTCGTCTTCTTCTTCATCTTCGTCTTCTTCTTCGTCTTCATCTTCGTCTTCTTCGTCTTCGTCTTCTTCGTCTTCTTCCTCTTCATCTTCTTCATCTTCGTCTTCTTCGTCTTCTTCTTCGTCTTCTTCCTCTTCGTCTTCTTCGTCTTCTTCGTCTTCTTCGTCTTCTTCTTCATCTTCGTCTTCTTCGTCTTCTTCCTCTTCTTCATCTTCGTCTTCGTCTTCGTCTTCTTCGTCTTCCTCTTCGTCTTCTTCCTCTTCGTCTTCGTCTTCTTCGTCTTCTTCTTCATCTTCTTCATCTTCATCTTCTTCGTCTTCTTCTTCGTCTTCTTCATCTTCGTCTTCTTCGTCTTCTTCGTCTTCTTCTTCGTCTTCTTCGTCTTCCTCTTCCTCTTCTTCTTCTTCTTCGTCTGTAAAGATAACTTCTGTTTCATCTGCATATTGAATTTCAACCTCTACACCATTATGTGTACCAGATTGAATTATTTCAGCTAGAGCTTTTAGAACTTCCTGTAAATCACCATCTGAATTAACACTAAAGCCATTTTCAACATCTAATTTTATTTTTGCTCTTTTCACATCAGCCATTTACCTAACTCCTTCAATATATTTTTATATATACTATGTTGAAAGAATATGAAAAGATTAATCTATTTGCGGAAATTTCATTATTCATTTTCCTTAGCACTCTTTACTAAGTTTGCTATCCACGGGCTTCTTAATGGATGATCGGGAGTAATAATTTTAACTTTTACTTTCGGCTTTTCTATTTGAGCTGGAACGACCCCATTTTGTTCTGGGTATTGTTCTTCTATTTCTATTGCATTTTGGGTCTCTTCATCTTTTACTTCATCAATTATTGTGCTTTTCTTCCTCTTCTTCTTTTTCTTCTTCGTCTTCTTCGTTTTTCTCGTCTTCTGAACCTCTTCATCTTTTACTTCATTAATTATTTTAGTTTTTTGTGGAGATTCCTCTTCTAAATCTAGCAATCCGATTTTGGGTAACTCCTCTAATTCTATTTCCTTAATAATCGCTAAATTCTCTAGCACCGAAGATTCATTTAGTACAATATTTTTTTGCTGCTCATACTCTGACAATTCCCATCCCATTGGCCCTGGTGGAGAAAATACAAATTTCTCTAAATCTAAAATAGGGATTACTATCTCTTCTTGTTCTGAACTCATTTTATTTCCCTCCACTATTGCTCTTGATTTCTTGGTAAATATCAGAAAAACTTTGTAAAAATTCTTCCTTAGAGTCTTCAAGTGCAATGATATTTTGCAATGCCCAAATATACTTTTCATCAGACCAGGAACGCTTTTGTCCTAAATAGTATTTATGTGCAATTGCACAGAATAAGTGAGGGAACGATAAATCAGTCCAGAGAACACGAAATTGTTTTTCTGATAAGGGATTTTCCGAATTATATGCACTTAACATATGAATTGCTAAATTAGTATCCCAAACCGACATTTTTTTCATCACTTTATTTAAAATGATACGTAGATCCCTCACGGGTAAATCACTTGTAATAGAATGTAGCTCTTTCATAAAAACAGCATCATCTATTTCTGCAAACCTTGCTAAAGTAAAATCTTGCTGACAAAAACTATTAGATGCAATAACTTCTTTTGTCCATTGGTCATAATATGGATCATCTATTTCTTGTAATGCTCTCTTACCACGTGCTAACATCTTATCGACGTATTCTAAAAACATTGTTGAAAATACATCATCTGGAAAGGAGAGTGCAATTCTTTTGTTTCCTTCTAATTCTTGTAATTTCCATCTGTATAATTTATGCCATTTTCCTAATCGACTCCGAATTTTACTTTCTTGCATCGGAATATATCCTTCTGATGCTTGATGAAATTTACCTGCATATATGAGTACCTTTTCTAATTGTTCTTTATTATAATATATGACTTCTTTCCCTTGATGCTTATCATATAGTACATACGCATACTCATCAGATCCGATACAAAAGCCCCCTCTTGTTGTTTTATGAATGTTTGTAATGGGTAATCCATTTTGAAGGAGATATAAATGTGCTCCAGCAATAAATAGCATCCTTTTAGGGTGCATATGTGCTTGTTTTAATATTTTTAATCCTTCTTCTGTTTCAACTTCCCACATTGTTCTCCCACTTCTGCTTGATTGTAAAGTAATATTACTTACTTCAAATGGATAAAAGTTAAGGACCTTTTTTAAATGTTCATTCTCTAATCCAGTTGTTTCTTCCAATTTTCTTCACCCTCCTCTTAAATTTTATAAAACTTCCCCATACACTTTCATTAAATCCATAGCGACTCGGTTCCAATTAAATTCTTTTTCAACCTTCGCACGTCCATATTTCCCTATCTGTTTTCTTTTATTTTCGTTATTTAATAGATTAATTATCTTTTCTGCATATGCATCAGGATTCTCAAAGTCATTGACAATATATCCATTTTTTCCTTCTTCAATAACTTCAGGGTTACCGCCTCGATTACTTGTGATAATGGGTAAACCCGCTGCCATTGCTTCGTAATGCACCCTAGCAAGAGGCTCTTGCCACTGTGAAGAGCAAACAAAAATATCTGACATAGCATAAAGTGTTGAAATATCCTTCGGTTTAACAAATTTAATAAAGACTACATGTTCTGGAAACATTGCACCTAAGGTATATAAATGTTTTACATAATTATTTACATTGTTATCTCCAAACCATTTTGAACCAATAAAAACCATTACGATGTCTGGATTTTTCTCAATTATCTTAGGAAGAGCTTGTAGCAAAATATGAGGACCTTTTACTTTGCTCAAGCGTCCAACAAACAAAACTATTTTTTTATTTTGTAAATTCAACTGTTTCTGCACATAATTTTTAACTTTTGTACCATTCGCGGTCCACGAAGGATAATATTCATTTACATCTACACCAGAATATACCGTTCTTGTCTTTGCTTTTGCAGTTTGAAAGCGCGAGGTAATTGTTTTTCCTATATAATCACTAACTGTTACAATTTTAGAAACAGCGGCAATACATGCTTCGCCCTCTTTATCACTTATCTTTTCGTATGCAAACATTTCATTATGCACACTTAACACGAATTTGGTCTGTGGTGCCGCCTCACGCAAAATTGTAACCCAATTGGGACGATTACATAAATGAACCACATCATATTTTTCCTGTTTCAAATGTTTAATAACATAAGGCAAATACTCCTCTTCTGGAAAACGTATATACCTTACACCTTTGTTTTTTTCTTCTGATTTTAGATTAGGATCTGTTATAGAAATAACTGTCACATTTTTCCCATTTGAAGCAATAATGGAAGCAACAGAATCTATATAAATTTGAATAGCTCCCCCCCGTACAGCTGGTACAGGTAGCTTTTCAGTGGATATTATCGCAATTTTCATTAAATCGCCTCCCTGTTTCATAAAATACAACTTTCTTCATATGTTACGAAGGAACCCTTATATTTGTGAGTTATCAAGAATTATTTCATCTTTTATAATTGAATTTGGTAAATAGCACTTTTTCTTCTTAAAGGCAAATGGCTAGAACAAAAATGGTCATGTACCATAAAGTAATAAGAGAGTATAAAAGGATGGTGGTATATGTGGAGAATCAAAATGAAGAAGCGATGTATACATTATCGCCCGAAGAGGAGCAAAAATTAGTTGCCTTGGCAGAGACAATGATTCAACATTGGGACATTCAAGCGACTACAATCGAATTAATACAAGGTGGACAACTAGCCTTAGTATGGAAAATTCATACTGCAGATGGACCATTTTGCTTAAAGAGAATTCATCGCCCTGAAAAAAAGGCTTTATTTTCTATTCACGCCCAAGATTATCTTGCAAAAAAAGGCATGCGTGTTCCGAGCATAATTCCAAGTAAAGTGAATCAGTTATATACAAAACACGGACCATTTTTATTTGTTGTTTATGATTGGATTGAGGGAAGACCATTTGAGCTTACAATGCAAGAAGACCTTGAAATGATTATGAAAGGGTTAGCAGATTTTCATGTAGCTTCTATTGGCTACAAACCGCCACCAGGCATACCTATCTTTACAAAACTGGGACGTTGGCCCAATCATTATATTAAAAGATTTCAACAGATGGAGATTTGGAAAAATTTATCCGCAACTATGCCAGATGATCCATTTTCACAATTGTACTTGGCTGAAATTGATGCTTTCATTTCAGAAGCAAAAAACACACACCAAAGATTATTGGAATCTGAATATACAAAATGGACTGATGAATTACAAGAATTCCCCAATTTATGTCATCAAGATTATGGAACAGGAAATTCCTTATTAGATCCAAGTAATCAAATTTGGGTAATTGATTTAGATACAGTTTCTTACGATCTTCCTATTCGAGACTTGCGTAAAATGATTATTCCTCTACTAGATACAACTGGTGTTTGGAATGAAAACCAATTTCAAATTATGATTAACGCATATGAGTCAGTTTCCCCTTTAACAGCTGAGCAGAAGAAAATTATGTTTATTGATATGTTATTTCCTTATGAATTGTATGATGTGATTCGTGAAAAATACGTCAGAAAATCACCATTACTTGCTGAAGAACTTGCTGGAGCTATGGAATATGAAAGGATAAAGTCAAAGGCTTTAAACATATTAATAGAGGAATTTTAATACGCAATACAAACAGTTCTGGTAAAAAGGTTATTGTTATCTTTTTCCGCCAGAAGGCCGCTTTCTTAAAAATGTGAAGGTGTGAAATACCAATTTTAGATGAAAAATAAATGTCGGTATGCAAAAGTTTACGTTTTTACTAGAAGCAAGAATAAGGAGCCTTAATTGCGAGAACCATTGTTTGAAGTTGTTTTGTATTTAATCGTTTTCTTGCTATATGGAATCATACTTATAAAAAAGCAGGGAAAAGATTAACGTATCATTTTTTCACTGAAGAGCTAACTCAACTTCCAAAAAACGTTACGGGATGTAGTTATATCAAAAACGTGTATTTCTAGTTAACTATGTTCGAATTGCATTTACCAAAATAAAGACGTTAAAAATCTTAATCTTCGTGAGTGTGATTGCCCTTCTTGTAGTACACATAACGATAGGTATGTTAACGTAGGATTAAATCTTAAAAACGAAGCTATCCCTCTCTTAACTACAGGGATAGCTTAATCGATTAGAACCGTTAGGGAGTTAAATTAAGAGTGGCTCGGCAAGGTTCTGTTACGAAGTTCATTTAATAGAGGCATAGAACTTACACAGACTGTCCAATTCCAAATTATGATACATCTCCAAACAAAATATGTACAAGCCAAATTTATTTTTGGTAGATTGGCTATTCCTGATTATGAAAGGTATATTCCCAAAACCTTAAGTACTCTTTAAAGATTATGAGAATGAATTGAACTACCCCCACTTTCACTTCGTTTAGAAGTGAGGGATTCCTAAGTAAAGAGTTCTATCGAACTCTAATTGATTAGGCTAACCCCGCAGTCCTTGCGGTTAGAAGCCTTATCGCTTCATTCTTTATATTGATACTTGCGTTAATATCCCTATCATGGTGTGTACAACAAGAAGAACAGTCCCATTCACGTAGGTTTAAATTTTTAACGTCTTTATTTTGATATCCACAACAAGAACATAATTGGCTGGAAGCAAATGTTTTCGATACGACAATGACTTGTTTGCCATACCATTTTGCTTTATATTCCAACATGGTTCGAAACTGTGACCAAGATACTTCACTAATTGCTTTTGCTAACTTATGATTCTTTAACATATTCGATACTTGCAAATCCTCTATACCGATAACATCGTGGTTTTTGATGATTTCAGTTGAGATTTTGTCCAAGTAATCTTTTCTAGCATTTGATATGTATTCATGAATTCTAGCTACTTTTACTCGTTGTTTATTCCAGCCAGAAGATCCTTTCATTCTTCTAGAAAGAATACGCTGTGCTTTCGCCAACTTATCTTCTAATGATCGGAAAAACTTCGGATTTTCATAGGGTGTTCCATCTGACAAAATGGCGAAATCTTTTAGTCCTACATCTATCCCAATGTAAGAATGTGTTTTCGGAAGTTCTTGTACTTCTGTTTCAACTAATAGTGACACAAAATATCTACCAGAAGGGTTCCGTCTAACCGTAGCATTTACAATACGTCCCTTTACTTCGCGACTTTTGGCAAATCGAACAAGACCTAGTTTTGGCAATTTTACTTTATTTCCTACGACGGCAATGTTTTCATTTGTTTGTTTTGTAGTGTAAGATTGTACGTTGTTCTTCTTGGATTTGAAACGCGGGGCACCATTTTGTTTTTTGAAAAATCGTGTATACGCATCCGTAAGGTTGCGAACAGAAGACTGAATCGCAATACTATCCACTTCTTTGAGCCAAACAAACTCTTTCTTCATGGCAGGAAGTTTGGCAGAGCATGTACCATATGTTAAACCTTTTCCAGTCTCTTTGTATGCGTGATCCCATAAAGAAAGGAAATGATTGAATACAAAGCGAGAACAACCTATCGTTTTGTTAATTAGAATTGCTTGTGCCTGATTTGGATAGATACGAAACTTATAGGCTTTATTAATTATCATTTGATTCACCTCCATTTCGGTATATGACTATTATATACCGAACATATATTCTGTGGATAGTGAAGTAACACTTTATGTATATTGAACAATTAAGATGGCTTCCTGTCATCCCTTGTTCGAAGCCAATTCATCTCCCACCTACTCACTGGGCTGTGACCCTTCACGCTCCTTGAGGAAGGAGTCTTCTTGGCTAAAATGATAAATAGCTATGCTTTTCTCTTTCACATGACACAGCTCAATTTGGGAATACGTGTCCTTTTAAAAAGGAGTTCGTAAATAGCCCCTTCTCAATAATATAGGGAATAACTCTAATGTATAGAATAACCTAATATGCATGGATTTAACACTCCCAGCCCTAGAGGAGCAAGGAGTGTTAATTTAAAACATATTAGAATCAACATTAAAAATCACATGTTATTCTATTAGTTTTTGCATTTTAATGGGAAACCTCTTCCACATCACCAATTGATTGAATTGATTCAAGTCTAACATTAATTTTATTCGGAAAACCTATAATATTACCAGTTGAATTACTTATTACTTCTACATTTGGTCCAATAACAGTAACTAAATTTTGACTCACATTCATTATAATGCCTTTAATATGAATTCCTTCTAAAAACAATACAGTACGTAAATGAAGCAACCCATAGGCATATAAAAGTTCTCTAATCTCATTTGTTACTTCTGCAAAATTATTGTTAGAACTATTAACTACTGAATGATAAGAAGATTTCTTTAATTCTAAAGCCGTGTTAGGGGACATTTTTGATTTTAATAAACCATCAGAAAATTTTTCTGATTCTAATAAAGTATCAAAACGCCTTCTTGATTTAAATGGAGCGATAAGCGGAATCGGATTTATATCAAACAATCTAAATTTACGTTTACTATTATCAGATTTTAAACAAAACTGACACATCTATGCTCCCCCTATAATAAGTATGTATTATATAGTAAGCAGATTAATTAAAAATGTACTGGGTATTTATAATACCCAGTACATTTTTAATTAATTATGCTCCTCGATCATCACTAACCGCTAAAATGTCCCTAATTGCAACACTAATTTGGTTTGGATTTTCAAGTGCATTTCCATTATTATTACTTTCTACTTCAACGCCTTCTCCATTACCACGACGAAGAGTAACAAAATTTGCTCCAATTCGTGTAATCAAGCCTTCTACGTGAAATGATGGTAAAAATAATACAACTCTTGCCCCTACCAATTGAAATGCTTCCAACAAAGTTCTAATTTCATTATTATTCTCTTGAAATTCTGCCATTCTCTATCTCCATCCTTTACTTTTAATTTTGACATCTAACAATGTAATTCTATTAAATTAACTTATTATTAGTTGTCAAAATAATATATGTTTAAACATACTAATTGAAATAGACAAGTTGGCAAAAACTTTTTTAGTTATACGGTTAGCAGATTATATAAAAATGTACTGGATATTTATAATACCCAGTACATTTTTAATTAATTATGCTCCTCGATCATCACTAACCGCTAAAATGTCCCTAATTGCAACACTGATTTGGTTTGGATTTTCAAGTGCATTTCCATTATTATTACTTTCTACTTCAACGCCTTCTCCATTACCACGACGAAGAGTAACAAAATTTGCCCCAATTCGTGTAATCAAGCCTTCTACGTGAAATGATGGTAAAAATAATACAACTCTTGCCCCTACCAATTGAAATGCTTCCAACAAAGTTCTAATTTCATTATTATTCTCTTGAAATTCTGCCATTCTCTATCTCCATCCTTTACTTTTAATTTTGACATCTAACAATGTAATTCTATTAAATTAACTTATTATTAGTTGTCAAAATAATATATGTTTAAACATACTAATTGAAATAGACAAGTTGGCAAAAACCTTTTTTAGTAATACGGTTATTGGGATATAGTCTTTAAAACCCAATTCATAAAAAATATCCCTCTTAAACAAATTTCATATTTAAATAACAAATCCACACTTAACTAGACTCATATACTCACACCATTCTTTCTAGACGAGCATAAGATGTATTAACGAACGAAAGGGGGTAATTTTATGGGTTTTGGTTTTGGTGGAGGTTGTGATTTCAATAGATGTGATGATCGGAGAGATCATCACAGAGAACATCACAGAAAAGAAGAAAGAGAAGACAATAGACAGGTGAATAATAATCCAGAGTTATTACAATTCTTAAGAACATTAACTCCTGGTACTTGTATTGTTATTCAATATGATTGCCAACCACCTACAAGTGCAACATTCCAAGGTTTTCAAGGAAACAACGTCATTATATTATCTGACTTTGATTGTTTCCCAGGATTAGCACGTATTGCAATTAACAAAATTAACGTAATTTCTATAAATTCACCTGATTGCAACCGTTTCTGTTGCAAGCGTAAGCATTGTAGAAATTGTGACGAGCATAAACATGGGCATGATCGTAGAGATGATTATTAAAAATGAATGAATAGAAATACCTTTCCCTTAATTTATAAGCCAATTTGCAAGAAAAACACCTATTAAAAAATAGGTGTTTTTTCTTTCCTAAATTTACTGAACTAAACATAAATAACAAACCATTTCATATAGCGGACATATACTATTGTAAGGTCGGCATCCAAATGACCCAAATAAATACCCACGCCAAGAAATAAAACTACAAAGTATTTCTTGGCACCTTTTACATAAAATAAATAAACTTTTTAAAATGTACAAGTTAATTATCAAATGGTTTTTATTATATAATTAAAGATAAATAGACCTATACCACAAATCCACATATGCCTCCTCAAAATAAATAGAGAGACACTAGTCTCTCTTTCAAAAAATACTTTGGGAATTCTAAATTGTCCCTCTTAGTATCAAACCTAGAACGGCCATAATATCGCATTGATAATAATCCGTAAAATCCAGATTGTATTCTTGCTGATCTTTTCTAATTACTTATTAATTATTATTCGAGTTTCTAAATTACAAATATCGCGCATGATCTCTTTTTGTTCTGAATTTAGACCATCAATTTTCACATTTAAGTCTTCCATACACTCACATCCTTCGAACATCATAATAGAACAACCTCTATATGTCATGAGACAACTTTTTTTGACATGAATGTATAGGGATTATTTCCATGTCAAATCCTTATTTTATACATTCTTCCCGATCGTGTTTATCATTACTAAACTAGTACAGACATTTGTTAATTCACTAATAGTTGTACTAATTAATCACGTTTGGTGGTCTTATTAGAACTCAAAATGAATCTCAACTAAATTCTTCATATTCCAAGTATTATTAATAATTATTACGGAAAATTCAGTTATAAGAATGCAGACAATAGTTATTAATGCCCTATGTATACCCTGCAGAACATTAAATGGCTATTTTGTGCATTAAAAGAGAGCATCCGGCACGGTAGATGCTCTTAATACGATTAGAGTTTTAACTGAATAAATGGAATAGATGCGATTAAGCTTATCCTATACTTTAATATATGCTTGTTCTTCTTAAAAGGTGAAAAGTAAAAAGACACCTTAACTAGATGTCTTTTCAGAGTGCGGGGGTAATTTACATATTAGATATGCCTTTCTATATCATTGTATGACCATTAATTCTTGTTAGGCCTACAAAAGGATTTTAAATACATTGATTGTTTAGTTTCAATATAACAAAGAAAAAGCACCCGTTATGAATTCTTTTTTATATGAACGAAATATTAGAAGGGGTGATCATAACATTATTGATACGAACTAGCTTATCTTTTAATTATTTTCCAGACATTAAAATAATACTCCTTAATTGTTCGGAATTCATGTTAACTTTATACTCTTTTCCACCGTTCATAAACACTTTTACTTCACTCCTATGTTGTTAATTTATTTGCACAATTCAAATTTCCATATACTACTGTATGCACATGTATTTAAATCACATTTGGGAGTATGATTTGAAATACACATAACAAAATAACTATATAAAAATTTATTGATGTATATATAATCTTTACAAAATGAAATTTTTATCGTTTTCCGACAGAAGACTCCTTCCTCAAAAATGTGAAGGTGTGAAACACCAATTTTAGGTGGGAGATGAATGTCGGTTGGCATAAGCCAACATATTTGCTATCATTTACTTGTACAGATTGCTCTTCGAAAACTGAAGATATGAGGTTGGTTGCAGAAAAACGTTGCAACCGTAAAATTTTCAACGTTCTATCGCCCCACGCTTCTCAAAATTGCGAAAACCAAGCTAAAGTAGGTAGTGTGGTGAGTCAGCGTACAAGATACTTATGTTCTCACCGTAGGGATTGCGGGTAGAGCCTGCTAAGATAACTAGTGGATACATCGGTGTTCGCAGGAATCTCCCACTTCAAACAGTCCGTTAGGACGTTAAGTGGTGAGTAGTTCAATTGGGTTTCTTTTATTTAAATCATAATTCCCTTAAAAACTTTTCACCTTTTTACTGGACAAGCATATGTTATTGTATGGAGGCATCCATTCATAGAAATTTAACTTTCTTGTTAAAGAGCATACTTACATGTGTGCTCTTTTTTGTTTGATATGAAATAACGATTTTGTTAAGTTTTGCTCCATCCATTTTTTATACATCTTTCCGCTAAACACATTTGTCCAGAAAATCCTATATTATTGAACAGGTTTATCGACTCTCAACTTGCAATTTTTCACTTTTGATGATGTAACCATCTATAATGGAAATATACTTTTTTCAAAGGAGGCATCTAATGTATATATCAAACAGGATTGGCTTATTTAGCTGAATTGCAACTTGTCTATACTTTTTAATTGAACCTTTCTTTATTTTCACTTCTACAGCACCTTATAACTATTTGCATCATGCAATAAGTAATCTAGGTGTAACAACCTGTGGAGAATTCACCTATGAAATAGCTCCTTATGAAATATACTCCCCTAATCATTTTTGGATGAATCTACTCTTTATTCTTAATGGAATAACATTTTGTGTTGGAGTACTATATATCACGACATCTAGAAAAAACAAGAATTAATAAAATAGAAACATTTTTTATACTTATAATAGGAGTATCCACTATAGTTTCAGGATTAATTCCTGCAGATGTAAACCTAATTGGACATTCTATTCTAGTTTGGATAGGTATGCTTACTGTATTTCCAGGACTATTTATTTTTGCTAAGAATCTTAAAAAAGCTAGAAAATGGACATATTTCTGTTTACTAAGCTTAATAGTAATAACAACCCTTATCTTACTTGTTTTTCTTTTCCCCTTACCTTCAGGTCTACTACAAAGACTTTTTACTTGGTTCTTTTCGTTTTGGGAACTGTATCAACCTACAAATTAATAAAATAAAGATTTTATTTTACTTTTGCTAGCCACCCTTCCCTTGTATAAATGCACCTTTTTTACATACCATATTAAAATCCAAATAATCCTCTTTTAGGGGGATACTACTATGAACAAGGTATTAAAATAAATTTTAATCTTCTTTTATGCGTTGTTTTACATTGTAATGATTAGCTGGATTATCTATCTAAACTTTGTTTAAGAGCATTTTATTTCTCCAAGCAAGAAATCGATCTAAGCTCGAACATAAGTATTTGTAATTAGACATCAGGAGCGCTCTACAAGGCACTCTTTAGCTTTAAAATAAGGATTTTGTTAAAAAACTAAATAAAATTCCATATCCTGCTAATAATAATCACAATACAATCTGCTTCTTACCTAGGTTGTATCGAATGGAGCAGTTAATACAAATGACTGCTCTATTTTAATTTTCATTACATAAACTTAATATTTTTATCCATACTATACAAAACTCACGAAATATTTATACTCCTTAAATTCGTGGATGTAATGTTCTTATAGCAGTTAGCTTATGCTAGCTGCTCTTTTGTATTGAGTTAAAAATAAGTTTTAGGTCTTATTCCTTTTCTACAACATATACTTTTAACCTAACCGTCCAGCTCAAAGTGTTACCTCCTATCTTAAAGAGCACTTATGCATGGTGCTCTTTTTTATTTTATTTTTTTCATTTCCGCATAACGTTTGCAACCCTGTTCATACTATTTTTGTAACTTAAAGTTACAAACTATTTCTATAAGCGCAGCGTTTCTTTTGTACAACAAGCAGTTAGTTTTGTTAACTAGCTGCTTTGTTGGTAAAAGAAAGATTTTGTTTTAAAATTACACATACCTAAAAAACATACGTATAATATCTTGAGTATCCTTTTTCAATATTAGTTTTGGTCAGAGAACACTTTTAAGAGTGCTCTTTTAATGTATTGCGATGTATCACGTTTTACATACAATGAAAAGTCACATATATTATTATAGTGTATTGTTCATAGTAATAGGCGGAGCACCCTGATCAGGTGCTCTTTTTTATTTCCAATTAAATAACTATTTTGTTAAATTTCTCAATTCAAAAAGTACTAACTTTATAAAATGGATTCATATACATTTATTGAATACATATTAAGTTCATATAAAACCAAATAATTTAGGAGCTGATTGATATGACAAGTAAACCACTAGTAATAATGCTTCCTCCTATATCCAAAACCAAAATTACTTTTTATTCTTCTTCTGGTGAAATAATTAATCACAGTTTTTTTACAAACGAAACTCCAGAACCTATAGCAACGTTTGCAAATTGTCCTATAGAATTTGAAAGGTTTGAAACTAATAGAATGCCAGTCCTTATAAAATAATTTTCATTAATGTTTTTCTAAGTCCCACAGATTCCAGGAGGTTATTTTATATAGTTGCGATAGGAAAGATATTGAAGCTATCCCCGGCTTAACACTGCACGTGCAACTTTCATTGCATACAATGTCCCATCTTATTCCTTCTATACTAAAGTAACTAGATTAAAAGCTTTACGGAGTTTGTTTATTTTCTTCAATTGTTTATCATTCAATTGAAGTATTCTCATATATTTTCTAATCGTCTCTTCATTTGTGGCATCGTGTATTAGACTGTGGACTAATTCATTTACAATGATTAGGTTTTTGAGCTCGTCAGTTCCCCTATACCTTTCGTTACGTTGTGATAACAGTATGCATCATCAGCTAGTAAAAAGATTCCTGTGACAGCACATTTTCCATTTCTTATGTAATATCTCCATATCATGTTATTTGCCCATTCTATATTTTCTCCTTTACTAGAGGATAGCAATAATTTTTGTATTTCGTTAGTGATGTTATCTTCTAGGCTTTTGATGAGTTTTTGTCTTCCCTTTCTATTTAAAAGATTATTTTGTTAAAAACTTGTTCCTAATTTATAACCAATATCTTTATCCTTTATTTCTTATTAAAATTACGTTATATATAGTTCCTCCTGAATAAAACTTAGTATTTCGTCAATACTATAGACCACCCATTTGTAAACCACATTCCATAATTAGGGCAGTTAGCTTTTGCTAGTTGCTTTTTTTATTGAGTTGACAATAAAATTTAGGGCTTATTCCTTTTCTACACCATATAATTTTAATCTAGACATCCAACTCAAAGTGTTATCTCCTATCTTAAAGAGCACTTTTGCATGGTGCTCTTTTTTATTTAACCACTTTCATCTTTACATAAAAAATCCACACTTAATTAGACTCATTTACTCACACCATCCTTTCTAGACGAGCATAAGATGTACTGACGAACGAAAGGGGGTAATTTTATGGGTTTTGGTTTTGGTGGAGGTTGTGATTTTAACAGATGTGATGATCATAGACGAGAGCATCACAGAAAAGAAGAAAGAGAAGACAATAGAAGACAAATGAATAACAATCCAGAATTATTACAATTTTTAAGAACGTTAACTCCTGGTACTTGTATTGTTCTTCAATATGATTGTCAACCACCTACAAGTGCAACATTCCAAGGTTTTCAAGGAAACAACGTCATTATTTTATCTGACTTTGATTGTTTCCCAGGATTAGCACGTATTGCAATTAACAGAATTAACGTAATTTCTATAAATTCACCTGATTGTAATCGTTTCTGTTGCAAACGTAAGCATTGCAGAGAATGTCATGAGCATAAACATGAACACGAGCACAATCATAGAGATGAATATTAAATAATAAGTGAAAGAAAAATCTTTCCCTTAATTTATAAGCCAATTTGCAAGAAAAACACCTATTAAAAAAATAGGTGTTTTTCTTTTCTAAATTTCACTTAACCGAACATAAATAACAAACCATTCCCTATAGCGGACATATACTATTGTAAGGTCGGCATCCAAATGACCCAAATAAATACCCATGCCAAGAAATAAAACTACAAAGTATTTCTTGGCACCTTTTACATAAAATAAATAAATTTATTAAAAATGTACAAACTTAATTAAAAATCTACACATATAATGTACTCTACCTCTCTTATCATCTTAAAAAAGGGATTTAATTTAAAATTAATCCCTTTTTTAAGTATTTAAACACTCAATTTAATCTACATGATAGAATAATCCCTAAAAAAATAGGATACGGGGCCATTCCTGTTATCTTTTACTTATATTTATTTAGAGCGCTATTAAACTACTCGTCGAACACTAATAACCTCTAGGGTTGTCACGTTAATGTTTGCAGCAGCATCCACCCAAATATGGAATCCATACTCTATACGAATAAAGATTCCTTTTCCATTGATTTGATCTCCGCCTCAAAAAACGTTAATTCTGTCATCTTCTCTTATGTCATCTTCTCTTATGCCATCTAATCTTCTTCGTCCTTCAAAATTCCCCAATCCTCACAGCCCGCTTGAAGTGATACCATAAAGTTAGACAGATTATTTCATTAGGCGACCTTTTGGGCATGGGCCCAGTATTTTACTGGACTCATGTATTTTAGTTTTTCCTTACTTCTTTTATGATTATAGTACTTTGTTTACTTCGCTACTTATTTCTTAAATTGTTCTATACTTTTAAATCCCTTTCAATACAGAAATTCTGATTTCGTGATTCCAAAGAAGTTTTCAATCAATGTGTTATCGCAACAGTTTCCTTTATGAGACATTCATTGTGTAATGCCACGTTTAGTATAGGAATGACGGTTTCGTTTGCTAGTTTCATACTTTGATCAGAATTGATCAAGAGTGTATCTATTGTTGAAGCAGGTGAATAAGTTAGTCTTGAACCAATTGTATATATGATAATTTCCCCATTACATAGGTCCAATATTGGCGATAGATATAGCTTTTCTCCAAATAATTTAAACTCCGTAAATTATGTAACCCACTTTTCATTTTGCTTTTTAGCGTGGAAGTTGCGGTTTAAAATATTTGGTGCAATTTTTCCATCCGTTCCTTTATAAGAGTAATATTCTTTCATATGAACAGGAAATTTCAATCCCAAATCTTTCATGATACGATACATTTTTTATGATTCACCCTATTCCCGCGATTCATACAGTTTAATCCACTAATATTGCCACACTAAGGTAAATATCAATATCCACTTTCCCCACCTAAATAGCATTTTATCGCTTGTATTTTTCTTTCGAAGAAAATTTATCCATAAGAAAGTGCACCTCCGATTGTTAGACTGTTTCTAACAATCGAGGTGCACCTTAGTTCTTCATCAATTTCTATTACGTTCAACACATTCACATTATTTAAAATGCTATTAACCTATGCGTCGAACACTAATAACATCTAGGCTTGTCACATTAATATTTGCAGCAGCATCTACCCAAATAAGAAATCCATCCTCTATTCGAATAAAGACTCCTGTTCCATCGATTTGATCTCCACCTGAAAAAACGTTAATTCTGTCGCCTTCTCTTATACCATCTAATCTTCTTCGTCCTTCAAAGTTTCCCACTTCTCTCACCTCCTCACAGTCCGTTCTTCATCGACTTCTATTACGCTCAACACATTCACATTATTTAAAATGCTATTAACCTATGCGTCGAACACTAATAACATCTAGGCTTGTCACATTGATATTTGCAGCAGCGTCTACCCAAATAAGAAATCCATCCTCTATTCGAATAAAGACTCCTGTTCCATCGATTTGATCTCCACCTGAAAAAACGTTAATTCTGTCGCCTTCTCTTATACCGTTTAATCTTCTTCGTCCTTCAAAATTCCCCACTTCTCTTACTTCCTCACGTTCTCTTCTTCTTCGGTTTCTATTACATTCATCACATTCACATCTACGTTCAAAAGACATTTAATATACCCCCTTTTTCCTAAAAATTTTATTTGCATTATATATTATGAAAGAAATAAGTTAATTGATTAGACTTTCTTCCTCTATCAAACATCCAATTAACTAATTTATCAAAAAAAAAAAAAAAAATTAAAATTGTACAAGCCAATTTGTATGACTTACATACATTAACAAGGAGATGATCAACATCTTACTATACTCCAAATCCCAAATTACCTGTTCGTTAACTATCTTTAAAAAATAGAAAAAAGGTCAGTTTTCAACTGTCCTTTTTTCTTATTTACAATGATATATATTTTTGAAATTAAACACTCATTACTAATAAATACATATATTATATAGTGCTCCAACACACAGCTAAATAAAACTCCACTAACAAAGAAAGAACTTATTTTCTACCTTTCAAGAATTTAAGTTCTTTTTTCATTGTTTTATATCGTTTTATATTAATTTATGGGTTTTGATTCCCTTCCATATAATTGATTCTACGCTTTTACCCTACATTTATTAGTCATAAGAGTTCCTCTCAATCTCAAAGAACTTTTGCAGTATAAAAGCTAGGATTCGGCAACTCCACCTGTGGTACAACCACAATTTTTTAAAATTATTTACTGGTTCGTTGCATGAAGCCAACATCTCTAGCCGAAATTCATAAGATATTTAGAAAGAAAAAACTTTGAACCTCTTGAACGAATAGTTGTAATTCATCAGACACAGAAATAGACATACCAAAACGCTATCCCTTCCTATGATTCTTCAGAAAGTATAGTGCTTTTTGATTATAAAGCTATAAAAATATTATGGCTTGATGGATTATGTGGCGGCGCCCTATATTAATCCTAATAAACATAAACCATGCTGATTGACTTAGATTATTAACTCTTTGTTATTGAAAATGTTGTTCCAATTTTGTCGGAAGTAATATTCCAACTATTTTTTCTAGAGAAAATAAAAAACAAAGATTCCGCTTATGCGAAGATCATTTATCTAGTATTGAGCATTTAATAATTATGATAAGTACAAGCATCGTAAGGAAGTGTATACATGAATGAAAAACATGTTTTTTTGGATTGAGTAGCATTTGATCCGAACTTATTGGGTCCTACATTGCAACCTATCTCGTCATTCACTTTACCTACGGGATTAACAGGAATTGGAGTGACTGGACCTACAGGCGCTACAGGTGCAACCGGTATGACTGGTTTAGGAGTAACACCAGCATTCGGAATGTTGAATACTGATCCAGTTACAGATATTCCAGCAGTAACTGATACAAATATAGATTTTACAGTGACAGGACCTTTTAGTGGGGTTATATTAAGTACTGCTGACAATTCAATAACTGTTGGTAGTACTGGTGTATATGCTGTAACTTTTTCGACAGGGGTTAGTGTATTTGGAGAAGATTCAGGAATTCTTATTATAAATTTTACAATAAACGATACTGTTAATTTTCTTTCTCAAATCCGAATCGATTTGGATCAGGGCAATAGAATTATGGTATCAAAAATAGTTTTACTTTCATTAAACCAAGGAGATGTTCTTCGGGTATTAATTAGACTCTCTTCTGGACCTGTTTCTTTTGGTGATGCATCATTTGTTGTTGAAAAGGTTGGCTGACATAAAAAAGAGATCCGATTGGCTCTCTTTTTTTAATTTAGTAAAATTATCTGGATTTTCACCCCTTTATTTTGGAAATATTTCTTTTGTGATGAAATCAAGTCATAATCTCTCTTTGTTTTCATGCTGCATTTTCACATACAAAGAAACTTGCTTAGCAAAACAACCTTGCTGACGTCCATCAAGCTAATACTTAGAAGTCTCCAAAACACGTAAATTTTATATCATCACATTTGTCTATTCTATAAGCGTTCGGCTTACTTTTTGTTTTGGGGAACAATCAATTTCTTAACCTGATAGCGATATGGTGCCTCCCCTATTAGTAAAAAAACCTATCGATATGAAGTGAACCCCGAAAACGGGACACCTATCAAAACACCTAAACCACTTGTTCCCTAAATTCTTTAGGGGATAGGTGGTTTAATTTTTCTTGAATTCGCACACAATTGTAGTAATGAATGTATTCTAGCATAATCTTTCGCACAGTTGTGTTGGATACTTTTGTTATCTCTTGTGAATAGAAGGATTCACTTTTTAAATGACCAAAGAAGCTTTCCATGACGGCATTATCATGGCAATTTCCTCTCCGGGACATGCTGGTGATAATGTCGTTTTCTTTGGCATATGCTTGAAATTCCTTCGCTGTATAAATACTTCCTTGATTTGAGTGAAGAAGGACATCTTTTACTTTTCGCCCTCTCATTGCTTGTTTTAATGTCTTCATTGCTAATGGCAGTGCTTGGGACTCGCTGATGACATAACTAATAATTTCACGATTAAAGGCATCCATAATCGTTGATAAATACAAGGTACGCTCTTCAAATAATAGATACGTCACATCCGTAAACTACTTTTCATTTGGTGCGGATGCATCGAATTGGCGTTCCAATCGATGAGGGGCTACTACTGGCTCCGCACCACTGATATATTTCTTTTTCTTTCGACGAATTTTTGAGAGAATCTGATTTTGTCTCATGATTCGTAATACTTTTTTATGTTTCACACACAGCCCCATTTTCCGAAGAGTTGCGGTCACTCTTCGATATCCATATCGTAATTTATGCCGAAGACAAACATCCTTTATTTCTCTTCTATCTCATCTCTTAGGTCCACTGTTCGTTGTAACCAACGATAAAATGTAGACCGGGGTAATTCTAATACATTACACAATTCTTTTACCGTTATTTTTGTTTTTAAATCGGTCCATAAAGTAACTACAGTTTCCGGGTTCAACTCCTTTCGATTTCCAGATACTTTCCCCATATCAGTAATTTTGTTTTTAACTGTTTATTTTCTAACCGTAGCTGTTCCAATTCATTTAACTCTTTTGACCCTTTTCCATAAAAATATTGTTTTCCTACAGGTTGTTGAAAACGGTACGTTTGACCGGTACGATACCACTTCATCCACGTCTTAATTTGGGAAACATTTTTAATTCCAAACTTCTCCATAATGGTCCGATTGGAATATCCATCCTTTTTCATTTCAATCACTTTCCACTTTATTTCTTCTGGGTAATGAACTCTTGTCTTCAAACCAAAAACACCTCCATTGAATTTGCATACTTAGAATGCGAATTCAGGAGGTGTTCTTTTCATGTACCACTATTCGGGTTCACTTCAATATATGACATTAGCTCATTTTAGAAAATTCCTTACCAAAAAGAAGCATATATGATGAGGTGGACATATTTTAAACTATATTCCATTGGAAAGGTGCGGACACGTATATGAATTTACATTACAAGAAAAAGTTCATTATAACAAGCATGCCTTATTTTCCACATATTAATTTATCAGGCCTTCCTGAAGTAACAAGAATATCTTCATGCTTTCCTAAAACTCCAAAAACGAAAAAACCACTAAAATCCCCCAAATCAAAAACATTGTGCTTTAGGCAATTTATAGAGCATAAAATCCAATTAATTCCTCCTGCCAAAAAAGGAACCATCAAAGTGGATAGACAAATATTTACTACGATTGAAAAGGTGTGTTCAGAAGTAGTTACTATTTCAGGATTTATCCGTAAGACTATTACCTATACAGCATTAGCTTATAACAAGGTAATTCCAAACTATAGGATCCAAGGTGACATTCCCTTTCAAGGTCTTATAGAATCAAAAGACATTAATGAGGAGCATCAATTTAGCATCATCGAAGAAAAAATATTCGGCGATGTTTTTAAACGTGAAGCTAGCTTTGAAAATCCAAAGAAATTCCAAGTATACAATTCTCCATTTACTTTCAATTTTATAGAGAATGATGCTGTAAAAGTTTCTATAAAAATGAGTACTTAGTAAATTAACATTCTCCTATTTTGAATATTAATTCAGCTCATGCCAGAGGCTAACTTTGTAATTACTATTCTTTCTAACATCACTTATTATCTGCTGAAAAAACATTTTCAAATGGATTCAATACCTTATGTAGAATTTAAAATAATCATTTTTCTTGGAAGAATAAGTGAAAAAGATGAGTTTAACACTGATAGTGCCACGACTAGTTACCTTGCTAGAAAGTTAAATAGAACTAGGGGAAAGGTTTCAGAGTTAATGAACGGTTTAATAGAAAAGGGACGATTAGCAGTTGCAGAAACTAGAACAAATACCGAAGATGGCCGTATGGGTACAACTCATACATGATTTGTAAACCCCAATATTATCCGCTGTTCTTCAAAAAATCGAGTAAGTAGATAAAGTAACTCAAGAAAGCTATAAAAACCACTTAATAGTTTTAATCTGTACCCTTTGTAAAGCACATTTTGAAAAAAGTTAGGCAACATCAAGAAGATGATTTCTGTATCCAACAGGAGTCATCTTTTTTAAATTCCATTGATATCTATAATGATTATAATACGTCATATATTTCTTAATCTCTTGTTTCAATTCATTAAAGGACACGCAAGGTTTTATATGAGCTTTATCTTTCAGATGACCAAAAAATGATTCTTGTGGGGCGTTATCCCAACAGTTTCCTCTTCTTGACATGGATTGTCCAAGGTTTAGCTTTTTAACTAGCTTTTGATAGGTAGGGCTTGTGTAGCGGGATCCTTGATCTGAATGAATATAAGCACCTTCAGTCAATCGAATCCGCGGATTCCTTTTTAGTTTATGGAGAGTTGTCGTTACGAGCTCTAATGTCATCTGTTCTGAAACATGGTAAGCTAAAATTTCATTAGTTGAGCCGTCTAAAATTGTAGATAAATAGGCTCTTTGATTCTTACCGTAAACTAAATAGGGGATATCTGTAAGAAGTGTTTTCCCTGGGGTATTTTGTTTAAATTCCCGATTTAATTGATTCGGTACTATTCGATGTTCTTTTGTAGCTTTAAGCATTCTTTTATAAGGATTCGCTTTGCGAACCGGACAGATAATCTCGTATTTCTTCATAATTCTACGGATACGCTTTAAATTGTAGACAACTTGAAACTGACTCGCCAATGTCATCTTTATCTGACGAGCCCCCTTGTTTCTATTTCTAAATCGAAGTGCTTTTAATATGGTTTCCTTCAAGATTTCATCTCGATCACTCTTTTGTTTCCGTTGTTCTTGAGATGAAACTGAAAAGTAATTATAGTATCCCGAACGGGATACACCAGCTACTTTACACAAATGACTGACCATATTCCTTAAGTTGTATTTCATGATGACAGAACGAATCAAGATGAATTTCTGACTAGGTGGTAGTGTTATTTCCTTCTCATCCTCCCTTCCATAAGTTTGATTTTTTTTAGCAATTCGTTTTCCGCCTTTAGTAAGTTTCGTTCGGCTTCTAAACGGGCATACTTTTCTTCTAATGTAAGCTCTCTCTCAAGAGTTCTTCCAGCGTTTTCGATACGTGTATCCCTTAAACCCAATACACCATTTTTTCTATAAGCAGCACGCCATCTACTTCCCGATGACATAACTCGTTTCATTCCAATCATATCTATATCAAAACCACATTCTTCAAAAATATTTCGAGGTAGCTTTCCTTTTTCATTTTCCTCAATAAAAATATGCTTAAATTCCTCTGTATAAGTGATACCTTTCTGACTTACAGATTTTACGTATAGGTTATTTGATAGAATTTGAATTTCTCTTTCTGTAAATAGTTTTTTTGTCATTTTCAACATTCTCCGATCCCAATTTTCCTTTTATTATACAAGAAATACCCTATAGAATAGACTTTTTTCAAGTGTCTATTCTATAGGGTACATTTTATAAATCCTAGCCCTTTTTATTATACATTAAATTAGTGTATCAACCACCGTGATCTCCAACTGAAAGACTTTGAATCACTTCGTAAGATTGTGGAGTTTTCGCTATATTCGTTACACCTATAGTCAAGGTTATAGCCGTGACAATTCCCATTAAACTGAATGCTATTTTTTTCATTTTAAAGCTCCTTCCTCAAAAAATTTTCGTTTCGCTTGCAACCCTAAATGGAAATACTTACTGGCCGCATGATGATTCTTTTCATCATAAAATTTTGTTCCCAGCGTCTCATAAGACTCTTGAACATCTTCATACAATCCTTCTCTTTCGAAGTAATCAATTCCTGCTAGCACTACTGTTTCGAGTATTTGAGTAGGTGAAGCATTGTTTAGCTCTTGTAAAATGAGATATCGATGTATGAACTCTTCTTGATTTAGTTTCTTACTAATATTTAATCCGTTCTCAATGAGTTCTGCTGCGACATCTCGCTCGTCCAGTTTGTAATGTTCCAACGCCTTTGCATACATGGCTTTGTAATGGTTTGGAGACTTTTCAATGACTTCAGATAAATAACGAATCGCTAAAGATGATAGGTTTTGTTTAGAATACATCCAACCCAAGTTATGGCGCACCATAATAATAAACTTATCTTCTCCGACTTTCTGGAACTTGTCCATTGCACCCGCAAAATGTTCCTCTGCTAATGACCATTCTTTTAAGTTTATACAAGCTAACCCCAACAAGTTCTCACAAAATCCGACATTACGCTCATAATCAGCATGGGCTAAAAACATTTCTTTTGCCTTTGTTGTGTACTGAAAAGAGACCAGCGAATCACAAATATCAAAATGGAATGCACCTAACTTATAATAAAATTCAGCTTTCTCAACGTCATCATTGATAAGCTCTAATAATTTTTCGGCTTGATCAAAGTGTTCTTTTGCAACCTTGTAACTACCAGTTCCACTAGCATGGATAGCTTTAAAGAAATGATAATAATAAGTTAAAGTGTTGTTAGAAGGAATCTCAAAAGATTCTACTTTATCAAAACTACTTGTAGAAACACCTAAGTTATCAATTACATATTGATGACGAAAATCTAATAATGAATAGTATAATAATAAGTCCTGATCTTCTATGTTTTGAATTTTATCATCAATTTCTTCTTTTAAACGATGCGCATTACTTATGCGCCGTGCACGAATTTCCACATACCAATCATTTAATAAGCCCAGAATCTGTTCGTTTCCTTTGATTGCTATATTCATAATCTACCCCCTCAATACCAATTATCATATATTCTTTTAATAATATAATAACAGAATTTGTAATTTAATAGGTGTATTTTCAAATATATATCAATAAAATTCAGAATATTATTACTATTATTTTCAGAACTATAGCCAAACAAGAACCCCAAAATGAAATGAGATTCTTGTTTTACTGTCCAATGCTATTCTATAAACCTAGCACACTAACAATCTGACATGCTTTGGAATTTGCAATATGATAATACATCTCTAACCCTTTTCTTTCCGAGCGTAGAATCTTGCCACGCATCTTAGATAAATGCTGAGATACAGTTGATTGGGGTACTTCTAATAGCTCTGTTAACTGTGTTACATTACAAACTTTGCGACGTTCTAGCTCCTTCACAATTTGTAACCTAACTGGATGGGCCATAATCTTTAATAATTCTACATCCGCCTCTGGGATTTTGTACATTTCATTACTTACTTGAATAGTTGTCATTTTAATTTCTCCTCGTATATTATATTTAAGCTGTAATTCAAACTTAGGTTTTCTTCCTATTCAGTCAATAATGATTTACCAGGTGCCATAGCGCTGAAAGAACGATTATTACAGCGTATAGCCAATCAAAAAGTAGAAATTTTTAAAATGGGTTTAGAATCTACATCTGTTTATAGTTTTCATCCATCTATGTTTCTTCATTATGATAAAGAGTTACAAAGTTTTGGAGCAAAAGTCTTTCTAATGAATCCAAAACAAATTACGAACTTCAAGAAAAGCTATTCTGACATGGATAAAACAGATGAGATTGACGCCTTCGTCATCGCTGACTATTTACGGTTCGGACGAAATCAAATGTCTATCGTAAAAGAAAGCCAGTACGTAGCACTACAACAATTGACAAGATCTCGTTATCAGCTCGTTAGAATGTTAACAAAGGAAAAACAACATTTTCTACAACACCTAAGTTATAAGTGTAATACGTTCTCACAAGAGGTGGATTCTTCTATATTCGGTAACGCCATGATGGAGCTATTCCTTGAAAAATTTAGTCTAGAGGAATTAGAAAAGACAATTAAAGCAGGAATTTCTTATTTTAATAGAGAAGAGCTACATGAATATGTGCAAGAATACGCTAAAAAATTAGCGATTTTATTCCATCAAGAAAATAACCGTTCAAAAGCAAGCGATTATTTTTATCTTAGCCATCAAGCAGAAGAACAAAACTTTGAAAAGGAGGCTTTAAAATGAAAAAAGTAATGTTTAGCTTAATTGGATTAACAGCCGCATTTACGTTTATGTTTATGTTTAACGCTAACAATGGAACTGATACACAAAAAGCTCTTAGCGAGGATAAAGTCACACAATATGCTCACGGCCATACTGGTGGATGATAAATAAACAAAGGTCTTCACTTCATTGTGAGGGCTTTTTATATTTTATAAGAATTCCCATAAAAATGTTAGAATTACACCATTAGTTTCATAAAATATAATTTAGAAACATTAGAATATTTATAGAGATGAGGAATCTATTAATGTATTCACAAGACAATTTTTATAAAAAATTAATTAAAGAACAAAGAGTTGTAAATATTTTTCTAATTAACGGGGTTAGAATACCTGGAATCATTATTGCAGTGGATAAATTTTCAGTGCTAATCTCCACCCATGGAAAACAACAATTCCTTTATAAACAAGCGATTTCAACAGTTTCTGTATAAACTATCATGAACCCCGGTATTTCATTATTAATATAAAAACGAACCAAACATATTGAGAAACAAAAATATACCCTTCACAAAACCAAATAAACCAACGTTTTCCAATCTTTCTTAATATTCCACTTTTAGGTAAAATATCCCAAAAATATTAGTAGATTGTATTATGTAATAGAACCTATTATTACTTTAAAAGGAGATGGAGAAATTATGAAAAATGCATTAAGAAAATTAAGAGTATCCTCACTTGCTCTAACATTAGGAGTGGTTTCATTCGGGGTACTATCGCCAAATGCGAGTGCGGAAGGATTAGTGTATCGTGTTGGAGACACTATTTATGATACTCGTGAGACAGAAGAAAAAACAACGATACAAGAGAGTTTGAATCCCTTAGAGAACTCTTCAGGGCTAGCAGCACAACCTACTGTTAATTCAAAAGTATCAAGATATTTAGTCCCACCGCTTATAAGTGCAACGGCAACATCCTCGGCTACAATGAAACAAAATAAAATTGTAGCTAAAACAAGAGCATATAATGATTTAGGTGGGCTTATGGGGACAAAAACAGATTCTGCTAGTAATTCATCTTACGCAGGTGCAACAGTAAGTACAGGTATTAAATATATTTCTAGAGCTATTGGTAATCATACGTATGAAAAATCTGGGTATGTAACTATTAATCATGAAACAAGAACTTCATAAAAACAAATAAGTTACGTGACGAAAAAACATAAAATTAATTCATAAATAAAAAAAGGTTGATCTAATATTCAAGCGTTAAATGATTATTAGATTAATCTTTTTATACTGATGAATAATAAGGAGCGATTATGAAAAAGAGTTGGATTTTATTCATTTTAGTTTTTATATGTATTATTTCTATTAGTATTTTTGTTGTTCTTAATAATAAAGAAAATTCAAGTTCAAATGTAAAATCTACTGAAGAGCAACTCACAAAAGGATCTAATCGCTTGGGGTATGGAATGATGGGAAAAGGAAATAAAATAATAGATAATGGGAGTGTATTAAAAGATATATCCGACGGGAAAATCGATTCAAAGATTACTTTAAATAATTATATTGACAAAGATCGGAAGTATAAAATCCTTGTAATGAATAATTTTCAACAAGTTCCATTTGAAGCAAATAAGAAAAAAGATGAAAGTCATGCTTTTCTTGCTAAAGCTAACACAACTGTAGATACAAACATTTCAAATAAAGTAAATGACTATATAAATGAAGTGGCATATTTAATCATTAAAGATCCAGATCTCTTGATAGAAAAATTAGATTTAGATAAAGCAGGAGCAGTGTAGCAAGTATTACCTTTACGGTATAGTTTGGAAAATAAAACAACTCCTTATTATCAATACGAGAGTATTGCGCCCTTAAAAACAAGCGATAAACAACCAATTGATAATGTCTTTATTAGCGAAACAGAAGATGAATTAATTGCTTTGATGTCTGCCAAAAGCGGCCAAGAGATTTATTTAACTGTAGGAAATCCCACTGATGAGGTTATGGATTATGCTTTAGTATCCTTTTTAGATTGGGAACAAGTACCGCTGATTAATGAGGAGGTAGTGCTGTATGTAACTGTTAACCCTAATGAGAAAAAAGTATTTCAATTAAAATTACCAGAGACAGACAAAAAGAAAAATTATCAAGTGCTAGCATTTCCGTTTCCATACAAAACAAGTTATGAAAATTTTGACTCACATACAGTTGAAGGGACTTTTAGAACTGTGATTCAACCAAAATAAAATAGGGGTAGCCTGACATAGCTACCCCTATTTTATTTGTATTCTCATAATCTCCCTCTCTAGGTATTTCAGCCAAAAATTTGTTCTATTTTTATCTTCTTCCCTTACTAAATCTTTATAAATTATCATAGAACATGTTTATTTTTGTAGCTTTAAAATAAAGTTTGATTAAAAATATCGTGTTAACCCGTATTCTATGGTAAATAAAAAGAATCCATTTTGAAAAAGATTGATCAAAATGGATTCTTATCCAGCAGGTTTATGTTTTGGTTTTATAAAAAAGTTTGATCATTTTCTATCAATGAAAACAATTAATTGACTATTTTTATTATGAAAAGGTCGGAGCAGGAAATTCATCAATTTTGATACGAAGTAAACTATAAGGTTTCTGTCGTAAGTCTTTTCCATAATGAAATCTAGGCTGTCGATGTAATTGGTTCACAATGACATACAAATATTGATCCGGACCAATTGAAAAAGTATCCGGCCACAAAATTCTCGGATCATGTGCGATAGTTTCCATTATGCCATTTGGCAATATCTTACGGATACTGTTGTTTTCATAATCTCCAGCATAAACAGTTCCCTTTGCATCGGTGATCATTCCATCAGACGCACCTTTTTCTCCCCAATACTCCACATGATAAGGTAAATAATACAGGGTTTTATCAATCTTTTTTATAAATTATCAAACTTTATTTTAAATCAATAATTTTATATGTTTCGTATACAGGTAACATATTACAATGAACCCTTAATTCTTAGACTGGCCAATGAGAATTAAAGACTATCATTAAACATATCTATTAATTTATCTACTGTATTGTTACTTTCAAAAACAACAAAACATTTAATTTCCCTATCTATTGTAGATAGGGCTTACCAAGAAAGAGTGCAGACATGTTCTGCACTCTTTCTATCAACCTATTTCGAATTAAAATTACAGACCTAATACTCCGACAATCTGGCATGCTTTAGCATTGGCAACATGGTAGTACATCTCCAATCCTTTTCTTTCTGCACGAAGAATTTTCCCGCGCATTTTTGATAGATGCTGAGATACGGTAGATTGAGGTATATTTAATAGCTCCGTTAACTGTGTTACATTGCAAATCTTACGATGTTCTAACTCTTTTACAATTTGTAGCCTAACTGGATGAGCCATGATCTTAAGTAATTCTACATCTGCCTCTGGAATTTTGTTCATTTCATTATTTACTTGTAGTGTTTTCATTTTTGTTATCTTCCTTTTCATATTTCTTATTTTTAAATTAAGTTTTAAATGCATTTAATTAGACTTACATGTAAATTTCTCTTGTTTAGCGATCTGTTTTACTACGATTTAATTTACTGTTTGGTTTTATGTACAGAAGTACGATTATAGCTAAAAAACCAACAAAAGATAGCATAGGTATCGAGATGAAACCAAATAAATTCAGGTAATCTTCTGTACAAGAAACTCCTACTGAACATATCTTCATCTCACTAGCTGGAAACGTTTGAATTGTAATTTGATATACCGATAACATTAAGCCGATACACGCAAATGGAAATGCATACGTGCGAATTTTTTCTATATATCCCTATCCCCAATATTAATACTAATGGATACATGGCCATTCTTTGGTACCAGCACAAATCACATGGCGGCAGCTTCATCCATTCACTAAAAAACAAACTAATTAACATTGCGCTAGTAGCTATCGTCCAAGCAAATACAATGTGATACTTTTGAATGATCAACATCTTATTTTCGCCTCACCTAATTTTTAAAATACAAAACATTTGCTAATATATGACTAGTTTATTTCCGTGTTTCGAGTACCCTGTTTCAATGGAAAGTATCCAATCATTGATATCTTCCCAATCGTATCCCCTCTCTTTTAATTCTAAAGGAAAAAAATTCTCAAAATCATCGCGCATTTCGTACATGGTTTCTAATGCTTTTTCTAGCGGACTAAATCCATATACAATATGTGTATGTACTCTTTTATTTTTCTTTTCTGCTACAGCTAAATATACATACCGTCTTTCTTTCGCTAAAACAAACTTCAAAAATCCAGGTACTTGACTCAACATTTACACTCCTTTACGGTTTTCCTTACCGAGGTTAAAAAGACACGAGTAGGAAAACCATTAAGTTTTAATTTACTAATTTAATAAATGTCCCGTTTTTTTTGCTTTGAAAATACAAAAAAACGCTCATCATCACAATATTTATTACACCAGCTGCAGCACCAATTTTGGAGATAACATACACATATTCATTATTACTAAATGGCAATAGGCTCGCGAAAATAAATAAAATTGAAATGATAAAGGATAAGAACATATTTCTTTTGTTTTCATTCATTCAAAAAACCTCCATTTTGCACAAATATTTGTATTGCAATGGATTAGAATGCTAAGCCGCATCATTACGGTTATAATGATGTTTCTCTTCATCCACATACCCTTTTATGTTCCAAACGCCAGTCTTTGATGCTTTTGCTTCTTTTTCGCTTTCTAGCATTTGTGGTAGCAAAGTAGTGTTAGGTTTTGAAATGTAAGCTACAATACCATATCCTGATTTGATCATTAACTCGTTTATATGTATCCCTTCACAAAATACATATGCTAATTTCCTGCCATACTTGTCCTCTTTGGGTCCACGATCATAGACTATTGTTACATTTTTTCCTTTTAACTGTTTCTTTAGAAATGAAGATGCTTCTTTTCCCATCTTTTGCGGTGGGATTTTTTGAGATACAGACTCAGGGGTATCCAATAACAGTAATCTTACCGTCTGTTTCTGCCCGTTTACGTTCACGTCTATCGTATCTCCATCCTTTATATGTATTACCTTCCCTTTAACAGTCTCTAAGCCTTTTAATTTCTCATTATAAGCTTCTGGAATATCTACAATACCATTCCCTACTGTGTGCTGTTGTATTCCGTTTTGTACTGTTTGGGCAGGTCTTGAATCATTTTTTGTTTGCGTCAAATTACTACATGCTGTCATTTGAAATACGAATGATGTTATACAAATAGCCTTAATCCATATTTTCATATCGAATTTTCTTCCTCCTAATCAAAATACGTAAATAGCTACCTCTAATAAACAAACGGACTCTCTATTGTATTTACTTCTCGATAATTACAACATAGGCAAAACTGTATCCATTTTGGGTGATCATTATAAAGTACTCTATATGACCGTTCCTTACACTGCGGGCATGTTGACACCATACTTTCTTCATTTTCTTCCTGACTTTTCAATTTTTCAAAAGATACATTAGCAGATGCTATATTACTGTTACACAATATATATATCCCCCTTTTGAGTCTTGAAATCTTAAAAATACATAAAAAGGACACACCTATGGCATATGTATGCGTAGGTGTGTCCTTTTGCAAGATAGTTTTAGAAGTATTTTGTTACTTTCATCATATCATATTTCTTATTAATTTTATATATGAAATTTAGGATTTTGCGATATTATTTCTTCTTCTCATTTATAAACATAATGCCTTGTTTTTGCATAACATAGCTTAATTTTGTATCAAGTTTTTCTCCATTATTCCTATTTTCAAAACCTGAGATTGTATTGATCTTATTCTTTTCTAATAACTTTTTTAATTTCGTGCTAGTTATTTTCTTTTTCAACATGATGTTATTTTTCTTTTATTTTGGGTAAACACATATTAGAGGTAGAAAAATGGAAAACTTCTCTTATTCTAAAATAATTCCCTCGACACAAAGATACTGTCTTGTACAAGTATTCAACTTAACAAATATGTTTTAGGAAGGTTAGAAAAAATGGATATTTTATTAGCGATTTTACCAGCCTTATTTTGGGGAAGTATTGTACTCTTCAACGTTAAACTAGGAGGCGGTCCTTACAGTCAAGTACTTGGAACTACCCTTGGCGCTCTAGTTTTTTCTATCGGTGTTTATATTTTTATAAAACCCGTTTTGACGCCTATGGTGATAATTATCGGGATTATATCAGGCCTATTTTGGGCATTAGGACAAGCCAATCAATTGAAAAGTATTGATTTAATTGGGGTTTCTAAAACAATGCCTATTTCAACAGGAATGCAATTAGTTTCGACTACTTTATTTGGGGTCATTGTATTTCATGAATGGTCAACAACAACATCTGTTGTATTAGGTGTTCTGGCACTTCTTTGTATCATAATTGGAATCGTTCTCACATCTCTCCAAAGCAAAGAAGAGAAAAACAATGAACAAACAGGAAATTTCAAAAAAGGGATTGTGATTTTATTAATTTCAACTCTTGGTTACTTAGTATATGTGGTAATTATCCGCCTATTCGGTATAGACGGATGGTCAGCGTTATTACCACAAGCCATTGGTATGGTGTTAGGTGGAATCCTATTAACCTTTAAGCATCAACCATTTAATAAATATGCAATTCGCAATATTATTCCTGGTTTAATTTGGGCAGCCGGAAATATGTTTTTATTTATTTCCCAGCCACGTGTAGGGGTGGCAACAAGTTTTTCTCTTTCCCAAATGGGGATCGTGATCTCAACTTTAGGTGGAATTTTTATATTAGGTGAAAAGAAAACAAAACGACAATTTATTGCAATTGTCATTGGAATTATCTTCATTATTGCAGCTGGCATTATGTTAGGAATTGCAAAAGGATAAAAAGGAGGAAAAAATTATGTATACAGATTTAAAAGGGAAAGTTGTTGTTATTACAGGTGCATCCACAGGATTAGGAAGAGCGATGGCAATTCGTTTTGGAGAAGAACAAGCCAAAGTTGTAATTAATTATTATTCAAACGAATCAGAGGCAAATGAAGTAGTACAAGTAGTTAAGCAAGTAGGTGGAGAAGCAATCGCGGTAAAAGGAGATGTAACAGTTGAATCAGATGTTATTAATCTCATTCAATCTGCTGTGAAAGAATTTGGTACACTGGATGTCATGATTAATAATGCGGGTATCGAAAATCCAGTACCTTCACATGAAATGCCATTAAGTGATTGGAATAGGGTAATTGCTACGAATTTAACAGGGGCTTTCTTAGGAAGCCGGGAAGCAATTAAATATTTTGTTGAGCATGATATTAAAGGTAGTGTTATTAATATGTCAAGCGTTCACGAGCAAATTCCATGGCCATTATTTGTACACTATGCAGCAAGTAAAGGTGGCGTTAAGCTAATGACAGAAACATTAGCACTAGAATATGCACCAAAAGGAATCCGTGTAAATAATATTGGACCTGGTGCTATGAATACGCCGATTAATGCTGAAAAATTTGCGGATCCAGAAAAACGTGCCGATGTTGAAAGTATGGTTCCAATGGGGTATATCGGAGAACCGAAAGAAATTGCAGCGGTAGCAGCATGGCTTGCTTCTTCACAAGCGAGCTATGTAACAGGTATTACACTGTTCGCTGATGGTGGCATGACGCTATATCCATCTTTCCAAGCTGGACGTGGTTGATTGATATATAATTAAATTAGCTACTTTCAATAAGTTTAAACGCGGCAGTTAGCTTTTTATTGAATAACTTTTTAATACATGTGAATACTATAGATACACCAAGGTCGAATACGAATAACCATTGCGTTCTTCTTATTCGTAGAGCAGTTAGCTTTTGCTAACTGCTTTTCCTTTAGGAAAAATAAATGAATTTTTATTAGGTTCATTTTCATTCCTGTTTACACTATAACTGTAGCTTTATATTGCACATCTTTTACATGCAGAACTTAATTTTCTTTCACACAACAAGTAGTTAGCTTATTAAAAGGGTACTTGGGCATTTGCCCATCCTCCGAAAATAATTTCTTCAAGAGATTTATCAAAAAGATTAACATAATCCATAACGACTGTTTCAGTAATAAAATTCCCGCTTTTAGGAATCTTCATATTTTCAATTCGACTTACAGCAGATTTATCACTAATCTTCTCCATTGGAATACCCAAATCTAAGCGTAATTTTTTGCAACGTTCTGCAATTCTTTCAACTAAATATTTTTCTATATCAATCATTCGAATACCAACTCTCTAATCTCTTGAGGTACCTCTACAGTTTTCCATAAATCCGTTAGATTTACATCATCACTACTTGGACGAATATCCATTTCTTTATTAACCTTAACAAATACAGGAACTTTCATAGCATTGCCGGTAATAATAGCTTCACCTTTACCTAAACTAGGTATCCTCCAACATCATAATAATCGCATATCAACAATGTCCCACTACAAAACCCACAAACTTTCATTTGGGAACGTTATTTTAAATGGGATATGTAAAGACTTAACCCCACTATACTAGTAACTCATAGTTAGACTAAATAAAAATGATACTTTCAAAATACCAATAGCTAAAGAACATGCTTTGTTTGAAGTATATTTTATACAGATTTAGAGATTTACTAATTCAGCTAGTTTAGCAGCTACATCTCCGAGTGATTCTTCAGATGTATCTAATCCGCTTCTAGACGCTAATAAGGGACTTACTTCTCTCAAAGCATCATAAGTTGTACCATGAACGATTGGGATTAGACGATCTGTAGCAAGTAATACAGACAACTCTTTATCCGCAACACCTTCATTCGAAAGACGGTTCAGGAAAGCAGGAGTCACTAGTACAATTCCGACCTTTGAATTTACCAATCCCTTATCAATAGCTCGTAATAATGGTTGACCAAGTAAGACATCTTTTTCGCTAAACCATACTGATACACCTAAAGTCTCAAGTAAATCATGTAAGTCTTTAGCAGACTCTTTTCTATCATCCCAGGCATGACATAAAAAAACATCTCTTAAATCTGGTTGAGTAACAGTTATTTCTTCTACTTTATCACGAATTGGCTTAAGGCTTCTAATTTCCGCTGAAGTATAGAGTACTGTGGAAGTAGACTTTGACCAACGTGCTTTAGAATTACGAGCCGCACTTCCATTGCTGATTGAGTTACTTCTCCCCGTATTTTCTGAAACTGAAGAATAAGACGGGAATTAAGTATTGGAACTGTAATAATTACCACGAGAACGTCCTCTACATGCTGGGCAATTTGCTGCAGCACTTGCTGAACTATGTCCTCTTACTGGAGCTGTACATCTAACCATTTTTATGCCTCCTGAATATTTATGATTTAGGATTATACTCTTAGAATATATTACCTACTTTTATAATATCAGAAATAAATATTTTATGAAAAAACTTGTTTGATAAATACTAAATCAAATGCCCCTTATTTTCGTAATAAGGAGCACTTGTTCTCAAAGCCATGTTCAGTTAAATTTTTAACTTTAGTATATGAAATAGCTACATTTTTTTAGATGGACCTCAAAAAAATAAAAGATATTAAATTAAGTTATTAAGTTTGTGCATATTAGGCATAGGAATCCCCATTTTATCTCCTAACTGCAGCATTTTTTTGAAATTATCTTTCATTTCATCCATTGCTAATAATGCATGGGCTGTAAAACGTTGAACAATCGGATTTTCTTCAAAATTATTTTTAAACATTGGGTATAATGCAGAAAATGGCATATTATACATTTCAACTTCAGGAAATTCGCTTAAATTAACTCCTCTTTTTTCACATAAACTATAACATTCGCTCATTGCTTTAAAGCAAGTTTCTACTAATTTTTCATCTTTTAAATACTTTTCAATATCATTATATTTCGAAAGTCCAACTCCAATAGGACCCGATCCTACATTATGCATCCATAATGCATGTAATATGTTTGTAGGAATTTCAGGAATAATAGCACACTCTTCAAACATCTTAATCATTTTGTTTAGTAATGGTTTTTGTTCTTCATATATTGCACCTAATTTAACATCTTGCCCTATATTTCCCCAAAGCAAGTTACCTTTAAACGTACCTCCACCTCCAGGGTATCCCATAATATATTGTTCTTTTTTGAACATACTATCAATTTCGTTTGTTCCATCCCAATTTAAAGTAAATAACAAATAATTTGCATTAGGTGCTTGTTTTATAAGTATTTCAAGAACCTCATATAATTTACATGAATTTACAGGTACAATTATTAAATCATAATCACACTCCACACTAACTACACATTTATAAGTATATTCTCCAATTGTATACATATTTTCTTCATTTTCACGTTCATCTATAACGTCATATGATATAGTTCTTTTGTTCATAAGGTTAAACTTGTTTTCACGAACAAAATGAGTAATTTCATGATGTTTTGAAAGTGCATGGGCATAAAGGGTCCCAATTACTCCTGTGCCAACCATTAATATCTTCATTATTTTCACCTCGACTCAAATAATTTACTAATAAAACTAAATGTATTATTTTCAGCACCCAAACTACGTGTAAGCAATTCCTCAAACGCATTAACTTTTGAAATCATTGTTTCTTCATTCCATTTAAATAAATCAATATCTAAATAAAAATTAGAAAGGGTTAAAATCATCTCGGCTGTTTCAAGGGGGTAGGTTACATGAAAAATTCCCTCTTTAACCCCTTGTGCTATTATTTCGGCATAAATGGGTGCAAATTGTTTAATAATGCTAACTATTAATTTCTGATGAAATATTGCATTTGATGGAGAATTAATTTTTTCATTTTGCTCATTATTATTACTGGCAATTTGTATCCCAATTAAAATAATTTGTTTAAGCCTTTCATCAGATTTCAATTCTTTTACATCCTGTTCTGTTATTTCCTTAGACCAACGTTTAACATACATTTCTATTGCTGCATCCGCACACTCTTCTTTAGAAGAAAAATAATGATAAAATGCACCCTTTGAAATATTTAATGTCTTAATAATAAATGAGAGTGTTGTATTCTCATAACCATTTGTAATAAATATATTCCATATTTTTTCTAGTAGCTCATTTCTTTTGTTATTGAAATCTTTATTTGTTCTAGCCATTTTCCCTCCCTATAATTAAACCGACCGACGGTTTAATTATAGTTTATAACAAATAATTTGTAAATACTGCCAGGGTTCTGTCGCATGCCCATCAATCTAAAGTTTTAAATTATCCCCCAAACGAAAATTTTGTGTCTTTTATAGCAACGAAGCTCATTTTTATCGTTTTGGGGGCAACACGTTCTATTAGCTTGATAGGCATGTGGCGGGACCCCACATCCATCAACTTAAGGATTTAGACTATTTTTGAAGTTAAAAGCACGTTACTATTTTCTTATGTTAATGAGAAAAGGGTGACGTGCTTTTTATGAATATGAATCAAAAACAAGAATTATCTTTATTCGCTGAAGAGTTATATCGATATATGTCTCCCGCTACACTTAATCAATTAGCCATAGAAGCAGGCGGGATGAAACGAAAACGTAAGTGCCACGGGCACCATTTCTTATCTTTGTGTGTATGGCTTAATCAACAAGTCGCTACTACCTCTCTTACTCAACTATGTAGTCAATTAGAAACTTCAACAGGAGTTTTATTAAGTCCGGAAGGACTTAATCGGCGATTTAACTCGGCTTCTGTAGCCTTCTTTCGAACGGTGTTTACTACACTTCTACAAGCTAAAATTGGAGGCGTATCTAAGATTTCTCATTCTCTTTCTTCCTACTTTGAGCGCATTCGCATCCTTGATTCTACAACCTTTCAAGTTCCAGATCGATTCGCATCCACTTATCCTGGTGCCGGAGGATGTAGTCATAAAGCTGGTGTGAAAATTCAACTAGAGTATGACTTGTTAAGTGGAGAATTTTCTGATGTGAAAATTGAACCAGGAAAACGAAGTGATCAGGCATATGGTGCGACTCGAACAGGCATGATACAAAAGAATGAGCTGTATATTCGTGACTTAGGATATTTTCGTCTACAAGACTTTCAGTCTATTCAAGACAAGCAAGGGTATTATTTATCTCGTCTTAAGTTACCAACTAAAATATATAGAAAAGAGTTCGAAACAGTGGTATTTAAAACAAAACCCTCTCAATTAAAACCGGTATATATACAAATTCATTTGGAAGACATTATGAAACAATTACAACCTGGCCAAGTGTATGAATTACACGATGTATATGTAGGGAGTAAAGACAAACTGCCTACTTGTATTGTAGTTTATAGGTGTACCGAGGAGCAAAAACGGAAACGCCTACATGACCGAGCTATTCGTGAAAAGAAAAAAGGAATTACATATACAGAGCGCACGAAGCTTTTACAAGGTATTACGGTATATATGACAAACATTCCTACGGAATGGGTACCAAAAGAGAAAATCTATGATTTATATTCATTACGTTGGCAAATTGAGCTGTTATTTAAAATATGGAAATCTTGGTTTCAAATTCATCGTTGTAAATCTATTAAACAAGAGCGATTAGAATGTCATCTTTATGGGCAACTCATTAGTATTCTACTATGTTCTTCTACTATGTTTAAAATGCGAGAACTCCTATTACGTAAGAAACAGAAAGAGCTAAGTGAATATAAAGCGATGTACATAATTAAGGATTATTTTTCACTTTTTTACCAAGCATTACACAAAAACACCCAAGAATTATCAAAGGTTCTCCTTCGTCTGTTTAACCTCCTACAGCACAACGGACGAAAATCTCATCGATACGAGAAAAAGACAGTCTTTGATATTTTGGGTGTTGTCTATGAGTATACCACTTCCATTCATCAGGTAGCATAATTATAGTGAAAAAATTGTAACCCTTCGGGGTTTATTTGATATGCCTACTTTTAGGATATCTATAAAAAATAATGAAAAACTACATGGAAAGATCCGCCTTTGTATAAACATATACCTTAAGTTGATGGATGTGTGGCGGGACCCCATCACCATCAATCTAAAGTTTTGAAGTACCCTCTAAATGAAATTTTTCTTTCTCTACATAACGTGACCTAATTGATACTACGAAATACAAAAACATCCTGCATGTTTGAACCATGCAGGATGTTTTCTAGTCTTTGTTTTTCATAATGTAAGAAACCAGACGAAGGATCTCTAGATATAACCATACTAATGTCATCATAAGTCCTACTGCGCTGTACCATTCCATATACTTTGGTGCTCCACTATGAGTACCATGTTCAATTGAATCAAAATCTAGTAATAAATCTAATGCAGCAACAACAATTACAATTGCACTTATGATAATACTAATTGTCCCACCTTGGTGAATATATGGAACAGTCATCCCTAAGATGCTCAATAAGAAAACAATTAAATACATAATAAAAATTCCAAGTGTTGCAACCGTTACAACAGCACGAAACTTTTTAGTTACTTTTACTATTCGAGTTGCGTATAACACTAACATGGAAAATAAAATCGAAATTGTTAGTAATACGGCAGTTAAAGCGATAGAATTACCAAAGCGCATTGTATAATATGCTGAAATACTTCCTAATAAAACTCCTTGTAATATTGCGTAAATCGGTGCGCAAATTGGGGATATGCGCGGAACGAATATAACCACAAAAGCGAAAATTAGAGTAACTATTATAATTCCAATTAACACGGGTATTTTCATTGTCTCTTGTGTCATCTGTACGTATGAATAGACAGACGCTGCAAAAAGTAAGATAAGCAAAATGAATGTTTTTCCTATCGTTCCACCTATTGTCATCGTAGAAGCGCTTGTCTTCTCTTCATGGAATTTGTCTTTTTTTAACATTGGATTAGATGTTCTCATGCTTTCCTCCCAAAATATCTTTTACTTATAAAGTGATTTTTTATATCTCTAATTTCTTATTGATAATGCGACCTGTAATCGCTACGAGTACAATTATTAACAAGCAATTAAAACATAGACCAAAAATAGTGAAATCTTCAATAGGATAAAATGATGTATCAAAAAAATTATTCTTATCCATGAACCCAGAACTCTTAATAGTAACTGCATATTTCTCTAATTTACTTAACACATTCATTACCATTGTTTGTATTGTTGAAAAAATAGCAACGAAAATGATGAATAAAATTATTTTACTCATCCATGACTTCACTGGAAACAGCCGTATAATTGCCATGATAAAATAACCAGAAATAAGGATACTCATGAAATCGATTCCCCATAAAAGAAAAGCAAATATGTGTTGGAAGATTCCGTAACTATACAACTTGTGATATTCTTGTCGGAATTCTCCGGTTATTTCCCCACCATAAAGACTGGGATCATAACCAATTACTTTTCCATCATCAAGACTTTGTGAAAAATAATATGAAAAAATTAAGCCTATACCTAATAAAATAATAAACATTACTGTGAAAAATAATAAATTCACATATATATATTTTCGGGTTTGGATGGCTGTATAACGAATCATAGAATTTTTTAATATTTTATTGAAAGAAGGCAGCGCTATTAAAAGAAGTAAAAATGCAGCTATACCAATTATCATCAGGAATATAAGTAAGACTAAATCCTTTATAAACGGAGGTAGTACCCTTGAGAGTCCTATCGTACTAAATAAAAGAAGTAAAGAAATAATAATAAAACCAGAATAAAAGACAGCTATTTTTTTTCTATTGCACTTATATAAATAGAGAAAAAGTGGATTCATTTCTCAAAAACCTCCCTAAACAACTCATGTACTGCTTTTCCTTGATGAAAACGAATTTCCTCCACGTTTTCATGTAATACAATATCTCCGTCTTTTAAAAAGATTACCTCATCAAATATACTTTCGATTTCTTCTATTAAATGAGTTGAAATGAGAATGGTACAATCTTCTCGGTAAAATTTAAGAATTAAATCTAGTACATGTTTTCTAGAAACAAGATCAATTCCACCCAATGGCTCATCTAATATATATAACTTTGCTTTCCTGGAGAAAGTTAAGATAAGTTGTAATTTTTCCACTTCACCTTTTGATAAAGCAACTATATGCTCTTCTAATGGCATTTTAAATTCAGTTATTAATTCCATTGCTTGGTTTAAATCAAAATCGGGATAAAAATTACGATAGAAAGCTACAGCATCTTTTATCGTCATCCACTCGTCAAAAACAGGACTATCAGGCATAAATGAAACAGTTTTCTTTGTTTCTATTCCTACCTTCTGACCTTCAATTGTGATAGTTCCTTTAGAAGGATTACGCAAACCTGCAATCATTTTTAATAATGTCGTTTTTCCGCTACCATTATCACCAACAAGACCAATAATTTTCCCTTCAGAAATTGTTGCATTTAAATCTTGAAGGACTGTTTTTAAGTTATATCTTTTCCACAGATTTTTAATTTTTAATAACTCTGTCATTCGTTTCCCTTCCTTTTCTTTTCTAATGAAGAATGGAGGATTGGAATAATTTCTTCTTTCGTAAATCCTAAATTGTCCATTCCATTTATAAAATTATCAAGCAACTCTGTTGCCATTTCTTTGCGTAGTTCAGTAATCTTTTCTCTTTCACTCGTTACAAATCTCCCTGTTCCTCTTCGTGTCACAGCAATACCTTCTCGTTCTAGCTCTTGAAATGTGCGTTGAATCGTATTTGGATTCACTTGTAATTCACTGGCTAGTTCACGTACAGCTGGGATTTTGTCACCCGGTGCTAAACGGCCTGTTACAATTTCCTTTTTTATGCATTCCATTACCTGAATATAAATCGGGATATTAGGAGAAAATTCATTTTCCATTTCTTCCCTCCTCAGTATTAGTGTACTAGATGAATAATACACTAATACTGATTGTGTGTAAATGGTAATTTTTTCGAACTATATATAATAAATAAAAGATAATATATCTAGTAAATTAGCGTAATCAAAAAAGTGCCATAAACGACCTTTTTTAAAACTTTTTAATCGATTATATTTTATTGAAAAATTATAGTTGACCATAAAACCAATATCCGATATATTGGTTTTATGAAAAAAGATATTATTAAACCCATTAAACGTATGTCATTTAGAGATGAAGTTTATCTAACTTTGAAAAAAGCAATCGTTACATTAGAGCTACAACCTGAGCAACGCTTAAATGACAAAGAGTTAGCAGAAGAATTCGGAATTAGCCGTACTCCAGTTAGAGAGGCGTTGAAACGTCTTGAGGATGAAGGACTTGTTGAATCTATTCCTGGTTCAGTTACTCGTGTTGCACCATTAAATCCTGAGGAGGCGAAACACGCATTTACTGTGGTAGCTGCTTTACACTCATTAGCTGCTCGTTTAGCAGTACCATTATTAAAAGAATCAGATATTCAAGAATTAGAGTTCAGTAATAAAGCTTTACTATTATCTATTGAGAAAAAAGATATTATAAAAGCAATTGAGGCTGACGAGTTATTCCACAATGTTTTTCTAGATGTGGCAGGAAATCCTGAAATCATTCGTGCGTTAGAACGAAGTATATCTAAGATTCAACGTCTCGAGATTTCTCAGTTCACTTCTATAAATGGTCTAAAATCAGTAGAACAACATCAGCAAATTATAGAGGCGTGTAGAAATAAAGATAAAGAAACAACAGCACATCTTGTAGAACAAAACTGGTTAAGTCTTGAGAAATTACTGACTTATGAGACAGATTGAGGTGAGGAATTTGCGCCCTATTTTTTTAGGTATATGTGCTGCTTTCTTTTTTGCCTTCACATTTATACTGAATCGAGCAATGGAATTATCAGGTGGTAACTGGATATGGAGTGCCTCACTAAGGTTTATTTTCATGCTTCCATTCCTTTCACTTCTTGTTATAAGTAGGAAAAAATCAAAAGTATTATTACAAATTATGAGAGAAGATTTAAGAACATGGTTTTTATGGAGCTTTGTAGGATTTGGTCTATTTTACGCTCCATTATGCTTTGCCGCTGCACATGCCCCAGGATGGATAATTGCTGGGACATGGCAAATCACTATTATATCAGGATCTTTGCTAGCTCCTCTTTTTATTCAAACCGTTCAAACCCCAGATGGAATTCTTAAGAAAAGAGGTAAAATCCCAATGAAGGGTATGGGTATGTCATTGATTATTCTTCTTGGTATTTTCCTTATGCAAATGGAACAAGCAAAATCACTTGCTATAAAAGATATTTTATTAGGTATTATTCCTGTTATTGTGGCTTCTTTTGCTTACCCGCTCGGGAATCGTAAGATGATGGAGGTTTGTGGAGATCGTCTAGATGCTTATCAACGTGTCCTTGGAATGACATTAGCTAGCTTACCATTTTGGTTTTTACTATCCTTGTACGGTCTTTTTACAGTAGGAGTTCCTAGTAAAGAACAAACTATGCAATCTATTTTAGTTGCTATTTGTTCGGGTGTAATTGCAACTATCTTATTTTTTAAAGCGACTGATATGGTTAAAGGAGATATGCAGAAACTTGCAACTGTTGAAGCAACACAATCCATGGAGGTGCTTTTTGCTGTTATCGGAGAACTAATTTTATTACATTCTTCATTCCCCTCTATTTTATCTTGGTGTGGTATGTTTGTAATAATGTTAGGAATGATAGCACATAGTTATGTTTCCCATAAAGGTGAAACAGCGTATAACCAAAATATTAGTGCTTAATTGATATTTGAAATGTACAGTATGAACCTTTTTCTAGTTAGTATAGGTAATTTTATTACTTTTTTAAAAATGTATTATTATAAGTTTCATGTCAGAAATTGATTAAGTAAAAGAATATGAACAAAAGCCGCTGCCCTTAATATATAGGGAAATCGGCTTTTTCTTTATAAAATTTTTAGCGTACGAAATTCGCGTTTTGTTGGTGCTACCTCATCGCTATCAAGCTAAGAAAGACAAATACCCTAAAATCGAGAAAATTGACATCTTCATGTGGAAATGTACAATTTTCTCGATTTTGAGGTTATAAAATTCTTAAGTTGATGGGCACGGGGTCACGATATCCAAAAAAGAAAATTGTACGTTTTAACACATTTCAGACACAAAAAAACCGATTCCCTGTACGTTAAGGAATGGGTTTTTATTTTTGAATGATATTGTAAATAAAATTAGCTAATAAAACCCCTTCCATAAAATGGTATGACTTGAAGAAACACAAAGTATTTTTACTTCTTTGTTTCTTCAAGTTTTCGTTTATTAATAGCTCGATAAAGAGAGTCCTGTGATATTCTAGTTTCTTCTATGATTCCTTTGATGGAATATTGGTCACTATCATATATACGTAGTGCAATTAAAAGTTTTTCTTTTTCTAGTTTTGGTCTACCTATTTTATTTCCCGTTTTTTTTACTCTCTTCTAATCCTTCTTTTCCTCGTTCAGCTTCAATCATTCTGATTTACACCCCACGATTGAAGCTGAATATCCAATTCATTTTAAAATTGCTTGTGTTCGATATTGTACTACAACTTCTAAACCCTTTGAACGAAACTTTTTTACAGCTTTATCTAATTCTATTTTTAAATCCTTACGACTCCCAGATTTAACTATTTCAATTTCTATAGTTTTCACAGTAATACCTCCTAAACAAAATGGTAAAATTATTGCGTTCAGTATCACTTTGTGCTTCTTTACAATACATTTAACTTATTAAGATTTAAAAATTATACAACAAAAGAGTAAAACGGTTTAGGATACTCTTTTCATCTACCTCTTAACTTGATACCATTTTATAATTGAGTTCTTCACCAAAATCATTTGTGACAATCCCTTTAACCGATGAATGTTGCAAGTAAGAACGGCCCATTCAATATTTTCTATTCAAATATGATAGAATAAAAATATATCCAAAACGGAGGGATAACAAATGAATTCAAACACAAAACAGTTTATTTATGATATCCAGCAAAGAAAGAACAATTATATAGAAAATGCTTTAATAGCAATACAACATCCTGAAAAAGAGCATTCTGAACAGGTCATTCAAAATATAGTAGAGAAGATGGATATGATGATTAGTTTAGTTACTACTTACATGGCTATTGAATCAGAATCTACAAAAGAATTAAAAGAGCTTCAGAAAGAACTTATTCATGCTCAAGCATATATTCAAAACCGGAAATTTGAAGAAACACAGAGATAAAACCCTGTGTTTTTACTTGGTGGAATATGACATTAATTTTTTATAAATTAGATTATTGTTTTGGCATAATCCATACAATTTGTTGAATGCGTACAATATATGGCGCCGTATCTTCAATGAGCAAATGATCTGGTTTCACATCTTTTAACTTTCCTCTTACATTACCTCTTACAGTTTCAATAACCACATGTTTACCAATTACTGATTGTAATGTCTGATATACGTAGGGATTAGGTGTACTTACCATATGTTGTTCACTCAAGTCATTTCCTTTCGAATAACTCATTCTATAAGACTCCTTTCTAACTTGCATTCTTTCTCCTAATATATGATATAAATCTTATAAATATGCTAGAAGGATAATTCATTATAAGAACGGAAATAACATTTTAATAGGGTACGGTTTCTATTTCTACATTGCTAAAAAAATGATTTATAAAAGCTATTTTTACCAGTTAACAGGAGATGATAAAGGGATATTTTGAATGTACATCTAGTTTGTTTCTTTTAGCATATGTATGATTTTAAATACGTCCTTTATTAGAATAGTGCTCATACTTTTTTTGAGATTCTTTCGTAATACGTGCATTAAGTAAAATTGCTAACAATAAAAACACTCCATATTTTCCTCCTGTTGCTCCTATGATAATCACACTACTACAAACAAGTATAATTAATAGGATAAACGAAACTGAATAAATACGGTCATAATTCTTTGACATCTTTTCGTATTTTATGCGTTCTTTCCTTGCATCCATCTAAATTCCTCCTTTAAATTATCCATTTCACTATCAAATAAATCTCGCCCTTAAAAAGGAAACAATATATCGTTATATAAATTAGTTTGTTTTTTTATCAACTAATTTATATAACATAAAAAGAAATCCTACCAATATTAAGCTTTCCACCATGATAATCCCGACCCTCTCCTTCCTTTTAGCCCAAACACATCAAATAAAAGTTGCAGCAAACAAAAAGGATCCTCCCTTCTCTTAAAGGCTGATCCTTTTCTTCTTGCATGAAACTATTTTTAGCTATTCTTGATTAATTAGAATAACAGCTGGTCCATCTACACGAATTCCACCAACTTCGATTTTTTCATAAGGCTCAACTGTAATAGAGATGATCCCTTCTCGCTTCTTTAATTCATTACTTAATTCTTTTGTTAACATTTTTTTCATGTGTGCACTCCTTCTTATTGCTTAATTTACTATTTGTATGTAAATAAAATTTAAAATGGTTTCCTGGTCTGGAAACCATTTTTTTGTAGTTGACCATATAGTGTTACCAGTTCGTTTATCAATTTTACGTAAAGAAGATAAGCAATTACTATACACTGTCTCATTAGATGTAAGAAACTCTTAAAGATAGCAGTTAAATTGATTGTTTTTTCTTCTAGAAATAATGACTTAGATAGTATATTACCTAAAACAATGAAAGCCCTACCTCTCTTTCATCCTTACGGCTCCTTGTCCGTGCCAGTGTGAATCAGGATTGCAAAAATCAAGTGACTATTTAATCGAGTTATTTGATGAAACTTCGAACGTTCGTAAAAGAAATTTAAAAATAAAAATGGATTAGATTGAAGTAATAACAAAAGAGGTTCCTACTCTAAAAGTGAGTTGAAGAAATTGAATATCTTTGAAATGATTTGCTTTTAATACTCATCATATTCCCGAAAAATCCAGGATGTTTTCGGAGATATAATTCATTATTTATAATGAACCTTAACAGAAACTTTTTATTTGATTTTCAGTGATTCCTTTAATTAATTCTAGTTCACTGACCAAAAATCTATATGCATCATCCAACAATTTTTTTCGCTTGTATTCAGTGCTTTTTCTTTCTTCATACGCATTAAATCCCGTACAACTTCAGCACCTTTTTGTATTTCACCCGTTTTTATTTTGTCCGTGTTCACTTTATGCCTTTGTTTCCACGGCAGTAATTTACAGGATTCTTCATGCTGAAAAATGTGTATAATGTGCTTTAATGCAAGTATATCAGTAACTGGGCGTATATTCGAATTCAATATTTTACCCGTAGGAATCATGACTTGCATATTACTGATCGACATTTTTATGACAAAATACTGTTGTTTTTTTCCTGAGAATTCTTTTTCTACTATGGCTTCAATTATACCTGCTCCGTGCATTGGATAAACAATGTTATCGCCAATTTGAAACATATAATCCACCTCCATATGTGGTAACCTTCTCAAGGTTAACATATATGTTGTTTTTTATCAAATATTTTATAATATCATAAAATTATTTTTATTGTCAATTGTTTTTTCTTTAAAAATCAAATTAAGTAAAACTAGCACAAAAACCATAAGGATTGTGTAAGATTTCTAATAAAGGGAAGGGGAATTTTCCCTCGCATATTCTGAAACCTCTACTCATTAACTTAGATCCGTTTTCCCTTGAAAACGACCAAATCGATCCCTTATTTTTTTCAATCTTGTGTGGTACTCCAAAATCTCAATTCTTGCTTTTTCTGCAAGAGGGGCAATTGGTCGTAAGTCTTTTAACCCCCAATACTCAACCACTACATCAAGTACTTGATCAAAATATTGTAGTGGTCCATAGTTTGCTTCTTTTGCAATCACAGCCATTCTATTTTCAAAATCAGGCATGACGGCACCTGGCATTTTAAAATTCCTAATCACATTGGCAATATGGTAGCAATAATTTGGTTCCAATTCTAAATGAATTCGAATAACGTCTCGATAAAACGCATAATGAAGTGTTTCATCTTTTGCAAGACGGCGTAATAATGTAGCAAGATCTGAATCATGCTTACTTGCAACTTTAGCAACATTATTGTAAAACACCATCGTTGCAAGTTCTTGTAGCGTCGTATACGTCATGGCTTCGATTGGTGTATGAAAATTAGGCTCAAATCCACCCTCAACGACTGACTTTCTTAATTCATGTATTCGCTTAGGATTCACACTTCGAGTGAGTAGTAAATATGTCTCCAATAAATTCGAATGTTGATCCTCTTCTGAGGTCCAAGTATGAATGAAGTCTGTAATAACAGAAAGGGATCCTTTAAAAGTCGCAGATAAATACGTTGTAAACCATGGCAAATTCACTTCTGTTAATAAAGCTGTTTCAATGGCCGTAATTACACCAGAAGGAAGAGTAACTTGACTTTCATCCCAAGGAACTCTTTTAAAGTCCATTCCCTTATCCCATGGCAAAAACTCATGATAACCCCAGTCTATCTTCTGCGCTCTTATTTTATGTTGTTCATACATTTCTTTTAAACGTGGTTCTAATCGAAAATCTAAATCATTCGTTAGCATATGAGTGCCCCCTTTTCTTACCATGGATATTCATCCTATTTTTATCCTTAAAAATTTTCTACAAATAAATATTACTTTCCTTTTTTTAAGTTAAACATAATAAATTTGTAACAAAATTTTTTAAGAGCACTATGTTTTCATATGATTTCTTCATATAAAAAGGGATCCTGAGGGTAACATTCATGGATGATGATACTCGTCATGTTGTAAATCTTGTTGAGTGTAAAAAGATGCATGTCTATAAAGAATCGTTTTATAATAAGTATTGATAGTATTTTATACAAACCATCAACCTATTTAGATGTAAAATCCAATATATTAGATTAAGCATTTGAAAAACAAATACAGTTGATGAGATAGCTTTAAACTACAATTCCCAACAAGATCAATGTACATTGGCTATGATGAGTTAGACCAAATTTTGTGAAATAGCATACAACACAAAAGGAAGAGGCGATAAACATGCAGTCAACGGAAGCGCATATGAGGGAAAAACAACGTAGAGAAAAAATAGAAATTATATTTAGTCACAGGGTAAAAGGAGAGAGTTATTTTCATGGCTCTTCCTATCAATGGAAAAACATTGTATATCAAAATTATAATAGAATACAACAAAAAGAGTTAGAAGTTGAACAACTCATTTCGAAAATGGAAAAAGCAGGGGTTCGTTTTACGCAGCACCGTTCACTCATACACTATCCCGTCATTGATTTTGTAAAATATATAGCTAAGATTTATAATGAACCTCTCGAAATACAATAATCATATTTAAAGGAAATCTTTATAAAAGGTTTATTTTCGAGGCTTTTTTAACTAAAACCTTAAAAAATCATTACAATATTCTTTTTATTCTCAATACTCTTCAGTTTTGTTATAATATCAATCATAACGTATTATATTCGTTTGTATATTTCCATATTTCAGGGGTTTTATTACACAAAAAGACAACTCTTAATTGGAGTTGTCTTTTATTTTTTTCGATATACACAACACTATTTTGATACAAAAACATCAAGATTCTTACAACCAAAGAAAAAGTAGGATTTCTAATAAGAGAGATCCTACTTTATTCCCTCATATTCCTTCATTATTTTATAAAACGCGTTTTTCTTTAGCTCTAACATTTACATAAACATAGTAGCTGTTATTTCTCTACTTTTCCATTTAGAATAAGTTTCTTCTATTATATGCATTTGTTGTTTGCTTAGGGTTGAAAGGTTCGCCTGAGGACGCCCTAAATGTTTCCCTTGAGATTTAGCTACAGCAATCCCTTCTACTTGTCGATGATGAATTTTTTTACGCTCTTGATCTGCAATATAGGAAAGGAAAGATAAAAATTGGTCTTCAATCAACCGAACCATTTCACACATTTCACGAAATTTACGGCTATCGAATAAAAAAATAGTGAGCTTAATGTTTTTTCTTCACCTTGACATTTATTACAAAAAAATGTTATTATTAAAATTAATTATTTTTGTTCGGTGTAAAGGATTTGTAACTTTTCACCTTTATGATCACTGAGAGCAAGGATAGTATTACATTGTGTGTGTTTACACACTAGGAGGCAATACAAATGGAAAAAGGTAATGTAAAATGGTTTAATGGCGAAAAAGGCTTCGGATTCATCGAACGTGAAGGTGGAGACGATGTATTCGTTCATTTCTCAGCGATTCAAGGCGAAGGTTATAAAACTTTAGAAGAAGGTCAAGCAGTGACTTTTGATTTGGAGCAAGGTCAACGTGGACTTCAAGCTTCAAACGTACGTAAAGCTTCTTAATTTTACAAAGCAGGGAAGGCAGGCTCTTTTATGGGAGTCTGCTTTTCTTTTTTCTGTGAAACTATTTTGAGAAGTCAGCTCATTTTTTGTTTTGGGGGTGTTTACATTCCTTAAATTGATGGGCATGTGGCGGGACCCCACATCCATCAACTGAAGAAATTAATTGTTCCCTAAAACGAAAAAATTCGCCGAATTCTTATAAATCACTAACCCTAGAGAAGTATTTTTTTGTTATGGGACTATTTAAGAACCTTAGCTTGATGGCGATGGGCTACCATCAGCAAAACGTGAATTTACAAATGTTAAGAAGTATAAGAAGAATAAATGGTTGAACGTTAAGAGTAAATAATGAATTACCTCATGTATAGAAAATGAAATTCTTCATACACAAGAAATGATTTTATACACTACAGTGAGTTAATGAATATATTTTACAATAAACTTATGAAGGGAGATGACAAGATGAATATAAATTTTAACTCTGTGTCTATTAAGCCTTTAACAAAGCGTGGACGAATTGCTCCAGTAATCGGGCTGTTCTTCTTATCGCCGTTCGTTGCAGAGTATTTGCTTGGAAACATTTCAATCAGTAGGATAGCAGCATTACCTTTTTTTGCGTTGATGTATGGCTGTGGATCGATTCTCATTCGGGAGATTACCAGGCGTAGAGGTTACGGATGGCCCACAATGATCTTAATTGGATTAGCGTATGGAATCCTAGAAGAAGGATTAATCACACAATCTCTTTTTAATCCTTCGTATGCAAATGCCAATCTTCTGAGTTATGCACCTATCCCGGAACTAGGGATAAGTGCTTGGTGGACTCTGTTCGTCCTTACATTACACACAGTTTGGAGTACTAGTGTGCCTATTGCACTCATTGAATCTTTTATCCCTAACCGGAAAACAACACCCTGGTTGGGGAAACTCGGAATAGTCATAACAAGCATGTTATTCGTAGCTGGACTGATTTTCTATTTTTATGGTTCGTATGCACAAGGGCATTTTCTCGCTACTCCAACGCAAATGATCAGCACGCTCATTGCTATTTTCGTAGTGATTATCATTGCTTTCAGCATTGGTCATGTTCCAAGCACTTTTGTAAGAGGGGATGCACCAAATCCTTGGGTAATCGGGATAGTTTCACTGATAGCCTCAAGTTTATTTATGATTTCCAATAATTACAATGCCTGGGGGCTGTCGTTTTTTGGTTATTACTGTTCACCATAATGACAATCTTATTCTTGCATTGGTCACGGCGCAAAGGTTGGGGAAATACACACGAGTTAGCTCTAGCTGGAGGAGCACTCCTGACTTATGCATGGCACAGTTTCATCGAAGACCCAGTCATTGGAGCCACAGGGACCGTAGACCTGATTGGTAATGTGGTTTTTTCGCTTGTTGCAGTCATTATTCTGTTTCTCGCTATTAAAAGTTTAAAGAAATCTCAGTAAACCTATATAACGATAAATATATTCTGTGTTTCTATTTCATTGAGGAACAAAAAAAGCCTAATTTCTCAATTTTAATGCTGAGAAATTGGGCTTTTTAATATTGTAATTTCCTTAACGTTGTAAATCCGTATTTTACTGATGCTCCCCTGTATAAAACGGTACGAATTTATTCCAATTCTAAAACCGACTTATGAGACAACCTCATTTTTCACCTTCTATTCTAACTAATAAGTCGTGAAATTCGTTTCTTCTGCCATGAAAGTTTATAGTATCCGTATTGCAAAAGTAAACTCACAATAAATGCAGCTGGATATCCAATCCATATTCCTTTTATACCAAAATTTGTATGATAAGAAAGGTAATAAGCAACTGGGACTTCTACAAGCCATATTGATACGACACCGATAACAGTGGGCCATAGTACAGTTCCACTTGCTCGCATTGTCGCACCAATAATTTGAGCATGACCAAAAATTAAGTAACTCCAAAGTGTAATCATCACTAAACTATGTGCAATTTCGATTGTATTCGGGCTCGTTAAGAATAACGCTAGGATTTCTCTTGAAAACAAGTAAATAAGAGTAATTAATATTCCACCAATTATATAGTTCATAACAATTCCAGCGCGAATAACTTTCTGTAATCGATTAAATTGATTCGCACCAATAGATTGTGCAGCGAAAATGGATACTGTAATTCCAAGACTGACTGCCGGCATCTGAACATAACTTGCAACTTGGTTCACAACCCCATATGCAGCAGTCGCATCAGATCCGAAGCGATTCACAAATGCGATTACCGCAATCTCAGATAACGAAATAAGTATCATATTAATACTCGCTGGAATCCCAAGGCGTAATAATAGTTTTAATAAATCCCAATCCATACGAAGATATTTCCGTACTGTCTCATCTAATTGCAGTGGATGATTCTTCTTCTTTAAATAAATAAGCATCACAACAAATGTTACAATGGTTGAGATAACAGAAGCATAAGCGGCCCCATACACATCAAACTTCGGTATTCCTACCCAGCCAAAAATTAGAATAGGTAATAATATCATATTTAAAGCTGTACTAACAATTAAAAAATAAAATGGTGTTTTAGAATCTCCTGTACCTCGCATAAATGTTGTATAGGCAAAATATAAGAATAAAACTGGCATAGAAATAAATAAAATACGCGCATAATGCACACTCATATCAATTATATTTTCTGGCGTACCCATAAGGCGCATAATATTTAGGGCAAATATACTTCCCACCACTGCCAAAATAGCTCCTATTATAAAGGTAAAAGTCAGCGTCGTACCAACGATAGCTTTTAAACGATCTTCATTACGGGCACCAAATGCCTGACCAATTAAAATCGAACTACCTGATCCAATCCCAATTACAAATGATACAAGTAAAAAGAATAATGGGAAAAATGCTGAAATAGCAGCTAAATCATTCACACCAAGCCATCGCCCTACCACTACCATACCAAACAATTGTCCAACTGATTGTAATATATTACTTAAAAGCAAGGGAACTAAAAACATAGACATGGATTTCCATATTGGTTGCCCTTGATTTTGTGACTTTTCACTTTCTTGAATATTATCTATGGATGATTTCAACTTTCTTTTCTCCTTTTATTAGGGGTATTATGTGATTCTAGGAATTTTACACGAAAGACAAAAAGAGATTTTAAACCCAACTTTAATATTTGTAAACATTACCCTATATTAAATAATCAACATTTTATCACCAATTTCAGAATTAAATTTGGGGATAAAATTTAGCTAACCCTTTCTAAATCGCCCTTCTATATGGATACTTCCCATAGCCATCAAGCTATGTTTTCATCATGTTCCTCAAAAGAGAAAAATTATATATTTTTACTCCAAAGATATCAATTTTGCTCTTTTGAGGAATGTTTCATTTTACTAGCTTGATGGGCATGTGGCGGTACCCAAAATGTACTTAATTCAGAATCGAACATCAGTTTCATTTAGACTAGCCTAACTTGAGTTCCGTCCATAATAAAATAAAGACGTTAAAAATCTAAACCTACGTGAATGGGACTGTCCTTCTTGTCGTACACACCATGATAGGGATATTAACGCAAGTATCAATCTAAAGAATGAAGCGATAAGGCTTCTAACCGCAAGGACTGCGGGGTTAGCCTAATCAATTAGAGTTCGATAGAACTCTTTACTTAGGAATCCCTCACTTCTAAACGAAGTGAAAGTGGAGGTAGTTCAAGGATTCTACATCTGCAATGTGATACTAGAGATGCCCTATTTGTTAAAAAACTCCAAAATACGGTCATTTATATATTGAGGATTCTCCATGGACATTAAATGTCCTACATCTTTCACCAATTCTACAGTTAAATTGGGTGATGAATTTTCAGCACATTTGAAAGCTTCTATTGGGTTATACATTACTTCATTCTCTCCTAACATTAACAGCATAGGCGTTTGAATTTTGGCTAACTCTTGATTCGTAAAAATATATGGAAATCCCTGTTCTGTTGGAGTTTCATTTTTTAATGAATTATTCCACATCATTCCTGCTATCAATTGTTCTTGAATATAAGGATGAATAGTGTATCGATTATCAAAAATCCACTCCAAAAATTTCTCGACCCCTTCCCTACTATTCATCATTCCTGAAGCATAGGAAAAAAACAAAGGATGAAAAGGAATATACGTTGCTGCAGGACTCATTATTACGGCCTTATTTACCTTCTCTGGAAAAAATGTCAAAAAGTTAACGGTATGCAAAGCACCATATGACAATCCTACAATGTTCGTGCTATTAATTTCTAATGTATGTAATACTTCTTTTAACCATAGTGCGTAACTTAAGCGATCTGTAAAACCCTTTTTTGGAACACTTTTATTTTTATCTCCTAAAATATCAATACACATTATTCTAAAATGTTTACTCCAGTGTAAGATATTTGAATACCACATTGTCGAACTCATCTTTGCTCCATGGAGCAATACGAGAGGTTGTGCTAATTTATTACCACTTTCAATAATATGAGTCTTCCCTTGAGATGTTTCTACAAAGTAAGATGAAAAACTAGTTGGCCATAATTTTAGACTTTTCTCATAAGATTGTAGATAGTTAGTTTCTTGATATTTTTGTTCTAAAATCTTCATTTTAGTTCCCTCCACATAAATCATTTTCATAGTTCACTTTTAAAGTCACAGTAGTTTTGCTTTACTTAATACCCATTTTAAATTTAAAAGTTTCAATTTCATCGACTGCCTTGTTATATCCTCCAGCATTTTTTAAAGATTTCCCAATTCTATGGCTATTTTTTGTATAAATATTATTTGATAACACATGCATTGCTGTATTACGTAATATTTCCGGAGTAAGCAAATTACGATCTAACTGAACTCCGGCTTCTAATTCTTCTATTCTTTGAGCAACTATAGGCTGATCTCCCATAACTGGGATAACTAGCATAGGTACACCAAAATATAAGCTTTCACTGGAACTATTCATTCCCCCATGTGTAATAAATAGATTCGTATGTTGTAGAATATCTAATTGAGGAACGTAATTATATAGCTTAAAATTAGAAGGAATATTTTCTAATTGACTAATATCATTTTGTGCCCCTACAGCTAATATGATAGTAACCGGGATATCTCGAAATGCTTCAAAACATGTGTAATAAAAGTCAGGTTGTTCGTTAAATACTGTTCCCATAGAAATAAAAATAAGCTTGTTTCCCTTTTCCTGTTCTAAGGAAAAAGTATCTACATCTTTACGCTGTGCAATAGAAGTCCCGACAAATATATAAGAATCATCAAATTCCTCTACATTTGGTTGATACAATTTTGATGTATATACAATTGTAATATCCCCCGGGCATGTCATCACATTTTGTCTTTCATTAAGGGTAATACCATAAATATCTTCCCATTTTTTTAAAATATACATGACTTCCTGATATGAAGGAGATTTTTTATTTTCTTCTCCATGATTTTTCATAAGAGTAGAGGCTATCTTTTTAGTAATGGCAAATGTTGTACATGAAGAAATTTTAGGTAATTGTAATACTTCTGCTATGATCCATCCAATAGCGAAATTATTATCATATATAACATAATCGTATTCTTCTTCTTTTACTTCTTCTAAAATTATCTCTATTATTTTATCCATGGATTTTACCATGTGTAATAATAGTTCTTGAGAATCTATTTGCCCACTCATTCTTTTTACCATGTCTATTTGTGATATGAAATTTTCATATGGTCGAAACAAAGCTCCTGTATTCTCTATTTTACTTCTATACTTTTCTACGCAATAGTAAATAACTTCCTCGCCTCTTTTTATTAGTTCTTCGACAAGTGCAATTGTCGGATTAATATGTCCTTCTCCTGGAAAATTAAACATTAGAACTTTTACCATATTATTGTTCCTCCCCTAAAGTTTAAATAACTATTCTGTTATTACTAATATCAATCACGTACTGATATTTGAAGTAAAGGTAAAAATTTTCTCCTTTCATTTTAATGAAATCACTTGTGCTATTAAATGGAAAAAACAATTAAGAAACAAAGTAGATATAAAAATCACATAATTCCCTCTCTCTATTTCACTCATGTATAATAAAAAATAACTAAGAGTAGAAAGGGCTGAATTATGCGCAGATATCAATATTTTTAATCTACCCATCACTAATATAATGGAGGTAAAAGTATTGATTACAGAATTATACACACAAAGATTACATTTAAGAAAAACAGAAGAATCCGATTCATTAAGCTTATTTAAAATATGGTCTGATCCAGATGTTACGAAATTCATGAATACCAAGAAAGATTAGTACAAGTCTGATTCCTGTCGAGTGTATGTATGTACGAAAGTAAAGAATACTCCATCAAAGAAATTGTAGAAGGAACTGGTATATCACAAAGTTCTCTTTATCGTGCAATCAACGCGAACTGGAAGAAACGCAAAAGTAAAAAACTTTGCGTTTCTTTTTTAATACATTTTTCAGAAACTCCTTTCTATAAAATTCAAATTTTGTTAATTTTTTATGAGTTATATATTCGAACGTTCAAAACAAAATGAACCTATAGACACATACACCATATACTTATTTAAATACTTCCTAAGAAAGTAGGTGAAAACTATGCCAGCTATTCTTGGAAACCTTGTCGTACAAACCAGTAATGGTTCTTTCAATTTAGGTGATTTTTATAACGTTTCTCCAAAAGAAAATACAAAATCTTATAATGGTTCAGGTTCAACAAATAATGCTTTTATTACCAATAACTTTAGTGGTGTTAGTGCCACAAACACATTCGATGCGGATGTTGCAGACCAAGATCAAGTAGTAGCAAACTAAAATTATTCATTCCCTCTACCTCCCGGATTGAACTACGCTACCAATTTACTAAATCGCTAGTTAATTATCCAGATATCTGTAGATACTTCCATACTGCCAAATAATTGCATGAGTGTTGGTACTTATGACCTATGGGTTAATCCATATATCAAGCATCAAATCCTTGTGCGTGATACTTACTTCTTCTTCTTTAGAAATAGATTAAAAACTTACGTTGATAGCTATGTCGCGATACTTATATTTAAAACTAATGTTAATAAAAGGGGCATATTCTAAACATGAAAACAGAACAAGCTATAGTGCTTGTCCCATCCGGAGCAATTCATAAAAATTTTTAAAATGTCCAAATGACTCATATTGGTAAAATGAATCATTGATAGTTTGTATAAATTATTTTTTATGATGTTATCTATTTGCTTATTATAGAAATAAACCGTCTGTACGACCTGCTTCTCGTTCGTTTGGTATATGGCCCTTCCTTTTATATTAGGAAGACTCTCTGCGCCGCTCTCATCTAATACAGCTCGGCTCCCTGCTTCCGTCTGTAATCTAAAGCAAACACGAGCGCCAATGTTTTGTCTCAGTTGTGACAGCATAGCGCTATTGGTCGGATATTGGGTTGCATATATTAAACGGAATCCAGCCGCCCTGCCACGACGACCAATATCAACAATGATGTCCTGGCACTCCTGATATGGCGCTATATCGGCTGCTTCATCTACGATTACAAAATACCGTAATGGATCACCAGCTTCTTTTATATCTTCGTATCCTTTTTCTAGTAAATATTCGTTTCTAGCGTTCAGTTTATCTTGCAATTCTCTTAGAGTCTCAAGGGCTTCCTCTGGATTCTTCGCAATTGATTCGAATTGATTTAGGAATCTGTATCAGTTGAAAGAGAGACCACCTTTCAAGTCTATAAGGAATAACTTTATATTTTCTGATTGGTTACGTACCAGTGATGTAATAATTAGTTTCAATACATTTGATTTCCCCATATCTGTCATGCCGGCAGAGATCATGTGCGATAACTGGTCAAAGTCGTGTTTTACTAATATATCCCTTGTATAACCTATCGGGACTTCCCAACTTCTACATTGCCTCATCATCCCTTCTTCGAATTTCACAAAATCAGGAATCCTCTTCTCGTAAACTCTTATTTTTAGCAAACCATCGTAAGACAGCTCAATTTCCTTTCTAACGATTTTTTTCTTGTTTATGATGTTTTTATTTGTTTTAAGATATCTTTTCGCATTCGAAGAGATTTGAAGTCTTGTAGTTTCAAATCATAAACTTCGCTCTTGTGATTTAACCCACCCTCTAAATGTTGTATCTTTTGTTCAAAATCGGAGAAGCTAAGACCTAGCGGAATCCTATACGCATATTCAACTCCCCATTTATTCCTCGTTTTACGGAGTAGCTGTATTGTCCTGGTTTCTTTACCTTCTTTTACTTTTAATCCGCAGTTAGCGCAGATTCTTTATATCTTAGAGGCATCATTTGTTGCTCCTTTTTGATGCATTTTTGATAGAAAGACTACACCACCGACTGCAGCTGAACTTACTAACTCAAATATCACAAACTCGCACCACCCCTCATGTATGTTTTAACGAAAACAGTCCCTGCTAATTAGAAGAGAGAATAATAGCTATGAATCATTGAAAACGATAGTCTCGCAATGTCTTACGCATCATTCTGTAAACGAATTCTATTCGGAATAAGTGAAACGTAGTTTTGAAAGGCTATCAATTTGGAACTGAAAATCGTAATTTGTTTGGTATGGTAAAAGGTATTCTATACAGCTTGCTCAATATTCACCATTTTTAGGGGTTTATTTTTAGTGAAACTAGGACATTAATAAGGACAACAGATTCTTTAAGGAGTGAAAGTTGTGTGGGGCCTTGGAAAAAAACGTACAAAATTAGGTAAATATTTAGATAAGCATGGAATTGAGCAAGAATGGTTAATTAGAAAATCAGGGCTAGGAAGAAATACTGTGGGAGATTTGGCTAATAATCCTGACAGGTCACCTACGAGAAGAACAATGCAAAAGATATTAAAGGTTCTCCGTGAATTAGATTCAAGGATTAAAGCTGATGATTTTTGGGATATGTAAAACAATAGTATAATTTTACAAAAGGAGCTGTTTATATGGGTATGGAGAGAAAATCCGTTGAATATTTCATAGAAATAATGAATGAACGTATTCAATTCTTAACGGATAGCATTAATGATTTCGAAAAGGAAATAAAGTCTGCTGATGGATATGCAAAAGGTCATTTTAAAGGATATAATGCAGCTCGCCGAAGTGAAATTGAATTTATCCAACGACGAATAGAATTTTTAAATAAGATATTAGAGGAGAACAACGAGCCAGAAAAAGCAGTTTAAAGAGAACGTACGTTCGTGTATAATGAACATAAATTACACGAATCGGGGGATAATCATGGAAAATCAAAGCTAGGAAACACCTAAATTACGCGGGAGAGGCAGGAAGATATACTTATTTCGTTTTACAGAGATGGATTCATTAGCAATATGTACATAACTGTTATACGAATTGATTTACATACTAATACAATGCATTGTACAGATGCGTTTAATTTACATACGAAGTTTAAGTTTAATGAAATTGTTGATGTAGCTGACTAATTATTTTCAGCTTTTTATACTGCTGTAACTCTAACGAACAAAAATAAACTATAACAATAAAATAAAAAACTAGTCGCATCTCATGAGGCGGCTAGTTTTTATTTTATATTAAAAAAGTCTAGCTCTAAAGTGTACGGAACTGTTGTTACTTCCAGTAGGATCAAAAATTTTAACAGTATATCTTCCTCCGTCTGTAACCTCTAAATCTCTCACTTCAGCATATTGCCCTTGTGATGTAGCTCGTCGTATTAAAGTTTTATCTTTATAAACTTCAAAAGTCATTTTATTACTAGTAGCGTATTTATCCATCCAAAGATTCACAAACGTACGTAATCCACCACCTAATGGTGTTACATCAAAATAATACACATCGTCTGCCTTCGCTCCGCCAAATCCTGCATTATCTGTATCAAATTCTCTTTTGCCTGAATTTAAACTTGCGTAAACTGTGAAACCACCTAAAGCAGCAGAATTATGTTTGATATCCGATTGGTTAAGGACATTTGCTGAACTTACTGTTGGCAAATTATTTTCTTCTGCTCTAGCTGCAGTTCCTCCAATTAACCCTAATCCACTTAATCCAATTACCCCAGCTAGAGCAACTCTTGTAAATTTTATAACCATTTTTAACTTTAAATCCCCTTTGCATTTTCCTAATTTCACCAATAATTTACAACGTAATACCAAAAAAGTAAATATATATAAAATTTATAATATTAAAAATATTCAATTAACGTTGGGGTATCGCCACATGCCCATCAAGCTAAGATTTTGAAGTATCCCCAAAACGAAAATTTTATTATTTTACAGTTTTTTATGAGAATTCAACTCATTTGTTTCGTATTGGGGAACAACCAATTTCTTAACCTGATTTGAAATTAAAAATATAAACCTTTGCCCACTGGCTGAACAGTTTCTAACACAGTGTCAACCATGTCTTCATTAATTAGGGTTCTTATAATCCAAGCTGAGAGATCTTGAGCAGCAAAACAACCTGCAGCAGTCGAGATATTTCCTTCGTTTACGAAACTTTGTTCAATAACGTCTACATCAAATTCTTTTAGCTGTTCTACTACGGATGGATATGTAGTTGCTTTTTTGCCAGTTAACAATTTTTTAGCTCCTAGTAGTAGTGAACCAGAACACATAGAGCCTATTAATTGTCTTTGAGGATCTACATGAATGCTATTAAGATATTCTTGATTTTTATATAAATCTTGTACACCCTTACCGCTTCCAAATATTACAGCGTCAGCAGAAGGAATATCAGATATGGTTCCTGTCATGGAAATACGTAAGCCAGACATGGATATATGAGTTTTTTCCGTTCCTAATAGTTGGACATTCCAATCAGAAATACCGCCAACTAAACGTACACGATTTAATAAATCCCATGGTAAAAAAATATCTATATCAGTAAAGTTATCGAAACAGACTATTGCAATTTTCATTCTCTAGCCCTCCATTATTTAAATATTAGAAACATTTTAATTGTAACAATTTCAAGTGGCAGTAGCGAGGTTTAAATTTTATAATAACCGGGTATCCCGCCAGCGCCATCAAGCTAAAAAATTGTATCCATAAAACGAAAAAAACGCTATTCTTTTTGTAGAAATATACAGAAAGGATGGCGTTTTTGTATGAATCTATCGATTCAAGATGAGTTTCATCTATTCGCTGAGGAACTGCAGCGATACCTTTCTCCCCATGTTCTTAAACAACTCGCACAGGAGACGGGATTTGTAAAACGTAAAAGCAAGTATGGCGCACAAGATTTGGCTGCTTTATGTATTTGGATCAGTCAACATGTAGCAAGTGATTCTCTCACTCAATTATGTAGTCAGCTTTATGCAAATACAGCTACACTCATAAGTCCAGAAGGACTGAATCAACGTTTTAATCCAGCAGCTGTCGCATTTCTTCGAGAAGTTTTTACTTCCCTTCTCACACAAAAACTCTATTCAAATCACTCACTTTCTGCACACATAATCTCTACTTTCAATCGTATCCGTATTTTAGATGCGACAGTGTTTCAACTGCCTGATCAATTCGCCACTGACTATCAAGGTTCAGGTGGAAGTAGTAATAAGGCAGGCGTGAAAATCCAATTGGAATATGATTTACTTAGTGGTCAATTTCTTAACGTGCATCTTGGACCAGGAAAGAATAATGATAAAACATACGGTACCATCTGCCTTGAAACTGTAGAGGCGGGCGATTTGTGTTTACGTGATCTTGGTTACTTCGATTTAGGAGACTTACAAACTATTCATGATAAAGGGGCTTACTATATCTCACGGTTGAAGCTGAATACACGAATTTATATCAAAAACCCTGAGCCAGAATACTTCAACAACGGCACGTTAAAAAAGCAAACAGAATACATCCAACTTGATATGACACAATTGATATCGGGTCTAACTCCTGGTGAAACGATAGAAATTCCCGAGGCATATATTGGCCAAAATCAGAAACTTCCAGCACGTGTCATTATCCATCGTTTAACCGATGATCAAACGCAAACACGCCTAAAAAACCAAGCGATACGTGAAAAGAAACAGGGCATTGTCATGAAGGATAAAAGTAAACGTTTAATGGGTATGAATGTATATATCACGAACACGTCTCTAGAAGGAGTACCCACAAACTACGTGCACTCACTGTATTCACTTCGTTGGCAGATTGAAATTTTGTTTAAAACGTGGAAGTCATTTTTTGAAATTGATGAATGTAAAAATATTAAAAGAGAGCGCCTAGAGTGCCATTTATATGGACAGCTCATCGGCATTCTCCTCTGTTCTTCTACGATGTTTCGAATGCGACGGTTTCTGCTTAAAAAAACAAAGCGATTTATATGATTAAAGATTACTTTCCGTTACTGTTTCAAGCGATAGCCATTGGCACAGAAGAACTTTTGAAAATTTTGTATCATCTTTATCTACTGCTCAAAAAGAACGGTCGTAAATGTCATCGGTATAAGAAGATGACCGTCTTTGATATTCTAGGGATTGTGTATAAAACGACGGTGAAGCATAGACAAGCTGCCTAGCGAAAAAATCAGATTTTAATAGGCTTCTTTAGTATGCCTACTTTTCTATCAATTGTTAGTTTTGAACCAAGGATCGTTTCATATCTAGTAAATTACTTGGTTAGCTTGATGGGCATGTGGTGCTACCCCTATGAATATTACACAAACGTTTGTTTAAAATATTTTAGTTATGAATCAATGTATGGGGCATGATAGGTTACAGTATTCAACTGTCTGCTTAGTTAATTTCTCATTTATTATATAAATTTTATATAGCAAAGAAAAAAAGCATCCGCTATCGGTGCTTCCACTAAAAATTTATCGCTACAAGTTCTGCTTAACGCTTTTTCTTCATGAGAAGTAATTAACTTTTAAACTTTTCCCAATATTTGAAACCACTATTTGTAATTCAATCCATATTTTATTGATACCAATACAGTTACAGGTATGTTAAAATCCATTTGAAACATTGCTTTTGGGAATACAATTGCTATTATAATCGCAATTTATTTTCTACAAACTGATTGGGTTGCAACCCAAATTGCGGCTTTATTCCGCAGTCCTTAACAATTTGTTAAGGACCTTTTTATTTGTCCTTTAGTTGCAAAAAAATAAAGTTTTCATTTAGAGGGAGTTAGTATTCTTAAGTTGGTAGATATGGGGCACCGTCATATAATCATCAAATTGAGATATCAGTTGTTTCAAAAAGAGCCGAACTTACATAAATAACTATCAATAGATAGAAATTTCATTTTGGGGATACTGCAAAATATTAACTTGATGGGCATGGGATAGCACCACTTATCCATCAAGCTAATATTTTTGGATCCTTCTCATAACGAAAATTTCACCTTTTTAAAGTTATTCACGAGAATTTGGCTTATTTTTACATTTCGGCAAGCAATTAATTTCTTTAATTAGTGGCGATGTGCTGAAACTCTGTATCTGTTGGTTTGATTATCATGGTTATTATCCCAACACTCAATTCCGGATTAATTATTAATGTAGCAAAAACACCTAATAAAATACATTACATTTCCCTTCTTTTATTTATAAATTTAATCTTTGTAATATGGAAAGTAAATATTAACTTTTTCTTATTCGTTTTAATATTTATCATATTGTGAATTAGCTTTCATCATTCCTTCGTTAACAGAGATTATATCTTTAAAAGCTCGTTGTTTTTCTTGAATATGCTCTGCAACCTTCATAATTATGGGCATAATCTGTTCTATTACTTGTTGTCTTTGTTCTCCCTTCAAACATATGAGCCAGTAATTGAATTGTTCTTGCTTCTTTTGAAATTCTTCTTCTGACATTTTTAAATCACCAAGTTCATATATAGCATGAACAAATTCTTTATAGATTCTCTCATTCATGTCAACACCTCCTTTATAACACAAACTTATTATTAGAATTTTTTAATATTAAAACCGTTCTTCAAACTTTTCATCTATTTTCCATCCTATTTCAACCATGAGTTCATTGTGTTCATTTGGGTATTAAGTAATGCGTAAGCAATTCCTAATCTTTGATATTTATGAATATGTTCATCCTGTTTTTGACTATTATAGTAGTCAATATAGTGAAACTTTGTATCTAAATCATTTAAACGTGAATTTATGTTTTTAATTCTTTCACTAATAATGCTATCATCTCCAAATAGTTCCTCAAACGATTTTCCAATCGTATGCCCCAATCCATCGGAACTAATGAAAAATTGTTTTGCTGACTCTGGCTGTTCTTCAAAAGCTTTTGTTAATTTCTTATCATCCATTACCATTGTTCCGTCATCTTTTAATTGAATACCATAAGTAGATAAGGTATTACCATCTTGCGAAAATCCGACTACGTTCCGCATTGCTTGATAAATATCATTCATAATTGCATGTCCATTTAAAGCTCCCATTGCCCCTGTAAAATCTTCGAAGGAAGAAGCAACTTGATTGTAATCTGTGACCAGTTTTTTTACTAGTTTAGTCGCTTCTGACATACCCGAACTATTTACTGTGAATTTTAATTCTCTACCTTTGACGTTAGTATTCTTTGTACTGATTTCTGATTCTTTTAGTAATTCAATCTCTAAACCAGGAAGTGGTGTAATTAAGTTAGTAGCACTTGACTCTTCAATACCATTTAGGTAATATTTTGCATCTTTTGCTGTATTAATGGTATTTAGCATAAACTTTTGCTTTTCATTACCACCTTCATCTATAGGGCTAGTTTTTACTTCTGTATAAAATATCTTTCTAAATAAATCTGATGTACCATCTATTAATTCAATTTTATTTTCTGCACCAACTTTTTTAGAATTCATAAAAATTTTATCGCCATGTGTATAAGCAGTTACTTCATATTCTCCATCATTGATTTGATTAATTAAATCTTTATACGTCATATCACTTGTTACTATTAAATCCTTATCTCTAATTTTCAAAGTATCATTCACATTCAACTTTTCATCAAGATTAATAGGATTTGAAGCGATTTGGTGATGCTCAGCAAGTTGCTTTACTCTTATATTAAACGTTCCGTCAATTGCATTGTGATTCGCTTTCACTTTAATATAACCATCTTGTGAAATTGTTACTTTTTTCTCATTGCCTTTAAAATTGGCTAAATTATTTAGAGTCTGTGCAAAAGGACTAAACTCTGATTTTAAACTTACATATACTTGCTTATCTTTTAAAAGTTCACTTTTGGTATTTGAGTAGCGTTCATTGTTGAAATCAGACTTTTGGTTTCCTACTTGCTGTATTTTTGAATTAGATATTACATTACTAGGAATACCCCAAAGGTGTGGTCTACCCATAAAACTTGTATATTTTGTTCCAACCATTTCTAAACTCATTCCTTTTCAATTTATTTTTAGGTGTATTTTCATTGTAATTGTAAATACATCTAAAAATAGATTGATAATATACAACTTATAATTGTGAAATATTCACACTGTTTTTATGTAAAGTATGATTATTTGATATTAAATTAGAGCCTATAAAAGATTGGGACTAGATATGTACCGTATCTTCAATCGTTATATTTTTTACTCCTGTGGCGTGCACAATACTTTTAGTGGTTAATACAAGCTAAATTAGTTAATCATTATCCTTTATATCCAATCGATATCCTATTTTGCTTACCACTTTAATTGCCTTTCTAACCCCTAAAATATCAATTTTTTTATTTACACGTATAATATTTTTATATAAGGTATTTTCACTCACGGATTCTCCATTTGTCGAAATTGCAGATGATAACGCGTTATGTGCTACAGTACGTGGATATTGCAAAAAAAGGAGTTCTATAATAATTCTTTCATTATTTGTTAAAGTAACTTGCTTTGATTTAAATTGTAGCTGTAAACGCTCTGGATAGAATATCAATCCTTTTATCTCTATAAAACGTTCTAATGGATGTAGAATATATTCACCATACGTTCGGCGTAAATATCTTTTTATTTTTGTTACTATTACTTTACAATTAAAAGGAGGAATTATACAATCATCTGCACCTTTTTCAATGGCTTGAATTTGTTCTTTTTCATTTTTACAATTAGAAATAAATATAATTGGACAAGTAAATCTAGATCGAATTTTCTGTAGCCAATAAAAACCATCCAATACAGGTAATTTTGCGCCTAATAATATTAGGTGTGGATCTAAAGTGTTTAAGTACTTCATAACTTTTTCAAAGTTTTTAACAGTTACTACTTTACAAGGTTCTTGTTTTAAATAAGTTTTTAATGTAGATGTGAAGTTCACATTACCATCAACAATCAAAATTCTATACATATGTTTATCCCCCCTAAAACATGTCCTTATTTATAAATCTGATTCTTTTTAGGTCTAATCGTGTATTACAAAAGAGATAGATACTACAGTATAAGAATCAGTAGCACCTATCTCTTTTCTTTATTTTACACTTAATTTTTCTTTCACTTTTGTAGGTAAATCATCTTTCTCCACTTCTTCCCAGGATTTTACACCCTTTTCTTTAGAATAGTATACAAGTAGAAATGCTTCTTTACGAAGATTCTTTTGTGTTTTGAATTCTAACTCCTTTTCTTTACCTTCCTCATCAAAACCTTGTAATTTATATGTAAATTCCTTTCCCATTATTTCACCATCAATGGATTTTGCAACTCCTTCTTTTCCATCTACATTGATTTGAACATAATATTTTTCTGTTCCAATACGATTTAAATTACAGCCAACTAACATACTACTAAATACAGTTAAAATAATTAAAAGTAAAATGATTTTTTTCAATAGATTCACCTCATATTCTTATACTTATATTAATCGCATATTTTCAATTAAGAAATCCAGAAACATTACATAAACATTACATTTTTGTAAGATAACAATAATTGCATGTAACTATTAATTTGCATTACCTTATAGGAGTCACCATATCATTTCGGGAAAATTGTATGATTTCCGGAAATGGTATGGTGACTCCTATTATATGAAATAGACGTGCTTAAAAATATCTTTCTATAAATGATTAACTTATTTTAAAAATAAGAAATCAATTAATCATAATAGTTAAAGGATTATAATAGGTTCCTTGAAAATCACTATTAGTTTGTAAAGGTAATTCGAATCATTTTATAAACGTTTATTTTTAATGAATACCTTTATAAACAAAAATGGTATAATTGTGGTAACAAATGTAAGGAGAGTACAAAACGTGGCAAATATTTATGGATATATACGTGTAAGTACAAAAGATCAAAATGAACAACGTCAGTTACATAAGATGATGGAACGAGGAGTGGAAGCTCGACGCATTTTTGTCGATAAAGCAAGTGGACGACATTTTGATCGCCCTCAATATCAATTATTACGAAAGATATTAAGTACAGGTGATATTGTTTACATAGATGCCTTAGATCGTATGAGCCGCAATTATGATGAGGTAATTTCAGAATGGAAGTATATAACAAGAGAATTACAAGCTGATATCGTAGTTTTAGAAAATGAAACCTTGTTTGATAGTCGGAAATTTCGTGATATGGGTGATATGGGCCGATTAATGGAAGATCAATTTTTATCATTGCTATCCTACGTTGCGGATCAAGAGCGTAAAAAAATTCATCAGCGACAAGCAGAAGGGATTGCTGTAGCTAAATCTCAAGGAAAGCACTTAGGGCGTCCTCAACTTAATCTTTCAACATTAAGCCAAAAGCAACTATTTATAATAGAAGAAACTTATCCAAAATGGAAAAATAGAGAAATTACTGGGGTTGAATTTATGGAGCTATTAGAACTAAAGAAAAATACTTTTTATAAAATAATTAAAGAATATGAACAAAACACATTATAACCTAAAGAAAATAAGCCGAATGTTCCTTAAAGTAGGAAATCCGGCTTATTTTATGTCGAATTTTTATTAGTCTATACTTTCATTAAGATGTAAATGCTGCCTCTAATTCACTCACTTTTTGTGTTTATCATATTTGTTTACTAAATTTGATATTGTATCAACAATAAAGTTTACGAAACCTACGTAAACTTAAAAAATGAATGAGAAACCATCGAATTGGGTCACCTTATAAGCTTAATGGACATGTGACGAGACCTCTAAATGAATAACTATTGTACTTAAATTTTTATAAATCTGCTTGATAAACCATATATCTACCATTAGCAAGTGAAACGAATACTTGATTCTCTTTAATTTTTACTACAGTACCGCTAGACGTATAATTGGTTAGTTTTGTTTTTGCTCTAACGGAAATTTTATTATTTGCATCAACCTGAACTAAAAGCATCTGACCAGTAGAACTAATTACTAGTGCATGTTTATCCTTGAGAGCTATTATTTTATTCCATTTATAATTCTTATTTTCTTCATCAGTTAGTTCAGCACTATCAATCTTTTTTCCATCTTTATCAAATAAGGCAATTTTTGAACCTTCTCCAACTGCTAATATTGTTCCATCATCAAGTTTGTCAATAGACATGATGTCATGTTTTGTTGAGCCCCAATCCCCAAAATCAATGATGTTGCCATTTTCTAGTGACATAACTTGATATTTTCCCTTTTCACCCATCATCAAGATCTTGTCTTTACTTAACTCAATTGTATCGTTAATATTCCAATCATTTGGCCATTTTCCTGTTCTTGTTACGTGGTAAGAATCACCATCAAGAATAGTATAATAACCTTTATCATATACTAATAAAATCCTTCCATCCGATAGTAGCTTAACAAATCTTGGACTAAGTTTATCTGATAGTTGTCTTTGTTCAATTAAACCTGTAGATGAATCTACAATTTTCCATTTCCCTAGTGTTCCCGCAATAAAAATATTGCCATCAGATGTTTTTACCATCCCTTTGGTAGGAAAATAAGGTTTGTTTTTTTCATGTGATACCACTGATCCACCAGATTCCATGCTTAATACAGCTAAATCACTAGAATTACCGACAAAAATAGTATCCCCGCCAAGACTAACAGCAGCTTCAATGGTACCACTTCCTTCCCATTTATTACTCACAACGCCGTACACGTTCGCCGCACTTGCACTTGTAGGTAATAAAAATAAAGTGCCTAAAATCAATGATATAGTTAATTTTTTAAGTTTAACCATTTTTCCACCCCTTTTAGCAAAATTTAACATATTTTCTATTAATATATTAACTCAACAGGTAACATAGGGTAAATATCATAAAATATTTATCAATAATATATTGAATAATTGGGGTCACACAACATTCCTATCAACTTAAGAATTTAGAATTACCCTAAAACGAAAAAAATGAGCTTTTTTGTTACAAGTTAACACAAAATTTCGTTCTGGGGGTAATTTGTTTTGTTAGCTTGATGGGTATGTGGTGCTACCCCACATCCATCAACTTAAGGTATATGTTTATACAAAGGCGGATCTTTCCATGTAGTTTTTCATTATTTTTTATAGATATCCTAAAAGTAGGCATATCAAATAAACCCCGAAGGGTTACAATTTTTTCACTATAATTATGCTACCTGATGAATGGAAGTGGTATACTCATAGACAACACCCAAAATATCAAAGACTGTCTTTTTCTCGTATCGATGAGATTTTCGTCCGTTGTGCTGTAGGAGGTTAAACAGACGAAGGAGAACCTTTGATAATTCTTGGGTGTTTTTGTGTAATGCTTGGTAAAAAAGTGAAAAATAATCCTTAATTATGTACATCGCTTTATATTCACTTAGCTCTTTCTGTTTCTTACGTAATAGGAGTTCTCGCATTTTAAACATAGTAGAAGAACATAGTAGAATACTAATGAGTTGCCCATAAAGATGACATTCTAATCGCTCTTGTTTAATAGATTTACAACGATGAATTTGAAACCAAGATTTCCATATTTTAAATAACAGCTCAATTTGCCAACGTAATGAATATAAATCATAGATTTTCTCTTTTGGTACCCATTCCGTAGGAATGTTTGTCATATATACCGTAATACCTTGTAAAAGCTTCGTGCGCTCTGTATATGTAATTCCTGTTTTCTTTTCACGAATAGCTCGGTCATGTAGGCGTTTCTGTTTTTGCTCCTCGGTACACCTATAAACTACAATACGAGTAGGCAGTTTGTCTTTACTCCCTACATATACATCGTGTAATTCATACACTTGGCCAGGTTGTAATTGTTTCATAATGTCTTCCAAATGAATTTGTATATATACCGGTTTTAATTGAGAGGGTTTTGTTTTAAATACCACTGTTTCGAACTCTTTTCTATATATTTTAGTTGGTAACTTAAGACGAGATAAATAATACCCTTGCTTGTCTTGAATAGACTGAAAGTCTTGTAGACGAAAATATCCTAAGTCACGAATATACAGCTCATTCTTTTGTATCATGCCTGTTCGAGTCGCACCATATGCCTGATCACTTCGTTTTCCTGGTTCAATTTTCACATCAGAAAATTCTCCACTTAACAAGTCATACTCTAGTTGAATTTTCACACCAGCTTTATGACTACATCCTCCGGCACCAGGATAAGTGGATGCGAATCGATCTGGAACTTGAAAGGTTGTAGAATCAAGGATGCGAATGCGCTCAAAGTAGGAAGAAAGAGAATGAGAAATCTTAGATACGCCTCCAATTTTAGCTTGTAGAAGTGTAGTAAACACCGTTCGAAAGAAGGCTACAGAAGCCGAGTTAAATCGCCGATTAAGTCCTTCCGGACTTAATAAAATTCCTGTTGAAGTTTCTAATTGACTACATAGTTGAGTAAGAGAGGTAGTAGCGACTTGTTGATTAAGCCATACACACAAAGATAAGAAATGGTGCCCGTGGCACTTACGTTTTCGTTTCATCCCGCCTGCTTCTATGGCTAATTGATTAAGTGTAGCGGGAGACATATATCGATATAACTCTTCAGCGAATAAAGATAATTCTTGTTTTTGATTCATATTCATAAAAAGCACGTCACCCTTTCTCATTAACATAAGAAAATAGTAACGTGCTTTTAACTTCAAAAATAGTCTAAATCCTTAAGTTGATGGATGTGTGGTGCTACCCCTAATATGAGAGCATTGCTCTCATTGCCAAAACGATGTTTTACACCTTTAGAGACAGTTACCATAAACCCTTCAGGAATTATTACACTTTCAACCTCTGTCTCAAGTACAAAACTCCCTTGAAATGCAATAATCATTTCTTCTGCTGACTCATGAACTTCATAGGGATATTCCTTTTCTTTTAGGTTAATCAGTATAAAACTTCCTTTATTTATTTCTTTTAATACATGATCTTTATCAACTTCTAATGAATTACCTAATTTTTTAAAATTTACTATGTTCATAATATCGTTCCTTTTATATAGGTTCATTTTGTATTATTTCAATGTTTTTCTCATGGCATTCTTTAGTAAAAGTTGATTGGTAACTCATTTCTTTCCCTAGTTGGTCAATTGATTGACTATCACTATTTTTTACAGATTCAATGAGTCGATTTATATATTCGCGAGCTAATTCTATCCTTCTATTCATTTCACCTCTATTTTCTGTTGAGTGTCCATGTCCAGGTACAAGCACACTAATAAAATGGTTCTTTAAAATTTTTTCAGCCTTCAATAGAGTGTTTATATAGGCGTTAGCACTATCAAACAGATAAGGTAACTCAAAATCAGATAAATAGTCTCCAGTAATCCATATGCCTTGTGGTTCAATTATTGCAAATAATCCATCATGAGTATGACCAGGTGAAAGATAAAAAGTAATTAATGTATTCCCTATTTCAAGTTGTTGTCCATCTTCTTTAATAACTATATCAATAGTTGGAAATTCAATAGGATATGGTCTATCGATGTAATACTCACTATCAAAGTTATTAATTAAATTAAGTTTATATTGCTTATTTGGATGGTCTAACATCCCTATACTTCCTATTACTTTTGCATCTGGAAATGCTCCATATCCGATAATATGATCAAAATCACCGTGCGTAAATAACAAATATAGTTCTTTTCCATCTCGAATTTGTTCTACATATGATTTAATTTCATTTATTTCATGTGGTAGCCATGTTGGATCTGTTATTAGTATAAAATCATCCGCCTCAAACACATTACTAGTAGTCTTCCATAAGGAACTTTGATAAACAGTTAAATTATTTTTCTTAAATTGTATCATAACTATCCTCCTACTTTATTTTCCCTTAAGAATAAATAAAAAAGCCCGGAAAATATCTTATTGATATCTCCCGGGCTTTTATCCCTCCGTGTATACAGTAAAGTTTACCGTACGTTTTCTCTCGGACCTGACCAATTAGAAAGTAAAATTGCGGAACCCTAGAAAACTTATAAATATTTATTCTTTTGAATAATTATACTTAAAAATTAAAATAAAATCAATAGAGTATAGGAATGAATATGAAATATCCCTATACATATTTACAAATAACACCTAGAATTCCATCCATGTACATAGTTAGGTTTTACAACCGTAATGGGATGTTATTATTGTATATTGTATACATGTGAAATTTACATAACATTATCAGCAGTAATCAAATCCGCGTTTTGCCGTCAGTACCTCATCTAGAAGAAGTATTACAAGCTGTTTTAAAACTGAATACATTTTATTGTAACTACTATCAAAATGTATAAAATTATTAACCCAATAAATTCGAGCCTATATTATTTAAAATAACATGAATCATAGTGGCAGGCACCCGAAAGAGTGCCTTTTCTCTATAAAAAATATATCTAACAAGAAATATAGTCTTAACGTACAGCATACATCTCAAAATATGTCCAAAATGTGTCTAAACGTACAATTTTCTTTTTTTGATATGGTGACCCCATGCCCATCAAGTTAAGAAAATAAATCAACCCCAAAACGAAAAAAATGAGCTTTTTTGTTACAAGTTAGCACAAAGTTCCGTTCTGGGGGCGCTATGAAATTTCAACTTTGTAGCAATAAGGTCTCACCAATATTACGCGATTACCTTAACTTCGATGTGAGAACTATTGGAGTATCGAAGTTTCTCACATCATTTACATATATTCAATGTAAATTCTATTAAATCATTTTTGATAAAAAATTTGATTACTATTACTGTTCTTATTGTATTAAAGCACTCCGTAAGTATAACAACTAAACTTAATGCTATTTCTCTTTTGTAAAAAAGAATCCTGTTCCTTCTTCTTGTGGTACAAATCCTTCTTTAACTGACATATTTTCTACCATTTTTTGTTCCTCTTTTGTTATAACTGTAACTTGGTCCTTTTCATTTAACATACTTTCTCTGTGTTCTTGGTCCTCTTTTGTTACAACTCTTGAATAGTCCCTTTCATTAGTATTTACCATTTCTGTGGTTTGTTCTTTCTGCTGTTCATCTGATCTATCTGCACGTGCATTTAGTAAGGATAGAGATGAAACAGCAAGAATCGCAACAACTCCAATGACAGACCAACGATAAGAGTCCTTTTTAAACTTTTTAATCATAAGAATTCTCCTTTTCAATGTTCTTTTATTTCTACTTAAGTTTGCAAAACTTGGCACTTGATAATAACTTGAGTGGTGTTCTAAAAGGCTGATAATTGTTTGACCATATGCAAGTTGTTCCTCTGAGTCTATATATGTAAGAGCGCACGCATCGCATGCCAGTTCCTGATCTTCCCTCATGCATGAGTAAGCATACCAAAGAATCGGGTTAAACCAATTTAAAATGAGTAAGCCATGCATAAGCCAATTCACACCAACATCTCTTCGTTTGATGTGAGCCAATTCATGATGAAAAATATATCGTAATTGTTGCTCATCTAATATTTTCATATGTACACTTGACAATAACACCCTTGGTCGAAAGAAGCCGAAAACAGTTGGACTTGAAATTTTTCCAGCTAGGAGTAGTGAAATATCCTGTTGAACAGACATAGATTTCTTACAGCTTTCGAAGATCTTGACAATCCTTCCATCTGTAATAACAGGTTGTTTTTTTATGTAGAGAAGTAAACGCCTATTCATAATGATGGTAGCAAGACCTAGGATGATAACCCCGGCAAGCCAAATATATAAAACGATTGTATAAAACGAAAACGTATCATCCTGTGGCTTTTTATTACTGTGCGTTTGTTTCTTACTTTCGGCTGGTTGTGTTAAATCAGATGCATAGTTATCTTCTTTTGTGACTACCTTTGTATCGCCTATATTAGTCCGCTCTTTTGAAGAAGAAACAACTACAGACTCTTGGTAAAAGGTATCAGAAGTTCCATTACTGTACGAAAGAATAGAATAGATACTGTAGGAACTATCTGGTGACCATGGTAATAGAAGTCTTACAATTAATATCATCCATAATAGATACTGCCATCGCGGGGTTAACTTGTTTCTAAGCAAGATTTTGACACATAAGATTAAACCAACTAATATACTTGCCATAATGGATGTTTCTATCACCCAATCAAAAAATCGAGGTAGATAGACGTTTACAAACATATCAATCATCATTATCTATCCTTCCACTGATTTTCCTCAGTCTTCTCATCCAGAATACGTTTGAGTTCATTAATATCTTCTGAAGAAAGTTTTTCTTCTTTTAAAAAATTCACAAGTAAAGGTTTAAATGCTGCACCATAGAAACTTTTGAGTAGCGATTTTGTTTCTACTTGTAGATAACTATCTTGCGACACTAAAGGATAATATGCATACATACGCCCTTTATCCTGATGGTAAGAAACAGCCTCTTTTTGGACTAATCGATTAATAAGCGTTCGAATCGTTTTCGGTTTCCAATCCATCGTTACCTCTAGTGCTTCAATCACTTCATTTGCTGTTTGAGGCGATTTTGACCAAAGAACTTTCATGATTTCTAATTCAGCTTCCGAAATTTTAGGTAATTCTTTCATTTTATAAAATTCCACCCCCTTGTATTACATTTGTAATCTGTAAACTAATATTACAAATGTAATCTTTAATTGTCAACCATATTTTGGGTTTGTAAATATATTCTCATGAAACTTAGGAAATTAACCCAAAAAACAATGAAAATACGCTATTCTTTTTGTAGAAATATACAGGAAGGACGGCGTTTTTGTATGAATCTATCGATTCAAGATGAGTTTCATTTGTTCGCTGAAGAACTACAGCGATATCTATCTCCACATATTCTTCAACAACTCGCACAAGAGACAGGTTTTGTAAAACGTAAAAGTAAGTATGGCGCACGAGATTTGGCTGCTTTATGTATCTGGATTAGTCAACAGGTAGCAAGCGATTCTCTTACTCGATTATGTAGCCAGCTCTATGCAAATACAGCTACACTTATGAGTCCAGAAGGACTTAATCAACGTTTTAACCGATGTGCTGTTTTATTTCTACAGCGTGTATTCTCCCTTTTAATCAAAAGCAAACTAAACGATTCGTCTCGAATCTCAAACCAATACACCTCTTATTTTCAACGTATACGTATTTTGGATGCTACTATTTTTCAAGTACCCAATCATTTGGCTCCCATTTATCCTGGTTCAGGAGGATGTGCACAAACCGCTGGTATTAAGATTCAGCTAGAGTATGATTTATATAGTGGAAAATTCCTCAATTTTCGAATGGAACCAGGTAAAAATAATGATAAAACTTTTGGTACAGAATGTTTGGATACCCTACGACCAGGAGATTTATGTATTCGAGATTTAGGATACTTTTCTCTAAAAGATTTAAACCAGATGGATCAACGAGGGGTGTTCTATGTTTCACGGTTGAAATTAAATAATAGAGTATATGTAAAAAATGAATCTCCAGAATTCTTCCGGGATGGGACAGTAAAAAAGCAATCTTTATATGCTCTACTTGATCTTGAACATATCATGCATCAGATAAAACCAGGAGATACTTATGAAATTCGAAATGCCTATGTTGGACAACAAAAATTACCCTCAAGAGTTGTAATATATAGACTCACATCAACTCAAGTTCATAAACGCAGGAAACAGCAAACTTATGTTGAAAAGAAAAAAGGGATTACATACTCTGAAAAAAGTAAACGTTTAACAGAAATTAATGTTTATATTACCAACATCCCGTGGGAAATTGTTCCGATGGAACATGTTCACGAGATTTATTCTCTACGTTGGCAAATAGAGATTGTATTTAAAACATGGAAATCTCTTTTTGGTATCAATCATTGTCACAATATTAAGCGAGAGCGTCTAGAATGTCATCTTTATGGACAGTTAATTGCTATTTTTCTTTGTTCCTCCACTATGTTCAAAATGCGACAGCTGTTACTACAGAAAAAACAAAAAGAATTAAGTGAATATAAAGCTATTTATATGATTCAAGATCATATGTACTTAGTATATGAAGCTATACAACAAGACACCCAAGAAGTATCAAAAATTTTTCTTCGTCTGTTTGAACTCTTACAGAAAAACGGACGGAAATCCCATCGATATGAGAAAAAGACAATCTATGATATTTTAGGTGTTGTTTATCAGTACACTGTATCCTGTATAAAGCAGAAAACTGCATAAGCATTCCAAATACACCTTATCAAGGTTTATTTGGAATGCTTATTTTTAGAAACAAATAAACAAAATATTAAGCATATAGGCAACAATAACGGAAGTTCATGAAATACCCAACCTTAGCTTGATGGGCATGTATGGTGACCCCATGCCCATCAACTTAAGAATTGAGAATGCCCCCATAATAAAAATTTGCATTCTTTCATTGTACTTTAAAGATGTCTCACAGGTATATTACTGGCAACTATGTATCTTCGGGATTTTAATTATCTTTGTGCAAATTATATTCAGCAAAATTTGGAGTAAATATTTCCGCTATGGTCCCATTGAATGGATATGGAGAAAAGGAATTTACAAAAAATAACCTATTTTCACCAGTTTCATGCAATTAACTGAAAAAAATGATAAAATATCATATGAAAGATTAAAGATATATTTGTGATTGTAAAATGAAGTTATTAAAATTAAAGTGGTTCAAGTCAGAGGAAGACACCTTGTGGTGTCTTTTCTTTATTAAAATATGTATTTTAACAAATCTTTAATACTTATGTATTGGATAATAATATTATTTAGTAAAAGACATTTTTGGAGATAAGAGCCAATAAAAAAAGCCCTAACAAGGGTACCGCCCCATGACCACCAAGCTAAGATTTTAAAGTACCCCCTAAACAAAATTTTTACTTTTCTACATTTAGTTATCTTATCATAAACATTGATGAAATAAGTTTCGAAAACAGAAGCCTTCATAAATTAACCAATCAAAGTTTACATACGCAAAAAGGCTGGAAGCAACCAGATTAATTACCCTAATCATTCTTATAAGAAGTACAAAAAAAGCTAGTATAATACTAGCTTTTTTGTACATAAATAAATATTGAATATAAGAATTTAGTTACATTTACATGAATCTTGTTCTTAAAAACTGTTTATGGCTTCAATTTTATTTGATAATGTGATAGTAAACGTATACTTTAATTAATAAAGATATACTCATCCAAATTAAGATGGTCTAAAATCAGTAAATTGTTATATAAAAAAGGAAGAAGGTTTCGCATGATTAAACTGCCTTCTTCCTTTTTAGATTGCAAAAGCTTCTTTTAGGTGCTTATCAGTTTGTGAAATAAGTGCCCTTCAGAACTGCTTAAAATAGGATATACTTTGTTAATTGCCTGTACAAATTCTTTCACTAACTCTTCTTTGTTGGTCAACATCACATATTCGATAACCATTCATTCATTAATTCCTTATTTTTTTAAGAAACGTTTTACTCCCTTTACAGCATAATCATGATCAAGTTGAGGTGTAAGCCCCGCTACTGTTACAGTCCCAATTACACCTACGCCTATAATACGAATAGGGAAAGAGCCACCTACAGCTTGATAATCTGATGATTGAAGAAGAGAACTTTCATCATGAGTCGTTCCTTGCTCTTCGAATCTTGCTCTAATATAATGTGAGCTTCTGTTGTAATGATCCACTATGCGTTTTTTTCGATATAGCCATAATACATTTTCTTCAGATGTACCATCCATTAGGTGGGTGAATAACGGTACTCGATTACGTTCAATATGAATAGCTACTGCTTTATTATTTTCTTTTGCATACTCAATTAATGTCATGCCCAGATTTAGAGCATCTTCATTTGTAAATGTTTCAAATTGTAATTCGTTTTCTACATTTTCTAGTTGTTGTAAGTTCATAAATAAACTCTCCCCTAAAATAATTTTTGTTTTTTATCTAATTTATAATTCAGTACGGATAGAAGAAATGCGAATGCCGCCATAATGGCACCAATCCATGCCGTATCTAAATACGTTAAATAGTCTACTGCTAATCCACCTAAAGTAGATCCTGCAGCAATCCCTACGTTAAAAGCTGATATATTTAGTGCAGATGCAATATCTTTTGCAGAAGGTACTAATTTTTCAGCAAGCATTACAATGTAAGCTTGAACTCCTGCAGACATCATAAATGCAAATAAACCTAACAAGATAACTGATAAAATACTTAATCCTTTACTAGGTAGTAGTACCATTTGTAATAAAAGTACTATTCCTTGGAATAAAAATACAAATCGTAACGATTTAACAGGATGCTGGTTTGCTATTTTTCCACCTACTATATTTCCAATTGCCACGGCAACCCCATAAACTAAAAGTAACAATGAAATAGATCCTGATGAATACCCACTAATTTCTTGGAGAATAGGGGCGAGATAGGTAAACAAAGCAAAGGTTGCACCAAATCCTAGGGCAGTCATTAATAATGCCAGAAGAATACGTTGATTTTTCACAAGTTGTCCTACATCTTTTAGAGTAGGAGAATTTGCTTGTCTGTTCACTTTATCAACGGCAAATACATTTACAATTAACCCAATAATGCCGAGCACAGCTACCGCACTGAATGTAGCGCGCCACCCAAAGTGTTGTCCAATATAAGTGCCCATTGGAACACCTGCTATGGTTGCTACTGTTAATCCAGTGAACATAATTGAAATAGCTGTTCCTTTCTTGTTTTCTGGTACGATATCGGCAGCAACTGTAGCTGCAATGGCAAAAAATACACCATGAGCGATAGCAGTGATAACCCTCGAGATCATTAATACTTCATATGTTTCGGCAATGGCTGACATGACGTTACCCAATATGAAGACCATCATTAAGATGAGTAAAAATCCTTTTTTAGGAATGCGCCCTGTAATAGCTGTTACAATCGGTGTTCCGACAGCTATTGCTACTGCATAACCAGAAATTAAAGTACCAGCTTTTGTCACAGAAATAGTTAAGTCATCAGCAACTATTTGAAGTAAGCCTACAATAACGAACTCGGTTGTTCCGATAGCAAAAGCACTAATAGCCAAAGAAAGTAAGGCGATGTATACTTTTGTTGACATTTCTTTCATATTCACCCTCCTTAACACTTATGATGTTTTCCATTAAAGTATTTTTGATATATGCGAACTACATTGAATAAGTTTCTTACTAAAAGTCTTATCTAATTTTTTATTTAAACGAAGTGCTGGACCAGATACAGCCACAGCTGAAATCACATTTCCCTCAAAGATGACAGGAGCTGCAATACAGCGTAGGCCTATTTCTGTCTCTTCGTCATCTACTGCGTACCCTTGCTTACGAATAACCTTTAGGTGTTCTTTTAATAAATGCAAGTCTGCAAATGTATTTTTTGTATTTTGCACTAATGATAATTCTTTAAGGATTCCTTCGAGCTTGGTTTTGTCTAAAAAAGCTAATATGACTTTTCCTAGAGCGCTTAAGTGGACAGGAGCCCGGTCACCAACCTTTGAGTGTGCTCTTATAGTATGAGGGCCGTCAACAACTTGCGCAGTGATTACATCCGTTCCTTGAAGAATTCCAACATAGGCTGTTTCTCCAACTTCTCTACTCAACTCATGTAAAGGTGGAACCGATAACCAATTTGCTTTTGAGTTATACGAAGTGGATGAAGACACCATCTTATTAGTAAGACTATAGGAATTATCAATTTTTTTGACATAGCCCATTAATTCGAGGGTATATAATAAACGAAAAGCTGTTGACTTATTAAATGACAATGTTTGTATAACTTCACGAAGTGTCATATCTTTTTCTTGCAAAGCATCTAAAATTAGAAGTCCTTTTTTCAGTGTAGCTACTTCATATTGCTTCAATGGATTCACCTCTCTTTCTTACGTTGTTCATAATAAAATGTTGAGAAATATAAATCAAAAAAACAATAAAAGTTCCTATATTTGAAACAACGCATAAATATAATAACTGTATTACGAAACGTTTATCTTTTTGGATGTAGTATTCACAAAATAGGGAATGAATTATTTACCCTTGAAGGAGTTATGGATAGTGAGAACTTTTAAAGAGATTATTGAGTGGGAGTTCCTGTAGTTAGAGTTTGGCAAGGAAGTAAAAAGGAAAATGAAGAGAATGATTAATATTTCAATTCTATAGTTTTCACACATTAGTTCTGCTAATAGGGGTACCCCCATCACCATCAAGCTAAGAAATGCAAATACCTCAAAACGAAAAAATGAGCATTTTGTTACAAGTTAGTACAAAATTTCGTTCTGGGGGGTACTATAAAATTTTAGCTTGATGGGTATGGGGTATCGCCACATGCCCATCAAGTTAACAAAAGCGAATACCCCCAGGACGAAATTTTCGTACATTTTTGACAAAAAACTGCTTATTTTTTTGTTTTGGGAAGTATCCGTTTCTTAAGTTGATGGAGTTAATGGTGATGTGGCGATAAATACTATAGGTTTTATGTGTGTACCTATGTGAATCGCTCCCCTTACATTCATAAAATGTAGTTAGACATAGTATTGAGAGTATTCCTTGTGATAAAACGACATTGAAACAGGTCTTTCTTTACTACTTCAAACAAAAAAGTTTTGAAAGAACCTACTGAAGTAGAGATAGTTTTATAAAATTCATTTGTAGTGTTATATAGAATCAAAAAGGATATTTATACCATATTTGAATTGTTTTATGTTAAAATTATTCTGAATATTAATATTATTGTCAGGAGGATTATAAATGCTTACACCAGAACAAATCTCCAACTTATTTAGAAACTTTTCAGAAAAAGAATGTAAAGGGTCGAGCGATTTATATGAAAATTTATCATTAAGAATTGCAGAAGATGAGGAAATTCTTGCATTAGTGTCACATGCACAAATTGGTCAGCCTATTCCAAATTTATTATTTGGTGCCGTTCACTATTTATTATTGAAAGGCAACAGTCATGTATTAAAACAATACTACGGTAGCCTCGTTTCAACTCCAGAAAAAGATTTAGACCAGGCATTTCACCATTTTAAAGATTTTTGCCAGCTTCATAGAGAAGAAATTATTGCTATTTTAAAAACGAAGTTAGTACAGACAAACGAAGTAAGAAGATGTACATATTTATATCCGAGTTTTTGCTATATGTTTAATAAAGTTAATAAACCTTTAGCATTAATTGAAATCGGAACAAGCGCTGGTTTACAATTATTTTGGGATCAATATTGTTATTCGTATGGGACAGAGAAAGTGTATGGTAACATAAATTCTAAGGCTCAATTAAAATCGGAAATAAAAGGTGAAAATCAACCATTTCTTTTACAACAAAGCCCTCCTGTCACAGAAAGAATTGGACTAGATTTACATATAAATGATTTGAATGATGAGGAAGATTATTTATGGTTACGCTCGCTCATTTGGCCGGAGCATAAAGAAAGGCTTGAAATGTTCGATCATGCAGCAACTTATTTAAAAGAACAATCAGTGAAACTTATAGAAGGCGATGGGGTATCTCTTCTTTCTGAAATTGAAGAACAAATTCCAGAGGATTCAGTGATTTGTGTTTTCCATACACATGTAGCGAATCAAATACCAGAGAGTGAAAAGCATAAACTAGTAAAGCAGATTAAAGAAATTGGTGCGAAACGAGATGTTTTCCACCTTTACAATAACATGTGGGATAGAGATCTTCATCTTGATTATTTTATTAATGGTAAAGAATACAATGAAACGGTCGGAGAAACGGACGGTCATGCACGCTGGTTTAGCTGGGGATTAGAGAATAAATCTTTGTGCTAAATTTAGATGTACAGTAATATTTTTAAAGTAGTTGGGGTCACTATATATCACTATCAATCTAAGATAAATTTATATCCATAATTCACAGAAAACGTTATTCTTTTTGTAGAAATATACAGAAAGGATGGCGTTTTTTTATGAATCTATCGATTCAAAATGGGTTTCATTTGTTCGCCGAAGAACTACAGCGATATCTATCTCCATATGTTCTTCAACAACTCGCACAGGAAACAGGGTTTGTAAAACGTAAAAGTAAGTATGGCGCACGCGATTTGGCTGCTTTATGTATTTGGATTAGTCAACATGTAGCAAGTGATTCTCTCACTCAATTATGTAGTCAGCTTTATGCAAATACAGCTACACTCATAAGTCCAGAAGGACTGAATCAACGCTTTAATCCAGCAGCTGTCGCATTTCTTCGAGAAGTTTTTACTTCTCTTCTCACACAAAAACTCTGTTCAAATCACTCACTTTCTGCACATATAATCTCTACTTTCAATCGTATCCGTATTCTAGATGCAACAGTGTTTCAACTGCCTGATCAATTCGCCACTGACTATCAAGGTTCAGGTGGGAGTAGTAATAAGGCAGGCGTGAAAATCCAATTGGAATACGATTTACTTAATGGTCAATTCCTTAACGTGCAGCTTGGACCAGGAAAAAATAATGATAAAACATATGGTACCATCTGTCTTAGAACCGTAAAAGCAGGCGATTTGTGTTTACGTGATCTTGGTTACTTCGATTTAGGAGACTTACAAGCCATTCATGATAAAGAGGCTTACTATATCTCGCGGTTGAAGTTGAATACACGCATTTATATCAAGAACCCTGAACCAGAATACTTCAACAATGGTACGTTAAAAAAGCAAACAGAATACATCCAGCTTGATATGACACAAATGCTGTCTGGTCTAATCCCTGGTGAAACGATGGAAATCCCCGAGGCATACATTGGCCAAAATCAGAAACTTCCAGCACGTGTCATTATCCATCGTTTAACCGATGATCAAACACAAACACGTCTGAAAAACCAAGCGATACGTGAAAAGAAGAAAGGCATTGTCATGAAGGATAAAAGTAAACGTTTAATGGGCATGAATGTATATATTACGAATACGTCACTAGAAGAAGTACCGACGAACTACGTGCATTCACTATATTCACTTCGTTGGCAGATTGAAATTTTGTTTAAAACGTGGAAATCATTCTTTGAAATTGATGAATGTCAAAATATAAAAAGAGAACGCCTAGAGTGCCATTTATATGGACAACTCATTGGCATTCTCCTCTGTTCTTCTACGATGTTTCAAATGCGTCAGTTTCTGTTTGAAAAGAAAAAGCAGGAGCTGAGTGAATATAAAGCGATTTATATGATTAAAGATTACTTTCCATTACTGTTTCAAGCGATATCCGTTGGCACAGAAGAACTTTTAAAAATTCTGCATCGCCTTTATCAACTGCTCAAAAAGAACGGCCGTAAATGTCATCGGTATAAGAAGATGACCGTCTTTGATATTCTAGGGATTGTGTATAAAACGACAGTGAAGGATAGACAAGCTGCCTAGCGAAAAAATCGCGTTTTAATAGGCTTCTTTAGCATGCCTACTTTTTTATCACTTGCTAGTTTTAAAACAAGAATCATTTCGTATCTAGTAATTTATTTGATTAGCTTGATGGGCATGGGGTATCGCCAGCATTTCGGAAAAAAACCACGCTAAGCAAAAAATAAAATAAGCCATCCATATGGACAGCGTATTTACATAATTATCGTTATTGGAAGTTGTATGGATTCCCCTTCATTTACAGGCTTTGATATTGTTTGTTAAAACAGGTAATCCTAATTTCTCGGTCTTGGAATTGGATGGGCGTACTTGAATTTGTACTCCTTTCATTTCTGCTGTAATAATATCAATTCTCCCCGCCCAAGTAGGACCATCATCTTCTTCAGAAGGATACAGTTTGAATCGCCAACTAATTTCTTCTGGAATGAAGGCAAAACCTTCGTATGTATCATAATTACCCAAAGTGATTGGGTCAGGTAGGTGTACACCCAAAATACTTATGTTTGTTCGTGGAAAACTTGCTGTTAACTTCACCTTATAGACCAAAGCAACCCCTTTGGCATTCTTGTCTGCTTTATTGAGTGAATTTAGTATAACACTACATGGTAGGGATGCAGATGCATCTGCCTGCGCTTGATACGGGCTTAAAATAATGGTCATACACATTACTAATATCACGATAAACTGTCTCATAAGTTCCTCCAAAGGTTTTTTAGGTTAGTTTGCCTTTACAGGATTTTAATTATGAATACTTATTCATGACTGATTAACATTACGTCTCATTATCGGGAGTCAATATAATTTAGAGACTATCAAGAGCCCTCCAGTTTAATTGATCTGGAGGGCTCTTATGTTTACATAATCAAGTGTTATCAGAAGTAAATACATGTGTTTTGCTTAACATTGGGTAGATGAAATAAGGGAATTAAGCACTGATTTTAATTGTTCTCTCGTCGTAGGATCTAGGATTTCTGCTTTACTATTAATCTTGGTTCCTACGACACCAATTTGTAAAGTGCTTTCTTTTGGGATATTTGCTTCAATCATTTGTAATGTGAGCATTATTGATTCGTGTGCTTTATCTCCACCTGTAATACGTGAAGAAGCACTAATAACAGCTACTGGTTTATTCATAAATTCTCCCGATGATACAACCCAATCAAGAGCATTTTTTAGAACTCCTGGAACTCCCCTCGCATACTCAGGTGTACAAATTATTACACCATCAGCTAGTTTAAGTTGTTCACGTAAGTCCTTAACTGAAGCAGGAGGATCATCTGTATCTGCTTCAGGACTAAAGTATGGGAGATGTTCCAATCCTTCATAAAATTGAAAATCAATATTTTCCGATTTCAGATTAGAAATAGCATATAAAACGTTTGTATTGGAGGAATTCTTCCGTAGACTTCCTGAAATAGCGAGTATTTTTATTCTGTTTTCATTCATAGTATCATCCATTCTATTAACTACAAATTTGATTTTTAAATTTCCACCTTTTTCAAATTCCTTAATATTCCATCCTTCATAATTATACTGCTTTTGAAATGTCGTGTTCAACTAATTTGCTCCATCAGTTGAATAAAGAACCCTTTATATTTTATTCATGTCAAGTTTACATAACGTCCTATTATCGGTAGTTTTAAAAAAAGCCAATCCCTTGATGTAGAAGGGATTGGCTTTTGCCTGTTTTCTTACGATATACACTTTTTATACATCGTTGATCTACCAGGCTTTTAGAGAGATGTAGCTATTTAAGGATTTCTTTTCTTTGCATATAATCCTGTATATAAATTTGAAGAAGTTGTGTCAAATAAACTAGTTTATTTGACACAACTTAAGGTCTTACCTTGTGAAAAACCAAATAGCAAATAATATAACAGCGCTTACTAAGTAAACGAGCAAACTATTCCCAAGGTTCATTTTCCGTAGTAGTTTAAAATCACTTTCCCATCAACCTCAGCGTGTTTTGCTAATTGTAAATGATGATGCTTTGTCATTAAAATCAGACAAGTTAAATACCTTTTCACCGTTCGTATCATTATTTAATTCTTTTGTTTCTCCACCATAGTTAGCATTTTGATAAAGTAAAACTTTCGTATATGCACCTACGATTACCGATGAAGCCATATCGTTAAATGAACTACCAATTGGACTATTATCAAATGAAGGGCGAGAGATTGTTTCTGTATAATTATATCCTGAATTTCCAGCGTTTTCGTAACTATGTTGTAAAAACGTTACACTATGCGCTGGAAGCTGATCAATCTCGTACGATGATATTCTATTATCAAAAGTAGTTAGGTCGTACGTTTTTACATAATCACTATCATTTATAACAGTATGTCTGTATCCAGATTTATTTGAATCTTCGTAAATCACTAATCTTGTATGTGGCTCCAATGCTACACTAGAGATTTTATCATCAAAGTATGAACCTCCTGGACTATCTCCCACCCAATTTCTTGACATTGTGTCTATATATGATTGACCTGATCCGGATGGATTTTCATAAAACGTTACACTGTGAGATGTTGGAGTCGTAGTACCTAATTCAATAATATACGATGACATTTTGTTATCAAAAGAAGTTAAATTTATTAGTTGATCGACATTTGTAGTATTTGTATAGACAGAGGAAGCTCCACCATAGTTTGCTTCCTCAAAAACGGTTAGTTTTGTACCTGGAGTTAGTTTCACGCTTGAAGCTCGATCATTAAATTCGTCCCCGCCAGGACTGCTGGACATAAACTGTCTGGATAGGTTTGTTCCTCTTACAGTATCTCTAAAGCTTTGTCCATTTCCATTTAACTCGTCATAAAACACCGCATTGAAATAAACTGGATAAGCATTGTATCCATCTAAATGGTACACAATGTAAGAAGAAGTTTTATCATTATAAACTCCATTCGCTATTGTACTGAGGTTATAGAAAACATCTTGGTCTGTATTATTTGAGAGATAATACGTGGAGCCAGTATAGTTTTCTCCATCATAAATTCTCAATTCTGTTCTAGCTGCCAATGTCACACCTGATATATTTTTATTAAACTTCCAGCCACCAGGACTATTATTCACACTGGATCTGGAGACAGATTCAGTATACTCAGCTCCAGTGTTCTTTCCATTTTCATAAAAAGTAACACTATTGGAACCGATATCCTCAATTTTATAAGAAGAAGTTTTATCATTGAAACTTTGCGTTAGGTCGAAAAATTTATCTGCATTCGAAGCATTTGTAACGATATAAGACGCACCACTAAAATTTTCACCATCATATAATGTTACTTTTGTATTCTTTCCCACAGTCAAACTTGAGATTGTATTATTTAAATTTGAGCCACCAGGACTACTTCCAAAATTGTTACGTGAATACGAATCAGTAAATTTCGTTCCAATACTTGGATCTTGCACATAGAATGTTACATTATTCTTTGAACTTGTAGCTGCTTCAGCTGTACCTACAGAATTTGATAAATTGATAAAATTTCCTAATACTGCAGCTAATGCAACTAAGATTACTAGAAATTTTTTTCTCAATTTACGCATTTTTTCGCCTCCTAATTTTAAGAAAAATAGAATTATTTAATTAGCAAGGATACTTTCAAAGAGGTCCCACCTTCTTCATCTTATTTCGCTAATCAAATTCCTAAGCTTTATCACTAAAGTGAAAAAGTCTCAACTAAATATTACCATTTTTCAAGTGATACCTTATTGAGAAAAAAATCAAGAAATTATATTTATATTTTGGTTTTAAGCTATTGTTTCACATCAATTTGATGCAATTGTGTCTAAACGTACAATTTTCTTTTTTTGATATGGTGACCCCTTGCAGATATCTTGGCAGTTCTCATTCAGCATTCTATAGAAAAAAGTAATAAAGATAATAATCCTGAAAAATATATTTTTATTCGCTACAAAGGTAAGCCATTTAATCAAAAAACTATTCGTGATCACCTAAATAAATTAGCACGTAAAAATAAAATTCTCGATGAAAATGGAAATATTTTTTATTTTAAAATCCACCAATTTCGTCACACATATGCTGTCAAAATGTTAAACGGCGGTGCAGATATTCTAACAGTACAGGAGTTATTGGCTCATGCTTCTCCAGAAATGACATTAAGGTATGCAAAACTTTTAGATGATACTAAAAGAAAAGTCTTTGAGTCAGTCATAAAGCAAGGTGTTTTTAGCTTTGAATTAAACGGTGAAGTACAGGAAATTAAATCAGGAGAAGATATTCCAACAGACATATTGGATGCATTATGGCAAGACCACAAGCTAAATGCGATGGACAACCCTTATGGAACGTGTCACGCTCGTTTAAACAGAAACTGCCCTCATATGGAAGCCCCGCCTTGTCTAACTTGTGGTGATAATCAAACTCCTTGTAAAGACTTAGCGGTGGGTTTTTCAGAGTTAGATAAACAAAAATATGAACTTCACATTAAAACCACTACGAAAGCAATTGAAATAGCAAAACAACGTGGTAGAGAGGATATTGCGGAGAGGAACCAAAAAAATCTACAACGTTACCAAAATATTTTAAATACCCTCCAAGATGGAAATGTTATCTTTGGTAGACAAGATCGGATGAAACGAAAGTTAGGTGTTAAAAATGTCTGAATATGACCGTTCTACACATTTGAAAGAGATTCACGCCAACCGTAAGGCTAACACTTATTAGAAGGTAGATGAAGCCATTAAAAGGCTTATAAAAGCTAATGAAAAGATAAACTTTAACAGTGTATCCAGTGAAGCGAATGTATCAAAAGCAACACTCTATAACAACAAGGACTTCCGTTCCAGAATCGAAACATTACGAAATCAACAATCACAGGCACCTACACCGAAACAAGTAAAGCGAGAAATGAATGAAAGCAATAAGGATGCACTTATAGCATCACTTAAAAGAAAAAATCAAAAGCTGGAAGTGGAAAACAAGCAATTAAGGAAACAACTGAAAGTAGCTTACGCAGATATTTACAACAAACTATAAGGGGTACCACCACATGCCCATCAAGTTAAAATCTCATATTACCTCCAGAACGAAAATTTTGTGCATTTTGCTCGTATTTATTGTTTTGGGGAAATTCATATTTTTAGCTTGATAGCGATGTGGTGCTACCCCACATCCATCAACTTAAGGATTTAGACTATTTTTGAAGTTAAAAGCACGTTACTATTTTCTTATGTGAATGAGAAAGGGTGATGTGCTTTTTATGAATATGAATCAAAAACAAGAATTATCTTTATTCGCTGAAGAGTTATATCGATATATGTCTCCCGCTACACTTAATCAATTAGCCATAGAAGCAGGCGGGATGAAACGAAAACGTAAGTGCCACGGGCACCATTTCTTATCTTTGTGTGTATGGCTTAATCAACAAGTCGCTACTACCTCTCTTACTCAACTATGTAGTCAATTAGAAACTTCAACAGGAGTTTTATTAAGTCCGGAAGGACTTAATCGGCGATTTAACTCGGCTTCTGTAGCCTTCTTTCGAACGGTGTTTACTACACTTCTACAAGCTAAAATTGGAGGCGTATCTAAGATTTCTCATTCTCTTTCTTCCTACTTTGAGCGCATTCGCATCCTTGATTCTACAACCTTTCAAGTTCCAGATCGATTCGCATCCACTTATCCTGGTGCCGGAGGATGTAGTCATAAAGCTGGTGTGAAAATTCAACTAGAGTATGACTTGTTAAGTGGAGAATTTTCTGATGTGAAAATTGAACCAGGAAAACGAAGTGATCAGGCATATGGTGCGACTCGAACAGGCATGATACAAAAGAATGAGCTGTATATTCGTGACTTAGGATATTTTCGTCTACAAGACTTTCAGTCTATTCAAGACAAGCAAGGGTATTATTTATCTCGTCTTAAGTTACCAACTAAAATATATAGAAAAGAGTTCGAAACAGTGGTATTTAAAACAAAACCCTCTCAATTAAAACCGGTATATATACAAATTCATTTGGAAGACATTATGAAACAATTACAACCTAGCCAAGTGTATGAATTACACGATGTATATGTAGGGAGTAAAGACAAACTGCCTACTCGTATTGTAGTTTATAGGTGTACCGAGGAGCAAAAACAGAAACGCCTACATGACCGAGCTATTCGTGAAAAGAAAAAAGGAATTACATATACAGAGCGCACGAAGCTTTTACAAGGTATTACGGTATATATGACAAACATTCCTACGGAATGGGTACCAAAAGAGAAAATCTATGATTTATATTCATTACGTTGGCAAATTGAGCTGTTATTTAAAATATGGAAATCTTGGTTTCAAATTCATCGTTGTAAATCTATTAAACAAGAGCGATTAGAATGTCATCTTTATGGGCAACTCATTAGTATTCTACTATGTTCTTCTACTATGTTTAAAATGCGAGAACTCCTATTACGTAAGAAACAGAAAGAGCTAAGTGAATATAAAGCGATGTACATAATTAAGGATTATTTTTCACTTTTTTACCAAGCATTACACAAAAACACCCAAGAATTATCAAAGGTTCTCCTTCGTCTGTTTAACCTCCTACAGCACAACGGACGAAAATCTCATCGATACGAGAAAAAGACAGTCTTTGATATTTTGGGTGTTGTCTATGAGTATACCACTTCCATTCATCAGGTAGCATAATTATAGTGAAAAAATTGTAACCCTTCGGGGTTTATTTGATATGCCTACTTTTAGGATATCTATAAAAAATAATGAAAAACTACATGGAAAGATCCGCCTTTGTATAAACATATACCTTAAGTTGATGGATGTGGGGCGGTACCCCTTCTACATGATTCTTCATCGTAATTATCATAGTAGCGAACTCCTGGTATAACTGTTGAGCAATGATAACAATTTAAATCTCTTGTTCCTCCTGGATAGGTAAATTCATAATCTCCTAGCCCTTTTCTCCCCATCTTATATTCAGAATCCCCGACCACTTTAAGTATATTTTTAAAGCCGCAATGAGTGCATATTATAGGAAATCTATCTGTCCTACAGTCGGAGCAATCACAAGGCCTCCCCCAATCACAATTTGGCATCAAATATCCACCTTTTTCTTAATTAATTTTTAATATTTACATTATTAAAATATACACCTATACGGTAAAATATTCCATTATCGATATGTAGGTGAAGGACCACCAGCAAAATAAAAATTCGTATACTAAAAGATTTCTATGTTATTAAAAATGATATATATATTATTGATATCGGTAACATATATTATGTTTTTTAATTGATACTAACTGTTAAATAGTATTTATTTTTCGAATATTCTTTCGATTCGAGTTATACTAAGAAAAAGAGTCAAGTCTCCTTTAGGCTATATGTATACAAAATAACCAATTCTACCTTACAAGAATTGGTTTTTTGTAATTTATTTGCTATAAATCATGCAACAAGTTTACGCTTTGCAATCCCTTATCAAAATCATTTTATGATATACTCTTACAGTGAACGTAACAGTGACAAGTCTCTTCTATGTGTAATATCTTGTCACTGATCTTTTCTCTTGTGTCTTCTTCTTGCATCGTAAAAGAAAGAGCCACAATCCCAGCCATTGGGGATTGTGGTTCTTTTACTATCTTGGTTGTTTATTATGAATTTCCTTTCAAAATAAGCTCAACTTCTTCTATACTTAATTTACTTGCTTTTGCAATCGTTTCAATTGGTACACCAAGTTCATTCATACCTTTAATCATTTGAATTTTCCCTTGCTGAACCCCTTCTTGAATCCCTTCTTTTTTCCCTTCATTACGAGCATGGGCAAATTTTGCAGCTTCATCCATCAACGCTTTTTCCCTTGCTTCATATGCTTGTCGGAAAGAAGAATCTTGACTCATACGTTCCCATTTATTCATCGCTTTTTGTAAAATTGGGTCTTGGTTCATCGCAATATCCTCCAATGTTTGGGTTAATTGTTCATCCTCATTCGCTGGAAGCAATAACAACCAACGAACAAATGAATCTTCCCAGGGATTTACTTGTTCATTACGCCACTGTTGCATGAGCTTTGGAATCTCTACGATGTGAACTTCAATATCACTACTTAATATTTTCTGTTGTTGCTGATTCCATAGGATTCCGGTTGTATGGAATGCCTCATATTCAGGAAACATAACGAAATTTAATAAATTGATCGTAATTGTTTTATGAAGAGAGCTATATGGCATTCCTTTTTGAAGTTGGGATGTGTATAGCCTTCCCCAATAATACAGGCTTCTTTTAATCATATCATGATTATTATTCAATTGAATTTCCACATTTACCTTTGTTCCTGTATCTAATGTCGCTGAAATATCTAAAATTGATAATTTATCTTCCTCATGTTCTCGGTGTAAGTGCGGGTCTTCTAATTGTAACGAAACAATAGGTGATTCTAAAGAATCCTGTAACATCGCATTTAAAAACGCAATTAGAATATCTTCATTTCCACTTGTGCCAAATAATTGTTTAAAAGCAAAATCAATGCGTAAATTCACTAATTGTTGATTGGACATGGGTTTTCCTCTCCCCATCTCATAAGATGTTTTTCTTTTATTGTACATAAAAGAGTGGTCCGCATGCAAACAAGCTCTTACGTAAATATACATAAAAGCCTACTTATAGCATTTGTTGTATAGAACGGAGAATTGTTGATTGTAAGAAAAACTTGAATTTATTATACAAAATAACACAATTGATTCAACAAATTCTTTCGGCTATTATCCAAATTTATCAATTTATAGAATATTTTTTCAAAAACATGATTCCCAAACTATACCAATTAATGTATGAGAAAATAAGGGATACAAGACTAGTGATGAAATACATAATATCTCGACTTTTTATATTATAAAAAAATATGAATGGGAGAATGATAGTATGTTGAAAAAGAAACTAGGTAAATTAGGTGTAGGAGCTTTAGCATTGGGTGCTTTAATCCCTTCAACTTCCGCTTTTGCAGAAGAACCAACAACACTTCCTACTAATGGGGTAAGTTATGAACAAACAAATTTATCACACACACAAGTCAGCGAAGATTTCAAAGTTGAAATTTATTAACTTATTATCGCTATTATAAATTTGAATTATATACGTATCTTCTTTAACTAGCTTTTTGTTTTTATCGGTTTTCATAGCATTATTTATATCTTGCTCAAGTCTTTTTGCATTTTCCTTTGCAGTTGATTCATTTCCAACTATAGGAGTATTGATTATAAGTGTAACTGGTCCGTTCGAATCTTTGCTATTACTTATTATGGTAGTTCCTTTGTACTCTGGTTTACTTAATAAATCATCTATCAGATTTAAACTAAGTAGTTCCCATCTATGCTCTTTTTTTGCTAATTTAACGTCTTCTTGGACAATATTAATTGTATAAGATGTAATTTTTTTCTTTTTTAATTCTTTATCGATTTTTTCCTCAACTTCTTTAGGTGTTTCTGTATCAGATATTCTAAGGTCTAAAAACTTTGCGGCATCATCTACTGTAGCGCTAAGAAAATTTTTATCATTTACTACATTATGAACCGTATCCAACACTCTAGAACCCTCACTTTGCGAGGCTTCTACACTATCAATTTGCTGACAAGAGCCTATTAACATGAGTGAAGAAAAAAGAAGCGGAACAACAAACTTTGATTTTTTCAATTACATCACCTCTCTATTTCTTTCTTTCATCATACACTAAATTTACAGCAAAAAGGAAAAACTGAGGTATAGAAATTCTATAAACGATGTGTTTTTCAATATATTATTTATTTTTTATAATTGTACATAAATCAGTGATTTACATGCAAACAAGCTCTTATATCCATTGACATAAGAGCTTGTTTGACACCATACATAATTAACAGATTAGTTGCGTTTCATAGAAACTGAAAGATTGCCTACTGTAAGAAAAATTCACATTTAGTATACAAAATACGAACAAAAATTCCAATACATAAATTCATAAAATATTGTCCAATACATTTAAATTTCTATCCAGTCCAATGATTCAAAGCACCATTTCGCTTCATTTCTTATCCAAACAAAAGGATTTGTGCACCACTTTTAAAAATCACTCTCCAACTTTCACACAATATTAGCTCATAAAGGGGTCTCGCCACATCACTATCAAGCTAAGAAAATACAACTGTGGCTTCGGAGTAAAGTCTAATTCTAGGGGGGATTAACACGTATTTTATAGCAAAAGAAAAGGATTCATTTTGGGTAAACTTTACTCAAAATGAATCCTTTTCTTTTTAAATAAACTTTCTGCTTTATAAAAAAGTTTGATAAAACTTTGCTCATGAAATATTTTAATGTATACGCATTTCGCTTAATTACGTAGTTTATTAAAAAATATTACGATAACTAAAAAGTTATTTAGTATCTTATAGCCCAAAGTTCAAATCATTGTTGGGTGTCTTTTCTCTTTTTAATAAAATACTTCTACTTCATACAATTACAGTACTATACTTATACTAAACCCATCATATCCCTTACTTCCTACAGTTTGTATTACCGTTGAGGATAGTTGCGGTTCAGATGCAAGAATATCAAAAAAACGACGAACTCCCTGAACACTAGGATCAGTACTAACAGAATTTACTATCTCTCCTTTTCGAACTACATTGTCTCCTATAATTACCGTGCCTTTTCGAGATAATTTAAGTGCCCACTTTAAATATTCCGCATTATTTTGTTTATCCGCGTCAATAAAAATTAGGTCAAATGGAGAAGCTCCCTCATTATATAAGTTCGACATTGTTTCAAGAGCAGGTCCAATTCTTACTTCTATTAAGTTAGATAGACCAGCCCTTGCTATATTCAATTTTGCAACTTCTGCATGATGGACTTCTGATTCAAGAGTAATTAGCTGCCCATCTTCTGATAAGGCGCGAGCTAACCAGATAGTACTATAGCCTCCTAAAGTGCCAACTTCTAATATTCTTTTAGTTCCTTGAATTAATGCTAGTAAGTGAAGAAATTTTGCCTGATTGGGAGAAACGTCTATTGCTGGTAAGTCAGCCTCAGCATTCGTTGCTAATATTTCTTCAAGAATGGAGTCTTTGGGTAACAATTGATTTGTAATATATGTATCTACCTCATGCCACTTCTTTAAATCTATCATTATAAAATCCCCTTTCATCTTTTACCATAATTTCAGCAAGAAAAAATTTCCTTGTTGTAATATACATCAATTCACCTCTATATTTAGTATACTTTGTTCAAAGTTGGAAAAAAGGGTCATAATTTAATAATAATTGTCCTCTTTTAATGTAAGTTTTGATTATATAAGACACACTGTTTCAAATAATATATGGGAGTAATGGCATGATAAATCAAAACTATGTAAAGGCACTATAAAAAACAGGCTATAAGGGGTATTTAATTACTGTATACAGGCTAAAGAAATCTCAGAAAATGTACGCATTGAATAGTTTCAAACCAAGAAAAATTTTATGAACATTCTAGTGCACATATTCAAACTAATCAGTTGCAAATTTGAAAATAAAAATATCCCTTTGGATGATCAAATCTAACGGGATAACATCGTTACTTTTATACAAATATCGCGACTTTATTTTAAATGTTGCATCTTTTTATAAGCATCGTAACTTTATTTCAAATTAACAACAGATGAAAAAGCCTAATTTCAAGCTACAATAACAAGAAATTAGGCTTTAATTATTTCATAAAGTATAGGTTACTTATTAAGGGGTGGTACCAGCTACAAAGTGTATGCTAATGACTGATAATAATTGAACCGTAGTTCCGAGTAAAGTTCCATTACTCACTGTTTTAGGAACTTTTCATTTTCTTACTCTACGGCCTATGTCAGCTGCGCTGGTATCAGTCCTAAATAAAGAAGGAAAGACCTTATACCTTGTCGTTATGGCCTTTCTTTTTTTCAATTATCGATAATGAAATATTGTGTAAACTTTGTGTATACATTATACAATCTATTCAACTGTTAATAGCTGTTCAAAGAAACCGCCTATTTCTAGTTCTCGATCAATAAAATGTATCTCCAGGATCCAATCCCGCGGTTGACCGTTCTTATCAAGTTCTCTCATGGAAACATCATTATCAATATGAATATAGTTCTCAACTTCTTCCCCTTGAACTTGTTCATGAGGGAACTCACCAATGAGATGACCAGCATGTGGACCTCCATATTCCCACCCATACTTTTTTGCAAGATCACAAACAAATGAGAAAAGTTCACTACCTGTGATTGTAAGATTAGATTGAAAGAAGGCTTTTCCTTCTTCCCAGGCTTGTTCAATATCATTACGTAGTTTTAATTTGACTGGATCTTCTCCAAGGACGTATGTCCTACCAAAATCAGCTTCCCAATCTTCAAAAATAGGACCGAAGTCAAGAAAAATAATATCTCCCTCTAGCACGGTTAAATCTGGTGGATTTTCTCTATAAGGATATAATGTGTTCTTTCCAGCTCGTACAATGCGTTTATGCCAATATTTTTTGATTCCGAACATTTGAAAAGCCAATTCATAAATTTCCCGATTGATTTGTTTTTCAGTTACACCACTACGTAGTATCCCTTTTTCTTCAATCGCTCTGAAAAGATCTTCGGCTTTGCATTCAGCTTCTCGTAAAGCTAAACGTCTTTTATCTAAGGATTGATTCAAAACTACATCTCACCTTTCATAATTATGTAATCTGATTAAATTATAGGATTTTAGAACTTCTATAATTTTTCCTTTGCGGTCTGTCTCAGCTAAGCTCGTTCTCCCCCTTATAGGCTTACCAGCTTCTTAATTATATTAATATCCCCTAATTCACTAAGTCTTCGCACTAGAATGTTTTCTATATTCTCACTTAATACTAGTTGTTCAGATGAAAACGGTGCGAGTTGTAAGTTCTCACCAATCATAACTGAATACATTGCATGTTGAAACATTGTAATATCATTTGCATCATTACCGAATGCTATATATTCTTTTTCTTCCACACCCAATTGCTGCAATCCACTCCACTTATCTATTCCGTTTGGACTTATGTCTAAGATTCCTTCGTTTCCGTGAGAGTGAACCACAACATTCATATTACTAAGCTTTTCTTTAACTGCTTCCATGTTATCTGAAGTAAGCACTAAAATTTTTACGATTGACTGCAATTTATCCAATTTAACGTTTTTAGCACGCCTTTCTGGATCAAGATTATTCAAAATCGGATGTGTAGTTGGCCCTGTATAGGCATAATCCCAATCACCATCTATTAAATAAGAGACATTATAAAATTTAAGTAATTGAACAATATTTGCAAGCGTTCCTTCATCAAAACTAATCGTTGATATGATTTTTCCTTTCATTGCAATCATGGATCCATTTCCACCAATCATTGGGTATTGATGAAAACGTTCATGTAAGACGGGGAGTAAATCACGTATTGGTCTGGCTGAAGCAAAAATGACTTCGTGCCCTTGAGCTACTAGCTTTTCTAATGATAATAGTAGTCTTTCAGAAATAGGTTGACCTTTAAAGCAAATTGTTCCATCTAAATCGAACACAAATTTCATTCTATGCCACTCCTAAAATTTTTATTGTTCTTATCATATCAGTTTATCTTATAATGAAAAGGACATATGTCCCAAAAGGAGTATTATATGAAATTTATTCATGACTTGAAGCTACTTGGAACAAAATTACGAGAATATCATATTGAAGAAATGTTTAACGGAGAAAAACAACCCCCATTTACACTGCAGCAATATGGACAAGATGAAATTGTTTTACTTGAGGGAAGTGAACTAGAATCATTATTATTCTTAGTGGAAGGGAAAGTAAAAATAACATCAAGTGTTGAAACTGGAAAATCACTTTTACTACGATTTATCCAACCTTTTTCCATTATTGGTGATATTGAATTAATTCGAAATGTTCCCGTCCAATCACAAGTTAAAGCAATTAATGAATGTTTATTAATTGGACTACATTTTGATTATATAAAAGAATATGAAATGAATAATCCAAAGTTTTTACATACACTTTTAGAACATGTAAGCTATAAGCTTCAAACGTGCACAACAGCTTCTCGTGTGAATTTATTAGCATCTGTGGAAAATAAATTTGCGAGCTATCTTATGTCTACGATATCACCTGAGCCCGATAATATCTTTGGAGTGGAGCTAAAGACTTCAAATATAAAAGAGATTGCAGATTTACTTGGCACGACATATCGACATCTAAATCGAGTTATTCATTCGCTATCAGAAAAGAAAATTATTGAAAGAGATAAAAACTCTATTCGTATATTGAATTGGGGAGATTTGAAAGAAATGTCCAATGGAATCCGATATAAGTAAAAAAGATAACCCTGATTTCTTGGGGGTTACCCTTAAAATTCGTAAATTATCCACTTATGATATGATGACCCCCTATTATTGTACCAAAAACGACCGTTTATGTTTTAAAACTCATTATTAAAAATAAACACTCCTAACATATTAGTCATATACAATATGTTAGGAGCTTGATATTTTAAGTATTTTTTGAATTTAGGTCTTGATAACAAATGGAGACCATTCCTCTTCCTTTTGGCATATTGGCGTTACTCATGATTTATGTCCTCCTATTAGTGTGTTTCTGTATCTAGCTGTAGCGCTATGCGTGTAGGAAATTCCTCGTAAAATACTGTTTTTCCCAAACTTTGTGCGTATTTCATCCATTACTTTTGCTAACTTCATTTCTTGTTCTCGTTTCGTGAGATTATCAAAAAGAGAAATTTGTTCTTCCCCTTCTTGAATTAGGTTTGTTAAGGATATGTTTATGCTACGAATGAGTTCTCCAGTATATTGTTGATGTAAAAAGTATGTACAGATATTATATATATCCATTGTTAAATTTGTTGGACGACTTAAAGTATGTGTTTTTCTAATGCCACCGGAATAACTCTTGCTATAACCGACAGAAAAATGAACGGTTTGAGCAAGTTTGTTTTGTCTTCTAAGCCGATAACAAACTTCTTCAATATGTTCCAGTAGAATAATCGGAAATTCTTCTATTATATAGTCACGCATTAGAATTTGGCTTTTTCCAATAGAAGTTGTGGCAGGAACATATTTTTCTGAAATACGACTAAAGTCAATTCCGTGACTATGTAAGTGTAATTCTTCTCCAATCTTGCCAAAGCTCTGTTTTAAGTATTTAAGGGGATAATTGGCTAAATCCCCAATAGAGTATATTCCCTTCCGATTTAACTTTTCTTCTGTTTTATAGGATATGCCCCATGCCCATCAAGCTAAGATTAAATTTCCTATGAACTTCCGTTCATGTTGCCTACATGCTTGATATTTTGTTTATTTGTTTTTAAAAATACGCATACCAAATAAACCTTGATAAGGTGTATTTTTAAAGATTATGCAGTTTTCTGTTTTGGGTTGAATACAGTGTACTGGTAAACGACACCTAATATATCAAAGACTGTTTTCTTCTCATATCGATGGGATTTCCGTCCATTTTTTTGTAAGAGATTAAACAGACGAAGGAAAATTTTTGATACTTCTTGGGTGCCTTTTTGTATAGCTTCATATACTAAGTACAAGTGATCTTGAATCATATAAATTGCTTTATATTCACTTAATTGTTTTTGTTTTTTCTGTAGTAACATCTGTCGCATTTTGAACATAGTGGAAGAACAAATAAAAAACATGTTTTTTTGTTTGTAGGGCTAATGCTACCAATGAATAATAATTAATCAAGAATTAAACAATCAGAGAATGATAAAGAAAGGAGGCATCTTATGGCACAGACATTTCGTCTTTATTTACCAAAGCAAAAAACAGGGTGGCATGCTTTTAACTGGGACATTATGAGGGAGAAAATGCCTTCATTTCCAGTAGTTCATATCTCTGCTTGTGAAGCAAGGCTTTATGATAATTCTTTAGGTACTGACTTGCAGACAATCGAACTGGTCCAAGGTGATGCAAGTATATACGCAACAAGTGTTGTACCATCAATAAACTCAGATGGTACAACACTTGTTGATTTTCTTTTGGTAGTAGATTGGGATCATGAAACTAAATGTTGCCTGTGATATTACTCTATTTGACACACCAGATGGGTCATTAATAGTGGGTGGTAGGAGTTAAACGAATGAAGCTGTTGCAAGGTTTATAGCACAGCGGATAAATCTCTGACTTATTTTACTGTTAGTAGCTTATGAAGAAGAACATCATTCCTTTGTATCAAGAAATGATGCTCTTCTTTTCGTTTTGCTTGTTTTTGAAATGAAAAATTTTTATAATGATGAATTTATTTATTTTTCTTCATCACAAAATCTTTTTGTTCTCCTTTTAGTTTGTAATACTTCACGTTCAGACGAATAGCTACTACAGAGATTATAATAAACCCAATTACATATAACATGTCCCTTTCTCCATTTCTTATTGTTTAGCGAACTTATTATGTAAATACTTCACATGTTTCTTTTTAATATCCTTATCCGTAATGTTTGCTCGCAACATAGTTTGATAAATATGATTAACCTCGTCATTTGTAAGTTGCAGGTCTGTATAGGATTCAATACATTTCTTGAGATCGTTATAATATAAGACATGCTTATCTTTAGAAGGAACATTTACCCTTTTTAGACTGCATTTTGGATGAAAGGCTGCTATAGAAATGCACGGCAGCTGTTGTTCCATTATCCATTCAATAGCTTTTATATGTTTATAATTTTGTCGAAATGGATTTTGAAAAGAAGATTTCTTTCTAAAAATCCCCTGTGTCCACCTTGCAGATTTTTCGTTTCCATAGATCCATCCTTCGTAGTTTTTCGTCTCTATAACAAATACACCGGTTTCCGCGATAACAATATGGTCAATTTGCGTTGTATCACCATACTCAATATGAACTGTAACATCATGTAACACGCAATACTTTTCAGAATCCAATTTGCTCAATGTACGCTTCACTAATTTTTCTCCGACTTTCCCTTTCCATTTTGGTACATGTTTTTTCACAACAATATTCAATGGAATTAGAATTGCAATGAGAATTAATTCGAATATCAATACTTTCATTGTAAAATCCTCCTTTTCACACTCTTACGTTTTTGCGCATTAGACGGTAGATATACGTTTCTAATCCTAAAATAAAATATGAGATACATAAGCCTTTTATCACCATCTCTACAAATCCTAAAGCTAATGAAAGAAGGAGCCCGCCCCTAAACGGAAACGGCCTTGTCACTCTTCGATTTACTGGTTTTTCAATAACTCCAAAATTTGCCCATGTAGGCAAACGCTTTTCCACATTCTTTACAGTGCCTGTTAATCCGTATTTAAGCGATAAAATGAAACATCCAATTAATAAATATACGATAGATGAAAAATAGATAGATAGACTTATAACGATAATTGTAAGCAACCAACCTATTAAAATAGAATTTCGCAAAGCAATATATTCCCGATTTCTTTTCAAAACAAACATTCCTTTCAAAATAAATTAGGGTATTTTCAAATGGAAAATATTTACATTTGAAAATAAGCATGATATGATACGTCTATATTAAATTATGAAATAGCCTATAAAGGATTGTGATAGATATGTTAAAACTTGTAGTAGATAATACCGTAACAGAACCAGAACCAAAAACAGATTCAGCTTTTTCTAACTTTTTCACCTGCAAAGACTGCGTATATTATCTTTCAAAATCAGATTCTTGCAGTCTGCAATTAGCAGCTGATTCAAATAATCCCCTTGTCCCTTATGAGTGTGGTAACTTTGAGGAAACCTATGAAATCGGAACGGAAGATCCATTGAATTCACACATACATCAGCAACTTTGTGAAGAGAAAGCGCAAATCCTAGTTGAAAGCTATCCAGCACAACCTTCTATTGATCCAATTCATAAAGACGCAATATGGTATGGGTCAGTAAACTATGGTTGTTGGATTATAAATGATTCGAAGAAACGTTTTGCACTTGCAGAACAGGTTCCTTTCGGTGATAATAATGTGTCATCTAAAAAATACGCATCTCCTTTCCCTTTACATGACCATGGTGCAAAAGAAAGTATCAGGCACTATATGTGTTGGTACGTAAATGAAAAAGGAATTGGCGAATACCATCTTCTTATTGGTGGTGTCATCATGAAAATTGCAGAAGGAGTTAAGAAACTTGGATTCAATTACTAATCGTATCTACAAGAAAAGAATGTTAGAACATACCATACTATTTAGTTTGGTACAGCTGGTACCACTGATCATATCTACCGGTATCATATATATATTGCTAGAACTTACTGATACGGAGTGGAAAACCTGGTTTAGTTATGAAGGAATCTTTGTAATTATTTTTCTTATAACGAGGTTCCAGGTATTTCAGAATAAGAAAAGTATTATTTCTTTAAATCAACACGAAAAATGGTTTTCAAAGTTAAATATCTTCTTGGTCTCTATATCGCTAGTATTATTTGCATCCATACCAACTCTATTAAAAATTGCTTTCATTCTACAAATGACTGTTATTCTACTCCTACTAGAGTACCTTTGTTTGTATATTGATCGTTTACCGATACATAATTTATATAGAGTACAAGAGATCATTTGTGATAAAAAACAACTCAAAATTGAACGAATTATTCCAAACAATGAGGAACACGGTACTCATACAATTAAAACAAGGGATGAGCAATACTTTTTATATACCGCTGTGTATTTGAGCGGCATACTATCGCCAATTTCAGAAGAAGTATTTGAAGAATATGAAAGAAAGAACCTAATGGGTAGATAAAAGGTACTGAATGTAGATTCAGTACCTTTTCTATCTTAATATATAGTTCTTTAAATATTAGCAAATAGCCATGGAGCGAGTACGGCTAACATACACAGCAAACAAGATCCTGTTATGACACGGTTGGCCCAACGGTAATATTCCGGCTGTTTCGTACTCTCATGAATTCTTCTTAAACGAATACCTGCGATTAACATAAAGGGTGTGAAAATAAGTGCTGTTGCTTTAAACAGGTCTAAAAAATCCGTAAAGATGTTCATAAATGAAAATACATCGGAACTAAACAAAAAGTATACACTTAGTCTCATCGACATCATGCTGATAAATGAGAAAATCATACTTCCGGTTGCCCACTTCATCCATTGACCATTCTTTGTAATTAATGCCATAACCATGACAATAACGCCTAATACGAATGAAATAGAAAAGATATTGACTCCTACTTTAAAAGCCGGCGCATACAATCCTTCAATCTTTTGTATGATTGATGATCCAAACGAATCATCTTTCTCTGTTGTTTTCGTTCGATTGTTTAGTCCATCTTTAAATGATGACGAAACATCATTTCCTTTTAACTCATTAAAATCTACTTTTACAGAAGCTTGAGCTGCTTGTAAGGGTACAAGTAATAAAATCATCAAAACAAGCGTGCATAAGACTCCTATCATTCCTTTTTCTCGTTTCATCATACATCACCCGCTAATTTTGGTTTGATGCTCTTTAATTTGATTTCATTTCCTTCTGCAGCATAATAAAGATCTGCTGCATAATAGATATTTGCTTTTGTATATGCCCCCATAATTGCATTTGCAATTTCTTCTTTTTCTACTGCCACATATGTTTCATTTTCATTATAAAACTCAATTTCAATTCGGTTAATATTATTATTTAATACTGTAATATGTAATTCTTTTAAGCTATCTAAGCGATTCCCTAATCCACACACCAACTTAAATACTTTATTTGCAATTGTTGGTGGTTTTACATACGTCGTATTAAAATGAATCGTTTCACCATCTATTACACCATCTTCCTCGACTTCACACGTCATAATGAAAGAATGATTTTGTTTTTCAATTTCTTGTTGACTCAACTTGCGATCAATGACATACTTCACGCTTGTTGACAGGTTTTCTATATATTCATCCAGTTCGGTATTTGAAATTTTAACCTCTGAGAATTCCGGAAAAATCATGTAAGCGTGTATATTAGAACTACTTTTACTTACACGTAATACCTGGACTTGTTTCTTTTCATAGCGCACCGTTTGTTCTAATTTTTCTACTACATTGTTACTTATGGAATTAATATTCATTTACATTCACCTTTCAAAATTGTTATTTTTTTAACTCAAAAATATTTTTTACTTCATATAATCCTCATGTTTGGATTTAATCTATTTTAAGCATTGTAATATTACGAAGAGTTCTCAATTCTCCTGTTTTAAGACTGTTAATCACTTGAATCTCAAAACATTTCAATATTACAATGACGTACAATGTCTCATTATAGTCGAATATCCTTATATGGTGAATCATTCTGTCCCACTCATTTGTACAAAAATAAAAAAATGTTTTATTCTTGTACAAATGAGTGAGAAAATGCTGTATTTCATGCTATTTAACTAAGAAAATCCAACTAGGAAATAGATTTATATATTCCCTAGTTGTCTATTACTCCATTCAACTAGTGTATAAGAATAAGGTGAATTGACCTCTAATTCTATATACAGTAATTGATTTTCCGGTAATATCTCTCCCTCTGTTTGAATCCAATAACGTTTCTTATTAGACATATTTATGACACGTGTCAGTCCTTGTTCTCGTCCTATCACTTTTGCAGTCCACCTCACAAAATCCATATCTTCAACATCAGCTACTCCTTGTTGAACAGGAAAAACGTGTTCCTTTTCCGATGGAATTGAAACATATTCTTGTTGTGGATACATGTCCTCATATTCTAATAATTCCACTGGTATATCCTCATCACTTGGAAAAGGAATATCATAAACAGCCTCAGGAGTGGGAGTATGATGAAAATCTTCAACATACTCCACTTTTTCTATATCCTCATGTTTTAACCTGTCACTCTCTTCCTCACCCAGATTCTTATGAACAGATGTAGCAACTAAATCATATATACTTGCTACATCCTTTTCTAAGGTGATTTCTTTTGTTGGAACAGTAACACGCTCTTGTTCCCTTCCAATAGGCTTGTTTTCTCTTGGGCACCAATAAACAGGGCGTTCCACCGGTTTATTTTCCATTTCTTTTTTCTTGGCTTCTTCTATTAGAAATTTTTTCTTTGAATTACGAACTACCAAAAACACATAACAAAATAGACCAATTAAAATTTTTGTAAACATAATATTCCCCTCTCGATCATCCAAATAAATCGAACTCAAACTGTCCATCGATTACTTTGTTTTTTCGTTTCCCTTTCTTTTTAGAAGAATCCACTTCTACAATAACTGAATCCCAGAATGTGATATCCTGTTTTTGCACAAGCATACGCTTATCAGTATTCAGTGTTGTTAAAGCTCGAATGACATCTTCTATTTCTCCATCTATTTCAAGTACATTCTGCTTTACTCGAACACCAGGTACTTGCTCATTTTTTATGCACTCAACAGCTCTTCGTACAAATTGAGCTTCTTTCATAAATGCTACGTCCATCGTTTCTGGTAATTTCTCCACCCAATTCGTAAATTGAATTTCAAATGATTCAAATACAGGTGTAATGACATTACCGATGTTTGCTAGGACGCGTTTAGATTCATCAGATGCTGCTTTTGTCCATTCCTCTGTTGAACCTTTTAATTTATTTCCACTCTTAATGTTTTGAATTAATAAAGTCTGTAGATCTCCAGTATCACCAAGCATTGCATTCAGCCCATCGCTTGTTGCATCACCATTCATTGCTTCAGCAGCTTTATTCTTCTGAGCAATTAACTGTGCCATCTGAGCTTGGAATGTTTCTTTGTAGCTCAGATAGAAGGTTCTACATTGCTTAGTTTGTCCAATACGCCAGTGTCTTCTTGCGGCTTGGTTTAACGTAAATAAGCTAAATGAAAGCTGGTAGAAAATGAGCGTTGGTGTTGCCAATAAATCCAAACCAACTTTTACCAATTCCTGCGAACAGATAATTACATTTACACCACTATTCACTTGCTCTTTTAACCATGCACTGCGCTTTGGCGGAGTAACTGTATTGGTGCGAAGAATAGATACTTTCGCACCAGGTACTTGCTCTGCGACCTTTTGTAAACGAGGCTGAACGTCTCGTTCTTTCACTGTAGATCCTGTATCAGATACATAAATGATGGTTGGACGGCCTTCAGAGATTTCAGTATGCAATATTTCTTGCAACTTCTTCTCCTTCGGCTGAATACAATCCTCATCAAATTTGAATGTATCATTAGACCAAACCAGTTCTTTTCCTGCATTATCTAAGTAATAGTTCGGATAATGGATCATATTGTCTGGATATGCATTACCTGTACGAATATAAGAAAGCCACAATTTTCCGGCGTCTGGTGTACCTTTCGCTGCTTCGATTGCTTTTTCGAACGACTCTTTCATATGCTCATAGGCTTGCTTTTGCTCTTCAGACATATCAACAAGAATTGTAGGGACATTGACTAGTTCCACAGGATTTGGCCATACATCTTTAAAGCGTACATTAATGGTTGTATCCATTAAATATTGGGTAAACACATAAGGTGAAATACCAGGTACGACCTTGGTTTTATCTAATGTACCTTGCGCTCCACGTGAAGCTATATTAGATGTGACCTCACCATCATGGTAATATGTTCTCTCGATGTTTCCGTAGGTTTCATTCCATTCCATGAAAGAACTATATTCAAAACCGCTTTTCACCATTTTTTGAGGGAATAAACGCCATAACGTATAGAATACATCGCTTGCGCGGCCACCAAATAATGTACCTGTTCCAGCTACAACCTTCTTACAAACCTTTGCTAAACTTCCTAAGGCAGTTCCTTGTGCTGTTTCACTTTTTAATTCGTGGACTTCGTCACAAATTAAAGCATCAAAGAAGTGTTTCATTTTTCTACGAATATACTCAACAGTAGCTACCTTTCGATATGCTCTTCCTGATTGCTTCGCATCATATGGCTTCACACGATTCTCTAACTCTAGTTGTTTTTGCAGCGGTTTATTTCCCTCTTTTATTGCTCGCACTAATTTATTTTCATATTTGGTCCAATCTTTAAAACTTGCATATTTCGTTTTTACTTTTGGGCTCCAAATATTTGAATTACAATCAGCACATACACTGTTTTTATTTGTTTTCGAATCTAAGTCACTTCCTGTAAAATCTTTATACTGACAGACTTCTTTCTGTTCACCATTAGCTTGTTGAACCATAATTGAAGACGTTTTTTTACGCAACTTAGCACCACAATCTGGACAATAGTATCCATTCTTATAATATCTTTGCACCTCTTCCTCTGATTTCTTGGAAAGTGCAATTTTCTTATAAGGTAATGGCATCTGTTTAATAGAGTCCCCTCGCATTGTTGTAAAACTAATAACAAAATAGGTTGGTTTTTCTGGTTTTGGTCTTCCAGCCTGAATCCAGGATTGATGAATGCGAATTAAATCCTCTGTACGTTTAATTAGATGTACTTCTGCGTCTGGTATTAAGTGTCGTATTTCTTCTTTTGCCCACTTCTCAGTAAGAGTCGGTGGAACAAATACGCAGGTACGATACCCTTTTTTCCCGGTTAAATGGAAATATCCATCTACTGTTGCTGTCATAATTGCACTTTTTCCCGACGACATTTCCCCCTGTATAATGATTCCTTTTTGTACTTGTAATGCTTTTGCTGCACCTGTTGCTACATGTGCCTGTACAGGGAATAATGGTCTTTTGTATGTATCAAAATGAGATAATGCCTGATCTTTCATTGGTTGATGCAATGGCTCATCTAATTTTGTTACCTTATCAAGCATGACAGGCGAATATTCCAATAGGTATTCATTTAAATCATTAATTTCATTGATTTTTTCACCTGTACCTTCTTGCGGGAATTGACATTTCCCAGAGCGAATCATTTCTGATAAAAACTCCTTACAATCCTTTTCCTTTAGTAAGACTTGCGCAATCGTTAAAGAAGAAAATTCATTCTTATCAAAATACACCTCTAACGGTTGTAATAAATTTCTTGTTAGCATCTCATCATAAATTGGCTTCGCCCATTCTTCTAAGATCGGTAAACCATACGGAGGAGCCATTAGGAAATCTCTTACTTGTATCTCTGGCGCTTCGTCAATTGCAACAATATACTTTTCTTCTAATTCTCTAGAAAATGCAATAATTGCCTTCTTCTTATTTACTGTTTGTGTGTTAATAAATTCAAACTGACCTTTTGAGTTTACATTCACTTTTTTATCTAAAATGTAATGTAATTCTTCTTTTTTTCCTTCTCCAAAATACAAACGACTAGATCCCATTGATATGGCAGCACGGAATGACTTTAATGTACTGTCATTCGCACCTAGTACTGCAAATTGGATTTGATGATGACGATTTACTGCCATTGCAAAACAAAAAGCTGTATGTGAGGCAGTGGCTGTCTCCAATTGCAGCATCGCTGGTGTTTCTTCCTGGTCAAATGTATCTTGTTTAATTATTTCTTGTAGCATAAGTTTCCCTCCTAAAATAAAAAACGCATCATAATCGATACGTTTCATGTCCTACTCATTTAATTTATGTTTTAAAAATCTATAAACTGTTTCCACTCTGGTAATGATTGTTCAGCTGCAGTTAACATATCGCCTACACCATGGAATACTGAGAATTGCTCTAATACTTCCAAATGTGTACCTGCACCTAACTGAGAAGCACATAAACAAATGAATGTAAGTACAATAGCAATACGAAACATACGATTACTAAATTCCCATACGATAAATAATGCTCCTATTCCTAATAGTACAGACATAGCCTTCTTCCTTTCCTAGACAAGTTCTTTGACTACACCAGTTGGTGTTGCGGTGATAAATTTAGCGCGACGTTTTTGTAAAACAACTTCTTTCGTTGTTTTTTCCAATTGCTCAAATGAATGTTCATAATACACATTTTCAGATCCACGAACTGCATGGAGTGTATCACCTTCACCAAGCAAACCATCTGCCACACCTGTTATCAGCAATAGTCCTAATTGTCCGGAAGCAATCGGCATCTTTGCTCTTTCAGCAGCTGTTTTCTCACCTTGAAGTGAGTAGCCATTCCCTCTATTTAAACGCTTCTTTAATGATGCGATTCCCTCTGATTTGCCTATACCTTTATAAGCATCTTTATAATCCACGCGAGATGTGAAAATAAGTTTGTTTTGATGACGCAATTCAGGTATAGTCCAATCCTTATGATTCACCATTTGTGCTAAAGTACTCACATGTTTTCTTACGAAAGTAAGATCGGACATATTTTCACAAAAATTAGCAAATCGATCATTGAAATATGTATCATTTTTCGTAGCTACACGCTTACGGCCAATAAAAACACATTGCTTAAATTGCTCAAATTCTTCATTTTCATCACCAAAACGCATCAAGCCTATTTCCTCATAATTCTTTGCTAAAAAATAACTGATATCGTCTCTAGCGAATCTGTCGTATGGGATGACATACACCATAATCCCACCATCTTGTAAATAAAGGTGAGCACGCTTTAGGAAGTTGAACTCCATTTTCTCTGATTTTGTATTTTCTGTACGAAGCTCCATATTATATGGAGGATTTAAAAAAATAAGCGGAAAGTAGTCATGACTAATCATCATGCTTTCAAAGCTTGAGCGTACCACTACATCTAATTGCTCTTTTGCTTTGTTATATCGGTTTGCATCTAATTCCACACCATATGTATCAAGTTGTATGCCAACCTGTCTCACCTCATCTGCAAAGCTTCGTAAAATTGTCCCTTCTCCACAGCATGGGTCAAAGCAAGCATAAGCTCGCTCTGATTCCATTTGTAATAATCGTACTAAGTGTTCCCCTTCTGTTAGTGGTGTTGGATAAAATCCTGCCGCTAAATCATTTCCTAAACGCATAATCGTTCCCTCCAAGTTCTTTTTTACAATAAAAAAAGGAAGATCCAAGTAAATACATCACTTAGTTCTTCCTTTTACCCTCTATACACTACCTCGACTTTATTAAAACGGTAGTAAATCATCTGTAATCTCCGATAGCTCTTCCAAACCAGCGAATATATCATCCGGTTCTTGAGATTGCTCGTTTGTTTCCTGCTCTTTTGGATCATCTAATATTGTCCAAATGTTATCCTTTTTCATCTTCATATTCCTCTACCCTTCTTATTTTTCAGGTTCATAAACAACTTCCTCGTAATCAAAAAAGTAATCTTTCAGCTTACGTAGGATCTTGCGAAACTTCGGTTCAGCTACGAGCTTAGTACCACTATAAAAACTTGGTTGCCCAACAAAGCGCCATAAGATAACATAGCCTATCTTCATTTCTTGAATCCCTTCAATATATAAAGCGATTTCTTGAGTGGCTTCTTTTTCATTAAGAGCATGTGGCTTGAAATATTGAAATTTACCATCTGGTAATATAATTTCTGCTTCAAAACACCCTCTCATTTGATTTACTCTTGCTCTAGATTCAGATGACATTGCTGGTGCAGCATATGACTTCTGGTTATTTTCCATTCGTGTTTTATGCTCCTCTACTGTTGGTACTAGTTTTAAGTGTCTACAATCTTTTTTCATTTTACTATCTCCTCTACTGTTTAATTTGTTATTTTATGAATCATAAATAACCCCGCCTGCAAACTTGAAAACAATACAAAAAGGGCTTCTTCAAGTCGATTAATAATGTGCATAGCAAAATAAGCTATATATACACTAATCGGCTCAAAGAAGCCCTTTCACAAATGAAACAAGACGCAACTTGCTTCTACAACTCAACCACAACACAAAAAAAGGTGTGGGAATAAACGGAATCAAATAAACTAACAATATAACTATATATTACACAATTAAGATTTCTATATCAAGATTTTTTAAAAAAATGTGCTCTCTCCTCTTAGAATCTATGACGAAAATTCTTATAATACTATACTGAATAAAAAATTCTAATTGGAGGTATTCAATATGTTAATTAAAGTTAAAAATGCTCAAAAGGAAATCTTATTTATGGTATTTCTATTCTCCCTATTTTTCACAGCACTTTTCTTTGATGAAAAAACTGCTGTATCCAGAGCATTAATGTGTTTTTTTAGCATTTTAGTAGAAAATAGATTTTCCCAGCAATCATAAAAATTATATGAAAAAGAGCCATTTTAAAATGGCTTTTTTTCATCAATTATATTTATAGCTATATTTCATAGATTTTGGACTAAACCCAAATAATTAGATTAGCATATTATCAATTAATCATTACTTTATCTTCGAGAAAATCAGCCCATATTCTTACTTCAGGTAACAGGTTATTCCTTATATATTTTTTCCACTCATTAAACTGTTCACCTACGATGCTTGATTTATTCCTAGAAATATATATTACTAAGTTTGTATAACTAGTTAGCAGATTAAGATCATCGCGTGTTGATATTTCTAGCTCTCCCTCATTTATTGTTCTTAAATAACTATTAGCATATTTAATCAATAACTTATAATCACTTTCATTAAATACTGAAGGAATATATTTAGCAATATCTTTTATTATATCAATAGCCATACTTACAATATCCACTGTTCCATATTTTATTAACTGTAAAATTTCAGTTTTAATTAGAACTGAATTTACACTTATTTTCTTATGTTCATTTAATAATAAACAATCATATAGTGCTTGCATTGCTAAATTGACATTATTTCTTTTTTTATCACTTAACCCATCGATCAAAAGCTCTATATTGCGATCACCATTAATACCTAACCTTTCAAAGCACGGTATTAGAGAGTATGAGAATCCTTTTTTAATATCTAGTATATCCCAATAAATCTCCTTCATTTTATTTATATCGCTTTCTCCTAAATATTCTTTGGGAATCGTACCCCACATATTATTTCCTAAAATAAATACCAATTCATCTAAATAATTATACGCACCAAAATGACGATCCTCATAATCTTGCTCTATTTTTTTAAACCCTTCTTTTTGACTCTCCCACCAAAAATAAAATTTTTCTAACCACTGTTTATAAATACCTTTCTTCAGTTCTTTTCCATTTGCATCTATTATGTGATAAGAAAACACATTTGATAATTCCTTAAAGTATATATTTAATTGGTTATTTATAGTCAAAGAGCGAGAACTATAAAATTTAGGTATTTCTTTTTTTACAAATTCTGATTCATCTATTAATTGAAGTACTTGTTCTTGACTAATAATTTCTTCTATTATAAATTTCAGTTTAGAACTTTGACGCCTTGTGTAATTATTTATATAAGATAACAATTTACCATAATATAATTCGGATAAACTTTTTGTTCTGGCAAGCGCAATCAATTTAAGTAAAGCAACATCATGCTCATCATCATTCTTTAAATTACCAAATAATATTCCTATATGATTTTCAGGAACCTCAAATTGAATAAATCTAATTCTTTGTTCAAGTCCTTTTACAATATGTATAAAAAAAACATTCCCCATTATTACATTATTATTCTCTAAACTTACAATTTCATTATCTATTAACCTTTTCAAAAACAATTCGCTTTCAACACTATTTTTAGATACAATTATTCTTTCTAAAAATTGTTGTATCACTTTTATTTCTTTTGGTTGGAATATTTCCGCTTTATTTATAAAGTCTATTAATTTTAAATCTAATTGTTCTCTTTCTTCAATTGATAAAGCAAAGTATATTCTAGAGAGAACTTCCACCTCTATTCTTATATCTAAATCATTGTGATACTTATTAAAAATAGAATTTATTAAATAATCACTTAAGATATTTATATTAGTTTTTTCCATCGCATAAACGGATTCTCTTGAAAATACTCTATCTAAATCCTCTAATTCTATATTCTGTATTTTCTTCATTTGACAATATATTGGATAAAATTCTTCTAAGTTTCTTATTGCTAAATCTAGTTCGTAAGTATTATTAGTCGGTAACATTAAAGTTTCTTGCATTTGTAGGGCAGCAAACGAATCCAATAATGCTTTATCTATCAACAATGAATATTTAGTTTTAAATTTTTCGCTTCCCGGGTCAAATCCATAAGTGTGTTTTGTACCCAATGTGTTTTCAAATTTCTTTATTGAAATAACTGATTGCTCATACTCCCTACCTACATCACAATTCTTACTGTTTAATAAACTCAATCTATCTTCCCTTCCACTATTCTGTAAATGAAGCAGTACAACACTTTCTAATGAAAGTAATCGATAATCATCTGGCTTTATTGCAAGTAAGCTTCTAATTGTTTGTAAATACTCATACAACATTCGAGTTGCTTTGTCATTTTGATGAACCCTAAAATAAATAATCGCCTTTTTTATACCCCATTCTATTTCAGATTTCCCCACATGCCATTGATCCATCATTTCTTCTATAACTTGAAAATCACTATTTAAAGTAAATAATATTTGTTCATATAATAACTTATGGGTTTCTTCCTGGTTTAGCTTAAGTCCCTCTAGTATACTTTTATATCTAAAAAAACCATTTGCATTAATTTTTAATCTTTCTTCCTTTAAAAGTCGGAACAGTAATGGAATATATTCTTTATTTATCTCCTTCAATTCGGCTATTAAGCCTTCAAGCTTAATAGATACAGAATTAAATTCAATAGGAATATAAAATTTTTCACAACACCATACTATCTCGTTTATATAATCTATTATTTCTTTATCTTCAATCGAAGAAATTTTATTTATAAAGAATGTCATCTGTTGTTGAATGTCATCTACATATTTTTTTCTTATGTCATTTGGTATAACAAACCAGCCAGGATACGTTTCTCGATTTACTTTAAAATTTTCTATTCTATGATAGCCTTCATATGGCCACTTTATTTTCTCTTTTCTATTTTTATAAGAAAGATACTCGAAAATATCAGCGAACATTGTAGGATATGGGTTTCCTGGTTTATTATATATTTCTTTAAAATCAATTAACGTAATCCCCATTTTTGCCAGGTCATTAAATCTCAGCTTGCTCTGCCCATTACAATCTATCATATAGATTTTCGGCTTATGTTCACCGAGGTTATCTAGCACCCATGTTGTCCACTTTTTGAAATTAGGATCATCTCCAGAGAAACCTATTAATACAAATGTAGTCTCCATAATAGACTGCTGAACCATGTTTACAAATGGTCTAAAATCTTGTTGGTATTTTTCATAATCTTTTTTTGTAAAGATAAAAGGCCTATGCGACGGAAAGCTACCGTGTAATTTTACAATACGTGGTTGCACGGAACTTGGGATATCATTAATATCGTAAATAACTTGATAATTCCGCTCATAAACATGTTTTTTAGCGCGTTCTAATAAAGTATCATAATTTGTAGTATAAATATCCGCCCATGGAAGTTTCAATAAGTCGTGATGTATAGTATCTGGTTCATAATTATCATCAGGGATAGCCTCTTTTAAAATTTCGTCCAGACTCGTTCTTCCGTATTCTTCAACATATATTTGGCTAATTGCTAATACATCTTTCTCCTCAATATTTGGATGGTGGGTTAAATCTTGTATTAGTCGCTTTTTTAAATGGGACCACAAAGCCATGCTTTCAAATGAAGATTCCACTTTTTTGGCATTTAAGCTAAATCCTGCCCCAATCATCACTGACACCCTACTTTTACCATCTTTCATCCAAAGTCTGTCTCGAATAGCCTTTAAATGAGGATACATCGTTAAATTATCTTGAAAAAACTTTTCAACATCTTTTTTCAATTATAAATCGCCTCCATATAACAACCTTTTCCTATAATAAATTCATTACTTCTTGTCTTTCTATCCACTTATCTAGCTTATTCTTCGTATCATCATTTAATCGTTTTCTTTTACCGGATAACATCCTTGAAAGTGTTGAATATGAAATATTCGCTAACTCACGAATACTTTTATTATTCTTCTCTTTATACGTGTTCATCTTTTCAATATAAAACTCGATACTATTAGGTATTTCTTGATCTGGTATACTTATTGGCTTCTCTTCAATTACTGGTGGCCTTTCTTCCATCTCAATAAACAAAGGTGCCTGCTGCTTACTTTTCTTAGTAATCAACTCTTGTTGTAATTTAACAAGTTCATTTGTCGGAGAAATAATTACTTTTAATTTTAGCCAGTAATTCTCAAACCAGTTTTTCCCCTTACATTTCTCTTCATCAATATCAGGAGAGTATTTCCACTCTTGAATTACTTGGTCTCACATAAGATCATCTAGCGTCTTTTCAAAAACTTGTCTTGTAAGGCTTGGTTTTCTATTCATACTGATCTCCATTACTTGCAATAACCCTTTAGGACCACCAATACTATATGAATGTGTAAGATGTTGATAAGACTGTTGAATACGCCAACGCCAACTTAGATATCTGGTTACTCTTTTATGGTATCTCTGCTGCTTACTGTTATACTCCAATGCTTTCTTAGATAGTAATCCCGTTAGTTTCTCAGAACCATATAGATATTTTGATAAAAAGCTACCTAGTGTAACATTCATACTCTCTATTCCCAATGTTTTATCCGTATCAATATCCTTTGCAATGATAATTTCATCCATTACAAATAGCCTTCTAATTCTTTGCTTTTTATAAGCTAAGGTTTCATTGGGATCCTCTTCATTTAAAATTACAATCTCATTATCTTCATTGACATAAATAAAAATACTAGCAAGAGCAGCTAAGCGCTCCATAATCTTTAACCTGTCCTCTTTTCGATAATAAGCCTTGCCATTTTTGATTTGCTTCATATTACACATATCTAATATTTGTTCATAATGTACAGGCACAATGGTCTTATCATTTTCCGCACTCTTTACCCATAGTTCAGTTACAATATCAAGACAATCAGCAGTTAAATCGTCCATCACTCGAGTTAAAAAAGTAGAATCAATAAGTGTATTCCATCTTTTGAGCTCTTCTCTTTGCAATTTCATATCACCATCATCATGCGAAGAGACCACCACTAGACTATTTTGTTTATCCTGCAATTGCGCAATACGAACATTTTTATCTTGATCATCTGTAAACTTATTCTTAGCAATGGTGTCTGATAAATGGTACATAAATCCTGCATTACTTCGTTCTATATACTCACCCTTAGCCTCTAAATCTAAAGGTAATTCTTTTTCGACAACAGGCAGTTTAATCCCAAATTCCATATATAAATCGTCTTTTAGACATTCGAAAATTTCTTCCTTATGATTATCTAGTTTTGGGAGAATGTCTATCACAGATAATCCTAAAGCTTCTTTTTAGAAACCCATTTCACTAACCTTTCAAACGTCTGTGATGAATATGTTGAATTGTAAATTCCCTGTAGATCTCTTTCTACATCTTGATAGAATAGTTGCCATTTATTTAAAACTCTTTCACTCCCCTCAACTCCAGTGAATAGGGGATACGCTATATATATAGTGTTTTGAAATAGTACTTTTAACTTCTCCACTAATAATCCTTCTAATTGCTACTAATACAATTATATCAATTGCTACTAATCATTAATACCATTCTACATAGAGTTTCGAAAGTATGTACAGATTAAAGGTAATTTAACCACTCTTAAAAACTGTAACATTTTCCTTTCTATTACCTTACTTTAAGGCATTACTCATTTTCCCATCTTGCGTACTTTTGCTAGATAATACACAACACTAATATAACATTGTGATTTCTATAAAAATAGACTTAATTTTCGGAATATTATTGATAAATCAGTATTGCACTTCCAATTATTTGGTAATGAGATTATATTTGAGATGAGTTATTAGATGATAGGGGGATTAAGTTATGAAACAGAACAAACTATGTACAGTGTTATTTTCTGTGGCTTTAATGTTTAGTGTTGTCTTTGCAGCTTTTTCATTTCCTACGGGGGCTAGTGCTCGAGTAATGGATGAGAATAGCGGTACTTACAATGGGGCTAACTATAACCCGCCAAAAAGCAGTGATACAATTAAGTTTAGTGTTACCCCAGGATACGGTCACCTTAAAGTGTACATCAAAAACCGTGGTCAATCTAATCTATATGTTTCACTTAAACATGTAGCTAGCGGAAAAGTATACTTTGAAAACAAAGAAATTAGAGTAGGCGATCCAGCGCTAGAATGGAAAAGTAACAAAGAAGGTTTTCCACAAGGTGTTAAAGCTGGTGACTTTGAACTCTCATTTAGTAGTGGCGGTAAACCAGCATACCTTGACTGGGCTTACAAATCATCAGATATTATTTGGCCTTAGATGAAGAAGACGGGTTTTCCGTCTTCTTTTTTTATATGTATTAAAAAATGCAATACCCTTCCCATATTGCGCACTCTTCTTGTGAAACTAGCAAAGTTTTTCCCAAGCTGCGTACCTAAAAAATGTTTAACTCTTTTCAAATCCCTTGTGGTTCTATGGTTCAATAGGTGTTGCTTCTTTTAAATATATCTTTTAAAAGGCACGCTTTTACAAAGAATCCTTATATAAATATTAGTCCTGTTGTATTTACAAAGGCTATCTTTAAGCTATATGTAGCAGCTAAGAAGCTATTCTTAGACATTGCTATGCAACATCATATAGAAATAACTTTAAATGCGTTCTTTGTACAAGCACGATGAGAAGAAAAACGAGACGCACTTTAGCCAGATGTATTATTTCTTTCATAAAAAAATAACCGTACCAAACCAGTACGGTTATTAAAGAATTATCAGCTACACTATGATGTACGATACATCTCGTCATAGATGTTAAAAAGTGCAGAAATACATTCACAACAATTCTAACTTTATATATAAATTTTAAATATTTATAGTGTATGTTATCGAATAAAATTAATCGTTAGGAAACATCCATTTCCCTTCATTATTTGTATTTTGTGGTTTTATAATTTTAACCATTGTATCGAAGATAGAAGGAATTCCACCAAGTGGAGACTCTTCTAAATTTGACATATTATTCACTTTAACAATATCCCCTACATGAAATTTTTCCTCTTTTGATAAGTATTGTTCTACAAATCCATCTGATAGGTATACAAATACACTTTCATTTTCCCCTTTGGAGTTAGGATATTGTACTCTTAGGACGTTATCAGGATAAGCCGGTGTAGATGTATCTCTATTTACTGAAATAACTTTTCCTACTACGTAATCCATTTTACCATTTTGTTCAAAATAAACACCTGGTTCCAATGTATCGTTATTTTTTAACAATTCGATGTTATCCGTAACCGTTGTACCTGCATTCAAGTTACCACGCCCAAGGGCAGACTCTATATTAATTTTAACTTGATCTACTAGTTTAAATTTTTGTCCCTGAGTTAAACGAACTTCAATATCTTCCTCTTGACCGTATTCATTAATATAAGGAACCATTACATAGTTAATTGAGTCGTTAAATCTTTTCCCAATTTCTTTAATTTCACCTGTTACGTAATCATTTACTTGATGGTTTAAAATATGGTTATTATTAATTTTAACAACAGACTCAGGAACCATACTATCACCAAATGAACGCCATATCGATCCAGTGACTTTTATAATATCACCAACTTTTACATTTGGGTTTAATTGAGTTGTATTGACTGTCAAACGGTTAGGATTATCCATATTTTCATTAAATCCTTTTGCTTCAATCTCAAAGGAATTTGCTTCGACCTTTAAAACGCGTCCTTCAATTGACTGAATATTTGATTCAACCGCTGCGCTTGCTTTTGTTGCTTCTAAACCTGGTAAATTTGTGCCTGCAAGAGCAGCAATTCCTAATGCACCTGCTAGAATAACTTTTTTCATACCCTATAACATCTCCACTCCTATATTTTTAGATTAATTAAATCTATATTTAAAACGACTTTATGTAACCATTATAGTTACACCAATGGTATTTTTCAACTTCTAGATATATGCATTTCTTCATATTACAAAATTTATATTTTCTGGTTAATATAACTGGTTTCAATTTATATTAAATTTTTCAGTATAAACTCCAAATATATAATCAAATCCAAATACATGTCGCTTGATGCTCCCTGACAGGTTGTTTTAAATAAATATTCCTTATATATTTTCCCCCGACTATTGTTGAAATATTGTTCCTAACATAATTGGATAATAAGAATAACTTGAGATTTACAATTAAAACTTTTAAAAAATATAATATAAAACTCATTTAGAAGTATCATTTTCATTGTTTAATAATCTAATTAATTGCCCCATTGTTACATTTTCCAGTATTTGTTACATTTCATCTTGCGCTTGAATAAGAATAATTTCTAATACAAATTGTATATTTGCACCTATAGGACAGTTAAACTTTAAATTTTCATGAATAGAACATATTTCCCCTTCTACTCTGCATACTGAACGATAAACATCTAGTAATGTAATATGATGGACATCTTTAATTAAATACCACCCCTCCCCTTTATGATTATTATGAATAATACCTGTATCTCTTAGACATAATAATATACCACGGATAATTTTAGGATGAATACTTAAAGTTCTCCCAATAAATTCCGAATCATATGGGGTTAATGGATTTTTTTTAGAATAGATAAAATTTGTGACGCAACTGTTAAGCTAATATTAATTTTCATAATTTATATCCTTTTCATACATAAAGTAACTACATTTAGTTGAAATCCTTTTTATCTTTATATTACAAATCATATTTATTGATACTTTATAAATATCGAGTAGCATGATTATTCGTTCAATATTCTATAAAGGATAAAAACTTTATTTTACTAATTTAAAGTTAAATCAATTATTTACTATTTATTTAATTTTGAAATAGATCTTTCTAGCGTAAATCTTCCATCCCAATTTTTCTTGTTAATTACTTTTACTCTATCTCCGTCCTTAAATTCATGGCCTTGAGATGTATTCATATGCACATGGTCTGTTTGACCTCTATTATTTATATATTTTACAGAGACGTGATACTTTTCTGCATTATATATTTCACCTATTTCAAAATCTTCATTTTGCTTTTCATTCTCATTAAACTTTGAGATAGACCCTTCTAATACAAATCTTCCATCCCAGTTTTTCTTGTTAATTACTTTTACTCTATCTCCATCTTTAAAGTTATGTTCATGAGATGTATTTACATGTACATAATCTGTTTGGCCTTTATTATTAATATATTTTACAGAGACATGATACCTTTCTGCATTATATATTTCACCTATTTCAAACTCTTCTTTTTACTCTTCATTTACTTTGGAAATAGACCCTTCTGGCCCTATCCATGCGGTCATATTTCGATTATTTACTATCTTTTCCCATTCCTCTTTATGTACCACTTTGACTTTGTCACCTTTTTTATATGAATGGCCTTGTGGAATAGGTACATCTACATATTGTTTTTTACCTTCATTATCTTTTAATTTCACTTCAATATAATCAACTGATTTATCCTTAGTTATCCCTTCTACTTCACCTATTTCAAACTCTTCTTTTTGCTCTTCATTTACTTTGGAAATAGACCCTTCTGGCCCTATCCATGCGGTCATATTTCGATTATTTACTATCTTTTCCCATTCCTCTTTATGTCCCACTTTGACTTTGTCACCTTTTTTATATGAATGGCCTTGAGGAACAGGTACATCTACATATTGTTTTTTACCTTCATTATCTTTTAATTTCACTTCAATATAATCAACTGATTTATCCTTAGTTATCCCTTCTACTTCACCTATTTCAAACTCTTCTTTTTGCTCTTCATTTACTTTGGAAATAGACCCTTCGGGACTTATCCATGCGGTCATATATTTATTATTTACTTTCTTTTCCCATTCTCCTTTATGTCCCACTTTGACTTTGTCACCTTTTTTATATGAATGGCCTTGAGGAACAGGTACATCTACATATTGTTTTTTACCTTCATTATCCTTTAATTTCACTTCAATATAATCAACTGATTCGTCCTTAAATATATCTTTTATTTCACCCATTACTAATTCTTCATTTTGTTTCTCATTAACTTTTGTTATGACTCTCTGTGAATCAGTTGATTCTTTAGATTTAGCATTATCATACTGGGTTGTTTGATATCCAAAACTTTTATGATAGACTGTTTCCCCATAATTACCAATCTTGCTAACTTTTACTGTATCCCCTTCTTCAAAATCATGTTTTTTTGATGCCCACACGTAAACAGAATGATTTTTTCCATCATTATCATTATAATTTACCTTGATGTAGTCTCCATTTACCTCTCTAATAATAGTACTTACTATCCCATCCATATACTCTTCTTTTTTGTTTGACATTTTTTCATTCGAACTATTAAGGCTTCCCCCAACTCTATTTTGAAGCGCATCGGCTTTAGCAGTTAGTTGTGCAGCTTCTACACGAGTCACTAATTTATCTGGTTGCCAACCATTATCAGTACCTTTAGAAATTCCTAAATCAATTAAAATACTTGCGTATTTTTCACTCCAGTGTCCTTTTAAATCTTTAAATATAGTTTTCTTTTCACTTTTTACTGGGCTTTGTAATTTATATGCATTCACAAGCATTGTCGCCATTTCCGCACGAGTAACTTTACCCGATGGATTAAATAGCCCATTTCCTACTCCTCTAACTATCCCTGCTTTTTCTGCTGCAGCGATATAAGGCGCTCCCCAATGATTTTGTGCATCTTTAAATGAAGGCTTTTCACTTGAGTTTATATTTATTCCTAACACTTTTGTTATAATTTTGGCTGCAGAAGCTCTGTCTAATAATTCATATGATCCAAACGTGCCGTTAGGTAGGCCATTAATAACATGCTTATCCACTAGATAATTAACCGACTGTTCCGCCCATTTGGGTACATCTGGAAATCTCAAAGTATCTGCAAATATATTGGATGAATGTGACAATAAAGTTCCTGTAATAATTCCTGCTGCAATTAATTTATTTTTCATAAATATAACACCTCTAAAAGTTTATTATGGGGAGTTGGGGATTAAATTTAAGACAAATCATTTTTGTGAATTAGATAAAATATTCAAATTTAAAATACATCACCTTTAAATATAGTTAGTTAGTAAATATCACACATAAAGGAAGCAAAAAACAAATCATGAATGTAGGGGTGTTAGTAATTCACTTTATTTTGAAATGATGAAAATTTAATACACCCAACTCCGTGTAACCATTATAGTTACACCTATTAGTAAAGTCAATTACAGTACCCTTACACTTTTGTAAGATAATCTACTAAATAATTAACAAGGTTATGTTTACACCTACTGAATATTTATCGAATTAATTCAATAACTTTTCACGTTCAGAAATATGATTTTCAAATAATAAATTCAAGTTCCTTGTAACGTTCCATTGCTAAAATATATTTTAAAGACGATGATCTTTTTGGAAATTCAGGTGAAAATGATCAGCATCATTATATACACCAAATTCATAACCTTTTTCTTTATAAAACTTTATAATTTCCGGAAGCACTGCTAATGTTTGAGGTTTTTCATGCATTAAAACTACTTCAACATCCTCTGTTGTAGATTTTTTTACATTTTCTATAATTTCATTTGGATTATTCTTTAATTTCCAATCATAGGAGTCAATTGTCCAATCCCATACTTTTATTCCAGCTTCTACAATTTGATTACGAGTTTCTCCGCTCTTCAGCCCTGGTGCTGATCCATATGGTGGACGTACTAACTTAGGGTTTGTACCTGTAATATCTTTGATAAGAGATAATGTTTCTTTCATTTCTGGAACAAATTGTCCATTCTTGTATAGCTTATCACTATTATGCGTCATACTATGTGCTCCGATATAATGTCCTTCTTTTACTGCTCGCTTTACATTTTCCTGATAACTTGCATTTTGTAAATTACTTCCCTGCATGAAAAATGTTGCTTTTACATCGTTTTCTTTTAATACATCTAAAAATTTCCCAGTTAAAGTACTCGGACCATCATCAAATGTTAAATAAACAACTTTTCCTACAGGTTTTCCATCTGCTCTTTTTTCTCTTTGGGGTTTTGTATTTTCTATCTCTTTAGATTGTGACATTATACTTTGGTTATTTTTCCCCTCTTGGTTTGCTCCTTTTGCGGAAGTGGAATTAAACTTACCTATTATAAAGAACATAAGAAAAGAAGTTGTTAGTAGTATCATGATCGTTAGGAACACTCCCCGTATTCCACTATTTTTATTACCGTTTTCCGACATCGTTATCTATCCTTTCTCTATTATTTATACGTAAAAAGCAGGTTTTAATTGCTAGATTTAATATTATTACCCCCGCTCTGTACAAAAATAGATTACTAAAATGAAATAAAGATAACATGCAGATTATGTCGAAATAAGTTAAAGAATATTGAAATTCAACATAGAATCGTATACAGGATTACCACTGTGTTAAAAAACAAATCCGTTCGATACTTTGTTTAAGCCTGCCAAGCGAGTTACTGCAGCGATAGAGGCTATGCACACATTCAAAAAAGGATAGATTCTTCCAAAAAGGAAGTATGTCCAAAATCCAAAAAATTCATTCATAAATTAACTAGATTAGCTTCATCAGCTAGCAAACTAAAGGAAATTAACACGCTAGGTTTCTATTGAATATTTTTCATATTGAAATTGTTAAAAAGAAAGTTTAATTTAGCCAGGCAGAACGCCAAGCTGATTAAAAACATTTAATGATCACTGTTTGTCATTAGGGTAGAAAAATAAAAAAGAAAACAGCACCTCACCATTAAATTAGAGAGTGCTGTTTTGCTTTAAATCATATTTAATTGTGAAACAGGTTCATCGTGGTAGTTTTAATTATCAATTTCCATTCGAACTAATATCGATATTATTGGGAGCGTGTATAATTTATCTTAATATTTTTGTCTTAGCTGGTTGAGAGGCGCTAAAAAAACGATCAAAACGTCGCATCATTGCTTCGAGTGGACCAGCAGGAAGTTTTACAATTATTCCTCCAATTACCAATGTTACAGTCGCAACAAGTACATCCCCGATCGGAAATTCCAGACTATACTGCTGTATTCCTATCAGTTGAAGCCCCCACAATACGACAAACTGAGCTGCATACATTGTTAATGCTACTCGTCCAACCTTTTCGAAAGGCATCAATGCAACGGAAAACTTCCTCGGTACAAGACATACAAGTCCGAGCACAAGAAATGCGGCCCCAAGCCCCGTCAGTGTTTGAAATGTTGATGCACTGTGTGCATTTGTCCAAAGAAGAGTATGCCACATTGGTGGTTGGGCATTAGATGGCCAAATTAAATTTGGATCAGGCTGGTTACTAACGGAACCTTGAACGCTTATGAGCCACCCCTCAAAAGATTGACTGAGATCAGGAAGGACAAAAATAGCCAACAGCTTACAAATAATAAGTATAATCAAACCATTGCACATAAGTAGAAATGCAGGGCGCTGCTTTGTTAAGTCAATTCGCCCAATGACCATGCCTACGACGAAAGCGGGTGCTAGTGCTATCCCAGACATAGGACCGCCTCCTATATCTCTAAGAATAAATGAGTTCGACAAAAGACTTTCTCCCAGAATCATCAGAGGTGGACTTACAACAATCAGAGCACTTGCTGTTATAATGAGTACACGTGTTGAACGATGAACAAGAACAAGTGCCAGTACGAACAGGGCCGCATAGGCAGGTAAAATTACACCGACATGAGTGTTAAGCATAATAAGAAGATACCCAATTATATCAATAAACACTGCACGTGCGAGCATTCTAGATCGGAACCTACTGGTCTCAAGTCCTTTTTCTTTCGTGCGTCGAGCCATAATAGAGTAAGAAATACCTCCACAAAGTATAAATAACAATGTAGTGTTACCAGATACAATTGAAGCATTCATATCATTTAAGGCAAAGTGCTGTATAAACATTCCTATTACAGCTAAGCCACGAACCGCATCAAGCGCTACTAGACGCCCCATCTTCTGAGAATTCCTTTGTTCTTGTTTAGGACCTTCCTCAAAATCCGGACTCTTAACCTTATTGTTTGCTTCTGGCTCAGATTCTTTGACGAACTCGTCCAAAATTTTAATCCTTTTTCCCTTAACATGTTCCGACATTTTTTCTATCCCTTCTCTATTATTTGTATTTGAAAAAACAGGGTTTAATTGCTAGATTTAATACCTTTAACCCTCTATATACAAAAAAGAGATTACTAGAAATAAATAAAGATAAAATGCAGATTATATCAAAACAATTTAAAGAATATTGAGATATAACACCACATCATATACAGAATGTGGTGGCTATTAAAATTATAAATGCTATTCAATTTCTTTCTTCCTAATTTCTAATATGCACATGTAAAAGAGATTTCCCCTGGCAATAAATAATAAATTCATTTTATCTTTATCCTATCTTCATTTCCCTATGCTAATATTTTCATCTAAAACGAACAGGGGGCGTAATACATGAAGAATAAAAAAAACGTTAGTATTCTTCTTTAGTAGTATTGTTATTTTTATAACACTAACTGGATTACTATATAGTATTCATCTATTGAACAATACCAATAAAAAGCAGCGTTACGGTATAGAAGAACGTTTATTACAATTTAAGCTAATTATTGAAAAGGAGTTAGAAAAATATAATTTAAGTGACAAAACAACAACCTTATTAGGAATCATGTATCAAGAAAGTAGAGGTGAAGGTACAGATCCTATGCAGTCTTCTGAATCACTTGAATTAAATCGAAATGAAATTCAAGATGTTAACTTAAGCATTGAGCAAGGTGTAAAACACTTCGCCCAAATGTATCAATATGGAATAGAGAAAGATGTTGGAATGGACACTATCATTCAAAGCTATAATATGGGCCCAAAATATATTGATTTTATTGCAAGTCAACAAATTAAAAAACATTCAGAAAAGCTAGCTAAAGAATTTTCTAAAATAAAAGTCGATCAAAATCCAGATCTGTATACTTGTGGTGATAATAAAAAGAATTTTAGATATCCATATTGTTATGGCGATTTTACGTACGCAACAAAAGTAAAAGAAAAAACTAAGCTTATTGAAGACTTTTTACAAAAAAAAGAGCTAGCATATGATATTGATTAACAATAAATTCAAATAAAAAAAAGCGAGTAGAAAAATTCTTTCTACTCACTTTTTTTATTTGAACTTAAATAGAAGAAGAATAATACACCATCTCTTGTATTACATACACCATATTCGACGCCATGTAGTTCTAAAATATTTTTAGATATAGCCAGCCCTAAACCGGTTCCTCCTTTTGAACGTTGGCGAGCAGCATCTGCACGATAAAATCTATCCCATACCTTCTCTAGTTGTTCCTTCGGAATATGAGCACCTTTATTTTCTACACATACCTTTACACGATGATTCTCTTGTATTGTAGAAATCACAATATTTTCTTTCTCTGGTGTATAACGAATTGCATTTGTAATAAAATTCGTAAGTACTTGTTCAATTCGACGCCGATTGGCAATGACCTCAACTTTAGAAAGACATTGATGGACTTGTAATTCCTTTTTTGTTATTTCTAAAGATAACTGTTCACAAATCTGTTCGATTAATTGATCAATATAAAAAATATCCATATCCATTTTATATGTTCCAGATTCGAATTTTGCCAAATGCAGCATATCAACAATCAACACATCCATCTTGTCTACTTCTTTTGCCATTGCTTCAAAATAATAATCTTTTTTATGGATTGCGACACCATCTTTTAAAATCGAAATACAACTTTTCATAATGCTCAAAGGTGTTTTTAATTCATGGGATACACCTGCAATAAATTCCTTCCGGGTATTCTCTAATTGTTTTTCTTTCTCTATGTCTTTATGCAATTGATTAATATGCAAATGTAATGTATTCGAGAGCGTATTAATATTTTTTGATAAATCACCGATTTCATCTTTTGATGTAATTGGAATTTTTTCCGAAAAGTCTAAGTTTGCAATCTTTTTTGTTGCATTGTTTATTTGTAATAAAGGTTTTGCAATTTGTTTGGAATAATAAAAAGAAGCTAGAAAAGTAAGAAGTACTACAAATGCAAAAATGTATACATAGTAATCTTCTACCATTTGTACAGCCTCATCAACTGGTTGTAGGGATGCCATTAAGAAAATATATGTTGTTGCTCCATCTTTTTCTTTTATCGGCGATATTAACACTTTATATTTTATGTCATTTTTCTTATAATCAAGCATCTGTAAAGAATTATAATGATTTTTACTTTCATTGAATAATAAATTCATTTGAAATTCTCTTATATTTCTCATAAATGATTCATTTTTATAAATTGTAGTTGCTGTCTCATTTCTATCAGGTATTTTAATTTTAGTAATTTCCCCATTAAAGAAAACTATAGGAGCATCATTCTTATTAATCTCATTAGTTTCTTTACTTGGGAACATTGATGATTTCTCTTTCGTTTGGATCTCATTTAATCTTACTTTTTCTTTTGAAAGCATTTCTTCTACTTTTATTGACATTTGCTTATTTTCCCAAAGTAATCCACTTCTCTCTATTCCCAACTCATAAGGAACCACATTAGAATTTTTATTTATTCCATAACCATATATTCTTGTCCCTACTGGTAATTTTTCGCTTGAAATATCTTCTAAACTTATTAGATTATATAAAGGGATTGTGAGTACCTTATTATTTAAATCATTCTCATCAGAATTATCCACTTTCACTTCCACATAAAAATCATTTGTATATTTTAAATTGGCATTACTATCTAATATTGTAATTAATGCATTATTTTCTTGATAAAATTCTTGTTCTAGCTTTTGAATAGCTTGTACATTACCTTCACTATTCAAGTATTTTTTTTCGAAAGATTTCATACTTATTTTCATATCATTTATTTTTCTATTCGCATAATACTCTTTAAAGAATATTGTTTGTCCAATAAAGATGGTTGCTAAAATCAACATGCATAAAGCTGTTGTTAATACAAATAATTTTAAAACAATTCCTTTTTTCATATGTCTCCCTCAAATTTATAGCCAGCTCTTACCACTGTTACAATATGATTTGCCTTTTTCCCCAATTTATGGCGTAAATTTCGAATATGACTATTTATAGTGCGATCATCCCCAGCAAATTCATAACCCCATATTTTAGTGATCAGTTGTTCTCTCGTAATAACAATTCCCTGATTTTGCATTAAATATGTTAATATTTCAAACTCTGTGTGTGTCAAACTTATAGCTTCCTTATCTAAAGTTACGGTACGTGAAGGAAAATGTATATAGATACCACTATTCATTAATGCATCTTCATTGGTTACGCTAATGACCGAAGAATATCGACTTTCAATTAACCGCTTTGCTCTTGCTAATAAAATTGGTGGACTGTATGGCTTTGTAACATAATCATCCGCTCCTAGTTCAAATCCAAGCAATGTATCATCTTCATCCACACGAGCTGTAAGCATAATAATTGGCACATTAGATGTCTTACGAATCCGTCTACAAACTGACCAACCATCTAATTCTGGTAACATAATATCTAGAATAATTAAATGCACCTCATGTTCTTCAAATATAGATAATGCTTCTTTTCCATCAGTTGCTTCTAACACCTCATATCCATCATCTAGTAAATAATCTTTTACAATTTCACGTAAAATATCTTCATCTTCCACAATTAAAATGTTTCTTTGCATGTTTTATCACCCTCATTAATTAGTTGATTTTGTAGAAAGAATTATCCTTATATTTTTCAGCTAATATGGATTTTTTCACTATTTCTATTACAAATATATTTAGCGTAATTATATACAGATATTACTATGTTAATGTAAAGATAAAATGCAGAAAAGGGCTTAAAATATATTCAAATAATGAAAGTACCCCATGCCCATAAAGCTAAGCTTATATAAGTTTATTTTTACGTGAATTTTTTTATTTTTTGGGCTTGTTCTTTCAACCACTTCTCTATTTGTTCCTTTGTTAATCGATGAATAATAACACGAGCTAGTAATTTTTGATACTATCCAATGTATGCCTCTGAAATCTCCATTGTTTGACTAGGGAGCAATTGATTCACGAGTTCTTCCATATCTAAACGAATATAGAGTGTTCCTTTCTTCACGATTCCATTTCGAAAATATTCTGGCTTATCATTCTTACGATAGATTCAAGAATTTAATTTCAAACGTGAGATATAGTAAACTTCTTTATCATGGATTTTCTATAAGTCATGTAAGTCGAAATAGCCTAAACAAGTTCTTTGGTTGAACGGTTTGTATGCTGGTCGAACCAAAAGCTATATCATTTTCTCTTCCTTCTCCTATATAAACGCGCAGAAACTTTTCACTCAAGAAGTCATACTCCAATTGAATTTTAACTCCTGCTATATGGCTACTTCCACCTGAACCTTGATAATGTGGAGAAGAACTTATCTGGAAGCTGTAATGTTGTAGAATCTAGAATCCAAATGTGCTTAAAGGTCGCAGTATATTGATGAATTATTTCTTTTGTTGAATGAATTCTTTGAGTTAGAAGTTTAGCTAGCACTTGTTCAAGAAACTGTGCTGTGGAAGCATTAAATCGTTGATTAAGTCCTTCGGGACTGATAAGAACACCTTTAAATACTTCAAGAAAGCTACATAATTGTGTGAGTGATGTACTTGCAGCCTGTTGACTAAACCTAAGCCATAAGCATAAAGCAACTAACTCCTGTGCTTGATATTTATTCTTTCGTTGAACAAATCCTTTTTCTTTGGCTAGGTGTTCTAGAGTATGAGGAGACATATGTCGTTATAATTCTTTAGCAATCAGTTGAAGTTCGTCAAGAATCAAAAGATTCATAAAAAAACGCCATCCTTTCCAATAATTCTCCAGAAGGGATAACGTCTTTTTCTCTTTATAGGGAGTACGAAATCTTAACTTGATAGCGATGAGGTAACACCACATCGCCATCAACATAAAAATTTTCAATACCCCAGAACGAATTTTTTATCTTTGGTAGCAATGAAGCATATTTTTATCGTTTTGAAGTATTCCTAAAACGAAATCTTTATTATATTACATTTATTTATGAGAATTTAACTCATTTTTTTATTTCGGGGAGCAATAAATTTAATCAATTTCTTGACTTGATGGCAATTTAGTGGGATCTCCATATCAGTTTTTTTGATTATATTATAATCTCTACACTCAACTCTGATTTAGTTATTTATGTAGCAGAAACACCTCCTAATAAGATAAATTATATTTATCTTATTTTATTCATAAATTTAGTATTTCTTATATACAAATTAAATAATAATATTTCCTTATTCGTTTTAATATTTATCATAGTGTGAATTGGCTTTCATCATTCCTTCGTTAACAGAGATTATATCTTTAAACGCTTGCTGTTTTTCTTGAATATGCTCTGCAACTTTCATAATTATAGGCATAATTTGTTTTATTACTTGTTGTCTTTTTTCTTCTTCCAAAGATACAAGCCAGTAATTGAATTGTTCTTGTTTCTTTTGAAATTCTCCTTCTGATATTTTTAAATCACCAAGTTCATAAATAGAATTTACAAATTCTTTATAGAGTTTCTCATTCATTCAACCCATCCTTCATAAAATAAACTGATTATTAGAATTTTAAAATACTAAAACTGTCCTTCAAACTTTATATATATTTTCACTCTATTTCAACCATGATTTCATTGTGTTCATTTGAGTATTAAGTAATGCGTATGCAATTCCTAATCTTTGATATTTATGAATATTTTCATCCTGTTTTTGGCTATTATAGTAGTCAATATAGTGAAACTCTTTATTTAAATCATTTAAACGAGAGTCGATGTTTTTAATTCTTTCACTAATAATACTATCATTATCAAAAAGTTCTTCAAATGCTTTTCCAATCTTATGTCCTAATCCATTGGAACTGAAGAAAAATTGTTTTGCTCCCTCCGGCTGTTCTTCCAAAGCTTTTGTTAATTTCTTATCATCTATTACCATTGTTCCGTCATCTTTGAATTGAATACCATAAGTAGATAAGGTATTACCACCTTGCGTAAATCCGACTATATTCCGCATTTCTCGATAAATATCATTCATTATTGCATGCCCATTTAAAACTCCCATCGGTCCCGTAAAATCTTCAAAGGACGAAGCAACTTGATTATAATCTGTGACCATTTTTTTTATTAGTTTAGTGGCATCTGACACACCAGAATTACTTACTATGAATTTTAATTCACTACTTTTGACATTGGTATTCTTTGTACTTACTTCCGTTTCTTTTAGTAATTCAATCTCTACACCAGGAAGTGGCGTAATTGTGTTACTAGTGCTGGAGCCTTCAATCCCATTGAGGCTATATTTTGCATCTTTCGCTGTATTAATGGTATTGAGTACATATTTCTGTTTTTCATTACCAGATTCATCTATTTGGTCTGTTTTTATTTTTGTATAAAACATCTTCTTAAATAAATCTGATGTCCCATCTTTTAATTCAATTTTATTATCTTCACCGACTTTTTTAGCATTCATAAAAATTTTACCGCCGTGTGTATAAGCAGATACCCCATACTCTCCATCATTTATTCGATTAATTAAATCTTTATACGTCATATCACTTGTTATTGTTAAATCCCTATCTCTAATTTTCAAAGTATCATTTACATTCAATTTTTCATCAACATTAATAGGATTTGAAGCAATTTGGTGATGCTCCGCAAGTTGTTTAACTGTTATATTAAATGTTCCATCAATTGCATCACGATTTGCCTTCACCTTAATATAACCATCTTGTGATGTTGTTACTTTTTTCTCATTACCTTTAAAAGTAGCTAAATTCTTAAGAGTTTGTGTAAAAGAACTAAACTCTGACTTTAAACTTACATATAACTGCTTATCTTTTAAAAGCTCATTTTTTTCATTTGTGTAAGGTTCATTTTTGAAATCAAGTCCTTGTTTTTCTGATTTTCGTATTTTGGGGTTAGATATTACATTACTAGGGATACCCCAAATATGTGGTCTACCCATAAAACTAGTATATTTCGTTCCAACCATTTCTAAAATCATTCCTTTTCAATTTATTTTGAGATGTATTTCATTGTAATTGTAAATACATCTCAAAATAGATTGATAAAGTATAACTTATAATTGTGAAATATCCACACTATTTGTATGTAAAGTATGATCAGTAGATATTAAACTAGAGCCCAAAAGGATTGGGGTTAGATATTTGACGTATCTTGAATACTTATATTTCAATATATTTTGTTTTATAGAATATATCTAATAATTAATAAAAACTAAATTTGCTAACTATGTTCCTTTATATTTAATCGATATCCTATTTTACTTACCACTTTAATTACCCTTCTAACTCCTAACATATCAAATTTTTTATTTACTCGTATAATATTTTTATATAAGGTATTTTTACTCAGGAATTTTTCAGTCTTCGAAATTGCAGATGATAACTCGTTATGTGCTACAGTACGTGGATATTGCGAAAAAAGGAGTTCTATAATAATTCTTTCATTATTTGTTAAATTAACTTGCTTTGTTTTAAAATGGAGCTGTAAACGCTCTGGATAAAATATAAATCCTCCTATCTCCATAAAGCGTTCTAATGGGTTTAAAATATATTCACCATATGTTCGACGTAAATATCTTTTTATTTTTGCCACTATTACCTTGCAATTCAAAGGAGGAATTATACAATCATCCGCACCGCCTTCAATGGCTCGAATTTGTGCTTTTTCATTTTTACAATTAGAAATAAATATAATTGGACAAGTAAATCTAGATCGAATTCTCTGTAGCCAGTAAAAACCATCAAGTACAGTTAACTTTTCCCCTAATAATATTAGGTGCGGATGTAAGTTGTTTAAGTACTCCATAACTTTTTCAAAATTATCAACAGCTACTACTTTACAAAGATCCTGTTCTAAATAAATTTTTAATACAGATGTGAAGTTTACATCACCATCAACAATCAAAACCTTATACATATTCTTATTCCTCCTGAGACATGTCCTTCATTAGGACAATATGCTACTTATGATTCCGTCACAATTCTATTTGCTACTACTATACTTTATAGTTTTCTTTCTATTCATCGTTTTTTCGTTCATCTTTTTCTCTTCTTTAAGTATAGAAATCGCATAGGATATAATAAATCACTTTATCTTATATGTATCTTTCACCTTTATTATTGAACTAATAGTGCAGGCTTTTCAATAAAGTAAAATATTAGATATCATAATAATCATATAGTTATACCCTTCCTCCATTAAACAATCTTTTATTATGTATTTTTATAACTTGAAAAATACATTTCTAGTTTTGAACTACCCCCACTTTCACTTCGTTTAGAAGTGAGGGATTCCTAAGTAAAGAGTTCTATCGAACTCTAATTGATTAGGCTAACCCCGCAGTCCTTGCGGTTAGAAGCCTTATCGCTTCATTCTTTAGATTGATACTTGCGTTAATATCCCTATCATGGTGTGTACGACAAGAAGGACAGTCCCATTCACGTAGGTTTAGATTTTTAACGTCTTTATTTTGATATCCACAACAAGAACATAATTGGCTGGAAGCAAATGTTTTCGATACGACAATGACTTGTTTGCCATACCATTTTGCTTTGTATTCTAACATTGATCGAAATTGCGACCAAGATACCTCACTAATTACTTTTGCTAACTTATGATTCTTTAACATATTCGATACTTGCAAATCCTCTATACCGATAACATCGTGGTTTTTGATGATTTCAGTTGAAATTTTGTCCAAGTAATCTTTTCTAGTATTTGATATGTATTCATGAATTCTAGCTACCTTTACTCGTTGTTTATTCCAGCGAGAAGATCCTTTCATTCTTCTAGAAAGAACACGCTGTGCTTTCGCCAACTTATCTTCTAATGAACGGAAAAACTTCGGATTTTCATAGTGTGTTCCATCTGACAAAATAGCGAAATCTCTTAGTCCTACATCTATTCCAATGTAAGAATGTGTTTTCGGAAGTTCTTGTACTTCTGTTTCAACTAATAGTGACACAAAATATCTACCAGAAGGGTTCCGTCTAACTGTAGCATTTACAATACGCCCCTCTACTTCGCGACTTTTGGCAAGTCGAACAAGGCCTAGTTTCGGCAACTTTATTTTGTTCCCTATAACGGCAATGTTTTCATTTGTTTGTTTTGTGGTATAAGATTGTAGGTTGTTCTTCTTAGATTTAAAGCGCGGTGCGCTGTTTTGTTTTTTGAAAAAGCGTGTATAAGCATCCGCAAGGTTGCGAACAGACGACTGAATCGCAATACTATCCACTTCTTTTAGCCAAACAAGCTCTTTCTTCATGGCAGGTAGTTTGGCAGAGCATATACCATAGGTCAAGCCTTTTCCTGTCTCTTTGTATGCGTGATTCCATAAGGATAGGAAATGATTGAATACAAAGCGAGAACACCCAATCGTTTTGTTGATTAGAATTGCTTGTGCTTGATTTGGATAGATACGAAACTTATAGGCTTTATTAATCATTATTTGATTCACCTCCATTTTGGTATATGACTATCATACACCAAACGTACATTCGATAGGTAGTGGCGTAATACTTTCTATATGTCGAACAATTAAGATGGCTTACTGCTATCCCTTGTTCGAAGCCAATTCATCTCCCACCTACTCACTGGGCTGTGACCCTTCACGCTCCTTGAGGAAGGAGTCTTCTTGGCTAAAATGATAAAAAGCTATCCTTACAAAAGGAGATAGATACTACACTATATGAATCCGTGGCCTCTATCTCTTTTCTTTATTTTACATTTAATTTTTCTTTTACTTTTGCAGGTAAATCATCCTTCTCCACTTCTTCCCAAGATTTCACACCTTTTTCTTCAGAATAGTATACGAGAAGAAAAGCATCTTTACGAAGATTCTTTTGTGCGAAAAATTCTAACTCTTTTTCTTTACCTTCTTTATCAAAGCCCACTAATTTATATGTGTAATTTTTCCCCATTATTTTACCGTCTGAAGATTTCGCAACTTCCTCTTTTCCATCTACAGTGATTTGAACATAATATTTTTCTGTTCCAATACGATTTAAATTACAACCAACTAACATACTACTAAATACAGTTAAAATACCTAAAAGTAAAATGATTTTTTTCAATTGATTCACCTCATATTTTTACACTTATATTAATCCCTTAATTTCAATTAAGAAATCCAGAAACATTACATTTTTGTAAGATAACAATAATTACATATAAGCATTAACTTGCATTATCTTGTCAGGCCCCTCTTATATATCTTTCAATGCTGCATATATGTAGAGTTAATATATAATAAATGTCATAAGAAGATGTTGACTTCTCTTATACATGTAACTAAAATGGTTACATCTAGGTGGTGTTAAATTATGAAAATTAGTAGTCGTTTTACAATTGCAGTGCATATTCTATGCTTATTAAAAAACGATCCATCATACCTTTGTAGCTCAAGCTTTTTAGCGAAAAGTGTAAATTGTAATCCAGTAATAATTCGCAAGATATTATTGTGCTTAAAAAAATCAGGAATTGTTCACGTTTCACAAGGGAAAAATGGAGCTCATTTATTTAAAGCTCCTCAATTTATTACTTTATTAGATGTATATCGTGCAGTAGAAGTTGTTGAGAAAAATAAATTATTCTTTTTTCATGAAAACCCAAATCCAATGTGTCCTGTTGGTGCACGTATACACATGGTTTTGGAACTAATTCTTATTCAATCCCAGGAGAAAATGGAAGAATTCCTCCAAAATGTTACAATGCAGCAAGTAGTTTCATTACTAAACATTCAACCTGATCTTGTTGCTAAAAATATAAATTAAAACTTATTTGAAACTCCCCTATATAATTATATTTACATACTTTTTCTTAATATCTTCTAATATTTGATTAATTGTTTGTGCTCTATACCTTTCCATCTTATATATCTTTAACAATTTAAATCGAATTAGAAAAAAAAGCACCATTTTAAAGGTGCTTTTTTCTAACTGAATCTAAATAATTAACTATATCTTCTTTCTAAAACATATTATTAGTTATCTCACTTGAAATCTCTCGAATAATATTCTAATATCTGGAAAACTTATGATCTTTTATACGAAATATATCTACTATAGCAATCCCCTACAGATATGGTCCCGTTGGGACAAATACATGCCTAGTATTATGCGCGTTTGCAAATCTTTTAATCGCCTTCAGTTACCTTTTGAAAAAACAATCTAGCTAAAATTGACTTTGCACAGGCTTAACTTGATAGTGATATGATAGTACCTCAATACAAAACGAAAAAGCTCTAGCGTGAGAATGAAGAACTGATAAAAGGGCTTGATTCACCAAAACTTTACTTTATCTAATTAAAAACGTTATCTGTATATAGTAAAAGAATACCATTTTAAATTTTTATATGAATTAATCTGAAGCATGAATTTTTAACTACCAGACTTTGGAATCATTTTTTTCCATAAGGGAAATACCTTTTTGAACACTTCTACTATTGATGGATCAAATTGTGTACCGGATCCTTCTACAATACGTTTATAAGCTTCTTCAGGCGATAAGGCCGAACGATATGCTCTTGAAGAAGTCATTGCGTCAAATGCGTCTGCTATCGCAACAATTCTTGCACATAACGGTATTTGATTTCCCTTTAATTTTTGAGGATAACCAGTTCCATCCCATCTTTCGTGATGAGAAAGAATTATGTCTTCACTACCTTTTATTAAAGATATATTTTTGAAAACCTCTAATCCTAATTGTGGATGTGCCTTAATAATATTATATTCTTCTTCTGTGAGAGAAGACGCCTTATTTAAAACTTCATCAGGAATACCTATTTTCCCTATATCATGCAATAAACAAATAAAATGAAATTTTTTTAAAGATTTATCATCAAATTCATTTGTTTCCTTAGCAAGAATAGTAGCATAATTTGCTACACGTTCACTATGTCCTTTAGTGTATGGATCCTTTAATTCCATTATCCTCATTACTGATAAAGCTGTTTCTTTCATTTGTCTTTCATAGGATACTTTTATTTTTTGCACTAAAAATTTCAGTGAAAGAAACACAAAAAATGACGTAATAATGATTGTTATAAACAATAATACTAATTTTATTGGATAGTTAACGTGAAAATAATAAATAGCGATTAGAAATCTACATAGCATACAAATAGACACCCATAGAAGAAAACGAATGCTTAAAAATAAAGGTGAAGAAATTACTAAGAAGCTTTCCAGATAAGGCACATGTAAAGAAGTATTTGGACTACGTGTAAATATAAAGTCGTATGTTAGAAGATAAATAACACTAACACCAAGAAAAATGTATTTTGTTAACACTTGTTTATTCTTTTTTTGTAAATACTTGTTATATAAAATGCATGAAATAAAAATAGCTAAAAACACTAATTCAAATAAAAATTTCTGTAGCGAGAAATCCTTCCTAAGGATGAAGTAATGATAAATATTATCAAATAAAAGAATAATACAAGGAACAAATAAAAACATTTTTATGGGTTCCTTAGTTTCAATATTTTTAATACCTTTAATCATTGTAAACACCACCAAACCGTTAATAATATCAATATAATTTTATATAAATATTATCTTATATTATCTAGAATGTCCAAATATCGGTTCTAGTGCAAAAAAACACCATCCTTTCCTATGATTCAACAGAAAAAATAACGTATTTTTTTCATTTTGAGGGTATTTAATAGCCTACATTTTAAGAAATGTAGGCTAGGTTATATAAGTTAATCTGTTATTAATTTTGAATAAATACTTAGATCAATAAACTTTTCATTAGATTTTTCACACTTTCTCATTGTTCCTTCGAATGTAAAGTTTAACTTTTGTAAGACTTTTATTGAATTGATGTTTTCAGATTCAACTTTTGCTTCTATTCTATTGAATTCTAAAGTACTAAACGCATAATCCATTAAAGAGAGAATGGCTTCTGGCGCATATCCCTTACCCCTAAAAGCTTTACTAATATCTTAACCAATTTCTGCTTTGGCGTTTTTGAAATCCAATGAATTATAACCACAAGAACCGATAATTTCATTTGATTCTAATTCAATTATTGAATAACGAATAGCTCTGTTTTCCCGAGATAACTTATCAAGCATTTCAATCATATCTACCGCTTGGCCTTCATCAATAAAACTATTGATATTCATAAATTTTGTAACTTCTGGATCAGACCAAATTGTAAACATGCTAGCTGAGTCTGATGCTTTCATTTTTCTTAAAACTAATCTTTCGGTTTGTAGTTCTGTAATCAATATTTTTACCTCCATTATGTTTTTATTTTGGGGTCAAGATATTGATATCTGCGCATAGTTCAGTCCCTTCGTATTTCAAGATATTATTATAAAAGCTACAAAGGATGAAAAAATAAATTTCAAAAATTTGGTTATGTCACAGTTTATGATAACTACGTAATAAAGAAAAATGAAACAATTGTATTGTGATTTTTAAACACCTTTAATTTTATTCTTATTTACCGTTCGTTGAGAGCAATTATTTTTTAGTTGCTGTATTTCCCATTGCAATAGAAATTCTATTCCAACTGTTGATTTGATTAATTACCAGAACAAGGTCAACATATTGTTTCTCGTCATAGTGTTCACGTACTCGCTTATATAGGTCTTCAGGAACTCTTTTAGTGGGAATTAGAGTAATATACTCAGATAGTTCAAGAGCAACTTTCTCTTCAGGTGTATAAAAATCACATTCATTCCAAGCATTCAAGCAATAAATTCGTTGTTCGGTTTCACCTATCTTACGAGCATCGGATGTATGCATATCCATGCAGAAAGCACAACCGTTAATTTGAGAGACTCTAATCTTTATAAGTTCTCTAGTAATTCGATTAATTGTAGACTTCTTAGTGTATTTCTCCATATCCATCATAATTTTCATGCCATCAGGTGCAACATCATAGTAGGAAATTCTTTGACTCATAAGGCAAGACCTCCTTTGATTTTAAGATATTTATAATTATACCTTAATACGAACATTCGTACTATTTTTTTGTTTGTAAGGCATTCGAAATCAAAGAGAATGTCAGTTGTAGACAGTGTAATTAGTTGTTTCATGGTACGTAAATATCGCAAGTGAGTAACAGCATTTTCCAAACAAATATTTTCACTTTTTAATTACTTTATTATTACCGTCAGAATAAACCCTTTACAAACTTAACTTATATTTTTAATGCAATTTGAAAACCTGTTAATTTGCTATTTTATAGTATGTACAAGCCATATGGTGAATAAATTTGTTAGAGGAAAAGGAGGTGTACATATGTCAGATGAGAGTGAAATTTATCCAAAAAGATTAAATCTGGATGATTTTATATCTTCTGGAGCATTTGATCCTAGCCTTATAGGACCTACATTGCCATCAATTCCACCATTTACATTACCTACAGGACCTACCGGTGTTACCGGGCCCACTGGACCTACCGGAGTTACTGGGCCTACCGGAGCTACTGGACTTACCGGAATTACCGGATCTACTGGAGTTACCGGAGTCACTGGAATTACCGGAGTTACCGGAGCTACCGGGCCTACCGGAGTTACGGGACCTACTGGACCTACCGGAGCTACTGGACCTACCGGAGTTACGGGACCTACCGGAGTTACTGGGCCTACCGGACCTACTGGGCCTACCGGAGTTACCGGAGCTACCGGGCCCACTGGACCTACTGGTTCCACTGGAGTTACCGGGCCTACCGGACCTACCGGAGTTACTGGAATTACCGGAGATACGGGACCTACTGGACTTACCGGAGTTACTGGGCCTACTGGACCTACCGGAGTTACGGGGCCCACTGGACCTACTGGGCCTACTGGCTCCACTGGAGTTACCGGGCCCACTGGAGATACGGGACCTACTGGACCTACTGGGCCTACCGGAGTTACTGGGCCCACTGGACCTACTGGTTCCACTGGAGTTACCGGGCCTACTGGACCTACCGGAGTTACTGGGCCCACTGGAGATACGGGACCTACCGGAGTTACTGGAATTACCGGAGTTACCGGAGCTACCGGGCCTACCGGAGTTACTGGGCCCACTGGAGATACGGGACCTACTGGACTTACCGGAGTTACGGGACCTACCGGAGTTACTGGAATTACCGGGCCCACCGGAGCTACTGGATCTACCGGAATTACCGGAGTTACCGGAGCTACTGGACCTACTGGAGTTACTGGGCCTACCGGAGTTACGGGACCTACCGGAGTTACGGGACCTACTGGGCCTACCGGAGTTACCGGAGCTACCGGAATTACCGGAGTTACCGGAGCTACTGGACCTACTGGAGTTACTGGGCCTACCGGAGTTACGGGACCTACCGGAGTTACGGGACCTACCGGAGTTACCGGAGCTACCGGGCCCACTGGACCTACTGGTTCCACTGGAATTACCGGGCCTACTGGACCTACCGGAGTTACTGCAACAACATCTACAAAGGCTATCCTTTTTGGTGGTACTAATGCGGGATTTCAGCGCACAGCAGGATCACCTGGTGCAGCAGATTCACTAACGCTCCCTTATGTAACAGCAGGAGCTGGTAGTATTGTTGGTTTTTCCGCTTCTATTAATGTAAATAACTTAGGTATAGGTGTATATCTACTACAAGTATGTGATAATGTACCTACTAATCTAGCTTCACCAGGGGTTGGTCAAATAGTATCTACAATTACCCTTACTCTTACAGCCAATATTACTGGAACAATAGTCTTTTCAATCAAACCAACTGATATTGGAGCACAGCCTGTAAAAGTATTTAATCCAAATCCAGTAGTTGCTCCTGCAACAGTTACATGGACTAGTACGATACCTGGTAATCCAGTTGCAAGGACAGATGCTATCTCACTTTTTATTACTCCAGGAATTACTCAAAGCGCTGTATACTCTGTATTTATATCTACTGCAGTTTAAAAATTTAATACTTTATACATACAATATTAGTCTTAAAGGATTAATATTGTATAAGAATTTATGGAAGAGCCCAAGGGATATAGGGCTCTTTTTTTTGGGGGTCCTGATGCAAATAAAGGATACATTCCAAAAGGCAACGAAAATTATGTAAAGGGGTTCAGTCACATCTCCATCAAGCTAATAAAAGAAAATATCCCCAAAACCAAATTTCTGCTTTCTACATTTATTTATGAAGATTAAATTCATTTTTCCTTTTTAGAAAATAATGAATTCCTCAACTTGACGGTGATAGGGTTGCTAATGGGCGTTGCCAGGAATAGAAGGAGCATCCATATCGAGAAATTCAAAAAAACTTCTAATATTCGTCTTATAACCTCCGATTCTCTTTATAATGATGGTTACTTATAAAAATAATCAAAAACCCCAAACTATAGACTTTTTTAAGTGTCCATGGTTTGGGGCAGTTCATGAAAGCAAGTAGGATTTATTTTTTTATTATTTAAAAGTATCTTTTAAATCCTTATCTGTTATTTTTATATCTGCTTGTTTGAATAAGTCTTTGAAGAATTTCTGTTGCCATTGCTGATCTGTTAAACGTTTCGCTTCTAATTCTTTATTTATATTCTCTTTTTCTTGATTAAACGGTTTTAATTCTTTTTTCTCTGTCATTTTAATAATATGATAACCAAAAGAGGATTTAATAGGTTCACTTACTTGTCCAGCTTCTAACTTATAAGTAGCTTCTTTAAATTTAGGATCCATTCGATCCATTTGAAATGCATTAAGTTCTCCCAATTCTCCCCCTTTTTCCTTGGAACCAGGATCTTCTGAATGTTCTTTAGCTAGCGTAGTAAAATCTTCGCCGTTATTTATTTTTTCTTTTATTTCTTTCGCCGTTTTTTCATCTTTTACTAGAATGTGACTTACTTTTAAAATTGGTTTATAGTAATATTTTATTTCTTTTTCTGTAATTGATGCTTTAATAGCTTTCTCAAAAGCCATTTGTGTTTTCAATTTATCCTTAAGTTCATCTTCATTTTTAACATTCTTTTGTGTTAAATAAGATTTAAAATTATCTCCCATTTCTTTTTTCAATTCATCCACTTTTTTCTTTGTGTCATCATCTGAAACTTTGTATTTATCTAATAAAATTTTTTCTAACATTACTTGTTGTAAAACAGAATCCCCTGCTTTATCTCTTAATTCTTTGTTAAACTCTTCCTTAGTCAAATTTCCTGATTTTGATGTTACGATAGTGTCCGAATTACCACATGCTGATAATAATAAAACACTACTCATCGCAGCACCAATAAAGATACGTCGTGTATTCAATTTATTATACCTCGCTCTATACATAAATTTATAATTGAAAATCTATCGCCATTCCTCAGCAATCGCAAAGTTACTCATTCCATATTTCGTTGGATATTCCTCTTTTTTAATAACATCTACTTCACCAGGAGCCATGATCCAAAAACCAGGTGCTAATTCTCGGTTGTCAAACGTAGAATGGACCAAAATCAGCCCTGTAGACTTAGCATCCACAAGTGTTTGTTTTGTTGGTAATCCTCTATTTTTCAGACTATTTATTTGTGATTCCTCAAGCTCAAATGAATATCTTGGTTTATAGATATCTTGATTACCATTAGTTTTTCTATCTATATTTTGTATATTTTCTACTTTATGTTCCTTTTTATTAGAGTTTTCTGCTGTTTTTGCATTCATTAAAGAAAATACAGAAACGCCGATCACTGTTACTATTCCTAAAATTGACCAGCAGTATGACTTCCTATTAAATTTTTTAATCATCAAAATCCTCCTCTTTAATGCATATTTATTTCCACTTAAATTTGCTAAACTTGGTGTTTGATTGTAATTAGAATAGTGTTCTAATAATGTAATAATGGTATTACCGTATGCCAGCTTTTCTTTGTGACCAATAAAAGTGAGTGCTAGCGCATCACATGCAATTTCTTGATCTTCACGCATAGCATAATATGCATACCAAAGAATAGGATTAAACCAATTTAAGATAAGTAAACTATACATGAGCCAATTTACTCCCACATCTTTTCGTTTAAAGTGAGCTAACTCATGATAAAAAATAAATCGTAGCTGTTTATTATTTAATTGTTCAATATGTCTCTCACAAAGTAAAATTCTAGGCCTAATACATCCGAGGAGTGTTGGACTTGGAATCTTTCCAGCCAGAAGTAATGAGATATCTCGTTTAATTGACATTGTCTCTTTGCAACTTTCAAAAATGCGTAAAACTCTCTCATCTGTAATAACAGATTGTTTATGTAAATAAACATGCAAACGTCTATTTATAATTATGATGGAAGAACTTAAGCAGAGTACACCTAATAACCACACATACAGAAGAATTTCATACATAGACAAATGCCAAAAACCTTTATCTGTATCCTGAAACATCATTTCATTTTTTACTTCATTCTCCCCTTTTAAATTGAAAGAATATGTTTTTTGTTCATTAATTTCTTTTGAAGTTTGTACCTTTATATTTTCCTGCATGGGATAACGGAGATATTCATAGCCTTGCGAGAGCATAGAATACATACTAAATGAACTATTAGGTGACCAAGGTAACATAAGTCTTACAAGAAGAATTAACCATAATGCATATTGCCATCTTGGTGTTAATTGATTTTTTAATAATAATTTCAAACATAAGATTAAACCAACTAATATGCTTGCCATAATAGAAGTCTCTATTACCCAATCAAAGATATGAGGAAGATAAACATTGCGTAATACACTAAACATAATTATTTATTCCTTATTCTGTGAGGTTTAGCTTTGTCATCTAGAATTTCTCTCAGTTCATTAATTTCTTCTAAAGATAGCTTTTCTTCTTTTATAAAGTTTACAAGTAATGGCTTTAATGCAGCACCATAAAATCGTTTCAGAAAAGATTTTGTTTCTATCTGCAAATAATTATCTTGGGAAATTAATGCAGTATATGTATACAGTTTTCCTTTCTCTTGATTAGAAGAAATTGCCCTCTTTTTTACTAACCTGTTAAGCAAAGTTCGGACAGTTTTAGGACTCCAATCATTCGTTTCCTCAAGGCATTGAATTACTTCATTTGCTGTAAGTGAGGATTTCGCAGTCCAAAGTACTTTCATAACTTCTAATTCAGCTTCTGATATTTTGGGTAGACTATTCATACTTAATCTCCTTTCTGAGATTACAATTGTAATACGGTTATCATATTACAATTGTAATCAACAGAAGTCAAGAGTATAGTAAAATATGATTAATCGTTAATTACGCCGACCAATACCGTTAATTTACTGATTTTATTTTGAAAAAATGGACATTTGAAGAGAAAGGGTGTATATATTCTTCTAACAATTACTATTTTAGAAGCTACTGTAATTGGTATAGGGTTCTATTTTAAATAGGAGATGTGACACATAGATAAAAAGATGATGTTATTTGCTATTTTAGGACCTTTTTAATATTTTTGATTTCTTTTGCAGGATGTTCAGGTATTTTGTTGGGGGGAGAGATAGTTATTAGTTTTAATTCTAATTTAGCTACATGACTGTATTTACAGTTAGTTCGATTGTATATGTATTGATTATCATTGCGAAAGTAATTTTTGCTTATATAGGGTTGAGAGTTTTGGATAAGTTATTCGTTAATAGTTGTCTAAAACATCAAATAAGCAAGAATAGAAATAATTAAAGAAGCTATGTTTATACGCTCCAGAAGTTATACAAAGGAAAATATATAGGGTTATTCCAAACTTGTTACTGTGAAATAAAATTTTATACCTAAACAGCTAATAACCAGCCTAACTTATTTCATTTCTGAGGGATATTTCCAATCTCGTTCCTTTTTAGGCAGGGAAAAAGACTTAGATGTTTTTTGAACCTTAACATGTCTATCTGATATGCTGCCGCTAAATTAACAGCAGAATTAGATCAAACGGCTGAAATTATCAAGCAAATCACTGGTTATAAACCAACTCTCTATCGACCAGTCGGAGGCCTTCACAACGATTTAATTATTAATACAGCTATACAAAATTGGAAACTTGTTATTCTATGGTCATGGCATCAGGATCCTCAAGACTGGAGAAATCCAGCAGCTAGTAAAATTTCTAGATATATAACTAAAGGTGTTAAACCTGGAAATATTATTCTACTTCATGATTGGAATGGTAGCGAATTTTCTCAGACATCTCAGTCAGTTAAAACATTAGAAAATATTATGAGATATTTATACAGAAATGATTACGAATGTGTAACAATATCTGAAATGCTCTATCGTTCCATAAAAATAATCCTCACACCTTTTGATACTTTTTATCATTTTAGCCAAGAAGACTCCTTCCTCAAGAAACGCGAAGTGAGTAGATTGAAATAAAAAAGTGGCCGAGCGCCACTTTTATTATTATTGTTAAGCTTGATCGGAATTTCGTACATGTAATGGCGGAGGAACTACCCAACCTTTCTTCTTGCTTAAACGTAGTAAAGCTACTCCAGCTTGTGCTTTTTTCAAGTGAAATTGTCCAAAGAGCATGCCTACATCTTCTCGAAGGCATTTCCCCATAACTTGACTACAAGTTACTAATCCTGCAGCAAGACTTGTAGCAACGGCTGCTGCAATTTCAGCATCATTAATGCGTGCGCCAGGAGGAATATCTTCAATAGAGGCAACCGGTCTTTCTGGAGGTGCTGGTGGTAAAGCCACTCCATTCACCTTTAAAAGAGCTTTTAACTCTTCTATTTCAGAAGTCATATCATTCTCAATTAAGTTTTGTAAGAACTTCCTTAAATCTTCATCACCTGTGTGATTCATACATACTTGATGTCCAGCTACAGCTCCTTGTGCCGCAAGAAGATAACTCCAAATATCAAATACTTCTCCGTAATGTAAAGGCTCATTTTGAGGATTCCCACTTAATATACCCATTTTAAAATGCCTCTCTTTCGAAAATATCATAATAAGTATAGTTTTCAATATTGAAAAGATATTTTTAAGTATGTTTTTTCCTACAAAAGACTTTCTATCATGCATGGGAAACACCTTCCCAACACTGTGTGTAGTTTAGAAAAGAGATTTGCAAACAAAGTACTCAAAGATTATCAATAACCTTTAAGTGAGAAAGCGTTTACTATAAGGGCTTATTTTTTTATGAATACACAAAAGAAATTGGTTTGAATATCTGCTATGTCTTATACTAATCCACTCTCATTTATAATTGAACTTAGCGATTAACTCCACCGCCAAGTTGTTGTTCAGCCATTGCAACTAAACGTTTTGTGATTTCTCCACCAACAGAACCGTTTGCACGAGCTGTTGTATCTGCACCAAGTTGTACACCAAACTCTTGTGCAATCTCATACTTCATCTGATCAATTGCATTCTCAGCGCCTCGAACCAATAATTCATTACGACTTCCGCTATTATTGTTTGCCATAGTGTATCACCTCCTATAATTTTAATATGCTACGAATCATGGAAAAATAGTTATTCCTTTTTATGGAAATTTAATCCCACTTTAATTATGTATTAATATTGACTCTCTTCTTAAAAGAAGATTAAAAAATAAAGCTGAACAGAGTAAGAATAATTAATCTGTTCAGCTTTATCCAGTACAATTTAATTAACATATGTGCTTACTAATTCTTATATTATTGTAACGGCTGATTAATAGGCTGATAACTGCTTGCTATTGCTTTTATTTCAGAATCTGGTGCTGGAGATAACGGATAGTAACCTTTTTTAACCATGTATTGCCAAATATCATACGCATGTCTACTACTATTTAAAAAGGCTTTTTCTAAAAAAGACCTCAAATTTGGATTCGCGCACTCTAATACAGCCCCAGCATAATTTAATGCAGCTGATTTTTGATTTAAGAGATAGCCCGTAGCAATTGCTCGATCGTTTGGAGGTGCTCCATTTATACTAGGTGCAACAGATGGATATTGTTCAATAGGTGCTTTTAAATAAGAAACCAATACTGGATTTAACTTAGAGGGCTGAAAACGCTCAATATCGGGTGTATTCTGGCTTTGGACAAATTCTACTTTTAAATTATAGTCTTCCACATGGAGCGGAAAATGTTGCTGTAATAGTTGTTTTAATTCTAGATCTTGTGCTTGCTGAATGTATGTACCCATCGTATTAATTGTATTGTAACAGCCAGCAATTAATTCACTTAAATCACGTAACTCATGTGTAGCTAATTGCATTTTTGAATCCTCCTTTTCAAAGTTTTTTTAGTCTCTCCCAAAATATAAAAAATGCATATGAATTTTCTTATTACTCATACTAAAACTATTCGTTTTCTTTTTATGGAAAGAGAAGTTTCAAATGCACACGGTATGGAAAGGCTCTCTTTCACTTGGATTATTAAACATAGGCATTAGGCACTTTGTTTCCTAATCTTCGCCTGGCAATCGAACTGGATCAACTAATTTATAGCCATAGTAAAATTCGTTCTCTCGCAAATCTACCAGTGGTTTTTTAATCTATAATGCGACATTAATAAGGAAACGTGTCGCGCAAATAACTATTTTGTTAAAATTTTTTCACATTTAAACCAAACAAGCATATGTTATTGTATTGAGACCCTCTATGCATAGGAATCTACCTTTCTAACCTAAGAACATTGTTATGTGCGTGCTCTTAGATTTTTTATTATGAAATAACAGTACTATTATTAAATGCATAGATTGCATCTTTTGCACTATAGTTATACCATTCAGTTACAACAAGATTAGACGTCAATTCTTTTTTTACAAAAAAATAAATTTCTATCCTATTGTTTTCGAAATTTTAGTATTAAAATAACTTTCCTTGACCATGACTGTCTATTTCTTAAAGGCAATGAACTCAAAAAAACACCTCCTTTCCTTCACACTTATTATGCAAAGTAAGGAGATGTTCTCATATTCCTTTAATAGATTTACTTTTGGTACTATACTATTTTTCGTTTTTCATCATTAAGAGAAATTGGCATTTTAATTAGTACTTTGTGGATAAATTTAATTCTTAGAATGTCCCCAGACCCATCGATCTTTGTTTAATGTTGGTTCTTTTAAATCATTAATTTTTTCAATGTTATTCTCTACCTCCCAACTTTGATTATTTCCACCTCATAATACATTCTCCATATTCACTTTAACTTTATCACCTACATTAAATTTTTGGCCTTCTGTTAAGATAATATATAAAGATTGTTCCTTTTCCAGTTCATCAGGAGCTTTGACTATTACATATTTCGTCTGATCTCCAGGTCCATAAAGTCCTTTATCTACCACTGCTATTTTCCCAATTGCAAAATCAAATAATCCATTTTGTTTTTTATAAAATCCTGGTTTTAATTCATTATTATTTGTTTGTGTATAACCCCAAACCCATCGGTCTTCATTTGACACAGCTGTTTTTGAATCATTAATCTTCTCAATTCCATCCTCTACCCAGCGATTCATATCTCTCTTGACATTTCTCATATCAACTTTAACTTTATCATCTATATTAAACTTTTGTCCTTTTGTTAATAATACTGGTATTTGTAGTTTTTCTCCCTTTTTCCCTGTATATTCAAAGGTTACATACTGTTCTACAAATGCTATAAGTTTTACTTCATACACATCAGTAACTTTCCCTATTTCATACTCAAATGCGTTATCCTCCTCTAGATACTTTCCTTGATGCAACATTTGATTATCTTGGATTTTCTCAACAGCTGCGCTCGCTTTTGTTGCTTCCAATCCTGGTAAGTTTGTGCCTGCAAGAGCCGCAATCCCTAATGCACCTGCTAAAATAAATTTTTTCATACCCTATAACATCTCCATTCCTATATTTTCAGATTAATTAAATCTATATTTAAAACAACCATTCTGTAACCATTATAGTTACATCGATAAAGATTTTCAACTATAAAATTTTCAGTTAAAAGTCTCTTCCCTCAAACTCGCTAAGTTATGAACATCACTTTCACATTTCAAATCAATGTAGGAAAAAGATACGTAGTACAGAAAAAGTAACCTTTATACGAATCAATCACTAGCTATAATTTAAATAGGCTGTATAAAAGCAAGTATACCTCCACTTTTATACAGCCTATTTATCACATCTTATCAATTATAACCTGCCTTTTATACCACCGGTTTAGCTTCTCCTTAGCAACACCTGAAAGACGCTTAGTTTTTTGATTGTAGAATCTTGAAAGAGTAGGTTGTGATATACCTATCTCTTCTGAAAGCTCCCTCATTGTTATATTCTTTTTCGTATGCAAAAATACTATCTTTTCACGGATTAAATATTCACTTTCATCCACACTTATAGGCTTACTTTCTTTCTTTTCGACAACTTTTTCCGCTTGTATTACATTGGTATTTTTCTTTTTAACCAAACTCTCCATTGAACTCATTAATTCTTTAGGGGGAAATATTCTAATACCTAACTGCGAATAATAATTTTTAAACCAATTCTTCTTTGTTAATTGTTCTTCATCTAAACCATTTTCATACTCCCAATGGGAAATAACCTTTTCACGTTCTAGATCCATTAAGACATTTTCTAATTGGTCTCTAATTCTATTAGGTTTTTGATTTTGTTTAATATCCATTACTGCTAAAAGTCCTTTATCCCCACCTATAGAATAGGGCCTGCTTAAACTAGAAAACATTTGTCGAATTCTCCACTGCCATGTTAAATAACGAATTAGCCTTTTATGATACTTATGCCTATAACTATTGTATTCAAGTGCTTTTTTAGAGAGTAACGCGTTTGTACTATTTGAGCCATATAAGTAGCTTGATAAGAAACTACCTGGTTTAATTCTACATGATTCTATTCCCATGTATTCATTAGTGTTTTTATCTCTCCAAAGCACCACTGAATCGAGTACAAAAAGCCTTTTTATGATTTCACGTTTTACTTCGTAATGTTTACCAGGTTCTGCACGATCATTTAATACTACAACCTCATTTTCATCATTAAGATATATAAAAATACTTGCTAAAGCAGCAATTCTTTTAGCAACTTTAATCTTATCTTCAGCTCGATAATATTCAACTCCATTAGCTTTTGCCTTAGGAATACTACACATTTCTAAAACTTGTTCATATGAAAAATCAATGAACTCATCTGGTGATTTAGCCTCATTCAACCATTGAATAGTGATAGAATCCAGACAATCTGCTGTTAAGTCATCCATATTACTCATAACACCGTCCACGAGTGTATTCCACCGAGCTGCTTCCTCTATGTTTGTTAACCTTAAATCCTCATCTTTATGAGAAGAAAGTTGAGCCAGTCCATTACTATCCTTTGTTTCAATTGGATATGACTTGATTTTCGTTTCTTCATCCTCTTCAAATTGATTTTTTGCAATTCCATCTCTTAACTTATAATAAACAGCAGAGTTATTAACCTCATAATAAGCATTTGGTTTTACTCGATTATCATCCTCTAACGGAATAGATTCCATTTCATTGTTACTCTTTATAGACCTTAAAAACTCCTGATGAATAAATAAATCGATTGCCTCTTGTATTTCATCTTTATATTGATCTATCTCTGTGAATATTTGTAATGAAGAAACTCCTCTTTTTTGCTGCTTTTCAAGCCATTGTACTAGCATTGAAAAAGAAGGAGAAAGATATGCAGAAGTTACTATTTTGCTGTTATCTTCTTTCACATCCTTATAATAAGCATTCCATTTATCCCATAATGTCTCGTTATCTTTATAAAGTGGTTCCGATATTAATAATGCATCACGAAACAATTGTAGAACATTATCCATATGTCCCCCTCCTTCTTCATTAAATTTTTAAAATCTTTTTATTTCAAGTTGAAATAATATAGCTATATGAATTCCCTTATATAAAAACATGAAAAAATATCAGAATTTTCATTCTTTTACTCTCACTATTAATGACGTTTCATCACATGGCATTGAAGTTTCTTCTTTTATTTATTATATAGAACAACAACAATTTGTAAAACATAGGTATTGTATAGCCTACTTTATAATAACATTAACACCATTAAATAAGATTATTTTCATATAAATATGAAAATCTATAGCGGTATCATGTCCCTTTCGAGATAAAGATGGAAATTGTATCAATATCTTTATTAAAAATAATAAACAAAATTTTTTTCATAAACCCCTATATCCCTGATATAAAAGGATTTGTTCAATCTTCTTAATATTAAACATGAAAATTTATAGCGGTATCATGTCCCTTTCGAATTTATCTTGAAAGGCTTAAAACCACCTATATATCAATGTTTATAATGCTAATTTTCATTTTAAAAGTTCTTTACCCTACATGAAAACTTGTAGCGGTATCATGTCCCCTTATTTCAAAAACATGAAATACAAAATAGCTATATCATGTCCCTTTCAAAAACTCTAATATTCGATATGACGCCTATCATATCAACGATTTAAGGTTATTCCCCTAAAATCCACCGAACATAAAAAGATGAAAATATTTAGCGGTATCATGTCCCTTTAGAGATAATCCAAATTCATTAAAATCATTATTAAATCAAGCATTACAGAGGTTTTCACTTCTAGTTCTTTTCTTTCTAGAAAGATGAAAATCTACAGCGTTATCATGTCCTTTATTTTTTTTGCATATTCATGAAACCCCTTGTGGCTCTAAGATTCAAGACACATTTCATCTTTTCATATTTCACCTTAAAGGAGGACATTTTTACATTTTTCGATTTGTTATAATGAAAATTGGTATATTTTATAGTCTTTTGGCATATATTTCTGAATTTGTAGAACGGAGGTGAAAAAGATGGGAAAGTCATTTGTAATACGAAATCGACGTAGTTTAAATGGAGAAACAACCAATGCTGTGTTAGTAACACTAAAATCTTGGCAAAAGTTCGTGGAAACATTTGAGGAGAAATACTACAGCTATAAAGATACATATTTGGAAGATATTCTGCAGCACATGACATACGAAGAACGTATTGCTGACGTAGAAGGCTTTGTCGAAAAAGCCAAACCATCTTTTTCACGTCGCGCAATGTCTGCACTTGCAGAAAAAACGGGAAGAAAGCATAAATTATACGGCATTACAAATGCTGATCTCGAAGTGTTCTTATATCTACATAAGAAATGCTTTACGAATGGTGTCATTCCAAATGTAACAATACATATGATGTGGGAAGATTACAAGAAATATAAAGAAGAGCTTGCATACATTCAGCATTCTCAATTCTATATCGCTTTGAAAAAGTTAAGCTTACATAACATTATCTCTATTGAAAACGGAGTAGATGGCCGATATACAATCAAGCTGACTCATTTTATGAATGAGGAAACAGAAAAAGCAAATCCATACGTATATATTAGTCCTGTTGTATTTACAAAGGCTTTCTTTAAGCTCTCTGTAGCAGCTAAGAAACTATTCTTAGACATCGCAATGCAACAACATACGGAAACAACATTAAAGCGTTCTTTGGACAAGCAAGACGAAAGAGGAAACAAAACTCACTTTGGCGGGATGTATCGTTTCTTACATAAAAAATATCCGCATCAAATCCGTGCAGTTATTGAGGAATTAACAACGGCATTACCATGTACGGGGAATCCCCTATTCAAAATTTGTAAAATGCAAAAAGGTGTAAAGCATACAAAACGATATACGACATTATATCTGTCTATCCATTCAGACTACTTATGTTCGAAAGAAGCTGGAGAAGAACAATATAGGGATCCCTTTACACCAAAAGCTACCTATGCACGTAAAGCGAAATTCATCGAATCGGTTCTACAAGAAATGAATATTGGTGAACTGTCTGCAGACATGAATAAATTCATTCATGTATTAAAGCATACGTGTCATCGTCAAATCCGCAGTGTCATTCGTGGGCTTCGTGATATGGTTGATCGAAAAGAAGGATATCCAACGAAAATTGTATATACATTGAAAAAACTATTGCATCAAACATCTCAATATCAAATTCTTGATACTGCAGCAAAAGAAGGTATCTATCCTCTTATTGCGCAACATATACCAAAAGAGAGAAATAGTGACCGTGAGCACGCTGTCTTTAATTTCGGTTTACATTATTCTATGTACTCTCTTCACAACATTAAGAAGATGTTTAAGAATGTGCATGCACTACTGAAGCAGAAATTTGCGGTACCAGTGACGGAAGAGTCTTATCACCGTAATTATCTAAAATACCAGGAAGAAGCGTTATTTAGAAAATATGCATATGATCAGGGTGTTAATCTCCATACATATATCGCTTTAGAAATTGAAATGCGAGAAAAACTAAAAGTTCGTGGTCATAAAGAACGCACGATTCCAAGTGATGTACGTGAATGGTTTATTGAAGAAATTGATAAGCTACCGCAAGAGCAACTGCGTGTGATTGAACTACCAAAGCAGTTTAATTTACTAGAGTTTATGCGTACCTTCGAACGTTTAGTACGTGCTGGAGTAACAATAACAGCTCCAGATCAGGTGCTAAACGCAATGGAAATAAAATAATAGTAATGAGCTCTCTATTTTTGAAAAAATCGAAAGTAGAGGGCTATTCGTGTTTGTTTGATTAGTAACACCTTCCTACTACTCTATTCATAAATACTACATTCAAAGAACTTCATGTAAAATGGAGTCTTTTTTTATGCACTTTTATACAAATTCGATTCTATCAATACATAACTCTCCACATAATACTAGAGTGTATTCTTCTAATGTATTAAAACCTATCTTATAATACCTACAAAAAATCAAAAGGAAAATTATAAAAATAGTGGATATGAGGACAAAAAGGATCCAATGTGGATATAATCTTTCTAAAATCATTGTAATGACTAATGTTGTTGTATTTATCTAATAAAAATCATCAATAATAATGTGAGTTATGTGTAAATACTGATTAATGTTAACAAATTGCGGCCTAATCTGAATGAAATGTGGATAATTAGACGGTTAAAATCAACTTGATTACCACATTAAGTGAAAAAATCCCTATTTACTTGGTTGAATATATATAATGCGATTGGTATCAAATTCTTTCTGATTTCATGTAGAAATATATTATTTTCTTTCTGCTTTTTTGTAGAATTAAAAGTCTAATAATCCTTGAATCTACGGATACTTTTTCTGTAATTTATGATTTTTTCTGTTCCTATATCAAATTCCCCCTTACAGGAGTAAGTCTAACCTCTATTTTGAATAACCTATAAAAGTTCTATCTTTATTTCTTTTTAATATATAAGATATATATTTATAATAGATTTTAATCTCATTAGTATGCTTGTTAATAAGATGTCACACATTCAAAAACATTTGTCAATTCCTTGATAATAAATGTAATTAAACACATCATTCCCCTCATACAAAAGGTGGTTTAATCTATCGAACTATATTTTAATAACTTTTTCATGATAAGGAAGACTACAATTACTAAAGTAAGCAAAATATAATTAAAAATGAATGTGCTTTAGTAGGAAAATAATTAATCAAAAAGAAACTTTTGTTTGATACATTTGAGAAGCATTGGTCGCATGTCGAACAACTCTTTAATCTTTGACTATAGCGCTGATATTCACAAAGCTATGTACACGACAAACGCTGTCTAAAGCATCAATTCAAGTTTCCGTAAGTAGACGAAAAAGGCGCTTTCCTGAACGAAAACGCCTTACTAAAAATTCTATATTTACCTGTGAAAAAGTTCTAAAACAAATGGAATGATGGTCATATTCGCAATTGATCAAGGGTATTGAATCAACTTATGATTAACGATAAAATCGCCAAATGTATTGAAAAATACAGTATTTACCTACCATAATTAAAATGCTTTGTTTGTTCAATAAGATAATTTGATATATCTATATTGGTGCCATTCCGCAAGAGGAATTCCACTAAATCTTGTTTTTGAAGAACAGGATTAATAACGGCTCCATCTAACTGACTTAGAATCTGAACAATATCATGATGTGAAAACCCTTTAATTGTTTTAAAAAGCTCTGAATCACGTTTCTTTCGTTCAGCGGATTCTTCAGGATACCAAGTATTTAACGGTTCTTCAAATAGTTTCTCAAGCGTAAAGCGAAGGTTTAATTCGCCCGCCCAACCGAAGTTCAATCCAAGTGGCAGTGATGCACAGTTTCCATTATTTATCCTACCGAATAAGAACGCATCTGTTGGAGTTGGCAGATAGCCGCTAATGACATTTGGTAGTGTATTACAGGCAATTGACATACCAACACCACTACTACATCCAGTGACGACAAAATCAACTGCACCTGAATTTAATAGTAGCCCCACTGCTAAGGACACTTGGATATAGCTTAACTCGGATTCTTCAACTGTAACACCAAAATTGAGCACTTCATATCCATGCTCCGCCACAGCCCTTTTTGTCTCTTCAAAAATCAGTTCATTTTTGCTAGTTTGGGTACTTGCTTGTATTACAGCTATCTTCATTTTCACACGCCCTTTCGATTTAATTATCACACAAACCGAAAGTCAAAAGAAGATAAAAAAGACAGAAGCAATCTTGCCTTAATATTTACTATTCTATGTGCTCGTTTCAAAAACTTACAGAATAACAGTATACATTCAAAATACCATAAATAAAGGCATTACAATCCTAACAAGCAAAAAAAAGTATCTCATTACTATTGAAATACTCATCTAAAGAAAGCTCAAATTAACAATTAGTATATAGCTCCTTACTATATTTCTTTACTAAAAACGCCATTAATAACGTAATAAATCCTATATTTAAACCAAATAATTGATCTAAAGAAATTACATCACGAAAAACTCAACGTATAATAAATTCCACACCAAATACTAATATAAATATCTTATTTGTATATATATGTCTTACATACTCACACCCTGTTTAACGAACTATTTAAAAATAGAAAGTGGCAATAGCATAAAAGCATTTAGTAAAGATATGACAGTTCATTTAAAACTCTAGTAACCCAAAATGTCCAAATATCATACATAAAGTTAAGCCTATAGGATATTTCCAATTTATCCATTCATATAGGGGAGGTAGTTATACGATGATTAAAACTCCTAATACAATTAAAACAACACACTTTCTTCAAATTTAATCCTTATTGCTTGTCTTTTTATTGTCTTGATAATTGAAACTATCCATTTCCCCTGGAGCTGAGCAGTTAGTTCATTCTAACTGCTCTTTTTATTTTTTATCGTCACCCTTCCATTGTACCTCCATATGTTGTATAGAAATATCTCCTTCTAAATTGTCATTGATGCCTCTTTCAAGTCCTAATGCACATCCTACGATGAATTGAGATTTTAACTTATGAATAATTTATGGAATTATTTCCAATACTACGAATAGATTGGTAACAGCCAATCTGTATCCATAATGAATCTCTGATTTTCTTGAATTCTCCCTGAGGCAAGGCGGCTATTTTTAATAGCCGCCTTTCTTGTATGAATTATAAATATTTGTACATACTATTAACGGAATGTTTGAATCATTGTCATTGAAAATGTTCAGCACTTCCGCTCCTTAAGAGAACAGTCTACGCAACTGTTCTCTTTCCTATTTCCTTTTTTCACGCATATAATCTGACAAGCAATATTAACTCTAACTCCCCTACAATCAATCGCATTGCAACATTCTCAACATTTCCTCAACAAATTCTCAATATTTTTCATGGACAACAGCACACTTTCTCAACAGTTTTAATATCTTAATATTAAATACTGAAAGGAGATGTTGAAAAATGACTTGGTTCATTATTTTAGGGTTTATGCTTATTTTAATAATAAGCGGTTTTCATGCACATAGTATTCATATCATTTTCAAAATAGATTCAGATACAAAAGCTATGCCAAATTGGTCTTTCGTTAATAAAATAAACTTTCAAACATTTAAAGAATTGATAAAAAGACCAAACAAGAATAAACTCAAAAGCCTTACAATAGCAGAACTGTTTATCCCTTTAAGTATATTTAATAAATTATTTGGCAAAACATTAATTTTTCTAATCCTATTCTTCTATTCTCAATTCTTAAACTAAATATAATATGAGATGAGTAAAAGAATAGCAGTCGCCGACCATAACAAACAACAGACCGCCTATTACAGACGGTCTGTTTTAAAACAAATTGACTATATCAACAGAATAATAGTGTTTTGATTATTCTGAATGTTATTATTCATAAAAAATAATAGTTAAATATAAACTATCCATTGGCGATCCGCCAGAATTCTGAAATTATAAATAAAATACCGAATCATTTTAAAGCATTATTTGTCTTAGCAAGAACATATTATAAAATGAAGTTCATATTGTAACTAAATATAATTTTTGAATATATGTAATGGAATTGTCTTATCTTTTTTTATTTATGTGATAAAGAAATTAGGTTTGGGAAAATTATACAAACATTTATTTTAAATATTTTAGTTATAAATCAATGTATGAGGCATGATGGTTACAGTATTCAATTGTCTGCTTAGTTAATTCCTCATTTATTATATAAATTTTATATAGCAAAGAAAAAAGCATCCGCTATGGATGCTTTCCCTCAATATTTATAGCTACACGTTCTTTTTAACTGTTTTGCTAATTATTTTTTTCATAGTAGTCCCTCATACCCAGAATCGTCTATTTTTGATATGATGGCCCCTAATAATAAAAGAGATGAAGAATGACAAATTAATATATTTGATCTTCATCTCTTTTATTCTGTAATTTAATTTTTAATTAAATTATATGAGCTTAGCTCAATCTTACGATCACAAAATTCAGCCACATAAGGATCATGTGTAACAACTAATAATGTTTTACCTTCCTGATTCAATTCTTTCAAAAACCCCAAAACCATATCACGATTTTCTGAATCTAATGCACCTGTAGGCTCATCAGCTAAAATAACTTCGCATGGTTTTAGCATCAATCTTGCTAATGCAACCCGTTGTTGCTCTCCACCACTTAGTTCGTAAATTCTATTATTCATTTTATCCATAAGCCCAACTTTACGCATTACTTGTTGTTTTAGTTCTTCTTTATTTATGTTTTTTTTAAATTTTAATGCTATATCTAAATTTTTACTAACTGTTTCTTGATCTATTAATGCATAATTTTGAAATAAAAATCCAAATTTGTCACGTAATAATTTTATATTTTGTTTATAATTTATTTTCTCCCCATCAATCAACACTTCGCCTTCTTCAAAAGATTCTAAAGAACCAATAATATTTAACAATGTTGATTTTCCTACTCCACTTGGACCAATTAAAGCAACCATTTCTCCACGAGAAATTTCAAAATTTATGTTTTTAAAGATATAATGTGAATTATATTTTTTACTTAGTTCTTTTACTTCAATCATTTTTACTCTCCTTTAACAACAGATACTATTCCTTTGTATTCTGAAGTTCTTATAATAAAGTGGGTTAATAATAACTCGAAAGATGCCACACCAACAATAAGCGAAATAATAAATAAGGAAACTCCAAAAAATAGAACAAATGTTAATAATGTTATACACCATAAACTCACTATGATAAAAATAAACTTATAATGTTTATCCATGAATGAATAACCATGAATTGTTTGAACAGCTAAAACAAACTTACTACGCTCCAAATAATTTAAAATAGTAATAAAAACAATAAAAAACAATAATAAACTTACAAATATTAGTGTAAACTTCAAAATCAAACTTTCCTGTTTTAAATCACTTATTTTTTTAGATACAGATGCATATACCCCAGGAGTTCCAATAATTAAATCCTCAGTTTTAGTTTCAGAAATAACCGGTAACAATTCACGATAAGAATTCATAATATCATTCACTTCTGTTAAAATTCGGCCATTACTTATATAACTAACATAACTTTCTGGTCCAAACGTACTAGAATCAATCAAAACTAAAATACAATCTGTTACTGATTCTTTTTCAAAAGAATTCGTATGATCATATAAAAACTGGTACTGATTATTTTTTATATAATGAAAATCTAAAGATAGATTTTGAGATTTGAAATCATCTTGAGTCATCTCTTTAATCACTACTTTATCAAAATACTTCTGTGTTCTAAAATAATCCAAAAAATCTTTTTTAAGCTCTTTTTCCAACGAACGGTACTTTTCTGGTACAAGTAAAGTTAATTCAGTATCACTTTTAGGTTTTAAGTTTTCTAAAGAATTATTATCAATATCAAATACTTGATGATTTTTTAAATAGTTACTATTAACTACAGCATATTTTTGTGAAATAGATTCATCATATCTAGAACCAGATGAACCAGGCATAAAGTAACTAGAAGGAGCCATCAAAATAGAACGACCTTCAACCTTTTTATATAAGTTAACGATACTCAGACCGTTTTGATAATTTTGCTTTTCATTATTAGCTAAGTCAGACGCTTTTCCTCCATACTCAAAAAAAGCATATGATTTTAATTTATCCCAATCCTTCATTTTATGAATACGATCATTTAAATCTTTTTGGGTATGTAGCAAATTAAATACTAAAAAAATTAAAATGAAAGATGCAACATACTTTGACGTAATATTTAATATATTTATAAATTTAAAAGGCTGTTTATTTTTAATCATTCTTTGTATAGTAACGTATTTAACAGCAACAAATACAACACTATTAATAAATAATATAGCTATAATATAAACAATAAAAATTAACATACTAAATAATATAAAATCAAAGAAACGTTTTCCTTCAAATGCAAACCACACAAATGAAAATAGAATTATCATTGTTGGTAATAAAAGATAAATAATTAATTTCAATTTCTCTATCATTATATAAACATAAATGGTTCTCTTTTTATATCCATGAAGTTTTAAAATAGCTAACTCCTTATATCGCATAAAAATCTCATATAAAGTTACAAAAAACATTACAATCATGAAAATAATTGCACTTATCATTAAAATGAAAATTCCTGGCATCGCTAACAAAGTACCAATAAAATATTTGATATTCAGCGAATTATAGTCATTATAAATCAACCCTAAATCTGTTAATTTATTTTTAATCATTTCACGCTGATTATTAGTTTGATATTGAAAACTGTAAAAACCTATTATCGATTTTTCCTCGGCCTTTACTAACGGCTGAAGCGTCATACTTGAGTTTTTATTAAATAAGTCAATATCACCATTATTTGTTGATAAAATTTTATGATTTTCTATATCTACATTCTTTAAAGGAATTACATCCCTAACTTTAGATCGATTATAAATAGAATAATAGTAATCATAATTCACTCCACCTTTATTGGAAGTAGAAAACTGCTTTTTATAAATATTAATCTTTTGCTCTTTTGCAAAATTCTCTAATTCAGTCAAAATATCAATACTTTTCCGATCCTTAGCCCATGAAGTAATTTCAATTGTAGAAACATTAGTTCCTGGAAAATATACTTGCTGATACGATTCTTTTAAATCAAATAAAAAGATACTCAAAACAGAACATATCAAAAACCCTAAACTAATCATAATTAATAATATCTTTTTCATAGTTTCTCCTATCCCTTACTGTAAATAATTAATGTAAAAGGATTTCAGTGATAAATACACTGAAATCCTTTTAGATTGACTATTGAAGGTTATAATATGTTGAAATTGAATCATACCAACTATAAGTAGCTGAAGCTTTAGCCCAAGTGCCTTCACCAATCCAACCACTTGAATAAGTTTGACCTCCAACTTTAACAGCTGCACTGTGCACCTTACTATTATGAAGATAGTAAGAATGTACTACACCATTAGAATAATCATGATCCCATTTGCCGCCCCCAACATCTACTACAGCAGCTGCTGCTGATGTAGCAAAAGCACTTACACACACAGCGCCTAATACGAAACTAGACAATTTTTTCTTTAATCCCATTTGACATCCACCTTCCTAATTTTAAAAAATAAAATATGACTTGCTCACTTATTATTTTATTTTTTCTGAAAATTGTCAAAAAGAAAAAAGTACAAAAAACGACAATTATAATAACCTCTGCTAATAAAAATAATAAAACTGTCAAAAATATTCAGAATTTTCAAATATAATAATTTTACTAAAATGCGCCTTTTCGTCGTATTCCCTTGTGTATTTATATAATCAAATTGACTTGTATTTGATATTAATTTTTATCAAAAACCAAATGTGAACATTATTTAAACTTCTTTTTTTCTATTGTTTTATTTAAAGATTCTTTCAATTTGTTTTTTTCAAATTCAGTTACATTCAATTCTTTAAAATCACTTTCACTTATTTCTATATCATTTAATAACTCATAAATATCCTTCATAATTCACCACCTAACTATTAAATGTAAGTGAAAAACCCAATAATCCTTCTTACAAAATAGATTTACAATTTATATAACGCAGCAAAAAAATAAATCTCTCACTTTAAAAATAAAAATTAAAGGATTGGTTCACTCTTAACAAGGTGAATTCCGTCTCTTCTCTAATTTGATTTTGCTTCTTGAGATACAGCCAAAATGACATTGTGCTGCATTAAACACTCTTAACGTTGTTAAAATCACGCAATTTTATTTAACCTAGGGGTCCTTAGCTTGATGACAATGTTTCCGTCCCCCTAGATAGTTCTAAAAATCATACAGTTTTCTTTTGTCCTCTTAATCCAGTATACTCGTTAAAAACCCCAAAAATATTCTCATATGGGTGAAGTTTTCGTCCGTTTTAGCTAGAAATATGTTCATAAACTGTGTATATAAATCATGGAGGATAGTTTAAAATCTAGAACGGTGAATCGCATCACAAATACAGGGGAGTTTTGGGAAAAACTTATTTTACAGATGCTTCAAGTTCATTTAGGCGAAATAATAATGGAAAACCAGCCGTTGTATAATCAATTTATTACGAACATGCAAGGAGGCTTGTTAGGAGTGAAAATAAGCGAACTAGCACGATTGACCAATGTCAGCATACGATCCATCCGGCATTATGAAAATAAAGGACTTCTAAACGCAGATAGGTTGGAGAACGATTACCGGGATTTCGACGAATCGGCCATAGAACGGGTCAAAGCAATTCAGTTATATTTGAAGCTTGGACTAACAGCAGATGAGATTAAAGTATTGTTCAAGAGCGAATCGGCAAATCCTGACGAATATGAATATTGCGAAGAGATGCTGGAAACGTATGAAAGAAAGCTAAGTAATGTGAATTATCAAATCGAAGCACTTCATGGATTAAAGAGATTACTGGAGAGGCAAATCGCTTTAACGATTAGGAAAAAGAGAACTGTTTAATGTAGAAATGGCCCCCGAGCATGATGAATCGCTCCGGGGCCATTTTTGTTTGTGTTGACATTGACACTAGTGTAATCCTTTATGATTTACTTAATTTCATCTGAAAGGGGTTTTTCATTGAAAAGTAATAGCCAAAATGAGAAAAATGGTTCTGAAACTACAAACACGGTTGGGAACCGAAAATCAGTAACAGTCCTAGGATTAGGGCCGATGGGTCAAGCGATGGCAGGCGTTTTTCTGGAATACGGGTACTCGGTGACCGTGTGGAATCGGACTTCAAGTAAAGCAGACCAGCTTGTAGCAAAAGGAGCCATCAGGGTGTCCACAGTCAACGAGGCGTTAGCTGCTAACGAGTTAGTAATCCTTAGCCTTACAGATTACAATGTGATGTACTCCATTCTTGAACCCGCCTCTGAGAACTTATTCGGTAAGGTGCTCGTTAACTTGAGTTCGGATACCCCAGAGAAAGTTCGTAAGGCGGCTAAATGGTTGGAAGACCGTGGAGCACGGCATATTACTGGAGGGGTGCAAGTTCCACCGTCAGGCATAGGTAAATCGGAATCTTACACATACTATAGTGGTGAGCGAGTGGTCTTCGAGGCTCACAAGGAGACCTTGGAAGTGTTAACAAGTACCGATTATCGGGGCGAGGACCCCGGATTAGCCATGCTATACTATCAGATACAGATGGATATATTCTGGACGGCAATGCTGAGTTACCTACATGCTCTTGCAATCGCTAACGCAAACGGCATTACGGCGGAGCAATTCCTACCATACGCTTCGGCGATGATGTCATCACTGCCGAAATTCGTAGAGTTCTATACCCCGCGTCTCGACGAGAGTGAGCACCCTGGTGACGTGGACAGACTCGCAATGGGCTTGGCGAGCGTTGAGCACGTTGTTCATACTACCCAAGAAGCCGGCATCGACATCGCTTTGCCAGCAACTGTTCTTGAAGTCTTCAGACGCGGCATGAAGACTGGTCATGCCAGTGATAGCTTCACCAGCCTCATTGAAATCTTCAAAAAGTCCGATATTCGTTCATAAAAAATAGACCATTCCTTTCGGGATGGCCTTTAATGGGGCACGGAAACATCGTCATCAAGCTAAGGAAAAGAAGATACCCTCAAACCGAAAAATAGAAGCTTAGATTATATATTGCCACGCTAGAAGGTGAAATTTAACTCTATACAAATCGAAATAAATTTAAGTAACAAACAATTTTTTATAATTGTTTGTTACTTGAATGATATATAGTGATTCAATCGAGAAATTCATAAAAAAAACGTTATTCTTTCCTATTTAGCTTATTTAGAAAGAATAACGTTTTTTTTACTTTGGGATAGCCATGTGTGACAACAACCCTCTTTACTTCACTCACCATCAGCCTAACTTTCCGAATATGGTTCCGCTTTTAGAAATTCATCAATTTATTGTATGAACTGTAGAAGCATAAAATGAGCAATCCTTTCTTGGCACCATTTTATAATCTCAACATATTTTTAAATTATTCTTTTACTGTATTAATTGGCTTCATGTTTCTTTGGTTTCCGTTACACAGTTTCTGAAGCTGGGATGACTCTTAGAAAAAATGAGATAAGAAGACTGTTACATGAGGTACATTAAATGCGAACAATTTAAGAAAGACACTATTTTAGTAACCACTTGTATTTAAGTCTTTCTTAACTAATTTGTTGTAATTACAATTGAACTACCCCCACTTTCACTTCGTTTAGAAGTGGGGAATTCCTAAGTAAAGAGTTCTATCGAACTCTAAATAAAAAAGCTTATCCTTTAACACGTAATGATAAGCTTTTTTATTATTCTTTTCATTTTTTGTTTTCGGAAGTATTTCTTTAAGTTGATAGCAATGCGGTTCTATCCCATCACTATAAAGCTAAAACTTTATAGTGCCCTCAAAACGGAAACAACAAGTTGCATTTATATAAATAGCTTTTGGGAAATTGATAATTTTGTTTAGGGATACTTTAAGATTTTAGCTTGAGAGGCATATAGTACAACCTCATACAGAGTGATTAGGATATTAAACTTAAACGTGTTATTTTTAGCATTCTAAATAATCGGGTTCAATGTATTTTTCTGTTTCAGGAGAGCTTTTAATTTCTATAGGATATTTCTTAAAAGCTACAACAGTAACCCTATCTTCTTGAACTAAACTTCTGGATTCATTTATAGAAGAGAAACCTGTTCGCGTTAAAAAATTGTATAGAGAGGATTTTGTCATCCAAAAACTAGTAATGTTATCTAATGATGCCCATTTTGATTTTAAACGTTCTTCTATTGATGAATTAGCAGAGTGTTCTAGCATTGTGTGCCCCTTATATTCATAATTTTTATAGAGTACTGATACATTGGGAATATGAGTGATATGAGTATCAATTATTACAAACCTTTTGCAGACTTCATACACTTTTTCTAAAAAAGGGAATACATCTGAGCAATCTAAATGATATAAAATACCAGAGCATAAAACAATATCAAATTGACCATATTTTTCAGCACTTAAATTTCTTACATCATCTTGATAAAAGGTTAAGTTTTCCAACCTTAATAAATCTTTAGCGAATATAGCTTTTTGTACGTTTGATTCTCTTCCTTCTATCCCTACAACAGTTGCTCCTTGCATAGCAAACTCAATAGCGTAATGCCCCTCTAAACAAGCTAAATCTAAGATTCGAAGATTTTTAAAATCACATTGTGTGATATCTTGAATCATTGTCACAATTTTTTTTAACGCAGGATTTGGTTGTCGAATATCTCTTGTATATAGAGTATCCGTTAATTTAATATCATAAGCGGTCCATTCACCATATTTACGAATAATGTTTTCTTTTTCGAGAACAAAATCTTTCATGATACAATTCGCCACCTTTAACATAATATTATGTGTAATATATACCTTTATAAGATCAATATATGTGTGTATAACTTGTATTTAGACGAAGGTAAACATTTTAAAGTTTATTCCCAAGTACCATTAAGCACAAGTCTACGCTAAAGGTGTTATATGCATAATAATGTTTTTATGAAAAGGTAGTTGCAATTGCAGCTACTTTTTTATATAAGGCACATTGTAATAGATATTTGCGCCAACATAAAGACTCTCTTTCAAATTTTTCAAAAATAAGCTGTTTTTTAATGTTATGTACAAAAAACTAGAAATATTTAATTCTACGTTTTTTATAGATTAATCACTTCATTTACTATTTCTCAAATTCATCAATTTCAGCTTTACGCTTTAAAAATATTTCAATATCTTTATTTACTCTTTCCATTAAACCAAGAGCGTGTCTATCATTTAAAGCTAATTCTTTATAACCCCATATATATTCTATTGTTGTCGCTTTACTTTGTTTATGATCTGCAAAATACCATTCTAAAGGCTGTAAAGGATTAGATACTTCAAACAATTCAGCTGGGTACCATGAAGGCAGGTTTTCATTTTCACCTAAGATTAGATAGTCTAATTCTCCACCCAATGAATTAATACCATAAACCACATATTCCTTATAGATTTCTAAATTTATTATCGAATTTCGATTATATTCTTGTTTTAATAACCCCTCTGAAAATGTATCTCCTGAATTTTTTATACATTTTACTTTCATATACAAACTCCTATCAACAAAAAATTAATTTTTAAAATTAAAATCATCAAAATTGATATAATAAAAACCGCAGAAATTAAATATTCGCACGGTTTTATGTTTACCTAAGGCTCTTTTCATTATTTTACAACAATATAGAATTCACCTATCATTTCTTCTTGAGCATCTTGAAATGTTTCTAAAATCAAATCCGCTTCTGCGGCCTAACATATTCTTACTATCTTTAAAAAACTCCCATTCTATTGTTAAAGGAAGAGTAACCCATGCTGTTAACCAATACCACAACGCATCAGCATTCTCTCCATAATAATTCGGTAGATCTAATTTATTTTTCAATATTTTATGCATTATCTCTTTACTTGTAAATTTCCGTCATCTAATTGGATTGTTTCTATAATAAATATCCTCTCTATTTCATCTCAGTATAGAAACAAAGTCTATGGATGTTGTCATGTATTGATTAGCAGACTTTTAGCCCGCTATAAACTCAGCGTTTTTTTCCGGTGGAACACCCAAATCATATAACACATTACATAAATCAATGTTATCAATATTTCTCGAAGCTGGAATATCAATCTTATGGCTTGCTATTCTATTAGCTCAGTCCGTAAATGCATTTGCAAGATTTATTCCCATATTGATATCTGTGAAAAATCCTGGTATTTTTACATCCAATGCTTGTAATTCTTTCGCAATAATTGGAGCGTTTTTTATTATAATACTTATCTTTCAATTTTTATATCCTTACACCATATTTCTAATTCCATAGGAGGCATAATTATATTACAGGTATATAATTTCAAGCCCTCTTTTTCTACTTCACCGATTTCAATATCATGAAGAAAATATGGTAACTGTTCATATGTAAATGTTTTTATTGGCTTTTCTTTTACATATCCCATGCTATGTTTGAAATCTATTCTATAGCAACCGCTAAATTGAAAATCTACGTCGCCATTTTCATTCTTATAAGTTAGGTATACCTCATCACCAAAATAGTCGCATACTAATTTAGTAACCCATGCATCAAAATAGTGTAACTTTTCAAATTCTGCTTGTATTCCCCTTACGTTCATTTTCGACCTCAATTCTTACTTTTTATATGGAATAAGAGCATCTGTACTTTTAATATCCACTTTACTCCGATTCTCATCATATAAATCTACATAATCATATTTTGTTACTTTATCTGGTAGATCTATTCTCATCTTTTTCTCCTTCACCCAGCCATTTCAGTTGCTATTCCTGGTGCAAAAAATTCTAATCAGGTTAAAGAAAACTCTTCACATTTAATTCGTCCATTATTATTAGATAATAAAATTAAATTCATTAAACAACTTTGATTAAGTAATTATTCTTCTATAAAAAATTATGCTGATTTTTTTTCCAAATCCATACTACTACTTCTTCTCCACTAGAATATATCTTTAGCACTTCCAACCTATTTCTTTTATCTTTTCCCAACAATATCTACAGTTTATAAGGTATTTGAACCCTTTTATTAAACTACCTTATAATACGTTCTACATTATATAAAAATATCTATTACACTAGTTGAATACATGCTAGGGAAACATCCAAACCGAATAAACAATTAATTCAGAAATATTTTTAGAAACTTCATTATCTCACAATTACTTTTTTAAAATAAATCAAAAAATTTTTCTTTACTTTAAATTCCATAGTTCATATAATCTTCTATGGAATTACATTTTTTTCTAAATAGCTCCTCATTTCTAAGTGTTCGAAAGGGCAATTACAAATCATTATACCCTTATGTTTAACCAAGTAAAATAAAAATCCAGTTTTTCACAAGGAGAAGTGACTGCATGCAAGATATTTTAAAACTATTTCCGAGCGTTGACGGAAATGAAGAAAAACAACAACTTTTATTAGAATCTATGCAGAAAATAATTAAAAATCTTGACCGATTAAAAAATGAAGAGCGAGCTACTTTAGGTACATGTGAGGAAAAATCCGAAGGATACTACAATGGCTTAATTCACCAAAGTCATATTCCACTAGCTGGAATCACTATGTCTGAGGTTATAGAAGAGCTAAACCAATTTATGAATGGTCATCCTTATCCAAATAAATATTACTTGTCTAACGCTGTACCACTACCAAGTATACCTTCACTATTAGGTGTAATAACCATGGCCCTTTTAAATGGTAATGGTGTTTGGGATGTATATGGTCCAGGGGCAGCTGAAGCAGAAGTAAAAGTTGTATCCATGCTTTCAAAACTGATTGGTTATAATCCGCATAATAGCGGTGGCTATACAACATGGGGTGGACAAGGATGCGTGTTTTCGAGCTTGCGCTTAGCAATTTCTAAACAATTCCCATCAGCAAAAGAACATGGCGCTCCACAAAATGTATATTGCTTTGCTTCTGAAAATGCACATTATAGTTTATTAAAGTCAGCTGAAGCAACTGGCATCGGGTCAAATCACTTAATAAAAGTAAAAACTGATCCTTATACAAATTCTATGGATATAGAAGATTTAGAGAATAAAATGATACAGGTTATTAAAAATGGCGGTATCCCTCTCTATATTCTAGCTACTATGGGGTCCACAGATACATTTACCATTGATGATATAAAAAAAATTAAAGAGAGCGCTGAAACAATACAGAAAAAATATAAATTAAAGCCTATTTATATCCATGCTGATTCTGCAATGGGCGGATTCTATAGCTTCTTTAACAATTATAATTTTGTAGAAAATCCACTTTCATTTGAACCTAATGTAAAAAATGCCTTACAATACGTACAAGATAAAATGCAATATATGTCTCTTGCAGATAGTGTATGTTTTGATTTTCATAAATTAGGACAAACACCTTATGCCTCAAGTATTTTAATCGTAAAAAGTCATACTGATTTACAACTGATGGACATTGACCAAGATGATACACCTTATCTTGGTAATAGATCATATGGGAGTTATCATACAGGCTATACTTTAGAATGTTCACGAGCTGGTAGTGCTATTCCAATGTATATCAATCTATTAGCCTTTGGAATTGATGGATATCAAAAATTATTAGCAAATTATATTCGTGTAAATCTATTATTCAGAGAGAAGTTGCGTGAAGCTCTACCTCAAGTCGCAATCACAAATGATTTTACATATGGACCAATTACAACTTTCCGTTTCTATATGAATGGAGATGGCCAAGAAAATTGGAAAAAAGAACGAATAGGTCTTGCAACAAAAGAAGAGATTGAGGATACAAACCGATTAAATATAGAACTATTTAATTATCTAGGAAAAAATCGCGATCAAGTATTTTTTGGTGATACAACTCGTTCTTGTGTAGTAGATGTATTAAACAGTAGTGATAGAAATCCGATTTCCACATTAAAATTCTTTTCTATCTCTCCATATACAACTGTTGAATGTTTAGATGAGGTCGTAGCATTTCTTTATGAACATATTTCGATTGCTACTAAACAGATTTATTCATATGTTTAATCACCATTTTTGTTAGCGCTTTAATAGTTAAACTTAACTAAATTAAATAAAATTTTTTAATCCTTTTAATTACTATTAACTATATCAGGAAAGAGGAAAAACATATGAATATAGAGCTACTTGATACACACCACGTGAAAGATGCAGCACACTTACTTGCACATTCCTTTGTGAATAACGAACCTCTTGTAAGCAGTTTACAAATTCCTTTTGCTCCTTTTCACAAAATGTGCGAAGAAATGATGAAACAAGCTGTATCTCAAGCTATGTCATTTGTAGCAATAGAAAATTTTCAAATTGTTGGAGTTCTTTTAACAAAAAAAGTAACTCAGCCACTAATAGATACAGAGAAAGCGATTGAACTATGCCCGCAAATGGAACCTATTTTTCAACTTTTAGATACATTAGAAACAGAATCTATTAATTTTTCTCATTTAGATAAAGAAAAATTGGTCTATCTAGATATGGGCGCTTGTCATCCAGATTGGATGGGAAGTGGTATAGTCACTACCCTTCTTTCACATGCCATTCAAGAAATAAGTAAAAGAGATTATGATTTTATTGCTGCTTGTACAAATAAAATTTCTCAAAAAATCCTAAAAAAACTGTGTACGACCTATGAAATGAATGAAATAGTGTATAGTAATTTTCTTTATAAGGAAGCATACCCATTTGCTAATACAACAACTTCTTTAACAGCTCAATTACTATATATACCTCAATCTCAATTCGTCATTAAAGCCATATAAATTTGTGAAGAAGACTAGCTGTACTTTTGTGCAGCTGCTTTTTTATATAGAGTAAATAAGTAATAGATATTCAGGTTAACATAAGTGAAAATTTTCACATTTTAACTTCTTCGAATTCAATAGTCACTTTCTAAGCATGCCTTAATTCTACGCTGAGCCTATCTAAAGATCCCCTTCTATTTATTTCAACATGCTTTAATTTCATATGCTCCATTATTTCATCTATACAAGTAACTTAGACACTTCTCCCTATTTAATGACTAATCCTTTACTTTTTAAGTAACGATTGATACACACCTTCCCACTCTTAAATACTTTAAAATTTATTACCTAATAACCCCTCAACATTCTCTCTAATTCTTACAATTCTCTTTCATTTTGTTTATCTATTCATTCATCCCCATATCCTATATATCTCCCTACTCTTCCCCAAAAAATCCAATGTAAAATTCATGATAAAAGAAAACAAACGTATCATATGTAGATTATTTAAGGGAAAAAAGTGAGAATTACTGAATTCTCCTTTCTTTTCATCCTTTTTAGAAACTCTTTAAAAGTCTAATTCTATTACATTCCAGCTAGGTAACATATCTACTAATCATTAACAATTTGTATAGCTATATAAAGACTCTACTAATTCATTAAAGGAATCTCCTTCCCCCTATCGAATTATTGTAGAGGAAAGGAGAGGAATACATGGAAATTCTAGGATTAGATCCTCGCGCATTAGCGACTTTAGGTGCACTTGAATACACCAATCGTCGCAATAAAATAATCGAAGACTCGGAGAATAACATATACGAGTGTAAAGAAATAAAAGAAATACTTCAATCACTCCCTAAAGAGAAGCAGATTGAGGTTCTTGAGAATCAAGCTCACTTCGAAGCTGTGGCAAAGATGATTGAACAAAACAATTTAATCCTTTTAGAACAGATGAAAGCTCTACAGCTAATTCAGAAATAAGAAACTTATGATTAATTAATTCTACATATGCTTCCATATATAATGTCTCTTTATCTATACCACCAGCCTCTGTTTTTACAGGGGCTTTTGTTATGCGTTGATTCATATTTTGAATTTGAATGGTTTCTTTCACATGTATGAATAGATCCTCTAATAAACCTGGTGTCGACTCTAATTCTTGTTTTTCAATTTCCTCTGTGACAGCACTTATAAATTCCCATAGTACCTTTGCACCTAGTAGTTCCGCTAATCGTTTTTCACGCATTTCAAATGTTTTCATGTTCATATTTAAACACTTCCCTTATCTAATATTTTTTTAAAAATAATTAATAAATTATTTCGTTTTAGGAAAACAATATAGAAATGAAATTCTCACCCTCAAATTACACGTATCGTGACATTAATCTTCAAAAAAAAGAGTCCAATCAAACTTTAGCACCTTAGCTATATTCTTTGCGACAGCAACACTTGGATTTCTTTCACCAATTTCAATCATTGCATACATACTTCTAGATATTCTTGCCTTATATGCAACATAATCTTGTGTTTTCTCTTTATTTTTACGTTTTTCTAATAACCAAAACCTCATTATTCCCCCTCTTTCTTTGTCACAAAATGTGTAACTAATGATTATATTACATAATTATAAGTATGAAATCAATGTTTTTTACACATTTCGTGTACTTTGTTAAATGTTACAAATTGTGACGTTATAATTGATATAGAAAACACCTAAAAGGAGGTAGCATATGTTTGGCACTAGACTACACACTCTTCGAAAAGAACGCAAACTGCGTCAAGAAGATATGGCAAATCAACTAGGGATTGCTCGAACTACATATGCAATGTATGAACAAGGAAATCGAGAACCTGATTATAATACATTGATAAAATTAGCGACTTTCTTTGAAGTATCAATTGATTACCTCCTCGGTACAACTGAAATGAGACAAGTTACAGACATACAGGATCCTGAGCTTTCTCAATGGTTTGAAGATATAAAAAATGCGACTCCTCAAAAGCGTGAGGAATTAAAGAAGTTTTGGGAGTTTATAATACAAAGAGAAGACTAAATTATTTAAAAAACCGCCACCTTGACAGGGTGGCGGTCAGCCACAACGGGTAGTTATACGCCTTTTGTCTTGTTTTCAATAACGACATAGGAGGCGTTTTTTTATGACATCTAATATGGAACATTATCTCTTATATTTTTCATTCCTACTGCTACTTATGTTATTTCTAAATTAATATGGTCATAATTAAAAAAGAGGGTGCTCGCAGCTCCCTCTTTTTTTAGATAATTAAATATGCTCTCCATGATCCATAAACACTTCAATAGTTTCATTTTGTGATACGTCTTTTACATTAGTAAGACCAAAAGTAAAAACAGCGGATAACATCATCATTAATAAGATTGCTTTTTTCATTTTAGCGCCCTTCTTTCTATACTCTTTTTATCTGCATCTAAAGCGATGTGTAAATACTTGCTAGCTTTTTCGTGATTTTCTGAACCATAGAATATATTACCTAAAAGATAAGCATATTCTTTTACCCAATCATATAATTCTTCTCTTTCAAAATACATAATACCTTCCATGACCACCTTTTCTAATTCTTCTTGTGGTGCATAGTTATGTAATGCTTTTAAAATTTGAAAATGATGACGATAACATAAGTCACTAATCTTATAGCCATTCTCAATATATTCATTAGCATTATGATTGTGACCTAACTTAATATGTTCTCTTGCTAAAAGAAACATCGTTTTAGCGTTGTTTTCTAGTGATTCCTCTAAATGCTTAATTGCTAACTCTGACATGTTTTGACTTGCATATAAAAGTCCTAAATTGTGTTTTACACGTTTAGTAAGACTTTCGTCATTAGATTTTTGAAAAGTACCCAATGCTGAAAGTAAATATTCTTCCGCACTTTCGAAATCACTTAAGCGAGTGTGTGCCATCCCTAAAGTATTCAAACAAGCAGCAGTTTTTAATTCATACCCTGGACTAATTGAAAATACTTCATTTGCCTTCGTAGCAAATTGAACTGCTAGGATTGGTTTCAATATGTGATAGTAATGAACTGCAAGCCAATAATTAAATTCAGCTTTTTCGATTTCATCATGCATGTACTCTAAATACTTTTCAGCTTCTTCAAATTGCATTCTTGCTTCACTATGGTTTGCTGTATTAGTAGCATAAATTGCTTTAAATAAATGATGATAGTACTCTAAAAATGTTTCTGTAGGCTCTTGTAATGGCTCAATTTTATCCAAAATATCTTTTGAACTATCCATATCACGAATTAGCAGATTATACCGTGCATTCAATAAAGCATAGTAGACTAATATTGTTTGGTCTTCCTTAATATTATTGATTTTATCTGCAATCTCTTCTTTTATTTTATTAGACTGTAATACACGTTGTGAAATTATAGCTTGATACCAGTCGTTTAATAATTTTGTGATTTCTTCTTTAGAAATAATTTCAACATTCATATACGCTACCCCCTTTTGTTAAATGTTACCACAACATACTTGTTTATATAAACGATTTTTCGAATATTAAAACTTGATAAACTTTTTTGAACACTTATATTAAACAATGTTAATTTCAGATTTATTGAACTACCCCCACTTTAAATAATTATCTGTTAATCTTACCAATCCAATTAGTACAACAGTTAACATGATACACAGGGAAGATTTAATTGAATAGAAAATATATTTTGAATAACTCCCCTTAAAATTAGTATCAGTATGCCTCATTCCCTCGTCTATCGATTTTAATATCCGTATTTCTTCAAGTACACATATATGATTTGATTTTATACGAAAAACCATGAATTATTAAAAATTTAGTTTCAGATAGAATACGTAGACCATAAGAGTTGGTGTTTCTTAATCCAGAATACATTACTGGGTCTTTTTTTATTAGTACAAGATATAAATCGTCTGTTTGAATTATATAGTTGAGAAGGAATGCTTATAAAGAAGGAGGATCATGATGAAATATCAAACAATATTTCCCTCATTAAAAAAATCGCTTTTTATCTTTATCCTTTCTTTCAGTATGTTAATTTTCACACTCCCTGCCTCTACCTTTGCACAATCCAATAGCAATGCAAACCCTGTTACAAATTACTATGTATCTCCAACAGGAAATGACCTCAATCCTGGTACATTAGATCAACCTTTCGCTACCATTCAAAAAGCTGCTAATGTCGCAAAAGAAGGAAGTACAATCTACATAAGAGGCGGAGTTTATAACCAAAAAGTTCGTGTCGCTCATTCTGGTACCTCAGGAGCACCCATTACTTTTCAAAATTACCAAGATGAAAAAGTCATTCTTGATGGTTCTAAAGTCAAGTTAGAAGATGATGGGTTATTTACAATAGAAGACAAAAACTATATTCAAGTAAAAGGATTAGAATTTCGTAACTTAAAGTCAACGAAAGTTAACGAAACCCCTATTGGTATTTATATCACTGGAACAGGAAGTTACATTGATATTAGAAATAATTATATTCACCACATTGAAGCAAATGTTAAGGATGGAAATGCACACGGTATTGCTGTATACGGTACTTCATCTAGTGCTCAAAATAATTTAAATCATATTGTCATCGATAATAACGAAGTAGCAAATTTGAAGTTAGGACTGAGTGAAGCAATTGCTGTGAATGGAAATGTAGATTCCTTTGAAGTTACCAATAACAAAGTACATGATAACAACAACATCGGAATTGTCCTGATTGGACATGAAGGCGTATCGCCAGTAGCTTCTTTAGATCAGGCACGAAATGGAGTTGTTCGTAATAACATTGTCCATCACAATTCATCCATCAATAATACTAGTTATAACGAATATTCAGCTGATGGTATTTACGTGGATGGTGGAAAGGAAATTATCATTGAGCAAAATCAGAGCTATGAAAACGACCTCGGTATTGAAGTAGCTAGCGAACATGCGGGGAAAAGTGCAAGTCAAATTACAGTTAGAGATAATACAATATCTAACAATACTATGGGTGGCATTGCAATTGGTGGATATGACAGTCAGCAAGGATACGCTCAAAATAACACGATTACCAACAATTTGATTTATAAAAATGACACAAAAGATCAAGAGAGTGGTCAAATTGAATTAAATTACGATCTTCGTAACAATGTGATTACCAATAACGAAATCTATGCAAGTAATAGTCGTATTTTTATTAGCAATAATTTTAATAAAAACACAGGAAACAAACTTGATTACAATCATTACTATGGTGAATTCGATCAAAATAATGGCTTATGGCAATGGAAAAGAAAAACGTATAAAGGATTTTCTTCTTATCAAGCAGGTATGAACCAAGAAGGAAATGAACAACATAGTGTATTTAGCAAATTGTCTCCTTCATTCAAACTTATTTTAAAATGAAGCAAATTTACTAAAATGACTTTGTCTTAGCACACTTCAAATCCCCTCCCCTATAATGGCAAGGAAGAATTAAAAATTGCAGTTTCAATTGAAACTGCAATTTTTCCATGCTTATAAAAAACCTGTATTTATTCTTTAAGTACATAGGTGTATCTATAATTATATTAGTAAGCTGCGGCTAATTTCTCTTAATATTAAGTACTAATACCTCCGCAGAAAATAATCTATTATTAATTCAGAAATAAGTATATTAAAAATATGAACCTTATTTTTAGTATTTCTTTTTATATTTAATAGCTCCTTCTCCAATATGAATAAGCAACTTTTATTATCCCTAAAGAAATAAAGAAATATAAGAGGATATTCACAAATTGTTCTGCTGTAATATACTGAAGTATGTTAAGGAAAAATAATATAAATATTCCCAGATAAAGAGTATTATATAAAAAATTAGTAGTTTTATACTGAATTTCTAAACCTCTCTCATCTCTTGCCTCTGGGCTTTTTTGAAATTTAAACATATATAATTCACTTAAGCATGATAAAACTATAATAATAATTACAGCATACTTTATAAATTCCATTTGTTTATTCCTCCTTAAATTCAAAAACTTCCTCTAATGGTTTTCCAAAAGCTTGGGCTATTTTAAATGCAAGAATTAAAGAGGGATTATATTTATTCCTTTCCATAGAAGCGATAGTCTGTCTACTAGCACCTACTCTCTCTCCTAAATCTTGCTGTGTCCAACCTTTTTCGGCACGACAAACAACTATCCGGTTGTTTAACAACTACCTCCACCTCCCATATATATTTTATCCTATTTTTAACATTTTGCATATAATTTTTAACATATTGTGTATTATTTTTCACATTTTGTTAAAAATATAATATAAGGAACATTGAATATTTGCAAGAAGTTGTCTCTTCAAACGACTAGTACTCTAGGAAATTGCAGCTAAAGAAATTGCTGTTTCTTTTATTTCTCTAAAAATTTAATCGCTTTGCGATACTTCTCCAATCGTTTTAGGTCTTTATCTGTTATCCTAGCAAGTCGTGAGAGGTCAGAATTATGTTTTAAATCTGCAAGTTTGACTGTACGGGCAAGAGAATTTTCTTTCACTTTGCTCAGATACTCAAAATAAGGTGTGTATTTCTCTTTTGTCAGTACCTGCACTGCCTCAACTACGTTATGAGGTATACCAGCATTTAATAAATCAGCAGCTATTATCTCAGTATCTTCCAGAACATCATGCAAATAAGCAGTAGCCTTCTCTTCGGTCGTATTTACAAAGCTAGCAACTGCCTCAGGGTGTTTAATATAATCCATACCTGCTTTATCTACTTGTCCAGCATGGGCTTTTTTGGCTATCTCATAAGCTATCTTTATATAATCAGGTAACATCACAAAATCTCCCTTTCTTTAAATAAAATCTCCCCCTCTAGCAAGCTGTTCTAAAAGTGAAGGAGGAAAATATTGATATAATCCCTTAGCAAATCATTGAAGTTTATCTTGGAACAAAAAATTCATAAAAAATGCCATACTCTCTGTATATTTCTACAAAAAGAATAGCGTTTTTGGGTTATACGGATAGAATTTTATTTTAATTTGAATTACGCCCTTTTCCCTTACGGGTATTTACTATATTAATGAAGAAAATTAGTCCACAGACAAGAAATAAAAAAGGGTGCACCCATGTTCTAAAATTACCAAGACTTATAATAAGCATTATAATGCAAAGGATACAACCTATAATATCAATGCTAAAAGATAACTTCCCCTTTATTGTTTTCATTTTTAACTATTCCCTTCCAGATGCCACCTTTAATTTATAATTCTTAATATAATAATAACATACGTTTTGAATTTTAACTTTTTTTACATTTAATCACTTTTTTTGTTCTGGTACAACAAATCCTGTTATTGTGTGCACCCAGGTAGCAAGATAGCAATTACCGATGAAATTAAAAGTAAATCTGAACAGGTTGAAGAATCCATTACAAAAAAGCTAACGAAGCAAAAATAAACAACATATAGATTTGAATTATATTTCTCAACAACCAAAATTACTTAATGTGGTAAAAAATAATCAGGTTGGCACCCAATACCATATTACGATGGTTCCAGTCGCAGGAAGGCACCTTTGGGTGTCTTTTCTTTTGTTTGAAACATATTCTGGCAAAATACCTGTATCTTTGTTCATTTACGACTCACATAAAACAACAAACTTCGTATATATAATTTGTTACCCTAAATGGGTTGAAAATACGAACAGTTATAGGAGGATTTTGTGAATGGTAAAAACAGCTTGTGTAAGTATTATTACTGGAATTCTTTTAATATGTTCAACAGGATGTGCCAATCAAACTGATTCTATTATAGCTAAAACTCAATCAATAGATGATGGCACATATACAACAAAAGAGATCACAGACGCATTTCCTGTAGGAACACCCATAACTACTTACATTCAAAAAGAAGAAAAACTGAACGTAAAACATCTCACCAATATTTCACTTACAGATGGTGGCGTCGGTAGAATTCTGGAAGCAACAGATGGTTTTGTTGTCGTATGTGGGAATGAAAAAGGAGTTTTTGATGTGTTAATATTTAAAACCATGGAAGATGTAAAGAAATATGAACAGAGTTTAAAGCGATAATTAATATTCTTCTTATATCTTTTACACAGACATTGTCCTCTTGCTCTTGCTATGGCTTTTTCTAAGTACAGTATAATTGCGTCATGAATACACACACGTTATAATAGTCACCTAATTACATATGAAGAGGTGCAGAAAATGAATAAAACAGAATTAACAAAAGTAGTAGCAGAAAAAGCTGAACTTACACAAAAAGATGCTGCAACAGCAACACAAGCGTTATTAGATACAATAACAAATGCGTTAGCAAATGGAGAGAAAGTACAGATTCTTGGTTTTGGTACATTTGAAGTACGTGAAAGATCTGCACGTACAGGACGTAACCCACAAACAGGTGAAGAAATGCAAATCGCAGCTTCAAAAGCACCTGCTTTTAAAGCTGGAAAAGAATTAAAAGAGGCAGTGAAATAATTTTACATATTGAAAAGATCTTGATATGAATATTAAGATCTTTTCAATATCCTTTTTGTTTTATCATTTTAGCCAAGAAGACTCCTTCCTCAAGGAGCGTGAAGGGTCACAGTCCAGTGAGTAGGTGGGAGATGAATTGGCTTCGAACAAGGGATGGCAGGAAGCCACCTTAATTGTTCGACATATAGAAAGTATTACTCCACTACCTACCGAACGCATGTTCGTTTTATAATAGTCATATACCAAAATGGAGGTGAATCAAATAATGATGAATAAAGCCTATAAGTTTCGTATCTATCCAAATCAAGCACAAGCAATTCTAATCAACAAAACGATTGGGTGTTCTCGCTTTGTATTCAATCATTTCCTATCCTTATGGGATCACGCATACAAAGAGACAGGAAAAGGCTTGACCTATGGTACATGCTCTGCCAAACTACCTGCCATGAAGAAAGAGCTGGTTTGGCTAAAAGAAGTGGATAGTATTGCGATTCAGTCGTCTGTTCGCAACCTTGCAGATGCGTATACACGCTTTTTCAAAAAACAAAACAGCGCACCGCGCTTTAAATCTAAGAAGAACAACGTACAATCTTATACCACAAAACAAACAAATGAAAACATTGCCGTTATAGGGAACAAAATAAAGTTGCCGAAACTAGGCCTCGTTCGATTTGCCAAAAGTCGCGAAGTAGAGGGGCGTATTGTAAATGCTACAGTTAGACGGAACTCTTCAGGTAGATATTTTGTGTCACTATTAGTTGAAACAGAAGTACAAGAACTTCCGAAAACACATTCTTACATTGGAATAGATGTAGGACTAAAAGATTTCGCTATTTTGTCAGATGGAACACACTATGAAAATCCGAAGTTTTTCCGATCATTAGAAGATAAGTTGGCGAAAGCACAGCGTGTTCTTTCTAGAAGAATGAAAGGATCTTCTCGCTGGAATAAACAACGAGTAAAGGTAGCTAGAATTTATGAATACATATCAAATGCTAGAAAAGATTACTTGGACAAAATTTCAACTGAAATCATCAAAAACCACGATGTTATCGGTATAGAGGATTTGCAAGTATCGAATATGTTAAAGAATCATAAGTTAGCAAAAGCAATTAGTGAGGTATCTTGGTCGCAATTTCGATCAATTTTAGAATATAAAGCAAAATGGTATGGCAAACAAGTCATTGTCGTATCGAAAACATTTGCTTCCAGCCAACTATGTTCTTGTTGTGGATATCAAAATAAAGACGTTAAAAATCTAAACCTACGTGAATGGGACTGTCCTTCTTGTCGTACACACCATGATAGGGATATTAACGCAAGTATCAATCTAAAGAATGAAGCGATAAGGCTTCTAACCGCAAGGACTGCGGGGTTAGCCTAATCAATTAGAGTTCGATAGAACTCTTTACTTAGGAATCCCTCACTTCTAAACGAAGTGAAAGTGGGGGTAGTTCAATCTAAGGACACATCTTGCAAAGTCTATATAAAATAGATCCCAAAAAGAATGTAACCAACTTGTGTTATGATGAACATTTTAAGTTCGAAACCAGTGAGCTTTCTTTCCCTTTTTATTTTTCGAAAATATAGAAGCATTATATATTCTCTTTATTTATATACAGCTAGTTTTTGTAAAAGTTGTTCTTTTATAACCGGCCATTCGCTTGCAATAATACTATATACAACTGCATCCCGTACATAACCATTTGGCAATTGTCTTTCGTTTCGCAATACACCTTCTTTTACAGCACCTAGCCTTTCAATTGCGCTTTGTGCTTTTTCATTTCGTAAATCCGTTTTTATTTGCACACGTAACATGTGTAACTCTTCAAAAGCATATTGCAATAACATATACTTACACTCAGTATTTATACTTGTACGATGTACACTTGGATGATACCACGTTTGCCCAAGTTCAACCGTTTTGTTATCATTTGAAATACTGTACAAACGTGTACTGCCTACAATTTCATTCGTTTTCTGATCTACAACAACAAATGGTAAATCAGTTTCCCCTTCAAAACCTTTTATTGCTACTTGAACATACTGCTCCATATCTTGATGGCTATCCATTTCAGTTGTTAAATACTTCCATATACCTTCATTTCCTTCTACTATGGTAAATAAGCTTTCGATATCATTTACATGCATTAATCGTAACATGGCTCTATCATTTACTAATTCCATAAACTATTCCCCTTTTCAATAGATGCTCCAATAGTTGGCATTTCATAATCATTTCTTCAAATGGTTATGAAATTGGATATAAATCAGATTATTTGCTACAAATTTAAAATCATTAAACATTTCCTTTCACTTCTTATTATAAGTTTCACGTAATTGTATCTATTTTAAAAGGTCCGCCATATATATATTCTCTTTAACTAGTGGTATGGTTTAACACACAATTAGTTATACATATAAAAAAGGTTTCCTGCCTTGTAACAGAAAACCTTTTATGTATTATTAACCTACAAACCTAAAATTTCAACAATCTGACGTGCCTTAGCATTATCTATAAAATAATGCATCTCTATCCCTCTTCTTTCTGAGCGGAGTACGGTTCCCCTCAATTTTGATAAATGTTGTGAAACAGTGGATTGTGGGAGTCTCAATATCTCTGTTAACTGTGTAACATTGCAGACTTTATGTTGCATTAATTCATTTACAATTTGTAATCGAACAGGATGTGCCATTACTTTTAATACATCTACATCGTCTTCTTGGATTTCAGCTAGATTTCTTTCAGATATTAATGTTATCATTTCGCATTCTCTTTTATTATTAATTTCTATTTTCCTTTTATTCTTATAATTAATACTTATAGCTGATTACCATTTGTCCTGTTGAGAAAATATATTCTCTTTTTAAAACAAACAGGACACTAATTCATTAAAACGTTTTTACTGCTTTAATGAATTGGTGCCCTCTAATTTTTTGACCCAATATATCTTATTTTAAAGGATATTTTCGATTCCTTTTTCTCACATCTAGTGAAAATTTTGTATTTTCTTTAAAATCCATATTAAGAATATTCTTCAAATCCTGAAAGCATAAGTTTGCGGCAAACTTATGCTTTCTATCACATTCCATACCAATCAAGATAGTTAACACTATTAATGTAGTACTAACTATCTTAATTAAATATTAGTAATAGTAAGTCTAAATATTATCAATTCACTTTATATTACATGTATGTAAAAATAATAACATGATAAGCTTTTTCAAATTTTTCTCCTTGTAAAGATTTGAAAATAGCATTTCATTACTCTCCTTACTGTTAATATGCCTAGAAAAAGAACCCCATAGGGTTCTTTTTCTGTTCATTCCCTAAAGTCCCATATTAATAAAAAAAGAAGAGGGATATATCCTCTCTTCACCAATAAAATCGAACATCTTTACACTTAAGGAAGGGCATACATTCATCAAGAGATGAAATGAACAATAATAGTTCACCTAGTGAATTATAACATAAAACCAATTCCATTAATAGATAATATTAACATTTATGGAATAATTGTGACAGAATTGTTAAGTATCTTAATATTAAAAGGCTTTATATGTATGTAAATTGAAAATGGATAGTGTAAGGATAAAATATAAGGGGGATATATCATGTTTAACAAAAAACAAACATTCGTAACAACGGTAACAGCTTTAACACTAGGATGTGGATTTACATTCGGATTAACACCGGCCTTTGCAGATTCTAACAAGATTTCCGCCAACAATATTCCTGTTCATTCTATTCAGAACCAAGAACAAGAACCTTTTACTGGATATGTCATTTCAGTAGAGAACAATTATTTAGTAGTTGCAGCTACGCCTACAAAAGATGAAGCTCTTGCTTATCAACATGATTGGTGGGATCTAGTTTCTCAAAATAAGATTTTAAGAGTTCCTGTTTCAGATGATGAAAACTACACATTAGGTGAGAAATTAAATGTATATGCAGCTGCATGGACTAAATCCCTACCACCAATAGCTGTTATGCCTACAATTGAAAAAGTATTTCAGTAGGTAATATTTCCAATAATTTAGCTATCCCATATAAAAAGGAGTCAAATAGCGACTCCTTTTTATATTCTTTTTTTACCTTTCCCTAGATTCCTTACCTTCTCATACCCCTAATATTTAATAACATGCCTCTTTCTCACTAGCTAATACAATTTTCATCTTAGGAATTATTCATCGTATTATTTATTTGAATCCTTATTATAGTTTTAAAAATATCCATTATAAAAACGTATCCCTACCTACATTCACCTATACAAATTTAAGAAATAAATAATTTAAAAAGAAAAATACTACAACAAAGAATGTCCATTTGTTTCTTTTTGTTGGTTTCCAGCATGTTGTATGTAAAAAAATAAAGCACTACCTGTCATTGTAATTAAAAAGATTTGATAATAATCAACCATCTATAATACCCCCCTCCATACAAAAATAAGAAGTCTCTTTTTAAGAGACTTCTTATTTCTAATACAAACGACATACATAGGGTAAATATACACAATATTATCAGGATGGTGTGCTTTGTTACTCCTTTAGCATAACACACAATATCTCATTTTTGTTCAATAATCCCAATTCATAAAACTTTATCAACATTAAAATATTTCATTTAAAGTAAACGAACAAAAATAAACTCAACAAAATATTCACTTATAAAACCAACGTATATAAAAAAAACAGCTACAATTCCATTCATAGTTTTAAAAATTTGTCCTCCTCTTCTTCTAAGAATATTCTAAATCTCAGATAGATTATCTTATAGCGCCACCTTATGTATGCAGAATTACATATCAAACCATATTGAAAGTCATTCTCATTGTAACTATAATGGTTTCAAGAAGTGGTATTTTCACTTCCTTTTCAAATCTCAACATATATTAAAGGAGGAACTGGCATTATGAAAAAAGTTATTTTAGCAGGGGCACTAGGAATTGCAGTACTATCAGGTATGAATTTACCAGGAGTAGAGGCACCAAAAGCGAGTGCGGCAACTACGAATTTAGAAATTCAAGAAGTTACAAAATATTACTCTATGAATTCCTATGAAGTTTCTCAAAAAGAATCATTTAATCTTAGTAAAGGGGAAGAACTTACAGTCTTTGTACAAAATTCCGGGTTCCCAATTTCTTATACAGTCTTTGATGCAGATAATCAAGTAATTGGCACATACAATGCTAATTCACCATATGGTCGCGTATTCAAAGCACAAAAAGACGGTAATATTTCTGTTCAATTTCAAGCAGGAGTAAATTCTTCTTACATGAAGAAAATGAATTTCACAGCTAAATTTGCGGTTTCTAAACTTAACCAACAATAAAAAATGTAACGATCCTCTTTAAAAGCAAATTAAAAAGGTATATCCCTTCAATGGGATATACCTTTAACTTTAGTGAATTTTATATTGACCAGATAACTGCTCTTGCGCCATACGAACTAAACGTTTCGTAATCTCTCCACCTACTGAACCATTTGCTCGTGATGTTGAATCTGGTCCAAGTGTAACGCCAAACTCCTGAGCAATTTCATACTTCATTTGCTCAATTGCACTTGCTGCAGCTGCTATTAAGATTTCGTTTGAATTATTATTTTCGCGAATTTGCATTTTTTAAACACCTCCGTTGAATTTGGTAATATCATGCTCTATTTCCAACAAAATATGCAAAAAAATTATTCGTTTAGCTATTTTTCATATATACCTAAGCTTTCATCTCTGATGTGGGAATAAATAAAGGTATAGGTCATACTCTATACCTACACCTTCTTCTATCCTACTTACTTTTGAATTCCCCTATTAACCCCTGTAACTCTTGCGAGAGCCAATTCAAAGAATTTGCTAACTCTGCAATATCTTGTACATATAGTTCTTGCTCTTTCATACTTGTCTCCACATTACTACTGCTATTCACATATGTATTTACAATGTGTGATAATTCATTTACAAACTGAACAATTGTTTGATTATCTTTTAGAATGTCACTTGAATTATTCGAATTCGCTTTAATTTGATTTGTAACAGATTGTGCAGATTCTGAAATCTTTTCAAAGAAAGCACCACTACTTTGAACAAGTGTTATTCCTGATTCAACTTCCTTTGAACTCTTCTGTATGGATTTTACAGCTCTTTCTGCTTCAGCCTGGGTTTCACCAATTAATTTAGCTATATCCCTTGCAGATGCCTCGGTTCTTTCCGCTAATATACGTACCTCGTCCGCAACACCTGAAAATTCTTCTCCCATCTCTCCAGCACATGAGGATTCAGTAGAAGCATTTAAAGCTAATGAATTTGTTTGATTTGAAATGGTTGTAATTACAGTAAGAATTTCATGAGTTTCCTTAGATCGTACTTCTAATGCATAAATACTAGAAGATACATCCTGAACTGTATCTTTGATTCTTTTCATTTGATTCACGATTTGCTTAATCAAATCTTTTCCCTCTACAGAATGCTGGTCCATGTCTTCCAAAGCATTGCCAACTTGTTTTGCAGCTCCTTTAATTTCTTTCATCTTACTTTCCATTTCTTGAACAATCCCTAAACATTTTTGCACTACATATTCATGAGAATGTGCTCCTAAATTTAATCCTGTAATAGCACTTGCAATTTCTTTAAAGGCTATGCTATTCTCTTTTGTACTTACCGATAATTCCTGTGAAAATGTCGAAACCTGCTCAGCAGTCTGCCTTACTTTATCTATAATACTATTGAACTTTTTAATAGTATTATTAAAATAGGTATTAGTTATCCCTATATCATCAGATTTTTCATTCAATTTAATACTTAAATCCCCTTCACCAACTTTACGTAACCCTTCTTGTAAATCCTTTAAAGGCGATAGAGAGTTTCGTGAGATAAATATTTGAATTGTAATTGCGATTGTTAATGAAATTATAATAAATAGTAAACCTTGTATCATAAATTGTTTCTTTGTAAGAGGAATAATAGAAGCATCCAAATCCGCTGCAACAATTGCAATTATATTTTTATTTTCATCTGTAACTGGCTCTAAAATTGTTACCCAGAACCCTAATTCATCTTCATACACTTCTGTCATTTGTGCCTGTTTTGTTTGCATTACTTTATCATATGTTTTCATCCAATAAGTAGGCTGCTCATAGTATTCACCTGGTTTTACAGAAACAGTATTTGCTAATTGTGTATCCAAAGCTACTATTTGTAATTCAGCTTTATCATTTAGCTTGGCTCCTGTAACATATGTTTGCCCAACACTTTTCATATCTTTTATAGCTTTATCTAATTGCTCTGTCAATTTTTCTTTCTTCACTCTTTGTGCTGTGGGGTCTTTTGCTACATCTTTTACTATTTCTAGATCTAATTGATTTAATACCGCATCACCTGTTTCAAAAGACTGCCTCTCAAATATAGACATCATACTACTTTGAAACATATTAAAACTTAACGCTCCCATACTTCCAACAAGGGTCAGAATTACTAATACCGTTAGTAATACATTTTTTTGAAGCAACGATAGCTTATGCCAATATTTTTTCATTAACATCACCTTTCTTAATTTCTGGAATAAAGCTAAAGCAAGTAGTAATACCTTTTAAAAAACTTTTTTCTTTTATCTTGATTGTTTCACTATATTCATAGCAATATTTAAGGACTCCAAACGTTTATGTACGTATAACCAAAAACATGCAATTGTTATAAGCATTAAAATACAGCTAATTTTTAGCTCTCCCTTATATAACAATACTAAAGATATGATAGCCATCACATCTATAAATAATAATGCTAAAGTTTTTATATTTCCTCTCCTTAATACAATAACACTTTATAGAATTTAATATTAAGCGGTACAATATTTCTGTAATTATTGGATCTTCTGCTTATATTGTTTAATCATTTCACTTCTTTATCATTGCAAATTTTTCGTTTTTCACTTTATACGAGAAAATAAGTACAATCTACTTCTATTAACAGCTATAATTCTTTTACTCCACCACAATTTTAAACTTCATACCGTCATTTAATTCCCTTAACTTCCTCCCCTATGCAAGAAACCGCTCCTCAGTTATCATAGGGCTATATATTGAACACTCGCACCCTTTATATGTCCAGCTGTTTCTGGAAATATATCCGATGGAAGATATGAAGCCTCTGGTGCTCCATTCTTTCCACTTCTACTTATATTTTTTAAATTGATGACATCAAAGTTGTAGCCTACCAGAACAACTATAATAATTAATAGACTACTAAACATGATTTTTAATTTCATATTTATCGCCTTAAAAATTTCACACTAGATTCGTTACTATTTATTTTAATGTGTTTATCGGTGAGGAATGGAGACTGGTCTTATTTAATGTTTTTCGAAATTAAAAAAGAGACCTATTTATTGGTATTATCCCCTATAGGTAGACAGTAAAAAAAGAGTCCATCTGATATGATGGACTCAATACTGTTTTATCTGGAGGGGATTTTTTTATGGCAAGAAAAGGACAATCATTTCAAAAATATACAGAAGAACTAAAGCGAGAAGCAGTTCGTCTTCGATTAGAAGAGAGAAAATCATTGCGAGAAATTCGTGAACAACTCGGTGTGAAGAGCGATGCCCAGATTATTGAGTGGGTAAAACGTGCGCAACAAGGGGAGTCCTTTGATGATCAACGTGGTGTCTGGAATCGAAAGAATTTTAATAGTCTAGAAGAAGAAAATGCTTATTTGAAGGCACAGGTTGAGTATTTAAAAAAGCGCAATCCAAATCTACACGGGAAGGAATGGTCCTAAAGAAAGAACGATTTTCTCTTATCGATTCATTACGCCAAGCCTATCCACTCCGATGGTTGCTTCAAATCGCGGAAGTTTCTAAGGCTGGCTACTATAAATGGCGGAAATATCATAACGTGCAGCGTTTACGTCAGAAAAGGGATATGTGGCATAAAGAACATATTTTATCTATTCATCGTCAGCACCCTTACTATGGGTATAAACGTATGACTCGTGCTTTGGCTCGAGAAGGAATGGTAATGAATCATAAACGTGTTCGTCGTCTTATGAGAGAGCTGGGTATTCAATCTATCATTCGAAAAAAACGTCCGTTTTATGGAAGAAAAACATCTGTGGTATTTAAAAATCATTTGAATCGAGAGTTTCAAGCTGAAAAGCAAAATCAAAAATTCGTAACAGATATTACTTATGTACGAATCGGAGAACAATTTGCCTATTTGTCAGCTGTGTTAGATTTATACAACAATGAAATTGTTGCCTGGAAGCTATCTTCAAGAAATGATTTAGATTTGGTTTTAACTACATTACGTCAATTAGAAGGGAAGTCATTAACTACTAAGCCCCTTTTCCATTCAGATCAAGGGTTTCAATATACATCTAAATCCTACGCAAAACAGTTAGAGAAATTAGGATTTGTCGGTAGTCATTCTAGACGTGGAAACTGTTTTGATAATGCGTGTATCGAATCATTCTTCTCACATTTAAAAACAGAGAAGTTGTATTTAGTGTGCCCAAAAACATATGAAATGGCCTACCGAGCAATTCAAGAATATATTCAATTTTATAATACAGAAAGATTCCAAGAAAAACTTCACGGCCTTTCCCCGATAGAATATCGGGAAAAGGCCGTGGCATAATACTCTTTTTATTACTGTCTACTTGACAGGGAGATGACCATTATTAGATCTCTTTTTTAATTTATCTTAACTTAATTATTCTATTCTTTTACCTAAAATTCTAATATCCCCATAACTTCTTTTGTAAATAGTTTAAAATCAGTTAAATGTTTTTCAATAATTTGACGAACAATATCTAAATTTACACTTTGATAATCATGTACAGCAATATTACGAAATCCAACCATCGCCTTTAACTTATTTGCCAGCTCTGCGCTAAGTAGTCCTGCTGTAACTAATAAATCAAAGGCCTCTCGACTAGATTGGGGTAGTCCTAATTTTTTCCCTGCAACAATATGCATTGCTAAATCAATACTCGCTTCACAAGCTCTTTGTATGTTCAATATTATTGAATCTTGTTTTGTAAAGTCCTCTAAATTTTCAGGGTCATTTCCATATACATCTTGGATTCTTTTTATACAACGCTCTATTGTAGAAATTTTATTTAAAATAACCTCATTCTTCATATATAGAACCTCTTTTCTTTATATCATCAAATACTATCTGTCGTTCTTCATTCAACTTTGAATACATTTTTAAGGTTTTCATTTCAAAAATAACCTTACGTTTTTCATCCGAACAAAATATTGTCTTTCCTGTATGTATAATCTGAGCTTGAAAAACTGTAGAAGCTTCGGATAAATCAACTAAATCAACATCTCTATGAACAATGTTAGCTAACTCCTGTGCTAATAAAAAACGTTCATAGTTCCCTAAAGTTGTGTCACTTAAATAAGCTATATCAATATCACTATCTTCTCGTTCTCTGTTCTCAGCCGTTGATCCAAACACAATTATCCAATAGGGATTCACCGTCTCTTGTAATTTTTCTATAATAGCTGTTATCATGCTTTGAAAAATCATCTCATTAATCCCCCTTAGTATACTTGAATTTTATTATATCATAACCAATCATCAAGCCTTTAAACTACTGCAAATACTTAAACAAAACTAGAAGCTTATTTCTGGCCTAAAATTATTATAGTTCAGGAATAGGTATGTTGTAGCTTTGAATCTTAAATAATTGTTTATAATCCAACACTTCGCCTGTTAAATGTCTTTTATATTTTCTTCTTGCAAAAGTAAAAGACTGACAATAACTGTCAGCCTCTTACTTTTATAACTCTGAAGAACTTTAGCCTATTTTAATATACATTCTAATAATTTAAGGATATATTGCTCTAACAAAGACTTATATATATTAATCCACCTTTAATTTTTCTTTTACTTTTGTAGGGAGTTCGTCTTTCTTAACCTCTTCCCAAGATTTCACACCTTTTTTCTCAGAGTAATATATACGTAAAAATGCTTCTTTACGAAGGTTTTTTAACGCTGTAAACTCCATTTCTTTCTCTTTACCATCCTTATCAAATCCAGGTAATTTATATTGGTAAGTCGTATCCCCATTTACATTTTTCTCTTTTAATTTTTCACCATCTTTGGTAATTTGCACATAATATGTATCTGTACCAAGACGGTTTAGGTTACAACCTGTTAATATTACTGTAAAGAAAACAAAAACACTACACATAAGCACTATTCGTTTCATATTACTCACCTCATATCTTTTCTCACAAAAATTATATCCTAATCTATTTGCTACCAAAATTCATTTCCATTACGCTAACATTACGTTTTTGTAAGGTAGTAAAAACAGCATAAAATTAAAAGGATATGAATTCATATTTCTATTGAATTCATATCCTTTGTTCTTATTGAGTAAACTATTTTACCTCATTCTAAATAGGAGGTATTTTTATTATTCTGGGAAAATGAAATTAGAGTTCCCTTCACTATTATCGGTATCCTCTTTCGGGAACGTAATAGTAGAGCCTTGATTTCCTTTATTTATTTCTTGTTCTTCAGGAAATACAATGGAAGAATCATTCCCTAAGTTTGGTGAAAAACCAAGTTTAGATAAAATGGCTTTTAAGTCAGGTAAAACACCAATTTTATCAGAGATTGGATCGTTAGATTTCGTTCCAGTACTAGGGTCGCTTAAAATATTCCTAAGCTGGCTTGGTGTATATACTTTTCCCTTATTATTTTTTGCAATTCCTTGAATTGATGCAGCAGCACCAGCAATAATAGGCGATGCACTAGATGTTCCAGCAAAACTAGATGTATATAGATTTGTTATAAATTCACTTGGTTTAGCATCTGTAGTATCTACTGCATTCCCCCATCCATACACATCCACTCTACTACCGTAATTAGAGAAATATGAACGTTTATGAGGAACCCTTGCAGAAGCTGCCCCAACCATAATTGCCCCTGAATCTTTATAATCAGGACTATTACGATTTAAAACCTGTTTACCATTACGGTCTCTAAATTGATCCAAGTCATTTCCACCGTTTGCACCTGCTTCAATAATAATAATTCCCTTATTTGTTCCCATACGAATTGCATCAAATATGTCTGGTTTTACTTCCACAGGAAAATAGTTCTTATCTCCATATCCATCGTAAGTTGCTTGTGCCTCTAGTAAAAGAATATCTCCAGCTTGCATATTGTTAACGGCACTTAAAATAGCATCAGCTGTATTATAATTTCCGTTATCCCTAATCTGGGATACAACCTTTACCTTAGCCTTTGGTGCAATCCCAATTCCACCTATGTTATTATCCTCTGCAGAAACAATTCCCAATACTGAGGTACCATGATCATGGTGTTCACTCTTATTCTGCCCAGACATCAATTCTATCTTCTGATTCACTAAATCTTCATGACTTAATAACCAACCATACTCCATATCTACAAAAGTTATTCCTTTTCCGTCTCCACCATTTATACCCCAAGCATAAGGTGCATTAATTCCTAATGGTGCTGGTTCAAGGTAACCTTGTCTTGTAAGTCTAGGCTCATCATATGGATTAACAGATAAATTTGGTAAACGCTCTTCAGGTGGCGTTTCTTCTTCCTGTAGATATGCCGTTTCAATAAGAGATGATTTCTCAAACTTTGCAAGTAAGGCTTGTACATCAATATCACCTTGATTTTCTACAATATAATAGTTTAGCAAATTGGAAGAAATATGTTCGGAGTCGTTTATTTCTCTACCTAAATCTTTAATTTCTTTAGGATTTAAAGAACTAAAAAGTCGATTTATAGTTACATTTGGATATTCGGCTAAAATTTTAATTAATTCAGGGTCTTGTTTTTCTTCTTTAATGAATTTTTCTACCCCATCCTGATATGGTAAATTTACTTCATTTTTAAATTTCAAAATTAATTGTTTCGTAACTTGCTTATGTACATTAGAATTTAATTGCTTATTTGAATAATTGTAACTAGCTGCATAGGCAACTTCTGATTTATCACTTGGAAGTAATCCACCCACCCCATTAAATGCTGTTAACGCAATTGAAGAAACTATAATTCCCTTAAAAATTTTCAAAATGTGCACCTCTTTTAATTTATATATGATTATAAAATGCTTTATATGGCCTTAATTCTTTTTATATAAGCTTCTTATATTTCCAACTCCGTTCATTTTTTAATAATTGCTTATATATCATTAATACAACTACTTCATACCATCAAACCTATTAATTTAGTTCCATAAATGTAACTATTATAGTTACACCCTTAGCAAATAGTCAATCTAATTTTTTATGCAATTTCGCATTTTAAAGAATGTCTAATTGCATCCACTTAGTCCTAAATATTTTAATAGATGTTAGGCTTCTATCATTATAGGTAATTGCATATATGTAATATAAAACATATAAAGGGGGCAAAACGTGGAAATCTCAAGACAAGATTCCTGGACTAACGATAACGATTTACTTCTCGCATCAACAGTACTCCAGAATATTCGTAACGGTGGAACACAGTTAGCTGCATTCAAAGAAGTAGCAAAATTACTAAATAGGACACCTGCGGCTTGTGGATTTCGTTGGAATTCATACGTGAGAAAACAATACCAAGAGGAAATACAACAAGCAAAACAAAATCGAAAAGTGGGAAACAATATTTCTCTCTCTGAACAAAAAAAAGAAACAAATTCTTTATCTATGACATTAGATGATATTATTCTCTTTCTAAAAAATTATAAAAAAACAAATGAATTTACAAAGTTACAAAACCAAATAGAAAATTTAGAGGCAGAAAATCAGTCCATTCTACAACGTGTAACTATGTACGAAGAAGAGTATCGTATGTTACTTAATCATATTGATAAATCAAGGAGTTTAGTTGTAATTGATTAACAGAAGCAGTAACTTACTTTTATATACTTAGGTTGTAACCTAAAAAATTACTATATATGAATTAACTTTAAATACTAATAAGTAAAGTGTACGTTTACTATTAATAAACGTGCACTTTACCTATTTCTTAAAACATAAAATTTAATTTTCAACTCATTAATAATATTAAAATTAAGATGTTTGTTTTATAGGTATTTCTTTACTTCTATTCTCAATAAGTCTATCTAATAGTAAGTAAACAAATCCAGAAATAATACAACCCACACCTAAGATTGTAAATAATATATGCCCTAAAAGCTGATCCAGTAATACACCACCTAGAAGAGGTCCAAATACATTACCTGTAATCCATTGCAAATTAGCCGCTCCCATATAAGTCCCCCTCAAATGTTCTGGAGCTATATTAGCAACAAATGTCATTTGAACAGGTGACATAATCATTTCCCCTACTGTATAAACTGTATAAGCTATTAATAATGAGCTTAGGATCCCTAAATCATTTGCGTCTATTACATGAAACCACTTTGGTAACCACCCTATTGCTAAAAGACCAACGCCAAAAAGAATGGCACCATATAGCATTGATTTACCAATTGATTTGTGAGTTAACCACTTTGAAATAGGAAATTGAAAACATACAACCAATAAGCCATTTAAAGTCATTAAATATGGAAATGGATTACTATTTCCAAAAATCATTGTATCCTCATTACTAAAATGAAGTGGTAACATACCTTCCGATTGTGAGAATCCCATAAATATAATGATTCCCGTCACTATATAAAATAGAAATATTCTATCTCTTATAACAACTCTTAACGTAAATCTTATTGACTGTTTATGTGTTTCCTCTTGTATTATGATATTTTTAGGTTTTGTTTCCTTTAGAAACAATAACATTAATATTGTATAAAACAGCATGGTTCCAGAAGTAATCAAAAATATGACATCTTTTGATACAACCACAACTGCTGCACCAATTATAGGGCCTATTGCAGCTCCTATATTATGAGCCATTCTAAGTAATCCATATGCCTCAGTTCTTTTTTCGGGTTCTGTTACATCGGTAACCATTGCAGATGCCGCTGGTTCAAAGAAAGAATTACATAGTCCTAAACCAATAGATAAAATGGCATATGCTATAAAACCATCAATAAACAAAAAAACAAGCATTAGTAGCCCATTACTGGCCATAGAGAGCACCATAGTTGGTTTTCGACCATAAGTATCTGCTATATGCCCTCCAATTAATGAACCAATACTTGCTGCAATTGGAGATAAGGCTATAATTATACCTACCTCAAGTAGAGAATCCACTTTGTCCTTCAAATATAATGCAAAAAATGGCATTAACATCATCATTGCAATACCGTTTAAAGCTTCCCCGATAAAGCGGATCCAGACATTAAGGTCCATCCCCCTTAATTCTTTCCATGTACTCCTCATATAGTTACCTCGCCTATGCTCAAAGTATATTTTTATCCCAATAAAAGTTTTACTATATTATTATTAAAATCTAAATTTAGTCGGCTATGCTGAAACCCCCGAAAAAACCTATCTTTTGATAAAGTAATATAAACTTGTCCCTATAATTTCTAGTGCCTCCTGCATACGTTGAGGAGAAATATTTTCTAAAACGGTATCTTGAGGTGTATGGAATACCTTTTCAACATGATAAATTAGGGGATTCCAACTCTCTACATCCATCCAAATAAATAGTGCTGAGGAAATTCCAGCTTCGTAAAATGGTACATGATCACTAGAATCAAACTTTCCAGTTAATACAACCGATTTCCCTAATGCTTTACTAGTGGCTACCGCAGTATTTGTTACTTCATTTTGAGAGCCATCTAGTGTCATTGCATATAAGTCCTTAGCCTGTTGGTAACTTGTCGCTATCATATCTGCATTAAAAACCCCTAGAATATGTTTCTTATCTGTTGTAGATAACTGATTAACATAATGGTAAGCACCTAAAGATTCATTTTCTTCTGCTCCAAACGCTATGAATTGAATTTCTTTATTAGTCTCTATATCTTTAAAATTGTATGCTAACTCTAATAAAAGTCCTACGCCAGAAGCATTGTCATTTGCTCCAGGTGCTCCGATAACACTATCATAATGAGCACTCATTATTGCTACATCCTCATTATCTGTCTTGTATTTGGGCTTTTTTTTCGCAATAACATTTAATGAACTCAAATTCATTTCGTGTTTTGCCTTTAAACTAACTATATTTTTATTATGCACTATTTTATCTTTCATTCTAATTCCCTGATTATAAGCAAGCCCAAATACAGGTATTGATTGTTTCTTTTTTAGAACTGGGTTAAAGGCTTCTCCATAGTTGCCTCTATCCCCAATCGTACTATATAACAATACAGCTTTTGCTCCCTTTTCTGCTGCATACTCAACTTGTTCATTATATTTCTCATACGTATCAGCTTGTTCCAGTAATACTATTTTCCCATGAATTGGCTCAGGTGAATTTTTAATATCGTTCTCTTTTCCTATAGAAACTACCGGTCCTACGACAGGATCTTTAGGTATAGATGCATTAGATGCTGCTCCAACTTGCCATTCTTTTTCTCCATACACACTAAAAGAGATACTCCCAATATATTGATCTGGTACAGGAAAGGCCTGATACTCAACTTCATACCCTAATTTTTTTAATGTATCTCCAATGTATGTAGCTGCTTTATGTTCTTCCTTAGTCCCACTTGGACGTGGACCAATTTTCTCAGACAGAAAACGTGTATGTTCAATAGCTCGACTAGCACGAACCTTATCTGACATGAGAGAACTTTGGTCGTTCTTAGTCATAGCATGTACTAGTATTACATCCTCAGATAAATTACTAAAAAGGAAAAGCAACAAAATCCCAAAAGTTACAATAAGCTTCTTTATAAGAGTTAGTTTTTTCATTTGTCCTCCCTATGATTAAAAAAGATTAATAGTAAAACCTTCCCTCCTAACACACTTACTTAGAAGAAAAGGTTCATTAAAATAATCTCTAACTCAAGTTACATGTAAAAATAAATAGACCGATAGTGCCTTTTATATCTCCAAATAATTCATTTTTGTTTGCATACCAGTAATATTTTTATGAAACCAATTAAGAGTCTCCCATGACCTCTTTCTATTCGTATAATCAGTTTCCTGAACCTCAAATACAATTCCTATGTTTTTATCCAAAGTATTGTTCTTCACTTTTAATAAAGTTTCATGTAATAAACTTTCATTAATAGATCCATTAGCCGGATTCTCTCCCTCATAGCAACGTACCTCACTATAAGGAATCGTTAAATGCTTAAAAGAACTAAAATGAAAATGTTTAATATGATCCATTAAGCTTAAATACTTATGAAAATCCTTATATTCAATTTCTTCTTGCCTTAATAATTTAGAAATACCTAAACGTGTAAGATAGGTTATAGACCAATGACATATATCCCATGTTATTCCAACGTTAGATAACTCCAAATTAACCAAATCAGTAAAATCTTCGGGATATATAAATATAGGATCAAAATCATCACCCAAGTTTCCAATAATGGGTAGGTTTTCAACACCAATCCATATATCAGTTCCTTTTATTTCTTCATCTAGCATGTTAAAGAACTCTATAATCCTTTTTCTATTATCAAGAAGATTATAGTTTTGAAATTCCGCGACATTCATGAATTGATTAGCATGCACTGTTATACCTGATGCATTATACTTTATAGCAAGGTCAATAAATTCATATAGTTGCTTTTTAATAAATTCATCATTGAGATAGTCTGCATTATCAGTAGGAAAATGCAGCGTTAACAAGGATGGATTAAGGGTTTGAACAAAAGAAAGGACCTCAGAAAACCTTTTTGTATATGAGTTATCAAATAAAGATTTCCCATCAAAAATATTTGCTTCTAATCCATAGCCTTTTTCAACCCATTTTAAGTCAATCTGTTTACTATCTAAACCAAAGAACGGGACCTGTGGTATTAACATATTCTCTTCACCTACCATGTCCCCCTTACTAACATAAATGCCTCAGCCGCTTGGTATCCTGATTTGGCACCCCATACAAATGCGTTATGTCTCATTGCTTCTATAGAGCGTGGATGAGGAAATTCCCTTAACTCAGATTCATAATGTCTCATCGCACTTAATTTCTCCTCCAAATGATCTTCAATATTTACAAAATAATTAGGATGGAACTTATCTTTTTCATTATAATTCCACTCTGTAGAAGATAAAGTTTCATATGCAAATACCCATTTGATATTAGTATTTGGCAGAGGGCGTGTCGCTGTCATTACCGCTCTGTAAACAACAGTATGATCAATATTTATATCTCCACCATATTGAGTATAAATAATTGTAGGATTTATTTTTTTAATGTGATTTTCAATCTCTTTCACTACATCAAGTAAGGGTAATGTATCAAGACGATTATCAGGGAAATCTAGTCTTGCAAAACTTTTTACACCAAGTGTAGTACATGCCCCCTCTGTTTCTTTATACGATAAGTTCTTAACCTCTAAATCTAGCTCTTTATATTCTTTAGCTCTAGAAGATTTTCCCTCTGCAAGTATTACAACATGTACATCATCACCTTGTTTCACATGTTTCGCTATTGTTCCACCAACACCAATTATTTCATCATCTGGATGAGCAGCAAATACAAGTACATTCATAGAATTTTAGACTCCTTTAATTAATTTTTCTGTTTCCTTTGGCCCACAATTTAGTAAAATATCTAAAATAGATAAATGTGGTATAAATTCCCCAAATAATTGCTTGTAGGAATAATCTCTTATTCTTTGATAAATAATTTCTATATTCTCATTCTCAAAGTCTTTTTCGTTTAAATAATCTTGCCCTAAACTTCCAGAATAATAAGTACTGGCATTAAACTTCTGACACAACTCTAATACAAAATCACTTTTCTTACCTGTAATCCCTTCTAAATCTGATACATAATATAGCTCCGTATCAATGTTTAATTCACGGATAATAAAATGAATAAAATTCATGTTCATATCATTTAAATTAAGCCAATTTTCCGAATAAAAACTTTCTAAATAATCCTTATATACATTAAAGTAAGGTGCATTAGAATAATTAATTCTTATCGCTTTCCAATGCTTCCGTTCCCAATCTTGAGTATTGTCTATCTTTAACTTATTAAATGGAATTTCTTTATAATTCTTCATTTGTATTGGAACCGTTAGCCAAGACGCTCCTTGTGAAGTTTTAATACGATTTCTATTTAAAAAACCTTTTTTTTCAAATTGTGCTATATCATGAAATACAAACACATCTGATTTATGAATTTTTTCAAAAAAACCATACCAAGGTAAATAACTTGGTTGGTGGCCACTAATAATCATAGTTTAAATCCTTTCTTTTAAACAAAAACATTTTTTCAAAGCTGCCCCCCAGTATATCTTAGGTCTAGCAATCCCTTTATTATGCGAATATCCTAAATCCGCATACTTTAATTTATTATGAATTGCTAATTCAAACGCATCATTTAGTAGTAAATATGAAGATTGTGAATTTTTCCCTTCGGTATTATTAATATTAATCCAATAATATAAAGCCTTTTTATCCATTATAAAAATGCTGGAACTAATTAATTCTTCTTCTAAGAATGCCCCTAAGAAAAGGATTTTTTCTTGTAAATTAAGAACTAAATGATAAAAAAACTCTCTACTAAATGAATAACTGGCTCCTATACTTGTATTATGTTCTTGATATAATTGGTAAAACTCATCTAATTCCGCTACAGTTATAGGACGAACTTCAACATTCTGTTTACGTGCATACCTAACACTTGTCCTAGCTTTCCCAGAACACGATGTCCATAAATCCTCAAACCTATTTGGTAGGTCTAACATATAAGTTTCTTTATAATCCCACTTTTCTTTACTATAACTTTGAAAAGGATTTATCGTTATAGGTAATAAAAGCTTTTGAATTTTATTTTCAAACTTCTTATTTATTATGGATTCATAAACCGAAAAATCTATTTTGTCTTGGCCAATTATTATTGGACCTCCATAACCAATTAAACTTCCCAAAAGCCTACCATCCTGTACATACATAGGAGTTAAAACTACTGTATCTCGTGTTTCTATTCGTACTGGGAAAAATTGAACACCAGGTAATAATTCCATTAACTTTCCCCATTCGTAACTATGAAATACAGAACCATTGTATTCTTCCATACAGGCATCCCAATATTGGGCGTCAGTACATATTTCGATTTCCATATAATCACCTTTTAATTCTTATTCTCTAAATATTTTAGAATTTGACTACATATATACTTAAGATCCTTGTCTACTAAAGGATATTTAAAAGGTATTGATAATACCCTTGGCCATAAGAAATCTATATTTTCTGACTCAGTTGCGTACTTCGAAAAAATAGGGATTTCACTCAGAGGTAAATAGTTCCAACAAGTTTGTATACCTTTTTCCGCTAAATGTACAGAACACTCATACCTATCAGATGGTTCTTTGAATATAATGGTAAAATAGTTCAAATAAACGTTCTGAGCTGAAAATATAATCTTAACGCCATACTTTTCTTCAATTTCCTGCAGCATTGTATAACACAGACTAGCGTTACATATATTCATTTCTAAAATCTTCTTTGTTTTCTGTAGGTGTTTATCAATTAACAATGAACGTACTATAGACATTCTTTTTGGATTTATAACTTCTGTTTTCTCCGGTAAAGAATCTAACTTACTATTATTATAAGAGGGCAGAATCTCTAATTTCCTCCAATAATTAGTAAATAAACTCAGTACTCTACTCTTTTTTATTCTTATACCTAATTGTGTTTTTAAATGATTCTTATAATCTAAAATCACTTCTTCCTTCTTTTCTTCATCCATGTCACACAATTCACTTATTGTACGATTAAGAAGTAACGCTCCTCCCCTATACTTGGGATTGGTTTCGTTCCCCCAAAACTTAAAATACCAATGTCGCCTAAACTACCAACTGGCTTTCCATTTTGATAAGAAAACATTGCTTGTGCAGCATCATCGATGATATATATATTATTTTCTCTAGCCCAGTCAATAATTTCTAAATCGTCATGACATCCATACAAGTGCGTAAGAATAATTGCCTTTGTATTAGCATTCAAATGTTTTTTTATTTTATTAAGAGAAATTGAATGATTAGTGTTTAAATCAATTAATACAGGTTTTGCGCCCACCGTTAATATTGCTTCTATCACATTAGGACAATTAAAGTTTGATAGAATTACTTCATCTCCCTTTGCTACTTTTAGGTACTTTAAACCCGCCACTAATGCAGATGTACCGCTATTAGTTAATATAATTTCTGTATTCGGATAAAGAGCTTGAAGACTTTTTTTAAGGTTAGAATCATTAGGTCTATATACACTTTTCAAAAAAAATACATGATCAGATAAACTCCAAAGAGAAGAATATATGGGATACTTAATTTTCTTTGGATTCTTAGGATATAGATACTGTGTTTCCATATTTCTCCCCTATTATTATCTCTAATCCTTTATCTAATGAAATAATTGGTTGATAGTTTAAAAATAATTTAGCTTTCTCTATTGAAGGTATTCTTCTAAAGATTTCAATGCTAGAATTTCTGACTCCCTCTTCACCTAAATCAAGAAATTTAATTTTACTTTTATTGCCCATTAATTCATTAATTTTTATTGCTAGTTCTTCCATAGATATAGGTTTGTTATTGCCAACATTAAAATCTGCAAAGTTCTCTCCTTCATATTCAAAGGCTAGTATAGTTCCGTTAACAATATCACTTATATAACTAAAACATCTAATTTGCTGTCCATCTCCATAAATAGTAATATCTTCACCACTATGAGCTTGTTTTAAAAACTTAGAAATTACAAAGTTATCATTTTGTTGTGAACCGTATACATTAAAATAACGTACCACTCTGATTTTCAAACTATCACTAGCATATTCTTTCAAATAATCTTCGGACATTAATTTAGCTTTTCCATAAGCTGATTTTGGCATTTTAATATCATTTTCTTTAAACGGAACACTCACGCCATCCCCATATACCTCTGAACTGGAAGAAAACAATAATTTCTCTATACCATTTTCGCTACAAACCTGTACAATATTTTTCGTACCTTCAAAGTTCACCCTCACTACATCTTCTTCATTTAAACGGCAATTATCAACACCCACTAATGCAGCTAAATGGATTAACCCATCGACATCAATAAGATTTTCTCTTAATGTTGCAATATCTAAAATATCAATTTCCTTAAAAGGAACATCAATACTCGGTTTAAATTTATCAAATATAACTACTTCATACCCCCTTGCTAGTAACTCCTTTGTAACATGCTTACCAATAAATCCGCTGCCACCAATAACCCCAATTTTCATAAATATTTACCTCCCTATTTTTAATTGATATAGACTTTTTAAAGACGTTATAATATGTTCAACTTCATTGTCTGTAAGAGCACTATACAGTGGTAATGAAATAATTTGATTAAATATCTCTTCCGTTTTAGGTAAATATACGTTAAATCTCTCTTCATAATACGGATGCATATGAACAGGAATAAAGTGAACACTCAGCCCAATATTTCTCTTTTTCATTTCTTGAATTACCTGATCTCTACTAACAGGAGAATTAGAATTAATTTTTATAACAAATAAATGCCATGCGTGTTTTACACTTGGATCGTTAGTATAATTAGGTAACGTTATATATTCTTGAACCTCTTTTAATTCCTCTTGGTACCTTTCAGCTATTCTCTTCCGTTTTTCAATCATTTCATCAGCTCTTTTTAACTGACTAATACCCAAGCTAGCTTGTAGATCCATCATGTTATATTTAAACCCAGGTAATAGAACATCATAACGCCAGCTTCCTTCTTCACCATAACGATTCCATGCATTTTTGGTGATACCATGCCAACCATATAATCTAGCTTTTTCAGCAATCGATTCATTTTTAGTGACTAACGCTCCACCTTCACCTGTTGTTATATTTTTTGTGGCATAAAAACTGAAACAAATAACATCTCCATGTGTACCAATTAAAGTATTATCATATTTTGTCCCTAATGCATGCGCTGCATCCTCTATCAAAAACAGTCCGTATTCTTTACATAATTTTTGAAGTTCTTTTAATTTAGCCGGGTATCCAGCAAAGTGAACTGCAATAATTGCTTTCGTTTTTTTAGTGATTTTTCTTTTAACATCTTGAAGATCAAGGCATAAATTCTCTTCATCTATGTCTACAAATACAGGTTTTGCACCTACATGCATAATAACGTTTACACTTGAACAAAAAGTAAAACTTGGAACTATTACTTCGTCTTCTAATCCAACTCCCAGAGACAGTAATGCTAAATGTAATGCGGCAGTCCCTGAATTACAACTTACTACATGTTCAGTATTCAGATATTCTTTTAAATTCTCTTCAAACTCTATCACTTTTGGCCCCTTTGAAAGCCATCCAGATTTAAGGGCAGAAACTACCCTCTCTATATCTTCATCATTGATTTCCGGTCGATAAAAAGGAATAAACTCTACCATGTAATCACCTACAAACTTATAATATTTTTTTTATATACTGATTCATCTTTAAATATGTTTCTTGTGTCTAAAATTAAACAATTTACCTCATTAAGCAATTTAAAATTAATGCAATCATGATCCGTATGAACAATAATTAAAGTGTATTTGTCTAATTGACTTAGGTTTAAATCTATAGATTTTTTCAATGTGTTATCGCCCACAATGAGTTCCTCTATAAACGGATCGTAATAATCCACGTTATAGTCCTCTATCATTAAATCATTCATAATATCCAAAGCTGGCGATTCCCTAGCATCATTAACATTCTTTTTATATGCAACACCAACGATAAGAATATCCTTACCATCTTTATCATCTAGTAACTGTAGTGCTCTATTAAGAACGTACTTAGGCATGTTTTCATTAATTTCTCTTGCCACATCAATCATTTTTGTTGCTAAATCCTTATTATTTGCAATCCACTTAAAATAAATAGGATCAATCGGAATACAGTGTCCTCCTACGCCAGGGCCAGGATAGAATTTTTGAAATCCAAATGGCTTAGTTCCTGAGGCATCAATTACTTCCCAGATATTTATGTTTAACTCATTACAAATTTGTGTCATTTCATTAATAAAAGCGATATTTATAAAACGATACGTATTTTCTAATAACTTAGCTGTCTCTGCTACTTCTGGACTGCTTACCTTATGAATATCCTTAATTAAGTTACTATAGAAAGCTGCTGCACAATCGGTACAATTAGATGTAACTCCACCTACGATTTTTATAATATCTTGAATTGAAAACGATTGATTTGCAGGATCGATTCGCTCTGGAGAGTATGCTACAAATATATCTACACCAATTTTAAAATTAGTTTTCTGTTCTAATTTGTAGAAAACTTCTTCTCTTGTAGTACCTGGATAAGTAGTACTTTCTAAGACAATTAATGTACCTTTTTTAATGTATTTAACTATTTCATCAACTGCTGAATGAATATATGTTAAATCTGGTTGTTTACTAGTTCTTTCTAATGGTGTAGGAACACATATAACTACAACATCACATTCGTTTATATCATTCATTTCTGTACTAACAAAAAATCTATTTGTATGTAAAGCATCTTGGATTTCAGTATCTTGAATATCACTGATATAACTTATTCCACGTTCTAGTTTTCTTATTTTTGCTGAATTTTTATCAAAACCTCTTACCGCATAGCCTACTTCTAAACATTTAAGAGCCGATGGTAGTCCAACATAACCTAGGCCTACATATCCAATACACGCATTTTTATTTGCAATTTTTTCAACTAATAAACTTTTAGTTTCATTATTTAATACTGTGACCATTACTTATCACTTCCCCAAAAGATTTGATATTAAAATGCATACTAGCAAATAATAACTGTGCGTTCTAAAATCCCATGGATGCATATAAAATACTGAATTAGCAACAACCTACATTTTTAGCACTATCAATCCTCCTAATTTAATAAACATCTAAATTTGTAAAAACTCATGTGAAATATCAAGGTGTAATTTATATCTATAATATTCACACGTTATTTTTTGGGATTCAATTGATATTTTTCTATTTTTTTACTTTCTCAATATATAATAATATTTATTATTCCGAAAATTCTTTCTTTAAAAACCAAATATTTTTATATCATTAAAACAACATAATAGTTGTTATATCTACATTTAGTACAATTTTCATCCTTGAATAAAGAAAAAATCGCGCATACAATCATCCAATAAATTCTATTTGTTGGTTGTTTAAATGAACATTTAACCATAACTAAAATGGATAAATTTTATGTTTTTTACTTTTCATTAAAATTAATGGAAAAAGATCTATCTGAATTATAAAAAACAATTTGAAATATATTCAAATTGTTGACATAACAGATAAATATATTAACACTTGTTGATTTTGTAATAATTCTTAAATACATATACTCACTAATGCTATCCACAAATCATAATGAAGCATTACATCAAAAAAAAATCGCAACTCTCCATATTTAATGGGTGTTGCGATTTTTATGTACCAATAATTTTTATAAATTTTGCGTTAACCTAATCATATCCATACATTGAATACCATTTTCATATATTTCTTCATTGTAATTTCGTAAGAAAAAATCCTTATCCACACTGGTTATTCTAAAACCACATTTTTGATAAAGGCCTAATTGCATTAAACTAGAATTTCCCGTGCCTATTTCTATAGTTTTATATTCTTCTTTTTTAGCATAGTCTATAGCAAATTCAAGTAAATATTTCCCATATCCTTTTCCTTGCTCTTTTTCGGAAACTGCTATATTTATAATCTCAATTGTTTCAGGGCAAGTAGGAATTAAAATCATAATACCTACAGTAACCGTATCTTTTTTTAAAACAAAGCATTCTCCCTTTTTTAGGTATCCATTAACTACTTCTATTGAAGGATCAGCTAGTAATAACAACTCCATTTCTTCCATATTAACATTTGTAATTTTTTCAATACTAATTCCATCCCAATTATTTAATTCCATCTCTAACATCCTCCCAATTAATATTTTCAATTAATATCTTAATTGAATTCATTCTCACAAAACAATATTAATAACAATTTTAATATTTAGTAGGTAGTTACTATTCTTTATTAGAAAAAAACACATACAAATTGTATGTGTTTTTTCTAATAGAGATTTTTAGCTCATGTTACATCTTCTCTAATATTTCTTGTCTTTCACACCATTTCGTTAGCTTTTCTAATGCCTTTTTAGATAAACGTTTTGTTTTATAATTACAAAACCTAGATAATGTAGACGGAGAAATACTAATTTCATCTGCTATTTCACGTATGCTTACTTTTTTTTCATTGTGTACCTTCAGTATTTGGTCACGGATCTTCTTCTCTATTTGTTCGACTGATTCTACAGTCTTCTTTACCTCTTTAACAACTGTTACTTCAGGTAATTGTTCTTGAGGTTCTTCTATACTTTTCTTTTCAATTACCCTATCCATTGATAGTAGCATTTCCTCAGGTGGTAAAATCGTTATTCCTAAGTTTGCATAATAATTTTTAAACCAGTTACGTTTTCCAATCTGTTGTTCATCAAGCGGATCACTATACTCCCAATGAGAGATTACTTTTTCATTTTCTAAATCCATTAGAACATTTTCTAACTGTTCTCTAATACGATTTGGCTTCCAATCTTTTGGGATATCCATTACTGATAGTAATCCCTTATCCCCTCCTATAGAATATGGCTTTTTCAATGATGAATACATTTGTCTAATTCTCCACTGCCATGTTAAGTATCGAATTAACCTTTTATGATATTTGTGTCTATAACTATTGTATTCAAGTGCTTTTTTAGACAATAATGCCGTTGTATTATTTGATCCGTATAAATAATTGGTTAAAAAGCTACCTGGTTTAATACGACAAGATTCAATGCCCATATATTCATTTGTAACACTATGTCTCCACAATACAACCGAATCTAATACAAATAATCGTTTAACAACCTCACGCTTTAATTCTAGTCGCTCCCCATCGTCTTCACGGTCATTTAATACTACGACTTCATTATCATCATTTAAATAGATAAAAATACTTGCTAAAGCCGCAATTCTCTTTGCTATTTTAATTTTATCTTCCGCTCTATAGTATTCTTTATTTTTCACTACCGTTTTTGGAATGTTGCACATCTCTAAAACTTGCTCATAAGAAAAATCAATGAATTCGTCTGGAGATTTTGCTTCGTTTATCCATTGTATTGTAATTGCATCTAAACAATCTGCCGTTAAATCATCCATATTACTCATTACATCATCGACAAGGGTATTCCATCGAGCAGCTTCTTCTATATTTGTAAGTCTTAAATCTTCATCTTTGTGTGAAGAAAGCTGTGCTACACCATTAGAAGATTTTGTATCAATAGGATATTGTAAAACCTTACTTAACTCATCTTCTTCAAATTGATTTTTTGCAATCCCATCTCTTAGCTTATAATAAACAGCAGAGTTATTTACCTCATAATAATCCTCATGGTTTACTACGTTTGTCTTATCTATATTTTGATCATTTTCTAATATTTTTGAACTTGAAGGTGCTACATTTTGAAATTCTTTTTCTATAAATCCTTCAATTTCTTTATATATTTCTTCCTTATAGGAATCAATTTTCGCATAAATTTGTACTAATGTAATACCGGATTCTTGCTTTTTTTCTAACCAAGACACTAATGCAGTAAATGATGAAGAAGCATGGGGTGAGGTTAATACTTTATTATTGTTGTTTTCAACATCTTTAAAGTATGCATTCCACTTCTTCCATACTAGCTCATTCGTTTTATAAATTGGCTCAGAGATTAGTAATGCATCCCGAAACATTTGTATTAAGTTATCCACTTTATATTCCTCCCTAAACCATGGATCACAACAAAGTAGTTTTCATTATAAGGTTTCTTACTACTATTATATTTAATTTATTGTAACAGATATTTACAAGATTTTGCGTCTTTCTTTCCTTAACCACTTAACTTGCAACAGATTGCTCTTTCTTTTACCTATTCTTCTTTACTTGCATTCTTTTTGCGCTTTGCTTTCCTTAACCCCTTAACTTGCAACAAATTGTTCTTTCTTTTACCTATTCTTCTTTACTTACATTCTTTTTGCGCTTTGCTTTCCTTACATCCTCAACTTGCAACAGGTTACTCTTTCTTTTACCTATTCTTCTTTACTTGCATTCCTTTTGCGCTTTACTTTCCTTACATCCTTAACTTGCAACAGGTTGCTCTTTCTTTTACCTATTCTTCTTTACTTGCATTCCTTTTGCGCTTTACTTTCCTTACATCCTTAACTTGCAACAGGTTGCTCTTTCTTTTACCTATTCTTCTTTACTTGCATTTCTTTTGCGCTTTGCTTTCCTTACATCCTCAACTTGCAACAGGTTACTCTTTCTTTTACCTATTCTTCTTTACTTGCATTTCTTTTGCGCTTTGCTTTCCTTACATCCTTAACTTGCAACAGGTTGCTCTTTCTTTTACCTATTCTTCTTTACTTGCATTCCTTTTGCGCTTTACTTTCCTTACATCCTTAACTTGCAACAGGTTGCTCTTTCTTTTACCTATTCTTCTTTACTTGCATTTCTTTTGCGCTTTGCTTTCCTTACATCCTCAACTTGCAACAGGTTGCTCTTTCTTTTACCTATTTCATTCAACTTGCAACGCGTTTGCGGTATCCTTTCCCTATTTCATTCAACTTGCAACAGTATATTTTATTTCTCAACCTAGTAATTTTAAAATTTTTAAGCCACTTTTCTTATATTTTGAGTAAGTTACATACATAAAATGCAACATGTTTGCGGTATCCTTTCCCTAACTCCTTACCACTTTTCACTCCAACCCCATATATATCAAGCTTTTAAAGGTTTTTTATTTAATTCTTTATGTATCATTCAACTTGCAACACGTTTGCGGTATTCTTTCCCTTATTTTTCACCCAAGATGCAACACTGTTTGCGGTATCTTCCCCCTATTTTCAATCTATAAATACCAACAAATCCTTTTATATCAAGGATAATCATTGTAATTTATTTTAAATAATTATCCTCACCAACTTGCAACACGTTTGCGGTATCCTTTCCCTAACTCCCCTGCCATTTCTACTCTAATCCTATATATATCAAGGGCTTAGGTGTTTTTCTGCTCATTCATATACATATCATCAAACTTGCAACATGTTTGCGGTATCCTTAACACAAAAAAAAAATAAAAAATTCTCTTAACCCTTGATACGACTAGCTTCATAAGCTGTTGCAAGTTGCTATTTTTCTTCTTAAAGGAGCACGTTTCAGCATTTTTCATTTTGCTATAATCAAAATTGGTATATTTTATAGTATTTTGACATATATTTCTGAATTTGTAGAACGGAGGTGAAAAAGATGGGGAAATCATTTGTGATACGTAATCAACGTAGCTTAAATGGTGAAACAACAAACGCAGTTTTAGTAACACTAAAGTCTTGGCAAAAACTTGTGGAAGCATTTGAAGAGAAGTACTACAGCTATAAAGATACATATTTAGAAGATATTCTGCAGCACATGACATACGAAGAACGTATTGCTGACGTAGAAGGCTTTGTCGAAAAAGCCAAGCCATCTTTTTCACGTCGCGCAATGTCTGCACTTGCAGAAAAAACCGGAAGAAAACATAAATTATACGGTATTACGAATGCTGATCTCGAAGTTTTCTTATATCTACATAAGAAATGCTTTACTAATGGTGTCATTCCAAATGTAACAATACATATGATGTGGGAAGATTACAAGCAATACAAAGAAGAATTTGCTTATATCCAACACTCTCAATTCTATATTGCATTAAAGAAATTAAACTTACATAACATTATCTCCATTGAAAACGGACTAGATGGCCGTTATACAATTAAACTCACTCATTTTATAAATGAGGAAACAGAAAAAGCAAATCCATACGTATATATTAGTCCTGTTGTATTTACAAAGGCTTTCTTTAAACTCTCTGTAGCAGCTAAGAAACTATTCTTAGACATTGCGATGCAACAACATACGGAAACAACATTAAAGCGTTCTTTGGACAAGCAGGACGAAAGAGGAAACAAAACTCACTTTGGCGGGATGTATCGTTTCTTACATAAAAAATATCCACATCAGATCCGTGCAGTTATCGAAGAATTAACTACTGCATTACCATGTACGGGGAATCCCCTGTTCAAAATTTGCAAAATGCAAAAAGGGGTAAAGCATACAAAACGATATACGACATTATATCTGTCTATCCATTCAGACTTCTTATGTTCGAAAGAAGCTGGAGAAGAACAACATAGGGATCCATTTACACCAAAAACTACCTATGCTCGTAAGGCGAAATTTATCGAAGCAGTTCTACAAGAGATGAATATCGGTGAACTGTCTGCAGACATGAATAAATTCATTCATGTATTAAAGCATACGTGTCATCGTCAAATCCGTAGTGTAATTCGCGGACTTCGTGACATGATTGATAGAAAAGAAGGATATCCAACAAAAATTGTATATACATTGAAAAAACTATTACATCAAACATCTCAATATCAAATCCTTGATGCTGCAGCGAAAGAAGGTATCTACCCTCTTATTGCGCAACATATACCAAAAGAGAGAAATAGTGACCGTGAGCAAGCTGTCTTTAATTTTGGTCTACATTACTCTATGTACTCTCTTCATAACATTAAGAAGATGTTTAAAAATGTGCATGCACTACTGAAGCAGAAGTTTGCTGTACCAGTGACGGAAGAGTCTTATCACCGTAATTATCTAAAATACCAGGAAGAAACGTTATTTAGAAAATATGCATACGATCAAGGTGTGAATCTCCATGCATATATCGCTTTAGAAATTGAAATGCGTGAAAAGCTAAAAGTTCGTGGTCATAAAGAACGCACGATTCCAAGTGATGTGCGCGAATGGTTTATCGAGGCTATTGATAAGCTGCCACAAGAAAAACTTCGTGTGATTGAGCTACCAAAGCAGTTTAATTTACTAGAGTTTATGCGTACCTTCGAACATTTAGTACGTGCTGGTATAACAATAACAACTCCAGGTCAGGTGCTAACCGCAATGGAAATAAAATAATAGCAACGAGCTCTCTATTTTTGAAAAAATCGAAAATAGAGGGCTATTCGTTTTTGTTTCATTAACAATCCTTTTCTACTACTTTATTCATAAATACCAAATCAGAAGGACTTCATGTAAAATGAAGTCTTTTTTTATGCACTTCTATACAAATTCTCTTCTACCTATACATAATTCTCCACACAACGCTAGGGAGTATTCTTCTTATGTAGTAAAACCTATCCCATAATACCTACAAAAAATCAGAAAGAAAATTATAAAAACAGTGGATATGAGGACAAATATAATCAAATGTGAATAATATTTTCCCAATATCCTTGAGAATACTAGTGTCGTTGAATATATCTAATAAAAATCATCAATAATAATGTGAGTTATGTGTAAATACTGAGTAATGTTAACAAATAGCAGCTTAATCTGAATAAAATGTGGATAATTAGAGGATTAATACCAACGCATTTACCAAAATAAAGAAAATAACTTCTATTTACAAGATTGAATAAATATAATGTGATTGGTATCAAATTCTTTCCGATTTCATGTAGAAATATAGTATTTCCTTTCTGCTTTTTTGTAGAATTGAAAGTCTAATAATCCTTAAATCTACGGATACATTTTCTACTATTTATGATTTTTTACGTCCTAATATTAAATTTTCCCTTGTGGGAGTAGATCTTTCCCCTATTTTTGATAACCTATAATAGTTTTATCTTTATTTCTTTTTAATATATAAGATATATATTTATAATAGATTTTAATATTACTAGTGTGCTTGTTAATAAGATGTCTGACCTAATTGAAAATATTTGTAAATTGCGTTATAATAATGGTAATTAAACATATCATTACCCACATAAAAAAAGGCAAACCTAAGTATCCCTATCAGGATGAGGTTTGTCCTTTTTTCATTTTAATAAACAATTTATATTGGAAGGATTAAACATGGCTGTATTAAAAAATACAACTTATATAGAAATGAATGCCTATAACAAGATTGGATTTTTTAAAGGGAGTCTTTGGGATTAGTTTTTGTAGTGCCTTTTTGAAGTATTATGATAGCCCTATTTATTTGGTTTTATAAATAATAATCAACATATCAAAAAAGCAAAGGGCGGTAGTTTTTTGTTTAGAATAAAATTTAATTAGAATTTTTTTACAAAATCTTATTTGATAAAAAACAAAAGGAAGGCCTTTTTAAAAAAATTTGATCAGAATTCACTTATGATTATTTTATTATGTTAATATCACAGTTAATGCTAAATGAGAGAAAATAATTAATTTTATTTTAGTATTTCCTTTCAAATTAAAAATTTATAAGTATTCAGGAAAATACAATTTTAAATTTTCATATAAAGGTTATAATATACTAAGAAATTTCTAGACGAGAGGTGTACAATGAAAAAATCTTTAGCTAACTATATTTTGTGGGGCTGTTGTTTGTGGGTACTTATGCATCAAATTCTTTTGGCATTCCCAGCTAAATATGAATTTCTATATAACTTGGGAATGTTATTACAAGCATTTACTCTTTCCTATATAGCGGCATATCTTTTTTATGCCGTATACACTATTCTTCCAAACTTAAAATTCCAAAAACAAATAAACCCTGTTATGTACCAAGAATTAAGTGATTTATGGGAAGTATGTAATAAATTCAGCTATCAATTAGCCCATCATTCTAATGTAACTGCATACCAAAATTCAGATAAGAACTTTAGTGTTACAGTTCCAAAACAAATCGAAAACTTGCCTGTATTCCCTGGTGCAGTAAATAATTCAAAAAATGATATTAGTGATGGTAAATTGATTAATTTACAAAGAGAAAGCTTTAATTGTTGGAGCGACGCTATTCAATATGTCATTGGCCAAACTGACAAATCGATCAATCTAATTATAAGTTTAAAAGACATTCTTCCTGAGGAAACAAAAGAAACGTTAGTGAAAATTGTTTTAATGCAGAAAGCGCTTGCTGATTTTCAACATATTGCAAAACAATACGAGAGTTTAGGGCGTTTCGAAAAATTTAATCACCCTTTTATTCAGAGGGAAATGATTAAATTTTATGAGGCATTAGAAGACTTAGCGACATACAAAGTTAAACATGATAAATACACGAAAGAACAATTTACTATATACAAACAAAACTTAAACAATACAAACTCTAATTAATACATTGCAAAGCTTTATTTACCTGTATCCCCCATTTCGAGCGTCTTTTTTAGAAATACCTTGACTTTTTTTAAGTTACAGTAGCAGGTCTTTCACTTATTTTCTGTTATAATATATCCAAAGAAATTAGGTGATTATAATGCAAGAGAAAATAAGTTTAGAAGAAACATTAGAAGCATTTTCTGCTTATTTAACAGAAAAAGGTCTAAACAGTCTACGATCCAACGTTATGCATACGACATAAAAGATTTTTATAGATGGTTGAATCAAAATGAGTTGCTTTTACATATAAAATCATGGAATGAAAAATCCTCAGATGATTATCAAGCTTATTTCTCAGTGTTAGAAAACAAACGAGAATATTCTCTTAAAACAAGGCACAGGATATGGGTAGTTTTAAAGAGGTTACACATGTTTTTAGGCATAGTTAGTCCATTAGATGATATTCATCTCTCTTTAATTCCGGATCAGTCACTAAATGACAATGATTTTATTACCGAATTGGAAGAAACACTTTTAAAACAAATTGTTCTATCAACAAATAGGTTAACAAAAAGACAAGCTAAATATCGGCCTCTAATCATGGATAGAAACGCTTGTATAATTAATTTAATAGTAAACTACGGTTTGTCTTTACGAGAGCTTGTATCGCTTAATATGAGCCATATACAGTTTGCCTGGAACATTTTAATTGTTCCAGGTAAAAACGGAGTTACTAGATCTGTCTTCTTAACAGCTGAAGATACACAGCAGCTTTACAGATATTATTCGACTATCCCAGAACCCGTAAGACCTCGACAATACACAAATAATCCCCTATTTATAGCATTTAATTTTAATCGAGGTACTTATCGATGGGTTTACGAAAATGATGTACCAAAGGCTTTGTCTGAGGTTGCTATACAAAAGATGATTCGACTTGAAGTGAAACGAACAGAATTAGATAGGCGTATTTCTGCACAGCAAATGCGAAATACTTTCATTATTCGCATTAGTAAGCATACTAGGATTCAAAACTAAGATATCTTTAAAAAGATATTATCAGTATCTAGAAACAAAATCGTACATCATAAATAAGAATAATTAACTACTAAAAATAAAATTAGAGAATGGAGATTAAAATGACAAAAGAAGTATTTCAAATAAGTCTTGATCCCACAATTATTGAAATATTAAGAGATGACGTAAATGAGCAACAAAATATAACCATAAATAAAAAAGATGGTGAACACCGGTCGTGGGATAAAATATACGCTACAATGGATAGACTTGATGACACTGTTGAGTATTTAAATGGGATTAAATGCAGGTAAAATTGCTTAGAGAATAAATGCTTACTAAATAAGAATATTCCTAACGAATTAAAATACCGAAGAAGCTTGTTATCTAATGAGGAGTGAAAAGAGTTTGTCTATAGTAACTAAAATGAATTTAATTTTATAATCCAAAATAAAATACCCCTTTTCAAATAAATGAAAGGAGGTGTTTTTATTTTTCTTACTATATTTAAATATGATCCTTAATTCTTTCAAGTTCAATATTTATTTCCGCTACTTTGAAGAGTTTTTCGGAAGGTAAAATTTTAACATACAACTCTTCATCTAGAATATGATTAGTTATAATATAATTTTTGAAATTGCCTAAATCATTTTTTATTAATTGTCTTTGTTTTAGCTTGTCAGCACAGTTTGTATATGCGATTTCTCCATTCTTATAGAATAGTGGTATATGCCCGTTTAGAATATATAAATTTATATTTCCTTCCTTTTCGGCTTTATAAAAGTCTAATTCTTCGAATTGGTTATTAAACTCATAAACAAACCTAAGTGGAGCTTCAACATAACAAGTATCTACAATTTCAAGCGGACATACTATCTTAAATTTCTTTTCGTGAGTATCATTAATACCAATAATCATAGAATTGGGTATATCATATTCTTTATTTGAAAGATGGATTCCAATAAAGAAAGTGCTAAACAGATTTATGAAACAGACCAATCCTAGATCTTTAACACTAGTTAGAATTAAGTAATGGAAATCTTCTTTAGGATTTATTAAACTTTCAAAAGGTATCATGACTTCTTTTTGTAATCCATTTCCAATAAATAGATTATGATTATCTAGTCCATCAAAATCTGCTTTATAAAGAAGGTTTGATATAGTTCTTGCTTTTACATCTTTTAAAAAATAATGTTTAATGTTTTCAGTAGCAAATTCATATCCAATTTTCAATAATCCCATTTTAAACTTTTTTGTATCTATACTTAAATTGACTTCAATAGGCTTATCTATTAGTTTGTTTTCATTCCTAACAATAGATACGTTCTCTTTAGGAATCCCATTTCGTTGGAGTATCTTATTAATTATTTTATCCATATTTTTTTCATCTTTTTTATCCAACGTAATTGAAAAACTATTATCTAAACTATTACGAGGAATATCGGGAAGAATATATGGTGTTATTTTACCCATCTTGTCCTGTTGTAATTTTACTTTTGTATCTTCATCCCCTTTAAAATAATTTATTCCATCAAAAGGATGAGGCATTATACCTTTTTTCCCTGGAATGCGCATAATATAACGCTGAAATTCCATGAATTTATGATTAGTAAGCGGCTCATCTATATTTTGACCTAGCTTACTATTGCAAGGTTTACAAACTGTATAAATATGATAATAGCCATTAATGGAATCTGGAATAACATGTTCATCTGAAAATTCCACTCTATTTTTTCTGCAAATAATACATTTTTTCATCTATATCACCTATTCCTTTTGCTGTTGAAATAAAGAAAACTCTTATTGTAAAAAAAACTTTCTTTAAATATATCTATTACTTATATATTATGCTATTAGAAACGTCTCGCTAACTAATTCTTTAAGTATTTTCGCAAAGATATAATTTGTCTCTTCTAATAGCAGATCCTCTAATTTTATTAACCTGGCCAGTCTATTTGTAAAATCTGCAGTATACAAAAGTTTGGTACTTATTTTTTCATCTCCCTTAAATAGTGGTTCGTTTTCAATGAATTGAATTAAAGGGTTAATAAGAATTTGCTTATGCAGATCCTCCTTCTTTCTATGATACATCCCCATCCCTAACCACTGACGTACAATTCGTTCAGCATCTCTTGTTTATGTTATATCAGATCTAGATACAACAAAGGGTAATTTGTTTCAGATTAGTTTTGTAACCTCATTTGAATAATTAGGAGGGAAAAAGAAAAAGCTTTGTTATGTAATTCTCTATCTTTCTTTTATCCAACGAAATAGCCGCTGCTTCCCTAAATAGATATCTATTTTCAAAAAAAACACAGGAAATAGGGAAGTCGTTTTTTCTTCGTTTATTGTACAATCGTGGTGTATTGGCTCTAATTCATCACAATATACTCGAATCCCATTTGTTTCATACCAGGCTTGCAATACTGCCTCAATCTCTGTTTCAGATATAAGAACTCGTATACATTTCATATTGCGTATAAAGTAGACACTCTAAAAATATTCTTCTACCTTCTACTTAATCTCCTTTTTCTGTACAATCAAACATAACATAATCATGTATGGAAAACAGGTCTAAATTTCACTTGTTTTCGGTTCTAAGGAGTGTTTGCAGACTATGTCTGCATAACGTTCCGGTTGCGAATATCATTTCTAATGGACGGTAAGAAGCTTTTCCATGATTGTAAATAAGCCTAGTCCGTATTATCTTCACTTATTAGTTGGGTTAGCATTTTATCCTCACCATTCATCATCAGGCAAGTCCAACATCCACTGCTTGAATTTGCAGCTATATTAACACTTATTTTTTGTTTTTTTATCTATTTTTATGCCATATTCCAACATATTCTACCATACTGAATGTTCATTTCTTCCATGTATAAGCCTAAAGGCAGAATCCCCTTATAGAAAAACATCTATACCTCATAATTGGTTATGAGGTATAGATGTTTTTCTTGTTATTATGAAGTAAAAATAAGGAATTGGAATTTTTTTCTATTTATAAAAATTTGTTTTCTTCGAATCCTCTCTTCGTTAAAAAAGAGGAGCAAGGAAATACCATTATATATAAGTTTGATAAGTTTTTTTGAAACCCATTATTTAGGTTGTTCTCTATTTTTAACGCGTGTTAGCTTATAAGTTCGAAATCTTCTTCAAATATTAAATCATAATATTCACAGAAAACAACGCATAATTCTTTATAAAACTCTTCTAATTCTACATAATCCTCATTTTTATTTTTTTTCTCAACAATTTTTTCTTTTAATAAATTTTTTTTAATACGTATCTTTTCAAGATTATAGAAAATCTTATGCCTTTTAAGATATAGTTTTAATTCTTCATACATATACTTTCCTAATAAAGTTTTATAAATAATTTTCCCTTCCATATTTCTTTCAAGATGTTTATAGTATTCATCTGTACAAGGATCAATAAATCCCTTATTCCCAATAATATTTTCTTTTGGTGAGCTCCCAATCCATTTATTGGATTTCGATATATTACAATATGGACAACTATATAACAAATTATCATATGTAAACTCAAGTTCTTTAAATTTTTCTTTCGGAGCAAAATGCTCTACATGATAAACATTATAGCCACCGCTATAAATATCTAAATCATCACAATAAGCACATTTATTATCAAAATCCTTAGCTAAGTACTTTTTGTTCGACTTATTTGTACGCCAAATTTCTCCTGTATGTGTCCTTACTGGCTGCTTTATTTTTATCCTTTCCAATTTTCTTACTCCTTTTCTAAGATAGTATCAATTTTATTTAATAGCTTAGTTAATTTATTTGAATCTAAATCCCTTTTTATCTTATCGGGTAACGCATTTATGCCATTCATAGACTTTTCCAACTTTGCATCTAAATCCAGTAGCTTAGAATCAATTTCTTGAGATTTTCCCGCTAATGGTAATAGTTCTTTTATTTCTTCTTCCCATTGTTGTTTTTGTTTTGTATTTTTTAATATCTGCTCAATAATTTTATAATTTAATTCAATTCTCTCTGATTCCTCTTCTAGATATCTTTTAAAATCGAATACCTGATACGCATTAAATATCTCGTTAAAAAATAAATCATCTTCATACGAAGTTAATATAAAAGTAGGAAAGTCATATAATGACTCTTCTAGCGCTTTTGCAAAACCTACGCCTGAATAATCCACATTCTTATAGGAAGATAATTTATAATCTACTAAGACACAATCAAGTTCTTGGTCTATTACTTGTTGCACCATCTCTTCAATCTCATCTTTTATTTCTAATTCTACAGGCTCCAATCGATACATTGAGTATTTTGCTTGTTTTTCAGATGCTGCTCGATTAAAACCTTGCATTAGTTTTATCATTATTTGAGTTACTTTGGATGAATCATCATCAATTATCCCTATTCTAAATATACTCTCCATAGTCTTCAACCTCCTAAATTGAGAATTGTAGTTTCAATCCAAACCCTGACGTATATTTCGTTATTTCATATTTTGCATTGTATTCTCTGAGTGTTGATGCAACAATATACATTCCTAACCCTGTTCCTATAGGCTCTCCATTAATATCATTTTTACTGGTTACTCCATAGTTAAATATTTCATAAGGATTTTGAAATACATCAGATAAGCCACTACCATTATCCTCATAATGTAAAATAAAATTAGAATCTGTTCTCATATTAATATTAATAATTCGCTCTTCTGTTTTTATTTTTTCAAAAGCTTCTATAGAATTGATAAGCAGGTTGTAAATGATACTTTCAAAATCAGAAATAAATATTTTTTTAAAAACCTTTTTACCATCATCTTGAATGTTTACTTTTATGTTTTTTTGATTTAAAATGGGCTCCAATAAGCTGATAAGATTTTTAATCGTTTCGTAAATATTCTTTTTTCGCCGTTGTCTTTTATCCTTCTTTTGATTAATTATTACTGTTATCCACGATTTGAGAAAAATGTCATTTTTCTCCAAATCATCTAAACAGCGTTCAATTAATATATTATTATTACTACTGAATGCATATTTTAATGAATCTATTCTACTAACTAGTATTGCATTTATACTTTTTAAATCATGTACTATAGAAGTAGTTATAAGCCCATTTGTTGATAACTCTCGAAGTAATTTAATTTCAGAAATCAATTCATCTCTTTCTTCTTTATAATACTGCACTGTCTTCGCTAAAGTTTCAACTTGTTCCATCTCTTTAACTTGTTCAACTTTGCCTTTATTATCAAGAGTTTCTTTGGTTTCTCGCTCTTTTTTCTTTCTTTCTTTTTCCTTCTCTTTTAGTACTTGAACCGCTATCTTCGTCCCACTTTGTTTTGTTATCTCTTTCTCACTAATAATATCTTGATACTTTTTTATTGATCGTCCAATATAAGCTCTGTCTTTTTCAAAAACAGAAATAATATTTTTTATTACCTCTTTAAAAATATTAAAATATTCATTTTCAATAATGCCTTCTCGACTAGATTTATCTAAAATGCTGTCATTATTAATTCTAGAAATAAATAACGTACCTTGTCCTTGAAGGTTTCTGACATGCCAATTCCCCGATGGATGAGATATTGCAGCTGGGTTATTTGCTCTTCTAGCATCTATACCTAACCAATCAAATGCCTCTGATTTTGGATCGCCATAAGGCCTAACTAAAAAATTATCTCTATAGATTTTAATACCATTATGCTGTTCAAGCCAAATTCGCCTTTTTTTACTAATTTGTTTATAGAAAAATTTCCTTTTATCTTCGTCACTCATTGTTAATTTCATAAAAGTATAGTCAAATTTAAATGGCCCTATTTTTTTTATAGCATTCAAATAATCTTTTTCGTTATTACGCATAAGCTCTGCTATTGTATACTCATAATATACACTCTTATTCTCAAAGTCTTCGTATCTATACGGAGCTTTTTGGAATTCCTCCAACTTAAAAAGGTTTTTAGGAATTTGATCTAAATCAAATTCATTTCTATTTAGAGTAATTTTAAATACTTCTCCATCAAATTCTGCAAATAATCTATAATCATATTCTTCCGATGCCTCATTTTCTACTATAAAATACGGGTCTGAAAGAGATTTTTGTGCGCAAATTATATATTCTTTTTGCTCGGTTGGAGGAATTAGAAATCCTAAAGAATTAAATATATTATTAATGTCTTTTGCAGTCCACATGTCACGTAAATTACTTATTTTCAAAAGTGTACCTGTATTAAGATTAATATTTAAATCAGAATTTGTTTCTTTTATATTCTCAATATTTTTTAAAATATCATAAGGAATAACTTTTTCGAAATAATCGTCTAAATATTCGAAATCCGCTTCAATTTCATCAATTGTTTTTCCAGGTTCCTCAAATTTTGTCCAATCATTTCTCCATAAAATTAATTTTTCTTCCCTATTTTTAGTATACATGTCACAGCGACTTCCTAGCCGGTCTAATGCAAATCTACCTATTCCTTTTTCACCCGATTTTATTCTGTTTTTAACAGACTTGTAATTTTCCCTTTTATTATCAGTCCCAATCATCATCCAACAATTTTCTATAATATCCTTTGTCATACCGACACCATTGTCTAGAATATAAATACAATCATTTTCCATATCAAAACAAATAAAGCATAGCGTTGCATCTGCATCATACGTATTCTTGACTAATTCAATAATTGCTCCATCAACTTTTGAAACACTTTCACGCCCTAATAGTATCGTTGCACGTGATGAGATTCTATACTTCATTTTTTCCATTCTCATAATACCTCCTGTTTTGGAAATTCAAAGTTATTTATATCCCTAGCAGTTATTCTCACGGAACTTCCACTAGCATTAATGCCAATTGATTTTACATATTGATAAAAAGATTCACTTTCTAATATTTTCTTAGCTGTATCTAATTTTATATCTCCTTTGGATATGATATAAATACCGGAATATGGGATACATTCTTTTTTTAATTCATAAACTTTCACCGTCTTTGTTACAACAATAGATGTTAAAAGCTTTTCTTGATCTAAATGCGCAAGTGCCTGTGTCCTTCCATACTCATACCAGTTTACACTTCTATCTGACTTTCTTTTTTCTAAATTCCCTTTAAAGTTTTTCAAGTACTTATATCCTTCTGGAAAAGTTTTTTTAAACTCTTCAGGTGAATACTTATTTAATTTACCGTCTACATACGTATAAGGAAAAATTATTAATTCTTTTTTATTATAATTTAATGCACGTGGACTTGCTGTTTCTCGTAATAGAGCTTTTTCTATTCTGAAACTGTCTACATTAATATACTCTTCCTCTTCTGTGAAATTCCCTACAACAAACGCTCTATTCAATAATGTTGCAACGCTACTTGAAGCAGTAAAAAAATCACTGAATTTACATTTTTCTATTGAAGTGTTTTCCTCTTGGATAGAAAATACCCATTTCATTTTTAAATTTATTTTGTTTACCTTATGCTGTTTTTTATTTTTAATATCAAGGTAAGTGATTTCGTTAACTATTTTACCCTTATCTAAAATTAGTATTGCCGATGATATTAGTGCATTTTCAAATATTTTTTGCACGGTATAATCATGAATTTCCGATAGATACGGTAGCATTATCTCTCTAATTTCTTGGGCAAATACATTTTTAAATATACTATTTGGAATGAGATATGCAATTTTACCCGTATCATTTAAACTATTTAAACTGTCTTCAATAAATGCATAACAGTAATCAAATTTCCCTTTTTTACAAGATTGGAAATTTTCTCTTACAAACGTTCTAGTCTCTTTGTCCAAATCTCTATAATTAATATATGGTGGATTACCAATTACAAAATCAAACTTGATATCTAAACTTACTTTTAAAATATCCTTATTAAGAATATTCCAGGATATATTATCTAAATTATACTCTGCTGCTATAGAATTTAAATTTTTTATGCAGTTCTCATAATGTACTGAATCTATTTCGCACCCATATATATCTAATTCTAATCCTTTTTTTATTTTTTCCAAAGAGATACCCCTATTTAAACTGTCTTCAATATACCTTCTAACAATCTCTATTAAAATATTCCCATCTCCACAGGCATTTTCAATAACCTTTTTTCCATATAAATTTGAAACATAGCCTACGCCATTTAATATATCGTTTACTATGTTAAGCGGGGTAAATACTTGACACTTCTTATTCATTAAGCTTTCTCCTTATGCAAATTTTGCATTGATAAGAGTACATACCTCATATTTTTTAAGTTAAGTATTAACTTATATCATGCAGCACAATTTTATTCGTACTACTTACACCTTAAAGAAAATCAAACCCGAATTAAAGCTTTAAGATGTATGCAATGTAAATAGAAAAGGAATCCCTTTTCATAGAATTGAGTTTCTACACAAAATTCAAGGGAAAAGGCTTCCTAATAAAATAGTTTACAACATATAATCTCCAACCACTAGCATAAAATATTGAGGTAGTATTATTATTAGATAGCCATACTTTAATATAGTATATGAGATTAAATAAGCATCGATCTTCCTTTATAATAACTTTATAGAGTTATGAACTAATCTTTCTAATCATACATATAGCTCTTCTAACGATAGCTAGGCAATCGCATCCTATAACAATCTCAATCAACATGGCAGAATTATCTTTGTCACCACTGTACCCTATAAAATAACACGCATGTGATAAATAGGTCTTTTTCATTTACTCTTTAATTTGTGTATAAATGTCCGTCATTATATTGTTAGATTTATAGTAGCATTTCATTCTACTATGAATTATTCCTCTTTTTTTAGATAGAAAAAGAGAGTCCCTATTTAATAGGCACTCTCTTTTATGTATATCCTTTATTTTTAATCGACTGTGATTTCATGTATATTCAACTTGTTTAACTTTTCCATATAAAAACTCATTACTTTTTGAGCATGTTGTATGGCGATTAATCCATCTTGAACAGTAAGTGCTTCAAAATACGGATAACGAATATCTGTAGCATAACCATTCAGCTGCACGCATTGCTCTAAAATCAATGAGAACTCCTCATCTAATCTACAACAAGATTTGTGCAGCATTAAAAGGTTATGAGTTTTTGGGACTGTTCTACCATTTAATGCAAGAAATCCTTTTAGAAGTTTCTCCACACATTGTTGGCTATGATAACAAATAATTGCAGTGGGGAAAGGTTTCATATGAGATAAGTAACTAGCAGAATCTAAATCAGATTTTGCGATGAATACCCACTCTTTTAGATCCTCAGTATTTCTCATATAGGACCTTCCCTTCTAGTGCAATCTTATGTTCCATAGTTACGATACGGTTAGCACGTTCTAGAAACTCTTCTGGCCCATACACTAAAATATCAACTGGTGTTTCCATAACATCGTAAATACCCCAATTGATACAATTAATGACTTCCCTTTTTCTTTCTCCTACACCTTCCACAACAATACAGAGATCAAAATCACTATCTTCATTTGGTGTGCCATATGCATGAGAGCCAAAAAGGATGATTTTTTGGACAGAAGACACAGTTTCACGAATCTTTTGCACCAATAGATCCAATTCCCTTTGTACCTCTTCGTTAATCCGAATCACCCCTCGGATAATGTAATTAAATAGACGTTTAAGTATATTATACATGCGTTTCTCTTCTCCTTGCTATTACATATTTATTTTTATATTTTTCTCTTGTTTCCCAACGTTCTGCAATGCTTGATAACATTCGTATATCTGCTTGAAATCTTGTAAAAATCCATGGTCAGAGATACTATGAAATCCTTTAAAGTTCTTTCTACACCAATATAAGATGCTAGATTCATCCTTCGCTAAAAAAGAATCCGGATTGAAATGAATCAAAGCCTCTGCTAAACAAGCCAGAAGCAATGGTATCATTTCGGAATCTTGCTTTGATAAATCAAGTAAAGATACAACGGTATACTGCTTATATTGGTAGTATTGTAGAACACCATTACACATGTTTGTTGGTGTTAAACTGTGTTGTAATTGAGTGGAATCTAATTGATACACTCTCATCTTGTCCCCTCCTATATCATTACTCCTCAATTGGTGCAGCTTTCATAAAAGCCTTTTGAGCTTGGAAAATGATATAGTGATTCGATACGGTACCTTCATCAAAGAGTTCGTTGACGAATTGAGCAACAGTCATGGCAGCGAACTTATTGGTAATAACGCGCTGTGGTTCTGAAGCAGCTGACGGATTATAATTTCATAATAAGAAAGTACCCATTCATCAAATGAGTACTGTTCATAACCATCCTCTAGAAATTCAATCAAAATATGAATGGGATACGCTTCGCTTTGATAGGTGTTAAACGAAAATTCATGTAACACGAATTGAAAATCGGATTGTGTTATATGTTCCGATCCTATACATAAATAGTAACCAGCTGTATCGAAGTAATATCCTTCCGCAACCATAGAACTAATATCCGAAGCAAAATTCGAATACATGTCTTCTGAGCTAAATAGCGCGCCATCTAACAGGTCTTCTTCAGTTCCAAAGGCAAAGTGACAAAATATACGTGTTTGCTCGTTAAAACGCGCAAGCGACTCGAATAATAGTTCACTTGTGATATGCAACTTGTCCCTGTGAAAATCATTGATATTGATTAAGAATGGGATGTTATATTTACGAATTAATTTTTGTATGCGTAGTATCCGAATGTATACTTTCATCTCATTTCCTTAATTAAATAAATATTTCATCTTCTAGCCCCTGCTTTTCTACATCTTCTAGTTGTTCGGTGAAAAGATGTAAATGTAGCATTTCTTTTAATTCACAATCTGGACCATTTATACGAAATGAATTACCACTATAAAACGTGACATAATGTCGTAGCTGCTCAAATTGCTTTTCAAATTCATCTATATGTTCTAATGGTATGTCTTCTAAATCAGGCATTTCATTCGCAATAAATCCATTTATAATTGATTCAAAGGACTGACGAAGTTCATGATTATTAGGAAGGACTTCTTTTGACTGTAAAAAGTCAAAGAAGTCACTGTGATTCATACTCATTTGGATGCCCCCTTACACGCGAACCGGTAGAATTAACTGCAGATTAGAGTGAGTTGTATCCTCTGCTCCTACTACAACGATAGGTCTCTGATTACTAATCATTTTTATCGCGATTGTTTCAGAAGTTATTGTTTGTAGTGCTTGCAGCAGATATTCCACATTACAAGCCAATGTAAATACTTCTACTTGATTACATGGAATTTCTACACTTGCAGTACCTACTTGAGAATTTTGTGGTTTAAGATGGATGCTTTCTTTTCCTTCTGACGTAAGCACGATTAAGGAAGAAAATGCTGAAAGCTGCTCCAACGTGTTTTTAAATTCTTCACGTGATAGTTGTATTTCACTTTTAAATTCGTCGGGTACCATACGTGCCGTATCAGGATATGTACCAGCTAGTAATCTAGACTGATAGATAATACTTTCGCCACGGATCACCAGCTGTGTATCACTAATGAGCTTTAATTGTAAATTTGTTTCACGATTAAAGAGTTTAAGAGCTGTTTTAAGAGACTTAATTGGTAACACGACTTCACCATCTTTTGCGATAGTGATCTGCGTACAATCAAAATGTAAACGGGCTAAACGGTGAGCATCAGTTGCTATACTAAAGAACTTATCATCAACTGATTTTAAGTTCACACCTGTTAGGATTTTACGTGTATCCATTGCAGGAATAGCATGTAATGTTCCGTTGGCCATTGATATAAATTGTTCTTGCGAAAGTGAAATCCAGTCTTCCCCTGCTTCAATTTTGATTTCAGGATATTCTTCATGATCCATGGTACAAAAGCTAAACTGTTTCTTCATACTTTCTACAATTTTCAGCTCGTTATTTTTATGTTCTAAACCAATGAATTCACTTTTGAATTTCTTAATCGTTTTAAGTACCGGAGCAGCTGCAAAGAGCACCTTCCCCGGTTCAGTACAATCCCCACTGTTTACATTAAAGCGAGTTACTAATGTTACTGTTTCAGTACCGTCTGAACCCATTAGAATCATTCCCTGTTGATTACAATCTAATAAAACGCCTTGTAATGCGGGCATTGGGTTTTTAACGTCTACAGTAGCACTAGCTTTCTCTAATTTTTCGATAAATAATGTACGGTTAATAGTAAATTTCATAATAAATCCCTCCAAAAAGTAATAAAAAAAGAACAGACCTCATATCCTGTTCATTCGTTTTCCTGCTATAAAACAAAGCTTTACCCGCTTTGTTGTTTTTTTAACTGTTCTATAAGTTGATGAATGGCTTCTGTATGATCATGAAGTAACCATTCTCTAAAGGACGTAATATCGCCGGATATATAGGTAGATAACCAGCGGTTAAGCTGTTTTTCATTCCCATGGCTAATACTTATGGACTTATGAATCAATTGCAAACGAGTTATAATGTCCCCTAATCCATCAGTCGTTGTATCTTCGAATGTTCTAGCCTGTGCATTATGATTGTGATTATAGGCAAGCAAAACATCCCTAGATGTAATTCCTAAAGGCTTAACTAGTTGTTGCATGTCTTGAATTAATAACCCCAGACTTGGTTGGGCGTTTGATGGTTCCTTCTGTGGACAACCTTGTTTATTCTTTTGCTGTAACATAGTAGGTGGTGTGAAATAATACCCTTTCTTTTGATAAGAAACATAGATATCATTTTTCCCCTTACTAAGTGTAGTAAGCTCTACTTTATGTGGTTTTATATTATATAAATATCTTCCCACGCCCCAAAGGACTGCTGCCCTTTTTAAGCTATTGGAAAATCCACCTTTTACAGCATTGTAATCAGATTCTTCACTGCCATCCTCTTTTGATATCCAACGTTCATTCAAAAACACTGAAATGGTACATTTTGTTGCTTTCTCACCCCATTTTTCATAAGACACTTGCCATTTATCAATACCAAAGACTTCATCAAATCGGTCCTGAATGGCGCGTGCGTCAACAAATGGAGCTACATACGCGAAAAAACGCCCGTTGCTTTCGAATGTATGTGTAATCTTCCAACCTAATTGTTCGAATGGAAATTCGGCTTGTAAACTTTCCATATTATTCGTCATAATAATCCCCCTACATTAATTGTTATTTCGAATCTGGGTGTTTCCACTCTGTCTTTCGAAATTCATCAATCATTTCACATATAATTCCTCTGTTTTCATGAAGTAACCAATCCTCATAGGAAGTAATATCTTTTCCTGATTGAATGGATAGACGCTTATTCAAATCCTCTATACTCATACGACTGATATTCCTTGCTGCATAAATGAGACTTAAACTTACTTTCAAATCTCTTAAATCAGAAATGGTAATATCCTTAAATGTCCTAGCTTTCGTATTGAAGTTTTGATTGTGCGCCTGCAACATTGATACAGAACTGATCCATAAAGGATTAGCTAGTTCTTTAATTTCTTCAATAATGTCATGTAAATGAGCATCATTTTGTATTTTACCTTGTGATTTTTCCATGACTAAATTCATGATGTTTCCCCCTAATTAATAAAATAATTGCCTAAAGTGCTGGCTATACAATAACTCCAAACTTGAAGACAACACAAAAAGGGCTTCTTCAAGTCGATTAAAAATGTGCATAGCAAAATAAGCTATATATACACTAATCGGCTCAAAGAAGCCCTTTCATAAATGAAACAAGACGCAACTTGCTTCTACAACTCAACCACAACACAAAAAAGGTGTGGGAATAAACGGAATCAATTAAATAATAAATGTATTTGTATATTAAACTATCTTTATTTTTAATGCAAGTAAAAAAGAGTGAAACAACCGTAACACTCTTTCATTCATAGTATATTATTTGCTCCAAAACTCATTATAATACCAAGCTCGATAAGAAATATGTTCTGATACATCCATTATTTTCATACGGCTGCTATGATTTTTAGGATGAACAGGTATACTATATATCCTCGCATCGTCTGGTTTCGTCAAATCTTCTACTTCAATTTTTACAACTTTTAGATGGTATGGCATACGACCATTGCTAAAAATATCCCCTACACAAATTGTCCAAAGACTTGTTTCTATTTCAGTTACACTATTCATTTTATATTCTCCTCTATAAATTAATAAAAAAGACACTGAACGAATACGTCCAATGTCTTTTTTCCCTCTTATATACTAGTTAACTCAAAGTATAATTTTTCTGGTTTTCCATACATGTTAATTTCATTTTGATATAGGACAGCTAATGGCTGAGACATCTCAATGTTTTCCATATAGGATAATGAAACAGCTGCTTCTATTTTTTCTTTAATCTCATTAGGAATGGCTGAGTAAGATAAGCTATCCATTTTACTTCCTAATTTAGTATCTGTAGCAGCTTCATAATAAATTTCGGTAATTAAGACCTCATTATCATCTGGATCATACATATATCCTCGGTTAACTGTAATCATATTGTAGTGCTCCTCTCAGTTTTACATTTTCTAATTCCTTGTGCTTTTAGCATTGCAACAAGTACCATACCTATATATAAATCCCATATTTTCTATAGTTGCATTCCATTCTATATCTACTGTACTATGTCTCTTTTATGAATTGTTCTTAAAAACGGAGAGTTCAGAAATTCTTAACAAAAGTAGGATATGATAAAGCCCTGGATTTGGTAGTAATTTCTTACCGCTTTTAATATTCGACATTCTCTAAATTCGTTTTTTTACAATGTAATAGCATAGACCCAGGAGCCTTTTTCAAACCTAAATGTATCAAGATCTTTATCTATTCGATAGAAAACATTCGGTTCATACTCTGAAACTACTGCAAAATACATATAAACTGTTCCTTTACCTAAATATTCAATTCTCTCAATTGATAAAGAGAACATATCCCTCATAAGTTGTTTACAATGTAAAATCTCTTTTAGTTCTTTTTCAACATTCATAATATACACCTGCTTAATTAATTTTTTGGTAGTAAATTTGCTATAACACATGGGAAATCTACAATTTGTTGACGATGATAAATTTCTTCTACGGTATCATAGATTGCTATATGTCCATAATCTACCTTTACCCGCTCACGCAAACCTAATCTTTTAATATTAACGTACTCCACTTCACCATAATCATTTTGCGCTTCCATTAAATAAAATCCTACTGCTTCATATGGACTATTGGCTGCAATAATTTTTATAGCAAGTCTTTCTCTATAACTAACCTCATAAAATTTCATTTTTACTTCCCCCTTAGATATAGAAAAAAGCACCTTATAATTGTGCTTTAATCACTCTTATTATTGGTTTAGCCTAGATGGTCTAATACAAGTAGTTCCTAACTTAAAGACAACACAAAAAGGGCTTCTTTAAGTCGATTAAATATGTGCATAGCAAAATAAGCTATATACAATAATCGGCTCAAAGAAGCCCTTTCATAAATGAAACAAGACGCAACTTGCTTCTACAACTCAACCACAACACAAAAAAGGTGTGGGAATAAACGGAATCAATTAAACAATAAATATAGTTATATATTAATCTATTTCTATATCATATTCAATTGTTTTGAATAGAATGAAGATAAGAAGGAACCTTCTATGTAGTTATTATATGTATTGAAGAATAGTGCTCTTGTTTTCCCTACTAAAAATCCCTTCTTATTTTCAGTTCTTGATGTTACTTCATGTACTGCAGTTCAAAATATAGCTTTTCTGGCTTTTGATTTTGGTCTAAATGGCAAAGTATTTCTTGAATAGTTTCTTCTTCTACTTCCATACTTTCCATATAAGACATACTTTCGTTTTCTTGGATCTTTTCAAAAATGGAAGTAGGTAGCTTGTCTGCAGCAAACACACTCATTTTACTTCCTAGCTTTTGTTCGGATGCGGCTTTGTAGAAAATTTCGTTCACAATGACCTCATTATCATCTGGATCGTACATGTAGCCTCTTTGTATATGTAGCAATGTGTTACCCCTTTCTTATATATTCCTTTACGCGAAATAAAAACATTTATATATGTTGTTTTTTCTGTATAAAGGTGTCAAAGAATATTATTTCGTAAAATCCGTACTTTGTATAGAGGTAGATACAGGATTATTAGTTTTCTTAAGTTTTTTTGGTATATGGCGTCCTTTTTTAAACATTTCTAAAAAAAAGAGAAGCTCATATTCTTTTACGAATAGCTTCTCTGAGAAAATGTTACTCCTTTCTTTTTAAACAAAGTTACACCCACCACATCTGTGAAGGATTTTCCTCAATTAAAATAGATTGAAGATTCTTTGTGGCACGTTTGAATCCTTCTTGAATAGACATGAGTGGATCTTCGTGTTCAATACTTACAACATAATCATATCCATATGTACGAAGTACACTCATTATTTGCGACCATTCATCTAAGCTATGGCCACAACCAACAGAACGGAACGTCCAAGCTCTTGTTTTCACTTCACCGTAGGGCTGCATGTCTGTTAAACCATACATATTCACATTTTCTTGATCAATGTAAGTGTCTTTTGCATGAAAGTGAAAAATTGCATTTTCTTTCATTAATAACCTAATAGCAGCAATAGGGTCAATTCCTTGCCACCATAAATGGCTAGGGTCTAAGTTAGCACCTATTGCATTGCATGTCTCTTGACGTAGTTTTAGTAATGTATATGGCGTATGTACTAAGAAACCACCGTGAAGTTCTAAACCAATTTTCACACCATGTTCTTTTGCAAATTCACCAACTTGTTTCCAATAAGGAATGAGCTTTTCTTCCCATTGCCATTTTAAAATATCGTTGTATTCATTTGGCCATGGTGCAACAGGCCAATTCGGGTATTTTGCGTTTTCATGGTCACCTGCTACACCTGAAAAACAATTCACAACAGGTACGTCTAGTAGTGAAGCGAGTTGAATGGTTTTTAACAATGTTTCATGGGATTTTTTTGCAAAAGCAGTATCCGGGGATAAAGGATTTCCGTGACAACTAAAAGCGCTAATGATTAAATCTCTTTTTTGTATATGTTCTATATATGTGCTTCTGACTTGTTCGCTTTCTAATAATAAATCTAAGTTACAGTGCGATCCTCCAGGATAACATCCTGTACCAATTTCTACAGCATGCAAACCGGCTGCTTGTACATAATCTAGCATTTCTTCAAACTCCATATGAGAAAAAAGTGTTGTAAATACTCCTAATTTCATTTATCTTCCCGTCCTTTCTACATCTGTGTTACTACTCTTGTAAATTGCATCAATAATTTGTGATACTTGCAGCGATTCCTCAGGTTTTACAATTAATTCCTCGTCGTATAAGCAAGCTTTTATAAAGTTTTCAGCTTGCAAAATTCCAGGATCACTGTTAGATCCTATCCAAATAGGTTCACTATTTAATAGCATATTATGTTTTGTTGTATATAATTCAATTGGAAAAACATTCATTCCACCGTTTACTCCGGAGATACTTACTTGTTCTTCATCATTTTTAATATTTGCTGCCCAAGAAGTTTCAAATATTAATGATGCTCCATTTTCAAACTTTATGTATGCGGTAACATGATCATCAACTTCAAATGTTTTATAATCATATTTCCCCCACATGTTTATTTGATTTGGTAGCTTACTAACTGCATCATAGACACTACCAATGACTTCTGTTTGTTTTGGATTTCCAATTAACCATAGTGCTAAATCAAGAAGATGACAGCCGTAATCTATTAAACTTCCCCCACCTTGTAATTCTTTATTTGTGAAAACGCCCCATCCTGGCACTTTTCGGCGACGGAGTGCCTTTACACGAACAACAAGAGGCGTTCCAATCTCATCTATCATCATTTTTTTTGCAACTTGTGACTCCTTCATGTAGCGATAATGATAAGCGATAGCAAGTTTTTTACCGCTGTTTTTGGCAGATTCTATCATTTGTTCACATTCTGTCGCTGTTAAAGCCATTGGTTTTTCACATAATACATGTTTCCCTGCTTGTAATGCTGCGATAGAAATCTCAGCATGAAACTTATTTGGTGTACAAATACAAACAGCGTCAACTTCTTTAAAGACCTCCTCATACGTTTCAAATACATAAGGAATGTTATATGTTTCAGCGGTTTGTTTTGCGCGTTCTATGTTTCTATCATGTATAGCCGTAATCGTACAATATTCATGTAACTTTACAAATGCAGGGATATGGCGACCTTTTGCAATTCCTCCGGTCCCTATTATTCCAATGCGTAGTTTCTTCATGTCTTCACCTTTTCTCATAATGGAATTGTAACAATTTGTTTTGTTTCACTTGATTGTATGGCTGCCAAAATGACTTCTAGCGATTTCATTCCTTCTACGCCATTAATTAACGGCTCTTTATCAGAAAGAATAGACTCTACAAACCGCTCAATCACATGCGAATTACTTTGACTAACTATAGCATTCGATTGAATTTTATCAAGCTCATATTTTACAACTTCACCATTTTTATATTGAAGAATGAGTGAGTAAGTTGGATCATCTTCTAGGCGAAGAGTGGCCTTTTCACCATAAATAATTGTTGAATTATCTTCTTTGCTAACGTAAGACCAACTTGCTGCAAGTGATCCGATAATACCACTTTCGCTTTTCAACACACATACTGCACAATCATCTACATTCGAAAATGTTTTTGCGCTCGTCTCAACAAAGGCGCTAACTTCTGTAATTTCTTCATTCAGGATATACCGAATTAAATCGGCTTTATGTATACCTAAATCACCCATTGCACCAAGAAACGCTTCATCTTTTTTAAAGAACCAGCTCTCTTTTCCATCTACACTCCAATTTTCAGGACCACTATGACCAAATGCTGTACGGAAGCTATATATTTTTCCAATTTCTCCATTTTCAATCAACTGTTTTGCCTTTTGGTGAGAAGCGACAAAGCGCTGGTTATGACCAATCATTAACTTTTTACCGTTTTTTTCAGCAGCATCAATCATCTTTTTCGCGTCTTTTTTTGACGTCGCCATTGGCTTTTCACATAGTACATGAATGCCTGATTGTAAAGCAGCGATAGATATTGATGCATGTAAATCATTTGGTGTACAGACACTCACTGCATCTAACTCTTCACAATTGATAAGCTCGTTAAAGTCAGTGTACATATTTACACCATATTTATTGGAAATTTCTTTTGCGCGTTGTTTATTACTGTCACAAACAGCTACGATCTGCACATATGGGTTTGCTTGGTATTCTGGTAAATGACGATACTGCGCGATGCTTCCGCAGCCAATAACACCTACTTTTAAAATATTCAATATCATATCCTCCTTTTGCTCGATTTGAAATTATTATAGAAATTTTTTCACTTAAAAAATATGCCATATATCGTTATGTTTATATCAAAAGTTGCCTTCTTCTATTAGAAATAAGGCAACTTACTTATCGTATTTTGATAAAGGTGTTATATTGCTAACAAGGAGGTGTAAACGTCTATGACAGAAGGGATTTATAATAAACTTACTGAAGCAATTGAAGAAAAGGTCACTTATCAAAATCCATTACTATTTTTAAAGGTATGGGACATTGTTATGGAAACTTCTTATTATGATCAAATTGAGAGTGCCCCTTGGCATTATCATGAAGAGATTGAGTTTTTAGCAATTATAGAAGGATATTTAGGTATACAAAATAAAGATAAATATATTGTTCTTGGCCCTGGAGATGTTTTTATTTTGGGGAAATCTGAGTTGCATCGGTCACATAAAGCTTCTGCAGATTCGTTACACTACATTGTGTTTCAAGTAAATTTAAAACAACACTTTGACCGAAGCATTATACAATATTTACATTGCTTTTCAGAACAAACAAAATCTCTAAATGAGTTAAACTATATTTTTGAACAAAATAAAGTGGTAAAAAATGAGGCTTATGCTCTTATTATAGAAATCTTTACAGAATCAAAAAAGAAAATAAACGGATATGAAATCGCAATTAGTGCTGCTATTAAGAAATTACTTTTAATACTAGTAAGAAATGATACACATAACATTTTAAATTATAGTGAACAAGACGACTTGGCTCGTTTAAAACCCGTACTTGATTATGTAGAAAATCATATAGGAGAAAAGATAACCGTAACCAAAGCATGTGCATTAATAAATTTAAGCTATCATTATTTCATAAAATACTTTAAAAGAATTATGGGTATTTCCTTTTTGGATTATGTGAATTATAAGCGCATCAAACAAGCAGAAAGTTTATTAATAACAAGTGACCTTAGTATTTCAAATGTCGGATGTGAAGTTGGAATTGCAAACATGTCACAGTTTTATAAGTTGTTTAAAAAAGAGAATAACTGTTTACCAAAGGAGTTTAAGCAGCGAATACAAAGCAGTAAACAAGCCACCCTTAAAAGAAATTAATAGCTTGTAAGGGTGGCCTAGTGTGTTGCGAATAGCTTTGTATTTAATTGTTTAATCTCCCCTTCTGCAAGGGGCTCATAAAATGCATGTTGTAATCCTTGTATGTGCAAGGTTTCTCCTATACATAACAATACTTTACCAGGTATCAGGTCGAGTAATAGTTCATTATTAATTTGCTTTGCTTGGTTTTCAGTAGAAACATATATAACTAAGACTGTAGGATTGTTTCCTAAATCTTGCATAATAACATCTTTTCCTGACTCTACGAAATCTTTCCATCGAGCAATAATTCGTTTTAAACGATCCTTTTTATCTGTTAATAGGGTGGAGTATACAACGAAATTAAATTTGTGATTTACTCCACCTTGCACAGCAAAACTTAAAGGAGGGGTAAAAACCCCTTTACTAATAGATGGATGCATGATATGCCCTAAAAACGATGGGGCATAACGCAGATGGCAGATTAAATCTATATCGTGCCAATAACGTAGGTGAACATATTTACCGTGATTATCAATTCGTTCTGGAGCAAAGAAGAACATATTTCCCTGCCAGTATTTTAAAAACTTGTAACCATTGTCGGATAACGTATATGTTTCTTCAAAACTCTCCATATCAAAACTCTCCACTTGCCATTTTTCAATTAGACGGTAGTAAAGTAATCCTTGAAGTGCATCATTTATTTTCTTACGTGAATATTTCTCCTTAAATAAATATAATAAATGATTAAATCGAACGGATGTATGAACACCAATGAAAGCAAGTACGGTATACTGTTCTTCTGTTAAATGCTGCTTAAACTTAACCAATTCATCAAAAGAATGGAATACATAGGTTTTATCCAGTTCATGTATTCGATATATTTTAAGTCCCTGTACATCCTCACTTGATAAATGAGGAATAGAAGGGACATAAGTAGGCAATTGTTTCTCTATTGTACGCATAGTCATCCATTAAAATTGGAAAATTGACGAATTAGTTTTTTTACTTTGTCCCTGCGGATAATTTAGGATACGCACTGTACCTTTTCTATTTTTGGCGTCGATATTAAGCAGCTCACATGTAACAATCGTTTGATTTTTCGCATCTTCTACAGTTGGATTGGCAAGATTACGGCTCTTAAGTCCTTTAAACTGAATTCCTGGTGCAACCTCTACGAAAATACCCGCAATAGCGTCTACCCCTACAATTTTACCTACAAATCGGTCACGGCGTTTCTTTAGTTCTAACAACTTTTCAATTGGATCTGTTTCTAGTTTCTTTTTATTTCCTCTAAATTCATAACGGCCATTCTTTTCCCCTACTTTATCGATGATAAGTTCTACAACATCACCAATGACAATATCCTCCGGACGAACGAATGTATAGGACCAGTGTGAGTACCTTACACCTATTGTTACACCATGCACTTCAACTAAGACCGTTTGTGCAGATGGGATATGTCCTGAAACGATTCCTGTGTATACCTTGTTGCCCTCTTGCGCTGTCACTTCTTCATATAATCTTTTTTGAAGTGCCAATTCCCCTGCTGTGATAGATACAACAGCAAAGTTGCCTTCTTCCGTTTTTTGGAAGTGTTCAATGATAACAGGCTTTGTTCTACCCACTAGCCATTGAGGATTTTTAGGAACATTTATACCCGCCTCTGTAATGGGGCAATATGCTGTTGTATGAGTACCAATTTGCATTGTAAGTACTTGTATACGCTCAGACTTTCCGTTTTTAGTTGGGAATAGCTTTTCGGATACGACTGTAATCAAGCCTTTTCCTACAGTACGCTCACGTTTCATACGGGCTAATTCCTCTAGTTCATGATCACGTACTCGCTCAAATTGATTAAAGTTTGTTTCTAACACCGTGTCACCTTGTGGGTTCTCTGTTTCAAAAGCCATTCCAAGTTCTTCTACAGTTTGAGTGTTTGTCTTATCTTCTGCCATTATATTTTCCTCCTAGAACGTAAAAAAGGACACACCTGTACCGTTGGGATGGTACGTAAGGTGTGTCCTTCACGTAAATTATGTTTTATTTATATAGTTGTTAATACAAATATAATGGTATTTCTACTTAAATGCAAGAATAATTTTAAAATCATAAGTTTGCTATAGGTTGAATCAAAATCTAGAATACAGTCTTACTAGGGCTCTACTGCCAACATTTCAGAAAGATAACACGCTAAGAGTATGCATAATTTTATACAATTTTTCGGGTAATCCAGTAACAAACGAGAAACCTAAAAACGCGACATAATAGGATTGTATAAAAAAATGCATTGCTCCATAGAACGGAAAAAGGAGATTTCCTTGTGAAAGTAGGATTCCTTCTTTTTCCTTTCTACCGATAATGAGACATTATGTTAACCGTACGTGTATAAAATATACACTTAGATTATAGAATTTATAACATTTAAAACGAATTAACATTTCATACAATACGTCACTACTTTCTATAAAAAAACAAAATTAGTACCTGATAATATTATTTAGTGTTAATATAGAGATGAAAGGGGATTTAATATGAACTATACACAACAAGTGCAAAAATTTAAAAAAGACTATGTAGCCAAGATTCCCAAAAATGTTCAAACAATTATGCAACGAGCAACAGATGAATTAACAGCATCTAAAAAAACATTTAGTTTAAATGTGGGGACAAAAGCTCCTAATTTTACATTGCATAATCATAATGGGGTTCCTGTCACTTTATACGAAGAACTAAAGAAAGGACCTGTTATCCTAACATTTTATCGAGGAGTGTGGTGTCCTTATTGTAATATGGAATTGCGAGCATACCAGGCTATCCTAGACCAATTAAAAGAACAAAATATACAATTACTTGCTATTAGCCCTCAAATACCTGATCAAACTCTTACTACACATGAAAAAAATCAGCTACAATATCATGTATTAAGTGATTTAGATGATAAGGTATCAGAGACATATGGACTTAAATTTACAGTTCCTGATTATATGAAAGAATACTATATAAAGTTTGGAGCAAATTTATCTCTATACAATGGAAATGACTCTTGGGCCTTACCTATACCAGCTACTTATTTAATTAATAAAGCTGGTGAAATTACATTTACTCATGTGAATCCAGATTATACAAATCGAATAGATCCTCAAGACATACTGCAAATAATAAAAAATAAATAAGCCTAATAGTCTTATTTACATAATTATCGAAGGAGGATCTATACTTTCTCTAAAAAACCGCTTCTATTTTATAGAGAAGCGGTTTTTTTAATGAATACAACTATGAATTAACTTTAACTGTTCTGTTTATATATTTTTTCACTTTTTTTTTCTACGCGATGTATAATGCTTTCTCCTTCAACATCAATGTTAGGCAAAATTTTATCCAGCCATTTTGGCAAGTACCAGGCTGATTTACCCATGAGAATCATGAATGCAGGTACGATTGTCATTCTCACGATGAATGCGTCAAAGAAAACACCGAATGTAAGAGCCATGCCTATGGATTTAATGATGGTATCAGGCGCCAACATGAATCCAATAAATACAGACATCATAATTAATCCCGCTGCGACTACGACTCTCCCGCTCTCTCGCATTCCTTCTAGAATAGCTCTCTTTGGATCACCTGTATGCGTATATACTTCCCGCATCTTGCTCACTAGGAACACCTCATAGTCCATGGCGAGTCCGAACAAGATGCCAATCAGAATGACAGGCAAGAAGGCTAAGATCGGACCGGCAGCCGGGAACCCAAATATATTTTGGAAATGTCCATCCTGCACGAAAAATACCACGGCTCCCAACGTAGCGCCAAGAGACAGTAGAAACCCTAATACTGCTTTTAATGGAATGAGCAGAGATCTAAACACTAGAACTAAGAGTACATACGCAAGTCCCACAATAAGGGCAGCAAAAACTGGCAAGGCGTCACTCAGCTTTTGCACGATATCAATATTCATCGCTGCTGTTCCCGTTACCATTAGTTCAATTCCATCTTTTTTCTCAGTCTGGTTCGATTTGTCCCGGATCGCTTTTACCAAATCCTTTGTCTTTGTATCGTCAGGTCCAGTTTTTGGTGTAATAGAAATCATATAAATCTTTCCAGAAGGCCCCGGGATAGCTGGTGTCACACTTTTCACGTCAGGTAGGTTATCCAATTCTCTTGCGATGATGTTCATAGCATTTTGCGTTTCAGCTGTTGCTTCCTCTGATTTTGCTACTACCATTAAAGAGGCATGAAATCCTTCCCCATATGCTTCCGTCAATAAATCATATGCTCTTCTTTCTGTCGTTTCTGTGGACTTTGTTGTTCCATCAGAAGGCAGTCCAAGGTTCATATGGAAAAAAGGAATCGAAATCACTGCAAGTAGTCCGATTGCGAAAATCGTAACAATCAGAGGACGTCTTATGACAAATTCTCCCCATTTATTTGAACCAGCATGTTTCTTACCTGCCCCAGTCATCTTTTGTAAGAATCGATTTTGTTTAGATGGGGCAATCTTATGGCCGACAAGTCCCAAAATAGCTGGTAATATGATGATGGAAACCAACACCGCTGCAAGCACAGTAAAGGCAGCGGATACGCCCATCGCTGTCAGGAATGGAATCTTTGTAACAGACAGTCCCAAAAGACCTATAATAACAGTTAATCCCGCGAAGATTACGGCACTTCCCGCTGTTCCCGTTGCGATGGCAACAGATTCTGGAACAGAATCTCCTTGTGCAAGCTGCTGTCTAAAACGATTGATAATGAAGAGTGCATAGTCTATGCCTACTGCGAGTCCCAGCATGGCAGCTAATGATAAGGAAACTGATTGGATTTCCACATAATTGGTTCCAATCATGATTCCTAGCATTCCAATTGCTAATCCGATTATCGCAGTGAGAATCGGCAGTCCAGCTACTAAAAAAGACACAAAGGTAAATGCCAGGACTACGAAGGCAACAAGAACTCCGACAATTTCAGTCATACCTGAAGTCTCTGAGTCAGAAAACGTAACATCGCCTCCTGATAACTCCGTTTGAATGCCGGCATCCCTTGTTGTTTCAATACTATCTAAAATCGTATCTTTAGAAGCTTCTGTAACCTTTTCTGCTTTTACTTTGTACGTAACAACTGCATATCCAATTGTCTTATCTTCACTGAAGTTCTGCAGTTGCATCGGTGCTGCCACAGAATCAACAGCTGAGTCTTTTTTTATCTCTTCAAGAACTCCTGCAATTTTCTGTTGTACTTCCGCTGACTCCAAGGTTTCATTTTTGGGTGCTTTAAATGCCACTTTTACTTGGGCACCTGCTGGTTGCATCGCTTTAAACTCTTTTTCAATTACTTTTCCTGCTTTATCTGCTGGTGTATTCGGAATACTCAGCTCGTCCTTGAAAGAGGAACCCATGTTGACTGCAAAAAGCACTAATGCAATAAGAATTGCGAGTGCGCTGAATACAACCTTCTTCCTATGATTTACTGCCCAATATCCTAACTTATACAGATGTTTTGCCAATTAAATCTCACCCTATTCTTTTCAAAAATTATTCTTCTTACGTTGTAATCTAGAAACGTACAAATACCTGAATTACACATAATTAATATAATAAGATTTTAAAATACTTATTATAGATTGTATCTGAATATCCCTCCCTATTTATAGCTTGCAAAATGGCGACAAATTGCCAGTAAGAAACAAAGAAAATGGTACACATTGACAGCGATAATTTCCTTTTATACAATGAAATTATCACCGCACTAACAATTGTACTTACAAGTGTAAGTATAACAGTGAATTTTCATCTTTCAAGCAATATGTGATGATTTACACTTAAAACGAACATAATGAAGGGATGTGTTAGCTTTGAGGAAGTCAAGAGAAGACAGTATACACTCTCAAACATACATTATGGAGGCATTGAGCGCACTGTTGCATGAACATAAATTGCAAGATATAACAGTAACAGCTATTTGTAAAAAGGCTGGAGTTGCCAGAGTCACATTCTACAAATACTACCGCAACGTTTACGACGTCGTGCAAGCATCTGTGGATGAAATTGTTCAACAATTCTTAAAAGAGGTTGATAGTTTGGATCCGTATGAAAGTATGCAGCTAATTATTGAATATATCATAGAGGGATTTGTCTCTGCACAGAAGCCGTCAGGAAAGTTAATTGATGCAAATATATCTAATATGATGCTTGATTACTTGAATTATACAATGGAAAAGGTCTTTCAAGCGGATATTACACACGATCATGACATGAGCAGAATGCAAATCCTGTTTTTAGCAGGCGGTATCTTCAATATTGTTACCGATTGGATTAAAAGAGGGTCAAGGGAGTCTCCTCAGGCACTTGCTGCAAAAATATACGAGATTCTTCCATATGGGACAACAGATACACGGAATTTGGCAAATTCCTGATACAACTATTCTACCTTTTATTACATCTTAAAAAATGGGCACCACATAAAAAGCTGTAAGTATTTCATCTAACCATAAACGGCCGTTTTTGGTTAAAAGAGCAAAACTTTCTTTCATATAGTCTCGCCACACATCCATCAACTTAAGATCTCATAATACCCTCAGAACGAAAAAAGTGTACATTTTGCCCGCTTTTTATTGTTTTGGGGTAACTCGTTCTTTTTAGCTTGATGGACATGGGGTACGGCCCACATTTTAACGAAAATATACGCTAAGCAAATTTCGACATAAAAATAGCCGAATTTTCTACTCTAAGAAAAGTCCTGCTTTTATTTTCAGATTTGTTGTAAGGGACGAAGAGCTTCTAATGTTGTAGTATCTTATAACGACAGAAAAATGGTCAAGAGATTCTCTCCGAAAAAAAATCGTGTATAATTGTTGAAGAATCCATTTCGATGTATAGAACACTATACTATTCGAAATAACATCAGAATCTAGGAGGGATATAATGAACGCTACGCTTGAACTATTTCGTTACCATGTTTGGGCTAATAAAAGAGTTTTTGATCATTTAAAGAAACTTCCTGATGATCTGTATCGTAGACCACTAAAAAGTGTATTTCCTACCATCAGCGACGCATTAGCACATATCTATTCTGTGGATAACACTTGGATAAGCATAATGTACCATGAAAGTCCTGAGGACATTTATGCTGCAATGACGAGCTCGCGTGAAGAGGTAAACGATGTCACGCTCGATGCATTTGAGGCTTACTTTGATAAAATAGCAGCTCGATATGAAGAGTTTATTTTGAACCATCAATTTGATTTAGAGACAATATCTGAGTATCCGCTTAAATTCGGTGTGTTGCGGGCTAATTACAACGATCTCATTAGGCACGTGGTTAATCACGGCACATATCACCGTGGTAACATTACTGCAATGCTTAGACAAATGGGTTATGAAGGTATTTCCACAGACTATGGATTTTACCTTTTTGAACTGAAACGATGAACACTCCTTCGGGAGTGTTTCTTTATAAAAGTTGTTCTCGATTTGTCTCCAAAGTATTTTCTCCTATATTTTCTTCACGTTTCCAATCATTACATGTAAATCTAGGGCGAATTGATGCCCATCTACGCTATTCATAAATTTAGCCCCTTAACGTATATTTTCGTTAAAATGTTGGCGGTACGCCTATAAGCGTATTATCTAAGTGATACAATTAAGAAAAGGGAGGTGTATGTATGAAAAAGGGTTCTATACGAAGAATATTCCTGAAGGAATGGACGTTTACTCTGGTACTGATAGCAATTTTCCTTAATGTTTATATCCAAAAAACAGATATAGCACACATTTCCCTGCTCAAATTACTGTTTATTCCCGTTATCTTTATCGTTGCTCATTTCGTAGATAAGAAATTTGCAAAGTATGCAAGTTAGACATAGAAGGTATTCTGAGGTTAAAAAAGCAATCAATGTAAGGATTTCTCCCTTTCTGTTTCGGAAAAGGGTTGCTGTAATATTAAAAATTAGTTTCGAATAACGAAAATTATGTAAATAAGCTGTCCATATGGGCAGCTTATTGTATGTTTTTGCTTAGCGTGTTTTTCTTCAAAAATGCTGGCGGTACCCCTATAAGTACACTTGCAAGTATATTTATAGATGTACTTATAAGTGAATTATTTGTATTCCTGTCTATATAATTTAAACGAATAAATAGCTCCAATGAAGAATACAAAGGCTTCAAATAATATAAAGATTTGACGGAAATTCTCAATATCCTTACCAACTAGAGAAATAAATATAGCATTCATTAGAATTTGAATAGTAAACATACGAGAAGTAATTTTTAAATAAATAGCATTTGTTCTTTCATATGGTTTACCAATTTTTTTGTAAATAATAATAAGTGCAATTGCTGAACCCAAAAATAGAAGTGCTGTAAGTCCTACAACGATATTAAAATTGGCTGTACTTTCTAACATCCATTTATTTAATAGATCAATCATTATTATCTTCCTTTCCTACATAAGAGAATATTTCGTTCTTCTTTTTCACTATAATAAAAAAAGAAAAAGGAAAACATCGAACTTTCTTACAAACATTCGTGTATTCTTACAGTTTTGTCATTTTATAAATTTATTCATCGTCTTACCTTTCCCTATTTTCTTTGGGAAACATGGTGAATTACGAGAAAGAGCGCTACAAAATCAACTTTCGAAAACCATAATTATGTAAACACAAAAGTCCTCCAGTTAAACAATCCGGAGGACTTTTAATAGTTTTCTAAGTTATCTTCCAAATACACTCAATCCTAAATAAATCAAACTATAACTAATTAAAGCACTTGCAAGCATAAAACCTATTTTTAATAATTTATCTTTTATATTAGGCTTTACTTCACTTATAGGTTTTCCTTCTATAAAATCAACTATTTGACGAAAAGTTTTTAAATTATGCTCTTTTTTCAAGTTTTCAAGCTTCGATGATGAAAGCATAAGCAAAATCACTAGTACCACAGGTATTATAAGACCATAATAACCAAAAAAGTAAAATACAGGTGCAATAGAAATAGGAAGTAGAATCATTAATGCTAACATAATGTAACTCCACTTAAAGAAAATTGATTTTTGAAGTTCTTCTTTCATGATCTTTACATCTCCTTTAACTAAATCATCCAGGGAGACATTAAAAAGAATACTCATCATTAATAAATTATGAATATCTGGATAGTTTCTTTCATTTTCCCAGTTAGAAATAGATTGTCTGGAAACATGAATTTTTTCTGCTAACGCCTCTTGGGACATGTTATCCCGTTTACGAAAATATTGTATCTGTTTACCAATGTTCATTTATACATCTCCCTTAAGTTTGAGGTTAAGTTAAAGGCTAATTAAAGACTACCAAATTTCTTTATAATAACGTAATTTTAAAATGTAAAAATGTTTTATCATGCAATTTCCGCTTTATTTTTACTTCCTACAACGATAATTATATAAATAAGCTGCCTATATGGGCAGCTTATTGTATTTTTGGCTTAGCGTGATTTTTTTCGAAATACTGGCGATATTCCTACTAGATTTAATTTGAGGTTTACAATCTATTAATCAAAGAAATTATTCAACTCTTTACTCATAATGTTCGATGTTTTTTGCTTTGGTTTTTCAATTTTATTAAGCAGAGACTGCGAAGTGTTTTTCTTATTTTTTTGCTGAGATTTTAAGTGCTCTTGGCGTTCTTTGTAACTCATAGGTTTATATTCTTGTTTCTTCTCATCATTTTTCGAATGATCTTCTCTATTTTTTTCTAAGTTTTCTTGAACCGTAATACTAATAGATTCGTAAACTTTTGCTACATCTTCATCTAGCTTGTTTTCTTCGGTATGATTAAGCATTTCTTCAACTGGAACCGTGTTGATTTCTACATGTGTTTCTTCTGCCTCTGTTATTGTAACGGGAGGTCCATTAGATGGGAATTCTTCAAACAGTGTTTCGGTCTCATCAGGAATCACGGAATGAATAATGGAATCTTTATTCCAATCTTGCTCTAACATAGTAATAGATAATTCTTTGTTTAGTTCTGCTACCTCCATGTTAATTTCATAGCATTCGTCCATAGGAGGTAATTCTATATCTATGGTTTCTTTAATATCTTCTTTCACGACTGGTTCTTTTATTTCAGTGCTTATACTTTCTAGATGTGTTTCTTCTGCTATAACAGGAAGTTCATCATTTCTTTGTAGTGCTTCTATTAATCTTGATGCACGTGTATAACTAATTTCAAACGTGTCTTGTAGTACCGGTATAGAGGCACTTCTCGCTTCTTTCACAAAACTTAAAACATCGTCGTATAGAATATCCTTAAAGGCGCTAGTCTCATCTTGTACAGTTCCTTGGTCTTCGCTTCGAATCGCTACTTCCCGTGAAATAGTATTATTAGATGAATGGGTAGTATTAACACTTGTTTCTTCTGGCATACTACTATTATTTGAAATTAATACTTTACGAGGTCCATCCCCTGTGTAAGAACTTACAATTTGATTTTGTTCTAACTTCTCAATACATTGCATAGCCTTCATATAGCCAATCCTGAATTTTCTTTGCAGAAGAGATGGCGAGACTTGTTGTGATTCGATAATAAATTCCTTAATATCTTCATACAACTTATTATCAACTTCATCATCAACATTTCCCTGCTGGCTCATTGCTGCGGGTTCATTAGGTAAGGTTTCATTTTGAGACTTGTCTCCCTTATAATCCTCCAATGATACAATGTGTTGATGCTCCACGTTTGTTTCCATTGTTTCCATGGAGTTATTCTGTTCAATCTCACCTTCTCGGATAGGTGGTAATGGTTGTATTTTCTTCATGTTTTCTGCATCTACATGCTTCATAGGATTTGCTTTTTCGATAGATTCATTAATAAGGCGAAGACGCTCATTTTCCCAATATTCACCTGTTTTTGTATCTACTTGAATGATTGCTTGGGCGAATTCTTCTTTTGGTACAAAGTTACTTGTAATTTGTTGTACAGGTTGCACATGATTATCTTGTACGATACGAGCAGCACAGATGAATGCACCTTGTGCCATGATATCTCCTGGTGACATAACAACTTCTTTGGACTTTTGATAGGTTGATCCTAGTCGACTAACAGGATTCTCTTGCATAGGAGAAATACCCTGTTCGGATTCCGCCTCTTTAAATTCCTCTTTCTCACCAAACATGTCAGAGAAAATTTTTGCATCGTATGGCGTTACATCTCCAAATATCATTTTGTTACGGAACGAACCTAGTAGAGTAAACATGTATTGCTCTGTGAAGTCGAGGGCTAATTGCGATAGTGTTTGACTAGCGATTGTTAGAATTACTTTATATTTACGAGATTGTGCAGGGAATTCTTTAAACGGCCGCACAACATAATCCGGAAACTCATCGACAATTATGTGATGATAAGGTGAGACGTTTGGTTCCCTACGGAATACCGCATTCTGCATACTCAGCAATACAAATTTTCCTAATACATTAGAAAGGTCTGCTAATTCCCCTTTTGCGGTATTAACAAGTAGAATGCCACCCCGCTCTAAATGGACATCGAAATCAAAATCAGATTTTCCAAATAAAACACGTCGTATTAAAACGTTTGAAGCTAAATCTTTTAATATGTTGCGTAAACCTTTTACATATTCTTCTTCTCTGTCATAATGCATTGGTTGTCCGCGGTATTTTCCTGATTTATAAACTGCTGGTTCACCTTGAAAATCCATTTTTTCACGAATGGTATTATCAAACCATTCATCAATACCTTTTATAATTTTATATTCATTTTTTTGGTCACGTGAAGCAGCGCCACTTTGAACAAAATCATATAACTTTTCGACCTGTACTTTTAATAGTTTATGCATACGGTGAACACGTTCTATATCGTCATACATCTCAATCAAATCGTCGAAGGTGACATCTTTTTGCGGGTTGTAAAGCTTTAATAAATAGATATGTTGTTTAAGGTGGTTACGTTGAGCTTGTTCAAAGAATGCATTGTTAGATTCTGACAAACCTTGAATAACCATTGCGAAGACCTCTGCTACTTTATCAACTGGCCCTCGCAGAATGTTTATATTTTTGGTATCAGGATTAGTTGGATCAATGTAATAAACCGAACTTGCTGGGATTTTATGTGCTTGTACTAACTTAAATACTTTTTGACATAAATCATTACTGGGTTCAATAACAGTGACACCATTTAAAAATGTTCCTTTTACTTCTTCTGTATCATAATCATTCTTTTTATACGCAGTTTCAAACTTATTTATGAAACGTACCATCCAGTGTAAATCTTGATTTATCATAGGAATAATTAAACTTGATGTTTTACCAGAACCAATTGGTCCAATAATGATACCATTTAACGTTCTATCTTTCCCTTTAATCCGGACCATTTCTTTATGCTCAATATGAGGTCCAATTTCTACATCAGGATATATTTGTTCTTCTTGGCTATTAAACCATTTTTGTAATTTGTGATTTTTATATTCGTATTTTTGTGCCCACTTTAATATCTCTTCTCGGTAACGAACAATATGCCCACTATACCAAAGTGTAAACAAAATCATAAATACTGTTGGTAAAAATACAAAAATCATAGTGAGTGTGTGGAAATTGCCTGTTAAGACATGACCTAAGGCTTCATACTCACCAAAATTAAGATGTTTTGATTTATCCGTAAGATAAGGAATAACCTTTGCATGGATTGGAGCAGTTGCAAACCATAAAAATTGAATATCAACCGCAAAGTGAGAAGCAACCAAAATTATTAATTTCCCATTATTTACATGTAAAGCTGGAATACGGCTGTAAAACCTAAAGCTAAATTCTCCTAACAGTAAAGAAAAGAACATTAGAATAAGCGGTACATATGTAATTTCTATAGGATAAGACGGTGGTTCAAATGCATAGTAGAGTAACTTGATGTAGTTTACTAAACCGAATCCAAATGAAAGAATAAATCCGCTAATTAAGCCGATTGTAGTAAATAACGGTAATCGTTGTTTAAATGTCTCCATATAGGCTCACCTACTTCTTACAGATATAGTTGAGCTTTATGTTTAAATTGAAATCGATTATTGAATTCTGGTTGGAATAGTTCCTTTGATTTTTCGAGAAAGAATTCTGCTGCATCTTCAGTTTGTTTTAAATATAAATCAATACTCTCTCTCTCACAGAGTTGATTGTATTCTTGTTGAGAAAGTACCGCGATATTTACCTCGATTTTTTTATCCGTTGCCGTTTCAATTATGACATCGTACCAATAGAAATTTGGTTTCCCTGGAATTTGGATATCTTGTAGAGAAACACTAAACGTTGCTCCCTCTTCTGTAATATGATTAAGGACTAGTTCCGGGTTTTTAAATGCTTCTCTAGCAGAGAGTACTTCCCCAGTAGTAGTAGTTGCATATTGTAAATCCATTTTGATTTTCCACCTTTCTCCATATAAAAAAAGGCAAGCGACACCCACTGTAAAAACAGCGTGTGTCGCTTGCCTTAATTTCATATGTTCTGATTTAATTTTAGTTTTTAGTGTTTAGTTCAAACGTAATTCTATCACCTTAAATAATAAAAATCAATAAAATTGTATAAAAGTATATAAAAAATAAACGATTAATATAATTCAACAAGCTTGCGTCTTTTCGGGTGTATGTTATTTGCAGTACGCGCCATGATCTGTTCATCCGCGTCGATAGTAACACCTTCATTTTGGAGGGATAGCAGTAATACGTTGTCATAAGTGTCCATTAAAAGTATATCTCTAGCCTTTTTGCGCTTTGGATAGATCACAACAAGTGGTACCCCTTCATCACCTTCTCTTCTTGAAAACACAACATCGTCTAATCTAGCAATCATTCGGTAATCATTTTCATTCCCAAAAATAAAGAAGAAATCTTGCATAACATCTTTATCTCTCCTATACGTTCGTCTAAGACCACCATCTATTGTTTCCGTAAATGTTTGAACTTTTTCAACAAATGCATAACGCCAATCGGCATCTCCTACTGTGCGTTGAGATAAAGGCAAAAGAATATCTTGTTCAAAGTTTTGGTTATCATCTATTCCTAGAATGATATCTGAAATAACATCTCCAGCTTCTTTCAAAGAGCAGATGTGCATATTTAGGTTTGGTAGATTCATTAAATGTTCATGATATTCTCGCATAGAAAATAAGAGATTTTTCATACGTACGTATGGTGGTTCTGCATCTTGCGCAAGGAACATCGACTTGTCATAAAGAACAAAAACAACCGTTACATTCTTATCAGTTTTTTGCGCGTAATCGATGTACTTCCCTACTTTTTCAACTAAGGTAGCATTAGTTTCTTTACACATATCCATCTCTATATAAATATTTTTATTATGATATGAAATGTGTTCATCAGGAATTAAAGGTAACTGAGCATCTTGAATTGTCATGTTTTTCTTTAGGTAATAGGAACGGATATCTAACTCATTTAATATTTCATTACTAAATGTCTTTTTAGTAATAGCTAGTAGAGTACGTACAAAAACTTCACGTGCACATAAAGTATGAAGTGTAATTACACGTGAATATCTTTTTTTAGAAACGTTCGGTGGAAGTTTCCCTATTTTTTGTAAGAATTCAATAGCTTTTTCTTTTAAAGAGAATGAAGCTCGTTTTGTTATACTATCCTCTCTTTTATCAATCTTTTTAGTTAGGATAGCGCCGTATTGTGAGTATCGATCTAGCTTTGTGAATATGCTAGCTTCTGAACATTCTCTTCTCTCAAATGCACTATATAACGTTGTGATTTGTCTTGTTGTAAGAGCTCTTTTGTAATATAAAACTGTAAAAACAAATATGTCTGCTTCTTTTAGATGAAAATATTTCTGGGTACCTGCCCTTTTATATTTATACACTTTCTGCGGCACTATATACACCTCTTATTTATAATTAAATTTAAACAAAATCAGTAGTATTTTATATACTATTACATCTAAATATTGATTGTAAAATAAGAAAAAATGAATTTGAGAATTTCTTTTCTAGAGATACCTATTCTTGTACCCCAAAGTTGTGGTGGTAATGAGCTTTAAAAATCTATAGTAAATCATTAGCCTCATGGGGTTTATTAGATTTCCCTGATTGTTAGGGCGAAGTACTACTAGGTAACTAACAATTACTCAGGAAAAAGTTACTAATAAAGTGATACTATGCCGTCCTAACACGAAGCCGATTAAGATATTAAAATTTTGATGGATTACAATTATTCAAAAATTATAAAAGGATTTTGGGAATCAAGGATGATTTTCTTTATTTATTATTTGATTGGATGTTTATTTTTAATACTGGTTTATCTTGGGAATTTAGTTTTTAGTTTCCCTCCCCCGTGCTGAAATGGCAATTTAGTAAGAGGAAAATTAATGTTATTTCTATCTTATCAACGGTACATTTCAAGTACATTCATAGGTTTTGTATATTAATCTAAGTTCTATAGAATTCTCATTCACTAAATTGTAAACCTATGTAACAAACTTAAGGAACCGTTTTTTGTTTATATGAAATTGATAGAGTAAGAATGTTAGAAAGATCTAAGCAAAATTTCAATTATTCTAATCTATAAAGTATTTAACTAAATAACCTAGTGATTTTGTGGATATGAAATTAACAATCATCCTTAATAAACTTTTAAAAGTTACTGAAATTGATAAGAAATCGGGTTCGTATATAGACCGTCCTTTTTTCATTACACATATATTTAGGTGGATTAGTAACACAATTAACATAACATTAACAATCTCTAATTTAACAAGAAGTGAACTGTGTAAAAGGAAATGTAAGCATTTATCAACATAAATACATGAGTGTAGTGCAAATTATTAAAATGCAGGCGTTTTTCATCATTTATATGTAAAGTGCATATATAAAGTGTATATATAAGATTTATATATACACTTTATTATGTTTTGTTTATATATAATTGACAATTAATGAGGGATTAATTGTTGAAATATATAACCTTACATATACAACGTATGCATACGTTGTATATGTAAGGTGTATAAGATTATAATTAGATAATATATAGGTTTCTTGATGATGAAATAAAATCTTTTTTTATGTTTTTGTTTCATTTAATCATGATGGTAAAAAAAATATTATGAAAATGTAAATTACATGAAGTGTCAAATTGACATATCATATGTACGTTTTATATATACGTCGTATAGAAGAGGCTATGGGAAATATAGATTGTTTCTATTAGAGTATATATAAAACTTATATATACACTTTCTATATAAGTTTTATATATAATGACTTGATATACGGTGTATAATGATGTACTATGTTTCTAGGAATAATTAACCAATGTTTTAGGGGGGGACAACTTGAACGAAATATTAAGTGAAAAATATCAAACAATTAAGTTTACAGATGAAGTAGTAAACATGTTTGCTGATATTCTTGAACAAGACGAGATACTATATAGTGTATTTCTATACATAGGAAACGTAGTAAATAAACAATTCCAAGAGACAAAATACATGAGGGGCATATCCATTAATGAAATAGTGGAAAATGTAGTTATAGACAGGCGAGTAAAGAAAAAAAAAGGAAAATCTTATTCACTAGAGGTTGAACGTACAAATATATCAAGACGTTCAGCTGAAATAAGTGTAAGTACATTATCATCAATGTCTTTAATTTATGAAAAGACTATGCATCCATATAAATTTTTAATCTCAACTTATAGAGGACAACAAGTACTTATTGAGTTAGGGAAAAGAAAAAAAAGTGAATAAGGAGAGATAAAATAATGGCGAAAAACTTCTTGAAGAATGAAGTGGCAGTTAAAATGACGATGGTTGGTTTTGGACAAGCTGGTACTAGAATGGTAGACAAGTTTGCGGAGTATAAGCATACAGATGGGACAGCAGTATATAACTGCTTAGCACTAAATAGTAATGATGGAGATCTAGCTGAATTAAAAAATGTGCCTAAAAGCAATCAGGTTTCACTTAAATTAGGTGGCTTAGGTAAAAACCCAGAGCGCGCGGTTAAAGTTCTAGATTCAAATGAAGAAGCAAAAGAAAAATTAAAAGACTTTATCACTGAACGTGTAAGACCATCGGATGAACTTGTTCTATTTTTTGCTGGATTAGGTGGAGGAACAGGAACTTCTACAATAATTAAGGCTATTGAAGAATTTTCGGCATTTCATAACAAGCCGATAATTAGGAAAGAGTTACAAAAGGTTGCACAACAATATCCAATGGCTGAGATTAAAGCAAATCAAGCAAAATTTGCAAGAATAGCCTTTGAAAATGCTATTGAGCGTAAAGATTTTATTAAAATGGGAATTGTGGTGACACTTCCTGTCCGAGCTGATGGGCCAGATGTACTACGACAAGTAAATAAATTTTCACAAGAGATTTGGAAACTAGCAAATGACAAATCTAAAGGTGTAGCATTTGTAGTATTTGCTGATAACCAGCACTTTTATGATGAATTTAAGGAATTAAATGAAAATGAGAAAAAAGGTATTGCTAATTCAAGAGACTATGCAAATCAACGGATTAGTGAGATTATTCATGAGTTAAACACTGCTGCTAATGGTTCTGGTACTTCTGTAATACTGGACTCTCAAGACTTTAAACGTATTTTACTTGAAAAAACGGGCTGCTTAGTAATTAATAAAGTTTCTCGTAATATGAACCAAATAGAAAATAGTCATGCGATTATAGAGATGTTCCAAGAGTCATTAAGAGGAAGTTCATTCCACCATCCAATTGATTTAATGAAAAGAAATAATGATGGTTCTGTTGAAGCATCAAAAGTACATCATTTTGGTATGTTGGCTATTTTGGATGAGCAAAAAAACATTGATGATTCCTTTATGGATGACGCTAAAGTAGAAGTTTCAAATAATCTACCTATCAATGGTACTGTATTTAATGGATATCTAATAAGTAAAAATGATTTCTTAGGAAGCGTGTATACGTTCTATAAAACTGATGCGTTACCATCAAGGTTATCTAAAGGATTAGTAGAAGAATTTAATGAGTTTAAGGAAAGACAAAGTCAAATTCAATATACAAAGTCCCAAATTAGTACAATAGAGAGTATAGATGAGGATGAAGATTTAGGGTTTGCGTTTGGAGATTTTATTGACATGGGCAATGATGAAGATGAAAATTCTGGGATAAATGAAGATGATGAATTAGCAGATTTTCTAGATCCAGATAAGATGTTTGGTACTACAAAATAATAAAAAAGTCTGGATGTTTATCCAGACTTTTTTATTATTCTACAGCATTCATAAGAGATTTTATATAATCAATAATATTATCCTGTATGTACTGCTCAATGAAGAGTTGCTTTTTACTCAAATCTTCCTCTTTTTTAAACCAACCTGCTTTCCTAGTACGTTCCTCTTCAGGTTTACTATTCCACAGATTTTCTGCTTGTTTTCTTAATTCTTGTCGTGCTCTGTGCTCAATAATAAAGTTATCAAGTCTATCTTGACGTTGACGCAATTTTATGGTTTCTTCATCCTCTGGCTGTGGCAATTGTTTAAGTATACTCTCCACTCTCTCTTCATAACGAGACTCAATATGTTTTATTTTCTCTTCTAACTGTTTAGATACCATTTTTTCAATGATTTCTGCAGTAGCCTGAAGGTTTAATTCAGTAGATACCTCATTTGATTGATTCTCTGGTGATACAGGTCTTAAATCAAATTGGTGTGGTAAAAGGTCAATAATTGCATCTAAAGACCATTTTTCATCCCTTTTTAGCTTAATAAATAGAGCGATTTCAAGATCTAATGTATTATAGAGTTTTTCATTGGTATTTTGGGTTCTTAACGTTTCGTGAAGTCCTTTTTCCTCTAGAATATTGAACCAATTATAAACGGTATTATGATGACGTCCAACTAGTTTAGAGAATTCAGTTATTCGCCATGCTTTTTCAAAAACATTATCAGTTAATATATCATCATCGTTAATTTGATGGTCTTGTGATTCGTTTTTTTGTTCAATCATTGTAACTACCTCCTTAAAAATCAATGCATGAACACCCAATATGAAATTAACATGTGAACTGAAATTGACATGTTAGGCAGTATTGTGGTGATATTCATATAAATCCCTGTATATCCAGTGACTCATATGAAATGTGAAATTAACATGTTAGCATGTTCTTGTTGACAGAACATTAACTATAAATGCAAGAATATGCTTGGTTTATTAGTGTTATTATTAACTCCAAGTATATAAATGGTAATGTGCTATCAACGAAAATCTCGATCCTTTACATTAGTGAGATCAATGATAGTTGCTATGAGATTAACAAAATACGTTACTTAATACTAATGATAAGGAAATATAGTTGTTTTGTAAACAAGTTATAAGGAGATAATCATTGATAGTGAGGAAAAAAGTAGACTTAATCTAGGGAATTTAAATTATAGTGTATAATTGCTAGAAATAAAGATAATAATATTACTAAATTAGTAGTATGTTATGAGCTCAAATATATTTAGAGTATAGGATCGGCATCAATATAAATAAACAATGAGATTTAATACCCACTCCATGCTGCACGGAATATTTGAGATGGTTTTATGTGGTTACGGTAATACTGATGTTTTTTAAACGTCCTAAAGACATCATTCATCTAATTTCAAACAACATGTTCCATATTATAGTAGTGTCTTCCTGTTTAGAGGTAATTCCAACTCAGAATTGACATTAACATGAAATTTAACATTAACATAGAAAGTGTAATGAGGAAATGAATTCGCTCAGTTGTCAATGTCTTGTTAACTAGTCGTTAGTTTAATCTGACTTATATTTGCTGTTTTGTTTCACCATATGAAAGGATACATATTGTGTGTGAATAAAGGGTATAAAATCAACGTATCTACCACCTATTGGATGATTCTATTAAGAAGACTTATAACATTATCATTAACATAAGATTGACATTTTTAAAGCCCATTATAACTATTATTAATTACATAGCAACCGAAAGGATTAAAATATTAACACTATAGTTTCAAAAGGTTTATTAATAGATGACACTTTGTATTTCATTAGAAGTTTTATGTTTTTTTAGTAATTCATTCGTTGTAGTTTCAAGTTGCTGGCTCTCTAGCTATTTATAATATGTTCTACTAAGAAGCATTACTTTAAAAGGATAACAATGATATCAAATGGTAGCATGTATACAAAGTACCTAAAAACATTGATATGACATTAACATTTTTCGTATAAAATTCGGTGACATGTTAATGTTAATTGATATGTCGATGTGATTGATTCCTAAAAAAGCCTGAATTGTTTACATAACATCAATATCGCTTTTGATATTGATTAGTTTTAAGAGTTTGATTGAACATATATATTTTAAGGTTTTTGTATGAAAACCACACGATCGTATTTAAGTAACTTCTTATATATAGCAATATATTGAAAACTTATTTAAATGAAGATAAGGAAATTTCGAATCTATATTTTTTTATAGGATGTTAATGATATTGAGTGAATGTATGTACTTGCTGCTGAAAATATTGATATGACATTGATATTTTCTGTTAAGTTTTTAACTACATGTTAATGTCAGTTGATATATCAATGTGAGTCGGTTTTATAAAACGTAATTTTGCTGTTTACATAACATTAATATGGAGGATTATATGTTGATGTTATGTGAATTTGAATGTATATAATGATTGTAAGATTTTTTATGTGAAAACTTCGGATCTTTTGTAAGTAACTTTCTAGACATATTATGTTTCTGAAAATTAAAGTTATCCTAGGGGTTATCTAAATGAAAGAGAGAAGAACTTAAATGCATATTATTAATTATAAAAGTTATCTATGGTGCAAATTCAATTGTTATTTAGAATTATTATGGGATTATTTTATAAAAATTAAACATGAAGAGGTATTGACATTTAATTTTTATAAAGATAATCTTGTACATGAATGTTAATTACAAAAGAGTTATATACAAATAAATAAAATTAAAATTCTTGCTAAACGGACACACCGAAGGCACATAACCTGCCAATGGTGTGTCCTTTTTATTTTTGGGAGAGGAGTAAAAGGAAACTATGAATACGCACTTAAAATTTTCTGAACAAAGTCTTAATATTCATGGGGTTAAATTTTTTGATGGGCTATTAAATATCGTAAAACTAGAAAATGAAAGAAAAGAGTTACCATCTTCAGCTTTAGCTACTTACATCTTGCTTCACTTTGAATGCAATGATATAGGAATGCTACCACGTGAATTTCAAATAATGGATCTTGCTAAGAAAAGTGGGATTCCTTACACAACAATTTATACAGGTTTTCAAGTTTGTTTGGAGCGTAGACTCGTAAAAGAAACACCTGTTGGAAATCGTACTGTATATGAAATTGTAGATTATGCGTTGTATAACCACACTACTGCAGAAATTGTAAATATGACAGGTACATCGCTATCGTATTTCCGTATTCCATTTCACCTAATTCAAACAACGATAATGGGTAGTCTAGTAAAGGCTCGTGATAATAGAGGAATTATATTCCTGTTAGATTTAATCAATACATTTTCAAGAAAAGTGGGTATGGAGCATTATAAACATAAAATTGATGAGTTTCAGGTTACAAGAAAGATGTCTTTCTTAAAAAAGAGATTAAATCGTAATGCAAAGAAAGTAAGACACTACATAGAAATTATTAACCCCATTGTGCAATTTACTGCAATTGATTCTAAAGAGAAGAAATCTAATAAAACAAGAATTACAAGTGTAAGAAAACAGGTAAAACAAATCATCATTGAGAAGTTCAACGTGGTATTTTCTTCGAACTGCGTAATTGAGAATGATAAAAAAGAATTACATAGATCAGTAGCAAAGTGCAGAAAAGAAGCGGTGTCTCGTTTAAAACACATGGGACAGGCCTTACGAAAAAAAGATAAAGAAAATATAATGACCGCATTTAGACAAGAGATTGTTGATATCGCGATCTATTTATCAACAAAACAAAAACAAAATGAATTACTAATTTACGCAATGACTTATGCATTAGATCAAGTTGAAAGTTGTATGAAACAGCAAGAAATATTCTCAATTTCAGCATTTATGCGTGTACAGTTTAGGGAATCCTGGATGTATTTTAAGGAAAAAAGCTTGTCTATAGTAGAAAGACACGGTGCAATGATAACTTATTTTAAACAAAATGGTGTCTATCCGGACTTCATGTGATTTAAAAAAAATATATATAGCAACCCTTTTTAAAAAATCACTTAATAACAAGGGTTATTTGGCATGTTCTTTAATTTGAAGACATGCTTTTTTATTTAGGAAAATATATCTATTAGCATTTTTATGAAAGTATATAATTAATTTATGCTTTGTTTCGTTACGATTCAGTTTGTTTATAATTCGATTCAATACTTGTGGTTATCTTAATAATATTATTCTATTCTTGTGAATTCTGAGTAATATGATATTTAACTTCTTAATTTGTGGTTTCTATGATGTAGAACTTGTATGTATTGGGGATATTACGATAGAGAATTTAGCTTAATATCAAGGAACTTATGTAATACAAGGCTTTAGAGGTGTTTGCTAAATCTCTTTATAATTAATAATTGGGTTTAGTTATATATATTTCTTGTTGCTTGTATATAAAATACTTGTGATTATTTATATTTTATTACTTGTATTTTTTTAGATTAAATACATAGAAAAATAGAAAGAAGAAATAAATATAAGTTTCAAAGGGGGGAATTAATCTATTGACTTTTAAAATTCATAGAGTTATTCTTATACGTGACCAACAATTAACTAAGAGAAATATACAAATTAATAGATTTAATTTCTAGCTAAACGGACACACCGAAGGCACATAACCTGCCATCGGTGTGTCTTTTTTTGTATAAATAACAAGAAAAAAGGGAGATTTTGAAACTATGAACGAAATTGTGAATATGAGTAAAGAACGATTTACAAAGTATTGTGAGGAAAATGCAGCATTTGAGGAGAATATTAGTCGCATTATTAATCACTACTTTTTATTACTAGGAAATAAAGCAAATATCTTACAAGAAAGAGAATTTAATAACGAAATTGAAGAAAAAACGTTTAAAAATAATGTAAAGCGTTTTGAAACTCTATTCCCTGCAGCTGTTAAGAATGCATTTTTAAAAGGGTATCAATTATGCCTTGAGTTTATACATCATCCTGAAACACAAATCCCTGAGAATCTATATACTGATCCTAATTTTATAAAAGATATTCCTTTTGCCTTAGCAAATGCATCTGAATATGAATTGTACGAAATCATTCGTACAGATGAAACACAGGAATTTAGTGTGTTTGCTATCCGAACATATGAGGGGATTCGTCCATTGTTAGAACAAGTATTTTGCGAAGTTGCATTCACTGGTGCTGAATATGCTTTTGAACATGAGCGATTAGAAAAAGGACTTGAATTAAAGAAAGGTAATAGTACCTCGTTAACCAAAGTTCCTGTAGATTGTCTTTTTGCAATTACGCCTTCTGTAAATGGAGTTGTTGTACATGCGGAACAACATTGCGAGATTTGGAATTTAAATTGGAATAGCAAAGTAACAATTGATAATCCTTTTATTGAGCTTGCTGAGGTTACATTTATTCATCAAACAAAAGATATGATTCAACAAAATATTGAAGCTGGTGTTTTATACTACAGCATTCTTTATCTTGATACACCTTTACATGAGATACAAGATCGATTAGAAATACGAGTAAAACTAAATTCTGATTTTGGGGCTCCACGTCTAATGGAACAAGTTGAAATAGAGTATATTCTGAATGAGATTATTGGGAAAGTTCATCTTGAGGCACAAATTCCAATTGAAAACATGATTTTAATCCAACGTTAGAGTTTGTAGGAGGTTAACTATGGTGAAAAAAATCGTTTTAGCTATTAGCGATACTGTATATACGGCATATTTACGTGAGGATTTTATTGGTGCGGGATTTGAAGTAGCTGATAGTGATGTGATGCATATCAAGTATCTAGATGAAATTCTAGATACAGAAAATCCCGATATTCTATGTATTAATGACAAACGATTAAATATTGATGCGGGACATGAAGAGAAACGTGAATTGATTATCTTACAGAAACTAAGAGATATTCGCTTTAATCGAGATATTCGTATTGTGGTATTTACAGAGCGTGAAAATGATGATGAGTTTTTGGCGAAACTGATTTACCTAGGTATCTATGACATTTTTAACTCTCGTAAAATTGATATTGATAATAAAGTCATCCCGCAGCTGCTACAGGAGTCGGATATTAAAAATGTAGCAGAAATTGTAGGAGCAAGTCAGGCACCACAACAAATAAAGTTGCCCGAAGTTCCTGTTGATGAGGAAGAAGAGGAAGTATCAAGTGAACTAGAGAAAGGTGGCAACAAAGAACCTTCCTCTAATTCCAACAAACTATTTAAAAACAAACAAAAGCGTAAATCTGTTCCAGATGAGACGCCCAAAGCACCTATTATAAAAAAACAGTATAAATTGGCTTTTGAGCCGGTATATGAAAAACAGATAGGTATTGCTATTCCGAGAAGAACAATTGTTGTGGCCAGCATGAACAAGAGAAGTGGTGCAACTTTTGTTTCACATCTTTTAGCTGCTTATTTAAATGAACTACAGATTGATGTGAATTATATAGAGAATCTATATGATGATGGATATACGTATCCTTTATTAAAGGGATATACAGAAGCACCAGAAAACTATCGTAGTGAATTTATGTTGCAGCGGTATAAAGAGATGTTACAGAAGGAATCTGATATATTATCCATTCCAAAATGGAAACCAGGAAGAATAAATTATATCGTAAAGAATCCTATAGTGGACCAAGAGCTGAAAAACAAAACAGAGCAGGACTTTGACCATTTTATTAAGGTATTATTGGCTAACCAAGAAGCGCCTATATCTATTATTGATGCGGGGTACGATTGGGATGAAGATTTATACCATGAAATATGTGAAATGGCAGATTTTATTTTCTTTGTAGCAGAACCAGATCTGCATCAATTGCTAAAGATAGCGCATCCTCTTACACAAAAGGAGAGAAAGCTTGTTTCTTACTTAGCTTTAGAGAAAACGAGAATCATTGGGAATAAGTTTTCTCCTGCGCTTTTAAAGCATGAAGTAGTAGAAGAATGTTTTGGAGATAAGGTATTAACTGCTTTAGCACCATATGAGATAGAGGATGTATTTGAATCTCAATTAAATAGTAGTACGTTACTATCTAGTCGGAACTATTATAAAGAACTTGAAGGAATAATGAAGAAAATAGCAGAGTTATTGCTACCAAACCAATTGTTGAACCAAAAGAAAAGTTCCATTTTAAGTGGATTTCGATTTCGGAAGTCTGAAAATTAAGGAGGGGTGAAGTAAGATGCAAAAATTTATTATAGGGGCCGCCTCAATATTATTATTTGTTGGTTGTTTATTCTTAATGACAGATATGATTATTGGAGATACAACACACACAGATAATAAGTCTGCATCAGAACGTGCTGGAAGTACAGCAATGGATAAAGCCGTAAAAGTAGGTGTTTTACGAGCACAAGAAGAAATTGCTATTGAACCAGATATCGCAAAGAAAGAATTTGAAAAGTCTTATAAACAAAATGCAACATTTAAGGATCCTGCATCAAAACGAGAGTTTTCTGTACATGCTGTACAAGAGCAACCTGCAATGATTGCGGTTGAAGGAGAGGCGGAAGCTGCTAGTTATACTAAACAATTTGATGAAAAGAAAGGCAACATTAAGAGTAACGCAAAACACATATTTATTTATGAAGCAGATTCTGACAACAAGAAAGCTGGAGGAAACGTGAAATAAATAAGAAAAAGTAGGTGTGTAAGAAATGCAAAATACAGTAACAACAGCGCTTTTTCTAACGCTTTCTTTATTATTGATAACTCTTATACCAGAAGGTGTACTGTACGGAATGCAGTTAGTAAAGGCACATGATTTTGCTTCTAGTACAGTAGAGTTAGCAGAACAAACAGGTGGTTTTCAGTACACATATGAAGGAAAAAACGTAAATCTAATTCCTGATATAGAGAAGAAATTGAAAGAGCAGAATATGGATGGATGGAAATATGAATATACTAAAGGGCGCGTAGATCATAATCAGCCATTAAATTTTAAGATAAAAGCTGAACATCACTTCTTTATTTTTAAAATGATAGGGATTGATAGTGTGAAAGCGCCAATATGGGCTAACAAAGATGGAATGGGACAAATCTATTTCCGTTGAAAATATCAATATGTATAAAAAGGGGGAAAAACTATACTGAAAAGTGTAGTTTTTTTACTAGAAATATATATTTATAAATAAATATATAAAAATGCTTTACAAACCTATTTCTATATGGTGATATTTTCCATATAGAAATAGGTTATAAAAAACAAATTTATAAATTCGTAAATTTGTATGTTAAATTATCTGGATTTTATATTTAAATTCGGTACAATAAAGGAATCTATGAAAAAACTAATATATTTGGAGGAACAAACAATGGCAAACAAATTTTTAAAAACAGCAACAGCATTAACAATTATGGGTACATCATTACTAGGAGCAGGAGCATTTACTGCTAAGGCTGATAACACAGACTCATTAAAATTCAATGATGTTCCAGAAAATCACTGGTCTACAAAAGCAATTTATGATTTAACAAACCGTAAAGTAGTGCAAGGGTACGGAAATAATATCTTTGGCTTTGGTGATAATGTAACTCGTGGGCAAGTTGCTCGTATGATTTATATGTACGTAAAACCAGCAGATGCAGATGCTAGCTTCAAAAATCCGTTTACTGATATTAAAGGACATTTATTTGAAAAAGAAATCTTAGCACTTGCTAAAGCAGGACTTGTCAATGGATTTGGTGATGGAAAATATGGTCCAGATGATATTTTAACTCGTGAACAAATGGCACAAGTACTTACAAATGCTTTTAAATTTAAGGCAACGAAAACAACAAAATTTGCAGATGTTGATAAAAATTCTTGGTCTTACGGTGCTATTAGTGCATTAGAGGAAAATGGAGTTACTATTGGTACAGGAGATAATATGTATTCTCCAAAAATGTTTGTAACACGTGAAGCGTATAGTCAGTTCTTATATAACTCTATTAATGCAGTAGAAAAAGAGACTAAGCCAGAAGTAAAACCAGATCCAAAACCTGAAACAAAACCAGAGGAAAAACCAGAAGTAAAACCAGATCCAAAACCTGAAACGAAACCAGAAGAAAAACCAGAAGTGAAGCCAGATCCAAAACCTGAAACGAAACCAGAAGAAAAACCAGAAGTGAAGCCAGACCCAAAACCTGAAACAAAACCAGAGGAAAAACCAGAAGTGAAGCCAGAGCAGCCTAAAGTCCCTGAAGGATTAGATGTGAATATGGTATCAGATGACTTCGAATATTTCCCTGAATCATTAGAAAATCCTGCTGTAAAAAAACAACTATCATCAGAAGCTCAAAATATTGTAAAAGGTATTAATAATAAATACAATACCAACCTAAAATATGACAATCTATTAGGTGGCGTATATATTTTAGATAAAAATATGTATTTACCAGAAGGTACAATTGGAGCGCAATTTGTTGTATTAGGTAATGCAAATGATTTTAAAATCTTATTCCTTGATAACAATGAAGCAACTGTAGAATTAACAAAAAAATGGGTAACTTTCATGAACGGTTTAAATTTAGATAAAGAAATTCAAGAAACAGTTGAAGCACAAACAATTAATACTTATGAAAAAGGTAATTATAAAATTCGTATTGGACAGTCAACAGCTGAACATACAATGTATGTAGAAGTGGAACCTAAATAACGAGTTAGTATTTACAAGTTTTATTGCATATTGTATAATTGTTTAAAATTAATATAGTGATAATTAATGAATTACGTGAAGGACAAACCTTACGTACCTCCTATGGTACAGGTTTGTCCTTTTTTGTATTTAAGGAGGGAAATTTATGAAGGTAGGAAAAAGAGTATTGTTAACTTGCGCATCATTAATGTTGGCGTTACCATCGGTTGCTAGTGCGGCAAATAATAACATACCATTTTTCGATGGTAGTGAAAATTCTTTATTAAAATCAGACGAATTACAATTAAAAGGTAAAATGCTTAGACCAGGAAGTGGTTACAAATCAAAAGAGTTCAATTATAAAGCTGATTTACATTTTCCTGCCGTCTATAATGGCTCTTTCAATTGGGGAAATCCATGGGAAAATCTCGTCCAAAATGAAGATAAATCTGATCCGTATGTTCGAATTTCAAATGATGGGTACATTAACAGTGCAGTTGTTGTTGGGGATCGAATGGTAACAGAAGTTGAACAAGTTACAAAAACTGTTGTTAAAGATAAATATTGGGGTCAGCCAGATTTTGTTTTAACAACTATGGCAAAACATAAAATCATAAAACTAAAAGGATCAAATGAATCTTTAGGAAGTTTCTATTGGATTAGGGACATTGCCTATCTTTCTGGCGGATATGCAGGGGCTGGTGGTGTAAATGCCGTGAATAGGTATAGCTTGTGGTATGTACGCACAAGTAAACCTCAAATAAAAGATTTTACAGCTACGAGTGGGAAAAAGGATATACCCATAAAATTTACATTTAACGGTTTTGAATATGTAAGTAAAAATAAAGGATACAATGACCGAGATCCTAACGGAACAACAATAAACCCTTATCAAAAAGCTGCTGGAGAACGGAACCGAGTTAAATGGATGTTAGATATTACAAAAGATGGCGAAACCGTGTATCATCAAGAGAATTATCTGCGTTCAACTCCGCAAAAAGATAATCAAAAACCAAATGAAGGTGATGCAGGGCAATTTAAGTCAGAAGAACTAAAGTGGCAGCCCCAAATGTGTGGCCGATATACTGCGAAAATTAAAGTCCTTGATGCTGTTCAAAGGGAATCAAATGAGAAAACTGTTGATTTCACCATAGATGGTAACTGTGGTACTGAAGTGACACCTAACCCAGATCCAGGCGATGAAGATGACTTTAAATATAAAATTGATTTTTCTAGTGACAGAATCGAAGGAGAAACAGCAAGGGAAGGAAAGAATATAAAAACAAGAATAGATGTATCACGTGATAATTTTAAACCGGAACGTGACCAATATAGAGCAAAGGTAAATAATAATATTAATAAGTCCCGGCAAGAAGTAAATAGTTCTGAATCCGATAGAGATAGTGCGCAGTCTAGTTTAAGTTATTGCCGTCGTAATCCAATTCATGAGGTAGATGCAGAAGGGAACCATCACTATTACGATAGAGACTGCTCTTGGGAAGAAAATAGACTGGATAGTGCAGCAAGTAGGTTAGATACAGCAAGGCAGAAGTTAGAAGAAGAGAAAAATAAAATTAAAAAGTTAGATGCGCTAGAAGCGAAATATGCAAATCCTGAAACAGTAGTCGTGCTCAAGCATAATGGACAACAAGTAGCATCAGAAAAGGTAAGATTAACTGAGGGGGAAAAGAAAACTTTGAACCTTGGCTGGCAACATAAGGGGAAAGGAACAATTCAGGCAGAAATTAACCCTGTTGGTAATCGGCTAGATATAGAAGAAACCACATACAAAAATAATCTTATTAAAACAGCTATCTATGCACCATCTCATAAAAAAGGGATGTGCGGAGTAACGAGTGTAAAAGGTGTGGTAGAAACAGTAAGTGAACGTGTGTCTAAAGAAGATACAGCTGGAGAAATGTACTATGAAACATTGAGTGGAAGTATTGATGGTTTAGCACCATCTAAGCTCCATTCGGGGTATGGTTTTTCTTATGAAGTAAACGGAAAATATAAAAATGATTGGAATGCTAATTATCCAGGTGTATTTACAAAAGCAACTGCACAATATCCATTTGCAGATGAAGGACTAAAAACAACACAGGATTTAGAGAGTGTTTCTAATAAGGGCTTAACATCAAAATTTCTACCTAAAAATATGTATTTGTCTGAAGTAACAGGACATGTCTTCGATAGTAAAAGACCAACTAAGTCTTTATATTGGGATGGGCAAGAAAAAATTATTGATGGCCAGCGTAAATGGTATGCGCCATTAAAAACGAAAGATGGAAAATATTCGTTCAATGTTGAAACAAATCCAGCAGGCGTGAATGAAATGAGTTTGTGCCTGACAAATGAAGTGGAAATTAAAGGTGTTGCGTACGATGATTTTAAAAAGAGAAGGGTGCTTGCAGATCTTCCATTCCCTGTACAAACACCAGGTTGGAACTGGGTTGGAAAGGAACATATTATTACGGATCTGTCTAACTGGTACTATATGAAGAATAGAAATTAGTTTAATAGTATTGTATAATAACTTGAATCGACAAAAGTATATAATCCTTCTTAAACTAGTAGCTGAATGGATAAACCAAAGGCACACTCCTTAATGGGGTGTGCCTTTTTTTCGTAGAAAGGGGAAATCTGAGTGGATAAAAAGAAAAAGCAACGTGTGAGACGAGTGATTTTTCTTGGAGTAATCGCAATGATTGTATCGTTATACATTGGAAACGAATTTCAGGATCGAAATGGGACAAGTTATGCTCCTGCAAAGTATTTTGAAACAGGGACAAAATTGATTTCGTTTTAATAATAATTATATCTATATTACCAACTATCGTGGATAAATCTGCATGACATGTACAATAGTTTTTTCATAAACTAAAGAAGACGAGATGCTCCAACATCTCGCCTTATGTAACTGTTACTGCAAGGTGGCTAATTGCTAAAAAAATTTATTTTTTCTTAGAACCGCCCTTCACACGCTTGCAGGCATTGTGGGTGGTTCTTTTCATTTTTCGTCGCTTTTTTTGTGTTTTCTTCCAAGACGTTGATAGGTATTTACCTACTCGTTTTGCAAAAAATACAGCGACTTCCCTAGCAATTACTTTTAAAATTTCAATTGCTATTATGAAAAGTATTTTTATGCGATCACCTCCTTTCTCCATAAAATGAAAGAGAAAGGATAGCAACCGACTACCCTAAAATATTCAGTTAAGTTAGACTAGTTTCACCATATTTATGAGGTGATTAATGGCTTAAAAACACTCATATGACAACGTTTTGAGGCTTTTTTTATTTTTAGAATTAGAGCTTTAGAATGATAAAAAAATATTTTTTTTAGAAATGATTGACATAAAACTCTATATATCATAATATTGAAATTGTAATATTAAAGAAATCAAATCCAACATTTTCATATAGACTTTAGATTAGCTAAAAGGACACACCTAAGGCGCATTATGCCATAGGTGTGTCCTTTTTTTGCGTTTAAGGGCTACATAAGGAGGAATACAAACATTGAAGCCATCTAAGTTTCAAAAGAAGCAGATTGTTGCGGTAGGTTTAGCTGCTGCAACAGTAGCGGGTATCTATGGGTACAATCATTTCGCAGTTGAAAATGCAGTGAAACCAACAAAGATTGTTGTAGCCGCAAAGGATATACCTGCGCATACAGAGATTAAAGAAGACATGCTAGTGGAACGAACATTACCTGGTGATGCGATTCCCCCCAATGCATTACGTGCAAATAAAAAAGAAGTTGTAGGTAAGTGGACAAATGATGGGCAGCCCATTACAGAGAATAGCTATCTCTTTAAAAACAAAGTAGTAAAAAAAGAAGAGTTACCGGACTCTGCCATTTTAAATTTGAAAGATGGAGAAGTTGCCTTTCCGTTACTCGTTGATTTGGAAACAAGTTCAGGTAATAGTATTATTCCGAACACGTATGTGGACTTGTATTTCAAACAGGTTGTAAAAGAAGGAGACAATGAGAAGGTTGTATTCGGTGGTCTTTTCCAACGTGTACGTGTGACTGCTGCAAAAGATAGCAATACAGAAGATGCATTTGTATTAGAAAAGAAAGAATCAAAAGAGGAACAAGAAGGAAAACAAAAGCCAAAGGTAACGCGATTATATACACTGGCTGTTTCACCTGAACAGCTTCAATACTTAAATCGTGCAAAGACACTTGGAGATGTAATTCCTGTTGCAGTCGGACAAAAAGTAGAACAAACAGGGAAAGAACTAGAGCCAGCTGAAGGATTCTCGCAAATATCTGATCAAAAGAACATTTTAGACTATGTAGAGAAGCATTCGACCAATCCAATTTCTAAAAATGTAAAAGAGTATGTAGCACAGTATCTGAACGAATCTAAGTAAGAAAGGAGTTTTTAGGATGGATCGGCAAGTAAGAATTATTGCTTTTTATGCCACAAATGAAAACGTAGGAAAAAGCACATTAAGTATTACGATGGCAAATGAGTTAGCTCATCTAGGGGAAAAGGTGCTTTATGTAGAAGCGGACCAAGTAAGACCAAGTTTTGCGATTGGAACTGGTCTGAGCCACGATAGTAAAAACATCTTAGAACTTGTAAGAAAAGAAAATGAATACAATCTCTCGCAGTATATTTGTACCAAGCAAGATTTATTAGAGAAAAAAGTGAATTCAAGATTGATGCAAAAATTGCACGATAAGATGGATTTTCTGGTATTTCCATCAGGTTATAGCTTAGCTCAATTCCCAGAGATTCAAAACAAAGAATTGTTTGTAACGACATTTATAGAATCACTTGTAGATACAGAATACGATTATATCATTCTATCGGTACCAACTGAATTATCCGAGGTGCTGAGTTATCCAATCCTATATCAATCAGACATTGTTGTTCATGTGCTAAATGGCAACCCCCGTGGTGCAATAGCGATTAAACACGAATTACAACTAATAGAAGAAGCAAAGCTAACATTGCCTCGTATGATTCATGTTTTGAATATGGGGGATGAGGATTATGTAGAAGATATTGAAAAACTTTCTTCCCAAAACATTGCAGTGACAATTCCGTATGACAGGGATCGGACGAGTTACGAATGGGGAATGCAATTTGGTTCTCCCCAAATTAATACAAAGGTCCATCACATTATGGAAGCAGCTGGTCTTGATATTCCATTCCAGCATACATCCTCTATGAAAAAGGGTCTCTTTGGTTTACGAAATTAAAAAGGAGGCAGTGGTATGTGGGGCTATTTACAGGAAAAACAAGTCGCCTTAAAGCGCAATCGAGTGGATTTATATCACTTTGGTTATATGATTCGTTCCAAATCGGCTCGAAAGTTAGGAACAACTACAGCTCAACAGATTAAAGATATAACGGATGAAATTCGTGCATTTTTAGTAAAAGACCACCGTGATATCTTAAGCGAATCCTTTATGAATAAAGAGAAGAGAGCAGCTGTAGAACAAATCATTAAAAGCTTTCTATTAAGTAATCAGGTTGTCATTTCAGAGGTACCTTCTGAACAATTACTAAATATGGTATGTGACGATATTGTAGGATTTGGGATTATAGAACCTTTAAAAGAAGATAAGGATGTAACCGATATTTATATTAATGGCACAAAAGAAATTATTTACGAAAAAATTGGAGAGGGAGAATGTACATTTCCTTACCGATTTGAGACAGAAGAAGAGGTAAAGGCTTTAGCCTATAAGATGGTAAACAGTACGTCAGAGTCATTAAATACAGCAAAGCCATATGTGGACTGCGTATTTCCGTATATACGTATCAATATAGCACTAGATGAACTAGGGGGGCTAGGAACTACGATAACGATTCGTAAGAATGCAGATCATCTTCGTGCCTCTGAAGAGCGTATGTTATCTACAAATCAAGCATCGAAAGAGATGTTGAATTTTTTGGCTGCAGCTGTGAAAGCAAAAATGAATATTTTAGTTGCTGGAGCAACAGGTACAGGGAAGTCAGAGTTTATGAAATATCTTGCTTCTCATATTCCAAATGGGAAGAAGAAAGAACGTACTCTCGTAGTAGAAGATAACCCCGAACTCTATTTGCATCGCATATTTCCAGAACATCACTTTGTTCCGATGCAGTGTAGGGCATCGGAAGTAGAGGAAAATGCAATCGACTTTGATAGATTGTTAACAAATGCTTTACGGCAAGGACCTAAGCGGTTAATTGTAGGGGAATCGAGGGGGAAAGAGGCGTTAAAAATGATTAACTTCTTCCAAACAGGACACCCTGGCTTTACTTCTGTCCATGCAAGGAGTGCGAAAGAAGCAGTCAGACGTTTAATGCTTATGTGCTTGCAAAGTGGTGCAAATATTGATGCTCAGTATTTATATGAATTAATTTCACAGACATTTGATGTGATTGTCTTTTTAGAAAAGAAAGATGATGGGAATCGCTATATTACAGAGATGATTGAATTATTGGATTATCAAGATGACATACAGTTCAATCAGCTCTCTCAATTTATTCCAACGGGTGAGGAATACGATAAAATGAATGAGAGAGTAGGAAAGATTCGTGGAGATCATATCATTACAGCAAAAATGTCAGCTGAAATGGAGAAGAAATTCCGTTCTTCTACTGTAAATCCAGCTCTTTATGCGCCATTCCTTTCACAACAGGAGGTGCAGTATGCATAGTTTATTGGCTTATGGATGTATATTTTTAATCTTTATTAGTGTTGGATTGCTCGTTTTACTTTTTACAAAATCTAAAGGTTCTGCTCTTTCTCAATTTGTTCAAGAAAATGAGAAAGAAGAAAGACGCTTGGAATTAAGAAATATCAAAGGTATACGAATGTATCTGCCACAATCCGTTATCCAAGAAGCCCAAAAGTACGAGTGGAAATTGACGAAAAGTATGTACTGGGTATATACGATTCTTTCCGGCATGAGTATTGCAGCAGTATTCTATTTTTCCTTTGGTAGAGATCCTTTTACACTGATTACCGTTTTATCTGGATGTTTAGTTCCAAGGTTTCTTCTCTATCGAAGAAAAAAACGTTACTACTTGGTTGTCATTGACCGTCTTTCCATCTATATGAAGGCAGTAGCAAATGCACTTCAAATTAGTAACAATGCAAAACGGGTGTTAGTTCAGGTGAAACCAATGATGCATGAAAGCATTCAAGAAGAAATAGAGAAAGTTTCTCTTTTATTAGAAGGTGGAACCACGATGCATCGTGCATTTAGAGGATTCAATGAAACGTTTAACTTTAGAGAATTGGTTTTCTTCCATGAAATGTTGGAAGTGTGTAGTCGAGAAGGTGGAACAAATTCAGTACAAATCTTACTAGATATTGCAGAAGATTTCGAAAAACAAAAGTTGTATTTAGCAAGATTGCGTTCTAGTTTGTCACAAGCACAACGTGCTTTTGTACAGAACTGTTTAATCGTCATTGCTATGCCGATAGTTATTATGTTGATGTCAAAAGAAGCATATGGATTTTTAGCAGGTTCTATGATGGGGAAAATTGCATTAGCGGTAAATATGTTCATTGTATTTTTCTTAGCAACCCGTGTAGAAAAGATTGCAAATTATAATCCAACAGAAAGAGGGGAATAAAGTGGCTATGATTTTAGCTTTAGTGGTATTCGTTGTCATGTACTGGGTATTCTCTACCTTTCTACAAAGTAAAAAAGACAGCGGTAGCCTACTTACAAACTATGTAGAAAATGCAAAACGAATTGAAAAAAAGAATTTAAATCAAATGATGCTTGCTCCCTTCCAGTCGTTATCACATAAGTATCTGACAGAAGAAAAGAAAGAGCTGATCCAGAAAAAATTAGAAGAATCTGGTTTGGATACGAAACCAGAAGAATATTTGAAAATGAAGGTTGCGTATCCCATCATTTTCACCTCTGTTTTCTTGATATGTACGGTATTTCATGATTACTACTTATTTAAAGTGGGTGTTTTGATTTCACCACTGCTTTATTTCTATCCTGATTATCTATTAAAGAGAAGAATCAAGCAGGCGATAGAAGCAAGGAAGTTCGAATTACCGGAGTATTTAATTCCTATGTTGCAGTTGTTAAAAACACATACAACATTAGAAGCAGTAAAAAAGGCGCAAATATATGCTGGGAAACATCTTCGACCGTATGTATCTACACTTACAGCGGAATTAGAAATGTATGCGGGTTCGGATCAACCATTTCGAAACTTTGCTGCAGCCTTAAATAGTCCAGAAGTAAATACCTTTACGATTGCATTGCAACAAGCGCAAAAAACGGACAAGGTACAGAGTCTTCGTATTATGGATGCACAGATTAAAATGATGCGTGAGTTAAAACATGAGAACTATAACCGTCTTATTCAAAATAAACCAATGGAAATGAATAAATTTAACGTCGCAGTTATTGGATGTATTGTGATTTATCCAATGGTTATTGTTATTCAATCCTTAATGCAAGGATTTGCAAGTATATAGAAAAACATTATTCAAAATGGAATAGGTAAAGGAGCAAAATATATGTTAACGAAAATGAAGAATTGGTTAAAAAATGAAGACTCACAATTATCATCAGAAAATGGTATGTTAATCGCCTTGGCGGTCATTATTGTGCTGGTAATTGGACCATTTGTATGGAAAGCAATCCAAGGTGGCTATGATACAATTCTAGCACGATTCACAAAAGCATCAGGCAATGCAGATGTGAATACTTGGAACAAGTAATAAAAGTTTTAGGTTAATGATGTTTATTATGTATAGCTCAAATAAATGGATAAGGGAGATTCAATCATGTTAGCAAAAATGAAAAATTGGTTAAAAAATGAGGATTCACAACTATCATCAGAAAACGGTATGTTAATTGCCTTGGCGGTCATTATCGTATTAGTAATTGGACCGTTTGTATGGAAAGCAATCCAAGGTGGTTATGATACGATCCTGGCACGATTCACAAAAGCATCAAGCAATGCAGACGTAAATTCTTGGAATAAGTAATAAAAGATTTAAATAGTTAAGTTCTTATTTTAGTAAATTCTAAAAATTGATATATAAAGGAGATAAAATTCAATGTTAGCAAAAATGAAGAATTGGTTAAAAAATGAGGATTCACAGTTGTCATCAGAAAACGGAATGTTAATCGCCTTAGCGGTAATTATTGTGCTAGTAATTGGGCCATTTGTATGGAAAGCAATCCGAGGTGGTTATGATACAATTCTAGCTCGATTCACAAAAGCATCAAGCAATGCAGATATAGATTCTTGGAATAAAAAATAAATATAAAAATAAACGAGGGGGCTACTCTAAAAGTGGTTCCCTTTTTTACACAGTATTTTTATATGAAATTAAGAGGGGAGTAAAGAAAATGAGCCTGTATATCATGGGATTATTTCTAAGTTATATGGTACTTAATGTATTTACTGACTTAAAGTATAGAAAAACAAAAAATGTATGGCATTTCATTTTTTTAATAGTAGGTTTAGGTATTACGTATTTTGCAGGAATACGAACGGGAAAAGAGATTGTAATTGTACTAACTATGGCCTTAGTATGTGGCTTATTGTTAGAGACATTTAAATTTTCTTCACCCGGTGATACGAAAATGCTGGTGGTGGTAGCCTTATATGTTAGCAATGTAGTAGAAGAATCGGCTATGCTTACCGCAATTACATTAACAGCTTTCCATTTACTATTCTTTTGGATTGCTAGTATTTATCGATTAATTAAAATTTTAGGGTTTGTGGGAGCGATTAAAGACCAATTGGAGCATGCTGCGTCTATATTTGGTGTGAAACTGCCTAAGAAAGAAATAAAGCTAATACAGAGCTTTCCTGGGGCTTGTTCTATTTTACTAGGGGCGATGGTTTATATTGCGTTCACTATCTATCAAAATGGAGGTATCTTGGCTTGAACAGTAGAATCATTCATCAAAGAGAAACCTATATTTACTTTACAATTTTTGCGCTAATAGGCGTTATTATTTTAAACATGTTTATTAATATATTGTTTGTATTAGCATATCCTTTACTGATAGGATTAATTGTGCAGGTTATCTTGTTGCAGAAGATAAAGAAGCCATTTTATCGGAGTGGGAAAGAATTAACAGAACAGTTAAAACTAAAAAATATGTTTCTAGTAGAATCAAATATTTTAGGAGATGAAGGAGGAACAGTTTATGAGGTGCATCAAATGCCTTTTACAATCTCTAATGGATTAATTAATAAAGATAAGACTTATAAAGTGATAAAACAAGAGTATGAGAGAAAAGTAAAAGAGGATTTAACGAAAATTTCTAAATGGCAAGTTACAACAAAAGCTAGACTTGTTACGACAACTCATTTTCGTTTATATACAATTTGGCAGAAAAATAGTACAGGCTATCAGCTAAAGAAGTTAGAAGATTGTATAGATCCATATGCCAAGATGAACTTTATTCAATGGATAATTGCTTCATTCTGTACGACTGGCCGTTTAAAGTATGATAAGAAGCCTAAAGAATGGGAAAGTTACGAATGGATAACCTTAAAATAAAAAGACAAAAGTTATAATACTTTTGTCTTTTTTTTTTGTTATTTCTTCTAACAGTTTCGTGAACTATACATGATTTTTAGCGAGTTCTATAAATGCATGATATTTTGTTACATCACTAATATCAAGTCCGAAATCGAAAGCATCTATTTCTGCATGATAACCGTAAGATACTAAACCAAAATCTTTATGTGACTCAGGGAAGTAAATAAGTACTTTTGCATTTTTATATTCTTTTAAATTTAATAATCCATACATTTTAATTATTATATATTTGCCGATTCTATTAATTTCACTTGTTCCGCTTGTGACGTTAGAAATCTCATCATAAATGTGTAATGTATGATTTTCACTGTCGACGAATAATAAAAAATGATTGCAACCCATATTGTGGAATTTTTCTGTAACTAGGTGATATTGGTTTTCAAGGCTTCCCTTGCTTCTTTAACATATATGGAAGAACAGGGTTTACAATTAAGAGAAGACCTTTGGAGCAATTCACGATACTTAAATGATAAATTACAGGAGAATGGTTTCAATTTATCATTTTAGCCATGAAGACTCCTTCCTCAAGGAGCGTGAAGGATCACAGCCCAGTGAGTAGGTGGGAGATGAATTGACTTCGAACAAGAGGTGGCAGGAAGCCATCTTCATTGTTCGATATACATAAAGTGTTACTTCACTATCCACCGAATTTACGTTCGGTATATAATAGTCATATACCGAAATGGAGGTGAATCAAATGATAATTAATAAAGCCTATAAGTTTCGTATCTATCCAAATCAGGCACAAGCAATTCTAATTAACAAAACGATAGGTTGTTCTCGCTTTGTATTCAATCATTTCCTTTCCCTATGGGATCACGCATACAAAGAGAATGGAAAAGGTTTAACATATGGTACATGCTCTGCCAAACTTCCTGCCATGAAGAAAGAGTTTGTTTGGCTCAAAGAAGTGGATAGTATTGCGATTCAGTCTTCTGTTCGCAACCTTGCGGATGCGTATACAAGATTTTTCAAAAAACAAAATAGTGCCCCGCGTTTCAAATCCAAGAAGAACAACGTACAATCTTACACTACAAAACAAACAAATGAAAACATTGCCGTCGTAGGAAATAAAGTGAAATTGCCAAAACTAGGTCTTGTTCGATTTGCCAAAAGTCGCGAAGTAAAGGGACGTATTGTAAATGCTACGGTTAGACGGAACCCTTCTGGTAGATATTTTGTGTCACTATTAGTTGAAACAGAAGTACAAGAACTTCCGAAAACACATTCTTACATTGGAATAGATGTAGGACTAAAAGATTTCGCCATTTTGTCAGATGGAACACCCTATGAAAATCCGAAGTTTTTCCGATCATTAGAAGATAAGTTGGCGAAAGCACAACGTATTCTTTCTAGAAGAATGAAAGGATCTTCTCGCTGGAATAAACAACGAGTAAAAGTAGCTAGAATTCATGAATACATATCAAATGCTAGAAAAGATTACTTGGATAAAATCTCAACTGAAATCATCAAAAACCACGATGTTATCGGTATAGAGGATTTGCAAGTATCGAATATGTTAAAGAATCATAAGTTAGCAAAAGCAATTAGTGAGGTATCATGGTCACAACTTAGAACCAAGTTGGAATATAAAGCAAAATGGTATGGCAAACAAGTCATTGTCGTATCGAAAACATTTCCTTCCAGCCAATTATGTTCTTGTTGTGGATATCAAAATAAAGACGTTAAAAATCTAAACCTACGTGAATGGGACTGTCCTTCTTGTCGTACGCACCATGATAGGGATATTAACGCAAGTATCAATATAAAGAATGAAGCAATAAGGCTTCTAACCGCAAGGACTGCGGGGTTAGCCTAATCAATTAGAGTTCGATAGAACCCTTTACTTAGGAATCCCTCACTTCTAAACGAAGTGAAAGTGGGGGTAGTTCAATAGATACTGTAAGCCAAATTGTCCCTGTTCTAGTTGGAGATGATAAAAAAACAGCAAGCGTCACTTCATGGTTGATGGAAAAAGGATTGTTTACCGCAGCTTTCATTTCTCCAGGTGTTCCTGTAAATAAGGGCCGATTACGTATTGGTGTTACAAGTAGCCACTCGATTGAAGAATGTCAAAAAGTAGTTGATTTATTAATAGAGGCTAAAGAAATCTTTGAATTTTAATTCCTATATTTGCTAACTATCGTTGTAAAAGATGATATACTTATACATACAGATAGTTATGATACCATCAGTAATATTAGCTCATTTACCTCAAACTGATGGTACCATTATAAATATATTAATTAAAAAGGATGCGAATCATGGAGAATTACGAATGCAAAAACAGAGAAAACATTCTCGAACAATTTAATTTGGCGACTCCCATTTTCCAAGCATTGGGCGATGTAAATCGGCAGCAAATTATTATGATTTTACTTAAAACAGATGGATTAAATGTAACTCAAATAACAGAGCAAATGTCAATTTCTAGACCTGCAGTATCTCATCATCTAAAAATACTAAAACAGGCAGAATTGGTTAGACCAAAAAAACATGGAAAAGAAGTATATTACTCTTTGACAACCAGCAATTTTGTAATTTATATGAAAGAATTAGTATCTGCGATTGAAGCAGGATATTAATTTTTTTATTTAACATGTTTATAAGTTTGAACGCATGAACATGTTATGTGCACTTTTAAGAAATAGGAGGTACAAAGATGCAAAACCAAAATCATTCAAACAAAATTTATTTCTTACTTTTATTAGTTCCTTTGTTTTGGGGTGGTTCATTCTCAACAGCTGAACATGTCGTAACAGAAATTCCACCTCTAGTTGCGGCTACACTTCGTTTCGGTATCGCAGGTGTCATCCTTATGGTGTATTTAACAATTAAAGCAGAATGGGATATGGGATCTATTAAGAAAAGATGGAAAGGATTATTATTAGTCGCGTTAACTGGTATTTTCGGGTATAATGCTCTTTTCTTTTTAGGTGTACACTATACATCTGCAATCAATGGTTCATTAATCATTGCAACAATGCCAATCTTCGTTACACTAGGTTCTATTCTCTTTTTAAATGAAAAATGGAACAGTAAGGTCGGAATCAGTTTATCGCTATCTTTAATCGGTGTGATTATTGTTATTACAAAAGGGTCACTTGATATGTTACTCTCTTTAGCATTTAATGTGGGAGATTTACTATTTTTAGCTGCTTTAGCATGTGGCGTTATTTATGGTTTAGTAGGTAAAGCTGTTATGAAAGATGTTTCGCCTTTATTTGCAACTACGATTATGACTGTTATGGGTTCTGTTTTTCTAGCAATCTCTTCCTTATATGAAGGTGGCTGGGACAAAGTACCAAGTATGTCTGCACAAAGCTGGTTAGAAATGTTTTATATGGTTATATGCGGTACGCTTGTTGGATATATTATTTTTAACAAAGGTGTAGAGCAAATCGGTGCAAGTAAAGCGAGTATGTATCTAAATCTTACACCAATCGTGACGACTTTAATTTCTGTAGTGCTCTATGGATCAGTCATGAGTTGGAAAGAAGTAATTGGTATGATATTTGTACTAATTGGGGTATACATTGCTAATTCAAAACCAGCAAGTTCAAGTAAGAAAGTTGCCCTTAATGATTAAAGGGATTGGTATAGATATTACAGAGATTGAAAGATGGAAAAATAAAAAGATACTGCAAAAATTATTCACGGAACAAAAAGTAATGTGGGCAAAAGAGAGTTACATCAACTATTCAATCATGTGGTGCATCAAGGAAGCATCAGTAAAAGCACTCGGTACTGGTTTTCAAAAGAACACCATGTGGAAGGATATAGAGATAGTAAACATTGATGGGAAATACGAAATACATTTCAGCACTGCAGCAAAACACAAATGCCATATAAAAGCAAAAGATCAATTCCATATTGATGTGACAAGAAACGATACGAGTGTGATAGCACATGTAATTTGGACTGATACTCATTTGGTATAAAGTTAATATTGGATTAGCACCACATCGCTATCAAGCTAAGATTTTAAAGTCTCCCCTAAACGGAAATCTTCTTTCTCTACAGGTAGTTACTTTGAGAAGATAGCTCATCTTTTTCGTTTTGGGGGCGCTTATTTTTTTGTTGATGGTGATTTGGCGGGCTCCTATAAAAAAAGACACCCTAAGGTGCCTTCCTCTAACTTGAACCACGTTCATTTAGTATAAACCCATCCGTATTATCCCTTTGTTATACGTGTAAACACATCCTATAAAACAGAATCGTCAATATACACCAGATTGTTAGTTCACAAAGTACAAGAGATTTGAGTTCAGTATTAGAGTGACGCCACACCTTTTATAATTATCGATATGTTACGCCTTTCAAAAGAATCTGCTTTATAGAATGTATCCACAATTTATATGTTACTATATGTAATATTTATTTGGTGTAATTTTTATGAATATGTATAATTGCATAAAGTTTATGAAAAAATGAGAGTATAATTGGGTATTGTGTAATAAAGATAAGGCCCACCTACGGAAATAGGTGGGTTTTTTGTTGGGTATTTTTATCTCATTGCACAAAAGGGAATTTCTATTAAAACCATAGCATATTTCTATAGCTCTTATATTGAGAAAAAAGAAAAGACACCCAAATAAGAGTGTCTTTTCCCATAGTTTTTAGCAGAAGCAAGAAGCTCCAACAATAATTAATAAAATAAATAATACAACTAATAAAGCAAATCCTCCTGCAAAGCCACAGCCGCCACCGCAGCTACCACCAAAGCCCATAATAATTCCTCCTTTAAATAGTAGGAGAAAAATAAGGAGTCACTCATGTATTTTAATGGATTCAAATTACTTTATGTTTTTATGGATTAAATGAGCAGGTCCTTTTGAAAATAAGGGAAAGATGATCTAAGGCACTTCACCTGAAGAGGGGTACGGCCACATCGCTATCAAGCTAAGGTTAGGAAAGATCGGTTTCAGAAGAAATTTTTTTCTTTTTCTAACAACCAGTGTAGATCATTGGAAATTTTGCATATCAAATAAACCCTAACGGGTTTCACTTTTTTTATTAAGCTGCTTGATTGTCCGACATGGTACAATTGTAAACGACACCTAATATATCAAAGACTGTTTTCTTCTTGTATCGATGAGATTTTCGTCCGTTGCGCTGTAGGAGGTTAAACAGACGAAGAAGAATCTTTGATAATCCTTGGGTGTCTCTTTGTATTGCCCGAAACAAAAGAAAGAAATAGTCTTTAATCATATATATGGCTCTATATTCACTCAGCTCTTGTTTCTTTTTCATGAGAAGTAACTTCCGCATTTGAAACATAATAGAAGAACAGAGTAGAATGGCAATCAGTTGCCCATACCAATGGCATTCCAATCGTTCTCGTTTTATCTTTTTACAATGATGAATGTGAAAGAATGATTTCCACGTTTTAAATAAAATTTCGATTTGCCAACGTAAAGAACACCCCTACAGATATTGTCCCATCGGGACAATATCTGTAGGGGTGTTTGTCATATATACATTGATACCACTGAGTCGTTTACTACGAGAAGAATACTTCATTCCTTTCTTCTTTTCTCTTACAGCTTGATCTTGTAATCGTTTTTTTTGTTGTTCTTTTGTTAATGGATGTACAATCACACGAGTTGGTACTTTATCAGTCATTCCTACATAGGCGTCGGATATTTCACATGTTTGTCCTGGCTGAAGAGAGTTCATTAAGATCTCCATATCTATCTGTACATACTCTGTACCTTTCTTGATTCTTCCATCTTGAAAGTAATCAGGTTTGGGATTTTTTTGATAAATACGTGTATTTGACTTGATACGAGAGATATAGTAAGCCTTTTTATCTTGTATATGTTGAAGATCTTTCAAATGAAAATAACCTAAATCTCGGATACATAAATTATTCGCTATTATAGTTGGGACACACAGAGAACCGTAGGTTCGATCATGTTGTTTACCTGGACCAGTATGAATATGTAGGAACTGTCCGCTTAACAGGTCATACTCAAGTTGAATTTTCATCCCAGCTGTATGACTGCACCCTCCTGCACCTGGATAAACGAATGAAAAGGGATCTGGGAGTTGAAAAGCAGTGGAATCTAAAATACGAATACGCTTGAAAACAGAAGTGTATGGAGAAGAAATCGGCATAAATGAAGCCAATTTTTGGTTTAGTAGTTCAGCTAATATGTGTTGTAAAAATTGGACGGCTGCTTTATTAAATCGTTGATTCAGTCCCTCGGGACTAATAAGTACTTCTGTTGATGCTTCTAAACAGCTAGATAACTGAGTTAAAGAAGTCGTAGCGACATTTTGGCTCATCCATACACATAAAGCGACTAAATCTTTTGCTTGATACTTACTGGTTCGTTGCACAAAACTAACATCTCTAGCAAGATTTGGTAAGAGATTTGGGGATAAGAAGCTTTGAATTTCTTGAGCAAATAGTTGTAATTCATCAGATACAGAAACAGACATATAAAACGCCATCCTTTCCTATGATTCTACAGAAAGAATAACGTTTTTTTCGTTTTATAGATACAATTTTTCTTTAGCTCCATGAGCATACGGCAGGATCACATGTATAAGAAATATAAAAGGAGTAAAAAATTGTAAAAAAACACAAAAAAACACAAAAATATTATTGAATATATTTTAATAGTATTATATCATAAGGAATATTATGGTATAAATT
>NZ_FWYG01000001.1:5000-15000 GCF_900176455.1 Bacillus sp. JKS001846
TGATCATAGCGTATCAACTTTTAAAAAGCTGCTCTCAAAAGAAAATAAGACCCACCTGAAGGTTCAACAGATTATTAATGATAAAAACTCTGGTTCTGTATTTAAACAATGGATAAAAGGAGTCTCTGCAGCAACTGGTGATTATATTTGGATCGCAGAGGCCGATGACTTATGCGATAAGACATTTTTACAAGAGGTGATACAGGGGTTTTATATAAATAACAATATTACCTTAAGTTACACACAATCAAAACAAATAGATGAACAAGGAAATGTATTGGCTAATCATTATTTAAATTACACAAATGATATCGATAAAGAAAAATGGAAAGCCCCCTATTTTCGAAAAGGGGTCGAAGAAATACAAGATACGTTACTTATCAAAAATACTATACCTAATGTTTCAAGTGTAGTTTTTAAAAATATAGATATGAAGAAAACAGAAAAACAGTTAGAGAAGTTCAAAATAGCTGGTGACTGGTTCTTCTATGTTTCTCTTCTTACAGAGGGAGATATTTACTTCAATCCAGCCCCCTTAAACTATCATAGACGACATTTAAATAGCGTAACGAGAACAGAAGATTCATACTCCCATTACAATGAAGTTGTGCAAATGCAAAATTTCATTAAAGAAAGATTTACTATCGACGGCATTTCTAAAATGAAAATGTATACATATAGAAAGTATCTTAAAGCATACTTGAAAATTTAAACATGTGCTTTCTATGCCATCAATATCTCTTGTAAGTTGCTACTATTACTCAAGGGAGGAATACTCTTTGAAAGACTTTATAGAGGAACATAAAGATTTAATTTCTCAAATCGCACACAGCTATAATGTAAATGCAAGCATCCATCCTGAGGATCATATCTTTCAGTTCATTGTCACTAATCCCGTCTTCCCATCAAAAAAAGAAGCGATAGATTACTACTTTAAAGATGGGCAAAACTCAGCACAAATACTCTTAAACTTAATTACTTCCCTTTATCCTCCTACAGCCAATCCAATTCAATTGTTAGAATTTGCATCCGGATACGGCTGCGTAACACGTCATTTATTAAATCTACAAACGAATTTGAGTATAACCACTTGCGATATACACGAAGAGGCCATTTCCTTTATTGAAAACAAATTAAATACTTCTTCTATATTATCTCATCCTGAGCCTGAACAGTTAAAATTGGACTCCTCTACGTACGATATCGTTTTTTGTCTATCCTTTTTCTCTCATATGCCTGATACAACTTGGTTTCGTTGGCTGCAAACATTGTATAACGCTGTTTCACCTGGTGGTTTATTCATTTTCACAACCCATGGCTATCAAAGCAAAAAATACTTTGGGTTTCCAAATTTAAATGAAAAGGGCTATTGGTTTCTCTCCTCTAGTGAACAATTCGATTTAGATGTGAATCAATACGGACAAACGATAGTTAGTCCCTCTTACGTGTGTGACAAAATTAAATCATTACCCCATAACCCAATTATCAAAAAGTATACTGAAGGATTTTGGTGGGAACATCAAGACCTTTGGGTTATAGAAAAAGAAATAAAATAATAACCCACGCTCTGCTTATATACAAGTAGAGCGTGGGTTATTATTTTTTACTACATAAGAACTCTTCAATCCATAGCTTATTTAATCTAATCCCATGTTTAAAATCTATTTTAGGTTCCCAATTCAATTCTTGTTTTATCTTATCAATATTTAAAATGATTTTTTGAACGTTCTCTTGTTTTTGTTTATAACAGATAAAATCCACTTTTCTTTCTGTTATTTTCTCTAATTCCACTATAATTCGTTTTAAAGAAAGACCTTTGCCACTCCCTATGTTGTATACGCAAGATTTCAATTGATTTAATTGTGCTAGTTGTATAGTAATTTCAACTAAATCATCGATATAAATATAATCTCTAATAATCTCCTCCGGATTCCCATATATATGAATCCTTTCATTACTGAGATGCTGGTACAAAAAACAATTTATGGCCCCTACTTTTTTTAAGGGGTTTTGGTATTTTCCATACGGATTAGAATATCTACATACAACATAATCTATTCCATATTTTCTCTTATAAAAATACAAATAATTCTCCAGCGAAACTTTTGTTATTCCATACGGGGAAAGTGGTCTTAATGGATGTTTCTCATCAATAGGCAAATATTCAGGTTCACCATAAACTGTGCCTCCCGAAGAAGCCAATATAATTTTTTTAATACGAAAATCTTTAACACTTTCCATGAAATTAAGAAAAAATAGACTGCTATTAATATCACCGAAAACATCTTCAATTGAAGTTGCTACGTTAGACGTCGCAGCTAAATAAATAATAGTATCTATATTCACTAAAGCCTTATATATATCCTCAACATTTTCTAAATCACCTTTAATAAATTCAACTTCACTTATAATATTTTGAGGAAAATTATTTATATGTCTGGAAAATACTTTTACATTTTGCCCCTGTTTCAATAAACCCAATGCGAGGTTGATACCAATGAAACTATTTCCACCTACTATTAAATAATTATTCTTCCTCATAATATCATCTCTCTAGTAATAAATTTTTCCTATCGTCAAACTTAAAAATATACACAAATAAACTGGATCATTTTGATTATTCATCCTCTTATCATTGTATGTTTGTTATAAATTTTCATTATCTTTATTTTCTATTTTCATTTTAGAATAGCTTCCTTATTCAGGTTGACTGCAAAAACACTCATAATATTTACTCATCCCCATGAATATATTTAATAAACAATCCTCACTTGTTTACCCCATAAAAAAGCTTCTACATACACAAAGTTCTCAAAAAAGGAGCGCTAAACTCATGAAAAATATAAATCAAGAACTTTTAAATCATGTAATCCTACATAAAGATCGAATTCCGCATTACCATAAAGACTTTCCCCTTATACTATTTTGGAGTCATAGAAGCGGATGCACCTCATTAGCTAATTGGTTCTTTTTTCAAATTGGATTATTTACTGAAGCAAAGAAATACAATGACTTTATTCATTACTATGAGTTCTGGGTGTATAAAAACAGTACAAATTACATTCAACAATTACAAAATAGTCTTCTAGAGGCTAAAAAAAATGTTTGTAAACTTGTACGAAATCCTTATACAAGAGCTGTCAGCTCATTTTTATTACTTGCTGACAATCCATATGCTAGCCCACAATGGGAGAGCATCCGTCATTATTTTTATAATGATAAATATAGTAATCAAGGAATATCATTTAAACAATTTTTATATTACGTTCAGGCATTCGGTTCCAATTCCCTATCATTAGATATACATTTTAGTCAACAATACGTCCCTGGTGAAGAAAATTTCATTCAATGCTATATTCCTTTAGAAGATTTTAATACACAAATCACCAAGATGGAACACATGTACGATTTGATGAAATCCCCTTTAGCACTTCTTACAAATTCAGATCATCATCGCGCTCACAAGATGATTTATGCAGGAAGCTATGCAGAACTTAGCATTACAGATCCAGGCTTTCCCCGATTTCCAACATACGAAAGCTTTTATGATAAAGAAACTATGGATTTAGTTACAGAAATATACGCACAGGATTTTGAAATGTACCCATACACGAAAGGGATATTTTAAGTCTATACATTTTTCCACGAATAAAAGCTGATACATCGCATAGCATAAAGTGAAACTTTAATTCGAGTGGGAGTTCTCTCCAACTAATTATTCCCTTCTCCTAATCGTAATTTTAAGAGATACCTAACTTTCACCCATTTCCTTTAATTTCGCCGATTGTTGACGTGTATCATACTTTCCATACATAGATTGCATTTATTAACATAGGAGGGATATCGTGTGGAAATCAATTTGAAACACAATAATGGGTACTGCGTTATTTGCGAAAAGAAAGCTACATTTATAGAGCATAATGATTGGCTTAGAGATCATTATTTATGTTCTACATGTAACTCTATACCAAGGCAGCGAGCTTTAATCCATGCTTTACATACGTTTTTTCCAAAATGGGATTCCTATAATATTCACGAATCCTCTCCTGGAGGAATTACGACTCAGCTACTATTAAAAAACTGTAAAAACTATACTTATTCTCAATACTTTAGAAATTATCCTCTTGGCCAATACTTTCAAGGTATTAGATGTGAGAACTTAGAAGACATGACTTTTGAAAATGAATCTTTTGATTTATTCATTACTCAAGACGTTTTTGAGCATGTAATGACGCCAAACAAAGCCTTTAAAGAAATAGAACGAGTATTAAAACCTGGCGGTGCTCATGTATTTACTGTCCCTTGGTATCATACACTCACAAAAACTGTGCAAAGAGCAAGAATGAATAAAGAGGTGATTGAATATATTGAAGAGCCCATTTATCATGGAAACCCTATTGATGAGAATGGATCTTTAGTAACGTTCGATTGGGGGCAGGATATGATTGAATATATTTATACACATGCAAACATGTATACAATTGTTTTTTTACAAAAGGATAGATCACTAGGGTTAGATGCTGAATTTTTACATGTTTTCATTAGTAAAAAGCAAGAAAATAAAGTTTAATCACTATATAATTCGGAGGTTTAACAAATGAATAACTTTAAGTTAGGAAGTGATTTTGATCATCTTGTTAATTCAGTATCTGATGCCGAACTTCTAAATTTATTTATACAAAGTTGTTCACAAACAACGATAAATGGGGTTCCCGTACCTAAGTTTCCTCCTGAAGAAATTCAAAAACAATTTGTAGGTGCTTCCTATGAACATGCTCTTTACGAAGCATATTTGTTTTATAGCCATATAAAAGAATACGCCCAAAATTTAGGAGTTCCCTTGAATAAAGAAAGTAAAGTTTTAGACTTCGGATGCGGATGGGGAAGAATTATACGCTTCTTATTTAAAGATGCCTCTGATCAAAATTTACTTGGCATTGATGTCGATCCTGCGATGATCACACTTTGTAATGAAACACTAGGAAGAGGGATATATAAAACAGCAAGCCCACATCCCCCTGTAGATTTTATTAGCGACAATTCATTAGATATCATATTCGCTTATTCTGTATTCTCACATTTATCCGAAGCAACTGCCGAAAATTGGGTAAAAGAATTTTCAAGAGTTCTTCGCCCCGGTGGAATCTTCATCGCAACAACACAAGCGCGCTATTTTCTTGATTTTTGTCAACAATTCCAAGAACATCCTGAATTAATTCAAACAGGATGGCATAAAACTTTATCTCAAGCTTTTCCAGATATACATCGCGCCATCTTGGATTATGAAAACGGCAAATTTGTTCATAGTCCTACTGGTGCAGGGGATGTTAGAAATAGTAGTTTTTACGGAGAAACCGTTATACCTAGGACTTATATTGAAAATCATTATGAGAAATATTTAAAGCTACAAGACTTTTTTGATGATGTAAATCGATTACCACAGGCCCTCTTTGTCCTTCAAAAAATTTAATTCCTTTCATTCAACATAATAAATTTCATGACGAAAAGTACTTTCTATTTCAGATATATATCAAATTACCTAATACTCTCTTATTAAGTAAGCTTAAAAAATCCAATACATACCATAAAAAAAACAGTAAACAGATAACATATCTCTTATTTTAAAATTGCTTCACCAAATCAAGAATAACTTCCCAACACTTGAACTACGAAAAACACGAGGGGGATATAACTTGAAAATAATCGCTTTTTACTTACCACAATTCCATCAAATTAAAGAAAATGATCGATGGTGGGGGAAAGGATTTACTGAATGGACAAATACTAAAAGTGCACGACCTTTATTTTCAGGACATTATCAACCTAAGGAACCTTATCAAGATTTTTATTACGACTTAACTACCCCCTCCGTAAGAAAGTGGCAAGCAAAAATTGCTAAAGCATACGGTATATATGGTTTTTGTTATTATCATTACTGGTTTAAGGGAAAAAGACTATTAGAAACACCCTTTAATGAGGTACTAAAGATGAAAGAACCTGACTTCCCTTTTTGTCTTTCTTGGGCAAATGAACCATGGACAAAATCTTGGGATGGTCTCGATAAACATATATTAATGCCTCAAGACTACGGAGATATATCTGATTGGAAGGAACACTTTGATTATTTATTACAGGCTTTCCAAGATGAGAGATATATTTATATAGATGATAAACCTCTATTCATTATTTATCGTCCAGGACATATTCCTGATTGTGAAAAAATGCTTAATTACTGGAATGCATTAGCGCGAGAAAATGGTTTAAAAGGTATATACTTTGCTGAAACATTAAACAGTTTTCCACTACCTAATATAAATGGATTCGATGCTAGCATTCAGTTTGAACCTTTCTATACAATTGCCCATGATAGCTCTTCAGACATAAATAAGGTAATATATGATTCTGATATGCAATTAAATGTTTGGGACTACGATAAAGTATGGATGTATATATTACAACGATCGCTCCCAAAGAAAAAAACATTTCCTGGTGCTTTTGTTGATTGGGATAATACTGCACGACGTAAAAACGCGAATAGCAGCATCTTTGTAGGTTCTACCCCTGAAAAGTTCACCATATATTTAAGCAAGCAAATTCATCGGACTTACTCTTTTTATAACAGCGAGTTTTTATTTATTAACGCATGGAACGAGTGGGCGGAAGGAACTTACTTAGAGCCAGATAAAAAATATGGATTTTCTTATTTAGAAGGGGTTAAAAATGCAATTGATAGAGGTATGAAAGCATACAAAAAAGACGAGTCATTCTGACTCGTCTTAAAGTTGCTTGGCGACGTCCTACTCTCACAGGGACAAGGTCCCAACTACCATCGGCGCTAGAGAGCTTAACTTCCGTGTTCGGTATGGGAACGGGTGTGACCTCTCTGCCATCATCACCAAACTATTGAAGGCATATTCCTTCAAAACTAGATAACATTTGCTACATATTATATGGTTAAGTCCTCGATCTATTAGTATTCGTCAGCTCCACATGTCACCATGCTTCCACCTCGAACCTATCAACCTGATCATCTTTCAGGGATCTTACTAGCTTACGCTATGGGAAATCTCATCTTGAGGGGGGCTTCATGCTTAGATGCTTTCAGCACTTATCCCTTCCGCACATAGCTACCCAGCTATGCCCTTGGCAGAACAACTGGTACACCAGCGGTGCGTCCATCCCGGTCCTCTCGTACTAAGGACAGCTCCTCTCAAATTTCCTACGCCCACGACGGATAGGGACCGAACTGTCTCACGACGTTCTGAACCCAGCTCGCGTACCGCTTTAATGGGCGAACAGCCCAACCCTTGGGACCGACTACAGCCCCAGGATGCGATGAGCCGACATCGAGGTGCCAAACCTCCCCGTCGATGTGGACTCTTGGGGGAGATAAGCCTGTTATCCCCGGGGTAGCTTTTATCCGTTGAGCGATGGCCCTTCCATGCGGAACCACCGGATCACTAAGCCCGACTTTCGTCCCTGCTCGACTTGTAGGTCTCGCAGTCAAGCTCCCTTATGCCTTTGCACTCTACGAATGATTTCCAACCATTCTGAGGGAACCTTTGGGCGCCTCCGTTACACTTTAGGAGGCGACCGCCCCAGTCAAACTGCCCACCTGACACTGTCTCCCGGGTCGATAAGACCCGTAGGTTAGAATTTCAATACAGTCAGGGCGGTATCCCACCAGCGCCTCCACCGAAGCTAGCGCTCCGGTTTCAATGGCTCCCGCCTATCCTGTACAAACTGTACCAAAATTCAATATCAGGCTACAGTAAAGCTCCACGGGGTCTTTCCGTCCTGTCGCGGGTAACCTGCATCTTCACAGGTACTATAATTTCACCGAGTCTCTGGTTGAGACAGTGCCCAAATCGTTACACCTTTCGTGCGGGTCGGAACTTACCCGACAAGGAATTTCGCTACCTTAGGACCGTTATAGTTACGGCCGCCGTTTACTGGGGCTTCAGTTCAGAGCTTCGCTTACGCTAACCCCTCTCCTTAACCTTCCAGCACCGGGCAGGTGTCACCCCCTATACTTCGCCTTACGGCTTCGCAGAGAGCTGTGTTTTTGCTAAACAGTCGCTTGGGCCTATTCACTGCGGCTTTCCGTTAAGAAAGCACCCCTTCTCCCGAAGTTACGGGGTCATTTTGCCGAGTTCCTTAACCAGAGTTCTCTCGCACACCTTAGGATTCTCTCCTCGCCTACCTGTGTCGGTTTGCGGTACAGGCACCTTTTATCTCGCTAGAAGCTTTTCTTGGCAGCGGGGAATCAAAGACTTCGCTCCATAAGGAGCTTCCCCATCACAGCTCAGCCTTTACGATAAGCGGATTTGCCTACTTATCAGCCTAACTGCTTGGACGTGCACAACCAATCGCACGCTTCTTCTATCCTTCTGCGTCCCTCCATTGCTCAAACGATAAAGAGGTGGTACAGGAATATCAACCTGTTGTCCATCGCCTACGCCTGTCGGCCTCGGCTTAGGTCCTGACTAACCCTGAGCGGACGAGCCTTCCTCAGGAAACCTTAGGCATTCGGTGGACGGGATTCTCACCCGTCTTTCGCTACTCATACCGGCATTCTCACTTCTAAGCACTCCACCAGTCCTTACGGTCTGACTTCACTGTCCTTAGAACGCTCCCCTACCACTGATACCATTGGTATCAATCCGCAGCTTCGGTGGTGTATTTAGCCCCGGTACATTTTCGGCGCAGAGTCACTCGACTAGTGAGCTATTACGCACTCTTTAAATGGTGGCTGCTTCTAAGCCAACATCCTAGTTGTCTAAGCAACTCCACATCCTTTTCCACTTAATACACACTTTGGGACCTTAGCTGGCGGTCTGGGCTGTTTCCCTTTTGACTACGGATCTTATCACTCGCAGTCTGACTCCTAAGGATAAGTCATTGGCATTCGGAGTTTGACTGAATTCGGTAATCCGATGAGGACCCCTAGTCCAATCAGTGCTCTACCTCCAAGACTCTTACACTTAAGGCTAGCCCTAAAGCTATTTCGGGGAGAACCAGCTATCTCCAGGTTCGATTGGAATTTCTCCGCTACCCACACCTCATCCCCGCACTTTTCAACGTGCGTGGGTTCGGGCCTCCATTCAGTGTTACCTGAACTTCACCCTGGACATGGGTAGATCACCTGGTTTCGGGTCTACGACCACGTACTAAACGCCCTATTCAGACTCGCTTTCGCTGCGGCTCCGCCTCTTCAGCTTAACCTCGCACGGGATCGTAACTCGCCGGTTCATTCTACAAAAGGCACGCCATCACCCGTTAACGGGCTCTGACTATTTGTAGGCACACGGTTTCAGGATCTCTTTCACTCCCCTTCCGGGGTGCTTTTCACCTTTCCCTCACGGTACTGGTTCACTATCGATCACTAGGGAGTATTTAGCCTTGGGAGATGGTCCTCCCAGATTCCGACGGAATTTCACGTGTTCCGCCGTACTCAGGATACATTCAAGAGAGAACGAAGTTTCGACTACGGGGTTGTTACCCTCTACGACGGACCTTTCCAGGTCGCTTCGTCTACCTCGTTCCTTTGTAACTCCGTATAGAATGTCCTACAACCCCAAGAGGCAAGCCTCTTGGTTTGGGCTATGTTCCGTTTCGCTCGCCGCTACTCAGGAAATCGCATTTGCTTTCTCTTCCTCCAGGTACTTAGATGTTTCAGTTCCCTGGGTCTGTCTTCCTTACCCTATGTATTCAGATAAGGATACCATACCATTACGTATGGTGGGTTTCCCCATTCGGAAATCTTCGGATCAAAGCTTACTTACAGCTCCCCGAAGCATATCGGCGTTAGTCCCGTCCTTCATCGACTCCTAGTGTCAAGGCATCCACCGTGCGCCCTTTCTAACTTAACCAAACTAAAAATTAAAAAATATGAGCTACACTGTTATCTAGTTTTCAAAGAACATACATTTATATTTGAGAGATAGTTCTCTCAAAACTGAACAAAACGAAACACGGAAACTTTATTGATGAACAGCGT
>NZ_FWYG01000001.1:17500-22500 GCF_900176455.1 Bacillus sp. JKS001846
ACAAACAAAGAAGAAATTAGCTTAACCGGAAAAGAATTGGAACTGTTAAAATTCTTTACTTCAAACCCAGGGCAAGTATTTACAAAAACACAGCTCTTCCGAAATGTGTGGGACGATAATTATATAGAAGATGACAATACCGTTATGGTACATATTCGAAAACTTAGAAAGAAAATAGAAATTGACCCTTCCAATCCAAAATTTATTCAGACTATATGGGGAATTGGTTATAAGTTTGTAGGTGAAAAGCTTGAAGACTGATAAAACCCTCTTCCTTATTTCATTACAACTTATCATTTGCGGGATTTTAAACATACAAATGGGCCCAAGATTAAAAATGTCTTTATTTATTATCCTTATCTTAATTACAATTTATCTCTTCTTTTCAAGAATACAATTCATTCAACATCGTAAAGCAATGGATACTAAATTAAGTCGTGTACTAAAAGGAAACTTACAAACGAGATTATTCACAAGCAATGACCACTCATTACATAATATCGTTTTTTCAATAAACGAGCTAATAGCTAAATTAGAGCAGGTTCAGATTGAAGCCAAAAGATCCGAGGAATCCAGAAAACAACTTTTGTCTAGTATCTCCCACGATATACGAACACCACTCACCTCCATCATCGGATATATAGATGCTTTGAAAGACGGAGTTGCTGCTTCTGAAATAGAAAAACAAGAATATCTTAAAATACTCTATATGAAATCAAATAACTTAAAGCACCTAGTTGATGAAATATTCAATATGGCGAAGCTAGACGCTAATGAATTTCCACTAAAAGAAGAAGAACTCGACTTTTCTGAAGTTACTAGAGAAGTTTTGATTGAATTTTTACCTGAGCTCTCAAAACATAACATCGAACTGCAAATTCTCATACCAGATTCTACTTGTCCTATCATCGCAGATCATCTAAGCATTATGCGGATTATCGGTAATTTAATGAAAAATGCAATTTATTACGGAAAGGATGGGAAAACAATAGGAATCGAACTGCTAGAAGCTGATGCAGAATACAAACTTCATATTTGGGATCAAGGCCCTGGTATTCCAAAACATGATTTACAAAACATATTTGAGCGAATGTACCGAAGCGAACAATCAAGAAACTCTTCATTTGGTGGTAGCGGTCTCGGACTCTCTATTTCTAAAGCACTCGTTGAAAAAAATGGTGGGCATATATGGGTTGAAAGTACTCCATGGAAACGAACTACTTTTGGCTTTTCTATTCCAAAACACAATACTTTTAAGAAATAGTTAAGAAATGATTAATATGCAGTTAAGCCTTCCTTTTTATGATGTAAGTAAGAACTTATAGAAAGCAGGTGTCTCCTATAAATACAATTATAAAAACGACTAACCTTACTAAAGTATATGGCAATCAAAAATCAGTAGATAATTTAAATATTAATGTTCAACAAGGAGAGATTTATGGCTTCATAGGCCGCAACGGTGCTGGTAAAACAACAACCATTCGTATGCTGCTTAGTCTTATAAAACCTACAAGTGGAACGATTGAAATATTCGGAGAGAACTTATTCCAAAATCAAAAAGATATTTTAAGCAGAATTGGTTCTATAGTTGAAGTTCCAGGATTTTATGAAAATTTAACTGCAAAAGAAAACCTACTAATTAATGCAAAGATAATTGGGGTTCACAAAAAGAATGCTATCGAAGAAGCATTAGAAATAGTAGGCTTGCAGCATGAGACAAAAAAGTTAGTAGGAAAGTATTCTTTAGGAATGAAGCAACGCTTAGGAATTGCACGCGCTCTTCTCCATTATCCTGAGCTACTCATATTAGATGAACCAACTAACGGACTAGACCCTATTGGTATTAAAGAAATGCGAAAACTTATTCATTCTTTAGCTCAAGAAAGAAATATAACAATACTCATTTCTAGTCACATATTAGCCGAGATAGAACAGTTGGTCGATCGTATCGGAATTATTCATGAAGGAAAGTTACTAGAAGAAGTTTCTCTTGATACGCTGCGCAAAGCAAACCGTAAGTACATAGAGTTTCAAGTGAATAATGACGATAAAGCTGTGATGTTATTAGAAAATCATCTTCAAATTTTAGATTATGAAGTACATGATGAAGGAAATATTCGTATTTACTCTCATTTTGGACAACAAGGATACATAAACAGAACGTTTGTTCTTAATGGTATTGAAGTATTAAAAATGATGATAAGCGAAGATAGACTAGAAGATTATTTCACCAAACTAGTTGGAGGTGGAACAATTGGTTAATCTACTCTATACAGAACTCTTAAAACTAAAACGCTCTAATATGTTTTTAATTAGCATTATTGGTGCTGGTGTCGCACCTTTCTTAGTTGTAGTAGCCTCTTATATACATATAAAAACAAAACAGCCTACTCCAACTATTTGGTTCCATCAATTATTCACTGACGTTAACTTATATACTACTTTAGTTATAGGATTCCCCTTATATGGAGTAGTGGTTGCATATTTGCTTACCCGCGAATATGCAGAAGATACACTGAAAAATTTACTAACTATCCCCGTGTCGCGCATTAGCTTTATTATAAGTAAATTCATCATTCTCTTTCTTTGGATTATGATGCTAACTTTAGTCGCTTGGGCACTTACTTTAATATTAGGGCTATTGGGGAACTTCCCTGGCTTTAACATTTCTTTACTTTTAGGTTCTTTCCTAGAATTTTTAATATGTGGTGGACTTCTCTTTCTATTGTCTTCACCTATTGTGCTACTAACTCTTGTAATGAAGAGCTATGTACCGCCCATTATATTAACAGTCATTATTACAATGACTAATCTTATGCTCGTAAACTCCAAGCATAAAGATTTATTTCCGTGGACCGCTACTCTAGATATCGCAAATAACGAATTACAACCGACATATCCACCAGAGTATTCTTATATCATCATTGCAGTAACGACAATTTCCGGATTTATTGCAACACTATTCTATTTTAAAAAAGTAGACATTCATTAATTTGTAGGAGTGAAACTATGAGCGATATCATTATTGCCTTCATACTCGGTATTGTAGAAGGATTAGCTGAATTTTTACCTATATCCTCTACTGGCCATCTTATATTAGTCGGGCATTTATTAGGCTTTGAGGGAGAAAGAGCGAAAACGTTTGAAATTGTTATTCAGCTAGGCGCAATTTTAGCCATTGCAATTTTATATCATAAACGTCTCGTTTCTTTATGTAATATTAAGCCTCTTCTACAGAAAGAAAAAAATTTCAACGCGTTCCATGTATTTCTTGGCGTATTTCCGGCAGTGGTTGCTGGTTTGCTACTACATGATATTATTAAAACATACTTATTCCAGCCATACACTGTTGTGATTGGACTTGTAGCAGGTGCAATTCTTATGCTCTTTGCAGAAGTAAAAAAGAAAGAGGCAGCAGCCTATTCACTGGACGATTTAACATACCGCCAAGCTTTAACAATCGGATTATTTCAGTGCTTAGCAGTATACCCTGGCTTCTCTAGAGCTGGCTCTACTATCTCTGGAGGTCTATTAGCAAAAGTAAATTATAAGACTGCATCTGAATTCTCTTTTCTAATAGCTCTTCCTGTAATGGTTGGGGCTACAGGCTTAGACTTACTAAAAAGTTGGAAGTATTTAAGTGTCGATGACATCCCTATGTTTGCGGTAGGATTCATTACCTCTTTTATAGTAGCGATGCTAGCGGTAGTAACTTTTCTAAAGCTTTTAGAGAAGATAGGTTTAAAACCTTTTGCGTACTATCGTATTTTGTTGGCTATCTTATTTACGCTTTTCGTATTGCTATAGATTCATATAAGTCACATATTATTAAACTGATATTCAATTTAGAATATCAGTTTTTTCATCTATTTCAACTCTAGTATTACTCACTTCAATATGGCATAGTGATAATAAACTACCATTCATAATCTGAACGTTCTTTAAGTAACTACATCCTTTATCATAAAATGCAATTGGAAAATTAAAGATTCCATATATGTACAGAACATATTTACAAACTATATTCACTCCACATAGTATCTTTTTAATTTGCAACACACCGCTACAACTTTTAAATGAGTACAAAGACATACTAAATAAGTAAGTAAATTTCCTAGGAATTATAAAGAGACTAAATATGAATTAGAGTGAGGTAACGATAAAAATGAATCAATTAGCACAAACATATTGGGATACTTATTGGGGAAACAACAAAAAACCAGAATCTGTTACAGCTTGGCAATTTGGGGATGCCCCTAATTATCTTGCACAACTAGTAATTGACGGTATTAAAACCGCTACATGCTCCGGTCACATTTTTTATGAATTAGAACATGAATCACTACCGACTACTATTGATTATAGTATTATACTCAATAGTAATGATGAACCTGTAGCTATTATTAAGACAATAGAAGTAACTGTAACACCAATGAATGAAGTAAGCGAAGAATTCGCTATCGCTGAAGGCGAAGGAGATCGTACTTATAATTACTGGAGAGACACCCATGTTCGTTTTTTTACAAAGGAACTAAATGAGCTTGGTCTTAATTTCTCTGAAGATATGTTACTCGTCTGTGAGCGTTTTGAACTTGTTGATGTGAACAATAAAGTGAAATTTTAATAAACTGAGATTTACCAGCCATTCTTATTTTTATAAAACACAAAAAAGACGAGTCATTCTGACTCGTCTTAAAGTTGCTTGGCGACGTCCTACTCTCACAGGGACAAGGTCCCAACTACCATCGGCGCTAGAGAGCTTAACTTCCGTGTTCGGTATGGGAACGGGTGTGACCTCTCTGCCATCATCACCAAACTATTGAAGGCATATTCCTTCAAAACTAGATAACATTTGCTACATATTATATGGTTAAGTCCTCGATCTATTAGTATTCGTCAGCTCCACATGTCACCATGCTTCCACCTCGAACCTATCAACCTGATCATCTTTCAGGGATCTTACTAGCTTACGCTATGGGAAATCTCATCTTGAGGGGGGC
>NZ_FWYG01000001.1:27500-30000 GCF_900176455.1 Bacillus sp. JKS001846
ACTCCCGAAATTTGATATTGCTGAGCAATCGCTTCATCAATTCTAACATCATTTGCATACGCATTTTTATCATTAATAACATTTAAAGCCTCTTGCTTATCTAAACCTGAAACTTCAGCGATAGTAGCAAGTGTATCCACATCACTTAAATTTCTCGATTCAGTGAAGTATGCGAAAAGTAGATTTTCCGTAATCTCTTTTTCTTTTCCTTGATCCTTTGCAAACTTCGCAAGACGATGCGCATCAAACGTGTTCGTCGGCTTCATCTCATCAAAATTAAAACTTAAACCCATACTAGCTGCATGATTTCCTAGCTGTACGTTATTACGCTTAGCTTCTTCAATACTAATTCCATACTTTGATGCAAGTACTTCATTAATACTTGTCCCAGAATAGATTGGAGCATTTTGGTCTAATTCAAAACTTTTAAACTCAACTTCAACATCCTTCTTATGCGGAAATTGCTCTAAAGCCATCTCTAATCTACGTTTCCCAATATAGCAAAATGGGCATACAAAATCTGACCAAACTTCAATTTTCATAGAAACACCTCATTAACTTTTAATTTTCAATCATTGTAGCACTGAGATTAAGGAATTCAAAAGTTTTTGCTCTACCTCCTTCATATAGTACATACAAAAATACACTTATAGCAGAATACCTAATTAACAAAAAAACGATAATCAAAAGGATTAACTATTATCCCTCCGATTATCGTCTATATAAATGCAACAACTTTAATTATGCCGGAATATACTTCCCTACGAACTTCCATACAGTATTCCAATATTTATTCGAATCTACTTTCTCCGCTTCCCCATGTCCAGCACCTGGAACAATTAATTTCTCTTTTTCTACTTTTGCAGCATTATATACTTCATCTAACATTTCAAAAGGAACGAATGTATCAGCATCCCCATGAATGAACAGCATAGGTGTTTTACTTTTCGCTACTTGTTTTACAGCTGAGGCCTCTTCTAAATCATACCCAGCTCTTAATTTAGTAACCGTATTTGCCGCATTCATAACAGGAAACTTCGGTAAGTGGAATAAATCTTTTAGTTGATAAGTAAATTCATCAATAACAGTTGAGTATCCACAATCTTCAATAATAACTTTAACATTAGAAGGTAAATCTTCTCCTGAAGTCATCATTACAGTTGCCCCGCCCATTGAAACACCAAATAGAGCTATTTCAGCATTAGGGTCTTTCTTTAAGATTTGTTGAATCCAAATTAACACATCTTTACGATCATGCCAGCCCATACCAACATAATCCCCTTCACTATTTCCGTGCCCACGAAGGTCTGGTGCTATGACATTATAGCCTTGTTCATAAAAGTTACGAACATATTTCGTCATTTCTGATGCTCTACCACTATATCCATGAACTACAATTGCCCATTTATGACTAGATGGTTCATTCATATATTCATAACCTTTTAAATTTAATTTATCGAAAGAACGTATAGTTAATGTGTTAGGTTTATACTTCGATACGAAGTTTGCATTCTTTTCTTCATTTGCAGCCAATACATCTCCCGACGCATTTACCGTTTCCACTAAATGAGGATTATCTTGCAAAAATTCCTTTTCTTGTTTCGCATTTAATGCATAGTTATAAAAATAATTTCCAACTAACATATACACGATTACTAGCAGGACTAAGACTACTATAGTAATTATACTTATCTTTTTCATATTATCTCCTTTTCTAACTTAAATCTTCTTATATTAAAGTACATCAAAAACAACTGTACTATTTTAACATACCAATGAATTCTATCTTTAAGAAATAAAATAGAAAATCTTAAATTACCTGTCAAAAATCACGAAAGAAATTGAATAAAACTTATATAGCTACGTACTCAAAAATCTTTTAAAAAATGAGCAGCACTTCAAAATATTTAGCTTTGAAAAGAAGTTATAAAACACAAAAAAGACGAGTCATTCTGACTCGTCTTAAAGTTGCTTGGCGACGTCCTACTCTCACAGGGACAAGGTCCCAACTACCATCGGCGCTAGAGAGCTTAACTTCCGTGTTCGGTATGGGAACGGGTGTGACCTCTCTGCCATCATCACCAAACTATTGAAGGCATATTCCTTCAAAACTAGATAACATTTGCTACATATTATATGGTTAAGTCCTCGATCTATTAGTATTCGTCAGCTCCACATGTCACCATGCTTCCACCTCGAACCTATCAACCTGATCATCTTTCAGGGATCTTACTAGCTTACGCTATGGGAAATCTCATCTTGAGGGGGGCTTCATGCTTAGATGCTTTCAGCACTTATCCCTTCCGCACATAGCTACCCAGCTATGCCCTTGGCAGAACAACTGGTACACCAGCGGTGCGTCCATCCCGGTCCTCTCGTACTAAGGACAGCTCCTCTCAAATTTCCTACGCCCACGACGGATAGGGACCGAACTGTCTCACGACGTTCTGAACCCAGCTCGCGTACCGCTTTAATGGGCGAACAGCCCAACCCTTGGGAC
>NZ_FWYG01000001.1:35000-52500 GCF_900176455.1 Bacillus sp. JKS001846
TTCCTGTTTTTCTAATACAACTTGTTCATTTGTTAACTTCGTATACTCAAATAAATCTTCTATTAAATTTTTTAACTGCTCCGACTTTGCAAAAGCAATTCTCGTATACTCATCGTGTTGTTCTTTATTTTCATATTTAGAATCTCGAAGTAATCGTAAGTAGCCCATAATAGAAGTCAGCGGTGTGCGTAAATCGTGAGATACATTCGTAATAAGCTCATTCTTTTGCTTCTCTAATTTACGTTCCTTTTCTATATTATTCATAAGCTCTTCTGCCATATTATTAATATTCTCAGTTAAAGCTGCAATCTCATCTTCACCTTTTTTCTCAATGCGGTACGCTAAGTTGCCTCTTTCTATTTCCTTTACACCTTGTGCCATTGCTTCAATCTGCTTCATCTTTCTCTTTGTTATATAGAAGAAAGAGAAAATGAATACAAGAACACCAATTAAAAACGGGAATGGCCCTTCTTTCGTGTCATACATTACCTCTCCCTCTGGAATTCCGCTAACAAACATGTACAAATTCTTTCCTTCAATAGTAATAGGTGAAAAAGATATAAACTCTTTTCTTGTACTTTCAAATACATTTCTACCATCTGTATAATTAATCGCAAATGATGCTGCATTACGAATCGTATTATGCAAATCGATTTGCTCTTCTTGCGCTTGCTTTGTTTTATATAAAACTTTACCACTTTCATCAGTAACCAATATCTTTAAAGCTCTAGACCCTTGCTCTAAATTTTGGTTCTCCATTTCGATCATATTTGATATAGCTTCTAATTTATTTTCATGAACCGAACTATTTGCCGCTCCTTGAGCTTGGTGATTAATTTGTTCCATACCAGCCCGATAATCGATAGTTGCTTGACGATTCGCATTCTCAAAAAATGGCGCAGCTCCCTTCGCTGACAAAACTCCTAATAACGCACAAGCAGCAAAAGTAGTAATCAATTGAATCCTTATACTCTTTCGTACGCTCTTTACTAATTTCTCAATTAATTCTCTTATTTTCCTTATATAAGTAAACGGATTAAATATCTTTTTCAATCTTATACCCCACTCCCCATACTGTTTTTATATATCTAGGTTTCCTTGGATTCTCCTCAATCTTTTCACGCACTTTCCGAATGTGCACCATTACAGTATTATCAGACTGGAAAGATCGTTCGTTCCACACCTTTTCATAAATTTGCTCCGCACTAAACACCATACCTGGATTTCTAGCTAGCAATTCTAAAATTGAAAATTCCCTCGGAGTTAGTTTCACTTCTTCTCCCTCTACAACAACTTTATGGGTCGAGATGTTGATTTTCATCTCCCCAATTTCTAACTCGTCCTCATTTTGGACAGCGAAACCATTCATTTTCATATAACGGCGTAACTGAGATTTAATTCTTGCGATTAACTCTAACGGGTTAAATGGTTTCGTTACGTAATCATCTGCTCCTGTAGTTAATCCTAAAATCTTATCCATATCTTGCGTTTTGGCAGAAAGCATAATAATAGGCATTTCTTTCGCTTCCCTTACCTTCATACACATATGAATACCATCCACTTTCGGCATCATAATATCTAATACGACTAGATGTACTTCATTTTCTTCCAATAGACGTAATCCTTCTTCTCCGTCTCCTGCTTGTAATACTTTATATCCTTCATTCTTTAAATAGATTGTAATTAAATTCCGAATTTCTTTTTCATCATCTACGACAAGTATTGTTTCGTGTGCCACAATATCTCCCCCATCACTTTTTTAATCCCTAACTTCTATTATAGGAAAACTTCTGAAGAAAAACGCTCGGAAATCCTTAAGATTTTCTGAAGACGCAAAAAGGTCTAGACTCCCCTTAAGTCTAGACCTTTAAAAAAACCCTTTTATTTACGAACGTAGATGAAATATAGTACGAATAAAACTCCCATAACATACATAATCGGATGAACCTCTTTACGACGACCACTCACAACCATTGTAATTGGATAGAAGATAAATCCAATGGCAATCCCAGTTGCGATACTATACGTAAGTGGCATAGAGATAATTGTAAAGAATGCTGGTACTGCAATCTCGAATTTCTTCCAATCAATTTCCCCTAAGGAAGAAACCATCAAGATTCCTACAATAATTAAAGCCGGTGCCGTTACAGCTGGCGTTACAACACTTAATAATGGCGAGAAGAATAGTGCCAGTAAGAAGAATCCTGCTGTTACAACTGCTGTAAATCCAGAACGTCCTCCCGCTGCTACCCCTGCAGACGATTCAATGTAAGACGTTGTTGTTGATGTACCCAAGATCGCACCAATTACAGTTGCAATCGCATCTGCAAATAACGCTTTTCCTGCACGTGGTAATTTATTGTTCTTCATTAATCCTGCTTGATTCGCAACCGCTACAAGCGTACCTGCTGTATCAAAGAAATCTATAAAGAAGAACGTTATAATAACAATCCCCATTTGAACTGTGAAAATATCGCCGAAGTGCGTTAACGCCACACCGAACGTTGGTTCTAGACTCGGTATTGCTCCCACTACAGCTTTCGGAGTATCAATTAATCCTGTTGCAACTCCTAAGATCGCTGTAAGAATCATACCGTAGAATACTGCACCATTAACTTTCTTAATCATAAAGATGATCGTAGTAATAACCCCGAAGATTGCTAGTAACGTTGTGCCCTTTGTTAAGTCCCCCAACCCAACAAGAACCGCATCGTTTTTCACGATAATTCCGGCATTTTGGAATCCAAGGAAAGCAATGAATAATCCAATACCTGCTGCTACTGCAAACTTTAACTCCGATGGAATTGCATTAATGATTTTTTCACGAATACCTGAAGCAGTAAGAATAATAAAGATAATACCTGACATTAATGTTCCGGCAATGGCCGTTTGCCACGGAATACCCATCGTTAACACTGCTGTATAAGCAAAGAACGCGTTAATTCCCATACCTGGCGCTAAAGCAATTGGATACTTCGCGAAAATACCCATAATTAACGAACCGATCGCTGCCGCTAATGCCGTAGCAACGAATACTGCACCTGGATCCATCCCTGTACCTGCTGGTAACCCTTTAACATTTCCAAGCGACAGCGTAGCAGGATTGACAAATAGTACGTAAGCCATAGATAGAAATGTCGTTAACCCTGCTATGAACTCAGTCTTATAATTCGTACCGAGCTCATCAAACTGAAAATAGCGTTTCATCCTATGTTTCCCCCGTTATATGATTACTCGCCGTATTTCACCCTAGCCCTCTTTTATCCCGAGAAATAAAAAAGGCTTCCATTGCATATATACATGGAAGCGTTCTATAAACAAAGACAAGTTTCCCCTCATCTTTATACAAACGCCTCGTAGTCAAGCCATTTACGGTAGCTAGGTAGAAACTTTCGGGCCATATCCCCGATATTATACGACGGCTATAATATTCACTTTTCGTTTGAATTACATAATCATATTAACTCGACGAAGTAGTTTTGTCAATTTAAAAACGAACATTTTCATAAACTTTTATAGTTTCGTTCGTATTAATGCCAAAATAAAAAAGATCCATCTATGCATAAGCAATAGATGGACCTTTTTATAAATACTATTCCCACTCAATAGTTGCTGGTGGCTTACTCGTTACATCATACACGATACGGTTAACGTGTTTTACTTCGTTTACGATACGTACAGAGATTTTCTCTAATACGTCCCAAGGGATACGTGCCCAGTCAGCTGTCATACCGTCGATAGATGTTACTGCACGGATACCTACTGTGTAATCGTAAGTACGCTCGTCACCCATAACACCTACGCTACGCATACCAGGAAGTGCAGTGAAGTATTGCCAGATTTCACGGTCTAAGCCCGCTTTAATAATTTCTTCACGTAAAATCGCATCAGATTCACGAACGATTTCTAATTTCTCTTCTGTAATTTCACCTAATACACGAATACCAAGACCCGGTCCTGGGAATGGTTGACGCCATACGATTTCATCAGGAATTCCTAGTTCAGATCCTAATACACGTACTTCGTCTTTAAATAACGTGTTTAAAGGCTCAATTAATTTGAACTGCATGTCTTCTGGAAGTCCACCAACGTTGTGGTGAGATTTAATTGTTTGTGCAGTTGCTGTACCACTTTCAACGATGTCTGTGTAAAGTGTACCTTGTGCTAAAAAGTCCATACCTTGTAATTTAGACGCTTCATCATCAAATACGTAAATGAATTCGTTACCGATGATTTTACGTTTTTGTTCTGGATCTTCTACACCTTTTAACTTGTTCATGAAGCGTTCTTTTGCATCCACTTTAATAACGTTCATATGGAAGCCTTCGCTAAATGTTTTCATAACGCCTTCTGCTTCGCCTTTACGCAGTAAGCCGTGGTCAACGAAAATACAAGTTAATTGATCGCCGATTGCTTTATGAATTAATACTGCTACAACAGAAGAGTCTACACCGCCACTAAGTGCGCATAGTACTTTTTTGTCTCCAACAGTTTCACGAATTTTTTCTAATTCTACTTCGATAAAGTTCTCCATGTTCCATCCTTCAGAACAACCACATACGCCAAATACGAAGTTTTTAATTAAATCGTTACCGTGCTCAGAGTGACGTACTTCTGGGTGGAATTGTACACCGTATAAGTTTTTCGCTTCATTGCTCATACCAGCAATTGGGCAAGACTCACTTGTTGCGTCTACTACGAATCCTTCAGGTAAACCAGTTACTAAGTCACCATGGCTCATCCATACAACTTGCTCTTCTGGAAGGTTCGCATATAATTTTGATTCGTTCTCTACTTTAAGAACAGCCTTTCCGTACTCACGGTGATTTGCACGCTCTACTTTACCACCGAAGTGTTGCGTCATAAGCTGCATACCGTAACAAATACCGAAGATTGGTAAACCTAGTTCAAAGATTTTTTCATCACAATGTAATGCACCTTCACCGTATACGCTATTTGGTCCACCAGAGAAAATAATCCCTTTTGGATTCATTGCTTTAATTTCTTCTGCAGTAATTGTATGTGGATGAAGTTCACTGTATACACCGAACTCACGAATTCGACGTGCTATTAACTGATTGTATTGACTTCCAAAATCTAAAACGATAATTGTATCGTGTTGTTTCTTCAAAATAATCACCCCAACGTTAGTTCTCGTATATAAATATTTTCACCAATTTGGCGAAAAGCATTACCAATATAATAAAAAAAGCCAGTCCTCCGCCTCTAGTCTCATAACAAAGAAAAGGCAGGGGTCTGGCTTTATAAAGAAAGATAGTCTCCGCTCTTTATAAATATAAGACACACTGCCTTCATAGTCAGGTTGTTTGCGGTAACCCGGTAGAGACTCTCAAACCATATCATTGAGGATATATGAAGGATCGTTTTATATTATCTTCCTAGATTCTAACAATGAAATATCAATATGGTCAAGAGAGAAAGCGACAAAATTCTACAGAAATTCATTTCTTCACCTCGAAATATAGCTCTTCATTACCCTAACTGGAATTTCCAAGTTGTTCACGGCTAAAAAATTACAACTTATTTCTAGCAATAATATTTTGACCTTGGATGAAATTTAATTTCCTTGTTACGTTAACTCTGTACTCTATAATTTATATAAACTATAGGTTCATACCCTTGCAACCTGACTTCTTTTTTCCAAATGTCCAATTTATTCTTTAACATTATCATGTTTAGTTCATTTAAATTCGGCTCACCATCTATGAGCGTCAATTTACTCGCTCTTTCCAGAACAAGCCATATTGCTACCCTTTCTATTTCTGGCATATCTTGTAAAATGCCATGTTTATAAAGACGTAACGAACTAATCGATTGATCTACAGCATAACAAAGCTTACCTGATGTATTTCCTATCTTAACTGCATACATCGTTTTATCTTTATATAAATCCATAAGTTCTACTTTAGCTGCATTAATTCGTTCTTCTTCTCGATCAAAATTCTGAAAACCGTCATTTTGTTCCCTTAACAAGTTAAATACATTTTCTGCATAATATATATTTTTAAGCTTCTTTTTAATTTCTTCCTCTGTCATACCTGGATATTTATGCTTTTCTTCCGCATATTTGCACTCAAGAAACTCCTCATGGATTTCTTTTGTAAAATCATAATCTGGGCAATATATTGTTTTAATTTCAGAGATAGAATCCTCTAAATATTGTTGGTAATCATCATTAAAATAATACCAATTCCCCTTAGTAAGGATACATCTACGTGCATCATCAACATATTCTATTAGATTCCTTATCTTGTCACTACGAACAGACGTTCCGTTATACAGACTTTGCACCTTAATATCTAATAAAATATCCCCCAAGTTTAATTCTTTTTCTTCAGCAAATAATTGAATTTGATCATAGTTCAACTCAGAAATTGTCTTTCTTTTTGCACCATACCATAATTTAAAAACCGCATCATTGTTATTAAAAATTTCAGTCGCCCCTATGATATCCACTTCAGAAATATTAATTGTGGTTTGGCCTCTACGAATCGCCTCTTGTAAATCTCTATTTAAATTACTTAATAATTCACTAGATGTCACTCTAGTGAATACTGGAATTTTGCACTTATCTTCCTCGTCTAGAATTTTTACAATATGTAAAAGAACTTCACAAACGCTTTCTAAATTATCCTGCTTTAAATCAAACTTCAGAGAACTTCCAACTTCAATTAGTTGATTATATAAATGCTTAACCTCATTTGATTGAATAACTTTTGCTTTTAACTTTGTAAAAGAAGCACCACTATCAAATTCTAATTCCTTATAATCAATATATGTATTAATTGTCTTATTGCGTTGCGAATTCGGCGAAGTCAAAGCAGTAGTTTTAATCCCTTCATATTCCATTTTTCTAGCAAAAGAAAATGCGAAATCATAATCACAATATTTATCAACCAAAAAATGAGAGTGTCCAAATGTTAACGCATACATATCCTCGCCATATGTAATTTTCACAACTACTTTAGGCTGAGGTGTGACCTGTAATACATCTTCTTCGAAAGCTTCCAAAATCCATTTCCACGGAATATCCTTTTCTTGAATTGGGACATGTTTATATAAAGTAAAGATCATTTCATATTCCAACTGATCATTTTCAGCCTGGCTGATCGTTTTTGACACCTCAACTGCTAAATTTTCTTCCAAATTCCTTTCAAAAGCTCTATGTTTAGTATTAGAAATTTTATAAATATTCACCTTAGCCATGCCTATTTTACTCCCCTTCAGATAACACCCAAATACATATGACGTTATAAATAGATAAACAGATATTTATATTCACTATTACCTTACACGTAAACTATCACATAAAATTTTAAAAAAAGATCTTTTCTATAAATGTACAGAAAAGATCTTTTCCATTATAAACATTACCTGTTTTTATTCAACTTAAGCATGGAATATTTAAGACGGGCTGAATTACATCATTCCGCCCATACCGCCCATGCCCATGCCGCCCATGTCAGGCATTGCTGGTGCATTTGGTTCTGGCTTGTCAGCTACTACAGCTTCAGTTGTTAAGAACATAGCTGCAACAGATGCTGCGTTTTGAAGTGCAGAACGAGTTACTTTAGCTGGATCTACGATACCAGACTCAAGCATGTTAACCCATTCGCCAGTAGCTGCGTTGAAACCAACGCCTACTTTTTCGCCTTTTAGACGCTCTACAACTACAGATCCTTCTAGACCAGCGTTGATTGCGATTTGACGAACTGGCTCTTCTAGTGCGCGAAGTACGATGTTGATACCTGTTGCTTCGTCGCCTTCAGCTACGATAGAAGCTACTTTCGTGTATACGTTCATAAGTGAAGTACCACCACCTGCAACGATACCTTCTTCTACTGCTGCACGAGTTGAGTTAAGTGCATCTTCAATACGAAGTTTGCGTTCTTTCAACTCAGTTTCAGTTGCTGCACCTACTTTAATTACCGCTACGCCACCTGCAAGTTTTGCAAGACGCTCTTGTAATTTTTCACGATCGAATTCAGAAGTTGTTTCTTCTAATTGCGCACGGATTTGACCGATGCGAGCTTCGATTTGTTCTGTGCTTCCTACACCTTCAACTACAGTTGTGTTTTCTTTTGTAACAACAACTTTACCAGCGCGTCCTAAAGATTCAACTGTAGCAGATTTTAAGTCACGACCTAATTCTTCAGTGATTACTTCGCCACCTGTTAAGATCGCGATATCTTCTAGCATTGCTTTACGACGGTCACCAAATCCAGGAGCTTTAACAGCTACTACATTGAATGTACCACGAAGTTTGTTCACTACTAATGTAGCTAACGCTTCGCCTTCTACATCTTCAGCAATGATAAGAAGTGGTTTACCTTGTTGTACCACTTGCTCTAATACTGGTAAGATTTCTTGAATGTTAGAAATCTTTTTGTCAGTGATTAAGATGTATGGGTTATCAAGAACTGCTTCCATTTTGTCAGAATCAGTAATCATGTAAGGAGATGCATATCCACGATCAAATTGCATACCTTCTACTACGTCTAATTCTGTTGTGAAGCCTTTAGATTCTTCTAAAGTAATAACGCCGTCGTTACCAACGCGCTCCATTGCTTCAGCGATTAATTGACCTACTTCTTCGTCAGCAGCAGAAATAGCAGCTACTTGTGCGATAGAAGATTTACCTTCGATTGGTTTAGAAATCGTTTTTAATTCTTCAATTGCAGCAGTAACAGCTTTTTCGATACCTTTACGAAGACCCATTGGGTTCGCACCAGCTGTTACGTTTTTAAGACCTTCACGAATCATAGCTTGCGCTAATACAGTTGCAGTTGTTGTTCCGTCACCAGCTACGTCATTTGTTTTGCTAGCAACTTCTGCTACTAGTTTCGCACCCATGTTTTCGAATGCATCTTCTAATTCGATTTCTTTTGCGATTGTTACACCGTCATTTGTAATAAGTGGTGAACCGAATTTTTTCTCAAGAACAACGTTACGACCTTTTGGTCCAAGCGTTACTTTTACTGCATTTGCAAGAGTGTCGACACCGCGAAGCATCGAACGACGTGCTTCTTCACTAAATTTAATATCTTTTGCCATAATAATTGACCCCCTTGGATTTTTTAAGATTTATATAATTAACCGATAACTGCTAAAATGTCACTTTCACGTAAAATCAAGTAGTCTGTACCTTCATATTTCACTTCAGTACCTGCATATTTTGAGAAGATGATAAGATCACCTGCTGCTACCTCTAAAGCAACACGCTCACCATTCTCAAGCACTCGACCAGTACCTACTGCAACTACTTTACCCTCTTGTGGTTTTTCTTTTGCAGTATCTGGTAATACAATACCACTTGCTGTTTTTTCTTCTGCTTGAACAAGCTCAATTACAACGCGATCACCTAATGGCTTTAGCATGAACAATAACCTCCTCATTTTGTTATGTAAATTTCTTTTATTAGCACTCAAGTCATCCGAGTGCTAACACACTTATAATAATAAATAATCTCAATTTCTTTTGCAAGTAAAAAAATCATAATTTTTTCGCAAATCACTATATAAACTTTCTATATAGAATACTGCCTTTACTATATGAATCGTTGTTTCCACTGCTCGTATGTTACAATATGAAAGGACACCCTAAGTTGTTTTCGCTACACACACAACTTTCTCCTGTCTTCTATTATAATTTCAAATAAGGATTTACGAAAAAAACATAATTCAAGTGAGGTTTATATCGTAGGTAGCATATTTACATGTTATCCTAACTTATCTCATACACTATAGTTAGAAAGGATGGTTAAACCATTTGAAGAAACAATACTGGTGGATTATCGTTACATACATTTTAATGCAGTTATCTGGCGTTGTTGGATTGCCACTTCTCCTAAAAACAGGACTCTATGATAATAGAGGATTTACCATTGAGGAAAAAGGACAAATCATAACGGGACACTGGGCAATTATTAGCTTCTTTGTTGCATTATGTATCGTACTTTGGTTACTTAGAACAGATATTCGTGACAGGCATTTAGATCCAAAGCGCTCTTCTGCTCCAGCTACTATTGGATGGATTTTCATCGGGTTCTTCTTAGCTTTCTTTTCACAAATAGTTGCCGGTATGATCGAGATGCAGCTGCTAGGAATTAAACAAGGTTCAGAAAATACAATGAAACTGATGGAGATTGCAAGAACGACCCCTTGGTTCCTTATTGTTGTATCTATAATTGGACCTATCTTAGAAGAAATCGTATTTAGAAAAATTTTATTTGGTGCACTTTATAAGAAGTTTAACTTCTTTATCGCAGCTATCATTAGTTCGCTTGTATTCGCAGCAATTCATTTTGATTTTACTCATTTATTGGTATACACTGCTATGGGGCTCGTATTCGCCTTCTTATATGTGAAGACGAAACGGATTATCGTTCCGATTGCAGCTCATGTTGCGATGAATACATTGGTCGCTATTGGGCAAATTTTTATGAGCAATGAACAAATTCAAGAAATGATTAAAGAAGCTGAAAAAATGCAAGGCTTTATCGGAGGATTTTTTGTATGAGAAACTCACCATTGTTCATGGCTGCACTATACTTCCTTCTTGGATGTATCTTTACACGCTTCGCCATTACGAACGTGACAGATACAATCTGGAATATGTGGACAATACTATTTGCAGTTATGGCAACAATTGATTTTAATTTGGCACTTCGCCTTATATTAATTAAATTCACAAAGAAGAAACAATAATAAAACGCAGAGGTCGCTTCCTCTGCGTTTTATTGTGGATAGTTTTTCAAAAAGTAAACTAATGTTTGTAACTCTACAGCTAAGTCAATATGATGAATTCTAATATTCTCTGATACGTTTAATCGCGCTGGTGTGAAATTCAAAATACCATGCACGCTCGTTTCAGCTAATCTATCTGCTACAGCTTGTGCTACTGTAGCCGGTACTGTTAATATTGCCACTTGTATATCATTTGATAATCTCTCTTCTAATTCATCTAAATGATATACAGGAATGCCCCCGATTTCTGTTCCAACTTTCTCTTCACTAACATCAAATGCCATTTCAATTTTTGTATTATTGTTTTTCGTGAAATTATAATGTAAGAAAGCGGTCCCTAAATTACCTACTCCAATAAGTGCTACACGTGTTATATCATCTTGATCAAGTGTTTCGCGGAAAAATGATAATAAATAATTTACGTTATATCCATATCCCTTTTTCCCTAACGCTCCAAAATACGAAAAATCTCTTCGTATTGTTGCGGAATCTACTTTTACTGCCTCACTCAATTCGGCCGATGAAACACGCTGCTTACCAGAAAGAGATAAGTTTTGGATAAATCGATAGTATAGAGGCAATCTTTTAGCAGTGGCTTGTGGAATCTTTTGCTGATCCATATGACCTCTCCTCTCTTCCTATCTTTATTCATATACTTTAATCAAATACAGAAGTTTAGCACTCATTAAATTCCTTGTATAATAAAGAGAAGAAGTATTCTCTCTTTATTTTAAACTATACACTATTTTTAGTATGATTGAGAAATATAAACATGGCAAAGTTAAGAAATTATTTGAGGTGAAAACATTGATTTTATTACAAGTAAACGCGCTTTCGAAATTATACGGTGCAGAAACGATTCTTGCAAACATAAAATTGGAAGTACAAACAAAAGATCGTATCGCATTAGTTGGAAGGAATGGAGCAGGCAAATCTACATTATTAAAAATTATCGCTGGTGAATTATCTCATGATGGTGGCGAAATTATAAAACCGAAAGATGTCTCAATCGGATATTTAGCTCAAAATACTGGACTAGAAACGTCTTTAACAATTTGGGATGAAATGCTAACCGTCTTTACCCACTTACAGCAAATGGAGACAAAACTTCGAAGGCTTGAGCAAGAAATGGGAAAAGAAGAAAACTTTTCAAACGAAGCTACATATGAAAGATTGTTAGCTGATTATGACCAATTGCAACTCAATTATAAAGATCAAGGTGGATATCAATATGAAGCGGATATTCGCTCCATTTTAAGCGGCCTTGGCTTCCCAGTTGAAACGCACCAGACGACGATCTCTACTTTAAGCGGCGGGCAAAAAACAAGATTAGCTCTCGGGAAATTATTATTAACAAAACCAGACTTACTTATTTTGGATGAGCCTACAAACCATTTAGACATCGAAACATTAACGTGGCTTGAGCAATATTTACAAGGTTATCCTGGCGCAATATTAATCGTTTCACATGACCGTTATTTCTTAGACAAACTCGTTACACAAGTATATGAAATTTCGAATAAAGAAAGCAGACGATTTGTTGGTAACTACAGTAAATATTTAGACTTAAAATCAGCATTATATGAGCAAGAAATGAAACGTTACGAAAAACAACAAGATGAAATCGCAAAACTTGAGGACTTCGTTCAAAAGAATATAGCTCGCGCTTCTACAACGAAACGTGCTCAAAGTCGTCGTAAACAACTAGACAGAATGGAATTATTAACGAGACCATTAGGGGATTCTAAGTCAGCATCATTCCACTTCGATATTGAAAAGCAAAGTGGAAATGATGTTTTACAAGTAAATGATGCAACCATCGGCTATGATGAGAACCCTATAATTGAACATGTAACTATGCGCTTAACTCGCGGAGATAGTGTTGCTTTAGTTGGTCCAAACGGAATTGGGAAATCCACATTGTTAAAGTCTATTGTGAATAAGTTACCACTATTAAATGGTGATGTTTCTTTCGGATCAAATGTATCTGTTGGTTATTATGATCAAGAACAAGCAAACTTAACATCTTCTAAACGGGTTTTAAATGAACTATGGGATGAATATCCACTGCAACCTGAAAAAGAAATCCGTACTATACTCGGGAATTTTTTATTCACAGGAGATGATGTACTGAAACCAGTATCTTCCCTTAGTGGTGGACAAAAAGCTCGATTAGCTCTTGCAAAACTTATGATGCAAAAATCAAATTTATTAATTCTAGATGAACCTACGAACCACCTTGATTTAAACAGTAAAGAAATTTTGGAGAATGCTTTAATTGATTATCCAGGGACTCTTCTATTCGTCTCACATGACCGCTACTTTATTAACCGTGTAACAACGACTGTGGTTGAGTTATCAACAGAAGGTGCACAGGAATATTTAGGGGATTACGATTACTACGTTGAAAAGAAAAATGAAATGATTGAACGTGCAGAACTTGAACAGCAAGAAAGTGACATTCCTGTTCAAAAGGTGGTTGCACAAGAGAAATTAAATTATTTAGAAGAAAAAGAGCGTAAAAAACTAGAGCGTCAACGCACTAGAAAAATTGAAGAGCTAGAACAAAGTATATTAGAATTAGAAGAAGAAATTGCTACGTTGGAAAATCAACTTTGCTTACCAGAAATATATGCAGATTATGAAAAAGCTAGTGAAATTACAACTAAAAAGCAAACGCTACAAGAACAACTTGAAACTTGTATGGCAGAATGGGAAGAGCTGCATGTATAAGCATATTTAAATAAGGAAGATGTCTCATAAGTCAGGATTTTTGACTATGCGACATCTTTTTTTCTTTTAATACAGAAACAATTTTTTGAGTATATCAATCGTAACTTAGAATATACCAACGATTTTTCAAATATATCTATTGTAACCCTATATATATTAACAATTCGACACGAAATATCGATTTAACGACAAAGATTGACAATATTAGCATCTTCTATAATAGGGGGATGTTTCAAAATGTTTTTCGGGGATATCTTCTTACTTTTTATTTCCCGAAAAAGAACAAACTCAAAGGTCTGACATCATCCTATTTATCCACAAGTTTATACACATATCCACCTTTATAAAATAAACCTTAAAATAACTTTTCCACATTATCCACAATCAATAAAAAAGTTATCAACATTTTATATACACAATAAAACCCACATTATCAACAGACAATATGGGTTTTATCCACAACCTGTGGTTAATTATGTGTATAACTATGCTTCAATATCTAATCCTGGATTTGCATTTAAGGCTAATGTTGCACGCTTACCTTGTTCATAAGCAATTGTCCCTGCCGCTGCAATCATCGCTGCATTATCTGTGCATAAAGATAGCGGCGGAATAATTAATTCAATGTTTTCTTTTTGTGCAAATTCCTCTTCTAATCGCGCACGAAGTCCTTTATTAGCAGCTACTCCACCAGCAAGAAGTAATTGCTTTACATTATAAGCTTCTGCTGCACGAGCTGCTTTCGTTACAAGTACATCTATTACACTTTCTTGGAAACTTGCCGCTAAATCTTCTGGCGCAATTTCTATACCGCGTTGTTTTGCGTTATGCACAGTGTTGATAACTGCTGATTTCAATCCACTAAAGCTAAAATCATATGAATCCGGTTCTAGCCATGCACGAGGCAAATCAATTGTCGGTTCTCCTTCATGTGCAAGGCGATCAATATGAGGACCACCTGGATATGGCATAGATAACGTACGAGCTACTTTATCATATGCTTCTCCAGCTGCATCGTCTCGTGTTTCACCAATTACTTCGAATGAACCATGTTCTTTCATATAAACAAGTTCTGTATGCCCACCAGATACAACAAGTGATAATAACGGGAATTGAACTTCTTTTACTAAACGGTTCGCATAAATATGACCAGCAATATGATGAACACCGACTAACGGAATATCATGTGCAAACGCTACTGCCTTCGCTGCATTTACTCCAATTAGAAGTGCTCCTACTAAACCGGGACCTTCTGTTACAGCAATTGCATCAATATCATCAAATGTGATGTTTGCTTCCTTTAAAGCTTCTTCTAACACAACTGTAATTTCTTCTACATGATGACGGGATGCAATCTCTGGTACAACGCCGCCAAAACGTTTATGACTTTCAATTTGTGATGCAACGACATTCGCAATAATTTCCGTTCCATTTTTAACAACTGCTACTGCTGTTTCATCACAACTTGTTTCAATACCAAGTATAATCGTATTTTTTTCCATTATATATTCACCCACATTACGAGACCATCTTCCTGATTGTCTGCATAGTATCGTTTACGAATCCCACCATTTTGAAATCCGTATTTTCTGTATAACTGCTTTGCTACTTCATTTGATACACGTACTTCAAGTGTCATTGTTTTTACCCCTAGTTCTTTCGCTTCAGAAATAACTGCTTTCAATAGGGCATCTCCTAACTTTTGACCTCGGTATTCTGGCAAAATAGCTATATTTGTTATATGTGATTCATCAATAATTATCCACAATCCACAATACCCGACTACACGACCATCTTTTTCTAACACAATATAATGTGCATGTTCATTCATCGTTAATTCACGGTGAAAGGCATCTGCAGTCCAAGGAGTTGAAAAAGACGCTTCTTCAATAGCTACAATTTGAGCAATATCATCAAGCTCCATCTTTCTAAATATCATATCCATCTTCTGCAAGCTCCTACTTGTTTTGACTTTCTAACCACTTTGTTTCAGCTTCAGCTAAACGAAGATAGCTTGGAACAAACGTATGAACATCTTGTTCTTCTTTTTGTAATCCTAAGAATGCTAGCTCACTTGGTCTTGGATTATTTTTAGTAAATGGAGCGAATACAGCTTGATCACCTAAATGTTCTATAATTGTTTCTTTATGCAATTTAACATCGTTACCGATAAATAAAACAGGCTGTCCTTTATCTTTTAACATTTGCAACCAGTCTACAATAAGAATAATTCGGTCTTCTTCTATTGAAGTTAACTGCTCTCCTTCATATGTATATAACCCAGTATAAATTTGCCCACGCCTTCCATCAAATAAAGGACAAATTAACCCGTTAAAGTTAGCACCGTTTGCAGCTACTACCTCTAAACTTGATACACCTACAATTGGTATTTGAAGTGACCAAGCTAATGTTTTCGCCGCTGTCACGCCTATGCGAACACCTGTATAGGATCCAGGTCCAGCAGCTACAACGATTTTAGTTAATTCCTTCGGTTTTACGCCACACTCTTTTAACAGTTTCTCTACAGCTGGCATAAGACGTACAGAATGGTTTTTTGTTAAATTTGTAATGATTTCCCCAATTACGTTTCCTTCCTCAATAAGGGATACACCCATTACGTAATTTGAAGTATCAATTGCTAGTACTTTCATCTTGTAATAGCTCCTCACATAATCTAATATAGCGATCTCCAATTGGCTCGAGTATAATTTTTCTTGTGTCATCTCCAGCATGGAATAAACTAATTTGTAACTTTTCATTTGGTAAATATGCCTCTATTAAATGAGCCCATTCTACTACCGTAATTCCTTCACCGTAGAAATATTCATCAAAGCCTAAGTCCTCTTCACTTTCTGCTAAGCGATACACGTCCATATGATATAGCGGTAACCTACCTTTATATTCTTTAATGATATTAAAGGTAGGACTATTTACAACTCTTTTCACTCCAAGACCTTTTGCTAGTCCCTTTGTAAAAGTCGTCTTACCAGCTCCAAGATCTCCTTCTAAAATAATTACATCTTGTGCCTCTACGAGCTCACCTAGTTTTTCTGATAACCTTTGTGTTTCCTCAGAAGATTTTGTTGTTACTTCATATTTACTCACAGACTTCACCTACTTTACTCACAATGTTCTCTGCTCTTTATTATACAGGTTTTGAATATATAAAAAAGTCCTTAGGAGTTGTCCTAAGGATAGTTTGACTGTCTTTATTAGTTTTTTGTTAAAACAAATAAAAAAATACGAAACAACTTGTTTCGTTCTTTTCTTTATATGAAATGGCGGTCCCGACCGGGGTCGAACCGGCGATCTCCTGCGTGACAGGCAGGCATGTTAACCACTACACCACGGGACCATTTGGTTGCGGGGACAGGATTTGAACCTGCGACCTTCGGGTTATGAGCCCGACGAGCTACCGTGCTGCTCCACCCCGCGACAATATAAATAGCTTGGCGACGTCCTACTCTCACAGGGACAAGGTCCCAACTACCATCGGCGCTAGAGAGCTTAACTTCCGTGTTCGGTATGGGAACGGGTGTGACCTCTCTGCCATCATCACCAAACTATGAAGGCATATTCCTTCAAAACTAGATAACATTTGCTTCATATTATATGGTTAAGTCCTCGATCTATTAGTATTCGTCAGCTCCACATGTCACCATGCTTCCACCTCGAACCTATCAACCTGATCATCTTTCAGGGATCTTACTAGCTTACGCTATGGGAAATCTCATCTTGAGGGGGGCTTCATGCTTAGATGCTTTCAGCACTTATCCCTTCCGCACATAGCTACCCAGCTATGCCCTTGGCAGAACAACTGGTACACCAGCGGTGCGTCCATCCCGGTCCTCTCGTACTAAGGACAGCTCCTCTCAAATTTCCTACGCCCACGACGGATAGGGACCGAACTGTCTCACGACGTTCTGAACCCAGCTCGCGTACCGCTTTAATGGGCGAACAGCCCAACCCTTGGGACCGACTACAGCCCCAGGATGCGATGA
>NZ_FWYG01000001.1:57500-145000 GCF_900176455.1 Bacillus sp. JKS001846
ATCTCCTGCGTGACAGGCAGGCATGTTAACCACTACACCACGGGACCATTTGGTTGCGGGGACAGGATTTGAACCTGCGACCTTCGGGTTATGAGCCCGACGAGCTACCGTGCTGCTCCACCCCGCGACAATACTATTCATATAAAATTATATGGTGGAGGATGACGGGATCGAACCGCCGACCCCCTGCTTGTAAGGCAGGTGCTCTCCCAGCTGAGCTAATCCTCCAAAAGTGGTGACCCGTACGGGATTCGAACCCGTGTTACCGCCGTGAAAGGGCGGTGTCTTAACCACTTGACCAACGGGCCAATATGTATGGCAGAGAAGAAGGGATTCGAACCCTCGCACCGCGTTAGCGATCTACTCCCTTAGCAGGGGAGCCCCTTGAGCCACTTGGGTACTTCTCTGTATGGCTCCGCAGGTAGGACTCGAACCTACGACCGATCGGTTAACAGCCGATAGCTCTACCACTGAGCTACTGCGGAATAATGAAGACAATTTGTATCTTATAAAAATTCTCTCTGTAAGTCAAGAAGTTTTTAACAACATCTTGTTCAAACGTGACATGTTTATAATATACTGGATTGCGTTTTTACTGTCAAGATGTTTTCGATATCGGTTTGAGTTTCCCTTTACACTTTCCACAGACATATCTTTTTGTATTTATTTGACGCCTTCTTACATATTGAAGTGAACACTCCATACATTCATACTTATAAATCTTTTTTTCCTTCTCTTCATTAATCATTTGTTTACAAAAACGTGGTGCATCAACTTTCTTTAACAACTCACGAAAATCCCTGTCCCTGTGCTTATACCCTCTTCCTGCAATATGTAAGTGATAATGACAAAGCTCATGTTTAATAATCCCGACTAACTCTTCTTCACCATACACTTCGTAATATCGATAATTCAGTTCGATATTATGACTCTTCAATAAATAACGCCCACCAGTTGTACGTAATCTATTATTAAACACTGCTTTATGTAAGAACGGTACCTCAAAGTATTGTAGTGACACTTCTTCCACTAGTCGCTGAATTTCTTGCTCATCCACTCTCATTCCTCCTAAACAAAAAAATATTTTTACACTTTTCTCCCTTCTTATACATATATTAAATAGTACATATACCCATCCTCATGTAAGAAGCGTGGTTTCTAAAAACAAAACATGAATAGAAATCCACTCACCAACCTCTCATCAATAGCATTTTAGATTTTTGAGAGCAGGATTAAACAAGGAGGGATTCCTATGCCTACGTGGCTAAAAAAACAAATGCAACGTGCATATTTCGAAAAAAACCGGTATCAAATTAAATTATTAAATGAATGCTGGTTTTATTATAGCAAAATACATCAAAGCTCATAATCCATTACACTTTTTATTCCATAAAAAAAGAGCAGTTTCATCTGCTCTCTTCTCTTACTATTCAATCGGCAACATAGATAGTGCAACGCGTCCTTTTTTTGTATCAATATCATCTACCCATACTTTTACAATTTGCCCTACTGATACAACATCTAACGGATGCTTTACAAACTGTTTGCTAAGTTTAGAAATATGTATTAAACCATCTTGCTTTACGCCAACATCAACAAAAGCACCAAAATCAACAACGTTACGAACTGTTCCTTCTAATTCCATACCACGTTTTAAATCTTCTAATTTCAAAATCCCTTTTTTCAGAAGTGGTTTAGGCAACTCATCCCTCATATCTCTTTCTGGACTAATAAGTGCATCTATAATATCAACTAACGTCGGCTCCCCAACTCCTGTTTCTTGAGATAACTTAGAAATCTCTACTTCTTCCAATCTCTTTTGTAATTGCGGTTGTCCTACGTCATCTATCGATAACCCTAGACTCTTCAATAACAATTCAACATTCTTATATTGCTCTGGATGAATACCTGTTCGATCTAATGGATTCGCTCCTTCTAGTATACGTAAGAAACCTATACATTGTTCATACGTCTTTGCACCTAAACGCGGGATTTTCTTTAATTCCGTGCGCTTCGTGAATTTCCCATCTTCTTCTCTCTTTGCCACAATATTTTTCGCAACAGTTTTCGATAAACCTGAAACATATTGTAACAATGCAACCGAAGCCGTATTTACATTAACCCCAACTTGGTTAACAGCTGTTTCTACTACAAATGTTAATGACTCATTCAGTCTCTTTTGAGATACATCATGTTGGTATTGTCCAACCCCAACTGATTTAGGATCAATTTTCACAAGTTCAGCAAGTGGATCTTGCAGACGTCTTCCAATAGAAACGGCACTTCTCTCTTCAACTTGTAAATTTGGGAATTCCTCACGAGCTAAATCAGAAGCTGAATATACACTAGCACCCGCTTCATTTACAATAATATAAAAGACATCTCGGTTCACACTTTGTAATACATCTACTATAAACTCTTCTGTTTCTCTAGATGCTGTCCCATTACCAATTGCAATCATTTCAACTTGATATTTATCTATAATAGAAAGAACTTTCGTTTTTGCATCATCATATTTACGAACAGGTGGATGCGGATAAATAACATCGATATGTAGTACTTTCCCCGTATCATCTACTACAGACAATTTACAACCAGTTCTATATGCCGGATCTACCGCTAGCACGACTTTCCCTTTCATCGGAGGTTGTAATAATAAGTTACGTAAGTTCTCAGAGAAAATATGTATCGCTTGTTCTTCAGCTGTTTCTGTTAATTCTTTACGAATTTCTCTTTCGATTGAAGATTGAATTAATCGTTTATAACCATCTTCAATCGCTAATTGTACATAATGTGCACTTTTCGAATCGTTATCACGAATTACTTTCTTATTTAAGAAAGTTACTATCTCATCTACTGGCGGAACAACAGCAACTCTCAATATATCTTCTTTCTCGCCACGATTCATTGCTAATACACGATGTGGTACTACTTTTTGCAATGGTTCTTCATAACTGTAATACATTTCATATATATTCTTTTCATCTTTTTCTTCATCTTTCACGGACGAAGACATAACACCTTTTCTAAAAGTAACATTTCGAATCCAACTACGATACGCAGCTTCATCTGAAACCATTTCTGCAATAATGTCTTGTGCACCTTGTAAAGCTTCTTCTGCAGATTGCACTTCTTTCTCTACATTAATAAATTCCACTGCCTTTTTAGCCGGATCTTCTTTCTTATATAACAATAACCATTCAGCTAATGGTTCTAATCCTTTTTCTTTAGCAATTGTCGCTTTCGTTCTTCTTTTCTCTTTATATGGACGATATAGATCTTCTACTTCTTGCAACTTTGTAGCTTTAACAATTTGCTGTCGTAGCTCTTCTGTCAGTTTCCCCTTCTCATCAATAAGACGAAGAACTTCTTCCTTCCTATCTTCAAGTTGCATCATATATTGCCATCTCTCTAAAATCGTACGAATTTGCACCTCATCTAAAGAGCCTGTCCATTCTTTTCGGTAACGAGCAATAAATGGAACTGTGTTACCTTCTTCTGTTAATTGAATAACATGACGAACTTGCTTTTCGGTAAAGCCTAATTCTTTCACTAACATTTTCATTAACGCTTGTCGATTATCTACCATTTCCATATACAACCGTAACCTCCTCTATAATAAAAAAAGTTGCCCTTCAAAGAGAGCAACTTAAACTGCCGATTTAAAAATCTATTAGTCCTAAACTAATTTGTAACGCTTCATCTACACGACTCATCATCACTTCATCCAAATGAGTGATTTTGTCCGTTAAGCGTTGCTTATCGATTGTTCGAATCTGCTCAAGTAAAATAACAGAATCTCTCTCAAAACCATACTTTTTCGCATCAATTTCCACATGAGTGGGTAATTTCGCTTTTTGAATCTGTGCAGTAATAGCCGCTACAATCACCGTTGGACTAAAACGATTTCCGATGTCATTTTGAATGACAAGAACCGGACGAACGCCTCCTTGCTCAGAACCAACAACTGGGGAAAGGTCTGCAAAATACACGTCGCCGCGTTTTACAATCAAAATATTACCCCCCGCTAACTAAGCGTTCTACTGTATGAGCTGCTTCATACTCTGCTAAGAAAGCTTCAGATGCAATACCAAGATTAATTTTTCCCATTTCAATGTACCCACGTCGCATTGATTCATGTTGGTAGCGTTTCTTCGTCTTATGTTGACGCAATAACAATTGTGTTGCCTGGCAAATTAGTTCATGGCGATTCTTATTCTCTTGTTTTCCAATTCCGTCCAATTCCGTTACCATTTGCTTTGGCAACCGAACCACGATTTCAGTAGTTACACTTGATTCGGACACAAAAATACACCTCCACCGTCAACTACACACCCAAATATATATATGACACCTATTGTAATAATACCATTGTATGGAGCCTGTTGCAAAGACTTCCTTATTCCTTGCTTATGTTTTCCAATTCACAAACAAAACATTCATCTTCTTAAATTTTTTATCTCATAACTAACTAAAAACAATAGAACTCCTCTTCAAAACTTACGTGCAACTTATATAAAAAATGATTATAAGTAAAAAGCTTCTCATCAAAAAGAGCTTATTATCCAGCAATGAACAGTCACTCCAATGACAAGAAGCAATCATACTACCTTCTATATATTGTTCAAGTAATTAATTATCTCTACAACCTTACCATTCCGTATAAATATTCTTGGCACACGGAAACTGATCGTTGCAATAATTTCATAATTAATAGTCCCTGAGTATTCCGCAACCTCTGTAGCGCTAATATACTCATCTCCTTGCCTTCCAATAAGCGTAACTTTCGTACCAAGTGGCACTTCACAAGGAAGATGAATCATGAACTGATCCATTGTTACTCGCCCTACAATCGGTACCCTTTTACCATTTATAAGCACTTCAAATCCTTGTAACCTTCTAAGCCACCCATCTGCATAGCCAATCGCTACAGTCGCAATCCATTCTTCAGTTTTCGTTCGATAGGTGACGTTATAACTAATTCCATCACCTTTAATTACCTGTTTAATATGAGCAACTTTCGTATGAAGTGATAGCGCCGGTTCTAATTCAAATGGTAAAAAAGGACGTATTTCTACAGAAGGAGATAATCCATACATTGCAATCCCAATTCGCACTGCATTAAATGTAATCCCTTGAAAACGTAACGTCGCAGCACTATTAGCTGTATGAACAAACTTAGGATCCACTCCGAATTCTTTCAACCAACTTAACTGCTCCAAGAACGTGTTATATTGCTTATCAAAATACGAAGTCTCAACCTCATCTGCCGTTGCAAAATGCGTGTATACTCCTTCTAACTCTAAAAACGGTGCACCCTCTAAACTCTTTAAAAATTCTTTTAGCTCTTTTCTTTCACGTATTCCAATTCTCCCCATACCACTATCAAAGTTAATATGGAATTTCATTACAGATGAACCATCCCAAAGTTTAATTGCTTCTTCCACCCATTCTTTTTGAAAAACAGTTAGCGCTACATCATTTTCAGCAGCTACATTTACATCACGCGGCGGCGAGGGACCTAACACTAAAATCGGTTCAGTAATACCAGCCCTCCGAAGCACTAAAGCTTCATCTAAAAAAGCAACAGCTAACCTTGTTGCACCTGCTTCTAATGCCGTTTTAGCCACCGGTACATAATCGTGCCCATATGCGTTTGCTTTAACTACAGCAAAAATCTCTACATTACTTGGGATGAACTCTTTAATATGTGTAACGTTGTTATAAATGGCATCTAAATCCACTTCCACCCAAGTGTCACGGTAAAATGGTGCTTCTTCCATAAATACACTTCCTTATACACGATATGCGAAGCTTATTCTTTTATATGCTTCTTTTATGAAATCCACCTTCAAACTAAGAAAAGACGTGGTGCACATATATCACCACGTCTAAGAAGTTTACTTCACCTGCTTCGCTGTAACTGAACGAGCAACCATTAACAGCTCCTTCGGCTCTAAACCTTTAGACACGAGCATATATTCTACTCCGTTATGCGACCACGTTACAGAGTCTTTCGTCAATGCACCAATCGTAAACCCAAGATCAACTGGTTCTCCACTTACACTTACCGCTGATGATGCCTCTGCAACTTTTGCCTTTTCTTGTATTAAAGTAAAGGATTTCTTATTTCCAGTGTATGTGAGTATCGCACGCTTGCCACTGTCTGTCTTCAACTCTTTTTCATCTTTCAGAGTCATACCTTGTGGTGTATCAAGTGGATACAAAATAGCAAACGGTTTGTCTTCTTTCGCTGTTGTTTGAACATCTACCTGTGCTCTAGACATATTTTGTTTCGTATCAAATGCACCTTTATCAAATTTCGCATCGAATTTCACTTTAGAGAAATCTACTTTCACAAGAACATTTTGATCATTATCCATTAACTTCACTGAAACTGGAGTCAAGTCGCTCTTATTCAATGTAATCTCTTGTCTCGGCAACATATTTTGATGTTGATAGTTTGTTTTTGTTTTAAAAATATAATACTTATCTGTTTTCTCAAAAGTAAGGTTTTTCTTGTCCTGCAAAATATCTCTTACAAGTGATTCATATAAATAAGCCTGGCTACTATTTTGCGGCCAATCACTTTGAAAACGGAAGCTCTTATTAAGTGCTGGCGTTAATACAAATACACCTTCTTCATTTCTCAAAATAATTTGGCTCTGATCTTTTTTTGCATTTTTTAAATTCACACGATAAAAAGACGGTTCCTTATGCCAAATCTCTACGTTATACTCTTGAGGCTCATTGCCTGTTTTAATAGATAATTTTGCCTCAGCTTGATAACTTTTCATCCCTTTTACTTTTGATTCTAAATCTCTCACGACATCATCTTGCTTCTTTTCCATACAACCCGCCAACACAAAAACGGTCAACAAACCGACAAGAACTAAAAACAGACGCCTTTTCATCAATTCAGCCCCTTTGCCCCTATAAATGAATGGAAGATGTACCTTCCTTATCGCTACCTCAAATATATGAGACAAAGATATAAAATATGCAGACTAGCGTGACGAGCTTTCTAAAACAACTTGAGCAACAGCAAATTCCTTACTATGACTAATTGATAAATGAACAATATACTCTGTACTTGTAATCAGAATTGGCTTACCTCTTTCATCATTTTTCACTTCAATATCTAAAAAACTCACTTCTTTTCCGATACCAGTACCTACAGCTTTTGAATACGCTTCTTTCGCTGCAAACCTTCCAGCTACAAACTCTGTAAGACGACTTCCTTTCAGCTCCATAGCAACATTACGTTCATTTTCCGTTAAAATACGTTCCATAAATTTAAGCTTTCCATCTAGCATTTTTTCAATACGATTTAATTCAATAATATCGATACCAATCCCTATAATCATTTCGAAATCCCCTTCTTCTATTTAACTTTCTTCTTTCATATTGATAAGAATAACAGAGAATCTTTCTGATGCAAAAGGGGTGAAAGTAACCGTATGCTAATAAGATCCACTCATATTTCTTTACAACCGACTATTCTTACCTTACTTCTTATTCATTTAGTCATGATGATATTAGGCGACTTTTTTCTCTTACCACTGGCAGCCTCTAATGAATATATCGCTAAAGGAGAATGGTGGCGTGTCATAACTTCTCTTCTCGTACACGTAGACTTACAACATTTTCTTTCTAATAGTATTTTTTTGTTTGCTCTTGGTTCTTCTATCGAAAAGCAACTCGGACACTTTTCTTTTTTTATTCTATTTTTTCTCTCTGGAATTTCTGGAAATATTTCTTCTTATATTATTATGCCGCTTGAATATATTCACGCAGGTGCATCAGGTGGTATTTTCGGACTATTAGGTGCACAGTTATTTTTATTGTACAATCGATACCGCTCTTCAAAACCAAAAGAAATTGCCATTTTCTCAATTATGATTCTTCTATTACTGCTATTTACTTTCTTTAACCCTTCTGCCAATCCGATCAGTCATTTAACAGGTTTAATAACCGGTGGCATTTTAACCCCTTTTTTAACCAAAAAAAACGATGGTGCAAAGCTTATTTAATATAAAAGCTTGCACCATCGATAATTTCTACATCTACTTGTTCACTTAAATCTCTCATTAATTGAAATAAAGACTCATCCTTCATCTTCGCCTCAATCATACAATCAATTTGCGGAACACTTCCCTTTATCCTTCTTAAAAAAGATAAAAATGTCTCTACATTAATATAATCTGCATGAGCTCTTGGATCTTTTCCCTCTCTAGGGCTAGAGATATGCATTTTAACTGGCAACAAAGACGTTTCCCACGTATGAACAACACGTGCCCAATCTTCATACCAATCTTCTTGCTCATTATTCATCATATGGTGATGCAAGTCAAATACGACGGGAATATCTAATTTTTCTCCTAAATATAATGTTTCCTCTAACGTAAAGGTTGTATCATCATTTTCTAATATAATCATTTCTTGAATACCCCTTGGGACATTCGACCAATTCTCTATAAAGCGCTCTAATGCAAGTTCTTTATCTTTATATCCTCCTCCGACATGCAGTACACATCGTTGCTTATGTTCAATCCCCATGCCTTTTAATAATTTTTTGTGCATCTGCAATGTTTTTACAGATTGTTTAAAAACACTCTCCTCAGGTGAATTTAGTACAACAAAATGATCTGGATGGAAATCAATTCTCATATTCATATGAACTGCATATTCACCTAGTTTTTTTAAATTTTCTTTTAAAGGACGAATATAGTTCCACTCTAGCAATTCCTCATGATTCGCTAAAGGAACGAGCTTTGAACTGAGCCGAAAGAAAGATATGTCATGCCCTTTATTATGCTTTAATAAACGTAAACAATTTTCTAAATTGGAATTGGCAATTCTTTCAAGTTTACGAATTGCAGCAGCACGATCATCTAATTTCTGAAACTGTGCATACGTCATCGTTTGAGATGGAGATGCATTCTTCAAATGTACACTCATCGCAACGTAACCAAGCCTTACAAGCATATAACAGCCCCTTTTCTATCATAACTATTATGTAGTATGCACAATTATAGAAATAAAAAAAAGAGAATGCCCGCAAAGGGCATTCTCTTTTTTTTATTAAGCTTGTGGACGGCTATGATGTTTTCTTTCGCCGCGTCCATTTGAAGAACCAGGGCGACCTTGGCCTTCACCTCTACGACCACGACTACCACCATCACGATTGCGATCACGGTTTCCGTCACGATTACGTCCATCACGGTTACGGTCACGATTACGTCCATCGCCACCGCCGCGTGCATCACGACTACGATTACGGTTACCATCACGGTATCCGCCTCCGTTACCACCGCGTTTTTTAGAACCGCCGCCTCTTGAAACAACAGGTGGTTCTGATGTTAAAGCGATCGGAGTTGTATCCGGCTCTTTAGTCATCATTTTTAAAGCAGCAGCTACTACTGTTACAGAGTCATTTTCTTCTAACATTTCTTCTGCAATACGCTTGTAGTATGCTAAGTTTTCATTTTCAATTGTGCTTTGAAGCTTTTCAGCGATTAAACGTTGTTGACCTTCTAATGCCTCGTCAAGTGTCGGTGCATCCATACGGTCCATTTTACGTTTTGTTGTACGCTCGATATTTTTTAATTGCCCTGATTCACGTGGTGTTACAAATAGCATTGCAATACCTTTTTTACCTGCACGACCAGTACGACCGATACGGTGAACGTATGATTCTGGATCTTGTGGAATATCGAAGTTATATACGTGCGTTACGCCTGAAATATCAAGACCACGTGCAGCAACGTCTGTTGCAACAAGAACTTCAATAGAACCTTCTTTAAATTTACGTAATACAGACATACGTTTCGCCTGAGTTAAATCACCGTGAATACCTTCTGCAGCATAACCACGTAAGTTTAATGCCTCTGATAATTCATCAACACGACGCTTTGTACGACCGAATACGATTGCAAGCTCTGGAGATTGAATATCTAATAAGCGTGTTAACACGTCAAACTTTTTCTTTTCTTGCACTTCTAAATAGAACTGCTGAATGTTTGGCATTGTTACTTCTTTTGCTTTTACTTTAATGTGTTGAGGCTCAGTCATGAAACGCTCAGCAATACGGCGGATTGGATCCGGCATTGTCGCTGAGAATAGTAATGTTTGATGTGTTTCTGGCACATCTGTTAAAATTGCTTCAATGTCTTCAATGAAGCCCATGTTTAACATTTCATCCGCTTCGTCAAGAACAACTGTCTCTACGTTTTGCAGACGAAGTGTTTTACGGTTAATATGATCTAAAATACGACCCGGCGTACCAACAATAATGTGTGGGTGTTTTTTTAGAGCACGAATTTGGCGGTTAATATCTTGACCACCATAAATTGGTAAAATACGAACGCGTTTATGCTTACCAATTTTGTATAATTCTTCTCCAACTTGAATTGCTAATTCACGCGTTGGCGCGATAACAATACCTTGAACCGATTCTTTATGTGTATCCACTTTATCTAATAGTGGTAATCCGAATGCTGCTGTTTTCCCTGTACCTGTTTGCGCTTGCCCAATAATATCTTTACCTTGCAATGCATGTGGAATTGTTTCAGCTTGAATTGGTGTAGCCTCTTCAAAGCCCATACTTTCAACAGATTGCAGTAAAGAATCACTTAATCCTAATTCTCGAAATGTTGTCAATGTTACTTCTCCTTTTCTATCCTATACTTATCATTTAAAAAAAGGCGTTTTCCGAATTTGCGGAAAAGCCCTTTTCCTGAATGCTCACGTATATAAACGGGCGTATATTCTTCACGAAAATACTTCTAAACGTTATTACACTTTATCAATTATAAGTTTTGTATGTGTAAAAAGCAAACCCAACTGTTACCTTATTTTCATATTCAGAGTTTTTTTCTTCACTTTTATTTTTTTATATTTACTGTAAGCGCTTATTATAAGTTTCTTCTATTTTCGTAACTATCATCCCTATTTATATACACCAATTATTTCAACATCGTAATTACTTCTTCTAATTTCATACCGCGAGATGCTTTTATTAATACAACATCTTTCACATCGACTACTGCTTGTAAATCTTTTACTAACTCTTCTTTATTATCATACGCCTTTACACGTTCATTAGGGAAATTAATTTTCGCTCCTTCAGCAATTTGAGCCCCTAATCTACCGTATGTGAATACATGCGAGATTTTTGCTGGATCGATTAATTTTCCTACCTCATAATGGAACTGTACTTCTTGATCTCCAAGTTCTAACATATCACCGAGCACAACGATTTTTTTAGCAAAACCATCTAAACCATTCATTAAATGGAATGCTGCTTCCATAGCCGTCGGACTTGCATTATAAGCATCGTTGATAATTGTTAAACCACTATTTGTTTTCACAATTTCCATACGCATGCCCGTCATTTGAAGTGTTACTAAACCTTCTTTCATCTCTTCCCACGTTACACCAAAATGTTTCGCAATTGCCATTGAAGCAAGTGTATTATACACATTATGTTTTCCTAACACCGGTAAGTAGAATGAAATATTTTCATCTCTATTCATTTTGAAATGTGTCCCAGTTGCTTGTAATGTTACAGTCGTTGGATAATAATCGTTTGCTCTTGCATCACCAAACGTAACCGTTTCTGTTGCTAAATTCATTTCAGGAACACGATTTGTTAATAAAGGCTCATCCCCGTTATATACGAACACGCCACCTTCTTGTAACCCTGTAACAATTTCTAATTTCGCTTCAGCAATTGCCTCACGAGATCCTAAATCCATTAAATGTGCCTCACCAATATTCGTAATGATAGCTGCATTAGGACGAGCTAACTTAGATAAGAATTCAATTTCGCCTCGGCTTGACATACCCATCTCTAATACTGCTACTTCTGTATTTTCTTCTAAGTTTAAAATGGTAAGAGGTAATCCGATATGGTTATTGAAGTTCCCTTCTGTTTTTTGCACTTTGAATTTAGTCGCAAGAAGACTTGTTACAATATCTTTCGTAGATGTTTTACCGTTACTACCCGTTACACCTACAACTTTAACATCCAATTGATCACGATAGTTTTTCGCTAACATTTGCAATGCGGATAGCGTGTCTTCCACAAAAATAACCGGAAGATTCTCAGGTGGATTCGCTACATCTTTCATCCATAATGTAGCCACAGCTCCATTTTCAACAGCTTTATCTACAAAAGCATGTCCATCAAAGCGCTCCCCTTGAATCGGAACATACAAGTTTCCTTTTTCAATTTTTCTTGTATCAATAGACACGCCTTGAATAGTAATTCCCTCATATTGCTCTGCTAATCCAGTACCATTTACCATCTGTTCCACTTGCTTTAACATTCGCTTTATCATATAGAAACGCTCCTTACATAGAGGAAGCACTATTCCTACGAATAGTGCTTCCTCCTTTTTTGTTAGATTGTATATTTAATTTTTTGTTTTTCTTCGTGACGTTCAATCGCTAAACGAATTAGCTCTTCGATTAATTCTGGATACGGTAACCCAGTATGTTGCCATAATAGAGGGAACATACTGAACGGTGTAAATCCTGGCATTGTGTTTACTTCGTTAATATACACTTCTCCATCTTTCGTTAAGAAGAAATCAGCTCGCGTTAAACCTGCACCGTCTAATGATTGGAATGCAATAATCGCATCACGCTTAATTACATTAGATTCTTCTTCTGTCATTTCAGCTGGAATAATTAGCGCCGTATCACCATCGATATATTTCGACTTATAATCATAGAAGTCCTTTTTCGGAACGATTTCACCTACAACTGAACATTTCGGCTCATCATTACCTAGTACCCCAACTTCTACTTCACGACCTACAATATTTTCTTCTACAATAATTTTGCGATCAAATTGGAATGCCTCTACAAATGCATCCTCAAGTTCTTCACGATTTTTACACTTATTAATACCAACACTTGAACCAAGGTTCGCTGGTTTTACGAAGCAAGGATATCCTAACTTATCTTCTACTTTAGAATAAGCTTCCTCACGATTTTTCTCCCATGCACTACGAATGAAAGATGCATATTTTGCTTGTTTTAAACCAGCCTCTGCAAAGATGTTTTTCATAACAACTTTATCCATACCAGCAGATGATGCTAGAACACCATTTCCTACATAAGGGATATTCATTAATTCTAATAGTCCTTGAACCGTTCCATCTTCACCGTTTGGTCCATGTAGTAATGGGAAAATAACGTCAATAGCGTTCTCCTCAGAAGCTGCAGATGGGATAATTTCTGTACTTAATGATAACGGAGAAATCGCATTTTCTGCACCGCTCATTTTTAAAGCTTCAACATCTGTTACTTCGCCTTCAATACGCTCACCGCGTACCCATTGACCTTGTTCTGTAATATAAATTGGATGAATCTCGAATTTATCTTGATTTAACGCTTTAATAGCAGCAAGAGCCGTCTGTAGCGAAACTTGATGCTCAGCTGATTTTCCACCATATAATAAACCTAATTTAATTTTCGTCAATGAAATCACCCTAACCAATTGTTTTCATTTTTCTATTTTAGCACTTTTTATAAAAATAGGTAGTTCCTATTTGAAATAAAATGTAACTTCCATAAATAATTAAATAACATCACTTATTGGTTTTTCATTTCATTTTCTATATAGGTACACAAAATAAAATGGCAATCTAATCTAGTTATGTACCTAAAATATGTAGAAATCCCCTTTTTTGTGTATGTCACCTATTCACTAAGAAGATTGTTTGGTTAGTGTGTCTTTTTGCCTTTGCTCAACAAGGCGATCTAAAGAAACATATACAATACCTGCAACTACACATCCTACAGCTAAAATTGTAAATAGAAAGTGACCAAGTAACCGATCTAATAAAAAACCTCCCAAAAGTGGGCCAAATGCGCTTCCTGTAATCCACTGCAAACTTGCAGCTCCCATATAAGTCCCTCTCAAATGCTCAGGGGCCAAATTTGCTACAAATGTCATCTGTACAGGCGACATAATCATTTCACCTAACGTATATATAGCATAAACGAACAGTAGTGTTATTAAAATAATTGTAGCATTTGTATTAAATTCTCCAAACCACTTCGGTAACCACCCTATAAAAAATAATCCAATCCCGAATAAACATGCACCATATAACATCGTCTTCCCAACTGGTTTATCCGTAGCCCATTTTGAAATTTGAAACTGGAATAAAACAACTAATAGTCCGTTTAACGCCATTAAATATGGATATGGATTATTCGTTCCAAAAATACGCTTCATTTCATTATCAAAATGTAGTGGCAGCATGCCTTCCGTTTGAGAAAACCCCATCGAAATGATAATACCTGCTAATAAGTAAATCATTAATGCCTTATCTCGCATTACAATTTTCCAAACTGCCCCAGATTCCTTTTCTTTATGTTCTTCCTTATCTATACTCTTTGGCATCGTCTCTTGAATAAGAAGTAATACAAGTAACGCATAAAATAGCATTGTAGAAGAGGCAATAATAAACACAAGGTTCTTTGACAACACAACTACTGATGCTCCCATTATCGGACCAATCGCAGCACCTATATTGTGTCCCATTCGTAATAAACCATATGCCTCTGTTCTTTTTTCTGGTGCCGTTACATCCGCGACCATAGCTGATGCAGCTGGATGAAATAAAGAATTACTCAACCCTAAAAAAATAGATAAAATTGCATACGGAATAAATCCTTCTATAAATAGAAAACCGAGCATTAATAATGCATTACTTGCCATAGAAAATATCATAATAGGCTTTCTTCCATATATGTCAGCAATTCTCCCTCCTATAAGTGATCCAAAGCTTGCAGCAATTGGAGAAAGCGCCATAATAACCCCAACTTCCAACAACGAATCTACCTTATCTTTTAAATATAATGCAAAAAAAGGCATTAACATCATCATTGCAATTCCATTTAACGTCTCTCCAATAAATCGAATCCATACGTTACGGTCCATCTCCCTTAACTCACGCCACGTATTTTTCATCATTCCACCCCTTTAGTTAGCCAACAATTATCTTATAACAAGTTCAGAAAAATGTAAATTTTCAAATAAAAAAATCCATTCTAACAGAATTAGAATGGATTTTTTCGCTTATAAATTTGCAACATCTTCTTCTTTTTTACTATTATTTAAAGCACTATGTTTTCGGCTATATAAGAAGTAAACCGCTATACCAATAACCATCCATATCCCAAAACTAATCCACGCTGTCCCTGATAATTGAAGCATTAAGTATAAACAGAAAATTACTGTTAATGCTGGTAAAAATGGTACAAGCGGAGCCTTAAATGCCCTTGGTAAGTCTGGATGAGTTCTTCTCATTACGATTACCGCAACAGCTACAAGTGCAAATGCTGACAATGTCCCCATATTTACAAGATGTGCTAAAACATTTAAATCTATTAATCCTGAAATCAGTGCCGCAATAATCCCCGTTGTCCATGTATTTAAAAATGGCGTTTTAAATTTCGGATGAACTTTAGCAAGACGCTTCGGCAGTAAACCATCTCGGCTCATCGCATAAGAAACACGAACTTGCCCATACATCATAACTAGCATTACTGTTGTAATTCCTGTAATTGCTCCTACTGAAATTACCCCCGCTAAACCATCTTGTCCAATAAATTGAAGTGCAAAAGCAACTGGATCTGATATATTTAGCTGGCCGTATGGAACAATTCCTGTCAAAATAAGCGAAACAACGATATAAAGAACTGTACAAATTAATAACGATGCAATAATACCAATTGGTAAATCACGTTGCGGACGTTTCACTTCTTCTGCCGCTGTTGAAACTGCATCAAATCCTATAAATGCGAAGAATACTGTAGCCGCTCCAGCCATTACACCATCTAAACCAAATGGCATAAAGGGCGTCCAGTTTTCAGGTTTCACATAATTAAAACCAGCAAAGATAAAAATAAGAACAACTGCTATTTTAATAAATACCATAATGTTATTTACTCGTGCACTTTCACGAACACCCCTAGATAAAAGAACTGTCATCACTAAAATAATTAGAACTGCAGGTAGATCAATTATTCCACCCTTTCCTGTACCAGGAGCCGAGGAGAGAATAGTCGGAATGTGAATTCCAAACCCCTTTAATAAAGATTGAAAATATGCAGACCAACCGTTTGCTACAGCAGATGTAGCAAGTAAATATTCAAGCATTAAGTCCCAGCCAATTAAAAATGCGAACACTTCCCCCATCGTCGCGTATGTATACGTATACACACTGCCCGAGACAGGAACTGAAGAAGCAAATTCAGCATAACAAAATGCAGCAAAGGCACAAGCTAACGCGGCAATCGCAAATGATAATATAATAGCTGGCCCAGAATGTTTCGCTGCCACAACACCCGTTAGAACAAAAATACCAGTTCCAACAATTGCTCCGATTCCAAGCATAGTTAAATCTAGCGCACCCAATGTTCTTGCTAACGTTTTTTGCTTACTTTCATGCATTAACTTTGCAATTGGCTTCTTTTGAAAAATTTGCTTCATCTTTCACTCCTCCAAGTTTTAAATTTTCTGAAAATTTTTAATTCGCTTTTTTATTTTACTCATTACGCTTTTCCTAGTCAATACTTTTGTCGAAACAAGTAGAAATTCTTCTGAATATGCACGATCCTTATTATTCTTTCTATATATCTTTCCATTATTTTTTTGGTATTATTATACATGTCGATTCCGTGAAAAAGGCATGCCCCCTTATTGAGAGCATGCCTTTTTTACTTATTTCACAGTATATGAACCTTGTTCAATCCAGCTATACATATACTTTTCATCTTCTGTTTCATGTGCTTGTTTTACAATACGAAGCGGACGGAATGTGTCTATCATAACAGCTAATTCAAGCGTCTCTTTCTTCCCTATACTGGCCTCTGTTTTCCCCGGATGCGGTCCATGGGGAATCCCGCTCGGATGAAGTGTAATAGAACCTTCTTCCACACCTTTGCGACTCATAAAGTTTCCTTCTACATAGTAAAGAACTTCATCACTATTAACATTACTATGATAATATGGTGCTGGAATTGACTCTGGATGATAATCGTATAAACGTGGTACGAAAGAGCAAATAACAAAATTATGTCCTTCAAATGTTTGATGTACTGGCGGTGGCTGATGAATGCGCCCTGTAATTGGTTCAAAATCCTCTACATTAAATACCCACGGATATAAATAGCCATCCCATCCAACAACATCTAACGGGTGGTGTCCTAAAACATGTTTATGCATATAGCCTCTTGATTTTGTCATTACGACAAACTCGCCTTTTTCATCATATGTCTCTAATTTTTCTGGACCACGAAGATCTCTTTCACAAAACGGACTATGCTCTAACAATTGTCCGTATTCATTTCGATAACGACGCGGCGTTGTAATTTGGCTATTTGCCTCTACAACAAGAAACTTAGTCTCTCCTTCATCTGGAATAACACGATAAATCGTTCCAATTGGAATCGTTACATAGTCGCCTTTTCTATAGTGAATCGTTCCAAACATCGTTTCAATTTTCCCTGTTCCATAATGAACAAATAACATTTCATCGCCATCACCATTACGATAGAAATAATCCATTTTTTCTGTTGGACTCACTACTCCAATTAACAAATCTTCATTTCCAAGTATGAAATTACGTCCACTTATTGCATCACCACTTTTTTTACTTTCTTTCGTTCGAAAGTGGCGATGAGAAAGAGCAACATCCTCTTCATACTGCAACTGACAAGAATGCGATAATGCAGAATGACCTACTTCTGTTGGCATATAATGATGATACAAAATAGACTGCGTACCAGAAAAACCTTTTGTTCCCATTACCTGTTCACGATAAAGCGACCCATCTTTTTTACGAAATTGTACATGTCGTTTATGAGGTAGTTCTCCCATGTGACGATAAAACATGCCCATCACCCGCTTCCTTTTCTTTTTTGATCGTATTACGTAGTGTACCTAAACCAGTAATCGACAGTTCTACAACATCTCCATCTTGTAGCCACTCTTCTGTACCCAGTTCTAAAATACATCCTGTTCCTACTGTCCCAGAACCAATCACATCTCCTGGATATAACGTAACGTCCTCTGAAGCACGTTCAATCATTTCAGCAAATGTATAGTAAATATCTTGGAAGTTTCCTTTTGATAATAGTTTTCCATTTACATGAGCAGTCATTTCTAAATTATATCGATCACCATTACGATAAACGTCTAATTCCTTTTTCGTAACGAGATGTGCTCCTAAAGAAGTTGCAAAGTCTTTTCCTTTCGCTGGACCGAGACCTACTTTCATTTCTGTTGCTTGTAAGTCTCTCGCACTCCAGTCGTTCATAATACAATAACCAAAAATATATTCCTCTGCTTGCTCACGAGAAATATTTCGCCCTTCTTTTCCTATTACGCAAGCAATCTCCAACTCATAATCAAGCTTTTTAGACTTTTTCGGACCAATTACAAAATCACCGGAACCAATTACAGCACGATGATTAGTAAAATAAAAAACCGGAATATCATACCATTCAGGCACAACATCTAATCCTCTTCGTCCACGAGCTGTTTTTACATGTTGTTCAAATGCGTAAAAATCTCGAATACTACTCGGATTAGGAAGAGCAGCTGTCAATTGTACTTCTTCTAAAGCATATATACCCTTATTTGGATTCTTAATATTCCGCACTACTTCTACATACTCATCCGCTTTCTCTAAAAAATCTATCATAGAAGAAGGGATTTTCCCTTCACTAGCAAGATTCATATCTATTACTTTGTCACCTTCAAGCCATCCAGCCCGTAGTTCTTTTGAAGGAAGACGAAATGTAACAAATTTCATCCTGATTCCTCCTTATAAAAATGAAATTTCCACCAGCAAAGGGACTTTTGCTGGTGGATACAAATCTTATAAGTTTCCGCGACGCTCTTGTTCTCTTTCAATTGATTCGAATAACGCTTTAAAGTTTCCTTCACCAAATCCACGAGAACCTTTACGTTGAATGATTTCAATAAATAAAGTCGGACGATCTACAATTGGTTTCGTAAAGATTTGTAGTAAGTAACCTTCATCATCACGATCTACTAAGATCTTTAATTCTTTTAACTTATCAATTTCTTCATCGATTTTTCCAACTCGTGCAGTTAGCTCATCGTAATAAGTATCAGGTGTATCTAAAAACTCCACCCCATTTGCACGAAGCGCTTCAACTGTTTTAACAATATCACTTGTTAATAAAGCAAGATGTTGTACACCAGCTCCATTATAGAATTCTAGATACTCTTGAATTTGTGACTTTCTCTTTCCGTCTGCTGGTTCGTTAATAGGAAACTTAATACGACTTCCATTCGTCATAACTTTTGACATTAACGCCGAATACTCTGTACTAATATCGTCATCATCAAAATGAATCATTTGTTTAAAGCCCATAACATTCTCGTAATAACTAACCCACTCTTCCATTTTTTCAACATTACCAACTACATGATCAACAGCAATTAAACCAGACTCCTCAAATGGAATATTAAATTCTACCTTTTGGAATCCTGGCATAAATGCCCCTTTATAATTTTTACGCTCTACAAGCGTATGAATTGTATCACCATACGTACCAATAACTGCTTTTTTCAATGTACCGTCCTCATCTGTTAATTCCTGCGGTGGAGCAATTGCGACGGCACCACGTTTCACTGCTTCTGAGTATGCTTTATCAACATCATCAACAAGTAGTGCCACATCCTTCACGCCATCACCATGAGTCTTTACAAACTCTGCAATACGATTTTCACTACTTAAAGCTCCAGACACAACGAAACGCATATTTTTTTGCACAAGAACATAAGATACCTTTTCACGGTTTCCAGTTTCTAATCCAGAGTAAGCTACAATTTTGAATCCGAACGCTCTCGCAAGATAATAACTCGATTGCTTTGCATTCCCTACGTAAAATTCCAAATGATCTACATCACGTACTGGAAAAAAGTCCTCCATTTGTGCAGCTAGCGTATCCATAGATTTTTGTTTCATAATATCTTCATCCCCCTGTAAATAGATTAAATGGTCCATACTTAAAACCAACCGAAAACGCTTCCAACATTAATTAATAGAAATTAGTTAGCAAGCTAACAAATTCTGACCTTTAAAATTTTCTATCTTTTCTGTCAAATTCCTCTTTTTTTCTTACATATAAAATTCGACTTTTTTCTCTTTGAAATAAAGCGGGATTTTATTCAGTGGATTTTTGATTATTCGTTGAATCAAGTTTCAACCGCAGCGTTTAATTAGCCATGAATGCTGGATAATGAGGTAACTTTAATACTTGAGGGTATATAAGAAGAATATAAAAAAGACTCCAACATATTAACTACTTACTAATACGTTAGAGTCTTTATTTTTTTTGAATGATTGTATTTATATATCTCATACTAATACATTTGCAAGGAATAGAATAAATGATGTTAATATTACCGCTCCACCTAAGGATCCTAATAAATCTGTTTTTGTTACTTGAAACACTTGTTCACTGTTCATATCCCTCATTCTCCTTCCTTTTTTGTTTAATTTAAAACTTCTATTATACTAATACGCTTGATAGAAATACGATTAACGCTGTTAATACTACCGCTCCACTTGCTGATCCTACGAAGTCACCTTTTGTTACTTGTAATACTTGCTCTTTCATATCTTTCATTCTCCTCTCTTTTTCTTTTATTACAAAACTTCTATTATACTAATACGCTTGATAAAAATACGATTAATGCTGTTAATACTACCGCTCCACTTGCTGATCCTACGAAGTCACCTTTTGTTACTTGTAATACTTGCTCTTTCATATCTTTCATTCTCCTCTCTTTTTCTTTTATTACAAAACTTCTATTATACTAATACGCTTGATAAAAATACGATTAACGCTGTTAATACTACCGCTCCACTTGCTGATCCTACGAAGTCACCTTTTGTTACTTGTAATACTTGCTCTTTCATATCTTTCATTCTCCTCTCTTTTTCTTTTATTACAAAACTTCTATTATACTAATACGCTTGATAAAAATACGATTAATGCTGTTAATACTACTGCTCCACTTGCTGATCCTACGAAGTCACCTTTTGTTACTTGTAATACTTGCTCTTTCATATCATTTATCCTCCCTTTTTATAAGTTATCTATATGTAATTTCTAAGAAATGTTTATTTCATAGTTTTTATGTTAACGTTACATTAAATTCGATAACGTAACGTTTGTAACATTAATGTAACATAACTATTATTACGTTGCAATATAATTACGTAAAATTTATTACACTTTTTTTACGTTTTTTTATAATAACCCTCAAAAACCTTTATTTAATGCATTTTTCACTAAGTTCACGTTTGTAACATTCGTGTAACATTACAGTCATAAAGTGAAATGTAGTCATATTCCTCTCTATTTTTGTTACAAATTGTTTATTTAGTGCCACTAAACCTATCTAATCTTTACTTACTTTTAATATGAGATAAAATACCGTCTTTCCAAGATAAGTTTATATGTTTCCTCTATATAACTATGTATAATAAAAACAAAGAGGTGGTCATTTTGAAATTAATCGCATTAGATATGGATGGTACACTACTATCATCTAATCTTGAAATCTCCAAAGAAAACCTACAAGCAATCCAAACTGCACAAGAAGCCGGTCATATTGTAATGATCTGTTCTGGTCGTGCGAAAGAGGATGCTTTAAAGCTATTGGAAGAATATAAATTATCTCTTCCAGTCGGAGCAAGCAATGGGGCTATTGTTTATGTGGATGGAAAAGTAATTAACTCGCGTTGTATACAAAACGACAAAGTGTACAAACTTGCAAAATTACTAGAATCTGAAGGTTTCCCATATAAGCTATATACAAATAAAGGAGTTTATTCTCCATATACATGGCAAGATCAAGTGATGCAAGCATTCGAAGAAAATAAGCATTCGCTTGATGTTACATTAGAGGAACTTGAACGAATTACAGAAAAGCAAAAGAAATCGAACCTAATTACTGATTTCAAAAAAATAGAAGATGTTGTAAATAACCAAGAACTAGAAATATCTAAATTCTTCATTTTAACGTTTAATGCAGCGCATCGCGCACAGCTATTAAGTATATTACAAGAGGATGCTGATATTATGGTTACAGCATCGGCTCCTACTAACTTAGAAATTATGGATAAGAATGGACATAAAGGAAACGGGATACAGCAGATGGCAGCTCATTTTAATATCCCTATTGAAGATACAGTTGCTATTGGTGATAATTTTAATGATGTACCGATGTTAGAAGTAGCGGGCTTATCTGTTGCAATGGGCAACGCTGAAGAAGATGTAAAAAAGCTATGTGATGTTGTAACACTAACAAACAATGAACATGGTGTTGCTCACGCAATCGAGCAATTTGTATTGAAACAAACTTCATCTAGTAAATAAAAAAAGGACTCTTTCAATTTGAAAGAGTCCTTTTTTATACGTGATGACAAGCAACAAAATGCTCTACACCAACATTACGGAATTCTGGTACTGTTTTTTTACAAACATCCGTTGCAAATGGGCAACGTGTATGAAAACGACAGCCCGAAGGTGGATTTGCTGGACTTGGAATATCCCCTTCTAGTATAATTCGTTCTCGCTTCACTGTTGGATCTGGTATTGGAACAGCTGATAACAATGCTTTCGTATAAGGATGTAGCGGATTGGTAAATAACTCATCACGCGGTGCTGTCTCCACAATCGTACCTAAATACATAATTCCGATTTTCGTACATAAATGTTCTACTACACTTAAATCATGCGAAATGAATAAATAAGATAATCCCTTTTTCTCCTGTAACTCACTAAATAAATTAATAATTTGTGCTTGGATAGATACATCTAGTGCCGCTACAGGTTCATCAGCTACAATGAATTCTGGATTTAATACCATAGCTCTTGCGATTACGATACGCTGACGTTGTCCACCAGAAAACTCATGGGGATACCGGTCAATATGATAAGGAGCTAATCCACATAACTCCAATACTTCAATTACCTTTTCACGCACATTTTCTTTCGTTGCTAATCCGTGGGCCAACATTGGCTCTCCAAGCGCTTCTCCAATTCTCATTCTCGGATTTAATGAGCTAAATGGATCTTGGAAAACGAGCTGCATATTAGGGCGATGTTTTCTTAATTCATCCTTGGATAAAGAATGAACATCTTTTCCTTTAAACTTCACTTCTCCCTCCGTTTTTTGAACGAGGCGTAAAATTGTTTTTCCTATTGTTGTTTTCCCGCTCCCTGATTCACCAACGAGACCAAACACTTCACCTTTATTAATAGTAAAACTTACTCCATCAACTGCTTTTACATGCCCAATTGTTCTACTAAATACGCCACCCTTAATTGGAAAATATGCCTTTAGGTTTTTCACCTCTAATAATGGTTCACTCATTGTTCCGCACGCTCCTCATATAACCAGCAAGCTACTTTATGATTTTCATCATTTACATTTAGATTTGGGGCTTCTTTTTCACATATTTCCATACAATGCTCACAACGCCCACTAAAGTAACAAAACTCACCTAAACCAACTAAATTCGGAACTTGCCCTGGAATAGAATATAGTTTATCTATTCGTTTTCCCATTACTGGTTTTGATTTCAATAATCCTTTCGTATAAGGATGTTTTGGATTTTGGAATATCTCTAGTACTGGGGCTTCTTCAATAACTTTCCCGCCATACATAACGACAACATAATCAGCCATTTCCGCTACGACACCTAAGTCATGTGTAATTAATAAAATCGACGTTTTAAATTCTTCTTTCACTTGTCTTAGTAGATCCAATATTTGAGCCTGAATGGTAACATCAAGAGCTGTTGTTGGTTCATCTGCAATTAATAACTTAGGATTACAACTAAGCGCAACAGCAATCATAATACGTTGTAACATCCCACCGCTCAGTTCATGCGGATAAGAATGGACGATTTCATCAGCGCGGGCTATGCCAACTTTACGAATTAACTCAATTGCCTTCTTATATGCTTCATTTTTACTAAGTAATTCATGCTCTCTTAACGTTTCTACAATTTGCTCCCCTACAGTGAAGACGGGGTTTAGCGATGTCATCGGTTCTTGGAAAATCATTGCAATATCATTGCCTCGTAAACTACGAAGTTCTTTCTCTTTCATTCCTAAAAGACTTTTTCCTTCATATAAAATGTCTCCACCCACTACACTACCAGATTCAGCAATAAGCCCCATAATAGATAAAGCTGTTACACTCTTTCCGCAACCTGATTCTCCTACTACACAAACTGTTTCCCCTTCTCGAACCGCAAAGCTAACATGGTTCACAGCCTTTACTGTCCCCTCGTCAGTTTGAAAATGTGTTTGTAAGTCTTTCAGCTCTACTACCGCTTTACTCATATCTTCTCACCTACCGTCTCATCTTTGGATCTAACGCATCACGAAGTGCATCACCAAGTAAATTAATTGATACAACTGTTATAAAGATTGCAAAACCGGGCGGAATCCATAACCATGGACGCTTTTGGAAATCGATTAATGAGTTAGCTGCGCTAATCATGTTCCCCCATGATGGTGTAGGTGGAACGACTCCGAGGCCTAAGTAACTTAGTGCGGACTCACTTAAAATAGATCCAGCCACACCCAAAGTTGCTACAACAATAAGTAACGGAAAAACGTTAGGAATTAGATGATGAATGATTTTTCGAGAATCTTTTAATCCTAATACATCTGCCGCTTGCATAAAGGCTTGCTCCCGCAATGTTAAAATTTGTCCTCTCACAAGACGGGCAAGTCCTGGCCATCCTACTAAACTTAAAATAATCATTACAACATATAAACGGTACTCCGATGGTAATTTCCATTCTGATAAAATTGCTCCCATTATAATAAGTAGTGGTAATCCTGGAATGGACATTAACACATCTGCAACACGCATAATTAAATGATCTACAACTCCTCGATAAAAACCAGCAATTGCTCCTAATAGAGCTCCTAGTATAACGGATAGTAGCATCGACGCTAAACCGATTGTTAATGAAATACGCCCTGCTTGCATAAGTCTAGTTAAAATATCCCGTCCCAACTGGTCTGTCCCAAGCCAATGTGACAGGCTGGGTGGTTTATTAATTTGTGTTACTTGTACTTTCCCATCAGCATACGGTGAAAAGATTGGACCGATAAAACTAAATAAAAACATAAATATTAAAACGTATAAGCCACACAGTGCCATCTTATTTTTCTTGATTTTTTTATATGCTTGGCGCCATGGTGATGATTCATTTCTCTTTTTCCGTTCTTTCTTTTTCTCTATTATTGGTGTAATAGTCTCCATATCTTCCCCCCCTTACTTCAATCGAATTCTTGGATCAACAAACGCATATACAATATCAGCTAAGAAATTAGCCATAATTGTTAAACAAGAAAGAAACATTGTAAAGGCCATTAATACCGTATAATCACGGAAGTTTAATGCTTCTAATTGAATACTCCCAATCCCTGGCCAATTAAAAATCTGTTCAATAATAATAGCTCCTGAAAATAAACCCGGTAATTCAAAAGCGAGTAATGTAATTGCTGGCAAAATTGCATTTTTCAATGCATGTTTATAAATAACGGTCCTTTCTTTTAAACCTTTTGCACGAGCAGTACGAATATAATCTTGCCTAATAACATCCAACATGCCAGTTCTAAAATAGCGTGTTAACGATCCTACACCAAGAAGCGTTAAAATAAATACAGGTAGAATCATATGACGTAATACTTCTAATATGTATGCTATCCCTGTTGAGTTACTCCCAATATCAATCATGCCACCAATAGGTAATAACTTTAAATCAACTGCTAATAATTTAATTAAAAATAGTCCGATAAAAAATGATGGAAATGACATTGCTGCAAAGACACCGATTGTTACCAATCTATCAAACCAAGAGTGCTGCTTTGTTGCAGAAATAACCCCAATAATAAGAGCAATAATCCAAGTGAAAAATAAAGCTGCAGCAGCAACAATAAATGTATTCCAAATGAATTTATTAAGTAATGAAGTTACCGGTTCTTGATACTGTAAAGAAAATCCAAAATCACCATGCAAAGCATTCACTAACCAATGAAAATACCTTTCAATAATCGGTTTATTTAAACCGTACAACTCTCTTAATTCTTGAGCTCTCTCTGGTGTTAATTTTGGATTTGAATCGATATAATCACCCGGTAAGAGTGCAAATAAGAAAAAGATAATAATAGACGTACCAAACAATGTAGGAATCATTTGTAGAAACCTACGAATGATATATGTTTTCACCTTTTGTCTCCCCAATCCTATTTACTTAAAAATAGAAGAACATTTTTTCAAAACAGCTACCATTCCATTGCTGTGTGAAAAAACGTCTTCTATTATTTAGGTCAACCCTTATTGTTCAATAGATAACACTGGTAAGTTGGAACTGATGCTATCGTACTTTTCTGGATCAATTCCTTTTATACGTGCATTATGAGCATAAAGTAGTTTACGATAGTTTAATAAAATAACTGGTGGATCATCACTTAACTCTTTATACAGCTCTTTATAAATCGCTTTACGTTTTTCAATATCTGTCGTTCCTATACCTTTTACAATCAAATCATCTACTTTCGGATTATTATAACCCGTATCACTTTTTGGATTAGTTGATAAGTACTCACTTACAACTTCACTTGGATCACTAATTCCTGGTGTTGAAACTGCCGCTAAATCGTAGTCACCTTTTCCTACTTTTGAAAGCATCGTATTAAAGTCCATCAACTCTGGATTTAATTCAACACCAATTTCTTTGTAACTTTCTTTTGCAATCGGAATAAAGATATCATTTGTTTTACCTGTATTTGATGCGTAGTATGTTAATTTTAATTTTTGACCATCTTTTTCACGAACCCCGTCAGAACCTACTTTCCAACCAGCCTCATCCAATAATTTTTTAGCCTTTTCTACGTCATGCGGATATTTATTAATACCTTCTTCTGTATATGCCCATGAAACTGGAGCAATTGGTACGTTAGCGACAGAGCCATAGCCTTGTAAAGCTGTATCCACATACTTCTTACGGTCTAATCCATAAGTAAGTGCTTGGCGTACCTTTTTATCTTTCAAATACGACTTCTTATTATTTACATAGATATAAGCAATATCACTTGATGATTCAAGATTAATATTTGCAAACTCTAATCCTTTTAATTGGTCTATATTTTCAGGGTTCGCTCTAAACCCACTATAGTCCAGTTCACCTGTTTGGAATAATTGGAATCCAGTATCACCTGATGTGATTTTGTAAATAAAGTTTTTAATTTTTGGTTTACCTGCATAATAATTTTCGTTAGCAACAAAGCGGACTTCTTGACCTGGAACATATTTTTCAAATTTATATGGACCCGCTGCAATTGGTTGCCCATATAATGCTTTTAAATAGTCTAAACTTGTATTTTGTTTATAATCTTTTCCATAATAAGCTTTTGATAGCACTGGGCCACCTAAATTCGTTAGCGCCTGTGAATTAACTTTTTCAGTTGTAATTTTAATTGTCTGTGGATCAACAACTTGGATTCCTTCAATAGAAGTTGCTTTTCCTTCTTTATATTCTTTCCCACCTTTAACAGCATACTGAGCAATATCCAATCCACCTTCATACGCTTTATCATGAAGTAGTGTTAATGTAAATGCTACGTCATCCGCTGTTAGAGGCGACCCATCACTAAATTTTAAATTTTCACGTAAATGGAATGTATATGTTAACTGGTCAGCAGAAATATCCCATTTTTCCGCAAGATCCGGAATAGGTTTACTTTGTTTGTCTGTTGTTACTAATGAAGCAAAAATAACCGACGTTACATTTCCATCCCAACCATTATCTTGGAAATACGGAAGGAAAACTCCCCCTGGCTTAGAAATGGCTGTAATGAAAGTATCTTTTCGTTGATTTGCTTTCTCTGGACTTTTCTTTTTATCTGTAGCTGGAATTGATTCAATCTTAGAGTCTTTTAAATCCTGCTTTTTTACTGGTTCTGTAGAAGCCGTATCCTCCTGTCCCCCACAAGCAGATAACACAAGCGAACTACTCAGTAATACTGAAAATACACCAGCCCATTTTTTTGTCTTTTTCTTCATTGTCCCCACCCTAACTGTTTAATAGTTATACCCTTTGAACTTATTAGCTTATGTATGCCTCCCACAGCACATTTATAGCCAATCGGAAAAGTCGGTTTTAATCGTAAAAAAATAGATGTTTTTGAGGGGTAACAATCCTATTCCGACCTTTCCGGTAGACTTTATGGTTATTAGCTTATATCTTCCGTTATATTTTGTCAATTATTTCTAAATAAATATTTTGAGAATTTTTCCAAAATTATTGTTCTATCTTTAATTTAGGTAAACTTAACAAGATACCGTTATAGTTATCTTCTTGTAATCCTTGAATGCGTGCATGATGTGCAGACACAACTTTACTATTATTTAAGAAGATTACAGGCGGATCTTCACTCAACTCCTGGTACAACTTTTTATAAATTTCTTTTCGTTTTTCAATATCTACTGTTTCTAGTGCCTGCTTCGCTAATTCATCTACTTTCGGATTATGGTATCCATCATAGTTTCGTTTACTTGTCGAAACAAACTCTTCAATCATTCTCTTTTATTTCGTATTAAAAAATTAAAAATTTACTTCTATTCGTTCCGTATGAAACATAGAATACTAATAACCAATTACCAAAAAGGGGGCGAAAACATGGACAACCTATTCCAATACGTCCTTCACTACGTATTATTAACAATTATGATAGTTGGGGCGCTATTACTATTCCCATTCTTCCCAAAGTTCGTCCTCTTTTTAGCTTTTTTTATTATGCTCGGGATCGCTATTATCATTTCAACAAGAGAAGATACGACACAAAAAGAAAACAGAGTTCAGCGTGTAAAGCTGTAACTCTGTTTTTTTCATTCGTAACGTATTCTTGTTAAACTAATTATGAAAAAGACTCCTGCAAATAAAATGAGTATACCAATATATCCCCCTATATCTGCCAATGTACCTCCCCTTACAATTAACTCCGTAAAGCCACGCATCGCCCAAGTTTGCGGAACAAAATTTGCTGCCGTCTGCATCCATGCTGGTTCAATTTCAATCGGCCAATAAAGACCGCCAATCATGCATGTTGAAATCACAACGATATTACCTAATGCAGACTGTTGTTCTGTTGTTTTCACGATACTTGCTAATAATAAGGCTAGACCAATGACAGCTAATAATAACACGGAAACGAGTATAATAACCCCTAATAAATTTCCCCACTGCACATTAAATAAGGAATGCGTTAATATCATTAGAACACCAAATTGAATCCACCCTATTAAAAAGAATGAAAGGATATATCCCGTTAGTATTTGAACTTTTGAAACTGGTGCTTCTAATAAACGAGACCAAACCCCAAGTTGTCTAGCTTTCAAAATAGTCCCCGTCGCACTTAACATAACAATCATAACGAATAGAATTGAAAATCCTGCCGCTCGCCCTGTAACGTTATTTAACTTTTGATCATCATGTGAAATTGATTCTTTTTGAATCGAAGCAGGTTCTATTTTTGTATAGATTTCTTTATACATAGGTTCCCACGAGGCGTTGCTTTTCTTCTCAAAATCGCTCGCTGCACTAACTTCTATCTCCATTTTTTTTAATGCACTTGCCAATACTTGCTCTACAGAAGTTCCACCAGTAAAATCAGCACTGGCTTGAAACTGAATACTTTCTTTACTTCCATCTAGCATACTCTTTTGAAAGTCTTTCGGAATAATAACTATGCCGGATGATTTTTTGTTTTCAATCTTCTGTTTTCCTTCCTTATACGTTACCTTCTCTATAGAAATTAAGTCACTTTTCTTTATGTCCTCGTAATACTTGCTAGATAATACAGAACCATCTTCATCTACTAAGCTAACATTTACTTTCGTATTCCCACTTCCACCCAAAAGTCCGCCGAAAATGAGTGTAAAAATAATAGGCATTCCAAACATAAGTATATAACTTTGTGGTTTTATTAAAATTTGTTTTAACTCTAGCCAACAAAGTGCCCAAACCTTCTTCATCATTTCTCCCTCCTATCTCGTACGTAAACGTAATGTTCCTATCATAACGGAGACAATTCCTGCACTACATAAACTAAAAATAACAGGGAGTAGCACATCCCAAGATGTTCCCGACATAATATTTAAAAAGCTTGTAAGTGCCCATTTATTCGGAGCAATATTCGCAATGGTTTGAAGTGTATCAGGGAATACATAAATCGGTAACATTGATCCTCCTAATATAGCGAGTATTTGAATACCGATTCCTCCCATTACATCTGCCGTTTTTTCCTCACGAATAAAAGCGGCAATTAACATAGATAAACCAGAAACACAAATTGCATAAGAAATTCCTATCGCTACTATTTGAGACAAGTCTCCGCCCCATTCCACATGAAACATAAAGTGTGTAGCAACTATAAATATTCCAAATTGTATACATGCAAATAATAACGTACCTAAAAACTTCCCAAATAAAATTGAAAATGAGCTCGTTGGTGTACTAAACAAACGCGCCAACGTTTCAGTTCGTTGCTCTGTGACAACTGACTTTGCACCTACTGTTATGTTATATAGTAAAAACATGACTAACATCGCTGCTGCATAATACTGCATCGCTGCAACTGTTTTTTTACCTATCGTTCCTTTTTCAATGTTATTTGCATCCGAAGTTGCTACTGTTTGTAAATCTCCACTTACTTCTTTTGCAACTTGTTCCACATTACTATGCTGAGACTTTGCTAATTCCGTCACAACACTTTTAGTAGATACCGCAACTGTTTGAACACGCTCTGAAAAAGAGCGGATCATTGATTCAGCAATTTTTGCTTGTATATCTTTTGATGGGTCTATAAGCACCTTTGGCTCTTTTAATTTTCCATCTTGTACTTGTTCGCTCCATTTATTTGGGATGATGATTCCCACATCGATTTTCTTTTCCTTTAACATATCTTCAAGCTCTTCCTGAGAATTAACTATCTTTACTTTCACATCATCTTTTAATTCTTTAGATTGCAATACTTCTTTTTGAAAGACATCTGCAAACTCATCAGTTCCTACTTGATAATAGCCAATCACTGTTTTTGGTAGTCCACCATTATCAAATATATTACTTAACGCTGAACCTAAAATCGCTGTTAATAAAAGCGGCATAATTAACATCATCATAAATCCGCGTCGATCAATTAAACGTATTTTTAAATCTTTCCATGCAATAATAAAACTTTTCATCTCGCACTAACCTCCTTAATCACGAAGTGAACGTCCTGTTAATTGTAAAAAGAGTGCCTCCAAATTCGGTTCTTGCACTTCAAGCTTTAAAATTTGAGCGTTGTTCTCCACCACTACTGACACAACTGTACCAATGGACTCACCACCATTTAGCCCAATATCAATCGTACTATTATCTTCATCAAAAATAATTCGTTCAACAACAGATAGTGCTTTCAACTTTTGTAGCAGTTCCGTACTATAACGATTTAATTGCAATCTCACTATAAACCCATCTGCCAGGCGATTACATAGCTCCCTTTTCGTTCCTAATGCAATTACCTTTCCATGATCAACAATTGCAATTCTTTCACATAAATACTCTACTTCTTCCATGTAATGACTCGTATAAATAACTGTCATCCCTTTTTCATTTAATTTTTTAACAGTCTCTAAAATATGGTTTCTCGATTGCGGATCAATCCCAACTGTCGGTTCATCCATAATTAACAACTCTGGCTCATGCATAAGTGCGGCACCAATATTAATACGTCTTTTCATTCCACCTGAAAATGTTTCAATTTTATCTTTTCCACGGTCCTGTAAACCGACGTAAGCCAATACTTCCTCCGCTCGCTCTTTTGCAACTTTTCCATTTAAACCGTACATCTTTCCCCAAAAAACCAAATTTTCCTTCGCTGAAAGTGTTGGATAGAGCGCAATGTCTTGTGGAACAATACCAATTTTCTTTTTCGCCTCTAATGGATATTCTTTTACAGATTTCCCACCAACTTTTATATCGCCACTGTCGTATGAAATTAACCCGCAAATCATTGATATCGTCGTTGATTTTCCCGCTCCATTTGGACCAAGCAATCCGAATGTTTCCCCTTTCTTCACCTCAAAAGAAACATTCTTTATGATTTTCTTCTTACCAAATGATTTCGTAATATGATCTATGACTAACATACTGATTCAGCCCCTTTGCATTCATCTACACTTTCATTGTAGAAAAATTTCTTCTTCTCTCCATCATCCTTGAGATAGAAATACAAAATAAAAAAGCAGCAAATTCTGCTGCTTTTTCACACTTATATATGCCAAAAGTCATGTGTACATCGTGATGCCATACCTTACTGCGTATATGGCTGCTTGCGTTCGATCTCTCAGTTCTAGCTTACTAATTAAATTAGAAACATGATTCTTAACAGTTCCCTCTGTAATAAATAACTTTTCCGCAATCTCTTTATTATTTAACCCAAGTCCAATTTCCCTTAAAACATCTACTTCTCGCTCAGTTAATTGCGCTAATTGTTCTGGTGTGGTGCACTCTACTGCTACTTTTGTCTTTTTTAATTCTTTTATGATTTGCGCTGTTATATCCTGAGGAAGCACAGCCCCTCCACTATGCACCGTTAAAATTGCTTGAGCGATTGCATCTGTCTCCATATCCTTCAATAAATAACCACTTGCTCCTTGCTCCAATGCTTCAAAGATAAGCTCACTATCACTAAAAGTCGTCAACATAAGTACCTTTATATGAGGGAACTGTTCTCTAACTAAACGTGTTCCTTCAACACCATTCATACGAGGCATCCGAATATCCATCAAAATAATTTCAGGATGTAGCTCTTTCACCTTTTGTATCACTTCGTCTCCATCTGTAGCAGTTCCCACTACTTCAAGTTCTTGACGTAAGTTTAATAACATCGCTAAACCATCACGAATGAGTGATTGATCATCAACAATCATAATCCGAATCATACAGTTCCCCCTATTAACCACGTTTTCTCCTGAAGTGGAAATTCAATCTGTAACCGAAAGCCTTTTTCTATCTCACTCTCAAATTGAATAGTTCCACCATGTTCCTCTACTCGTTCTCTCATATTAAGTAAACCAAAACCAGGGCTTACCTCGTTAACTCCCAAGCCATTATCCAAAATACATAGTTTAACTTGTTTCGCCGAACAAGTTAAACTCACTTCACATAAACTCGCTTTGCCATGCCGCTTTGCATTTGTTAAAGACTCTTGCATAACCCGGAGGAGTGTAGGTTGTAGTGACAACGGAATCAAAACCGGATCCCCTTGTAATTGAAAAGATACTTGTACTTTCGTCGCTTTAGAATATCCATGTAACATTTCACGCATATTTTCTATTATGTTCCCTAGTTTACCTTCTTCTTTTAAGGCATGTACAGACGCTCTCACCTCTTGAAGTGATTTCCTGGCTAGCCCATGACATGTATGTAAAACCTCTTCCGTAGCGTCCGACTTTTGTTTCCACAAAGCCTCTGCAAGTTGTAATTGGACAAGTAAGGCTGTCATATTATGACCGACAGTATCATGAATTTCTCGGGCAATATCATTTCGCTCTTGAACGGCTGTCAATTCTTCTACCTCTTTGGCATATAGACGTAATTGTTCATGCGCTTCTTTTAGAGCTGTATGAGACAATGTCAATTCCTCATATTGCTCATCTACCATTTTCCGAGCAGCTGTAAGTTTTTTTATTAAGCTTCCAGCTAAAGCACTAAAAACGATAAACATAAAATTAATAGCATTACTCTCCAATTCTAAACTACCTGTATGTTCATAAGCATGTATTATATTTATAAACCAGCAAAGAAAGAAAAAAGTAATAAAAAAGTACGTCATGCTTCTACGAAATTCATGAATAAATAGCCCTACTGCATCAATTCCAAATATAATTAAATATAAACATGTCTCGGGAAATAAAAAACCTAATAAAGCTGTGACTATCCCATTTGCTAATAGTGTATAAAAAACAAGTTTTTTACCTCCATTCACTTTTACTAGCAAAATATGATTCACAATATAAATAAAAAGTGCTGTACCCACAAAAAATTGCAAATGTGCTGTTTCACGTGAAACATGGCTTGCATAAACAAAACAGATCATGACGATTGTAACAATTCGCGCGTATCCTAACATAACATTCTCCTCACGTTTTAATAACCTAAAGTTCTTTTCTTGATTTTAATAACAAGAAAATTATACCAATTTTTGTCTTTCCGTACACAAAAAGAGCAAGCCCTCCCTCAAAACATGAGAAAACAACTTGCTCTTTCATTCTAATCTCTTTACTCCACCATATTCTCTAACTCATTATATAGTTCTGCTCGTAACAACTCTTTCTTCGTTTTTTCCTCATATAATTTTTCAAGTTTTTCAACATCAGCTACATGTTCCATTCCACATTCTATTGCATATATATCTTCTTCTACATGCATTAACTCATTTTCAATCTCTTCAAGATTCCTAGCTTCTTTCTCTTTTACAGGAACCGTTTCAACACTTTTTCTCCCTTGGCGTTTCTGCTTTATTACTTGCTTCTCAAGCTTTTCCTCCCACTTTTGACGAGCCCATGCATAATTTCCTGCAAACTCAAATAATTTGCATCTATCAATCCAGTACGTCTTTTCAAATAACTTATTTAAAAAATATCGATCGTGTGAAACAGCTAAAATCGTCCCATTATATTGCTCAAGGGCTTCCTCTAAAACTTCCCTTGATTCAATATCAAGGTGGTTTGTCGGCTCATCTAAGATTAGAAAATTGATGTCTTGATACATAAGTTGCGCAAGTCTTAACCTCATTTTTTCTCCACCGCTCAGTTGTGTTACTTTCTTAAACACCGCTGGACCATAAAATAAAAACTTAGCTAATATATGTCTTGCTTCTCCTTCTGTTACAGCCACATACTCTCTAAACGCTTCCAATACATTATTTTTCACATTTCCATACGTATGCTGCGATAAATAACCAATTTTGACACTACTGCCAATGCGAATTTCACCAACGTCTGGATTTATTTCTTCTAATAGTAGTTTTAATAATGTAGTCTTTCCTGTACCATTACGACCAACGATAGCAGTACGCTCTTGAAAACGAACATGTAAATTCGCTTGTTCAAATAAAGGTCGGCCAGCAAAACCTTTACTCACTTCTTTCATTACAACAACATCTTTTCCGCTTCTCTCTTGCCCTTCAAACTGAAGACCCATCTGTTTTCTTTCTAAAATTGGCCTCTTTAATTTCTCTATACGCTCTAACGCACGTTCCATATTCCTCGCTCTTTTATGCAATCCTTCATTCGGAGGATTCGCTTGATTTGCCCATTCACGTAGGCGCTTAATTGCTTCTTTCATTTTCTTTATCTTCTTTTGCTGCTCTTGATAAGCTTGAAACTCTTGAAGTAACCTTTCTTCCTTCTCCTCAACGAACTGAGAATAATTCGTATGGTACACGTGAATCTCTCCATCTTCCAAATCCAAAATTTTCGTTACAACTTCATCAAGGAAATAGCGATCGTGTGAAATAACCATAACTGTTCCATTATATTCTTTTAAAAATTTCTCTAACCATTCAACTGCAAACAAATCTAAATGATTTGTTGGTTCATCTAATAGAAGTAAATCTGGTTTCTGCAATAGCATATATGCAAGGCTTATTTTCGTCTGTTCTCCTCCACTTAATTCCGTAAATACTCTTGGAAATAAGTCTGTTACTTGTAAGCCATTTGCTACCTTCATTATATTTGCCTCTATTTCATAACCACCGAGAAATGCAAATTTTTCTTGAATTACTCCGTACCTCTCCATTAGCTTTTGCAAAGCAGATTGTTCCTGCTCCTCCGCCATATTTTTTTCTAGAGCATGCATTTCTTTTTCTAATTCCTTTTCTACTTTAAAAGCGGAACTCAATACATCATATACAGTCATAGCCTCATCAAACTTCGGAATTTGTGCGACATGACCAATACGTGTACCTTTCTTCATATGAATGGCTCCTGCATCCAAACTCTCCATTCCCGTTAGAAGCCCAAAGATTGTTGTCTTCCCACTACCGTTACGACCAACTAACCCAACACGTTCACCATTCTTTATTTCAAGCGATATATTTTCAAATATGATGTTTCCACCAAAAGATTTCGTTACATCATTTACACTACAAATAGTCATTTTCCGTACTCCTTTCAATATAAAAAACCATGAGAAAGAAACATTCCCCATGGTTTTCGGCATAGAAAAAGGAAGCCAAATAGCTCCCTTTTCACACGTTTATTAAAAATGGGTGAAGAGATTTCTATCGTTCAATAGTCACTATGCAATTGTTAAAAAAGGGCATACGTATCCCGTTAACAACTACATCATGAAAAATCGCACGACAAAAATAGATAAAATCTAAAAATTTGGCACGCGCAGCTAAAGAACGTTTCATCTCATTCACCCCTTTCGTACGGAATTTAATACTTACTTCTTTATTATACTTTTCAATTTCATGTTTGAATAGTCATTTTTCTGAAAATAATGAAGATAGACTAAACATTTCAATAAGTGACATCAAATCTTACAAAACTGTTATGTTCACGTAATGGAAAGCGATAGTACGAAAAGATGCCTCCCTATACAATAAAGATGTAAAACAAGAGTGACAAACACAAGGAGGAAACAAACATGATGAAAGAAATCGTAAAAGCAATCTTTGAGGTATTAGTGAACGGACAAGCAGTTGTAAAAGAACTAAATGAACTATAAAAAGGAGTGAAGAAATATGATGAACATGGTGAAAATGATTTTACACGCTTTAGTCGATGCAAAAGCAGTTAGCCAAGAATTAAACCAACAATAAAAAGGGGTATATGAATATGAAGAAAGCCATTATTATAATTGCAAGCACAGCAATTACTTTATACACAATAAAAAATAGAAAAAAGAAAAATAATGAAAATGTTCTATATTATCCATACACACTATTAGAGAAAAAATAAAAGACAAGGTACCCTATCGTAATGAGGATATCTTGTCTTTTATTTTTTCCATATTGTCTTTAGAGGATTTCCTTCTCCTTTTCCCGAATGTATTAAGCGGGATTTTTACACATATTTTAAAGGGGCATATATACAAATGGATACACAACAACTATATTTTTTAAACGATATCGGTAAACAAAAACCAGAAAGTATTCGGAATAGAAGCGCTGCATGTCCATTTTGCGATAAAGAACATTTAACGGATATTTTAGCAACTGATGGTTCTATTATTTGGTTAAAAAATAAATTTCCTACATTACAAGATACATTTCAAACGGTGCTGATTGAAACGGATAATTGCGAAGATCATATCGCAACATATACAGAAGAACATATGCGAAAATTAATGCAATTTTCTATTCAACATTGGTTACACTTACAGAAGAACGAAGAATTTGCATCTGTAATTTTATACAAAAATCACGGTCCATTTTCAGGTGGAAGTTTGCATCATGCACACATGCAAATTATCGGAATGAAATATGTAGATTATCTTGAAAATATTGAAGAAGAAAATTTTCAAGGGGTAATTGTTCAAAAAAATGAACGCATTGAGCTTAATATTTCAGAGCGTCCCATTATTGGCTTCACTGAATTCAATATAATCATTGATAATATTTCATATATAGATGAAATGGCAAATTACATTCAGCAAACTGTACGTTACATACTGATAGATTTCCATAAAGGATGCAGTAGTTATAACTTATTCTTCTATTACTTAAATGAAAAAATCATTTGTAAAGTTGTACCTAGATTTGTCGTTTCACCATTGTATGTAGGATATAAAATACCGCAAGTTTCTACAAAACTAGAAGAGGTGAAAATACAACTCACGCAGTATTTCACGAAAGAAAAGGATGAAATTATTCATAAAAAAACAGAGTAGGTATAGAAAACCTACTCTTTTACCCCGCATTAACGAGCAGTAAAACTTCCACCTCAAAATCCGGAAAACGCTAGAATTTAGGCGGAAGATTAACTGCTCGTAAAAGTCCGATTGGTGAAGACTAATAATCAGCGGGGGATGAACAGACTCCCCCACTGATTAAAGTTTCACTTTATTACACCTTTATTTCGATAGTACACATCTTCTAATCCGATGTTATACTTCATGTTATTATCCGTCCACTCTGGCCCTAAATTCCCTGGCCATCCAGATGTATTCGCTATATATTTCAGTAATGCAAAATCAGTCAAACCTTTTTGCACCCCACGCTTATATCCTTTCATTAAATGCGGCATTGCAATTTGCGCATTTGTACGTGGATCTTTCAGCTCATCATCAGTTAAATGTTCTGGTGCAAGCCCGCCGCCGCGGTGTAGTTGAAACAATCCGAATGAAGTTCCATTATCTCCAACACTTCTTGGATTTAATCGACTTTCATGCTCGGCAATTGCAAGAGGTATCCATTCTGGAAGATTTACTTTCTTCGCTTCCTCTATAATGATTTGTTTCATCTGTTTTGCTTCTTCTGAATCAACATAGCTTGTTCCATTCACTAGCTTATCCATTCCTTCAGACTTTCCTTGGAAATATAAATATACTCCAAGAACAACTAAAAATCCTACAAAGAATTTCTTCACTACCTCTACCTCTTTCTCCGCTGAAATTTGTCCCCTTTCAGCCTTCCCTTTACAATTACCTACATTCTATTACTCTTTTATCATAGCAAATAACTATACGTATTATCATCATGCTTTAGACCGATTTTGTGAAAAAACAGCTGGTAAATATGTGCAAAAATGTAACTTTCATAGACTATAACGCATTTTTCGTATATAATTGTAAACTGAACTCTATATATAGAATAGGAGCGTACAAAATGAAAAAATGCCTAACACTCTTGTTCAGCATTTTACTACTCATCCCTACCTACACCTCTGCACAAACATCATCAAAACCAAAAGTACTTGTTTTGTATAGTACACAAGACGATAAAGTTTCAAATAATGTCCAAATCCTTAATACTCAATTAGGACATTTTACAAATGATATAACCGTAAAAAACTTAAAAGAAGCAACTTCAATTAATAACGTATCCTCCTATACACATATTGTTTATATCGGTGAAACAAAAGAAGCGTTTTCTGATGAAACGAAACAATTTCTAGAAAACTTCTCCGGCCCTGTATTAGTATTAGGACAAAATGTTGAACAATTATCTAAGCGTTTTTCTTTCATTACATTGAAGAGTGACGATATACGAGTTAATAAAATTGAATATCCAGAAAAGAAGCTAAAAAATACCTTAGAAGAGGAACGATTAATTCAATCATTTGATACGAATGGAACTGTGCTTGCTAACGCTTTAAGCTCAAATAACACTAACCCACTAATCGTTCAGCATGAAATATCTTATTATGTTGCAACACCTAACCTCTTTGACTGGATGTCTCATTACGTCGGTGAAATGTTATTTTCTTATTTCAGCCAAAAACCAACGAAAAATAAAGTTGAAGCTTATTTACGTCTTGAGGATGTTCACCCAGCAGCAGATATAAATCAATTGAAAGAAATTGCTGAATTACTAAAAGAGAAAAAGATGCCTTACATGATTACTGTTATTCCGGTATATAAAGATCCAGATACAGGAAAGATAATACATTTAAAAGATAAACCAGAACTAGTTGATCTTTTACGCTCTATGCAAGATGATGGTGCAGCAATTATTATGCATGGTTATACTCACCAATTTTATGACAGTGAAACAGGTGAGGGCTTTGAATTTTGGGATGTCAAAACAGATCAACCAATTCGCCAACCGAAGCATGAAAAACCGAAGACAAAAGATGACTTTCCAAATATAGAGGCATATAACCAATATGTAAAAAAAGGGGAAGAATTCGAGGAAAAATATACGAAAGATCATATTGAAAAAGGAATTCAAGAACTTGTAGATGCTAAACTATATCCTGTTGCCTTTGAAGCACCTCATTACACGATGTCTCAAAAAGGATATGAAATATTATCAAGGTACTTTTCAACTTATGTAGGACAACTACAGTTAAATGATACAACTTGGAAATCCATGCACTCACCATATTATACAAGTACTCCGTCATTTTTACATGGAATGAAACTATTGCCTGAAACAGTCGGATTTATTGAAGAAGATACGCCACAAACTATTGCTAAAATGAAAGAACGTGCTCTATCTGTTTCTAAATTATCCGATGGAGTTATTGGTGCATTCTATCATCCTTACTTAGGTGTGAAACCATTAAAAGAAGTATTAAAGGATCTAGAAAGTATTCCAAATATAGAGTGGATTGATTTACAAAAGGAAAAGAATGAAGTAAAAATGAAAGATATTCATATTACGACGAATAAAGACGGCATTCACGTTGAAAAACCAACCAGTGCGAATGACATAATTGATTATATAAAGCAATATGGCTTCTTCCTTATACTGGGGTTCGTTATCATTGTCTTTCTTTTATTATTAAAACGTGCGAGAAAATTAGAATCCTAATACAAAACCACCGAGCGGAACGCTTGGTGGTTTTTTGTCATATATCAAACCGTGGCATTTTATTAAATACATTCAATTTTCACTTTTTCCGTTACATGATTAAAACTATAATTCTCCTATCCTTTCAAATAAAATCGACTTGTATTTTCATATATTGTTTTTGCGACCTTATCAATGGATATGTTTTGTATAGAACTAATTTCCTTTAATACATCTCGAATCATTCTCGGGTGCGTCATAACATCGTCTTGAAATTCCCACGGTCCATCTGTTTCTACCATCATATATTCAAGCGGATAATACGAAACAATTTTTCTAATCTTCTCCTTATGTAAAACATCCGGTGTAATCGAAATATAATAACCATTCTTCATCATCCGTTTCATTGTTTCATCACTTCCTTTAAACCAATGGAAATGTGCACGTGAAACTTTATATTTCTCTAGCAAATCACATACAGTGTCAGCATCTTCATAAACTGCGTGTAATACAATCGGCAAATTATACTTACTAGCTAGTTCTATAAATTTTTTCAATACAGCTATGTATGGATCTACAGCAATGCTTTCATCTTCTTTCCTCAAATAATAGGGCAAACCTACTTCACCAATCGCAACAATTTCCTCTGCGTTCTGTTCAATAAGTTTATAAATCTGTTCACACTCTTCTTTATGAATCTGTTGCTCTGGATGAAACCCTATCGCTGGATATATAAAGGGATACTTCTTCGCTAAAGATAACGTTTCCTTACAAGATTGATAATTCATAGATACAGCAATAAGCCCCTTTATTTCATTACTATTTTCCACCTCTTTCAGTAATCTGTTCTTCTCTTCATCCTTATATTGATCAACATGTATATGACTATCAATCCATTTCATCTTTATGCCCCCATAAAAAAAACAAGAAAGGACTTCCTTTCTTGTTTTAGCATCTATATTATTTAACAATTAAGTTTGTTATGATATCAAATAATCCAATACACACTACGGCAACAGTAAAGTAGCTACAGAAATCTTTAATTGGTAACTTCACTACTTCTTCTTTACGCATCCCATTTTTCTCCCTTCTTACTAGCTCCCTAATTATTTTTCTATCTGTATCTATTATGCAAAAAATATGACAAATTTACTATCGAATTAACTTACGTAAACCTTACAATGTTGTAAGGTTTAAAAAAGGATCCTCATCTTTATTCAGATGAGGATTATTAAAAATTAGTTGGTTTTTCATTCTTCATTACAAACAGAAAGTAATACATTAAGACTTTCTAGTTACACTATATGAAAATTACTATCTTTTAACTATCGAATTACATTACAGAAGACTTACATGTTTGTAAGTTATGTGTAATGTAATTCGATAGTTTCCCTTACTTATATTTCGTACAATAAAGTTAGAAAGTAAGCCAAATAAGAAGAACACTCAAATAACCAAATTGCATTGCTAGTAGCTACTCTTCTTATACCTTTCAACCATGCTACTACAATGTACCCCCTTCCCCTTTATATAATAAAAAAGCCTTAGTCTATATGGACTAAGGCTTTTTTATTAACCCCTAAAATACCCTTACCTGGTATTTTTATTTTCGACAAAAAATAGCTGGGGGTATATTTTACTATCTCATCGTTAAAAGTTTACTCTTCGCATTTATAGGAATATTTGCAACCTCAATCTCTTCAATCGATTCACCGTAACGTCCTTTTGCAAAAACCTTTAATGCTTCATCTCTCTTTAACATATGCTTAACCGTTTTCTTTATTTTCTGCTCTCTACCACGTTCATCGAATGCAATAAATTCATATTCATACCACTCATCACCAATATGCTGACCAATTGTATTCACAACCGTATAGTATTCTTTCGTCTTATAAAATGGATTATATTTATCGATAACCGGTCCAAGTTTCGTAGGCAGTAACATTACTACTATCACTATCATCGCTATTATAGTAGTGATCATTTTTTTCTTCATAATAAACATTCCTCCTCTGCAGGATATATATACATCCATTTTAAAAAGGGGGAATAAAATCTACTATTGAATCTCATTACATTACACTTACATTTTTGTAAGAATTAAAAAAGGTGAACGAATTTACTCGTTCACCTTTTAGCTTGCTTTAAAGCCACCGCCAAGTACATCACGTACATCATGTATAACAACGAAAGCATCTTCATCTACCCGGCTAATAACTTGTTTTAACTTAACAAGCTCTTGTTTATTAATAACAACATATAAAACTTCTTTATTTTTACCAGTATATCCGCCGCGCCCTTCTAATACAGTAACACCGCGTGTCATATTTTTCGTAATAGCTTCACGAATTAAATCTGGTTGATTCGAAATAATCGTAACAGCCGTTTTTGTATCCATTCCTTCTACAATGAAATCAATCACCTTCGCTCCGATGAACACAGCTACAAGTGTATACATTGCCTTTTCTTGCCCTATTATAAATACAGAACCAGCAATTACAACAATATCAATAATTAGTACGCCTTTACCTACGCTCCAACCTAAATATTGATTTGCTAACCGAGCTAAGATTGCTGACCCTCCCGATGTACCTCCGGCTTTGAACATACAGCCTAATCCAATACCCACAAATAAACCAGCAAATAAAGCTGCTAATAATGTATCACTATTTACATGATACTCAATATGTTCTGTAACGTATAAAAACAAAGATGTTTCTACAATCCCTAAAATTGTATAAATCATTGTTTTCTTATCAAAAAATTTATAACCAATAGCTAGTAAAATTGCATTTATAGCAAAATTCACAATCCCTGGTGACCAATCAAATAAGTAGTACGTAACAACCGTTAAACCAATAATTCCACCTTCCGATAAACGGTTTGGAATTGCAAAGTAATTAATACCAATTGCGAATAATAATGAACCAATTGTAATTAGTGTTATTTCCTTTATACGTTGATTAACCATAGTTCATACCCTCCCCCCATTTGACATTGTATCACTATCTCCTAGAGGTTTAGAAGTGGTTTTTATTCCGCATTTTCCCTCTTAAAAATTGAAATATTATGTTTAAACAGAGGGTTGATTAATTATTCATATTTGCTCTAACTGCACGGACAAATTGCTCCACATTCCCTTTCTGAATATACTTAGCGCGAATGCTTTCATGATTACAAGTAAACTCAAAGTACGGATGAAAATCTATGCTATCTATATGCACATATGAGTACTCTTTAAATGTTGAAGGATAGTAAGGAAATTTCCCGTAAAACAGGAGGCGTCTAGTAGTGGCAACAAAAATTCCATGTTGATAACATAACATGAAATTATCCTTCTCAAAGATCCCTACCACAAAAACCAAAATCTTTTCATCATCATCTACATACTTTTTCATACTCGATAAAAGTTCATTCATGCATATTCCTCCAAATTCTATTCACTGCTTTAACACTTGAAAAGAATCCATGGATATTACAGACCGGTTTAACTCCTTTATAAAGTATGAAACGCGTTTCCTGTCAAAGATATTTCAAAAAAATAATCCGTTATGCGATTATATACATAACGGATTAAGATTAAACTGTAGAGCGTTCCACAAGTTCGTATGGAATTTCCAGCTTTTCTTGTTTAGAACTCTCGTCATTCACTTTTCTATGCAACATTTCAAAAGCAGTTTTCCCTATCTCCTTTAAATTTTGATCAATAGTTGTCAATTGTAACACTTGCGAGATAGGTTGATTATCAAAGCCAATAATCGCTAAATCCTCAGGAACTTGAATCCCTAATTTTTCAACCTCTGTCATAACCCCAATCGCAACTTCATCACCTGCTACTATTAATGCTCCAGGAAGATCCTGCATCTCTTTTAACTTATGAGCCACTTTTACACCATCTTCTAGTGTAAAACATTCTGTAAAAATCCATTCTTCGTTAACCTCTTCATCTATAGATTGCAATTGCTGTTTATAAACATCAAAACGCTTTTGACTACTCGGCCCTAATTTTCTTCCCGTACAATAGCCAATTTTTTTATAACCTTTCTCAATCAAATAATCCATTCCTAATTGAAAGGCCGCTGAATGATTCGTATATACACTTGAGATGTTTGAAATATCATTATCTTCACAAGCAATTATTGTGCCGTAAGAAGCATACGGTTCTATCGTTTCCCAATCATTTGCACGTGAACAAATAATAAGACCATCCAATTGTTTTGTTTTTAACATATGTAAACTTTTCATTTCTTCTTTTTTATTATAATTCGTTTGGCAAAGTAACACTCTGTAATTATGAGTTAACGCAATCTCCATCATTCCGCTCACCATCGCATCAAAACACGGATGATTAATATACGGTAAAATCACACCAACAATATTCGTCTTTCCTTTTGATAAATGAACAGCATTTGCGTTTTGCGAGTAATTCAATTTCTCAACTATCTCTATAACCGCTTTCCTTTTTTCTTCACTTACATATGGGTGATCATTCAACACTCTCGAAACAGTCGTAACTGAAACTCCCGCCATCTTTGCGATATCTTTAATATTAGCCATGCACTCACCTCTATCTTTAAGTTAATGAATCTCATGAACATATGTCAAATCTTCTTATCATTACACCTTCATTTGTTTCTCTTACAAAAGTGTAATTTTTCTGTAAGCTAATTTGATAGTGACTTTCCGCAACATTTCATACAATTAAGTCAGAAACAAGGTAACAACTATTCGAAAAGGAGCGGATTAATATGATGAACAAAATGAAAACGAACAATTTCTTGCATACAATGGGCATGGTATTTTCCGCTCTTATCGACGCAAAAGCTGTTGCTTCTACATTAAACAAGTAAGGAGAATATATTATGAATAACATCACTTTTAACAAATTAGATTTTTTAGGACTAGCTAGTGGCTCGCTTCTTCTTACTGCTTTTATTTACGCCGCTACGCTTGTATAACTTTGTGTCCCCTTTCCCCTTTATTATAAATAGTAATAGAAAAGACGACCGTCTATGCCCGGTCGTCTTTTCTTATTTTTGATTTGATTGCAAAGCTTCTTTTAACTCCTCAAACTTCTCATTTAATTGATCTGTCATCATTTTCATAGCGGTTTTTCGATCTATTTGTTCTCCAGCCTCAATTTGAATCGGATCTCCAAAAATCAATTTTGCCTTTTTCCCCTTTATTAATTCTTTTACACTTGATGGACCAACATAAGCTGCCGGCACTAAAGGTACATTAGAACGCATCGCAATTGTCACAGCACCCGCTTTTAATGAAACATCTTCCGCTGATCTCGTTCCACTCGGAAAAATCCCTACTACCTTTCCTTCTTTTAATAAACGTGATGGAATTTTAAGTGTACTCGGTCCCGGATTCGCGCGATCTACAGGGAATGCATTTACATTTTTAAAGAACCAATTTTTGAATTTCCCTTCAAATAATTCTTTTTTTGCCATGTAATGAATTTGAGTTGGGTACATCCCTGTAGCTAACATTAATACATCCATAAAACTTGTATGTGTACACGCAACAACATACGGACCACCTTCTGGTAGCTTTTCTCTTCCTTGCACTTCTACTTTCCCAGCTGTTTTAAATATATATTTCAACAAAAATGTAATTGGTTTATACATTTATTTCGTTCCTTTCTAAACATCCGAAGTATAATCATATTCTTACAACAATTATAACACTAAGTTTTAGGAGTTGGTAATAAAAATAAGTATGAATTGTTAAATTTCAATTCTTACAAAAGTGTAATTTTCTTGTAAGCTAATTCGATAGTTACTTCTTACTATATTTCATACAATTAAGTCAGAAACAGGGCAACAATTATTCGAAAAGGAGTCGATTAATATGATGAACAAAATGAAAACGAACAATTTCTTACATACAATGGGCATGGTATTATCGGCTCTTTTCGATGCAAAAGCTGTTGCTTCTACATTAAACAAGTAAGGAGAATGTATTATGAATAACATCACTTTTAACAAATTAGACTTTTTAGGATTAGCTAGCGGCTCTCTTCTTCTTACTGCTTTTATTTACGCTGCTACGCTTGTATAACTTTGTGTCCCCTTTCCCCTTTATATAGAAAAAGACGACCGTCTATGCCCGGTCGTCTTTTTAATTTTTTCTTTCTTTCAACTCTTTTAAAAGCTGTATCAGCTCAGCTTGTTGTTTTATCTTTTTACGACCATTTCGATTAATTGCTGCAAGCTCACAGGCAACTCCGACGGCGAAGAAAAACAATAAACTTTCTAACATGTGAAATCCTCCATTTACCTATTAAACAGCTTGACGTAATTGTTCTTCTTGTAAAACTCTATTATTTATATTTTCTTCTTTTCTCTGGCAAACGTTATTGCGAATAAGTGCTGCAATAACAAGTACAGTCCCTATAATATCAAACATTGTGATTTGATACCCTTGCATCATCATAATAGCTAAAGTCGTAATTGGTACAAAATTAATAAATAAAATCCCATTAATGGATGATAAAATTTTCACACCGTAGTTCCAAGCAAGTAGCGCTACAATACCTGGCAATGTCATCATAAATAACAAATCATATTTTACAATAGAAATCGTTCCCATACTAGGAACTGAAACATATCCAAGCCACGTAATAATTACCGTTATAATTCCTGTAACAGTCGTACCGAATACACACGTCAACGTAGAATAACGTAATGTTGACCAATCACTACACGTTTGACCACCCATCGTATAAATAACCCAGCCTATAACACCAATAAATATAAATGCTAATGGGAACATATTATCTTTCAATGTTACAAAGAAACTCATGTCACCTTTTGTAATAACAAACACAGCTCCTACAAAAGCAATAACCATACTCGTTATCATATACTTCTTCGGTTTTATATGCTTATATCCCCATAAAATACAAATAGAAATCATCGGCATAAGTGCTTCCATAATGGAAGCTACCATTACACCCGACTTACCCATCAACATTTGCCCTAAAAATATGAGGACATTATATACTGTAAATGCCATCGTTCCAAAAAAGACGAGTAACTTTCCTCTTCCCTCTAAACGAAATGCCTGTTTTCCTTCTTTCACTAACAACAATACAATCAGCATTATCGCCACTGCTCCATAGCGAATAAGCGAAAAATAAAATGGATCTATGTATTCTAGCGCATGATCAGCAACTGGAAACATCGCTCCCCATGACATACTCGCAATTAAACACGCTACAGCCCCTATTATCATTTGACCTCTTCTCACCGCAATCCCCCGTTTCTTTCTATTTGCACAAAGAGAATTGTAAAAGAAAAAATATATCACGTAAAATGATTCAAAATGATGTTAACTATCATTTATAATGATAGTTAACATCAAGGGGGATTACAAAATGGAATTACGAGACTTACAAATCTTTAAAAGCGTTGCCGATCAGGGTAGTGTAAGTAGCGCAGCAAAGGAATTAAATTATGTACAATCAAATGTAACTACACGTATTAAACAACTAGAAAACGAATTAAAAACCCCACTCTTTTACCGCCATAAACGAGGAATGACTTTAACAGCTGAAGGAAGAAAAATGCTCGTTTATGTTAGTAAAATTTTGCAAGATGTCGACGAACTAAAACAAGTATTTTTAGATAGCGAAACACCCTCCGGTATATTGAAAATCGGTACAGTCGAAACAGTAAGTACACTGCCTACCATTTTATCTTCTTACTATAAAAGCTATCCAAATGTCGATTTATCATTACAAGCGGGTCTAACAGAAGAATTAATTAGAGAAGTACTTGATCATCAATTGGATGGCGCCTTTATATCAGGTCCTATTAAACATCCACTAATCGAACAATACGATGTTAGTACAGAGAAATTAATGCTTATAACACAAAATAAAGCCTTTCATATAGAAGAATTTACAACAACGCCTCTACTCGTTTTTAACCAAGGATGTGGATACCGCTCCAAACTAGAACGTTGGCTTAAAGATGAAGGTTTGCTACCAAAAAGAATTATGGAATTCAATATATTAGAGACAATATTAAACAGCGTTGCACTCGGCCTCGGAATTACACTCGTACCACAGTCTGCTGTCCATCATCTTTCTAAAGCAGGTAAGGTACATTGTCATGCAATCCCTGAAAAATACGGCAGTATTTCAACGGTTTTCATACGCCGTAAAGATAGCTATATGACGAATTCAATGCGTAGTTTTTTAAAAACAATTGAAGACCATCATCATATCAATATGCTGTGAAAGACATTCTTACATGAATGTCTTTTTTTCTTACAAAAGTGTAAGTCTTTCGTAAGCTAATTCGATAGTTGCAAGTAGCCATATTTCCTATAATTAAGACATAAGCAGGGCAACAACAATTCGAAAAGGAGCGGATACGCATGATGAACAATATGAAATCAAATAAATTTTTAAATACAATGGGCATGGTGCTATCCGCACTTGTCGATGCAAAAGCTGTTGCAACTACATTAAACAAATAAGGAGAGTTTATAATGAACAACATTACTTTCAACAAATCAGACTTTATCGGACTTGCAAGTGGAGTCACTCTTCTTACGGCTTTCATTTATACACTTGCTCAAGGTCTTGTTTAACACTTTGTTTCCCCAACCCCCTTTATATATAGAAAAAGCCGCTCGTCTTATAGACAAGCAGCTTTTTAGTTTGTTTCATATACAATTTGACCTGTTTTCGTAATATCATATCCGCCAATCGCATTTAATTCATTATGAAATTCTTCCGATTGCAGAATGTCTTTCACAACTTCAATCAACTCTTCATTTTCTTTATTCTTCAAAATTACTAAATCATACTGTTCTTTCATGATTGGAATAAAGTCCACATTTACAATTTGCGAAAACTTTTCTGAACCTACTCCTACATCAGCTTTTCCATTTGCAACTTGCGTGGCAACACCAAGATGATTCGATTCTTCCCATTCATATCCACTAATATCAGCTTTATTTAATTTTTGGATTCGTAATTGTTCATCGACTAACACTCTAATACCAGAACCCTTTTCTCGATTCACAAACTTTATAGTGGACCCGGATATGTCAGCCCATGCCTTTATTCTCTTCGGATTTCCTTTTCGGACATAAAATCCTACATTTCTGGACAATAAATTAATCATAATGCATGGCTGTCCTACTAAAATGCGTTTTACGTAAGGAACATTATATGTACCAGTTTCACCATCAAACAAATGCAAACTAACGATACTTCCTTCTCCTTGATACATTTTCACTAAACTCGTTAAGCTACCTTGATACGCCCTTAAAACATTAGAACTTGGCAAACGATTTTCTATACGTTTAGCTAACATATCTAACGTTAGTTCTTGACCACTAATAATACACGTGTTCAAGATACTACTACCATCGTTTTTTACAGGAGTAACTTGTACCTTTCCTGTTTTCATTTGTTTTATATATTGATCTAAATCTGTTGCATCAATGCGCATCTGTCTACCAACTCTATAAGAAGGAAGTTCTCCTTTTTTAATTAAGTCGTATACAGTTAATTTTGATACTTTTAATCGCTTTGCTACTTCTTCCGTTGTGTAGGAATGATGATCCATAGACGATTCCTCACTTTCTCCTTTCATTGTAACAAAGAAAAGAATATTTCTCCTATTTTTTAAAAATAGATATATGTTCAAATTACATTCAATTATAACTAGTTATATTTAGATATAATTAGTTATAATTAGTTATAATTAGATGTATCAAAACGAAAGGGGATTTTTTTATGAATAAATTTACATTACGTTCCATCGGGGCACTTATACTTTCTTTCCTTCTTATATTTAGTGCTGCTTGTACAAGTGGGGAAAAGCATACAAAGTCAGCTGCTAAAGAGGATAAAACAGTTGAACTGACTATCTCAGCTGCTGCAAGCTTACAAGATGCATTAAAAGAAATCGAAAAACAATATAAAGAAAAAGAGCCAAATATCAAACTTTCTTTTAACTTCGGTGCTTCTGGAGCACTTCAACAACAAATTGAACAAGGTGCACCTGCTGATTTATTCTTCTCTGCAGCAGAAGATAAATTCCAAACCCTTGTAAAAAAAGGATTCATTAGTGAAAAAGAAGGGAAAAATCTTCTTGGAAATGAACTAGTTCTAGTCATCCCTAAAGATAGTTCACTTACAAAATTTCAAGATTTAAAAGATGAGAAAATCAAAAAAATTGCACTTGGTACACCTGAATCTGTACCTGCTGGCAAATATGCAAAGGCTTCTCTAACACACGAAAACCTTTGGAATGATGTTCAAAATAAAGTCGTATTTACAAAAGATGTTCGCCAAGTGTTAACATATGTAGAAACAGGGAATGTCGATGCTGGCATCGTATACAAAACAGATGCTCTCATTTCGGATAAAGTAAAGATTGGTGAGACAGCAGCAACTACTTCTCATGAGCCAATCCACTATCCTTTAGGTGTTATAAAGGAATCTAAACATAAGAAAGAGGCGACTTCATTTTATGAGTATTTGCAGTCAAAAGATGCACAATCTATCTTTAAGAAATATGGATTTACAGTTCTGTCGTAATTACTATGAGCATTGATGCTATTTTATCGCCTGTCTTTCTATCTTTAAGAGTAGCTGCGTGCGCCACTATTCTCGTTACAATTTTAGGGACAATTGTCGGGCGAGCACTAGCTCGCTCCTCATGGCGATATAAAGTACTATTAGAAACCATATTTTTATTACCAATGGTACTTCCACCAACTGTTATCGGCTTCTTTCTCATTATCATCTTTGGAAACAACAGCCCGATCGGAAAGTGGGTTGAATCATTATTTCAGCAGTCTATTATGTTCACATCTACTGCTGCGATTATCGCTTCTACAGTTGTTGCATTTCCGCTTATGTACCAATCAGCGAAAACGGGATTTTCTATCGCAAATGTACAAATTGAAGAAAGTGCTCGTGACCTTGGCGCAAGTGAATATCAAGTTTTTCTGCACGTTACACTTCCACTCGCATTTCCTGCCTTACTAAGCGGGATGATTTTGAGCTTTGTCCGCGCGCTCGGTGAGTTTGGTGCTACACTCATGTTTGCCGGGAACATTCCTGGTAAAACACAGACAATCCCAACTGCAATTTACATGGCTATTGATGCAAGTAATATGCAACTCGCCTGGACACTTGTAGTTATTACTATCGGTATGTCACTCGTATTTCTACTATGTATTCAACTTATTAATAAAAGAATCACTAACTCTTAAAGCAGCTTTTGTCGAAGCTGCTTCTTTATTTCTTAGGAAATAAAATATACCAATGGGAAATAACTGAATTTTACCTCTTATTTAAATATACATTTTATTTGAATTCACTTTCTAAAATAGGCAATTTCCTGTTATTATATGGAGGTGTTTCAAAAAATGAAGAAATGAAAACGCATTTATATTGTGAATTCTTCATCCTGTTTTAGCGATCGGTAATCTTCTACTCTATTAGTGGGGCATTACCGATCGTTAGAACGATATGTAACTATATTGGTATAGCAAACCGAAGGGAGTCTTGTAATGGACATTTTATTAGCGCTTCTTCCTGCAATTGCATGGGGAAACATCTTATTAGTAAGCGTAAAAATGGGCGGTGGTGCATATAGCCAAACGGTAGGTATGACAATCGGTGCTCTATTCTTCGCAACAATTATGTATGTATTTACTCAACCAGCTTTAACAATGACAATCTTAATTGTTGGTTTTATTTCAGGTTTATTCTGGGCTTTAGGACAAGTAAACCAATTAAAAACAGTTGAAAAACTAGGTGTTTCAACTACTGTAACGATTTCTACTGGTATGCAACTTGTTGCAACTTCTATCTTTGGGGTTATCGCTTTCCGTGAGTGGACTACTACTACAACGATCATTCTGGGAACGATTGCAATCCTATTAATTGTAGTTGGTGTTGTATTCACATCATTAGATGATAAAGAAAATGCTCAGCCACCTGGACAATTGAAAAAAGGACTTCTTACTTTAATTGTTTCTACTTTCGGCTATCTTGTATATGTAATTATTATTCGTTGGTATAATATTGATGGTTGGTCTGCTATTTTACCACAAGCAGTTGGTATGTTTGTTGGTGCGGTTGTACTGACGTCTAAACATAAACCATTTAACAAATATGCAATCCGTAATGCTTTGTCTGGTTTACTATGGGGAACTGGAAACTTATTCTTACTTCTTTCATTACCACGTGTTGGAGTAGCAACAAGCTTCCCATTATCTCAAACTGGAATCGTTATCTCAACATTTGGTGCGATTGTCTTCTTAGGTGAAAAGAAAACAAAACGTCAATTGATCTTTATTGCACTAGGTAGTGTTTTAATTATCGGCGGCGCTGTATTACTTGGTATGACAAAAGCATAATCTTATATTCTATTAGTAAACCCCTGAAGCATATATGCTTTAGGGGTTTTTCAATTCTAATTATTTTCTAGATATAATTATTTGTATGTTCTTGCCCCCTATAATTGCTCTTCCACTCTAGCAAACCAGCTACACATATAAAGAGATTAATAACAGTTAATATTAGCATGACGTATAAACCTGTGGAAATATAAATCACAATGCTAATCACGTTATACAAAATCCATAAATACCAGTTCTCTAAAATTTTTCGACTTAACATAAATTGAGCTACTAATCCTAGTACAGCATTTAAAGCGTCTAAATATGGACTTGTTGATTCTAAATAACGGATTTGATAATAGCCCCAACCAACCCAAGCAAATAACATGAAGATTATATAAATCGTCCATCCTTTTATATTTAAACGAACTGTTGCTTTTACCTCTTCCTCCCCACTACGTGCAATCCAATGATACCAACCATATATATTAAATATAAATTGAAAGGCTGCTAATACTGCCATTGCATATAAACCTTGTGTAATGAAAATATATAGAAATACCGCAACCGTAATCATGCCAAACAAAAAATTAGATACCTTTTCCCTCGCTAATAACCAAACATTAATAATCCCCATAACCGATGCAAAAATTTCAATATAACTCGATTGAATATAAAATCCAACCAATACGCAAATGATACTAGAAACAACTAAAAATAGCGGACTTCTAATCATGATCATCTCTCCCCAGATGTATAATAAATTCCCTATCATCAGTATAAGGAATAGCCCTTATATTTACCATGAATTTCCTGATTTTCATTATCCATTCCACCTACGGGAAGTCTTTTCTTTTTACAAAATTCTCTTAAAAATGGTATCGTTTTTTATAACATATTTCCACTAGAAAGGAATAAAGAATATGCTAACTAAACATCGAATTTTATTTATTGGTGCCGGTCGTATGGCAGAAGCTATATTTTCCGGATTACTTAAAACAAGCAAAGAGTACATCGAAGAAATTATCGTCTCTAATCGAAGCAACGTAGAAAAGCTAAAACAGTTACAACATCGATATAATGTGTCTACTGCAACAGATTGGAAACAGCATGTTACATCTGTTGATACGGTTGTTTTAGCAATGCCACCTTCTGCTCATGAAGAGTTATTAGCTGAGCTATCTCCGTTAATATCAAATCAACTAGTCGTAACAGTCGCAGCTGGCATTGGACCATCTTATTTAGAAGCTAGACTCCCAAAGGGCACGCCTGTTGCTTGGATTATGCCTAATACAGCTGCTGAAATTGGAAAATCTATCTCCTTATATACAATGGGACAATCAGTAAATGAGATGCATCAAGAAACCCTGCAACTGCTTTTAAAAGGTATTGGTACTTCGCAACTTTGTACTGAGGAAGAAGTTCATCAGCTTACTGCAGTTACTGGAAGTGCACCAGCCTTCCTTTATTACTTTGCTGAAAGCTTAATTGAAACAACAAAAAGTTATGGAGTCGATGAAGAAACCGCAAAACATCTTGTCATTCAAATGATTTCTGGCTCTGCTTCTATGCTCGAACAAATGCAAAATCCAGCTAACCTCCGCGAACAAGTAACAACGCCAGGTGGTTCCACAGCTGAGGGTCTCAAAACTTTATACGAATATAATTTTTCAGAGGCAATTCAAAAAGCAGTAGAAGCAACAAACAAAAAAGCTAGGGGGAAATAATATGATTTTAACAAGTTTAAAAGACTATACAACATTACATAACGGTGTAAAAATGCCTTGGTTTGGTTTAGGTGTTTTTAAAGTAGAAGATGGTTCAGAAGTAATTGATTCTGTAAAAGCAGCAATTAAAAATGGCTACCGCAGCATCGATACTGCAGCAATCTATCAAAATGAAGAAGGCGTTGGACAAGCGATTCGTGAATCCGGTGTTTCACGCGAAGAATTATTTATTACCTCAAAAGTATGGAATAGCGATCAAGGATATGAAACAACACTTCAAGCATTTGAAACTACATTAGAGAAATTAGGTCTAGAATATTTAGATTTATATTTAGTACATTGGCCTGTAAAAGGGAAATATACCGAATCATGGAAAGCATTAGAAAAACTTTATAAAGATGGCCGTGTTCGCGCTATCGGTGTGAGTAATTTCCACATTCACCACTTACAAGACGTATTTGAAATTGCTGAAATTAAGCCAATGGTCAACCAAGTGGAATACCACCCACGTTTAGCACAAGAAGAGTTACATGCATTCTGTAAAGAACATAATATTCAGCTTGAAGCTTGGTCACCATTAATGCAAGGACAACTACTAGATAATCCAACGTTACAAGAAATTGCGACAAAATATAATAAATCAACTGCGCAAATTATTTTACGCTGGGATTTACAAAACGAAGTTGTAACAATTCCCAAATCAATTAAAGAACATCGCATTATTGAAAATGCAAACATCTTCGACTTTGAATTAAGTGCTGATGATATGAAAGCAATTCAAGCTTTAAATGAAGATCGTCGCGTTGGTCCAGATCCAGATAACTTTAACTTCTAGTAGAAAAACCACTGCCCTATGCAGTGATTTTTCTGTTTGATAAAACTGAAAATTTAAACTATTTTTCATTTAGTTGACACTTCATTATTCAAGGTGTAAGATTTTGAATTATCAAAGAAACACAAAAATTAATAAAATTTATTCGTTTACTCATTGTATCAAGAGAGGTGGAGGGACTGGCCCTTTGAAACCTCGGCAACAGGTTCATTTTGAATACTGTGCCACTTCCTGCAAGCTTTATGCTTGAAAGATAGAATGAGGGACTTCGTTTATATACGGGTGCATAACTTGTACGTAAAAATCCCTCTTTCTCAATATGAAAAGAGGGATTTTTTATTTTTCATTTCCCTCATCATCATCCAAACTTAATTATTTAGGAGGAAAATCAAATGAAAAAGAAGTTTGTACCCGGTATTGCATCAGTTGTAGGAGTAAGTATTTTATTAACTGGTTGCGGTAGTTATAAAAACGAAGCAAGCGGAGCAAATGCAAAAGACGAGGCACCTAGTAAACAGGTTTTAAACTTATCTTCACCTACTGAAATACGAACAATGGATACGGCTCGTGCTACAGATACTGATTCTGGTCAAGTAATGAGAAACGTATTTGAAGGTTTGTATAATCTTGGTGAAGGTAACAAACCTGTTCCTGGTGTTGCAAAATCTCATGAAGTAAGTGGCGATAAAACGAAATACACATTCCATTTGCGAGATTCAAAATGGTCAAACGGCACTCCTGTTACAGCTAAAGATTTTGTGTTCGCTTGGCAAAGAGCCGTAGATCCAGCAACAGCCTCTGAATATGCATTTCTATTCTTTGATATTAAAAACGCAACAAAAATTAACAACAAAGAACTTCCAGCCGACCAACTTGGTGTAAAAGCAGTTGATGACCATACGTTTGAGGTAGAATTGGAGCGTCCTGTTCCGTATTTTATTAGCTTAACAGCGTTCCCAACATTTCTACCAATTAACGAGGAATTCTTTAAAGCACAAGGTGATAAGTACGCTTTAGAAGATAATACAATCTTGTACAACGGAGCTTTTACACTAAGCGATTGGAAGCACGAACAAAGCTTTAAATTCAAGAAAAACCCTACCTATTGGGATAAAGATACTGTCAAACTAGAAGAAATCAATTTTAACGTCGTAAAAGAAAAATCAACAGAAGTAAATTTATTCGAGTCAAAACAATTAGATCGTATAAAACTAACATCTGACTTCGTCGATAAATATAAAAAGGATGCTAACTTTAAAGAACGTCCAAACGTAGGCGTACAATTTTTACGTATGAATCAACAAAACAAAGTGCTTCAAAACGTTTCTGCACGCCAAGCAATTGATCAAACAATTGATAGAAAATCCTTTGTAAATACGTTATTAAATGATGGATCTACACCAACATTTGGTCTCGTTCCAAAAAACTTTGCAAAAGGACCTGAAGGAAAAGACTTCCGTACTGCAAATGGCGATTTAACAAAAGTTGATACAAAATCTGCACAAGAGTTATGGAAAAAAGCTAAACAAGAGCTTGGTTCTGAAAAGATAACATTAGAATTATTAACGAGTGATGCTGACCTTGATAAGAAAACTGGTGAATTCTTAAAAGGACAACTAGAAAAGAATCTAGATGGATTAACAGTAAATATAAAACCGCAACCGCGTAAGCAACAAGTTTCGCTTCTATTAAAAGGTGACTACGAAATCGGAATTGATGGCTGGAGCCCTGACTTTGCGGATCCAATTACATTCCTTGAGCTATTTACAACGAATAACCCTTATAACTTAGATCATTACTCTAATAAGGAATTCGATGAAACAATAGCAAAAGTGAAAACAACTTTAGCTGGTGATGAAAAAGCTCGCTGGGAAGCATTACTAGCATCCGAGAAAATATTATTTAAAGACTCTGTTATCGCTCCTCTTTACCAAAAAGGCGAATCTTATTTAGAACGTTCTTATGTGAAAGGAATTGTGCAAGTAGACTTTGCAGGGCAATTAAACTTCAAGTGGGCAAAAATTGAAAAATAAAGTGAAACTTTAATAAGTGGGGGTTTCTTCATCCCCACTTATTATTAGCCCACACCAATTGTTTTTTTAGCAAAATATATTAAAAATAGATTCTCTCACACATGAGAATCCGCTTTTTCAATATATTATTCTAAGAAATTAACAATCTATTTTTATTATCGACATATAGTTCTTTCCAGTGTTAATATTCCAAATAATCAAAGAAACGAAATATTTCACCATCAAAATATAATGTCTACTACGTTGAAACATATAACGATAGATTATAGATCAACATGTATATACATATAGAACACCTGATTACCTATAAACAAATATTTATAATAGGTTTTATCTCCTTCTATAGCTACTTCAAGACATGGACATTATGACGTTACGAACAACACATTTAGGGAGGAACGAACAATGAAGAAAAAAGTTATACCTGTTGTTGCATCTGTTTTAGGGGCAAGTCTATTACTAACTGCTTGCGGGGGAAATAAGGATAATGCAAGCGGAGCGAAAGCAAACGATAAAGCACCTGATAAACAGGCAATTAACTTATCATTCGCTTCAGAAATTCCAACAATGGATGTTGCAAAAGCAACGGATGGGGAATCCATGAACGTAATGCGCAATGTTTTTGAAGGGTTATATGCAATGGGAGAAGATAATAAACCGGTTCCTGGTGTCGCTGAGTCGGTTGACATTAGTCCCGATAAAACAAAATATACATTCCATCTGCGTGATTCAAAATGGTCAAACGGTACTCCTGTTACAGCAAAGGACTTTGCCTTCGCTTGGCAACGTGCCGTAAATCCTGATACAGCAGCTGAATACGCATTCTTATTCTTCGATATAAAGAATGCGAAACAAATAAACCAAAAACAATTGCCAATTGATCAACTAGGGGTCAAAGCTGTTGATGACAAAACGTTAGAAGTGCAACTAGACCGTCCTGTTCCCTACTTCTTAAGCTTAACGACATTCTCAACATTCTTACCAATTAATGAAGAGTACTTAAAATCTCAAGGTGATAAATATGGTTTGGAAACAAATCATTTAATTTACAACGGTGCTTTCACATTAGAGAACTGGAAACATGAACAAAGCTTCCAATTGAAGAAAAACCCTAACTATTGGGATGCTAAAACGGTAAAATTAGAAGAAATCAACTTCAATGTCGTTAAAGATAAGTCTACAGAAGTGAACTTATATGATTCAGGACAAATTGATCGTGTTGCTTTAACTGCAGAGTTTGTTGATAAATATAAGAGCGATCCAAACTTCAAGGAACGCGCTGAAGTCGGCATTCAATTCTTACGATTAAATCAAAAAAATGAAACATTAAAAAATCAACATGCACGCCTTGCTATTAACGGCGCAATGAATAAAAAAGCTTACGTAGAAACAATTTTAAATAACGGCGCTGTTCCAGCTGAAGGAATGGTTCCTGCGAAATTCGCAAAGAGCCCAGAAGGCAACGACTTCCGTAAAGAAAATGGAAATCTAGTCAAGGATGATGTGAAAACAGCGAAAGAAAACTGGAAAAAAGCAAAACAAGAACTTGGTACTGACAAAGTAACAATCGAACTATTAACAAGTGACAATGCTTTAGCTAAAAAGACTGGTGAATATTTAAAAGGTGAATTAGAAAAGAACTTAGACGGATTAACAGTGAATTTAAAACCACAACCACGTAAACAACAGCTAAAACTACTATTAAGTGGTGACTATGAAATTGGTATTGACGGCTGGGGCCCTGACTTCGCTGATCCAATTACATTCTTAGATCTATTTACAACAGATAGTGCTTATAACTTCGATAAATACTCTAACAAAGAGTACGATGAGCTAATTCATAAAGTGAAAACAGATTTAGCTGGCGATGAAAAAGCACGCTTTGAAGCAATGAAGCAAGCTGAAAAAATTCTATTACAAGACGGCGCTGTCGCTCCTTTATACCAACAAGGTCGTTCTTACTTACAACGCTCTTTCATTAAAGGACTTGTAACAACTGACTTCGGTGGTGAGTTTAACTACAAGTGGACAGAAGTTGCAAAGTAACAAAAGTAAAAGGTATCCCATGAAGGATACCTTTTTACTTTTATACAACTTTAACTACAGAGCTTCCTCTTCCCTTTGCCATTCCTTTTATAGCTAAAATCATACCTGCTACTAATTGTATAACCAATACAATAACTAATAATGAAATAATATTTCTTTCTAAACTAACTCCTCCAAATATTATTGTATAATAGCCATTTCCTGCATATATTGCAGGAAATAATTCACTGATTGTTTGGTATGTTTTAGAAAGCATTTCATGTGGTACAATTACACCCAAACTTACAAGTTGTAACGATAGTGAGATGATATTGAAAATCATACCTGCATCTCCAAAAACAGTTACAACCATTTGTGTTAATGAAAGAAAGGCGAAGAAGACTATTGTCAATAATCCTCTTTTCCTTCTTTTTGCATTGAACCAAAACTCATCATACATATAAACACAAACATCAAATATGTTCTCCACGTCAAAGAAGGTATATGCCCTGACCAAAGATAGCTAACTAAATAATTAACTCCCATAATACAAGACGATATTACTAAACTAATACTTATTAGTTTTACATATTTGAGCATATCTTTTCTCCTTGTTTTTTATTTTTCTACTTCTTCAAATTGTAGATTCACCGGCTCTTCTAAAAGTGTTTCATAAAAGTTCTCTGCCAAATCTGTTGAAGGAATTTTTTCATCTACTTCATCAAATCGAATACTATCTAGCCACACACAACCTTCTCCTGATAATAAAACACCAAATGCAATACCAAGTGCTTCTTCTTTTATATCTAATACAACCGAGTACGATTGCCAGTTATTCGTATTTTTAATGGGGCGATTTTGCATATTATCCATAGCGAGCGGTTCTGTATCTTTTCCATCTACTCGCATCCACAATCCTGCCCAATCTCTTACATTTTCACTCTTAATAAATGCTGTAAAACGTAATCTCTTTCCTACATATTTATCCGCTCGGAACATTTGCATTAATGTTGAAAATCCTCCGTGCGTAACATTCTCTTTTGCTTTTATGTATGCAGATACTTTCCCATGATGGACAACTTCATAATCTAAACCCATCTCATATTCAGCAGGATGACTTCCACTTAAGATCCATCCTTTCGGTATACCTTTTTGCATTGAAACACTCTCTCTTTCTATATAAAATGACTGAAAGTACTTTCGATATTTCTTTGGTGGCAATTGAAACATTCTTTTAAAAGCTCTCGTAAATGCCTCTTGTGAGGAAAAACCGTATTGCACTGCAATATCAATAACAGCTCTCTCCGTTGACACTAAAACTTGCGCAGCATGAGTTAACCTTCTCTTTCGAATATAATCTGTTACACTCATCCCAACATATCTTTGAAAGATGCGATGAAAATGGTACATCGATACTGCACTGTGAGATGCCACTCTTTCTGTTGTAAGCTCCTCATGTAAGTGATTCTCTATATATTCAATTGATTTTTTTATTATCTCTTTATATTCTTCATGCATTTTAGCCCCTCCTCACAACTTCAATTTACCATATACATACAAATCTTTTTTGATTTAAATTGCGGATTAGCCCTTGCAACTACAGAATAATAATTTATTTTCAACACATACATAATTACATGTTTTTGGGAAAAACTTGTATAGAACGAATTTACATAAGGAGGAATTTATAATGAGAATTCTACTATCAGTTTTATTAGCTCTTATGCTAGTACCTGCATTAACAGGATGTAAAGCTCCTGCAAAAGAAGACACAACTTCTAATAAAAAGACGACTGAAGAAGCAAAAAATGAGGCTCCTGCAGATTTAAAACTAAACTTCAATGAATTCGATTTAAAGGCAGACTACCAAGATACAAAGAAAGACTACGAAGCAGACTATAAAAATGTAGCAGCTGATAAGAAAATGGAAGCAAAAATTGAAGATCATAAAGCAGATGTAAAATTAACAGGAGACGAGGCTATCACAAAATTAAGCCCACTCTTACAAGAATTAAAATTTGATAAAAATACTGCTGACCAAGAAGTAATCGATCAAGTAGTGAACGTGTTCAAACTTGATAAAGACTATCAAAAATTTGATTTAGAAGTTGTCTTCTCTGATGGAACGAAAAAAGAATACAAAAGAGAAATAAAATAAAGAAGTAGGCGGTAGTAAGAAGAAAAAATAACCTTGCACAGGCAAGGTTATTTTTTCGTTTCTGCTTGAAAACGTTTATAGTATGTCGATGCTGTTGCAAAATTAATTTCTATATCACGAATCAACGATGAATCTTCTTCTTTAGCTAACTTCTGTAATTTTTTCATTGCTTGCTCCGATTCATTCAAGAAACCAACATATACTTCATGTTCTTGCTCTTTCGACTTCGGAACACGAATTTCTTTACGTATATGATCAATATCTTCTAACATGCTCGTTGTTACCTTTTGCACATCTTCTTTATATGTAGCAGTCGTTATTTCCTTACCGCCCTTTTCTTTTGCTACTTCAAATAACTGCAGTGCTTTATTAATTTCTTTATTCATTTTCATATCGTATTTTTCATGTACTGCACGGTATTCTTTCATCTCTTCTGTTTGTTCTGTAGATTGCTCTACCTTTTCTTTCGGTTCTTTCGTATCTTTATTTCCATTACATCCTGCTAGAAGGAGCATTCCTCCCATTACGGCAATACCCAAAACCTTCTTCATCTCTTCTTCTCCTTTTATCTACAACTATTACTCATTATAGTTTCTTTTATCTCCACTTGTTATTATACCGAGAACATCCTACTTTTTACACTTAAGACGACACCGTAATATATATACCAACATGTTTGTCACAGTATCGTCACTTTATACAAATAACTTTTGCAATGCTTTACTACATCACCTTACAAAACTGTATGAGGTATTTCAAAGAAATGAAAAAAGAACTGATTCAAACATTCCCTTTGAATCAGTTCTTTTTTGTTAAGCCTCTAGATTTTGTTTTTGCTGCAGTTCAAACTGTTTCTCACTTCTTCTGGCCATAAATAGATAACATAACACTGCTCCTACTTCACAAAGCGCAATAACAATACCCATCGGTAATGCTGTATTACTTCCACCGATACCTACTAGCGGAGCAACAAGAGCTCCTGAAATAAACTGTAATAAACCTAATAAAGCTGATGCTGTTCCTGCAGCTTGTTTCTGATTTCTCATCGCTAATGAGAACCCAGTTGTTGATACAACCCCGACACTTGATACGACAAGGAATAACGAACATAAAACACCAATTAAACCTATTCCTAGTACGATTGTCAGTAGTAAAGATAGGCCACCAACAGCTGCGATAATAATACCCGCAACAAATAATGTCTTCTCATTCACTTTCCCCGCTAAACGACCCGTTACCTGACTAGCAATAATAATACCGATGCCGTTAATCGCAAAGAATAAACTAAATTGCTGTGGTGATGCTCCGTATATGTTCTGCAACACAAATGGTGAGCCCGAAATGTATGCAAACATTGCCGCTGTTACTAATCCTTGTGACAATGCATATCCCATAAACAGACGGTCCTTTAACAATTTTCCGTACGTCGCCAAAGTCCCTGACAAACCACCCGTTTCTCTTTCTTCAGGAGGTAATGTTTCACGCAATACAAAAGTAGCTGAGATTAACATGAATACGCTAATTGCTCCAAGAACGATGAAAACACCGCGCCACGTTGTAAACTGTAACAATTGACCCCCAATAATCGGTGCCAAAATAGGTGCTGCTCCGTTTACTAACATAAGCAGTGAGAAAAACTTCGTCATTTCAGAACCTGAGTACATATCTCTTACCATCGCACGTGATATAACAATCCCGGCTGATCCTGAAGCTCCTTGTAGGAAGCGCAATAATACTAATGTCCAAATAGATGGCGCAACAGCACAAAGTAAAGAAGAAGCAACATAAATAATAAGAGCAATAATAAGTGGTTTGCGTCTTCCGTAAATATCACTAATTGAGCCAACAAATAATTGCCCTACTGACAACCCAAGCAAACAAGCTGTTAATGTAAGCTGCGCTAGCGATGCACCTGTTTGCAAGTCATCCGTTAACTTCGGTAATGAAGGCAAATACATATCAATAGATAATGGCCCAATCGCCGTAAGTGTCCCTAATACAAGAATCATCCACAACCTGTTTGCCTTTACAGGTTTATATATTTCGTGATTAACTTCATTCACTTTTTCAATTCACCCTTTCCTATACACACTGAATCGTAACAATTATAGTTACATCATAAACATACGTCAAGTACAGTGCATTTTCCTCTTTCATAATGTAAAAAAAGCGATAGAAATTCTACCGCTTTACTTTTTCACATTGCTATTCGTAAATTTAGATACCGAGGCCATCGTCTCTCCCGTATCTAAATATGTAATTTGAATTGGGTCTCCTACTTCTGTAAACATAGCATATGGGAATTTCTTCACTGGTATCATAAATACCTTTTGTTCATTCTCTAAAAGTACGTACACGATTGTATTTTCACCTGATTTTTCTTTATATACACGTTGTACAATACCTTCTTTTTGCGCTTCTTTTCCTGTTGAGGTTGGTCTAAATGTATCACCATTACCGCTCATTACGTTTTTATAATTCTCAAGCGCTTCTTTCTGCGAAGAACCTGTCGCAAATATTTTTGCATTAGCAGCATATACAACTGTATGCGCACGTACTAGGCCTCCGTCATCAACAACCGGAATAATCCAAGCTGGTTTTCCGTATACGTTATAAATGACAGGCATTGTCCCATGCCATTTCTCTCTCTTAAAGGAATTATCCACTACTTCTGTAGCTGCTGAACCATCCATAATCCCCTTTACTTCTTTTCCATTATAATAATATAGCTTGCCTGTGCGTGCATCTACTAATGAATAGCCTAGAGCTGAATCTACTCCTTCTTTTGGAGAAGTAAAGTCTGTAAAATAATACAGTGTTCCATCTTTACCAAAAATCGGGGTCACGCCTTCTTTCGTTCCCCACTCAGTCGGAATTTTCATATCTGTTTGTGAGAATTTCGTATTCCAAAATCCGTGAATATATTTACCAAAGTACGTATTTAACGTAGATGCAGTCTCATGATTTAATACACCATCAACAAATTTAGGTGCCTTTCCTTTATCATATCTTTTCACTTCACCTGTTTGTGCATCTACTACGACAACACCTTCTACCTCAAATCCAGATCTTCCTGAAATAAATTCACCGTACGTCATTGTATAATATGGTTTTCCTTTATCATCAACCTCAAATTTAGGTTTTCCTTTAAAGATTAAATTTGGTTCTGCTTGCCTTACCACACGCTCTAAATTATTACCAAAAAACATGCTTGGCACATATTTCATTTTATAACCGAGGTGCAGTTTCGCTTCCGCATCAGGATTCGTACCTGACATCGTTACATACCCTGGAATTGTCTCAGCTTTACGTGCTTTAAAAAACCCTGAAACTTCAATCGGCGCTACATATAAAGCTTCGCCGTTTACCATTTGTGGCGTTAATTCTCCTAGCTCAAAATAAGCTACTTTTGGAATATCACCAAATACTTTTTTCATCTTATTCTCCGCTGTCTTTGGCGGCACTGTAAACGGCTGGTCATTTTCAGTAAATGGCTCTGAAATATCTTTCTCTACCTTAACAACAGAATCATATTTCTTTTGCGAGATTACTATATCGTGCAAATAACCAAAGTAGCCGTAACTTGCGAGTAAAATAAACATTAGAAGTCCTTTTAATGCACCTTCTAATTTCCCTATTTGATCTTGTGAAAATAAAACAAGCCCAATTAAAATTGCTACTGCAACAGAATAATGAGTAAGAATCGAATCTACTCGATCATCAATTAGCCAAAAGTATTCATAGATTGCAATACCTATCCAAAATAAAACAGGAATAACTAAAATAGATGATTTCTTACCCTTTACAACCTTCTTATCTCCCTTCTTATCCACTGCTCGAAGCTTACTACTACTTCTTGTCCATGGAATCAAAAACAAAGTAAGAATAGCTAAAACTACAAATTTCATCAAAGGCACTGTCCCCTTTTCTTTTGTATTCCCTTTTAGTATAACAAATAAAGGTTATTAAGGTGAAAATAGGAATAGTTATATTTTTTTACTACTTAATACAATCCCGCTCACTACATATAGAATAGATGCAATATAAAAAATTGTACCAATCGTAAAGAAATCTACTAAATATCCCGTGGCAATAACCGCTACTGCTCCGCCAATGGATGTCCACACATGGTATTTTCCAATCTCATAACCAGCCTTTTCCTGCGCAACCTTTCGTGCTAACGAAGTCTTCTCAGTATTACGCTGCACAGCACCTAAAACGCCCATTACAATTTGAAGAATATACACATGCCAAACTTCCGTGGCAATTGGAAAGCAAAGCATTAAGATTGCCATGGACCAAGCATATATGATTAATAATTTTTTATCCCCTACTTGATCAGATACCTTTCCCACTAGTGGATATACAAGTGCTGATGTTAAAGCAAATAAGCCATACGCCCAGCCAAATTGCGAGAAGCTATTTCCAACGTTTCGAAGCAATAATATATAAAAAGGAAATACCATACTTCCTGCCATCATGATGATACTTTGCGAAGCCACAAATCTTCTATATGTCATTTCGTATACTCCCTATAAAATAAATTCACAAATCTCTCTTCTGAATCTATTTCCTTCTTTTTCTTGAGAAATTCTTCAATGCGAGGATATGCCCTCTTTAACTGCTCTTTCGTTGGATAAGAATAATACGGCAAATAGTAACTACCATTATGCTTTAAAGTAATATCAATCATCTTTCGAATGACATCCTCTGTTTTCTTTATCTCACTCTCTGAGCGTCCCTGGTTAATCAAAAGAACCAGCGCAAACATATCATCTTTCGCATAGGACAAAACTGCATTTTCATTCTTTTCCACGTAACGAATCGTAATGTTGAGTAAATTAAACTCATCTTCATTTAATACGTTACGTAAATCATCTATATACTCTGTGAAAGCATCTATAGGTACAAAGTATTCTTGTAACACTTCGGTCCTATTTGGATTTTCATATTCCATAAAAGCACTATCTGATCTCATAACATTATTACGCGTCTCATACTTTCCATCTGTACGTTCAAAATAACCTCTTTGTATATCCCAAAATGTATTCTTTCCCCAATCACTATAACGTGATAACCCAAGCAAAAATTTCGGTGCAGCTATAATATTTTCTTCCTTTAATTCACTGTACTCTTCTCTCATATTTTGATTTTGTGCCAAAGTATAATCTGTCACATACATCTCTTTTAAAAATGAATTTGGAGCAACAGAAATACGCGCTAAGTGCATACGAACATTCTCATCTCTTTTCACTTTCTCTTTGAAATAAGATGCGTATTCTTTATAATCTATCATTCTCGTGTGCATTTCATATAATTCATCATCTGTTAACTTCAGCGTCACATCTAAAATAACTCCAAATAAACCGTAACCCCCAATGACATATGGAAATAACTCTGCATTTTCTTCTCTACTTACATTACGTACCGTGCCATCTGCCATTAACAATCTAAATGAATCTACTGTATCAATCAGTGCCTCATGACGAATATCACGCCCGTGTACATTTACACTTAATGAACCGCCAACAGTAAAAATATTTTGAGACTGCATGACCTGTACCGCAAGGCCATAAGGATTTATTTTCTTCTGAATATCATTCCAGGTGACACCACTTTGAACTGTAATCCGCTTCTTCTCTGGATCAAATTCTAATATTTTATTATATCCTTTCATATCGAGCATCGTGCCATTCGGATAATATGTCTGTCCTCCTTGGCTATGTTGCATGCCTGCGATGGAAATTTTCTCTCCTGAAACTTTTGCATCTCGCACTAATTTTATTAACGAGTGCTCTTCCGTAGCACTTTCAACACGTTTTATTTTTGTCGGAAGCAATTTACCTACATCACTCATAATAGGATGATCAATTTGTTTTTTATACGTATGTACAGACGTTGCAAGCAAAACCGTATATGCGACAATGACCACTGCTATCTTTCTTTTTTTCAAAGGACACTCTCCTTATTAGCAACAAAAAGAGATACCCTTTCTTTCAGGTACCTCTCTTGACAGTGATTACTTTGCTGCTGGCAATTGTATTGGATCAAATTTATCATACGATGTAAACTTTGCATCCGTAATAATGTGCGCTTTATCCTCACCATTGCTACTCATAACCATATCTATCTTTGCTGATTCATATTTAAAATCTTTTGTAATAATATATTCCCCATCTATTTCTTCTATCTTTGCATTTTGGCCTTGTAGCATTTTTTTCTGCTTTTCATCCATACTAGCTAGCATACTCTCTGTCTCTTGCCCTTTTAATGCAAACTTCAGCTTATAATTATCTCCACTTTTCTCCATCTTCACTTTATTTAAAATTTCCGATGGAATCTCTAAATTATCTACCATTCCTTGAGTCGCGTTCATTCCGTTAGCATTTAATTGTTCCTCTGGTACAGACATAACTTCACCTGTATTAGGATTTTTCAACTGACCAGCAATTTTGCCACCCACATCATAAACAACAACCTCTGTACCAGAAACATTCATTTCAGAACGAGAATTTTTTTTCTTCGGCTCTAGTTGCATTTTAGCCTTTATTACATTCATCTCTGTTCCTTCAGCCTTTATTCCCACATCATATGTCATCGTTACATTTTCTTCGTTTTTAAAAGCTTCATTCGCTTTATTGAAAACATCCTTCGCTGTTAATTCCTTTTCTTTCTGCACAGCTTCTTTTTTCGGTTCATCAGTCTTTTTTGTTTTCTCATTACTACACCCTACTCCTAGACCGACTGCAAGTACTAAACTTGAAATTAAAATAAGTTTTTTCATAACGTCCCCTCCTTCCCCAAAATAATATCATCTCTTTTCCTATTAAATCTATATAATTCGTAATATTTATCTTTAAATTTATTTCCTATATAACAACATGTTTGAGAAAAAGTTTAAATATGATGTAAATAATAACAACTCATTTCAGGAGGTCATTATGAAAGCGATTATTTGTACAAAGTACGGACCACCTAATGTTCTCCAGCTTCAAAATGTAGAAAAGCCTAAACCTAAAAAAAATGAAGTATTAGTTAAAATTCACGCAACAAGTGTATCGACTGGAGATTGTAGAATACGTGGCTTTAATAGCCCCCTCTTATTTTGGATTCCTATGCGGATCATATTAGGTTTCAGAAAACCGAGAAAACCTATACTTGGCGTAGAGTTATCCGGTGAAATCGAAGACATTGGAACAGATGTAACACAATTTAAAAAAGGAGATCAAGTTTTTGCATTAACAGAACTAAACCTTGGTGGTTATGCGGAATACACATGCGTGCATGAAAGTGGATTAATAGCATTAAAACCTACCAATGTGACATATGAAGAAGCTGCCGTTATTCCTTTTGGCGGAACTTCAGCATTGCACTTCCTTAGAAAAGGACAGATAAAAAAAGGGCAACGAGTACTTATATACGGCGCCTCTGGGTCAGTAGGGACAGCTGCCATACAACTTGCTAAATACTTCGGGGCGACTGTCACAGCCATTTGTAGTAGTTCGAATTTCGATCTAGTAACAACTTTAGGGGCAGACAACGTAATTGATTATATGAAAGAAGATTTTACTAAGCAGGGCGAGCACTACGATATTATATTTGATGCAGTTGGAAAATATAAAAAGTCTCTTTGTACAGATGCATTAATGCCTAATGGAAAATATGTATCTGTGAACGGAATGATGGCAAAGGTCAGTAAAGAAGATATGAACCTACTAAAACAACTAGCTGAAACAGAAAAGCTAAAACCTGTTATTGATAGAACTTACCGATTAGAAGAAATTGCTGAAGCTCATATATATGTAGAAAAAGGACATAAAAAGGGGAACGTTTCGATTATCTTAAAATAAAATATATTCCGAAAATATCATTGACAATTCTTTTTGTACGATTTACTATTAGTACCATATTCAAAACTACATACACATACTCTTATCAAGAGTGGCGGAGGGACTGGCCCGATGATGCCCGGCAACCGAGCTTATGACGTATAAGCTAAGGTGCTAATTCCTGCAAAACGAGTTTTCGTTTTGGAAGATAAGAGAGGAATCTATTTCGTCTATTCGGCACCTCTCTTATTTTTGGGAGGTGCTTTTTATTTTGGAACGTATATGAAGGGGGGATTTATAGATGAAAAAGGTATTATTAAGCATTGTAAGCGGAGCAGTATTATTATTAGGCGCATGTAGCGTGAGTTCAGATAAAGAGGTAAAAGCATTAGACGAGAAAAAGATTACTGTCGGTGTAACAGGTGGACCACATGAACAAATTTTTGAAAAGGTAAAAGAAGTTGCAGCAAAAGATGGTCTCGAAATTGATATAAAAGTATTTAATGATTATGTAGCGCCAAACGTATCTTTAGATGAAAAAAGCCTTGATGTAAATAGCTACCAAACGAAATCGTATTTAGATGTATTTAAAGCTGAACGCAATATGAAATTAGCTGAAGTATTTTCAACAGTAACATTCCCTATGGGCGTATATTCTAAAGATATAAAAGATGTAAAAGACTTAAAAGAGGGCGACGCAATTGCTGTACCAAATGACCCAACGAATGAACTTCGAGCTTTAAAATTATTTGAAAAAGCAGGGGTTTTAAAAGTTGATCCAAAGGCTACAGAAAAAGCGACTGCAAAAGATGTAATTGAAAATCCAAAAAAATTAAAGATTGTCGAATTAGAGGCATCTCAATTACCAACACAACTAAGTGAAGTGAAAGCAGCTGCAATTAACACAAACTTTGCATTAGGTGCAAAATTAAGTCCAGCGAAAGATTCTATCTTCCGCGAAGGAAAAGATTCACCATATGTGAACTGGGTCGTTGTTCGTACTGAAAATAAAGATGATGCCGTTGTAAACAAATTAAAGAAAGCTTATCAATCTAAAGAAGTAAAAGAGTTTATCGAGAAAAAATTTGATGGTTCAGTTTTACCATCTTGGTAGGAGCTTACGATAATGATTGAATTAAAAAACATATCCAAAGTATTTACAACAAAAAAAGGGAATGTTGAGGCTCTTAAGTCTACTTCCCTTAAAGTAGAAAAAGGCGAGGTATTTGGAATCATTGGGTATAGTGGCGCTGGTAAAAGTACATTGATTCGATGTGTAAATTTATTAGAAAAACCAACGACAGGAAATATCATTGTAAACGAGCAAGACTTAACAACGTTATCGACAAAAGAACTAGCAAAATCGAGACAAAAAATCGGAATGATCTTCCAAGGATTCAATTTACTTAAAACTGTTACCGTTTATGAAAATATCGCATTACCGTTACGGCTTGCTGGCATTCCAAAAGCAGAAATTGAAAAAAGAGTAGAAAAGTATTTACGCATTGTCGATCTTTTTAATAGAAAAGATGCGTATCCAAGCGAACTTTCTGGTGGTCAAAAACAGCGTGTTGCAATTGCTCGTGCGCTATCACATGAACCTGAAGTGTTATTAAGTGATGAAGCAACGAGCGCATTAGATCCCGAAACAACCGATTCTATCCTTGATTTGTTATTAAAGATTAACGAAGAAATCGGAATTACGATTTTACTCATTACACATGAAATGAATGTCATCCAGCGTATATGTGACCGCGTTGCTGTTATGGAACATGGATCTGTAGTCGAAAGTGGGACTGTAAAAGATATTTTCACAAACCCACAACATGTAACCACGAAGAAATTTTTAAATAGCGCATTTGCAGCGAAAATTCCAAAAGAGGTACAGAAAGAACTACAAAGTACTGGAGAAATTGTAACACTTTCATTTATTGGCACTACTTCAGGGGAACCTGCCTTAGCCGTTGCCACAAAACGTTTCCAAGTGTATCCGAATATTTTATCCGGTAATATTACGCAGTTAAAACATGAAGCATATGGGAAACTAGTCGTTCATATGCAAGGGGAACAAAATGAAATCCACCGTGCTTTATCATTTTTACAAGAGCAAGGAATCATCGTAGAAGGAGGTAGAACAGATTATGGGAAACAAGTCCTTTTTGGATGAATGGGGTAAAGTCATATGGGAAGCCACAATCCAAACCTTTCAAATGACATCTATCTCATTACTCATCTCGATCCTTATTGCATTACCACTTGGCGTCACACTTGTTTTAACGAGACCTGGTGGACAGCGTGAAAATAAAATCATCTATCCTATTCTTAATACAATTATTAATATCATTCGCTCTCTTCCATTTATCATTCTATTATTCTTTATTTTACCTTTTACAAAGTTTCTAATGGGAACGTCCATTGGCGTGCAAGGTGTTATCGTACCGCTTGTCGTCTTCACAGCCCCTTATATCGCACGTTTAATGGAGACAGCTTTACTAGAAGTCGATCGCGGTGTCATTGAAGCCTACCAAGCGATGGGCGTTTCTACTATAAAAATCATTTGGCACGTTATGGTGAAAGAAGCACGTCCCTCCCTTGTACTCGGATTAACAATTGCAACGATCGGCTTAATCGGCGCAACAGCAATGGCTGGCCTTGTAGGTGCTGGCGGGCTAGGGGATTTAGCATACCGCTTCGGACATTTACGCTACGAGCCTGAAGTAATGTATGCAACCGTCTTTATTTTAATTATCCTCGTTCAAGGATTACAGTCTTTAGGGAATGGTGTTGCACGAAGATTGAAGAAAGATTAAAAAAGAAGGCATCTCACCCTGGTGAGATGCCTTCTTTTTTATCTTTTAAATCCACCTTCTGAATGAATAACTTGCCCAGTAATCCACTCGGCCTCTTCACTTACTAAAAATTTAATGAGTCTAGCTGCATCCCTTGGCTCACCAATTCTGCCAAAAGGAAACATCGGCTTTAACCCTTGTTTTATCTCTTCAGTCATCCATCCTGTATCGGTTGGTCCTGGATTAATTGCATTCACTGTTATTCCTAAATGAGCTACCTCTGCTGACAACGTACTAGTAAGAGCATCAATAGCTCCCTTCGTTGTCGCATAAGCTAGTTCTCCTGCCATAGGACCTTGAAATTGCCCCGAAGTAATATTAACAATTCTACCACCAGATTTCTTATCAAATCCCCGGGAAAATTGACTACTTAACAGCGTAGTCGCACGAACATTTACCATATAATGCTTATCTAATTCTTCAACAGTCAACGTAGAGAAATCATTATTCGTAGAATATGCTGCATTATTAATTAATATATGAGGGTACCCTAATTGTTCAGTAACTTTATTTATAAGCTCTTTTGGTGCATCATTCTGAGTTAAATCTAACTCCATACTTGATACTTTAACACGGTTTTTTAGTAACTCTTCTTTTAATTGTATTTGTTCATTTTTATCAACGCCCCAAGGCATCTCTTTATCGTAAGCTGTCCAATACGTAAAAAATATATCGTATCCTGATTCAGCTAATTCTTTACAAATCGCTGCCCCTATACCATCTAGACGACTTACCCCTGTAATAACTGCTACTTTATTTTTTAATTGGTTCATCATATACTCCTCCAAGTTTAAAGGACGCATATTTTATATAAGAGATATAAACTTTCCCACAAAAAAGACAGATACATAAAATAGGCACCTATCCTTATAAAAGGGATGTACAAGCCAAATATGCATTCCTTGAATGATTTACAGATAACTAAATAAACCCTCGCTTATGAGAGAAAAATTTATCTATCTAGTAGTTTCTAATCATTACAAGTTCATCCACATATTGAGTCTTTGTCTCCTTTACATATATCTCTATTCTTAGTTTATCAAAGCAGATAAAATGTTACAAAAAATAAAACAATTATTCACAACCTATCCTTGTTCACATTCTCTCCATTGTGAATCTTTTCACATTGGATATATAATAAACGTGTAAATACAATATTGGAGGGATTTCAATGGTTATCAATTTTTTAAGAACTGATAAACGTGCTACTTTCATATTATTACTTTTACGGCTTTACATAGGATATACATGGCTCGCTGCTGGGATAGGCAAAGTCTTCGGACAATCTTTTGACGCAAGCGGTTTTCTAAAGGGTGCTATTGCTCAAGCATCAGGTGACCATCCTGCAGTACAAAGTTGGTGGGCAGATTTTCTTCAACATTTTGTCCTTCCAAACGCAGACCTATTTAGCTTTTTAGTTCAATGGGGAGAAATTTTAGTAGGTCTAGGTTTGATTTTAGGCGGATTAACAAAAACAGCTGCATTTTTCGGAATCATAATGAATCTTTCATTTTTATTAAGCGGAACTGTTAGTGTAAACCCAAACCTGCTTATTTTGACTATGTTCATTTTAGTTGCAGGGCAGAACGCTGGACGTATTGGATTAGATGGCTATGTTTTCCCTAAACTTTTCCGCAAAAACAACCACAGAACATATAAATTAAGTAAAACTGCGTAGTAACAATTTACTTTTAAAATATAAATAAGAAAAAGAGCCTGAATATAGGCTCTTTTTCTTATTTATCCTAATTTAAACTTTTAACGAACCACGAAAACCTCTGGCAGCATAGTAAGAGTCTGCTCCATTGTGGTACACGAAAACATGTCCAAAGCGATAATCGCAAAATAGAGCTCCACCAAGCTCTCTAATATCTGAAGGTGTTTGTACCCAACTCGATGATTTCATATCAAAATCTCCAAGTTGTTGTAACTCTCGATATTGTTCTTCCGTTAATAACTCAATACCCATAGCGGCCGCCACATCAATAGCGTTATTTTCTGGTTTATGCTTTTTTCTTGATTCTAACGCTTCAAGATCATAACAAAGACTTCTGCGGCCTTTAGGACTCTCCTTTGAACAATCATAGAAAGTATATTCGTCCTTTTCTTCATCATAACCAATAACATCCGGCTCACCACCAGTTACTTCCATTTCGTTAAGTGACCACAATTTTTCATTATTAGTAGTCAGCTTCGCTTCAACTTTAGCCCATTCAAGACCTTCATGGCGGTTCATATTTTTCTCAAAACGAGCTTGCAATACTTTCAATAACTCTTCACGTTTTTCTACTAGTAAGTCATTTTTATTTCCTGTCATATTAGTCCTCCCTGATGTATGTACTGATAGTAGTTTAAGTATATATTTTATAATAAATCATCTCAATATGAAGACCGTTTCAATCATATGTCTTGTACAAACATCTATTACAAAGTCCTAAAACCCTCCATACTCTCTTCAAGCATATAGTGTGAAAACCACATCAAGTTCTGCTTCATAATAGCCACATGAACTCCTGGTTGGTCAGAACTATATGCCATTCCTTTAAATATAATTAATTCTGTATCAACTTCCATATCCATTAATCCTTGATATAGATCATATGCATTTGTAATCGGAATTCTTGCATCCTTTTCCCCATGTTGAATTAAGGTAGGCGTACAAGCTGATTTAATATACGTCATAGGTGATGTCTTCGTATATATATCTGGATCATTCCATGGAGTATTTCCTAAATACATTCTAATAAAGTAAGGTATATCTGTATTTACATAATGGGTACTCCAGTTAGTTATTCCACCGCCAACTGAAATAGCTTTAAACCTGCTACTAAATGTAGAACAAAAAGCTGATACATATCCACCATTGCTCCATCCCATAACTCCTACTCTATCTTTATCTACTATCCCTTGATCAACTAGTTTATCAACTCCTGATATAACATCGTCGTAGTCAGCAATCCCCTGTTTTCTATAGTTAGCTTTTAAAAATTCATTACCATAACCTGAACTTCCTCTGTAATTTGGTTCTAAAACGATAAAGCCTTTTTCAACAAACTGTTCAATCGGATATTTCTCATTGAAACAGTCTGAAAATATCGGAAAAGATGCCCAAGCCGGACCGCCGTGAATTACTACTAATAAAGGATATTTTTTATTAGTGTCAAACTCTACTGGCGTTGATAAAACACCTTCTATTTCAAGACCATCACTACTTTTCCATGAGATGATTTCCCTGTTACTTTTAAGTTTCCCTTTGAAAAAGCTATTTTCATCCGTTATTTTTTTATCGTCTAAATAGATTTCAAAGGTTTCATTTGTTATAGCCTTATTATAGGTTATATGATTTCCATCCTTTGTTATAGAGGCATCCATTATAAAGCCATCTATCTTGTCGCTTAATGCTTCCACAGTGCCATCTTCAGCTAGTAATCCAATACGATAATTCGTTTTATCCTGCCATCTAATTAAAATTCCTTTAGCTGTCCACTGTAATGGCATAACTGTACTATCAAAGTTTGTTAGAGGCTGAATTACCTCTCCAGTATTCATATCATATATCTCTAACGTACTATCTTGTATATGGTTTCTATAGTAATCCTTCTCTCTTATGCTTGCTGTGTAACATATTTTACTGCCGTCAGGAGAAAAGCAAACACTCCCTCCCAACAACTTATCCACATTCAGCTTTTGTAGCTCTCCAGCTTTAATATGGAGTATGTATAGATCTCCATTTATATAATCTGCCATATTTGAGCTTGGTGCCGCCATAAATACAACCTTTTTACCATCATTTGAAATATCAAATTCATGGATATGAAAATCCTTACCATCCGTTAATTGATAAACAACTCTGTTCTCGTGTTCATCTGTATCACTTTGTATCACCTTTTCTATTTCAATGTAATATAAACAATTATTCTGGTGTTCCTTACCTATATGTTGAAAATCTCCATATAGGTCCTTACGTTTCTTTATCTCTTCACATTCTTTTGACTGCGTAACATAATAAAGACCCTTGCCAGTAGGACCCCATTTGAATGTACTGACTCCTTCTTTCTTATCAGTAATTTGAACCTCTCTATAATCATCTAGTGACTTAACAAATATCTGATTTTCCCCATCACCAACTGGACTAAGATATGCGATACACCTAGCATCTGGAGACCATAATGGGTGTGTACTATCTATATCACCATTTGATAATGGGTAACTCTGCTTCTTATCTTTTTCATATATCCATACATGATTCCTATATGTATTGTCTTTCCAATCAGCCGTCTTCTTAACAAATGCTACGTTTTTACCATCATCACTTATGTTTGTACTTGATACGGTTGGTAATGAAATAATCTCTTCTATACTTAAATATGTTTTTGCTTTCACTTTCATATAATAAGCCCCCTTGTAATGTCCATGAATCTACCGTCTCTTCTTGTCGTAATAAAGGAAATTGTTCACGGATACTTAAAATAGTAACGGAAAATTCAGATAAATAAAAGTGAATCCGATAAAGTAAAACTTTAATCTATAGGGCTCTTTCCGCTTATCAATTTTAGATGTTCTTTTTCGACACAAAAATACCCCTTTAGATAAAATATCTAAAGGGGTGCAAATTTGTAAATTTATTTTAAAGCTATAACTATATTTATTAACCTACCAATCTCCTACTCAACAGTAACAGACTTAGCTAAGTTACGTGGCTTATCAACGTCACACTCGCGGTGAAGTGCTGCGTAGTATGAGATAAGTTGTAATGGAATAACTGCTACTAGCGGTGCTAGCGCTTCGTGTACAGCTGGTAATACGAAGCTGTCACCTTCCATTTCTAAGCCTTTCATTGAGATGATACATGGGTTAGCCCCACGTGCTACTACTTCTTTCACGTTACCACGAATTCCAAGGTTTACGTGCTCTTGTGTAGCAAGTGCGATAACTGGTGTACCATTTTCAATTAAAGCGATTGTACCGTGTTTTAACTCTCCTCCAGCGAATCCTTCTGCTTGGATGTAAGAGATTTCTTTTAGTTTTAACGCACCTTCTAATCCTACGTAGAAGTCTACGCTACGGCCGATGAAGAAACAGTTACGCGTTGTTGCTAAAAATTGTTTTGCTAATGCGTCCATTTCTTCTTTTTGATCACAAAGTTCTATCATTGCATTTGCTACAAGTCCTAGTTCGTGTGTTAAATCGAAATCAAGAACTTCACCTTTTGCTTTAGCAATATCAGCCGCTAAAATTGAAAGTACTGCAAGCTGTGCTGTGTAAGCTTTCGTTGATGCAACTGCAATTTCTGGTCCAGCGTATAACGGAAGTGTATAATCAGCTTCACGAGAAAGCGTAGAACCAGGCACGTTTGTAATTGTTAATGCTTTATGCCCCATTTCATTTGTTTGTACAAGTACTGCACGGCTATCAGCTGTTTCACCACTTTGTGAAATGTAAATGAAGAATGGTCTTTCTGTTAATAATGGCATGTTGTAGGAGAATTCACTTGCCACGTGTACTTCAACTGGCATTTTTGCAAACTTCTCGATAAATTGTTTTCCAACAAGACCTGCATGATAACTCGTTCCACATGCAATGATGTAAATGCGATCGCTATCTAAAATCGCATTGCGGATGTCTTGATTTAATTCAATTTCGCCATTTTCATCTTGATACTTTTGAATTATATTACGGATTACAAGTGGTTGCTCATCGATTTCTTTAAGCATGAAATGAGGATATGTTCCCTTTTCAATATCACTTGCGTCTAATTCCGCTGTAAATGGTGCACGTTCAATCGTTTCACCTTGTAAGTTTTTAATTGTAATACTTTCTTTCGTTACGATTACGATTTCTTTATCCATTAACTCAATGAATTGATCTGTAACTTGTAACATCGCCATAGCGTCGCTTGCCACAACATTAAAGTTGTCACCAACACCTACTAATAGCGGGCTTTTGTTTTTAGCAACATAAATCATGTTTGGATTTTCAGCATCAAGTAATCCGATTGCATAAGAGCCATGTAAAAGAGATAGCGTATTACGGAACGCTTCTTCTACACTTAATCCTGTGCTCACTTGTTGTTCCATAAGCTGTACGATAACCTCTGTATCTGTTTCACTTACGAACGTTACATCTTGTAAATATTCCTTTTTCACTAATTCATAGTTTTCAATTACACCGTTATGAACTAATGTAAAGCGTTTTGATGTACTTTGATGCGGATGCGCGTTTACTTTACTTGGAACACCGTGTGTAGCCCAGCGTGTGTGTCCGATACCTACGCTTGCTGCTACGTTCTCATCTACGATTTCACGAAGTTTTGCGATACGGCCTTTTTCTTTGTATACAACAACACCGTTCTCTGCTTGTACTGCAATACCTGCTGAATCATATCCACGATATTCTAGCTTTTCTAAACCTTTTAATAAAATTTCCTTTGCATCTTGCTCTCCAATAAATCCTACGATTCCACACATGTTTAGTCGCCGTTACAAATGCTTACACTGCTCTGCGAACATGTAACGACATAGTCCGATACCATTTTTATTTATACTAAAAAACGGATTACATATTGCTAGCCCTGTAAGCTTGTAACGGCTTTCACCTTCCTCTCGATTGGGTTTAAGTCCGTATATACTTATACAGCTAGTTTTCATCCGTTCCTCTTCTCTCATCACACTTTCACCTTTGTCCACTAAGTCACCTTAATGATTTAAGTAAAAGCTTGCGGTTGTGATGAACAACCGGGAGTCATCCGCCGAAATCTCGATAAACCCCACCTCGTCAACTACACTATTTGTAGTTCTGGCGCTTTTATAATTTACAATATTTCCTTTGAGAAAAAGAACAAGACCATCTTATAACAAACATGGATAAACCGTCAATGAAATTTTTTTCATCGTCTATAAAACATATGAAAAAGGAGCACTTCTTGTGCTCCTTTTTCATATAAATTCAGCTAATTATTCAGCGCCAACTTCGGCTTTCACAACTTCTACAATGCGATGTACATATGCATCACAAACTTCTTGTGTTGGTGCTTCTGCCATTACACGAATAAGTGGCTCTGTTCCAGATGGGCGAACAAGAATACGGCCATCACCGTTCATTTCTTCCTCTACAACACGAATAATTTCTTTAATTTTTTCATTTTCTAATGCTAATTTTTTATCTGTTACACGAACGTTTACTAGCAATTGTGGGAATTTCGTCATTTCCCCTGCAAGCTCAGATAATGGCTTTTTCGTCATTTTCATGATGTTTACAAGTTGAAGTGCACTTAACATTCCATCACCAGTTGTAATGTAATCAAGTAAGATAATATGGCCTGATTGTTCTCCACCTAGGTTGTAACCTCCGCGCTTCATTTCTTCCATTACGTAGCGGTCACCAACTGCTGTTTTATCACTTGTAATATTATTTGCTTCAAGTGCTTTGTAGAAACCTAAGTTACTCATAACAGTTGAAACAACTGTATTATGTTTTAATTGACCAGTTTCTTTCATGTACTTCGCACAAATGAACATAATTTGATCACCGTCAACGATGTTTCCTTTTTCGTCTACAGCAATTAAACGGTCGCCATCGCCATCAAAAGCAAGTCCGATATCCGCACCTTTTTCTTTTACCAATTCAGCTAAGCCTTCTGGATGTGTAGATCCTACACCCTCATTAATATTCATACCATTTGGAGAAGTTCCCATCGTTGAAATATCAGCTTCTAGGTCTGCAAATAAGTATGGAGCAAGAGAAGAAGTTGCACCATGTGCACAATCTAAAGCGATATGTAAGCCAGAGAAATCTTCTTCAACAGTTTGTTTAATGTACTGTAAATATTTTTGTCCACCTTCAAAGTAATCACTCACTTGTCCAAGATTAGTACCTGTCGGACGTGGTAGTTCATCAACTTCTTTGTCTAATAAAGCTTCAATCTCAGCTTCTTGCTCATCTGTTAATTTAAAGCCGTCTGAACCAAAGAATTTAATACCGTTATCTTGTACTGGATTATGAGATGCAGAAATCATAACACCCGCTTGTGCGTCTAGTGCTTTTGTTAAATAAGCAACGCCCGGTGTAGAAATAACGCCAAGGCGCATTACTTCTGCTCCAGTTGATAATAGCCCTGCTACTAAAGCTCCTTCTAACATATGGCCAGATACACGTGTATCACGACCAATAATTACTTTTGGACGATCTGTATCTTTTGTTAATACATAACCACCAAAACGTCCAATTTTGAAAGCTAATTCAGGTGTTAACTCCTTATTTGCAACTCCGCGTACTCCATCTGTACCAAAATATTTACCCATTATGATTCGCTCCTTTTTCTTGCTCTTTTTGATTGTGATTATCTACTGTTGGTTCTTGACTCGTTTCTTTATCTTGATTTTGATTTTGGTTTTGATTCTTTTCCTGTTCTTTTTCTGAATCAGGTTCAGGATTTTTTGGTTTCTCATTTTGATTTTCTTGATCGGTGTTTGAATCCGGTTGTTGACCGTTACCCTGTACTTCTTTATCTGGTTTTTCTTTCTTCACAATAGTAACTTTAGCACTTTTTTGTTTTGGCTCTATTGAAATATTACCAGGACCACTCACTTGAATTGAAATATCTTTCGTTCCTGGAGATACATTTTGCAGATTAATTACCGCTGTTATTTGAGCAGCTGTTATTTTATCTACTATACTTGCTTCTCCTGAAATATCAACACTTATCTTTCCATCTTGCGGCGAAAGTAGCTGAGCAGTAACATCTTTAGAAAGTCCATTTTTCTGGATTGGGATACCATCAATCGTTTTTGTTTTCGTTTGTTTTGTTTTTTGCACTCCCACCGAAACCTTCACTTGATTCGGTTTGGCACTTGTTACACCCTTGGGTAATAAAACAGAGGCATCGAATGTTGTAGACTCTGTCAATTGACTAAGATCTACTTCGACCCCCTCTAGCGATTGTATATTATCCAAAATATCTTTTGGACCAGCTATCGTTACTTCTCTCGGTTCAACACTGATATTTGTAACCGCCAATCCTTCTGCTAAACTCCCCTTCTTCGTATACGTTACAGGAACAGTTTTTTCAGTATTATTGGCTGTATTTTGCGTTGCCACATTCAACGTTACACTAATCTTAGATGGACTTGTTCTTACATTTAAACGTTTTCCTTCTTTATTGTATAATGTAACTTCGGGCGTTTTTGTAACAGTTTTATTAACACCTTTTAAATCAACATACGCTTTGGCAGATGAAATGCTTTCAATTTCTTCTTTCGTCCCAACTACCTCAACAGTATCCGGTTTAAGGCTTGATTTTTCTAGAGTAGCCCCCGCTGGCATCTGATCCTCATTTGATAATTTCAGATCTACATGAACATATTTTCTCGCCTTTTCATGAAGAGTAACTTTAATTGTTGATGGCTGAACTGTTCCTTTCACATCATCTGGAAGCCCGTTCGTTTTTAAAGAAATCTCATAAGTTCCTTTTGGACTATCTCGCAAATCAACCGGTATGTCAAATTGTTTTTTTGCTTTTGCTGTAGCAACTGATGCTTTTGGGCCTTCTAATTTTACTTTAACGCCCTCTGCCGGAATACCACTTACAATATATTTCTCCTCATCATACTTAAGATTAATAGCATAATTAGTTAATGTTTCTTTCGTATCATTTGCAAAAGGTAATATACCTGATGTCGTATTTTTTTCAGTTAACGTCGCTGACATAAAAAGCATACACGCCAATAGTAATGAGATCCCTTTTAAAAACCAATGATTCTCCATTAACTTATCCATGACGCTTTCTCCTCCAATTCCATAAAGACGAAGAAGTCGTTTTTTCGTTTCCACTAAATTCAGCTAATAACATATCCTTCAGCTGTTCTGTCTTCAAATCACGATGCAACTTACCATTTTTCGTTAAAGAAATTTGACCAGTTTCTTCAGACACAACTACTGTAATACTATCAGTAACTTCACTAACTCCCATTGCAGCACGATGTCTAGTTCCTAATTCTTTAGAAATAAACGGACTTTCTGATAATGGAAGATAGCATGCTGCTGCTTTAATTGTACTTCCTTGCATAATTACCGCTCCGTCATGAAGAGGTGTATTTGGAATAAAAATATTAATAAGTAATTCCGATGATACGTTTGCATTCAGCGGAATACCCGTTTCCACATAATCACCCATACCGGTCTCTTTTGACAAAGTAATTAATGCACCAATTCTACGTTTCCCCATATATTCGGTTGCTTTTGCTATCGCTGTTGCAACCATTTCAGGTTCATCATCCTCATGCGTTCCAACACGCGAAAATAAACTTCCGCGCCCTAGCTGCTCAAGTGCTCTTCGCAATTCTGGCTGAAAGATAATAATAACGGCTAAAAATCCCCACGTTAATACTTGTTCAGTTAGCCAAGATAGCGTACGCAATTCAAGGAAAATACTGATCATCTTAACGACGATAATAACTGTAATCCCTTTTAAAAGTTGAACAGCTTTCGTCCCTCGGATTATAAGAATTAGCTTATATATAATAAACCATACAATGGCAATATCTAATGCCGTACTAAGATATTTCAAAATGGTCGTATCTTCAAAAGGCATGCTATCCCTTCCTCCTACTTACGAGCAATTCTATCCATATATTGAAATATTGTTTTATGCTCTATCTGTATGTATTTCCAACAACTAGTTAATTATACCATACATGAAACAAACGACAATTACAAACAACCCCCTTTAGCTCAAATTGGTAAGATGTCAAACATTTTTATTGTACAGTATAATATAAATCATTATTATACGCCTATTTTCAAATAAAAAAAGCAACTTCTCAGTTGCTTTTCTTACATTTATTTTAGTTTTTCACCGAATAAAGAACCCATTAAAGCAACTGCTGTTGTTGCCGTTCTATTTCTCTCATCTAAAATCGTATTTACCTCAACAAATTCAGCAGATGTGATAATATCAGCTTCTGCTAACATTTCCATCGCCAAATGACTTTCACGATAAGATAGACCGCCAATTACAGGCGTTCCAACACCTGGTGCATCATGAGGATCAAGACCGTCTAAATCTAATGATAAGTGTACACCATCAGTATGAGATAAATATGCGATTGTTTCTTCCATAACAGCCGTCATCCCCATACGATCAATTTCATGCATTGAGAACACTTTAATACCTTCATTGCGAATGAAATCTTTTTCTCCTTCATCCAATGCACGCGCACCGATAATTACGACATTCTCTTTTTTCACCTTTGGATATGCTCCGTATAAATCTACAAGTGAAGAATGTCCATAACCTAAACTTGCTGCAAGTGACATACCATGAATATTTCCAGATGGTGAAGTTTCCTCTGTATTTAAATCACCGTGTGCATCATACCAAATAACGCCTAAGTTTTTATAATGTTTTGCTACACCAGCTAATGTACCGATAGCAATACTATGGTCACCACCTAATACAAGTGGAAAACGACCTTCTTCTATAATATGATCCACCTTACTTGCTAATTCATTACATACAGTTGCAACTTGTGTAAGGTTTCTTAATTTTGTATTTTCATCTATCTCTTTTTCTCTCTCTATACATATATCTCCCATATCTTTAACGTCATATCCAATTTCTTCAATTCTTTCAATTACCCCTGCATAACGGATCGCGCTCGGTCCCATATCAACTCCACGACGCATCTGTCCTAAATCCATTGGAACTCCAATAACTGAGATTTCTTTTTTCATAGATAGTATCCCCCTTTTATGCCTTCACTAAATATTTTAAATCTTTTATATAGTCTGACTCAACTCGACATTTTTCTGTATGGATATACAATTTATTCACTTATATTCATACTGAAAACCAAATTTCAAGACTATTCTATGTATAAAGTTAACTTAATGAAACAATCGCAATCACTATTATTAAATAATAATAATAAAACACTCCTACATTTAGAAGTGTTTTTCTGATGCTATTTTCCATACTATTGCAATATTTTTTGTTGTCATTTCAATATTTTCTTCTGCTACTTTATATGCTTCTTCTAGTGTCATCGGTCTCGTTGTAATACTAAATACCGCATCTATTCCTTTCTCGTACACAGCTGAATAATCAGATGATACAGACCCTCCAATAGCAATTACAGGCACAGAAAAACGTTTTGCACGCCCCGCAACACCCACAGGAGCCTTTCCATATGCAGTTTGTTTATCTATTCTACCTTCACCAGTTATAATGAGATTTGCATCTTCTATATGTTTATCGAAATTTGTATAATCTAATACAATTTCAATGCCCCTCCGCAAGTCTCCCTTTAACACTGAAATAACAGCCGCTCCCATTCCTCCCGCTGCCCCTGCACCAGGTATTTCAGATACATCAAAAGATACATATCGTTTAAGCATATTCGCATAATGTTGTAAATTCTCATCTAGCTCTTTCATCATCTCTACATTTGCACCCTTTTGTCTCCCAAATATGAAAGATGCTCCCTGCATTCCGACTAATGGATTATCCACATCACATGCCGCTTCTATCTTTACCCCCTTTAAGCGGGGGTCCATTCGTGAAAAATCAATAGCAACAATCGAATGTAATATGCCTCCAGATGGATCTATTACTTCACCCTTGTCATTTATAAATCTTACTCCTAAAGCTGCTAACATACCTGCCCCACCATCATTTGTAGCACTTCCTCCAAGTCCTAAAATTATGTACTCCACTCCTTGATCTAGCGCATGTAATATAAGTTCTCCTGTTCCTTTTGTCGTTGTAATAAGTGGGTTGCGCTTTTCAACTGGAACGTGCTGTAATCCTGATGCTGCTGCCATTTCAATAAACGCTGTCTTTTTATCTTTAGAAATGCCATAAAAAGCTTGTATACCTTCTCTAAGCGGTCCTGTCACACTAATTGATATAATTCTCCCCCCTGTAGCATCAACAAGTGATTCAACCGTCCCTTCTCCTCCATCTCCAATTGGTATTTTCACATACTCTGCATTAGGAAAAATTGCTCTAAAACCTCTTTCAATAGCTCCACATACTTCTATAGCTTTTAGGCTTTCTTTATATGAATCAGATGCAATAACAACTTTCACAATTATCTCCCCATCCCTTATTTTTACGTTTTCTTCATTTTAAACGACAAGTATAAAAGTTGTCTTTTTAAACACAAAAAAAGCTTACATCATATGATGTAAGCTTTTTTATTTAGATGGAGCCTAGCGGGATCGAACCGCTGACCTCCTGCGTGCAAGGCAGGCGCTCTCCCAGCTGAGCTAAGGCCCCTTATTAATTAAGCGGAAGACGGGATTCGAACCCGCGACCCCAACCTTGGCAAGGTTGTATTCTACCACTGAACTACTTCCGCAAAAATGATGAGCCATGAAGGACTCGAACCTTCGACCCTCTGATTAAAAGTCAGATGCTCTACCAACTGAGCTAATGGCTCGTAAATGGCTGGGCTAGCTGGATTCGAACCAGCGCATGACGGAGTCAAAGTCCGTTGCCTTACCGCTTGGCTATAGCCCATTAATATTTACTAGTATGGTTATCTTTTCAAAAAAATAAACCCTCTCAGGTTATTTTAAAGAAAATGGTGGAGGGGGGCAGATTCGAACTGCCGAACCCGAAGGAGCGGATTTACAGTCCGCCGCGTTTAGCCACTTCGCTACCCCTCCGACATTTTAAATATATATGGTGGAGGATGACGGGATCGAACCGCCGACCCCCTGCTTGTAAGGCAGGTGCTCTCCCAGCTGAGCTAATCCTCCAAAAGTGGTGACCCGTACGGGATTCGAACCCGTGTTACCGCCGTGAAAGGGCGGTGTCTTAACCACTTGACCAACGGGCCAAAAAAGTTTTAAACCTATTCCCAAGCTTCCAACCGGGCTTGAACCGGTGACCTCTTCCTTACCATGGAAGTGCTCTACCAGCTGAGCTATGGAAGCATAATGGCTCCGCAGGTAGGACTCGAACCTACGACCGATCGGTTAACAGCCGATAGCTCTACCACTGAGCTACTGCGGAATAATATTAGCCTGGCAACGTCCTACTCTCACAGGGACAAGGTCCCAACTACCATCGGCGCTAGAGAGCTTAACTTCCGTGTTCGGTATGGGAACGGGTGTGACCTCTCTGCCATCATTACCAGACTTTTATCATTATAAACATTTCTTTCGAAATGTCAAGAAGAAATTTTAATGCATATTCCTTCAAAACTAGATAACATTGCTACATATTATATGGTTAAGTCCTCGATCTATTAGTATTCGTCAGCTCCACATGTCACCATGCTTCCACCTCGAACCTATCAACCTGATCATCTTTCAGGGATCTTACTAGCTTACGCTATGGGAAATCTCATCTTGAGGGGGGCTTCATGCTTAGATGCTTTCAGCACTTATCCCTTCCGCACATAGCTACCCAGCTATGCCCTTGGCAGAACAACTGGTACACCAGCGGTGCGTCCATCCCGGTCCTCTCGTACTAAGGACAGCTCCTCTCAAATTTCCTACGCCCACGACGGATAGGGACCGAACTGTCTCACGACGTTCTGAACCCAGCTCGCGTACCGCTTTAATGGGCGAACAGCCCAACCCTTGGGACCGACTACAGCCCCAGGATGCGATGAGCCGACATCGAGGTGCCAAACCTCCCCGTCGATGTGGACTCTTGGGGGAGATAAGCCTGTTATCCCCGGGGTAGCTTTTATCCGTTGAGCGATGGCCCTTCCATGCGGAACCACCGGATCACTAAGCCCGACTTTCGTCCCTGCTCGACTTGTAGGTCTCGCAGTCAAGCTCCCTTATGCCTTTGCACTCTACGAATGATTTCCAACCATTCTGAGGGAACCTTTGGGCGCCTCCGTTACACTTTAGGAGGCGACCGCCCCAGTCAAACTGCCCACCTGACACTGTCTCCCGGGTCGATAAGACCCGTAGGTTAGAATTTCAATACAGTCAGGGCGGTATCCCACCAGCGCCTCCACCGAAGCTAGCGCTCCGGTTTCAATGGCTCCCGCCTATCCTGTACAAACTGTACCAAAATTCAATATCA
>NZ_FWYG01000001.1:150000-207500 GCF_900176455.1 Bacillus sp. JKS001846
CCACTGTCTCTAATAATTTGAAAGGTGGAGATATCGTCTTATTACACGCATCCGATTCTGCCCTTCAAACAAATAGAGCTTTACCGCTGCTCCTGCAAAAAATAAAAAGTGATGGATATGAGCAAATATCCGTATCACAACTTATTTCCAACACAAGTACGAAAAGTGAAGATGTGAAGTAGCTTCTTCCCTACCACTCTTCACGCATAAAAAGCTCTACTACCTTTCAAGAAGGTGGTAGAGCTTTTTGAATCATACCATTTCCAGCATTATAACTGCTGGTGTATAAAATCTCTCTATTAAGCTGATTTACTTGTTTTTCCGATTAAACGATGTAATACAAGTAATTGATATGCGTTACATAACAATAGCGGTATAACCATTAAATATAACCAATCTGTATCATTAATCCGAAGCGCTGGTACCCATTCAAGGATCGTTACAACAACCATAAAGAACAGAGCTGGCACAAATGCTTTTTTATTTGTTTCTTTGCTTTTTACATAAGCAACAATTGCTCCAAACACAAATAATATTCCAGCAACAAGTATGTTATTCCCTAACGAGACTTCCCCATTTGCAATAAGTACAGATCTTAAATACACAAAATCAAATAATACGAATGCAATAAAGAAGAGCTGGACTGCATTCCATAAAGAAGATGAGCGGAACATCCCTAGTCCAAAACGGTGGATTGTTAAATATGCAAAGAATCCCATTTGACTTATAACACTAAAAATAAATCCTACACCCATCAGCCAGAAAGATACTGCTAAAATCTCCTTACCGTCGAAATTTTGAAAAAATTTATTGTACTTGTCCCACTCCAAAACAAAACCAATAATAACTGTGCTAATTCCACCAAGAAACAACGTCGTTAAAAATAGTCGTACCCACTTGCGGCTATTCACAACACATCCCCCATTATCCTTATATTTCTAATTAAATTGTATCAATGACAATTTCAAAAAGCTAGCCATGTTCATGTATAAATTCCTTAAAGATATTTATATTAAAAAGAGAGAACTGTGCTGAAAGGAGTTCCAACTTATGAAACGGATGCTATTCATTTTCGTTTCTTCTTTTCTACTTATCGCACTTGCAGCATGCGCACAAGGAAAAGAAACGAAATCCGAACTAGATTACGATCAAACAAAGAAAATGATTGTTGATATTTTAAAAACAGATCAAGGTAAGAAAGCTATTCAAGATGTATTAACTGATGAAAAAATGAAACAAGCACTCATACTAGATGAAACAGTAGTAAAGAAAACGATTGAAGATGCCATGGTATCCGATAAAGGGCAACAATTCTGGGAAAAGCTCTTTAAAGATCCTGAGTTCTCATCGAAGTTCGCTAAAAGTATGGGGAAAGAACAAACCCAATTAATGAAAACCTTATTAAAAGACCCTGAATACCAAGCAGGCGTTATAGAAATTATGAAAAATCCTGAAGTAGAAAAAATGATGTTACAAACAATGAAGAGTAAAGAATACCGTCAATATCTACAACAAGTACTAACAGAAACTGCTGAAAGTCCACTCTTCCAAGCCAAGATGATTGATATCATTAGTAAAGGTGTGCAAAAAGCTGAAAAAGGCGGATCTGGTAAGAAAGAAGCAGGCGGTGACGGTGGTTCTCAAGGCGGGAAGAAGGAAGAATAGTAAAAAATAATAACTATAATAACGAGTGGACAATTTATACATTGTTCACTCGTTATTACTTTATCTTGCTATTAACAGACGAAATGGCCCCCTCTAGTTAAGCGAAAGGTTTACTAGCAACAAAAGCCTTATTGTTGTCAGTAACAGGTGAACCCCACTGATTAAAGTTTCACTTTATTTTTGTGTAACAGCTGTTCTATCAATTACTGTTTCAGCTATTTTACTATAAATAATGCCCGTTGTATGTGTATCTTCATATACTGAAGGAGCAAAGTCTTCTTTATTCCAATCGGGTTGTTGTAGCGGAATGCGACCAAGAACATTCGTTTGTAATTCGGTAGCTAACTTATCTCCCCCGCCTTTTCCAAATACATATTCTTTCTCACCAGTTACCTTACTTTCAAAATATGCCATATTCTCAACAACACCAAGAATACTATGTTCAGTGCGCAATGCCATCGCTCCAGCACGCGCTGCTACAAACGCAGCTGTTGGATGAGGCGTCGTTACAATAATCTCTTTGCAAGATGGCAACATTGAGTGCACATCTAACGCAACATCACCTGTGCCTGGTGGCAAATCTAGTACTAAATAATCTAAATCGCCCCATTCTACTTCTGTGAAGAAGTGGTTTAACATTTTCCCAAGCATAGGTCCTCTCCAAATAACTGGTGCATTATCCTCTACAAAGAAGCCCATTGAGATTACCTTTACACCTAAACGTTCCACCGGAATTATCTTGTCACCTCTTACGATAGGACGTTTTTCTATCCCCATCATGTCTGGCACACTAAAACCGTAAATGTCCGCATCAATAATACCAACTTTTTTTCCTAAACGAGCTAAAGCAACTGCAAGGTTAACGGAAACAGTTGATTTTCCCACGCCACCTTTTCCACTCGCTACTGCTAAGAATGTTGTTTTTGAATTAGGTGACAATAAAGATTCACTTTGCTCTTCTTCTTGTTCCGGTGCAAACTGAGCTAATTCCTCTTCTGTAAATTCTGCAAAACGAAGTCCAACTGTTGCTGCCCCAAGTTCTTTTACTAACTTTACAATTCCAGACTGCAACTGCATTTGTTCCGCTGTACCGGTTTTTACGATTGCAATTTTGACACTCACATGTTCCTTCTCTGGCTTGACTGTTACCTCTTTAATTGCACTTGTTTCTTTTAATGTTTTATGTAAAAACGGATCTACAATCCCTTCTAACGCTTCAACCACTTGCTCTTTCGTTATCATAATTAGCCCAGCCCCCTGTATGAAAAATAACGTAATGTTAATTTAATTTATCTCTGCTTATCCTTGAAATAAATGCGTTTACATTTCCAGTATAACATATTTTCCGAAAACTTCGTTAACGAGAGAAGCTCAAAAAAATCCTCCTTATTCTGGAGGATTTCCTTTTTCCGTGAAATAACGTAATATACCACGGTATATTGCAGCTGCTACCTTTTGCTGATATTTCTCCGAATTTAACATATACCTTTCGTTCACATTCGATAAAAAGCCAGCTTCAATTAAAGCACCTGGTGTTTTAGAATACTTTAATAAATATACATGCGAAATTGTCTTAGCAGAACGATTCGTGTTTTCTAAACTTGTTCTCAATTCAGCCTGTATAAATTTTGCAGCACGTTCATTTTCAATCGAAGAGCGGTAATAGAACGTTTGTGCGCCTTTCGATCCACTACTAGTTAAAGCATTTAAATGAATACTTGCAAAAAAGTCTACATCAGGTTTATTGATGATTTCTACACGTTTTTTTAAATCCTCTGCTTTACGTCTACTATATGACTTTGTATCTTTGTTAGCTAAATCATAATCTCCCTCACGCGTTAAAATAACTAGTGCACCTTGTTCTTGTAAATAGTCTTGTACCTTTTTTGTAATTTCAAGCGTAATATCCTTTTCTATAATATCCTTTCCACCAACAGCCCCTCCATCTGGTCCACCATGCCCAGCATCTAATACAATTACTTTCCCTGATAAGGGTAAATTCCAAGCTCGCCACGATTTTGTAATTTGAAATTCTTGTTTAACTAAAAAAAACAATACAACCGCAGCGAGTGCAAAAGAGATAATTCGAATTCTCTTCATACCTTTCCTCCTCCAGCTAGTCCCTCTAATTACTTATATGGGACAAGAGGAAAGTTTATGCTTGTCTTAATGAAGCTTTAATCGATATCTTCTTTCACCTTTTTCATACCCTTCTTGCCACCACAATCCTATAAACTGCTGACAAGATTCAAAAAGTAATTCCTCATCTTTCAACTTTATTTCTCGCATAGTCATACTCGTTAAAAATTGAAATAGCGTTTCAGTTAATTGTTGTTCTTCTTCTAAAGCTCTATATTTCACATCAAAAAACGATTCACCATAATAACCAAATTTACTGTATCTCGCTCCTAATAAATAAGATTCTATCCCTAATTCAATACAGTAATCTTCATACTGACGATGAAGCTCTTGCATTTGAAAGGCATCACGAATATTTGAACGCAATGTTTTTAATGATAATTCCCGCAACATCTTCCGCTCGTATTTTAACTGCTTTTCTTTTTGTTTTTCTTGTAAGCTGACAATGACATTCATAGTACTTATAAACCTCCCTAATACGTATTAGTCTAAACTTCTAAAGAAGAAGCATACGCGTGGCGGTAGCACTAAAATATTCCAAGCTATAAAAATTGCAAAAGAGGAATGAAACATAAAAAAACCCCAACCAAAATGGTTGGGGTTTGTAGTTCGCAAAAATTAACGTTTTGAGAACTGAGGTGCACGACGTGCGCCTTTAAGACCGTATTTTTTACGCTCTTTCATACGTGCGTCACGAGTTAATAGACCTGCACGTTTTAGTGTTAGACGGTATTCTGGATCAGCTTTTAATAAAGCGCGAGAAATACCGTGACGAATAGCACCAGCTTGACCAGTGTATCCACCACCATTTACGTTTACAAGTACATCGTAGTTACCTAAAGTTTCTGTTGCAACTAGAGGTTGTTTCACTACTTCACGTAATGCAGCAAATGGGATATAGTTTTCAAAATCACGACCGTTAATGATAACGCGTCCTTCGCCTGGAACTAGGCGTACGCGCGCTACTGAACTCTTACGACGTCCAGTGCCATAGTATTGAACCTGTGCCAAAGTAAGCCCTCCTTTAATTAATTATCCGCGAAGTTCGTAAACTTCTGGTTTTTGTGCTTGGTGTGGATGCTCTGCTCCAGCATACACGTTAAGTTTCTTAGAAACTTGACGGCCTAAGCGTCCTTTTGGAAGCATGCCTTTAATTGCAAGCTCTAACATTTGTACAGGGTAGTTTGTACGCATTTCAAGAGCTGTTCTTTGCTTAAGTCCACCTGGGTGGTTAGTGTGACGGTAGTAAATTTTATCGTTTAATTTATTACCTGTTAAATGAATTTTCTCAGCGTTAATAATAATTACATGATCACCCGTGTCAACGTGTGGTGTAAATGTAGGTTTGTTTTTACCACGTAAAATGGATGCTACTTCACTAGCAAGGCGACCTAAAGTTTGACCTTCAGCATCAACCACATACCATTTACGCTCAACTTCGTTAGCTTTTGCCATAAAAGTCGTACGCATGTGTTTCCCTCCTCGTTATCTTTTCCATAGAAAAAATCTATTGTTTATCTTAAACACGATTTCCTTCCGGGGCTAATCGTGGTTTTAGAAACAATACCATATGTTATGATATACTTTTGAGTTTCTAATGTCAAGCAAATGTTACACCAGGATTAGTTGTTATAGTTTACCTCCCATAAGTAAAGCCCATGACCTGGAGCCATCTTTCCAGCAAACTGACGATTTTGTTTCGCTAAAATCTCTGGAATGCTATCAGGATCAAGCTTTCCTTGCCCTACGCTAAGTAACGTACCAACAATAATTCTGACCATATTATATAAAAATCCATTACCTACAAAACGAAAAATTATTTCATCATTTTGTTCAATTAACTCGATTTCATAAATTGTTCGCACTTTATCTTTTTTGTCAGTTTTTGCCGAACAAAAAGAAGTGAAATCATGTGTTCCAATAAAATAAGGAATTGCTTTTCTTATAGAGTTGATTTCGAGCGGATATGGATATTGATATACGTAATTTCTACGGAATACATCCGCAGTCTTTGATAATAATACACGATAACGATATTCTTTTTTCTCAACACCGTAACGTGCATGAAATTCTTCTGTTTTTTTCTCTACTTGCCTAATAACAATATCATCTGGCAACATTGTGTTTAAAGCATTAATCCATTGCCACTCTTCAAGAGACAAAGGAGTATCAAAGTGTATTACTTGTCCTTTTGCATGAACTGTAGAATCTGTTCTACCAGATGCCTGAACACGAACAAGTTCTCCCTTATGCAATTTCTGCAATGCTTTTTCTATCTCCTGTTGAACAGTACGATGGTTCGGCTGAATTTGATAACCACAAAAATGCATGCCATCATATGCAACCGTACATTTTATTCTATCCATTTCTCTATTCTCCATTACGATCGCACCCATGCCAAAATACAAGCTAAACAAAATAAGCTGACAATCGTTACTGTATCGCTTGTTTTCCAGCGTAGTTGCCTAAATTTAGTACGTCCTTCACCACTTTGATATCCACGAGCTTCCATCGCAATGGCTAAGTCCTCTGCACGCTTAAAAGCACTGATAAACAGAGGAACGAGCAGTGAAATAATAGCTTTCATTCTATCTTTTATCGGTCCCCCGGCAAAATCAATACCACGTGACGCTTGTGCTTTCATTATTTTACTCGTTTCATCCATTAATGTCGGGATAAAACGAAGAGAAATTGACATCATTAATGCGATTTCATGAACAGGAACCTTTATACGCTTCAACGGCTTTAATAACGTCTCCAAACCATCTGTAATTTCAATAGGTGTCGTCGTTAACGTTAATAATGTCGTCATTAAAATAATAACGAAGAATCGTACAGAAATGTATATCCCTTGCTCTAATCCTTTTTCATATATCGAAAACCAACCAAGCTGGAATAGTACATCCCCCTCCTTATTTGTAAAAATATGCAGGAAAAATGTAAAAAGAAAAATCCATAAAATTGGTTTTAAGCCCGAAAGTACATAACGAATCGGCACTTTTGCAAAAAATAAAGCAATGAGTGCATATAAAAATAAAAATCCATATGAAATCGCATTATTTGCTAAGAAAACAACAAATACATATAAAAAGACAATCAGCAGCTTCGTACGTGGATCAAGTTGATGAATAAGTGAATTCCCCGGGATATATCTCCCAATAATCAACTGCTGCATGATTCATGACCACCTTTTCGTAACACCTGCACAACTTCATGAGTAAGATCCTCTAAAGATAAGGTAGCCTTTGGAATTGAAATACCAAACTTCTCTTCAATTGCACGTTTATACTTTAATGACATAGGAAGATCCACACCAATTTTCTCTAGTTCATCGGCATGTGAAAATACTTCCTCTGCACTTCCTTGCAAAAAGACCGTTCCTTTATGCATAACTACAATCTGCTCCGCATACTGAGCAGCATCCTCCATATTATGCGTTACAAGGATAACTGTAAGCCCCTTTTCCTTGTGCAGCTTATAAAACATCTCCATAAGTTCGTTCTGCCCTTTTGGATCTAGTCCTGCTGTAGGTTCATCTAATACAAGCACTTCAGGTTCCATCGCCAGTACACCCGCTATAGCAACACGTCTCATTTGTCCACCACTTAATTCGAACGGAGAACGTGTTAACAGTTCCGGTTCTAGCCCTACAAGTTCAATTGCCTTTCTAGCCTTTTGCCTTGCTTCGTCTACAGATACTCCAAAATTAGTAGGGCCGAAACAAATATCTTTCTCCACAGTCTCTTCAAACAACTGATGTTCTGGGAATTGAAAGACAACCCCTACTTTTTTACGTAGTGGCTTTAACTTTTTTTCTTTCTTTCCTGCCGAAATCAAATGTTCACCAATTTGAACTGTACCATTTGTCGGCTGCAATAAACCATTTAAATGTTGAATCATCGTTGACTTACCTGAACCAGTATGACCAATAATGGCATAATAGCCCCCACTTGGAAACGACACATCTACATCATAAAGTGCGCGTCTTTCAAATGGAGTTTTATATTGATAACGATGCTCTACTTTTTGGAATGTAATCTCCAAAGTTCGTTCACCAAGCTTTCCATTGTAAGATGCGTATTTTGCAAGAGAATTTCATTTCTTTTTAATAATTCTGCTATTTTCACTGAAAACGGTACATCTAAGCCAATTTCTTGGAGCATATGAGAGGATTTGAAAATTTTTTCTGGAGTCCCTTCCTCTAATATTTCTCCCTTATTTAAAATAATGACACGATCTGACTGTGCCGCTTCTTCTAAATCGTGCGTAATCGATAACACGGTAATATCTTTTTGAGTAACAAGTTGTCTAACCGTTTCTACTACTTCACGTCTCCCTTGAGGGTCTAACATTGACGTTGCTTCATCTAATATTAAAATAGATGGTTGAAGTGCTAAAACGCCTGCTATTGCCACTCGCTGCTTTTGCCCACCAGATAAGGAATGAGGCTCATCATTAAGAAAATCTTCCATACGGACAAGTCGCAAGGCCTGTTCTAATCTTTCAATCATTTGTTCTCTTGGCATTCCGATATTCTCTAAGCCAAACACAACATCATCTTGCACTGTTGTTCCAACAAATTGATTATCTGGATTTTGAAATACCATTCCAATTTGTTTTCGAACATCCCATACCGTTTCCTCTGATAAAACCATTGTATCATTTACTGTAATAGTCCCTGCTTCTGGCAAAAACAAACCATTCAATAATTTTGCAAGTGTAGACTTTCCTGAACCGTTTTGTCCAATAATAGATACCCATTCTCCCTCATATAAGGAAAATGAAACATCTTTTAATGCATAAGTGGCTGCCCCAGGATATTGAAATGATATATTTTCTATCCGAAGTTTCTCTTTTTTCAATAGAAGGCACCCTTTCCTTCGCACAGTTAGCCTATTTTTATATTTAAAAAAAAGGGCCATGACCAGTTTCTTGAAAAGAACTGTCCTGCCCTTTTAATTATCATTATACTAACTCGATAATTACCATTGGTGCTGCGTCTCCGCGACGTGGACCAATTTTTGCAATACGAGTGTATCCGCCTTGGCGCTCAGCATAGCGTGGAGCTACATCAGCGAATAGTTTTTGAAGTGCATCTTGACCAGTCTCAGCGTTAGCTACTTCATTGCGAATGAAAGCTGCTGCTTGACGACGAGCATGAAGATCTCCGCGTTTACCTAAAGTGATCATTTTTTCCACTACAGAACGAAGTTCTTTTGCACGAGTTTCTGTCGTTTGGATGCGCTCGTTGATAATTAAATCAGTAGCTAAATCACGTAACATAGCTTTACGTTGCGCACTTGTACGGCCTAATTTTCTGTATGCCATTCGTAGTTCCCTCCTTTGTTGATGGGTTTAAATCCTCAGTCGTCTTTACGTAAACCTAAACCTAATTCCTCAAGTTTATGTTTAACTTCTTCTAAGGATTTACGTCCTAAGTTACGAACTTTCATCATATCTTCTTCTGTTTTGTTCGCAAGCTCTTGTACAGTATTAATTCCTGCACGTTTTAGGCAATTATAAGAACGAACAGAAAGGTCTAGTTCTTCGATAGTCATCTCAAGAACTTTCTCTTTTTGATCTTCTTCCTTCTCGACCATAATCTCAGCATTTTGTGCTTCATCAGTTAAACCAACAAAGATATTTAAATGCTCAGTTAAGATTTTGGCACCTAAAGAGATAGCTTCTTTTGGCCCGATGCTTCCATCCGTCCATACATCAAGCGTAAGCTTATCATAATTAGCCACTTGTCCGACACGTGTCTTTTCCACTTGGTAAGTCACACGTGATACTGGAGTATAAATAGAATCAATAGGAATTACTCCTATTGGTTGATCTTCGCTTTTATTTGCATCAGCTGGCGTATACCCACGGCCACGCTTTGCAGTTAAACGCACGCGGAAATGCGCATCTTTTGCTAACGTTGCAATGTGTAAATCTGGATTTAAGATTTCTACATCACTATCGTGAGTAATATCAGCAGCTGTGACAATACCTTCGCCCTGTACATCAATTTCCAACGTCTTCTCTTCTTCAGAGTAGATTTTAAGAGCTAACTTTTTCAAGTTTAAGATGATCGTCGTAACGTCTTCTACTACGCCCTCAACTGTTGAAAATTCATGTAATACGCCATCGATTTGGATAGCAGTAACAGCGGCACCAGGGAGTGAGGATAAAAGAATACGACGTAAGGAGTTACCCAAAGTAGTACCATATCCACGCTCAAGCGGTTCAATTACGAATTTACCATATTTAGCATCTTCGTTAAGTTCAACCGTTTCGATTTTCGGCTTTTCGATTTCAATCATTAACTAAACCCTCCTTCAAAACGTCGAAACCCCGGTTAAACAAAGGTATAACCCCTGTCTAACCGAAAGTCCCCCTTAGGCAGTTCCCGATTGTGCACAACAAGCGATGTTTCTGTACGAAATTTCTCGATAATGCATCATATCCATTATAGACAAAAGGGAAAATTCTATACAGAAAAATTACACACGACGACGTTTTGGTGGACGACATCCATTATGAGGAACTGGAGTAACATCTCTAATTGCTGTTACTTCTAGACCTGCAGCTTGAAGAGCACGAATTGCAGCTTCACGACCAGCACCAGGACCTTTAACAGTAACCTCTAAAGTTTTTAAACCGTGTTCCATTGCAGCTTTAGCAGCAGTTTCAGCAGCCATTTGCGCAGCGAATGGAGTAGATTTACGAGATCCACGGAAACCAAGTGCACCAGCACTAGACCAAGAAAGTGCGTTACCGTGAGTATCTGTAAGTGTTACGATTGTGTTGTTGAAAGTAGAACGAATATGAGCTATACCAGCTTCAATATTCTTTTTCACACGTTTTTTACGAGTGTTTGTTTTACGTGCCATTGTTAGTTCAACCTCCTTTACTTATTATTTCTTTTTATTTGCTACTGTACGACGTGGACCTTTACGTGTACGAGCATTGTTTTTAGAGTTTTGACCACGAACTGGTAAACCACGACGGTGACGAAGACCACGGTAAGAACCGATCTCCATTAGACGTTTGATGTTAAGAGATACTTCACGACGAAGGTCTCCCTCAACTTTAATACGATCGATGATATCACGGATACGTCCTAATTCGTCTTCCGTTAAATCACGAACTCGTGTTTCTTCAGAAATACCTGCTTCTGCAAGAATTTTTTCAGCAGTTGTGCGACCAATGCCGAATACGTAAGTTAAAGAAATAACAACGCGTTTGTCTCGAGGAATATCTACACCTGCGATACGTGCCATTACGAATGCACCTCCTTCTGATTAACCTTGTTTTTGTTTATGTTTAGGGTTTTCACAAATAACCATTACTTTTCCACGTCTACGAATAACTTTACATTTTTCGCAGATTGGTTTAACTGACGGTCTTACTTTCATGTCTCGAACCTCCTTAAAGATTACGGAGTGCTATATTATTTAAAACGGTACGTAATACGACCACGATTTAAATCGTACGGAGATAATTCTACCGTAACTTTGTCTCCTGGTAAAATACGAATGAAGTTCATACGGATTTTACCAGAAACGTGAGCCAATACGACATGCCCATTCTCTAATTCTACTTTGAACATAGCATTTGGCAACGTTTCAAGAACGGTACCTTCGACTTCAATTACATCATCTTTAGCCATTCAATAGTTCTCCCTTCTTCAAATCAGTAACATTTTACACTGCTCTGAAATCCCGGAGAGCCAGCTACTTATAAAGTGGTAAGGATTTCGTATCCTGCTTCTGTAAGAGCAATCGTGTGCTCAAAATGGGCACACCATTTACCATCTACCGTTACCACTGTCCAGTCATCAGATAGTGTTTTTACATATCGTCTTCCTTGATTCACCATCGGCTCAACACAGATGACCATTCCCGGCTTTAATCTAGGGCCTCTATTTGGTGGACCATAGTGCGGGATTTGAGGGTCCTCATGTAAGTCTTGCCCGATTCCGTGACCAACATACTCCCTAACGATCGAGAATCCATTCTCTTCAGCATGGGTTTGAACCGCATGTGAGATATTTGATAATCTCTCGCCTGGTTTTACTTGTTCTAGACCAAGATACAACGATTTTTCTGTGACATCAAGTAGCTTTTGAACAGATTCAGAAATGTTTCCAACTGGATACGTCCATGCAGAATCTCCATGGTACCCATTGTATTTCGCACCAATATCGATACTGATGATATCGCCCTCTTTGAGCTTGCGCTTCCCTGGAATTCCGTGTACAAGCTCTTCATTTACAGAAGCACATATGCTCCCCGGAAATCCGTTGTATCCTTTAAAAGATGGCGTAGCACCATATTTTTGAATCGTCTTTTCCGCTATTTGATCGAGCTCTTTCGTTGTAATTCCTGGAGTAATGTGCTGTTTCAACTCTTGATGAGTCAAAGCAACGATCCTGCCAGCTTCTCGCATGATTTCTATCTCGCGAGGAGTTTTGCAGATTATCATTACGCTAAGCCTCCGATGAGAACATCGATATCAGCAAATACTTTATTGATATCTTGCTCACCATTAATGCTTTGTAAGTAACCAAGCTCTTCGTAGAAATCAAGCAAAGGTTTTGTTTGCTTAATATTTACATCTAAACGATTTGCTACAGTTTCTTCATTGTCATCAGAGCGTTGATATAATTCGCCACCACATTTATCGCACACATCAGCTTTTGCTGGTGGATTGAATTCTAAGTGGTAAGTCGCACCGCACTCTTTACAAATGCGACGGCCTGTAAGGCGTTTTAATAACAACCCTGAATCCACATTAATGTTTAAAACATAGTCGATTTTTTTGCCAAGATCTTTCATAATTTCTTCAAGAGCTGATGCTTGTGCAACAGTTCGTGGGAAACCGTCTAGTAAGAAACCTCTTACGCAGTCGTCTTGACTTAAACGTTCACGAACGATTCCGATCGTAACTTCATCTGGAACAAGTGCACCTTTATCAATAAAAGATTTTGCTTGTAGACCCATTTCAGTTTCAGCCTTCATAGCTGCACGGAACATGTCTCCTGTTGAAATGTGAGGGATGTTATACTTGGCAACAATCTGTTCGGCTTGTGTACCTTTACCAGCACCAGGAAGCCCCATTAAAATTAAGTTCATCCTTGTTCCCCCTCAGAGTACATGAGCATGTAGGGAAGACAATTCTTCCCACTTACTCACTGCTTGATAAACCCTTTGTAATGGCGTTTTACCAGTTGGCTTTCTAGCTGCTTCATTGTTTCTAAAGCAACGCCGACAACGATTAACATACTCGTTCCACCGATCTGTGCAGATGGAGGAAGATTTCCCAATTTCGTAAAGATAACTGGTAAGATTGCAATCGCTGCTAGGAAAATTGATCCTACAAAGGTCAAACGATACAAGATTTTTGTTAGATATTGTTCCGTATTCTTACCCGGACGAATACCTGGAACATATCCACCTTGCTTGTTTAGATTCTCTGACATTTGCTCTGGATTAACCTGAACAAATGCATAGAAATATGTGAAGGCTACAATGAGCGCAACATATATGATCATTCCCACTGGGTGAGAATAGTTAAAGTTTGCAATAATCCACTGCGATACATCATGTTTCGGGAAGAACTGTGCAATAGTCGGAGGCGTAATTAAGAATGAAACAGCAAAAATTACTGGAATAACACCAGCACTATTTACCTTAAGCGGTAAATGTGTGTTTTGTGCTCCAGCATAACCACCATTTCCTCCTGTTACACGCTTCGCATATTGAATTGGGATCTTTCTAACAGCCTGTTGAATGAAAATAACACCCACAATAACTGCTAGCACAGCTAGTAAAATCAATGCAACTTTAACGATACTCATGAACAATTGATCTCCGATATTTTGAAACTGTTGCTGATACACTTGAGATATAACACTTGGGATCGCTGCGGCAATACCGCCAAAGATAAGGATGGAAATACCATTACCTACACCTTTAGCTGTAATCTGTTCACCTAACCACATTAAAAATGCAGTACCAGCAGTCAGTACCGTAGCAATGTATAAATAAGTGCTCCAACCTGGATTCAAAATTAATTGTCCACCTACCATACCGTTAAAACCGATTGACATACCAAACCCCTGAATAAACGCAAGAACAATTGTAAAGTAACGCGTGAATTGCGTTAATTTACGACGGCCCATTTCACCTTGCTTCGACCATTCCGAAAATTTAGGAACAACATCCATCTGCAATAATTGCACGATGATGGATGCTGTAATATACGGCATGATTCCCATCGCAAAGATGGAGAAGTTTTTCAAGGCTCCACCGCCAAATGTATTTAGAATACCTAAAGCATTTAATTGATCTTGTGCCTTCAGTACGTCTCCATTTGTAAATGGCACGGGGATAAACGTGCCAATCCTGAATACGATTAACATCGCTAAAGTGAATAATATTTTACGTCTTATCTCAGCAACGCGCATAAAGTTGGAGATTGTACGAAACATTAGATCACCTCAACTGATCCGCCAGCTGCTTCAATTGCTTCTTTAGCACTTGAAGAGAACTTGTGCGCTTTAACAGTTAGTTTTTTCTCTACTGCTCCGCTTGCAAGAACTTTAACACCGTCGTTTAACTTGCTGATAACGCCAGTTTCCAGCAATAATTCAGGTGTTACTTCTGTACCATCTTCAAAACGATTTAACGTTGATAAGTTTACAATAGCAAACTCTTTACGGTTAATGTTTGTGAAGCCGCGTTTTGGTAAACGACGGAATAATGGAGTTTGACCACCTTCGAAGCCAAGACGAACACCGCCGCCAGAACGTGCGTTTTGTCCTTTATGACCTTTACCAGCAGTTTTACCGTTACCAGAACCGATACCACGACCGACACGGTTACGTACTTTACGAGAACCTTCTGCAGGTTTTAATTCATGAAGTTTCATTCCCAGGCACCTCCTTATATTAATGAGTTATCCTTAAGCTTCTTTTACAGTTACAAGGTGAGAAACTTTGTTGATCATACCAAGAATAGCAGGAGTTTCTTCCTTAACTACAGTTGAATTCAACTTTTTAAGACCTAAAGCTTCTACCGTCGCACGTTGATCTTGTGGACGACCAATTACACTACGAGTGAGGGTAATTTCTAACTTTTTCGCCATTTGTTTTCCCTCCTTAACCTAGTAGCTCTTCTACAGATTTACCGCGTAATTTTGCAACATCTTCAGCGCGCTTAAGTTCGCTTAATCCGTTCACAGTAGCGCGAATCATGTTGATTGGTGTGTTAGAACCAAGAGATTTCGAAAGAATATCTTGTACACCAGCTAATTCAAGGACCGCACGAACAGGTCCACCAGCAATAACACCAGTACCCTCAGCAGCAGGTTTTAAGAATACTTCACCAGCGCCAAAATGACCGTTGATTGTGTGTGGAATTGTTGTACCAACTAATGGTACAGCGATTAAGTTTTTCTTAGCGTCTTCGATAGCTTTACGGATTGCGTCTGGTACCTCTTGTGCTTTACCAGTACCGAATCCAACATGACCGTTTTTATCGCCAACTACAACTAGTGCAGCAAAGCGGAAACGACGACCACCCTTAACAACTTTCGCGACACGATTTATCGTAACTACACGTTCTTCAAGTTCTAATTTACTTGGGTCAATGCGATGCATCAATTTTCCCTCCTTTGACCATTAAAATTGTAATCCAGCCTCACGAGCAGCTTCAGCTAGAGCTTTAACACGGCCATGGTATAAGTAACCACCGCGATCAAATACTACTTCTTTAACGCCTTTCTCTACAGCACGCTTAGCAACTGATTCTCCAACTTTCGTAGCAGCTTCAATATTGCTAGTACCGTTAAGAGCAAGGTCTTTATCAAGAGTAGATGCACTTACTAACGTTACACCATTCACATCATCAATAACTTGAGCGTAAATATGTTGGTTAGAACGGAACACGTTTAAACGTGGACGCTCTGCAGTACCAGTAAGTTTAGCACGTACACGTGCATGTCTTTTCTTACGAGTCGCATTTTTATCAGCTTTAGTGATCATTCTTGTCACTCCTTTCTCTCACCTAACGGGTTTACTTAGCAGTTTTACCTTCTTTACGACGAACAACTTCGCCTTCGTAACGAATACCTTTACCTTTGTAAGGCTCAGGAGCACGTACAGCACGGATGTTAGCAGCGAATTCGCCAACACGTTGCTTGTCGATACCTTTAATTACGATCTTAGTTGGTGCAGGTACTTCAACTTCAAGACCTGCTTCCGGAGTCATTTCTACTGGATGAGAATAACCTACGCTTAATACAAGTTTATCACCTTGTTTTTGAGCACGGTAACCAACACCGACTAATTCAAGTCCGCGTGCGAAACCTTCAGTTACACCTTCAACCATGTTTCCGATTAAAGCACGAGTTGTACCGTGTAATGCACGGTGTTCCTTCTGTTCAGATGGACGCTCAACTGTTAATGTATTCTCTTCAATTTTGATAAGCATATCAGCATTGAAAGTACGAGTTAATTCACCTTTAGGGCCTTTTACTGTTACAGTATTGTCTTCTGCAACTGTAATAGTAACACCTGCAGGGATTTCAAGAATCTTTTTACCAATACGAGACATGTGGTCACACCTCCGTTCGTTTTAAATATATATTACCAAACGTATGCTACTACTTCTCCACCAGTTTGTAATTGACGAGCGTCTTTGTCTGTCATTACTCCCTTAGATGTAGAAACAAGAGCGATACCTAATCCGTTAAGTACACGTGGTACTTCGTCAGCTTTAGCGTAAACGCGTAAGCCAGGTTTACTGATACGTTTTAATCCAGTGATTACACGTTCATTGTTTGCACCATATTTCAGGAAAATACGAAGGATACCTTGTTTGTTATCCTCGATGTATTCTACATCACGAATGAAACCTTCACGTTTTAAAAGTTCAGCGATCTCTTTTTTGATTTTAGAAGCAGGAACCTCTAATTTCTCATGACGTACCATGTTCGCATTACGGATGCGAGTAAGCATGTCTGCAATTGGATCTGTCATCACCATGTGTTTTACCTCCTTCCCATTTGTGGGTTTTACCAACTAGCTTTTTTAACACCAGGAATTTGACCTTTATATGCAAGTTCACGGAAACAAATACGGCAAAGTTTAAATTTGCGGTATACAGAATGCGGACGACCGCAGCGTTCGCAACGTGTATACTCTTGTACTTTAAACTTAGGAGTACGCTTTTGTTTCGCTATCATAGATTTTTTAGCCACGTTTTCGCCTCCTCTACTTAGCGTTGGCTTCCATTATTTTTGGAATGGCATACCGAATTGTGTTAAAAGTTCACGAGCTTCTTCATCAGTTTTCGCTGTAGTAACGATTACGATGTCCATACCGCGGACTTTGCTTACTTTATCATAATCAATCTCAGGGAAAATAAGTTGCTCTTTAACACCTAATGTATAGTTTCCACGACCATCGAATGATTTCTTAGAAACACCACGGAAATCACGTACACGTGGTAAAGAAACTGATACTAATTTGTCGAAGAACTCATACATTTGCTCGCCGCGTAAAGTTACTTTCGCACCGATTGGCATACCTTCACGAAGACGGAAACCAGCGATTGATTTTTTAGCACGAGTTACAACAGGTTTTTGACCTGTGATTTGTGTTAATTCTTCTACTGCGTTGTCTAACGCTTTTGAGTTAGATACCGCGTCACCAACACCAGTGTTGATTACGATCTTTTCGATTTTTGGTACCTGCATTACAGATTTATAGTTAAACTTGCTCACTAGAGCAGGAGTAATTTCCTTTTGGAACTTCTCTTTAAGGCGATTCAATGAAGTGACCTCCTTTCTTAAGAAAATTATTTATCTAATAATTCACCAGATTTTTTTGCAATACGAACTTTTTTACCATCTTCTACTTTGAAGCCTACACGAGTAGGTTCACCTGTTTTCGGATCTAAAATCATAACGTTAGAAACGTGAATAGGTGCTTCTTTAGTAATAATTCCACCTTGTGGATTTAATTGAGATGGCTTAGAGTGCTTCTTAACGATATTGACACCCTCAACGATAACACGGTTTTGCTTTGGGAAAGCCACAAGGATAACGCCTTGTTTTCCTTTGTCTTTACCAGTGATTACCTGTACTTTATCACCTTTTTTTACATGCATCTTAATTCTGCACCTCCTTAGCAAGGCAATACCTTAAATTATAGAACTTCTGGAGCTAAAGAAACGATCTTCATGAAGTTGCTATCACGTAATTCACGAGCTACTGGTCCGAAGATACGAGTACCACGTGGGCTCTTATCGTCTTTAATGATAACCGCTGCGTTTTCATCAAATTTGATGTAAGAACCGTCCGGACGACGAGCTCCGCTCTTCGTACGTACCACTACTGCTTTAACAACGTCACCTTTTTTAACAACGCCACCTGGTGTTGCTTGTTTTACCGTAGCAACGATAATGTCACCAATGTTAGCATATTTACGCCCAGAGCCGCCTAATACTTTAATTGTTAAAAGTTCACGTGCACCAGAGTTGTCAGCAACTTTCAAACGAGATTCTTGTTGGATCATGTTATGAAACCTCCCTTCGGACTAAAAATTCCGATTCGTCTATTTAGATAATAACCGCTTCTTCAACGATTTCAACTAAACGGAAACGCTTAGTAGCAGAAAGCGGGCGAGTTTCCATGATTTTAACGATATCGCCAAGTTTCGCTTGGTTTTGCTCATCATGGGCTTTGTACTTCTTAGAATACTTAACACGTTTTCCGTACAAGGAATGAGTTTTGTAAGTTTCAACTAAAACTGTAATCGTTTTGTCCATTTTGTCAGACACTACACGACCAGTATAAACTTTGCGTTGGTTACGTTCGCTCACTATGCAAACCTCCCCTCAATTTATCGATTAATTCCGATCTCTCTTTCACGAACTACAGTTTTCATACGAGCAATTGCTTTACGCACTTCACGAATGCGAGTTGGATTCTCTAATTGTCCTGTAGCAAGTTGGAAGCGAAGATTAAACAACTCTTCCTTTAAAGCTTTAACTTTTGTTTCGATTTCGGCAGTGGTTAATTCACGAATATCATTAGTTTTCATTAGATTCACCACCATTTTCTTCACGTTTTACGAATTTACATTTCACAGGTAACTTGTGAGCTGCAAGACGTAATGCTTCGCGTGCTACCTCTTCAGATACACCCGCGATTTCGAACATAATTTTCCCAGGTTTTACTACTGCTACCCAGCCTTCTGGTGCCCCTTTACCGGAACCCATACGTACTTCTAGAGGTTTTGCAGTGTAAGGTTTAGAAGGGAAAATTTTAATCCATACTTTACCGCCACGTTTCATGTAACGAGTCATTGCACGACGAGCAGCTTCGATTTGACGGTTTGTAATCCATGAAGCAGCTTGTGCTTGTAAACCGAATTCACCGAAAGCAATTTCAGTTCCACCTTTAGCACGACCACGCATTTTACCACGATGCTCTCTACGATATTTTACGCGTTTTGGCATTAACATATTATTTTCCTCCTTCCTCAGAAGCTTTCTTTTTTGTAGGAAGGACTTCTCCACGGTAGATCCATACTTTTACGCCTAATTTACCGTATGTTGTATCAGCTTCAACTGCTGCATAGTCAATATCAGCGCGAAGTGTATGAAGTGGAACAGTTCCTTCACTGTAAGATTCTGCACGAGCGATATCAGCTCCGCCAAGACGACCAGAAACCTGTGTTTTAATACCTTTAGCACCTGCACGCATAGCACGTTGAATAACTTGCTTTTGTGCACGACGGAATGATACACGGTTTTCTAATTGACGAGCGATGTTTTCGCCTACTAATTTAGCGTTAAGATCAGCTCTCTTAACTTCTAAAATGTTGATGTGTACACGCTTGCCTGTTAATTGGTTAAGAGCTTTACGAAGTGCTTCAACTTCAGTACCACCTTTACCAATTACCATACCAGGTTTTGCAGTGTGAATTGTAACATTTACACGATTTGCTGCACGTTCGATTTCTACTTTAGCAACAGCAGAATCTTTTAAGCGTACATTAATGTACTCACGGATTTTGATGTCTTCATGTAATAATGTAGCGTAATCTTTCTCAGCGAACCAACGAGATTCCCAGTCACGGATAACGCCGACACGAAGACCAATTGGATTAACCTTTTGACCCATCGATTATCCCTCCTTCTTTTCTGATACCACAACTGTGATGTGGCTTGTGCGTTTGTTAATTTGGCTTGCACGACCCATTGCACGTGGACGGAAACGTTTTAACGTTGGACCTTCGTCAACGAAAACTTTTTCTACAACTAGGTTGTTAATGTCCATCTCATAATTGTGCTCTGCATTTGCGATTGCAGATTTTAAAACTTTTTCTACAACTGGAGAAGCAGTTTTTGGTGTGTGGTTAAGGATAGCAATCGCTTCACCCACTTGCTTACCTCGGATTAAGTCTACTACTAAACGAACTTTACGAGGAGCAATACGAACTGTTCTCGCTACTGCTTTAGCTTGCATTGAAGTGCCTCCTCTCATTATCTTCTAGTTTTCTTATCGTCAGCAAGGTGACCTTTGTACGTACGAGTTGGTGCGAATTCACCTAACTTATGGCCAACCATATCCTCAGTGATGTACACAGGTACGTGTTTACGACCATCATATACAGCGATTGTGTGTCCGATGAACTGAGGGAAGATTGTTGAACGGCGAGACCAAGTTTTAACAACTTGTTTTTGCTCAGATGCAACTAATTTTTCCATTTTGCTCATTAAGTGATCATCGACAAATGGTCCTTTTTTTAAGCTACGAGCCATTTTGGTGCCTCCCTTCGTGATTGGCGTACGGTTCTAGAAATGAACCGTACTACAATCCCATTATTTTTTACGACGACGAACGATGAATTTGTCAGACGCTTTGTTTTTCTTACGAGTCTTGAATCCAAGAGTTGGTTTACCCCATGGAGACATTGGAGACTTACGTCCGATTGGAGAACGTCCTTCACCACCACCGTGTGGGTGATCAACCGGGTTCATTACAGAACCACGAACTGTTGGGCGTTTACCTAACCAGCGAGAGCGACCTGCTTTACCGATTTTGATAAGTTCGTGTTGTTCGTTACCTACTTGACCGATTGAAGCGCGACAAGCAGATAATACAAGACGTACTTCACCAGAAGTTAAACGTACAAGTACGTATTTACCTTCTTTACCAAGTACTTGAGCAGATGTACCAGCAGAACGAACTAATTGTCCGCCACGACCAGGCTTAAGCTCGATGTTATGAACAACAGTACCTACTGGAATGTTGATTAATGGTAATGCGTTACCGATTTTAATGTCAGCTTCTGGGCCAGACATAACTTCCATACCTACTTCTAAAGATTTAGGAGCAAGAATGTAACGTTTTTCACCGTCAACGTAGTTAATTAATGCGATATTCGCAGAGCGGTTTGGATCGTATTCGATCGTAGCAACGCGTCCTGGAATTCCATCTTTGTTACGCTTAAAGTCGATGATACGGTATTGACGCTTATGTCCGCCACCTTGATGACGTACAGTGATTTTACCTTGGTTATTACGACCAGCCTTCTTGCTTAAAGGAGCAAGTAATGACTTTTCGGGTCTATCAGTCGTGATTTCAGCGAAATCATTCGTAGTCATATTACGACGACCGTTAGTAGTTGGATTATACTTTTTGATTCCCATCTCAATTTCCCTCCTTCTTTAGTAAGAATTAAACGCCTTGGAAGATTTCGATTTCTTTGCTGTCAGCAGTTAGCTTAACGATTGCTTTACGACGACGGCTAGTAAAACCAGCGTGACGACCAACGCGTTTTGCTTTCGGCTTGTAGTTCATGATGTTCACTTTTTCTACTTTAACACCAAAGATCGCTTCAAGAGCATCTTTAACTTCTGTTTTATTAGATTTAACGTCCACATCGAACGTGTATTTTTTTTCAGCCATCATTTCCATAGAACGTTCAGTGATAACTGGGCGCTTAATGATATCACGAGGATCTCTCATTATGCAAGCACCTCCTCTACTTTTTCCACTGCCGCTTTTGTCATGATTAGCTTATCATGATGAAGCACGTCTAAAACGTTTACGCCATCAGCAGTGATTACTGTTACTCCAGGGATATTGCGAGCAGATAACTCTACAGATTCGTTTGCATCAGCAGTTACGATAAGAGCTTTCTTCTCAACAGTTAATCCTTTAAGTACTGCTAGCATATCTTTTGTTTTTGGTGCATTTAACACTAGGTCTTCAAGAACTACAATGTTGTTCTCAACTACTTTAGTAGCTAATGCAGATTTGATTGCTAAACGACGAACTTTCTTAGGAAGTTTGTACGCATAGCTTCTTGGTGTAGGTCCGAATACCGTACCACCACCACGCCATTGAGGAGAGCGGATAGACCCTTGACGAGCACGTCCAGTTCCTTTTTGACGCCATGGTTTACGACCACCACCGCGAACTTCAGAGCGAGTTTTTACTTTGTGTGTACCTTGACGTAAAGATGCACGTTGCATCATTACAGCTTCGAAAAGTACAGCTTCATTTGGTTCGATACCGAAAATAGCTTCAGCTAATTCGATTTCACCAACCTGTGAACCAGTTTGGTTATATACAGTAACTTTTGGCATTGGAATTCCTCCTTCCTATTGTGAATTATTTGCTAACCTTCACAGCGCCTTGAACAACTACAAGAGATTTCTTAGCACCTGGAACGTTACCTTTTACTAGTAATAAGTTGCGCTCAGTGTCAACTTGAACGATTTCTAAGTTTTGGATAGTAACTTGGTCTCCACCCATACGTCCAGCAAGTTTTTTGCCTTTGAATACACGGTTCGGAGCAACTGGGCCCATTGAACCTGGACGACGGTGATAGCGAGAACCATGAGACATAGGTCCGCGAGATTGTCCGTGGCGTTTGATAACACCTTGGAAACCTTTACCTTTAGAAATTCCTGTTACATCAACGATTTCACCTGTAGCGAATACGTCAACTTTTACCTCTTGACCAACCTCTAATCCGTCCACGTCTGCATCGCGGATTTCGCGAATGAAGCGCTTAGGAGTTGTAGATGCTTTAGCAGTGTGGCCTTGTTCAGGTTTGTTAGTTAACTTTTCACGTTTATCTTCAAATCCTAACTGGATTGCATTGTAGCCATCAGTTTCAGTTGTTTTCTTTTGAAGAACAACGTTTGGATTAGCAGCGATAACTGTTACTGGGATTAACTCACCGTTCTCAGCAAATACTTGAGTCATACCGATCTTTCTTCCTAAGATTCCTTTGGTCATGAGTTACACCTCCTACATTTTTAAGTTATATAAATTATAGTTTGATTTCGATATCTACACCAGATGGTAAGTCTAAACGCATTAATGAATCTACTGTTTGCGGAGTAGGACTCACGATGTCGATTAGACGTTTGTGCGTGCGCATTTCGAATTGCTCACGAGAATCTTTGTACTTATGAACAGCACGAAGAATTGTGTAAACAGTTTTTTCAGTTGGTAATGGGATCGGACCAGAAACTGTTGCCCCAGAACGCTTAGCTGTTTCTACAATTTTCTCAGCTGACTGATCAAGAATACGGTGATCGTAAGCTTTTAAACGGATACGAATTTTTTCTTTTGCCATTATTTTCCCTCCTTCGTTCGCCTATTTCTAAAATAGACCTTCTCCATGGAAATTTCCCCACACCATGCCATGGCAAAGCGGCCGGGTGTGTCAGCAACCTTCCACTTCATCGCAGTCAAAGACCAACATTGTCTATTATACAATGTTATTCGTCTAGATGCAAGCATCTTTTTGTTTGCATCTGCTTTTCTCTACTTTTGCTATTATACATGGCACTTTAAAGAATTTCAAGTTTTCATCTAACAGAATTCATTTTACAGTTTCTGGATTATCTTTTGTTGTTTTTATATTACTATAGAAGAAACTCGTCAAAACAAAAAAACACTCTCTTCTCCCTTATATAAACGCAAACAAAAAACCTAAGGGAAAATCCCTTAGGTTTTTTTATATCAGTTAAGATTACTCAACGATAGTAGCAACTACACCGTAACCTACTGTACGTCCACCTTCACGAATAGAGAATTTAGTTCCCTCTTCGATAGCGATTGGAGCGATAAGTTCGATAGTCATTTCGATGTTGTCACCAGGCATTACCATTTCAGTACCTTCTGGTAATTGGATGATACCAGTTACGTCAGTTGTACGGAAGTAGAACTGAGGACGGTAGTTAGCGAAGAATGGAGTGTGACGTCCACCTTCTTCTTTAGATAATACGAAAACTTCAGCTTTGAATTTAGCGTGAGCTTTTACAGAACCGCTTTTTGCAAGTACTTGTCCACGTTGGATGTCTTCACGAGCAACCCCACGAAGTAAAGCACCGATGTTGTCTCCAGCTTGAGCTTGGTCAAGAAGTTTACGGAACATCTCTACACCAGTTACAGTTGTAGAAGCATTTTCTTCAGCAAGACCGATGATTTCTACTACGTCACCAACTTTAACGATACCGCGCTCAACACGACCAGTAGCAACTGTACCACGACCTGTGATAGAGAATACGTCCTCTACAGGCATTAAGAATGGTTTGTCAGTTTCACGTTCTGGAGTTGGGATGTAAGCATCAACTTCAGCCATTAATTCAATGATTTTTGCTTCCCAATCAGCTTCTCCTTGAAGAGCTTTAAGAGCAGAACCTTTGATTACAGGAATGTCGTCGCCTGGGAATCCGTATTCAGATAATAGGTCGCGAACTTCCATTTCTACTAATTCTAATAATTCTTCGTCATCTACCATGTCGCATTTGTTTAAGAATACAACGATGTAAGGAACACCTACTTGACGAGAAAGAAGGATGTGCTCACGTGTTTGAGGCATTGGGCCATCAGCAGCAGATACTACTAAGATACCGCCGTCCATTTGAGCAGCACCAGTGATCATGTTTTTAACATAGTCAGCGTGACCTGGGCAGTCAACGTGTGCATAGTGACGAGTTTCAGTTTCGTACTCAACGTGTGCAGTTGAGATTGTGATACCGCGCTCTCTTTCTTCTGGAGCAGCATCGATTTGATCGTATCCGCGTGCTTCAGCACCACCAGCTTTTGCAAGAACTGTAGTGATCGCAGCAGTTAATGTAGTTTTACCATGGTCAACGTGGCCGATTGTACCGATGTTAACATGGGGTTTAGAACGTTCGAATTTAGCTTTAGCCATTCTAAATTCCTCCTTAGTTTATATAGGTTATTTTATATTTAGACTAGAAAGTGAAACTTACGTCCCACTTTCTAAGCTTACATAAGTAGTTATACTTGAACAATCGATAAAAATCAATTATTCACCTTTATTTTTTTTGATAATTTCTTCAGAAACAGACTTTGGTACTTCTTCATAGTGGTCAAACACCATAGAGAATGTTCCGCGTCCTTGAGTGTTAGAACGTAATGACGTTGCATAACCGAACATTTCAGAAAGTGGAACCATAGCGCGAACAACTTGTGCGTTACCGCGAGCTTCCATACCTTCTACACGTCCACGACGAGATGTTACGTCACCCATAATGTCACCCATGTACTCTTCAGGAATTACAACTTCAACTTTCATCATTGGCTCAAGAATTACTGGGCTACATTTAGAAACCGCAGCTTTAAGTGCCATAGATGCAGCGATTTTGAACGCCATCTCAGATGAATCGACATCATGGTAAGATCCGTCAACTAATGCAGCTTTAATGTCAACTAGTGGATAACCAGCTAGTACACCATTTTTAAGTGCATCTTCAAGACCTGCTCCAACAGCTGGGATGTATTCACGAGGAACTACACCACCGACGATCTTGTTTTCGAATTCGAATCCTTTACCTTCTTCGTTAGGTTCAAACTCAATCCAAACGTGACCGAATTGTCCACGACCACCAGATTGACGAGCGAACTTACCTTCAACTTTCGCAGCAGCGCGGAAAGTCTCACGGTATGCTACCTGAGGAGCACCAACGTTTGCTTCCACTTTGAATTCACGACGCATACGGTCAACGATGATATCAAGGTGAAGTTCACCCATACCAGCGATGATAGTTTGGCCAGTTTCTTGGTCAGTGTGAGCACGGAATGTTGGATCTTCTTCAGAAAGCTTAGATAATGCTGTACCCATTTTATCTTGGTCAGCTTTAGATTTTGGTTCGATAGCTACAGAGATAACTGGCTCTGGGAATTCCATAGACTCAAGGATAACAAGGCTCTTCTCGTCACAAAGAGTATCACCAGTAGTAGTATCTTTTAAACCTACAGCAGCAGCGATATCACCAGCGTAAACTGTTGAAATCTCTTCACGGCTGTTAGCGTGCATTTGTAGGATACGACCTACACGCTCACGCTTACCTTTAGTTGAGTTTTTCACGTATGATCCAGAGTTTAACACACCAGAGTACACACGGAAGAACGTTAACTTACCAACATAAGGGTCAGTCATGATTTTGAATGCTAAAGCTGCGAATGGTTCTTCATCGCTAGACTTACGTTCTACTTCTTCATCTGTATCCGGTAGAGTACCTTTAATAGCAGGTACATCTAGTGGAGATGGAAGGTAGTCGATAACTGCGTCTAACAGAATTTGAACACCTTTGTTTTTGAATGCAGAACCACAGATTACTGGGAAGAATTCTACAGAAGTTGTAGCCTTACGGATACCAGCTTTAAGCTCTTCTACAGTGATTTCTTCACCTTCTAGGTACTTCATCATCATTTCTTCATCAAGCTCAGCTACCGCTTCAATAAGTTTTCCACGGTATTCTTCAGCTAATTCTTTGTGCTCTTCAGGAATTTCAACACGTTGAATGTCTGTTCCTAAATCGTTACCGTACATGTAAGCACACTCTTCAACAAGGTCAATGATACCATTGAACTCATCTTCAGCACCGATTGGTAACTGAATTGGATGTGCGTTTGCTTGTAAACGATCGTGGATTGTTCCTACAGAGTATAAGAAATCTGCACCGATCTTATCCATTTTGTTAACGAATACGATACGAGGTACGCCGTAAGTAGTAGCCTGACGCCAAACAGTTTCTGTTTGTGGTTCTACACCAGATTGCGCATCAAGTACTGCTACAGCGCCATCAAGTACGCGTAAAGAACGTTCTACTTCTACTGTGAAATCTACGTGTCCTGGAGTATCAATGATGTTTACACGATGACCTTTCCATTGTGCTGTAGTTGCAGCAGAAGTAATTGTGATACCACGCTCTTGCTCTTGCTCCATCCAGTCCATCTGAGATGCACCTTCGTGAGTTTCACCGATTTTATGAATACGTCCTGTGTAGTACAGAATACGCTCAGTTGCTGTTGTTTTACCAGCATCGATGTGAGCCATGATACCAATATTACGAGTGTTTTCTAAAGAGAACTCTCTTGCCATTTGGTGTCTTGCTCCTTCCATATATGGATTGGATTTTTTTATTTTAAGTAGCAAAAAAGCCACTTTATATTGTTACACATGTCAGTATGTCCAGTACTCTCATTATGTAAAACGAGCGCCCGATGAAAGGGAGAGGCATTCTCCCTCTCCACACTTCCATAAGCGACAAATAAAGCGGTTTATGCTTACATTTATTTTACGTTGAATCCTACCAACGGTAATGAGCAAATGCTTTGTTAGCTTCTGCCATTTTATGAGTGTCTTCACGTTTCTTAACAGATGCACCAGCGTTGTTAGCTGCATCTAAGATTTCGTTAGCAAGACGCTCTTCCATAGTTTTTTCACCACGAAGACGAGCGTAGTTTACTAACCAACGAAGACCTAAAGTTGTACGGCGTTCTGGACGAACCTCAACTGGAACTTGGTAGTTAGCACCACCAACACGACGAGCGCGTACTTCAAGAACAGGCATGATGTTCTTAAGAGCTTGCTCGAATACTTCCATTGGCTCTTTACCAGTACGTTCGTTTACGATATCGAACGCATTATAAAGAATTGTTTGAGATTTACCTTTTTTACCGTCAACCATCATTTTGTTGATAAGGCGTGTTACTAGCTTCGAATTGTACATTGGATCTGGTAACACGTCACGTTTCGCAACAGGTCCTTTACGAGGCATATTGAGTTCCTCCTTTCATTTTAAAGTTATTATTTTTTAGCAGGTTTTGGTCTCTTAGTACCATATTTAGAACGTCCTTGCATACGTTTGTCAACACCAGCTGTGTCAAGCGCACCACGAACGATGTGGTAACGTACCCCCGGTAAATCCTTTACACGACCACCGCGAATTAATACTACGCTATGCTCTTGTAGGTTATGACCGATACCTGGGATGTAAGCTGTAACCTCGATACCGTTTGTTAAACGTACACGAGCGTATTTACGTAACGCTGAGTTAGGTTTCTTTGGAGTCATTGTACCAACACGAGTACATACACCACGTTTTTGAGGTGCAGAGATATCAGTTGATTTTTTCTTTAAAGAGTTAAAACCTTTGTTTAACGCAGGTGATTTAGATTTCCATACTTTATCAGTACGACCATTTCTCACTAATTGGTTAATAGTAGGCATTTGATTATCCTCCCTTCGCATGTTTGTATGACCACATATCCAGGTGGTTCATTATTAGTTGAAAACAAAGTTTTTGCAAGGAAGAGCAAATGCTCTCTCCTCACAAAAACAGTTTTAACTTATTATTCCTATTGCTGAAGCTCCCACTTGAATCCCCGAAGCTTTACCAAGCTTACGAACTGATTCAACTTTTGTTATGGGCACGTTATATTGCATTGCAACACGAATGATAGCATGGGTTAACCGCATGTCAGCATCCTCTGCGATGACAACTTCTTTAACTGTACCATTTTTGATTGCCTCCAATGTGCGTTTATGACCAACGACTACATTTTCAGCAGTTGATACTTTTTGATAAGACATATAAATATCCTCCAAAGCATCGTTCAGGAGCAACCTTGATTATAGTAACATTTTGACTCATACAATGTCAACTAAGATTAATTGTTTTTATACAAAATTTATGCCGGAAAATTTTACTGTTCCACATAAACCTCATCGTTTTCTACATTCATGTCATCTTGTGTTGTTTTTACAAGATCCACTTTGCGATAACGATTCATACCTGTTCCAGCAGGAACAAGTTTACCGATAATAACATTTTCTTTTAATCCTAGAAGTTCATCGCGTTTACCCTTAATTGCTGCATCAGTTAAGACACGAGTTGTTTCTTGGAACGATGCTGCAGATAAGAATGAATCTGTTTCAAGTGAAGCTTTTGTAATACCAAGTAGAACAGGTCTAGCTGTTGCTGGTTGCTTACCTTGCAGTAAGACCTTAGCATTCGCATCAGTGAACTGATGGATATCTAGTAATGTTCCTGGTAATACATCTGTTTCACCTGCATCACTTACACGAACTTTACGTAACATTTGACGTACCATTACTTCTACGTGTTTGTCACCAATTTCTACCCCTTGCATACGGTATACTTTTTGAACTTCACGTAATAAGTATTCTTGAACCGCCGTAATGTCCGTTACTTTTAGTAATTCTTTCGGATCAATAGAACCTTCTGTTAACTCTTTACCGTGGCTAATTGGCTGTCCTGGAGTTACTTTCAGACGAGCACCGTAAGGAATAGCATACGTACGAGCTTCAACTTCACCCTGTACAACTACTTCTTGGCGATCTTTAACGTCGTTGATCGCTGCGATAACACCGTCGATTTCACTGATAACTGCCTGACCTTTCGGATTACGAGCTTCGAAGATCTCTTGGATACGAGGTAAACCTTGAGTGATATCATCTCCGGCAACCCCACCTGTATGGAATGTACGCATCGTTAACTGTGTACCTGGCTCACCGATAGATTGAGCTGCGATAATACCTACCGCTTCTCCTACTTCTACGTCTGTTCCAGTTGCTAAGTTACGACCGTAACACTTCTTACATACACCGTGGCGAGTGTTACACGTAAACGCTGAACGAATGTTTACAGTTTCAACACCCGAATTTTCAACGATATGAGCGATATCTTCAGTAATTAATTGATTTTCAGCAACTAATACTTCACCTGTTTCAGGATGTTTTACAGTTTTTCTTGCAAAACGTCCAACAAGACGATCATATAATGACTCGATAACTTCATTACCCTCTTTAATCGCACCGATTAATAAACCGCGATCTGTTCCACAATCATCTTCACGAACGATTACATCTTGTGCAACGTCAACAAGACGACGTGTTAAGTAACCAGAATCGGCAGTTTTAAGTGCTGTATCAGCAAGACCTTTACGCGCACCGTGCGTAGAGATGAAGTACTCAAGTACTGTTAAACCTTCACGGAAACTCGATTTGATTGGAAGTTCGATGATACGACCAGATGGATTGGCCATAAGACCACGCATACCAGCAAGCTGAGTAAAGTTAGATGCGTTACCACGGGCACCTGAGTCACTCATCATGAAGATTGGGTTGCGTTTATTCAAGGATTTCATCAGTTTTCCTTGGATAACATCTTTTGCATTACTCCAAATAGAGATAACGCGATCGTAACGTTCTTCTTCCGTGATTAAACCGCGACGGAATTGTTTAATTACATTATCTACTTTTGCTTGTGCTTCGTGGAGAATTTCATCTTTTTCGCCTAATACAAGAATGTCAGATACCCCAACTGTAATACCAGCTTTTGTAGAGTACTTGAATCCTAAGTTTTTCATACGGTCAAGCATGCGAGACGTTTCTGTAATTTGGAAACGTTTGAATACTTCCGCAATGATGTTACCAAGGATTTTCTTGCTAAATGGCGCCACTTCTTCGCGACTAGCAATAATTTCTTTAATGTTCGCACCTTTTTCAACGAAATATTTCGCTGGTGTTTCTTTTTCAAGGTTTGAATTTGTTGGTTCATTAATATAAGGGAACGACTCTGGTAAGATTTCGTTAAATATTAATTTACCAACTGTTGTTAATAGAAGCATACTCTTTTGCTCTTCAGTAAATGTTGCGTTGTTTACTGCACTTGCAGCTACTGCAACACGTGTATGAAGATGAACATATCCATTTTGATATGCAAGCAATGCTTCGTTTGCATCTTTGAAGACCATACCTTCACCGATTGCACCTTCACGCTCAAGTGTTAAGTAATAGTTACCTAATACCATATCCTGAGATGGAGTAACAACTGGTTTACCGTCTTTCGGGTTCAAGATGTTTTGTGCCGCTAACATAAGAAGACGAGCTTCAGCTTGAGCTTCTGATGATAAAGGTACGTGAACGGCCATTTGGTCACCGTCAAAGTCCGCGTTGTATGCAGTACATACAAGTGGGTGAAGACGGATTGCGCGACCTTCTACTAATGTAGGTTCAAACGCCTGGATACCAAGACGGTGAAGTGTTGGTGCGCGGTTTAGAAGTACTGGATGTTCTTTAATCACAGACTCTAAAACGTCCCAAACTTCAGGTTGTACACGCTCGATTTTACGTTTCGCACTCTTAATGTTATGTGCTAATCCTTTTTCAACTAACTCTTTCATTACGAAAGGTTTGAACAGTTCAAGCGCCATTTCTTTTGGTAATCCACATTGATACATCTTTAAGTTCGGTCCTACAACGATTACAGAACGACCAGAGTAGTCAACACGTTTACCTAATAAGTTTTGACGGAAACGTCCTTGTTTACCTTTAAGCATGTGAGATAGTGATTTTAATGGACGGTTACCTGGTCCAGTAACTGGACGGCCACGACGACCATTATCGATTAATGCGTCTACAGCTTCTTGTAACATACGTTTTTCGTTTTGAACGATGATGCTTGGTGCACCTAAGTCCAATAGACGTTTTAAACGATTGTTACGGTTAATTACACGACGGTATAAGTCGTTTAAGTCAGAAGTAGCAAAACGTCCACCGTCTAACTGTACCATTGGGCGTAGTTCTGGTGGAATTACTGGTAGAACATCTAAGATCATCCAAGACGGTTCATTTCCAGAGTTACGGAATGCTTCTAATACTTCTAGACGTTTAATAGCACGAGTACGACGTTGTCCTTGTGCTGTTTTTAATTCTTCTTTTAAGAAGTCTACTTCTTTATCTAAATCGATGTCTTGTAGTAGCTTTTTAATTGCTTCTGCACCCATAGCAGCTTGGAATGTGCTACCATATCGATCACGATATGCACGGTATTCTTTTTCAGAAAGTAATTGCTTCTTATCAAGTGGTGTATCTCCACTTTCTGTTACAACATAAGAAGCGAAATAAATTACTTCTTCAAGCGCGCGAGGGGACATGTCTAAGACAAGTCCCATGCGGCTCGGGATACCTTTGAAATACCAAATATGAGATACAGGAGCAGCTAATTCGATATGACCCATACGTTCACGACGTACTTTTGCACGCGTTACTTCAACGCCACATCGATCACAAACTACACCTTTATAACGTACACGTTTGTATTTTCCGCAATGACATTCCCAGTCCTTTTGTGGTCCGAAAATACGCTCACAGAACAAGCCATCTTTTTCAGGCTTTAACGTACGATAGTTAATAGTTTCTGGTTTCTTAACTTCACCGTATGACCAAGAACGAATCTTGTCAGGTGAAGCAAGTCCAATCTTCATATATTCAAAGTTATTTACATCTATCAAGGGGCCTACCTCCCTTTTAGTCTACAGGTTATCCCAATTATTCCTTAGTTGTCTCAACTTCGACATTCAATTTATCTGCTGATTGATGATCATCGTCATCTTCTGTATCACGCATTTCAATTTCTGTATCGTCGCTAGACATCATTTTAACGTCCATACCTAAACTTTGCAGCTCTTTAATCAATACTTTGAATGATTCAGGAACGCCTGGTTCTGGAACATTTTCGCCTTTAACAATTGCTTCATAAGTCTTAACACGTCCAACAACATCATCAGACTTCACTGTTAAGATTTCTTGAAGAGTATAAGCAGCACCGTAAGCTTCAAGTGCCCAAACCTCCATCTCACCGAAACGCTGTCCACCGAACTGAGCTTTACCTCCAAGAGGTTGCTGCGTTACAAGTGAGTATGGTCCAGTAGAACGAGCATGAAGTTTATCGTCAACCATGTGCGCAAGTTTGATCATATACATGACACCAACAGATACGCGGTTATCGAATGGTTCACCAGTACGTCCGTCATACAGGATTGTTTTCGCGTCATTTGCCATACCAGCTTCTTCAATTGTGCCCCAAACATCTTCCTCACGAGCACCATCGAATACTGGTGTTGCAATGTGAATGCCAAGGTATCTTGCTGCCATACCAAGATGAAGCTCTAATACCTGACCGATATTCATACGAGATGGTACCCCTAATGGGTTTAACATGATATCGATTGGCGTACCGTCTGGTAAGTAAGGCATATCTTCTTCTGGTAAAATACGAGAAATAACACCTTTGTTACCGTGACGTCCGGCCATCTTGTCACCTTCAGAAATTTTACGTTTTTGAACGATATATGCACGTACAAGTTGATTCACGCCTGGTGGCAATTCATCGCCATCTTCACGGTTGAATACTTTTACGTCTAAGATAATACCGCCACCACCGTGTGGTACACGTAGTGATGTATCACGTACTTCACGCGCTTTTTCTCCAAAGATAGCATGTAATAGACGTTCTTCAGCTGTTAATTCTGTTACACCTTTAGGTGTTACTTTACCAACAAGTAAATCTCCATCTTTTACTTCAGCACCAACGCGAATGATACCGCGCTCGTCAAGGTTACGTAATGCGTCTTCCCCAACGTTTGGAATGTCACGTGTAATTTCTTCTGGTCCAAGCTTCGTATCACGAGCTTCTGATTCATATTCTTCAATATGAATAGAAGTGTACACATCATCTTTTACAAGGCGCTCACTCATGATGATCGCATCCTCGTAGTTATAACCGTCCCAAGTCATGAAGCCAACAAGCACGTTACGTCCAAGTGCTAGTTCACCTAATTCCATAGAAGGACCATCCGCAAGGATTTCACCTTTTACAACTTCATTTCCAACACTTACGATTGGACGTTGGTTGTAACAAGTTCCTTGGTTAGAACGAATGAATTTTTGCATTTTGTAGCGATCTAAGTCGCCTTTTACTGTTTGACCGTCAACTTCTACATAGCGACGTACCCAAACTTCACGTGCTTCTACGCGCTCAACAACACCAGGATGTTTACAGATTACTGCAGCACCTGAGTCTTTTGCTGATACGTACTCCATACCTGTACCTACAATCGGAGATTCCGGATTCATTAACGGAACCGCCTGACGTTGCATGTTCGCTCCCATAAGTGCGCGGTTAGAGTCATCGTTTTCTAAGAACGGAATACAAGCTGTCGCTGCCGACACTACTTGTTTTGGAGATACATCCATGTAGTCGATGCGTTCTCTATTTGTGACAATGTTTTCACCACGGAAACGAGCTACGATATCTTCACTTAGGAATTCACCTTCGTCAGATAATTTCATATTCGCTTGGGCTACAACATAATTATCTTCTTCATCTGCTGTTAAGTAATCAACATGCCCTGTTACAAGACCAGTTTCTGGGTCAACACGACGGTATGGTGTTTCAATGAAACCAAACTCATTTACTTTCGCGAACGAAGATAATGAGTTAATCAAACCGATGTTTGGTCCCTCTGGTGTTTCAATCGGACACATACGACCGTAGTGAGAGTAATGAACGTCACGCACTTCAAAGCCTGCGCGCTCACGCGTTAAACCACCAGGTCCTAATGCAGATAGTCTTCGTTTGTGAGTTAACTCTGCTAATGGGTTTGTTTGGTCCATAAACTGAGATAACTGAGAACTTCCGAAGAACTCTTTAATAGATGCAATAACAGGACGAATATTAATTAGTGCCTGTGGTGTAATCGCATTTGTATCTTGGATCGACATTCTCTCACGAACAACACGTTCCATACGAGAAAGACCGATACGGAATTGATTTTGTAATAGTTCTCCAACAGAACGCAGACGACGGTTTCCTAAATGGTCAATATCATCTGTATCCCCTACTTTGTATAGTAGGTTGAAGAAGTAACTGATAGAAGCAAGGATATCACCTGGTGTGATGTGTTTCACATCACGAGTAATGTTTGCATTACCAATTACATTAATTACGCGTTCGCCTTCCGACTCAGGAGCATAAATCTTAATAGATTGCAGCTCAACATCGCCTTCTACCACTCCACCCATTGGTTTCGCTGTTTTGAATCCAATGTTTTTCTCTAAGTAAGGTAAAATGCGATCAAGTGTACGACGATCTAAGATTGTTCCTTCTGCCGCTAAAATTTCACCAGTTTCTGGATCCACTAATGTTTCAGCTAAACGTTGATTAAACAATCTGTTTTTAATGTGTAACTTCTTGTTGATCTTATAGCGACCTACATTTGCTAAATCGTAGCGCTTTGGATCGAAGAAACGAGACACAAGTAAGCTCTTAGCATTTTCTACTGTTGGTGGTTCACCAGGACGTAGACGCTCATAAATTTCAAGCAATGCTTTTTCTGTGCTATCTGTGTTGTCTTTTTCTAATGTGTTGCTTAAGTATTCGTTATCACCTAAAAGCTCGGTGATTTCTTGATCAGAGCCAAACCCTAATGCGCGTAACAAAACAGTTACAGGAAGTTTACGCGTACGGTCAATACGCACATATACAACATCCTTAGCATCTGTCTCATACTCTAACCAAGCTCCGCGGTTTGGAATTACAGTAGCAGTAAAACCACGTTTTCCGTTTTTATCCACTTTGCCACTATAGTATACGCTTGGAGAGCGAACTAACTGGGAAACGATAACACGTTCTGCACCGTTAATTACGAATGTTCCAGTCTCTGTCATGAGTGGGAAATCTCCCATGAACACATCTTGTTCTTTTACTTCACCAGTTTCCTTGTTGATTAGACGCACTTTTACACGAAGTGGTGCTGCATACGTCACATCACGCTCTTTGCATTCGTCTACAGAGTATTTAGGTTCACCTAAGCTGTAGTCGATAAATTCAAGCGATAGATTTCCCGTAAAGTCTTCAATCGGAGAAATGTCTTGGAACATTTCTCGCAAACCCTCATCAAGAAACCACTGATAAGAAGAGGTTTGAATTTCGATAAGATTTGGTAACTCTAATACTTCACTAATACGGGCATAACTTCTTCGTTGGCGGTGGCGTCCGTATTGAACTAGTTGACCTGTCAACTGCTTCACCCCTCAAATCATGAGTATTATAAATGCACAAAAAAATTTGTGCAAAATCACAAATAAATACAACTACTGCTATTAGCGTAGTCTCTTTCTCTTAAAGATAAATACGTTGAGTCTTTCTACCTGCTCAAAAAAGAAAAATGGCTTCTATAAGAAAACCATCATTCTGTTTCATAATCTGCTGATTTTACTATCTTTTCCAAGAGAAACAAAAATATACATCTTTCTCAACGCAGAAAATCATATATTGGCATTGTATAATGTTAACATAGCCAAAAATAACCGTCAACGTTTTTTTGATTTTATGATATAATATCCTTTTTTCTTTTCTACAACCTCAACTTCAGAAAATACTTCTTCTAGTTTTTTTAGCGCAGACGGTGCACCTTGTTTCTTTTGAATAACAATCCAAAGCTCTCCATCTGGAACTAAATACTCCACAGCTTTTTCTAAAATCTCATGTACGATATCTTTACCCGCACGAATTGGAGGGTTAGATAGAATAGCAGCATACTTACCATCTACATTTTCATAGACGCTACTTTGAAAAATACGTATATTCTCGATTTTGTTATTAGCGGCGTTTTCTTTCGCAAGCCCAAGTGCCCTCTCGTTCACATCCACCATGTGAACTTCACGACCTTGAAACTCTTTCGCTAACGACAAACCAATAGGACCGTATCCGCAACCTACGTCTAATATATCACCTTTAATATCTGGCATTTGAAACGCTTCAATTAAAAGACGGGAACCAAAGTCCACTTCGTTTTTCGAGAACACCCCATGGTCAGATAAGAAAGTGAATCGAGATCCACGAAGGGCAAACTCCCATCGCTTACGATCACTTTTACTAGAAGGGTCGTTAGAAAAATAATGGTCTGCCATATGGCCACCTCTTTTCTTTACAGTTAAAAAAAAAGCTCGCATGAGAGCGAGCTTTTTTTAAAGCATCAAAAGTTAATTACTTAACTTCTACAGCAGCGCCAACTTCTTCAAGTTTAGCTTTGATTTCTTCAGCTTCTTCTTTAGCAGCAGCTTCTTTGATTACTTTTGGAGTGTTGTCAACTAATTCTTTAGCTTCTTTTAAGCCAAGACCAGTGATTTCACGAACAACTTTGATAACTTTGATTTTTTGTGCACCAGCGCTAGTTAGTTCCACATCAAATTCAGTTTTCTCAGCAGCAGCTTCTCCAGCGCCACCAGCAACAGCTACAGGAGCAGCAGCAGTTACGCCGAATTCTTCCTCGATAGCTTTTACTAAGTCGTTAAGTTCTAATACAGTCATAGATTTAACTGCTTCAATGATTTGTTCTTTAGTCATTGTAAATATCCTCCCTTAAATAGGTTTGTATTGTTTTATCGATAATACGTAATTATCTTTTAAAAAATTAAGCGCCTTGCTCTTCCTTTTGGTCTGCAACTGCTTTAGTAGCAAGTGCAAGGTTACGGATTGGAGCTTGAAGAACGCTAAGAAGCATAGAAAGTAAGCCTTCACGTGATGGAAGAGTAGCGATTGCTTTAACCTCATCAAGTGTTACAAGTTTACCTTCGATTACGCCCGCTTTAATTTCTAAAGCTTCATGATCTTTAGCGAAGTCGTTTAATACTTTCGCAGGAGCAACTACATCCTCGTTACTGAACGCGATTGCGTTTGGTCCTGTTAAGAATTCATTTAACTCAGCCATTTCAGCAGATTCTGCAGCACGACGAGTTAGAGAGTTTTTGTAAACTTTGAACTCAACGCCAGCTTCACGTAATTGCTTACGTAATTCTGTTGCTTCAGAAACTGTTAAACCACGGTAGTCAACAACGATTGTAGATTTACTAGCGCGAAGTTTGTCCGCGATTTCAGTTACAACTTGTTGTTTAGTTTCGATTACTTTGCTCATGTTATTACACCTCCTGTAGATTATATAGAAGATGTACCGAAAGTGCACTAAAAACCTCCATGCCCAACTTGTAGACATAGAGGCATATAGTCACAGAAAAAAGATTCCGCTTCGTATATTAACACCTAGGTAGGAAATTAAGTCTATTGACACCTACTGTCTACGGTACACTAATTAAATTCACAACATAAATGATTATATTAAAACTTCTTTATGAAGTCAACTTCCAAAATTTACGCTAATGTAGAAACGTCTACACGTACGCCAGGTCCCATTGTAGAAGCAACTGTTACGTTCTTCATGTAAGTACCTTTTGCAGCAGCTGGCTTAACTTTTTGTAAAGTGTCAGCAATTGTTTTGAAGTTTTCTACTAATTTAGCATCTTCGAAAGATACTTTACCGATTGGAACGTGGATGTTACCAGCTTTATCAACGCGGTATTCAACTTTACCAGCTTTGATTTCGTTAACAGCTTTAGTTACATCGAAAGTAACTGTTCCAGTTTTAGGGTTTGGCATTAAACCTTTAGGTCCTAATACGCGACCAAGTTTACCAACTTCACCCATCATGTCAGGAGTTGCTACTACTACATCGAAATCGAACCAACCTTGTTGGATTTTACCGATGTAATCAGTATCGCCTACGAAGTCAGCTCCAGCAGCTTCAGCTTCTTTAGCTTTTTCACCTTTAGCAAATACTAATACACGTTGTACTTTACCAGTACCGTGTGGAAGAACAACTGCACCACGGATTTGTTGGTCAGCTTTCTTAGGGTCAACACCTAAACGGAATGCAGCTTCTACAGTTGCATCAAATTTAGCTGTGTTTGTTTTCTTTACTAATTCTACTGCTTCTGTTGCAGAGTAAGCAGCTGCACGATCAACAAGCTTTGCAGCTTCTACGTACTTTTTACCTCTTTTAGCCATTTTTATTTCCTCCTCGAATGTGGTTTTAGCGGAATAACCTCCCACGTTTACGCCTGTTTTCAGGTATAACCTGAGGATGAGCGCCATCCATTTATTTAAAAACGATAATCATTTACGATAATAAAGGTTGCGAATTGGAATTCCAGACCCGCAACCTTTTTTAAAAACAAATCGAATTAGTCTTCGATAACGATGCCCATACTGCGTGCAGTACCTTCAACCATACGCATTGCAGCTTCTACGCTAGCAGCGTTTAGGTCAGGCATTTTAGTTTCAGCGATTTCGCGTACTTTATCACGCTTAACAGTTGCCACTTTATTACGGTTTGGTTCACCAGAACCAGACTCAATACCAGCTACTTTCTTAAGAAGAACAGCAGCAGGAGGAGTTTTAGTAATGAAAGTGAATGAACGGTCCTCAAATACCGTAATTTCAACAGGGATGATAAGACCAGCTTGATCTGCTGTACGAGCGTTAAACTCTTTACAGAAGCCCATGATGTTAACACCTGCTTGTCCTAATGCTGGACCAACTGGTGGAGCTGGGTTAGCTTTACCTGCAGGAATTTGAAGCTTTACCATTTTAATTACCTTTTTAGCCACGAGACACACCTCCTTAAGTCCGTGATGTGGTCAATTGGACAGTGATTTGCCCTCCCACGTCATATTTTATCTGTAAGGATAAAATCTTTCAAAAAACGTCTCCGATAACGAAGACGTACTGACTTAAAAGATATTATCACTTTTTACAATTCATTTCAAGTTTCATTTTATAATTTTTCAATTTGATGGAAGTCAAGTTCAACTGGAGTCTCGCGACCAAACATATCCACAAGCACGCTAACCTTTTTCTTCTCCACATCAATTTCTTCAATAGCACCTGTATAATCTGCGAATGGCCCCTCATTTACACGTACTGTCTCATGAAGTTCAAAGTCGAAATCAACCACTTCGTTGTCCATTCCCATATGTTTCATAATGGTAACAACTTCCTCTTCTAATAGAGGTGATGGTTTAGATCCAGAACCAGAAGAACCAACGAACCCAGTTACACCCGGCGTGTTACGTACAACATACCAAGAGTCATCAGTCATGATTAATTCTACTAATACATAACCTGGGAACACTTTTCTTTTCATTAATTTTTCTTTTCCGTTTTTCATTTCTACTTCTACTTCTTCCGGGACAACAACACGGAAAATTTTATCTTGCATACCCATTGATTCTACACGTTTCTCTAGGTTTGCTTTTACTTTATTTTCATATCCAGAATAAGTATGGACAACATACCAACTTTTTTCCATTCATTTAGGACGAGCGTCCTTCCCTCCCTGACGTACATTTTTTTGCGCAAATGAAAAAACCCGTTCACCGGGCTTTTACACAGTTCTTATAAATAACATTATATCATGGATAAGTGCTTCTTATTCAAGAATTAACCAAGAATTAACCGAATTAAAGAAGAAATGCCCATATCAACTACTGCGAAGAAAATCGCAAAGAACACAACTGTAGCAACAACAGTCGCTGTTGAGCGGAGTAATTCATCTTTTTTAGGCCAACTTACTTTTTTCATTTCGCGACCTACATCGCCGAAAAAGTTCGTTAAACGCATCTGCGGGACCTCCAGTGTATTATTTCAATTATTTATTTTGTTTCCTTGTGAACTGTATGCTGATTGCATGTTTTACAAAACTTTTTTATTTCAAGTCGCTCTATTGAGCTCGTATCTTTCATAGTAGAGTAGTTTCGATTTTTACACTCTTCACATGAGAGTACAACTTTTTTCCTCATTAGTTACACCAACCTTGTAACATTATGTCCCTAAAAATGTATCATACAATAAAAGACAATGTCAATGACATGCATTTTGTACTCTCTACAAAAGAAAACAGGTGATTTATTTTACACCTGCAGCACTTGTTACTTCTTATGAATTTAAAGTTGTACTTTCTCTCATTTCCATATATCGTTCCAATTTCCTCTTTACTCTTTGTAAAGCGTTATCAATAGATTTCACATGCCTGTTTAACTGTTCTGAAATCTCTTGATAAGAACGACCATCTAAATATAAAGAAAGCACTTTCCTTTCTAAATCGCTTAATAATTCAGATATTTTTGATTCTATGTCTGTATATTCTTCCTGGCTAATGATCATCTCTTCAGGATCAGTCACCTTCGCTTCAGAAATAATATCCAATAACGTTCGATCAGATTCCTCATCGTAAATCGGCTTATCTAAAGACACATACGAATTTAAAGGAATATGTTTTTGTCTTGTTGCCGTTTTAATAGCGGTAATAATTTGTCGAGTGATACATAGTTCAGCAAATGCTTTGAATGAAGACAGCTTGTCCTCTTTATAATCACGAATTGCTTTAAACAACCCTATCATACCTTCTTGAACAATGTCTTCTCGATCGGCACCCACTAAAAAGTAAGATCTTGATTTCGCACGAACAAAGTTCTTATACTTGTGAATTAAATATTCTAGAGCGTCAGTATTACCTTTTCGAACTAACTCAACGATTGCCTCATCCTCTAAATCACGAAATGTAACGTCGCCTATACTTACGAAGCCTGCTTCCACCTTGATCCCTCCGACCGCTATTTATTTAGCAATATTATACAGTAAAAAGATAAAGAGCGTCAATGCTTCAACGCTCTCCTCTTCTTAATTTTTCTAATTTTTCTGTAATATCCTTACTAAATATCTTTCGCATGGCGGGCTGCTGTTCTTTCGTGTCTTTTGTACGCCTTCTTACTTGTTGTTCCATCGCTTGTACTTCCAACTCTAATTCACGCGCAGATTTTCGAAGGGCACCTTGCCCAAATATAACCCATTGTTCTGTATAATCAGAAGTCGCAACATATATTTGTGTATTTATATTTCTAAGCTCTATCGCAAGTTGCTCTATCTTTTCGTCTGCAGTTTGATTCTTTCGTGTGAATATTACTTCTACACGAGATTGTTTCATCTTTTTTTCAATACCATGGACTGTATAGGCATCAAAGACTATCATCACTTTTGTGCCTGTATAACCTTGATAATCCGCCATCTTATCAATAAGCGCATCTCTTGATGATTGTAAATCTACATCCCGCAGTTTCTTCAAATCTCCCCAAGCTCCGATAATGTTGTAGCCGTCAACGATTAAAATATCGTTCATTTTTTATTTACCAATTTCGTGACGTTTACGATATACCTCATACATTAACAAACTTGCGGCTACTGAAGCATTTAAGGATGTAACTTTACCAACCATCGGTAGAGTGATTAAGAAATCACACTTTTCACCAATAATACGACTCATACCTTTTCCTTCACTACCAATTACTAATCCAATCGGCATTGTACCATCTAAATTACGGTAATCCGTTTTCCCTTTGGCATCTGTACCAGCAATCCAAAGTCCACGCTCTTTTAATTCATCAATTGTACGAGATAAGTTTGTTACGCGCGCAACAGGAATGTATTCAATCGCTCCTGTTGATGCTTTCGCAACTGATGCGGTAAGTCCCACAGCTCTTCTCTTCGGAATAATAATTCCATGAGCTCCTGTTGCATCAGCAGTACGCATAATAGAACCTAGATTATGCGGATCTTCAATCTCATCTAAAATCAAGAAGAACGGATCTTCATTACGTTTTTCTGCCACTTTGAATAAATCTTCTAACTCTGCATACTGATATGCAGCTACTTGAGCAATTACACCTTGATGATTACCCTCAACTAATTGATCTAACTTTTTCTTTGGTGCATGTTGTAAAATAATCTTATTTTCTTTCGCTAACGCTAGTACAATTTGTACTTGTCCTTTGGCAGCACCTTCTGCGATCCAAATTTTATTAATATCTCTCCCTGATCTTAACGCTTCAATTACAGGGTTACGTCCGATAATATATTCACTAGTCATGATGATGTGCCCCCTTCCTTTTCTTCTAAAACTGCAATTGCCTTATATACAATTTCGTCTAATCTTTCACGATTATTTAATAAATGATGATAACCAATTAGTGCTTCAAAGGCTGTACTATGTCGATATGTTTGTACATCCGTATTTTTCGGAACTGTACCTGAATTTGCATTACGCCCTCTTCTTAATACCGCCTCTTCTTCCTCTGTCAAAAATGCCGTCTCTAATAAATGATAAACAACTTTCGCCTGTGCTTTTGCTGAAACAAAGCTCGTCCCTAAGCGATGTAATTGATTAGGGCGAACTTTTCCTTTTTGAAGGAGGTGATAGCGGATATATTGTTCATATACCGCATCACCCATATACGCTAACGCCAAGCTGTTTAATTGCTTTGCATCAATCATCCTTATCCTCTTTTCCATCTTGTACCTTGAGCGGTATCTTCTAAAATAATATTACGTTCTTTTAAATCGTCACGAATTTGATCAGACAATGCGAAATCGCGATTTTTACGAGCTTCAATGCGCTTTTGGATAAGCTCTTCAATTTCTTCATCCAGTAATTCTTCTTTTGATAATTCTAATCCTAAAATATCAAATAACGTTTCCAGTTGTTTTACGTATGCTTCAATCACAACTTTAGATGTATGCTCTTCAAGTAAATATTGATTTGCATGATTTGCTACGTTGTATAATTCGGTAATTGCATTTGCAGTGTTAAAGTCATCATTCATTGCCTCTTCAAATGCAGTCTGGAATTTCTCTATTTCAGCTAACCATTTCTCATTATGGTCCGTTAAATCCGTACTACTCTCCATACGATGCTTTAAGTTTCCATAAGCTGTTTTAATTCTTTCCAGTCCATTATTCGTACTTTGTAATAACTCTTCACTAAAGTTAATCGGGTGACGATAGTGTACTGATAACATAAAGAATCTAATTAACTGCGGGTCGTATTGCTTAATAATATCGTGAACTAAAATAAAGTTACCCAGCGATTTAGACATCTTCTCATTGTTAATATTAATATATCCATTATGCATCCAGTAACGTGCAAACGTTTTTCCAGTCAATGCCTCTGACTGCGCAATTTCATTTTCATGATGCGGGAACGCCAAGTCTTGCCCACCAGCATGAATGTCAATTGTATCCCCTAAATACTTACGCGCCATTGCTGAGCATTCAATATGCCATCCTGGACGTCCTTGCCCCCAAGGGCTTTCCCAGAAGATTTCTCCTTCTTTCGCAGCTTTCCATAAAGCAAAATCAAGAGGGTCTTGTTTCTTTTCCCCTACCTCAATACGAGCACCGTGACGTAAATCTGCGATTGGTTGATGTGATAATTTACCGTAACCTTCGAATTCCTTCGTCTTAAAGTACACATCACCCTCTGATTCATATGCATACCCTTTATTCACAAGTTCTTGAATAAATTCAATAATGATATCCATATTTTCTGTTACACGAGGATGAACTGTTGCGTGTTTGCAACCTAGTGCTGTTACATCTTCAAAGTACGCTTCAACAAAACGATCAGCAATCGTTGGTACATCTTCACCTAATTCATTTGCCGCTTTAATTAATTTATCATCTACGTCCGTAAAGTTAGATACATATTGCACATCGTATCCTTTGTATTCTAAATAACGACGCACTGTATCGAATACCATAGGAGGTCTTGCATTCCCAATATGAATGTAGTTATAAACTGTAGGTCCGCATACATACATCTTTACCTTATTTTCTTCTAATGGAACAAACTCTTCTTTTTGACGTGTTAACGTATTATAAATGTGAATAGTCATTTTTATCCTTCCTTTCTACCTTTAATTCCAATTGTTTCTTCAATTTATCAAGTTCTACTTCCATAGCCTTTAATTTATCAAAAATCGGATCTGGAAGGTCAGAGTGATTTAATTCTTGACCAATCTTTACTCCATTTTGAATAACGACACGGCCAGGTATACCTACAACTGTAGAATGTGCAGGAACTTCTTTTAATACGACAGACCCTGCTCCGATTTTAGAATTCTCTCCCACAGTAATAGACCCAAGAACTTTAGCACCCGTCGCAATTAATACATTATCCTGAATTGTTGGGTGCCTCTTCCCTTTTTCTTTTCCTGTACCACCTAATGTAACCCCTTGATAAATCGTTACATTATCACCAATTTCACAAGTTTCTCCAATTACAACTCCCATTCCATGATCTATAAAAAAGCGTCGACCAATAGTTGCTCCTGGATGGATCTCAATGCCAGTAAAAAAGCGGCTCACTTGTGAAACAAAACGTGCAAGAAAGAAAAAATTTCTTTTATAAAAAGCATGTGCAATTCGATGGGCCCAAACTGCATGTAATCCAGAGTAAGTTAAAATGACTTCGAAATAACCTCTTGCCGCTGGATCCTGTTCAAAAACGACTTCAATATCTTCCCGAAGCCTCTTAAACATCGGTGTTCCCTCCCCTTTATGGGCTGCTTTTTTGTCGAACGAACTAACTCCCCTAACTCATCACTTCTCCCCTAATTCTTTATATAAGGAGATAAATTCTATATTCATACCTATTTACACGGTATAAAAAAAAGGCGTCTCTGTCATATTGACAGAGACGCCTTTTAAGCGCGGTTCCACTCTGTTTAGGCTTAAAAAAGCCTCAAACTCATCCATGATAACGGTGTACACCGCTTCTGCTTACTTTGCGGCCTAAGACATCCCACGAAGCAATTCGCTGTTCAGCAGAAGACTCGAAGGGGCATTTCAAAAATCCGCTTATAAACCACTCCCAGCCTAAAGGTGGTTCTCTCTGTAAAAAGCCTGATTTTCTACTTCTCCTTCTCGTCGCTTTTCCTTATTAGGTTTTAGGTATACTTATTATATTTCTAAACCTAGAAAATGTTAACCAATTACTTTTTGAAGACGATTTAAAACTTTTTCTTTTCCAAGAAGTGCAATAGCATTCGGAAGCTCTGGACCATGCGTTTGTCCTGTAGTTGCAACACGGATTGGCATAAATAAATTTTTACCTTTATGTCCTGTTTCCTTTTGAACTGCTTTAATCGCTGCCTTAATTGCTGCTGGCTCCATTGCCTCTAGAGCTTCTATTTGACCAGAAAATGCACGAAGTACTTCAGGTACTTGTTCACCATTTAATACTTCTTGTCCTTCTTCTTCATAATCAACATGATCTTTAAAGAACATTTCAGAAAGCTCTACAATTTCAGCTCCAAAACTCATTTGTTCATGGTATAAAGCAATTACATCACGAATCCAAGCTTGGTCTTGTTCGCTTAAAGTTTCTCCCACACGTCCAGCTTTCACTAAATGCGGTAAGCTTAACTCTACAACCGTATCTAAATCTTGCTTTTTCATATACTGGTTGTTCATCCATTTTAGTTTTTGAGAATCAAATAATGCAGGTGATTTTGATAAACGAGCTGCATCGAACATTTTGATAAACTCATCTTTAGAGAAGATTTCTTCTTCTCCTACCGGAGACCAACCTAGTAGTGCAATAAAGTTAAAGATTGCTTCTGGAAGATACCCAAGCTCTTTATATTGCTCAATAAATTGAATAATAGATTCATCACGCTTACTTAACTTTTTACGACTTTCATTAACAATTAGAGTCATATGACCGAATTGTGGAATATCCCAGCCGAAAGCTTCATAAATCATCATTTGTTTCGGTGTATTTGAAATATGATCATCACCACGAAGTACATGTGTAATTTCCATTAGATGATCATCTACTGCTACTGCAAAGTTATAAGTTGGAATTCCATCTTTTTTCACAATAACAAAATCACCGAAATCATTTGAATGGAACGCAACTTCATCTTTTACAATATCTTTGAATGTGTAGTCACGATCAGCTGGTACACGGAAACGAATACTTGGAATACGTCCCTCAGCTTCAAATTCTTTCACTTGTTCTTCAGTTAATTCACGGTGGTTACCTGCGTAACGAGGTGTTTCACCGCGAGCGATTTGTCCTTCACGCTCTGCTTCTAGCTCTTCTTCTGTCATATAACATTTATAAGCTAGACCACGCTCTAATAAATCTTCATATAATTTTTTATAAATATCTAAACGCTCTGTTTGGCGATATGGTCCAAATTCACCACCAACATCAACACCTTCATCCCAGTCCATACCGAGCCATTTCAAGTATTTTAATTGGCTTTCTTCTCCACCAGCCACGTTACGTTTTACATCAGTATCTTCAATACGAATAATAAATTTGCCATCTAAATGACGAGCAAATAAATAATTAAATAATGCCGTACGCGCATTTCCGATATGTAAGTGTCCTGTTGGACTTGGCGCGTAGCGTACTCTCACTTGCTTTTCCATAATTGGTACACCTTCCATCCTTAATGTCAACACATTCTATAATTGTACACCAAAAAAATGTGATTATCCATCTTACGAATTAAAAACCATTATTTTTTCTGTAATAAAACAACCGCTTGAGAAGCAATCCCTTCTTCTCTACCTGTAAATCCTAATTTTTCTGTTGTTGTTGCCTTTACATTAATGTTATCGATAGACGTTTCTAACAGTTCACTAATGCGCTTACGCATGCTCTCAATATGTGGTGCCATTTTTGGTTGTTGAGCAATAATTGTACAATCTAAATTTCCTAACTCGTAACCTTGTTCACGCACAAATTCCCAAACTTTTTGTAACAATACAGCTGAATCTGCATCTTTAAAAGCTGGGTCTGTATCAGGAAAGTGCTTTCCGATATCTCCTGCTGCAATCGCACCTAAACATGCATCAGCAATCGTATGTAACAATACATCTGCATCTGAATGACCGATTAATCCTTTCTCGTGTGGAATTGTAATTCCACCAATAATCAACGGGCGCCCTTCCGCAAATTCATGTACATCAAAACCTTGTCCAATTCGAAACATCCTTACTTCCTCCTTAAGCTAAACTACTGAGCTTTATGACTCTATATTATATCGCTATCCTTATAAAGAAAAGCCCGGCTGTTGCCGAGCTTTTCTTTATTAACACATCATCAACGTTATTTCTTCTGAACACGTAGGAAACTTTCAGCAATTAATAGATCTTCCGGAGTCGTCACTTTAATATTATAGTAACTCCCCTCTACTACACCTACTTGCTTCCCAACACGTTCTACGAGACTTGCATCATCTGTGCCAAGAAAACAACTTTGCTTTGCGCTTCTATGAGCTTCTAGCAAAAGAGAAACAGAGAATCCTTGTGGTGTTTGTACAGCGTTAAGTTGAGATCGCTCTACCGTTTCTACAACAACACCCTGCTCTACTTTCTTAACAGTATCTTTTACTGGCACTGCACAAATGGAAGCTCCATATTTTTCTGCTGCAATTAATACATCGCGAATCACTTTATTCGTTACGAACGGGCGCGCCCCGTCATGCACAAGAACATATTCGACACCACTCGCATACTGAAGTGCGTTATATACGCTATCTTGTCTTTCGGCTCCACCCTGAATAAATTGTACGTGCTTTTCAATCTGGTACTTCTGCATTAACTCTTCAAAATACGGGCGTTCTTCTTCGTTAATTGCCATAATAATACTTTTGCACGCTTTATCTTTTTCAAAAGCACGCAATGTGTGCACAATAATTGGTACTTCATCTATAAGTAAAAATAACTTATTTTTACCAGCACCCATTCGTTTTCCTTGGCCCGCTGCCGGAATAATTAATGTATACATATTAATAATCCTCTACTTATAATGCTTTTTCTAGCAATTTACGTTTTGCAAAAATCATACGACCAGCCGATGTTTGTAATACGCTAGTAACAAGTACGTCAAGTTGTGAACCCACATACTCTCTACCATCTTCTACTACAATCATCGTACCATCATCTAAGTATGCAACACCTTGATTTTGTTCTTTACCATCTTTCACAACATAAACACTTAATTCTTCACCAGGGAGTACGACTGGTTTAATCGCATTAGCTAAATCATTAATGTTTAACACCGTAACCCCTTGTAATTCAGAAACTTTGTTTAAATTGAAATCGTTTGTTACTACAGTTCCACCAGTGATTTTTGCCAACTTTACAAGCTTGCTATCTACTTCTTGGATATCATCGAAATCGCCTTCATAAATTTCTACCGGAATTGGCATCTCCTTTTGAATACGATTTAAAATGTCTAGCCCTCTGCGGCCACGATTACGCTTTAAAGCATCTGAAGAATCGGCAATATGCTGAAGCTCTTCTAATACGAATTGCGGAATGACAATTGTTCCTTCTAAAAACTTTGTTTGGCAAATATCTGCAATACGTCCGTCAATAATTACACTCGTATCGAGAATTTTCCAATGAGTCGTAGATTTTTCTGCTTCGACCTCTACCTCTTCATTCTCACTATTGTTTTTCTTCTTACCTCCGCGTTGGGGTAATGTAAATAATCCTAGCAATTCATTCCTCTTTTTAAATCCTACTTGGAATCCTAAATATCCAAGTAAAAGGGTGAAGAACACTTGCAACACCGTACTAATAACTGGAATTGTAAATTCACGAATTGGTATCAAAATTAAATATGCAACAATAAGACCAGAGATTAATCCTAATGTACCAAATAAAACATCTGCTACAGGCGCCTTTACAAGAGCCTCTTCAATATGCTTAATAAGTTGAACAATATAATCTACAAGCCAAAATGTTGTTAAAAATAAAATAATTGCACCAATAATTGCACGAACATACGATCCTTCCAACAAAGGAACCGCACCGATATCTAATACATTAATAATTTTTGGGATTAAGTAAATCCCTAACGCTCCCCCGATCACTAAAAAGAAGAGCTGTACAATCCGTTTTAACATCCAACCACCTCCTACTCATTATTAACCATTGTTTCGCTAATCAAAACGCCGAATGCAAAAGCGGACGTGTTTTTTTGTAAATAGTTTTATTTACCAATATATCATATCATATACCAAAAATGTTCTAGTGTCGTTATATTATAGAATCAATGTAATATTCTTAATTGTGTCTACTCATATAGAGATGCTCTTGAATTCTTTTTAGACCTTCTCGTATTTTCTTCGCTCTCACTTCTCCAATTCCTTCCACATCATCCAATTCATTAATAGTTGCTCGGCAAACACCTTGCAATGTTTTAAATCGATTAATTAAATTCTCGATAATAAGTGGCGGAACACGAGAAATCTTGCTTGTGATTCGGTACCCTCTAGGTGTCACACTTTCTTCTAAACTTGTTTGTCCTGGATACCCAAGTAATTTAACTAAATCACTATCCTCTAAAAGTTGTGTATTTGCAAGATCTTGTAACTTTTTCAAGATTTGATGATGGTCTTGTGTTTTCTCCTGGTGATAATCTTTAATTAACAATGCTGCCTCTGCCTCTAAATCAGCTAGTAATTCTGTAAGCTGTAAACGAATTAACCTACCTTCTGTTCCTAGCTCATGAATATAGCTCAATATTTCATTTTTTATACGCAGCACCATTTCAACACTATGTAAAACGTGAACCACCTCGGACATTGTAACGACCTCTTCAAATTCTAGAATACCCAAATTCGTAATGCCGTCATTCCATACAGCCTTATATTTTTCTAGCGTTTGAATTGCTTGATTTGCCTTCGTTAAAATGACACCTATATCTTTTAGTGTATAACGTAAGTTCCCTTGATATAGCGTAATTACATTACGTCTTTGTGAAATGGCCACAACAAGGCTGCCCGTCTGCTTTGCTACACGCTCTGCTGTTCGGTGACGCATACCTGTTTCAATAGAATCAATAGATGAATCCGGAACTAACTGTGCGTTTGCAATTAAAATTTTACTTCCAGTTTCATTTAAAATAAGTGCTCCATCCATTTTTGCTAATTCATATAAACTAGCAGGAGAGAATGCGCAATTAATATGAAAACCACCATCAACAATGCTTTTAATCTGCTCATTATACCCAAGAACAATTAGTCCCCCTGTTTGTGCACGAAGTACATTATCTATCCCTTCGCGCAGTGGTGTTCCCGGGGCCACGAGCTGTAAAATATTAATTATACTTTTGACACGTTGCTTATTTTCTTCCATAGCCTAGCCTCCTAATGTCAAACGAAGCGCTTCTCCTAAATTAGAAACACCTACAACCTCAATCCCCTCTGGAATTGTCCACCCCCCTAAATTTTTTCTAGGAATGATAGCACGTTGAAATCCTAATTTAGCTGCTTCTTGTACACGTTGTTCGATTCTTGATACTCTTCTTATTTCTCCAGTTAATCCAACTTCTCCTATTACCGCATCAGTTGGTGCCGTAGATTTATCTCTAAAACTTGAAGCTATACTTAAGGCAACAGCTAAATCAATTGCCGGTTCATCTAATTTCAAACCACCAGCTACTTTTAAATACGCATCTTGATTTTGTAATAGTAAACCTGTTCTTTTCTCTAGTACCGCCATAATAAGCGAGACACGATTATGATCAATTCCTGTCGCCATTCTTCGAGGATTTCCAAAACTAGTAGGGGAAATTAATGCCTGTATTTCTACTAAAACTGGTCTTGTTCCTTCCATTGAGGCAACTACTGTTGAACCTGCAACTCCAACTGGTCTTTCCTCAAGGAAAATTTCAGAAGGATTTAAGACTTCTGCAAGGCCAAGTTCTTTCATTTCAAAGATACCCATTTCATTCGTAGAACCAAAACGATTCTTTACAGCTCGTAAAATACGATATGTATGGTGTCGATCTCCTTCAAAGTAAAGAACTGCATCGACCATATGTTCTAACATACGCGGCCCCGCAATTGCACCTTCTTTTGTCACATGTCCTACGATGAAAATTGGGATTCCCTTTGTTTTTGCAAGTTTCATTAATTCTGCTGTACATTCACGTACTTGCGCCACGCTACCAGGAGCTGATGTCACCTCAGGTAAATGTATCGTTTGAATAGAATCAATAACAACAAAAGCAGGATTCATCTCTTCAATATGTGTTGCAATACGCTGTAAATCTGTCTCTGATACAACAAATAGATTACTACCATTTACATGTAAACGATCTGCACGAAGTTTAATCTGCTTTGCTGACTCCTCACCTGATATATACAATACATCATATGAAGCATCTGCTAATTGCGAGGAAATCTGTAATAATAACGTTGATTTTCCAATCCCAGGGTCCCCACCAATAAGTACTAAAGATCCATCTACAATTCCGCCACCTAGTACACGGTTAAACTCCTGAAATTTTGTTTCAATACGTGCCTCAGACTTTGTTTCTACTTCTGTAAGACGTCTTGGTTTTGTTACTTCTGTTTGAATTGCATTTGCATAATTTAGGCGTCTGGATGATACAACGGGTTCCATCTCTTCAACAAGCGAATTCCATTGACCACACCCTGGACATTTACCCATATATTTTGGTGATTGATAACCACACTCTTGACATGTGAATTTTGTTTTCTTTTTAGCCATATCTTTTTATATTTCACTTCGCTTTCATCTATAAACATTTGACCTTCTCGTACAAGAAAGAGGGCTATCTCGTAGCCCTCTTAGTTTGTCTATACTTATTTTACCTTTTCAGCACTATGAATGACAAATGTTTCCCCTTCTACATCAAAGATAACTTTTTGTCCTTTCTCAATAGCACCTTTTAAAAGTTCTTCCGATAGTCTATCTTCTACATGCTTCTGAATTGCTCTACGTAGTGGACGAGCACCATATTCACGATCAAACCCTTTATCAGCAATAGCTGCAATCGCCCCTTCTGTTAATTGCAATTCAATTTCTTGTTCTTTTAAGCGATTCACTAACTGATTTACCATAAGAGTCACAATTTCTTGAATATGTTTTTTCTCAAGCATATGGAATACGATAATTTCATCAATACGGTTTAAGAATTCTGGACGAAATGCCTTTTTCAGCTCATCCATTACTTTACCTTTCATATCCGAATAATCACGACTTTCATCTTGTACGTTAAATCCAAGATGTTTGTTACGTTTTAACGCCTCAGCACCAACGTTAGACGTCATAATAACAATCGTATTACGGAAGTCAACTGTACGTCCTTTAGAATCAGTTAAACGACCATCTTCCAATACCTGTAGTAAAATATTAAATACATCAGGATGCGCCTTCTCTACTTCATCTAATAGGACAACTGAATACGGCTTACGACGAACCTTCTCTGTTAATTGTCCGCCTTCTTCATACCCAACATATCCTGGAGGAGAACCAACTAAGCGAGAAGTTGAATGTTTCTCCATATACTCAGACATATCAATGCGAATCATTGCATCCTCATCACCGAACATAGATTCTGCCAATGCTCTTGCTAATTCTGTTTTACCTACACCTGTTGGTCCTAAGAAAATAAATGAACCAATTGGACGTTTCGGATCTTTCAGTCCTGCTCTTGCACGACGAACAGCTTTCGCTACAGCCACTACCGCTTCATCCTGGCCGATGACACGATCATGAAGAATGGATTCTAAGTTTAATAATTTATCAGTCTCTGTTTGTGCAAGTTTAGAAACAGGGATACGTGTCCATGTAGAAACGACATTTGCAATATCTTCTACCGTAACCTCTGAATTTTCTTTTCCTTGTTGTTCTTTCCACTGACGCTTTGTATCTTCCAATTTCTCACGTAAGCGTTGTTCCATATCACGTAAGGAAGCAGCCTTTTCAAACTCTTGACTTTGTACAGCCGCATCTTTTTCTTTTCGAATTTCCTCAAGATTCACTTCAAGCTCTTTTAAGTTTGGTGGTGTTGTATAAGAACGTAAGCGAACCTTTGAAGCAGCTTCATCAATTAAATCAATTGCTTTATCTGGTAAGAAACGATCCGTAATATAACGATCGGAAAGTTTCACAGCTGCATCAATTGCATCATCTGTAATAGACACACGGTGATGGGCCTCATAACGATCGCGTAAACCTTTCAAGATTTGAGTTGATTCTTCTAGACTCGGCTCATCAACATGAATTGGCTGGAAACGTCTCTCTAAAGCTGCATCCTTTTCAATATATTTACGATACTCATCTAAAGTTGTCGCACCAATACATTGTAATTCTCCGCGTGCTAAAGATGGTTTTAAAATATTTGATGCATCGATTGCACCTTCTGCTCCACCTGCACCGATTAATGTATGAAGTTCATCAATAAATAGAATAATATTCCCTGCTTGACGTATTTCATCCATTACTTTCTTTAAACGATCTTCAAACTCACCACGATATTTCGTCCCAGCTACCACTGTTCCCATATCTAGTGTCATAACACGCTTATCTCTTAACGTTTCAGGAACTTCATTATTTACGATTTGCTGTGCTAACCCTTCAGCAATTGCTGTTTTACCTACACCAGGCTCTCCAATTAACACTGGATTGTTTTTTGTTCTACGGCTTAACACTTCAATTACACGTTGAATTTCTTTACTACGTCCAATAACAGGATCCAAACGATTCTCACGTGCAACAACTGTTAAGTCGCGCGCTAAACTGTCTAGTGTCGGTGTATTGGCATTTGTCGATGAACCACCTTGGTGACCTGAACTTGCCTCGTTACTTCCAAGAAGTTGTAACACTTGTTGTCTTGCTTTGTTAAGGCTGACGCCTAAATTATTTAAAACACGTGCCGCTACACCTTCACCTTCACGGATTAAGCCAAGTAAAATATGTTCTGTTCCAACGTAAGAATGTCCTAGCTTACGCGCTTCATCCATAGACAATTCAATAACTTTTTTAGCACGAGGTGTATAATGTACAGTTTGAGAAGCTTCTGTTCCACGTCCAATTAACGCTTCTACCTCTTTTTGCACTTTCTCCGGGCTCAATCCAAGAGCAATTAACGCTTTTGCTGCAATTCCTTCACCTTCGCGTACAAGCCCAAGTAAAATATGTTCTGTTCCAATATTATTATGCCCAATGCGAATTGCTTCCTCTTGAGATAAAGCTAATACTTTCTGTGCTCTTTCTGTAAATCTTCCAAACATCATAGAAATCGCCTCCTACTTGCGCTTAGTTTTTTTCAATACGTAATCGCTCACGGATTAAGGTTGCTCTTCGATAATCTCTTTCTTCTGGTCCTAAAGGTCCTCCTGCGTATTGTTGTAAAATACCTGGTTGCGTAAGAACCATTAGCTCAGTCAAAATATTTCTCGATATACCTTTTATATATCCTAGATCAATACCAAGTCGTACATCCGATAAGCAAGTTGCCGCTTCTGCAGATTGAATTAAACGACTATTTGCTAGTATACCGTAAGAACGATAAACCTTATCTTCAAGCTCAATACTCGAATTTTGTACAATTAATTCTCTGGCCAATTTTTCTTGTTGTATAATTTGCTGCATGACACTCTTTAAATCTGCAATAATATCTTCTTCGGATTTCCCTAGCGTCATTTGATTTGATACTTGAAATATATTACCTAACGCTTCGCTACCTTCACCGTATATTCCTCTTACTACTAAACCTAATTTTTGAATTACTTGTATAATACGGCTAATTCTTTTTGTTAAAACCAGCCCTGGTAAATGAATCATTACAGAAGCTCTTAATCCTGTACCAACGTTAGTAGGACAACTCGTAATATATCCAAGTGATTCATCAAAAGCATATTCAACCTCTTTCTCAATCCAATTATCTATTTGATTGGCGCTTTGAAGCGCCTTTGATAACTGTAGTCCTGGAAATAGGCACTGAATCCTAATGTGGTCTTCCTCATTAAGCATCACACTAATGTGTTCGCTTTCTGATAACAGACATGCTCCATATTCAGTCCCTGCTAGATTTGGACTAATTAAATGCTTTTCGACTAAAACTCTCCTTTGAAGAGGCGTTAATTCATTCATTTTTAATAGTCCAAACTTCCCAAAGGGCTCTACCGCTTTATTTATAAATTTCTTTTTAAATAATTCTTGAACCTTTTGAGCTTCCTCTTCGTTTTGCATAGTAGAAAATTGATATTGCTTAAAATTACGAGCCAAACGAATTCGACTACTTAAAACAATATCAGAATCAGGGCCATCCCCCTTCATCCATGGACTAATCGCTTCATTCATAATTTTGTCCAGTGACATAGAACTACTCCCCCTCTCTATGCTCACTAAGCTGAGTTTCAAGCCCTCGAATTTCATCTCTTACCTCAGCAGCTTTCTCAAACTCCTCATTCTGTACATATTGTTTCAGAATAAGTTTTAGTTCATCTAATTCTTTCTTTAAGTGGATATTTCCTTCCATTCGTTCCGGAATTTTTCCACAATGTTCTGTATGTCCACCATGAAGTCGTTTTAACAATGGGTTTAAGTGTCCTTTAAATGTATCGTAACAAGAAGCACAACCAAGGCGTCCCACCTTTGTAAAATGTTCGTATGTCATCTTACAACCTGGACATCTTATTGTATTTGTATTTGAAAACCCGTTTTTTCCTTCTCCAAACATTGTTGATTCACCGTGTAATAAACCAGCAAATACATCATGAAATGAAAAGTTAGACTGTGATGATTGAAAGAAAGACGTATAGCCACTTTGCTCTGCACATTGCTCACAAAGATGAACTTCCGCCTTCTTCTCGTTGATTACTTTTGTATAATGTAAAGTTGCTGGTCTTATATTACAGTTTTGACAAGTCATCAATATCCCCACCTTTACAACAGGAACGATCTACCTCATGATACTTTTCATACATTACTAGATTGTCCTCTTTCCTTAATCCATTTAGATAAAAGTACATGCTCTTTTTCAAAACTTCTACAATATTTAACTGCCCTATCTTAATTATCATTCTTTTACAAAAGCTGTATTTATTTATATTTCAGTGTTCTTAACATTGCGCATAATATTCGAGCCCTAAGTTCATCTCGAGAAGGAATATCCATTGATAATACAGAACGATCTAGTACACTTAACATTAGTTTTGCTTCACGGCCTGTTATGATTCCCTCTTCTAATAAACGTATAATCATACTCTCTGCATTCCCTTGTGCAACGCTATGATCAATCATATGAAGCATTTGATCAATAATGTCTATATCATCATGCAGTTTGACTTTTATAATGCGAATGTAACCTCCTCCACCACGTTTACTTTCTACTACAAATCCTCTTTCTAATGTAAAACGGGTATTGATTACATAATTGATTTGAGATGGTACGCACTCGAATCGATCCGCAATCTCATTTCTTTTGATTTCAATCACATTATTATTACTTAAGTCAATAACTTGCTTTAGATATTGCTCAATGATATCAGATATATTTCTCATTTATCCGCCACCTTTATTGACTTTGACTATCTTTGACTTTAATTATATACGTATTAATAAAATTTGCAACTCTTTTGCTTATTCACTATCCTAGCCACATTCCCCTGCATTTAATCAAAATAGTAATTATTTAAGCACATTTTTTTAATTACTATGGATTATAAAAGAAAACACGAAAAAACACGAGTCATTTGACTCGTGTTTAGTTGCTTGGCGACGTCCTACTCTCACAGGGACAAGGTCCCAACTACCATCGGCGCTAGAGAGCTTAACTTCCGTGTTCGGTATGGGAACGGGTGTGACCTCTCTGCCATCATCACCAAACTATGAAGGCATATTCCTTCAAAACTAGATAACATTTGCTACATATTATATGGTTAAGTCCTCGATCTATTAGTATTCGTCAGCTCCACATGTCACCATGCTTCCACCTCGAACCTATCAACCTGATCATCTTTCAGGGATCTTACT
>NZ_FWYG01000001.1:212500-215000 GCF_900176455.1 Bacillus sp. JKS001846
CTACCACTGAACTACTTCCGCAAGACATGTTTGAGATATTTTATTAAAAGTGCGGGTGAAGGGAGTCGAACCCCCACGCCAAAGGCGCTAGATCCTAAGTCTAGTGCGTCTGCCAATTCCGCCACACCCGCATATTAATTAAAATGGTGAGCCATGAAGGACTCGAACCTTCGACCCTCTGATTAAAAGTCAGATGCTCTACCAACTGAGCTAATGGCTCTTACAATAAAAACTGGTGCCGACTAGAGGACTTGAACCCCCAACCTACTGATTACAAGTCAGTTGCTCTACCAATTGAGCTAAGTCGGCTAAATGGTGGAGGATGACGGGATCGAACCGCCGACCCCCTGCTTGTAAGGCAGGTGCTCTCCCAGCTGAGCTAATCCTCCGGATTGCCTGGCAACGTCCTACTCTCACAGGGACAAGGTCCCAACTACCATCGGCGCTAGAGAGCTTAACTTCCGTGTTCGGTATGGGAACGGGTGTGGCCTCTCTGCCATCATTACCAGACTGTATTCATTTAAGACAAGAATCATTGTAACTCATTTAACTTTTAAAGTCAACAAGTTTTTTATATTCTTTCAAAACTAGATAACATTGCTTCATATTATATGGTTAAGTCCTCGATCTATTAGTATTCGTCAGCTCCACATGTCACCATGCTTCCACCTCGAACCTATCAACCTGATCATCTTTCAGGGATCTTACTAGCTTACGCTATGGGAAATCTCATCTTGAGGGGGGCTTCATGCTTAGATGCTTTCAGCACTTATCCCTTCCGCACATAGCTACCCAGCTATGCCCTTGGCAGAACAACTGGTACACCAGCGGTGCGTCCATCCCGGTCCTCTCGTACTAAGGACAGCTCCTCTCAAATTTCCTACGCCCACGACGGATAGGGACCGAACTGTCTCACGACGTTCTGAACCCAGCTCGCGTACCGCTTTAATGGGCGAACAGCCCAACCCTTGGGACCGACTACAGCCCCAGGATGCGATGAGCCGACATCGAGGTGCCAAACCTCCCCGTCGATGTGGACTCTTGGGGGAGATAAGCCTGTTATCCCCGGGGTAGCTTTTATCCGTTGAGCGATGGCCCTTCCATGCGGAACCACCGGATCACTAAGCCCGACTTTCGTCCCTGCTCGACTTGTAGGTCTCGCAGTCAAGCTCCCTTATGCCTTTGCACTCTACGAATGATTTCCAACCATTCTGAGGGAACCTTTGGGCGCCTCCGTTACACTTTAGGAGGCGACCGCCCCAGTCAAACTGCCCACCTGACACTGTCTCCCGGGTCGATAAGACCCGTAGGTTAGAATTTCAATACAGTCAGGGCGGTATCCCACCAGCGCCTCCACCGAAGCTAGCGCTCCGGTTTCAATGGCTCCCGCCTATCCTGTACAAACTGTACCAAAATTCAATATCAGGCTACAGTAAAGCTCCACGGGGTCTTTCCGTCCTGTCGCGGGTAACCTGCATCTTCACAGGTACTATAATTTCACCGAGTCTCTGGTTGAGACAGTGCCCAAATCGTTACACCTTTCGTGCGGGTCGGAACTTACCCGACAAGGAATTTCGCTACCTTAGGACCGTTATAGTTACGGCCGCCGTTTACTGGGGCTTCAGTTCAGAGCTTCGCTTACGCTAACCCCTCTCCTTAACCTTCCAGCACCGGGCAGGTGTCACCCCCTATACTTCGCCTTACGGCTTCGCAGAGAGCTGTGTTTTTGCTAAACAGTCGCTTGGGCCTATTCACTGCGGCTTTCCGTTAAGAAAGCACCCCTTCTCCCGAAGTTACGGGGTCATTTTGCCGAGTTCCTTAACCAGAGTTCTCTCGCACACCTTAGGATTCTCTCCTCGCCTACCTGTGTCGGTTTGCGGTACAGGCACCTTTTATCTCGCTAGAAGCTTTTCTTGGCAGCGGGGAATCAAAGACTTCGCTCCATAAGGAGCTTCCCCATCACAGCTCAGCCTTCACGATAAGCGGATTTGCCTACTTATCAGCCTAACTGCTTGGACGTGCACAACCAATCGCACGCTTCTTCTATCCTTCTGCGTCCCTCCATTGCTCAAACGATAAAGAGGTGGTACAGGAATATCAACCTGTTGTCCATCGCCTACGCCTGTCGGCCTCGGCTTAGGTCCTGACTAACCCTGAGCGGACGAGCCTTCCTCAGGAAACCTTAGGCATTCGGTGGACGGGATTCTCACCCGTCTTTCGCTACTCATACCGGCATTCTCACTTCTAAGCACTCCACCAGTCCTTACGGTCTGACTTCACTGTCCTTAGAACGCTCCCCTACCACTGATACCATTGGTATCAATCCGCAGCTTCGGTGGTGTATTTAGCCCCGGTACATTTTCGGCGCAGAGTCACTCGACTAGTGAGCTATTACGCACTCTTTAAATGGTGGCTGCTTCTAAGCCAACATCCTAGTTGTCTAAGCAACTCCACATCCTTTTCCACTTAATACACACTTTGGGACCTTAGCTGGCGGTCT
>NZ_FWYG01000001.1:217500-267500 GCF_900176455.1 Bacillus sp. JKS001846
AAGTGACAGCCGAAGCCGCCTTTCAATTTCGAACCATGCGGTTCAAAATGTTATCCGGTATTAGCCCCGGTTTCCCGGAGTTATCCCAGTCTTATGGGCAGGTTACCCACGTGTTACTCACCCGTCCGCCGCTAACTTCATAAGAGCAAGCTCTTAATCCATTCGCTCGACTTGCATGTATTAGGCACGCCGCCAGCGTTCATCCTGAGCCAGGATCAAACTCTCCAATAAAGTTAGTTTGTCTAGCATCTAAAATAAAAATTGACGTTTCACGTTGTTTGTTTCGTTCAGTTTTCAAAGAACTACTTTGTCGCTCAGAGGCGACTTTATTAATATAACATTTCGTTATATTTTCGTCAACAACTTTTTTCAATAAGTTGTTTTTCGTTTGTTTTGTTTGTTACCTTTCGTGGCAACGAATATAAATATACCAGTTTGATTATTAAAATGCAATAGTTTTTCTAATAAAATTTTTAACTTAGTAAAAAAGTATAAAAACAGCACATTTCTTCTATATAAATATAATTTCTCGCACTATCAAGATTTACTATACCCACGCAACTCATGCTCAAATAAAAAAAGCTTTGGAGAAATCTCCAAAGCTTAGTCTTGTTTATGGCGCATAGCAGGGAATAATAATACATCACGAATAGATGGTGCATTTGTTAATAACATAACTAGACGATCAATACCGATTCCTAATCCACCCGTAGGAGGCATACCGTACTCAAGAGCTTCAATATAATCGTCATCCATCATGTGAGCTTCGTCATTACCTTGTTCGCGCTCTTTTAATTGCGCTTCAAAACGTTCTTTTTGATCGATTGGATCATTTAACTCAGTGAATGCATTTGCATGTTCACGCGCAACGATAAATAATTCGAAACGATCTGTAAATCTTGGATCTTCATCATTCTTTTTCGCAAGCGGCGAGATTTCTACCGGATGACCGTAAATAAATGTTGGTTGGATTAATTTATCTTCTACTTTTTGTTCGAAGAATTCATTTATAATATGACCAACTTCCATTGTATCTTTAATTTCTACATTATGTTCTTTTGCAAGTTCACGCGCTTCTTCTACACTCATCGGATTCCAGAAATCAGCTCCAGAGTATTGCTTAATCGCATCTACCATATGAAGACGTGTCCATTCTGGTTCTAGATTAATTTCATAATCACCATACTGGATTGTTGTTGTACCCAGTACTTTTTTCGCGATATGAGCAACCATATCTTCTGTTAACTTCATAATATCTTTATAATCAGCGTATGCTTCATATAATTCAATCATCGTAAACTCAGGGTTATGACGAGTTGATACACCCTCATTACGGAATACACGGCCGATCTCATATACTTTTTCTAAACCACCCACAATAAGACGCTTTAAATGTAGCTCAATTGCGATACGCATATATAATTCCATATCTAACGCATTATGGTGTGTAGTGAAAGGACGCGCAGAAGCTCCACCTGCAATTGCATGCATCATAGGTGTTTCCACTTCAAGATAACCGTTGTCATCTAGGTATCTTCTCATCTCACGAATGATTTTACTACGAGTAACGAACGTTTCACGACTTTCCATACTTGTAATTAAGTCTAAGTAACGTTGACGGTAGCGTTGTTCAACATCTTTTAATCCATGGTATTTATCTGGTAATGGACGAAGAGATTTCGTTAATAGCGTAAAGCCTGTTGCTTTTACTGAAAGTTCTCCAACGTTTGTTTTGAACACTTTACCTTCAATACCTACTAAATCACCTAAATCTGCTGTTTTAAATAATTCGTACTCGTCATCTCCAACAGCATCTTTACGAACATAAATTTGAACTTGTCCATGTAAATCTTGAACATGTGCAAATCCAGCTTTCCCTTTTCCGCGTTTTGTCATAATACGACCAGCGATAGAAACAGCGATTTCCTTCTCCTCTAATTCCTCTTTAGAGAACTCTCCATATAGACTCACTAAGTCAGTTGTTGAATTTGTGCGTTCAAATCTTTTACCGAACGGGTCAATTCCTTGTTCACGTAAATTATGTAGCTTTTCACGACGAACAATCAATTGGTCGTTTAATTCTTCGTGGTTCATGTTATCCATGATATTGATATCACTCCAGCTCTATTTAATTTTACAATATATACAGTATAGCATTTTCTACTCAACTAGAAAAACTGCCAGCAACTAACTGGCAGCTCTTCTTTCTTTCACGTAATTATAGGAAGTGTATAGAAGAATGTCAATCTCCTATGTCCATTATTAACCAACGTAAATTGTTTGTTGTTTCGCTTCCACTTCTTCTACAAATGTACCTAACACATTCGCAAGGTCTTCCCGTGTGTTACAAGCATTAATACCATTACGTACACTCGCATTACCACGAACACCTTTTAAATACCAAGCTGCATGTTTTCTCATCTCTCTTACAGCGACACTTTCATTCTTTAAGTCGATAAGACGATCTAGATGCAACATACATACATCAATTTTCTCGCGCACTGTTGGTTCCGGCATTAATTCACCTGTCTCCAAATACTTTACCGTACGATAAATCATCCACGGATCTCCAAGAGCAGCACGACCAATCATAACACCATCTACACCAATTTCATCAAGCATACGCTTTGCATCTTGCGGCGTTGCGACATCACCATTTCCGATAACCGGGATATTTACAGATTGTTTTACTTGTTTAATAATATCCCAATCCGCTTTTCCTTCATACATTTGCACTCGTGTACGTCCGTGAACCGCCACAGCTTGGCCACCAGCACGCTCAACAGCCCTAGCATTTTCTATTGCGAAAATATGTTCTTCATCCCAACCGATACGCATTTTAACTGTAACCGGCTTTTCAACAGCATCTACAACCGCTGCTACCATTTCATATATTTTATTCGGGTCTAAAAGCCACCTTGCTCCAGCATCACATTTAACGATTTTCGGCACTGGACAACCCATATTAATATCAATTATGTCTGCTGTCGTATATTTATCTACATATTTCGCAGCATCTACAAGAGTTTCTTTCTCTCCACCAAAAATTTGTAAACTTAATGGCTTTTCTCTCTCGTCGATATATAACATATCTAATGTTCTTTTATTATTAAGTAATATTGCCTTATCACTTACCATTTCAGCACAAACTAATCCGGCACCAAATTCTTTTACTGTTAAACGGAATGCAGAGTTACACACTCCCGCCATCGGTGCTAGTACAACCGGATTTTTCATCTCGATATTTGCAATCTTTAACAATCAATCTACTCCTTCCTGTACAATCACTTTGGCATTAATTCCTCTATCGAAACATTTAATGCCTTAGCAACTTCTACTACAAAATCTTGAGAAGGCGATCTATTCCCTCTCTCAACCTCACCTAAAACAGATACAGATACCCCTAGTGCTTTAGCAAAACCTTCTTGTGTGTAACCTTTTAGCTTTCGAAAAGCACGAATGCGTCTTCCCCATTTTTCTGCTTCCATACCGTTACTCCCTCTCGCCTTTTCATTTCTTCTACTTGTGAACATGAAATGTTTTGTTTTATGTCTTGATTAATTTCTAACAACGGAACGATAACAAAAGCTCTTTCAAACATCCGCGGATGCGGAACAATAAGATTCTCTGCTTCAATATTCTCTTGATTATAAAGTAAAATGTCAAGGTCGATAGTCCTCGGCCCCCACCTAATTTCCCTTTTTCTTCCTAGGTCATTTTCTACTTTTTGTGTTACTTTCAATAATTCTTGTGGTGATAAATTGGTAGAAATTTTTATAACTAAATTTAAAAAGCAACTTTGGTCAGTATAGCCAACTGGCTCAGTTTCATATACAGATGAAATATCATCAACCTGAATATAAGGATTTTTATTTAAAAACTGAATCGCTTCGGTTAGATACGTATAACGCTCTCCAATATTTGACCCTAATGCAATGTAAGCTATATTGTTCATGGACGTTCTCTCGTAATTTCTACTGCTACAGCACGATAATGACCCGGTATCGGTGGATCCGGCTTAATTACCTTAATTGTACAGCGCGAAATACTTTCATATTGTTTTAATATATCTGCAGCAATATTTTCCGCGATACTCTCCACAAGCTTATACTTTCTATCCTCAACAACTTTTCTACATAATTCGAAAAGCTCTCCATAATTGACCGAATGCTCTAAGTCATCACTTTCCCCTGCACGCTTTAAATCCAACTCCACCGTTAAGTCAACTTTAAATCTCTGACCTAATTTATTCTCCTCTGGGAACACGCCATGATAACCATAAAACTCCATATCATGGATATAAATTTTATCCAATTACCTTACCCCCTTACCAATCATCGCATCCATCATTTTAGCCATACGCGCCATTTCTTTCACATCATGGACACGAACAAACTCACAGCCCTTTTCAATACCAAGACAAACAGTAGCTCCCGTTCCCTCAAGGCGTTCCTCTACTGGCAAATCTAATACGTGCCCAATAAAGGACTTTCTCGAAGTACCTAAGAGAACCGGATAACCTAGCACATTTAACTGTTCTAAATTACGCATCGCCTCTAAGTTCTGCTCAGGTGTTTTAGCAAAACCGATACCTGGATCTAAAATAATATTCTCATCTCGCACACCAGCATTTTTAGCAATTTTAATACTGTCATACAAATCAGCAATCATATCCGCCATTAAATTACGATAATTCATGTTATCGCGGTTATGCATTAAAATGATGGGTACATCGTAATGAGCTGCGACTTCAGCAATTTTCGGCTCCGCCTTCGCTCCCCAAATATCATTAATAATATGAGCACCAGCCTCAATTGCTTGCTTTGCAACTTCAGCTTTATATGTATCGATAGATATAGGCAATTTTACTTCTTTTGAAACTGCTTGAATCATCGGGACAACTCGCTTTATTTCTTCTTCTACTGATACTTTAGCAAAACCCGGGCGAGTAGATTCGCCACCAATATCAATAATATGAGCACCTTCACCTTGCATTTCTTTTGCGTGACGTACCGCAGCATCTACCTCGTTGTAACTCCCACCATCAGAAAACGAATCTGGTGTTACATTTAAAATCCCCATAATTAATGTCTTTTCATTTAAATTCAATGTATATTCGCCGCAGCGTAAATCATAATCCCACTTCAAACTACACATCTCCTCTTCGTAATTCATTTCTGCTCCATAATTTCTCTCTTTGCATTCCATAAAGGTACATTAAACTTTTTGTAACCACTCCTACTTTACCCGGGAAATCCTGCGCTTCTATACGATAAAGCGGAACAATTTCTTGAATGGAGTTTGTTACGAAGACTTCATCCGCTGAAAGTAGCTCATCTTTTGTAAAGAAACCTTCCTTTACTTCTATATTTAATTCTTCAGCACTCTTTATAATAAACGCACGAGTGATACCATTTAAAATCCCTGTCTCTAACGAAGGTGTATATAAAACATCACCTTTCACAAAAAACAGATTGGAAACAATACCCTCTGCAACATAACCTGCTTCAGTAAGAAAAATACCTTCCTTACTCACAACATTTCCAATTTCACGCTTCCCTAAAATATTATTTAAATAATGATGAGACTTCAGACGAAATGTTCCTTCCGGTGTATTTCGCACTTGTTTTAGAATAACACCTTCTTTTTCCACTACATCTCCTGGAGCTGTTAAAGGTTTTATAAAAACAATAACCGAAGGCTCTTCATACATTTCCGTTTGTAATCCTATTTCATCTATACCCGCTGATACATTAAAACGTACATATGCATGCTTCAATTCATTCTTAGCGAGTAAATCTTTCAAAATAAGCATCACGTCATTTTTTGTCATTGTCCATTTAATTTGCAATGTATCCAGCGCTTCTATTAAACGGTCATAATGATCATCCAATAAGAAAGGATGACCATTATAAATACGAAACGTTTCAAAAACTCCAAGACCATATAAATAACCATGATCATAAGGAGAAATTTTCGCTTCACTTGCTTCTACATACTGACCATTTACGTAAATTAACATAACGTTGCACTTGGACTGTATTTACAAATGAAATTCTGTAACAACTCTTTCCCATGAGAAGTCATAATAGATTCCGGATGGAATTGCACACCCTCTATCGGCAATGTCTTATGACGAAGTGCCATAATTTCTCCTTCCTCTGTCCAAGATGTTACCTCTAAGCAATCGGGTAACGTCTCTTTCTTAACAATAAGGGAATGATAGCGCGTCGCAGTAAACGGATTAGGAATATCCGAAAAAATCGTCTTTCCATCATGATGCATAAGCGACGTTTTCCCATGCATTAATCGTTCTGCACGGACAACCTCTCCACCAAACACTTGTGCAATGGATTGATGCCCTAGACAAACTCCAAAAATCGGAATCTTTCCAGCAAAGTATTTAATAACTTCCATACTAATCCCCGCTTCATTAGGACTACATGGACCTGGAGAAATCATTAGAAAATCTGGTTTCATATTCTCAATATCTGAAATGGTCACTTCATCGTTACGTTTAACAACGAGCTCTTGTCCAAGTTCTCCAAGAAACTGCACTAAATTAAATGTAAAAGAATCATAATTATCAATCATTAATATCATTTCTCTCACCTAACCGTTTCTTCGCTACGTTCTTTTGCACGCCATAAAGCAATCGCCTTTTTTAACGACTCTTTATATTCATTTTCTGGATTTGAATCAATTACAATTCCCGCCCCTGCTTGTACATGAGCTTTTCCATCTTTAGCAAGAAGTGTTCTAATTACAATATTCAATTCTGTATCTCCAGAATAACCAATCCAACCGATTGAACCTGTATAAATCCCTCTTCGAACAGGTTCTAATTCCTCAATAATTTCCATCGTACGTATTTTCGGGGCACCAGTAATTGTTCCCCCAGGGAATACAGCCTTCACTAAATCAAAAGCATCTTTATCTTCTTCCACCTCACCACGCACATTAGAAACAATATGCATAACATGTGAGTATTTCTCAATTACCATAAATTCATCTACTTCTACAGTGCCATATTTACAAACACGTCCTAAATCATTTCTTTCTAAATCCACAAGCATTACATGCTCTGCTCTTTCTTTTTCGTTCTCAATTAATTCTCTTGCTAATTCTTCATCCTCTTGCTCATCCGCGCCTCTAGATCTCGTTCCAGCAATTGGTCTTGTACTTACTTCAGTTCCTTGTTTCTTAATTAACAACTCTGGCGATCCACTAACAATTTGAAAATCCCCAAGCTCCAGGTAACCCATATATGGAGATGGATTAATTTCACGAAGACTTGTATAAATTTCTAGTGGGTGTGTCTGTAACGTTCTTTCTTGTCTCGTCGACAAGTTTACTTGGAACACATCACCCGCCCCAATATATTCTTGAATACATTCAACTGCCTTCATAAAGCCGGCTTCAGTAAAAGCAACTGCTTCACTTTTCTTTTCAGGACTTTCAAAGGGCACAGTCACTTCAGTCGCTTCTGTCATCCAAAGACTCTTCCACTCATTTAGCCGTTCTTTTGCCTCTTCATATTTATCTACATAATGCGTAATAACCCATAACACTTGTTCTTTTTGATCATAGACAAATACGTCATCAAATAATAAAAAGAAGATGTCAGGTATATTAATATCATCTTCCGCAAGAGAAGGCAGCTTTTCAATATAACGGATACAGTCATAACTGAAATAGCCAATTGCACCACCTTGAAAAGGCGGATACTCTGGGTTATAGTCCGTCTTCCATTGTTCCATATATTCTTGCATTAAATCTAACGGATTCCCTCGTTTTATTGTTTCCTTACCACTTTCACTTATATGTAACGTTTCATCCTTCCCTCGGATTACCGCTACTGGGTTCAGCCCTACAATGTTATAACGACCGCCACGGCCACTTTCTAACAAAATATGTTGCGATTTACCCTGAGAAAGAAATTTATATTGCTTAAAGAAATCTAACTGATATGGAATAGAAAGCGCTAAAGATTTTCTTCGTTGCATATCAACACCCCGTCTTCTTTTATCCCACCCTCTTAGATTAACCAGCTCAAACTACATAAGTTATTTATATAGAGATTGATTATACTCGAAGGCTAGTGAAAATAATTTAATTATACTACCTCTTATTTTACATGAAGTTTTCTAGTCATTCACTCTTTTCCTATTTCCAATCCCAAAAGAAAAAGCACCCTTTTTCAAGGATGCTTTTTCAATCGCGTTTAATTATGATTCAAATTGATAAAGTGGTGTACTTAAATAACGTTCACCGTTACTCGGGATAATAACAAGTACCTTTTTCCCTTTACCTAACTTTTTCGCAACTTCTGTTGCTGCATAAATAACTGCGCCTGAAGAGATACCAACTAAAATACCTTCCTCTTTAGCCACTCTTCTCGCATATTCAAATGCTTGCTCTGTTTTCACTTGAATAATTTCATCATATACTTCTACATCCAACGTCTCCGGAACAAATCCCGCCCCAATTCCTTGGATTTTATGTGGACCTGGTTTCCCACCAGATAATACTGGTGAATCTGCAGGTTCTACTGCATAAATTTTAATATCTTTATACGCTTCCTTCAGTACTTCACCAGCACCAGTAATCGTTCCACCTGTACCAATACCTGCAATAAACGCATCTAATTGGTCACCCATTTGTTCAATAATTTCTGGACCTGTTGTTAAACGGTGAATTTCTGGATTCGATTGGTTTTTGAACTGTTGTGGTATAAAGTAGCCATGCTCTTTTGCTAATTCAGTCGCTTTACGAATTGCTCCACCCATTCCTTCAGGCCCTGGAGTCAATACTAATTCCGCACCGTAAGCACGTAATAAATTACGACGCTCAATACTCATTGTTTCTGGCATTACTAAGATTGCATTATATCCTTTAGCAGCCGCTACCATCGCTAAACCAATTCCTGTGTTACCACTTGTCGGCTCAATGATTGTATCGCCCTCTTTTAATAATCCATTTTTTTCAGCATCTTCAATCATAGCTAATGCGATACGATCTTTAACGCTACTCCCCGGATTCATAAATTCTAATTTTAAGTATATATCTGCGCTGTCTGATTCTACGATGCGGTTCAACTTAACGATCGGCGTTTTCCCGATTAATTCTGAAACTGATTGTGCCACTCGCATTCCTGTCACTCCTAACACCGAGTATTTTTATTGGTTTTATCTATATTTAGATTTTGTCAGAAAATTCCCTGTTTGTCAATTCATTTGGAGGATTGCTCCTCTTAATTCCCTTATTACAAATTCTCGATTAAATTTGTAATATCTTCTTTAGAGAACTTGTATCGTTCATTACAGAAATGACAGTGAACTTCTGTCTCTTCCTCTTCTTCACGAACTTGCTCTAACTCTGTTTTACCTAAACTAATTAATACACTCTCAATACGCTCGCGTGAGCATGTGCAATTAAATTGAACATCCATTGTTTCTAATACTTTTACTTTATCTTCTCCAAGAACTGCATATAGTAGCTCTTCCGGAGAAAGTCCTTGTTCAATCAACGTTGATACAGGTGGAATCTTTTGTAAACGGTCTTCAATAAATGAAATCGTTTCATCTTGCGCACCCGGCATAATTTGAAGGATGAATCCACCTGCCGCTAATATGCTATCATCTCCATTTACAAGAACACCAACACCTACAGAAGAAGGCGTTTGTTCAGAAACTGCAAAATAATACGTAAAGTCTTCTCCTAATTCTCCTGAAACGATTGGAGATTGACCAATAAACGGCTCACGCATTCCAATATCTTTAATTACAGTTACAAACCCCTCTGTACCTACCGCTTGATATACACGTAACTTCCCTTGTTCTGTTCCTTCAAAATCAACATGCGGATTCGTTACATAACCACGTACATCTCCATTTGCATGAGCATCTACTAAGATAGGACCAATCGGACCGTTACCTTCTACCTTAATCGTTAACTTTTGCTCACCTTTTAACATTGCGCCCATCATTGTACCCGCAGTTAAAGAACGCCCTAGTGCCGCTGAAGCTGTTCTCCATGTATCATGACGTCTTTGCGCCTCACTTACTGTATTTGTTGTACGTACACTATACGCACGCACTTCTCCATCAAACGCTAACGCTTTTACTAAATAATCTTTCATACGTATTTATTCACCTTTCTCATGCTGTAAATTTGCATTACGTTCATATAACATGTATAAACCTTTTAACGTTAAAAATGGATCTACAATATCAATTACATTCGATTCTTCGGAAATTAATTTTGCTAATCCACCTGTTGCAATAACTTTAGGTTCTTGTCTAGCTTCTTCTTTCATACGCTTAACAATACCTTCCACTTGTCCAACATAACCATAAAGAATACCCGATTGCATCGCACTTACTGTATTTTTCCCAACTACACTGCTTGGTTTTGTAATTTCGATACGAGGAAGTTTTGCTGCTCTGCTATATAAAGCCTCTGCTGAAATCATAATTCCTGGCGTAATAACTCCACCCATATAATGCTTTTCTTCGTTAATATAACAATATGTAGTAGCCGTACCAAAATCAACAATAATAAGCGGACTTCCATATAAGTGGATTCCTGCTACTGCATTTACAATTCGGTCTGCGCCTACTTCACGCGGATTTTCATATTTAATATTTAGCCCTGTTTTTATCCCAGGCCCTACTACAAGCGGTTTAATTTTAAAATATTTTTCACACATGCGCTCTAAAGCAAACATAATTGGTGGTACGACTGAAGACACAATAATACCTTTCACATCTTCAAACGAAAGACCTTCATGCTCAAGCAATTGCTTTACAAGCATTCCATATTCATCTTCTGTCTTATGACGATCTGTTTCCATGCGCCAATGCTGACGAAGTTCCCCCTCTTCAAACACACCTAGTACAGCATTTGTGTTCCCTACATCCAATACAAAAATCATATTCTCACCACTTATCTTATTTAATCTATATTTGTGCAGTATGTATAAAACTTATAAAAACATCATATCACACATACTTATATAATCAGCTTTCCTATCCTCATCATTTTACAAAAAGATTGCTCTCTATTTCAATTTTTAATACTAGTTTTACTTAAATTACTTTATCCACTAAGTTCTCAATAGTAATTAACAAAGGTTTTAACAAACAAAAAAGGAGTGACGATAGTCACTCCTTCGTTTCTTACTTATCTTCTTTATCTTCATCGTCTTTCTTCATGTTGATGTTTACTTTCACATCATCTGAAGATGTTGGACGTTCTGGCAATCTGCCGTAATCACATAAATGATTGATTTGCTCAGCATCTAACGTTTCTACTTCAAGTAACGTTTTTGCAATAAGATCTAGCTTATCACGATTTTCAGTAAGAATGTCTTTTGCACGAGCATAACATTCTTTCATAATCGTTTGCATTTCTACATCGATATCGTGTGCAATTGCATCACTGTAGTTTTGCTCTGAATGGAAGTCTCTTCCTAAGAACACTTGACCACCTTGCGAACTACCAAATTGCATTGGTCCAAGCTTATCACTCATACCGAATTCTGTAACCATACGTCTTGCAATGCCCGTCGCACGTTGGAAGTCGTTGTGAGCACCTGTACTCACTTCACCAAATACAATCTCCTCAGCTACTCGACCACCAAGTAAACCAGTGATTTTATCAAGTAACTCTGGCTTTGTCATGAAGTAACGATCTTCTTTCGGAAGCATTACTGCATATCCACCAGCTTGACCACGAGGGACAATTGTTACTTTATGAACGACATCAGCTTCATCAAGAACAACACCAATTACAGTATGACCCGCTTCATGGAAAGCAACGATATTACGTTCTTTTTCAGAGATAACACGACTTTTCTTAGCCGGACCTGCAATAACGCGATCCGTTGCTTCATCAATGTCACTCATATCAATTTTCTTCTTATCTTGACGCGCAGCTACTAAAGCAGCTTCGTTTAATAAGTTTTCAAGATCAGCACCAGAGAATCCTGGCGTACGAGTTGCAATTGCTCTTAAGTTGATATTCTCATCAAGCGGTTTATTACGAGCATGCACCTTCAGTACAGCTTCACGGCCATTTACATCTGGACGATCTACTGTAATTTGACGGTCAAAACGACCTGGACGTAATAATGCTGGATCAAGAATATCAGGACGGTTTGTCGCAGCGATGATAATAATACCTTCGTTTGCACCGAATCCATCCATTTCAACAAGTAATTGGTTCAACGTTTGCTCACGCTCATCATGGCCACCACCAAGACCCGCGCCACGTTGACGCCCTACTGCATCAATTTCATCAATGAAAATGATACAAGGAGCATTTTTCTTTGCATTTTCAAATAAATCACGTACACGTGATGCACCGACACCCACAAACATCTCTACGAAGTCAGAACCACTGATAGAGAAGAATGGAACGCCAGCCTCACCTGCAACAGCACGTGCTAATAAAGTTTTACCTGTACCTGGAGGTCCAACTAATAGGACACCCTTTGGAATACGAGCACCAACTTCAGAGAACTTACGAGGGTCTTTCAAGAATTCAACTACCTCAACAAGTTCTTGTTTCTCTTCATCCGCACCAGCAACATCTCTGAAACGAACTTTTTTCTTTTCATCATTATATAACTTCGCCTTACTTTTCCCGAAGTTCATAACACGGCTACCGCCGCCTTGAGCTTGGTTTAATAAGAAGAAGAATAAAATGAAGATGATGACAAATGGAATGATTGAAGTAAAGAATGTTACCCAGGCACTTGTTTCTTCTGCTGGTTGATACTTAACTTCGGCACCTTTCGCTTTATCATTAATTTTCTTTTGTAATTCCTCAGTATTTGGTGCATAAGTAACAAATTGTTCTCCTTGGCTAGAGTTATTAAATTGTCCTTTTACCTCAAATACACCATTTTTCGGTTGAAGTTGCACATTACGCACTTCACCGCTTTCTAGTTTAGTAATGAATTTGTCGTAGCTAACTGATGTCGTTTTTTGTGTCGAACCATTAAAATAGCTCACGATTCCAATTACTACTAAGAATATCAGTAAATAAAAGATGGTATTACGGAAGATACGATTCATTCCTAACCTCCTCTCACGGCATAAACACTATAGTAAATCGTAACATAGAAAAACTTTCCTATACAATTGTGAAGCCTATATTTAATTAATTTGAGTAAACGCTTGGTTTTAATACGCCTACATAAGGAAGATTACGGTACTGCTCTTTATAATCTAATCCATATCCTACTACAAATTCATGTGGAACAGTAAATCCAACATAATCCGCTTTCAGATCAACCTTACGGCCTGTTGGCTTATCTAATAATGTAACAATTTTTACAGACTTCGCTTTACGATATTTGAATAAGTCTACTAAGTAGCTTAGTGTAAGACCACTATCAATAATATCTTCGACGATTAAAATATCGCGACCTTCTACAGAAGTATCAAGATCTTTTAAAATTTTCACTTCGCCTGTTGAAACTGTAGAGTGACCGTAACTAGATACAGCCATAAAATCCATTTCAAGATATGTATCTGTTCTCTTTAATAAATCTGCCATGAATGGCATTGCGCCTTTTAATACACCAATTGCAAGAGGTACTGTGTTTTTATAATCCTCTGCAACAATTGCACCTAGTTCGCGCACCTTTTCTTGTATTTGCTCTTCAGAAATTAATACTTTTTCGATATCTTGATTCATCATTTCATTATCCTCCCGGAAGACTCCTTGCTTTTGTAGTGAATAATCATATATTTATCCTTCTTTGCCATCTCTTTCGAAATTGCAAATGCAGATCGCTTCAACAAGGGTACCCAAATAATGGTCCCACTTGCATCACAAACGACCGGCCATTCTTCTCTTTTTTCTTTCGGTACTTTTGCTTCGATAAAAATAGCTTTTATCTTTTTCGTGCCATTCATACCTTGTATTGACATGCGATCTCCATTTTCCCTAGAACGAATACGAAGTGGATATGATATATCATTATACTTAGCAACAAATACTGTTTCATTCATGTTACTTGGTATATCTTCGCTCACCTCTGTTACAAATTCATCCCCGTTCAATAGCGTAATGGTCCCGGGTACTGATAAATCTTGTAAAAAAGGAGAAACAATTTCTTGTTTAAATCTAAAGCTACACTCCTCGTATGTACGAACAATTTTCAAATCACCTGGAAAATCAAGTGAACCTGAAGGTTGTGTCCGCTTAAAAAACTCAATCACCTTGTCAATATGTATGGAAGAAAGAGAAGATGGAATCTTATATTCATAAAGATAGTTTAATATTAGTTGAATCCCTCTTCTTTGTAAAGGCATAGACATGGATTCAAAGGCAGGAATTGATAAGCTAATTTGTTTATCACTTTTTTTTGTAATTACTTTATTCATTTTCTCAAAAGCTAATTCCTGCAAATAAGCCTCATCCTCTTGCATCTGCACGCTAAATTTTTGGAATTTCTCATGCACTTGTGGATTTTCTTCTTTCAAATGAGGAAGGACATATTTACGTAATCGATTCCTTGTATATACTTCCTTTTTATTACTCGGATCTATACGTGGCATTAAATTTAGCTTATTACAGTAATCAACAATTTCTTCCTTCGTTACCCCAAGTAACGGCCTAATTAAATACCCATTATGAAAAGGACGCTTCACTGCAATTCCTGCATATCCTTTCGGAGTACTCCCTCTTACAAGACGCATTAAAATTGTCTCGACTTGATCATCTCCATGATGTCCAAGAGCAACATATCTTGCATCATATTTCTTCATTATTCTTTCCAAAAATGCATATCTGCATTCTCTAGCAGCAACCTGTGCATTCATTCCGTATTGCTGTTGATATTGTGATACATTAATCCTTATCGTTTCACAAATAATTCCCAGTTCTTCACAAAGGCCCTGCACAAACCGTAAATCCTCATGAGATTCATCACCTCTAAACATATGATCCACATGAGCTACTACAATTTTCAACTGTTTTTCCGCTCTTTTTTCTAATAAATAATATAAAAGCGCTAACGAGTCAGGACCACCAGAAACTCCCACAACAATTGTTGAATCATTCTTTAATACATCATGCTGCTTTACAAAGTCATCTACTTTTTCAACAAATGTATCTTTCAACTTCGTAATCACCTTTCATTAAACAAGAACAGCAACGTTAGTTGCCTTGTCTACAATGGTACAACTTTTACAAACATTGTGCAAAAAAAAGATATACAAAAATTACATTTTTATCTTACATCCTCCGTGTATATTCACAAAATTAATAACATTACCTTTTTCCACAAAAAAACCTAGGTATTCACCTAGGTTTTTAAAATCAAATTATAGATAAACATTCCACTTACATTTTACTGCGCCTGCATTCCTACAATCGGAATCGTAGCCCACTTCGGCATATTTTTCTTCACTTTTGCCACTACAATAGTCATATCATCATTTATATAACCATCACAAGAGCGAATCACTTCTTCCATAATGATATCAGCAATTTCTTGCGGGTCTTCGGTTTGCAATTCTTTAATTTTTCGTTTCATCCACAATTCATGATTCTCCACATGCTGTGCTCCTTCAAAAATCCCATCGCTCATCATAATAAGAATATCGCCCGTTTTTAATTGTTCACCCACCACATCAACTTCAACATCTTCAATGATTCCCATCGGCAAATTACTTGCTTCAATTTTCAAAATATTATTTGCGCGTTTAACAAAACTCGGCGTCGATCCAATCTTTAAAAACCTTGCACTCGCATCCCGCAAATCTACCATAGCTAAATCTAACGTCGTAAACATCTCTTCTGTCGTTCTCAAAGAAAGAATTGAATTGATAGACTTAATTGCTATTTCTTCATCAATGCCCGATTGGAGTATTTTTTGTAATAATTTCACCGTTTCCTTACTTTCCATATGAGCCCTTTGCCCATTCCCCATACCATCACTAATTGCAAGTGCATATTTACCAACACTTAAATCCATCATCGCATAAGAGTCACCCGAAACAAATCCACCGCCTTTTGCAGCTGTAGCCAATCCTGTATCAAGAGAATACGTCTTCGCCGAACCAAATGATATTAAACTATGGCCATTTGGATAAGAAGACTTTTCTTCATGTTTAACGACAATATTTTCTTTAAGGATATCCGAAAGCATCGGTGCAACTAACTTTTCACATTCACCATGTTCATTAGATGCAACTGGAATTAACATTTCAATATCAATACTTCCTCTATCTAAACAATAAATATCAACATGCTCTACTTCGACACCAAAATCACGGAATGCTTGCATAATCTGTTCTTCCTGCACTTGATGATTTTCACGCTCTCGTTGTATCTCCTTAGCAAAATCCTCCATAACCTTTGATACACCTAATAGTTGCTCCGCTACTATTCTACGATTTTCCTTCATTTGTTTTCGTAATTTTTGTCCCTCATAGAAGTGATCTAATTCACCCGCTACTAAATCCGTCACTTTTTTCCCTCTCACACAATGCTTGTCCCACTCACGAACTAATTTACGATTATGTTGCAGGGTTCCTTCTTCCGTTTCATTCATTATTTGTTTCATATAATCGTACGTTTTATCAAAATTCACTACCCAGCATTGATCCTTTTTAAAGCATGTTTGACATGTTTTCGCAGTAATTGTACTCAAAAACAAATCTGCTTCTGTCTCTTTATCTTCTTCCTCTACATACCCATATACAGAAAAGCTATTAGATAAAGCAGCAAATACATTTGCAAATTGGTTGATTTTATTTGCTGTAACATCACGCATCCTTCTTAAATATTGTTGTTGGTCTTGCGAATGCTCTTGTGTACCTGGCATAAATTTAGCAATACGATCCAAAACAAGCTTCGGTGTTAATAAGAAGATAACAATCGCTACACCTGACTCAATTAAAGTTGTTACAATATTTGTCTGTTTGTCCACATATAATGTAATTAAGCTTGTCCCAATTAATAAACCTAAACTAACACCTAAACGCTTCCCTTCTTTTAACAATCCACCAAGCAATCCAGAGAAAGCAAGAAGGCTAAGCTGAGACAAGCTAGACACATTTGCTAAACTTAATATTAGTCCTGTTACAACCCCTACTGTGGATCCTGTGGCAGCACCTGCAATAAATGCAAATACTAGCACTAAATACCTTGTAAAAATATGTTGAATAGAAGCATCATATACAAACCAATCTGTTGTACCCGTTAAAACAGATGCTAGTAATATAATCAAACAAACAATTTCTTCCGTCTCTAATGCCTGTTGTTTTCCTTTCCTTTCCACTAAAAGCGGGACGCTTTGTAAAAATATCATAGTTAATACGAAACTAAGCCCAGCCTCAATGGTACTAACGAGTAAATCGTACATGGTGACAGTTTGTTGCGCAAAATATACAACAACTAAGTGTGCGGTTAATGCGGAGATAAATACTTGAAATGGAACAAGTCCAACAGTTTTACGTGTAAATCGACTAAAGAAGATATTATAAATGAAGAAGGTAAAGATAGATGCAAAGGTAAAAAACAAATTATCTATCGATACCGAAAGAGCTCCTCCCATTAGAGCTAAAAATGCTAGCGGCATCTTATCCCGCTTCATAACATAAACAGCAGCAAAAAATGGCAGTGCAAACGGTAAAATATTTGTTAATATATATGCTCGTCCCAAAAGAAAACCAATAACAACAATAATAAATCCCCATCTAAAGAAAACTTGCTCAAATTTCATTCGCAACTTACTCGTCCACTTTATTCCTCCAAGCTGACTCTCATTCATTGCCAATGCACTTGTATTCATAGTATTCCTTCCTGCTTTAGGCATATTTTTAACACCACCTGCATAGTTTAATTACTGTCATTATAAAAGATGATTGTTGGTTTTTTTGTCAAAACAACAGTTTTCACTTTTATAATCGTTCGACTTTTTATTCGAAATAACTCTACAGATATACACGGTATGTAAGTTATTTTTGAGATTTTAATTAAATATTCAGAAAATATAGGGTGATTTTGTAGAAGTGTTGTATATCTTAATTTATTTAACAAAAAAAGATCATGCAAATTTGCATGATCTTTTTAGATGACCCGTACGGGATTCGAACCCGTGTTACCGCCGTGAAAGGGCGGTGTCTTAACCACTTGACCAACGGGCCGTTAAATTAAATATAGCGGCGGAGGGGATCGAACCCCCGACCTCACGGGTATGAACCGTACGCTCTAGCCAGCTGAGCTACACCGCCATGTCGTCTTATTTAACGGACAATTAGTATCTTACATCAGATACTAATTAAAGTCAACACATCTCAAAAACTTTTTTAAAAATATTTTTAACATATAAAAAAGCACCCTGAGCCATCACTCTGGGTACCTCTCTATATGTTAAAAACTAAACGTCCTTATTATCCGCGACGCGCGCCACGGCCACCACGTTTAGACTCTGTGTTACGCTTTAAAGAAGTTAAACGATCTTCGCTATCTTTTAAGAAGCGTGCCATCTTTTGCTCAAATGTTTCTTTCGGAGCTCGGTCGTTACCGCCACCGCGATTATCTCTGTTGAAAGAGCGATTATTACGTTGTGGACGTCCAGAACGTTGTTGATCACCACCGCGTTGGTATTCACCGCGTGGACGATCTCCTTCTGTTTTTTCACGTTCTTTCGCTTTTTTGATAGATAAACCAATCTTTCCATCTTTTTCAACATTAATAACTTTTACTTCTACTTGGTCGCCCACTTTTAAGTGATCGTTAATATCTTTTACATAGTTATCAGCAACTTCACTAATATGAACAAGACCCGTTAAGCCCTCTGGCAGCTCCACAAAAGCCCCAAAATTTGTAATACCTGTTACTTTACCCTGTAACTTGCTGCCTACCTCGATTGACATAAAAAAAATGCTCCTCCTTAGTGGTTAAAAAGTCAAATTTTACTTTATTATATATAATCCTAAAATATAGTGTCAATAAGACATACTCTACTTAGAAACAGGAAAAATTATCTCCCCTTTACCAGAGAAGAAATAATCCCTTCTAGCAATCTTTAATACGTACTCTTCATCATTTAACTTTTGAACTTCGTCTTTTAGACTTTTTTCTTTATTCGTTAATGAATCCAGTTCTTTTTTCATGTCCTTAACTTTTGCTTCTTTTGCTTTAATGGAACTGTTTTGTTGATAAAACGTTACACTAATACTCGCAATAATTGTAAAAGTAAAGACAAGAAAAACCGCTAAACGGCGATAAAGTCGCTTCCTGTTCTCATCCGTTTGTATTATATGCTCTTTAACAGGATTTGGACTCTGTTTTTCGATTGTTCTTTGTCTCAGTTCCCTCATTTCCGAGGTCCCCCTAACTTCTTTTTTATATGCTCCCATAATTGGAAGATATGTCCCTTCAATTTTGCTATATATTGCAGGAACCCTATATGTTTCACTATAAAAAGTTTAACACGATTAGGGAGAAGTTTCCATATGAGCGAAGCAATAAATCGAACAGGCCAGAAAAAAACTTTCCATATGAAAAGTAATATCCAAATCACCATTTTCCATAACACATGTCCAATTGAAAGCAGTATACGAAATAAGAATAATATAAATGCAATAAATAGCTGCGCTATAATAATAACAGGTTTTATCATGAGTAGCTGTATAATTCGAACAAAAAAATATGTTGTTTGCATAAAAATATAGATGAGAAAATTTAACAGCTTCATGTATAGTGCCTTCAGTAAGCTTTGATATGCCGCAAAACCACATAATAATGCCAAAAACACATATATACGTAGCTCAGCTTCATTTACGAGAAGCAATACATAAAAGACGGATAATGCTTGGACAATCCAAAATAATATATCATGTATAAATACAAGCCAACGTTTACGTTCTTGGCGCTTTAAAAAACGTTGATATGTATCTAAAGACGCTCCAATCCAAGCACCCATTCCAATCATTGAAAGCATTGTATACAACTGAATTGTTAAGCTCATTTAAACAACTTACTAAAGAAACCTTTAGTTTTTTCCCCTTGATTTTCATCAATATACAGCATCTCATTAACTTTCCCTTTAATCGACACAATACCTTTTTCCACATCTAAATTTTTCATTTGTAAATTTTGACCACGAATTGTTAAAAAACCCATTACGGTCTCTAGTAAAAACTCTTCGCTATCAAAACTCTCTACCTGCTTCACACCGGTAATATCAATTATACGCCTGCCACGCATAATAATGTCATGCTCTACAGAAACATTTTGTTGATTAGAAGACGTAGGTGAGTAACCATTATTCACGTAAATCCCCCCATAGGTTTTTACTAGCTAATAGTAATGTATGAGGGGATAAATGATTTTAGAACAAGCCTTCTTCCGCTTTTACTTTTTCTTCACGAACTAAGCTATACATATTTGCTGCATCTTCTTTTTTAGTTGTTTCTTTTAATTCATTTATTTTCACAGTCACTATTTTTTGACCAAAACGAATTGTTAATTCGTCAGCTACTTTCACATCAGAACTTGCTTTTGCCACTTGACCATTAATAGATATTCTTCCTTGATCAGCTACTTCTTTCGCTAATGTTCTTCTTTTAATTAAACGTGATACTTTTAAAAACTTATCTAGACGCATATCAAATCCCCCTATTAACGCTCTGTCTGTTTCGCTTCTTCCCATAAAACATCTAACTGTTCTAATGATAAATCTTTCATCTCTTTATTCATTTCAGCTACTTTTGCCTCCATGTATAAAAAACGACCAGTAAATTTCTCATTAGTTGAACGTAACGCCTCTTCTGGATCTATTTTGTAATGACGAGCTATATTAACAAATGCAAATAGTAAATCACCAAACTCACCCAGCATCTTTTTCTCATCCATATTTGTAACCTCTTGTTGGAACTCTTGCCATTCTTCCAAAGCTTTCTCTATCATCAGTTGCACATCAACCCAATCAAATCCAACCTTACCAGCTTTCTTCTGAATTTCATAGGCGCGTAGTAACTGCGGCAAACTTTTGGGAACGCCATTTAAAACAGATTCTTTCACGAATCCTTTTTCTTGTTTTTTAATTTCTTCCCAATTTGCAATCACTTCATCAGCGCTGTTTACATCCGTATTTCCAAACACATGCGGATGGCGACGAACCATTTTCTCAGATAGAGTTCGAATGATATCATCTATAGAGAACCAACCTTCATCTTCTCCGATTTGAGCATGAAGCATAACTTGTAATAATATATCACCTAATTCTTCTACTAAGTGATCATCATCCTCTTCATCGATTGCTTCCAACACTTCATAAGCTTCCTCAATTAAATATCTCTTTAATGATTGATGTGTTTGCTTTTTATCCCACGGACAACCATTTGGACCACGAAGTTCCGCAATAATTTCTCTAAGAACATCAAACTGTTGATACAAGGACGCACGCTCCTGAACTGGCGGCACGTACACACTCGTTAAATTATTCAATTCCGTTTCATGATCTAACATGTACAACGGTACCTTCTTTACTTGTTCAAATGAAGTTCCTGCAGCTGTTACGATATACACTTCATAATCATCTGGTAACATCTCCATTAATGTTAATTTCACATCAGATGCAACGAATGCATCATATACTTGGCAAAAGATTAAATGTTGACGCAGTTCTAATTGCCCTCTTTCAAATGATGTAGCATCAAGTAATTGGAATCCTTCAATCGGATCAATCTTTAGACTTGCAAACATAGGATCAAGGAAACTTTGTCCACCCTCAATTCGCACTTCAATATTTGAAACTTCTCCTTTTTCCAACAGTAGCTGAACTGTTCTTTCTGCTACAAGTGGATGCCCGGGAACAGCATAGATAATTTCTGTACCTTCAGCTTGTTCTAGCAATTTATTCGCAATTGTTTCATATACAATTTCAAACGTATCATGTGCTTCATATACAGCATCAAAAGACGTATATTGTACGCCTTCTTTCTCCAATTCTTCTATAACTGGATGTTCTTTCGTTCTAACAAACAGATGGTCTGCTTCTTTTATTTTTCGATATACACCCATCGTTAGCTGATCTAATTCACCAGCTCCTAAACCTAAAATAGTAATGATTCCACTCACAACCAGTCACCTCTATCCACTCTTCTTCAATGAACCTTCTTTTTTCTCTTGTTTCATAACGGTTCCTAATTCTTTTTTTGTAAATACACGTAATTTCAAAATAAAAAACATATATGTCAATCCGCCAATGGCTACACCTAACAACGCTTCAAGTGTCGCGCTTCCTCTATGTTCCGTATCAATTACTAATCCAGACATCTGTAACACACGTGTGAACATCATTAATACAAATCCCATACACATACCACTAATTACTATCCCTAACATATTTCGCTTATTGATAAGTGACCCTGATACAGCTCTCGTAAGCAACAAAGTATTTAGTCCAGAGATTATACTTAACGCACATAAAGTCGCAAAGGCTGCACCTTTCACACCAAAATAAGGCATGAATATATAATTTAACGCTAACTTTAAGCAACCTCCAAATACAACAAATAATGCTGGCTTAAACGTTTGTCCCAATCCTTGTAAAATAGAAGCTGTCGTAATTGACAATGAACTAAATAAAATAGATAACGATAAAATAGATAAAACATCTGATCCATCACTGTTTTCAAACAACATAATATTCGTAGGTTGAATAATACAAGTTAGTCCAATAGCTGCTGCAAGTCCAATAACACATGTTATTTTCACTGCTAACTTTACCTTTTCTTGAATAAAGGAAAGATCTCCTCTTTCCTTCGCCGCTGTAATAATCGGAATAAGTGACAACGAGAAAGAAGTCGTCACAACAGTACCTAATTGCATTAGCGGAATACTTCTATCATAAACACCCTTTAATACCTTTGCATTTTCAGCCTGTTCTCCCGCACCAATAAGTAAGCTGTAAAAGGACACTGAATCAGCCATCTGTATAAAAATAAGCACTAAATTACTAACACAAATCGCTAACCCCTGCCAAAAAAGGATTTTAACTATCTTCCTTTTACCCTTAATTCTCGCTGCACTTTTGAAGAATATAGAACGAAAATCTTGACGCATATACAATATAAGTACAATAATCCCAATAAGACCACCCGCAATTGAGCCTAACATAGCTCCTGCACCAACTGTATATAAATCAAATCCGTGAGCAATTAGGAATAGCGATAAAAATACAATAATAGAAACTCGAATTGTTTGTTCTATTACTTGCGAAACAGCCGTTGGCATCATATTATTAAATCCTTGAAAATACCCTCTTGCTACAGACAAAAATGGCATCAATAAGAATGAAAATGAAATAACACGTAGTAACTTATCTAAGTGTATATCGCCCATAGCTACCGCAATTGTTTCGGCCCCAAAAAACAATGTAAAGAAGCCTATAAAACCAATTCCTAATAAGAACCAAAAAGATACACAAATAATTTCTTCTGCTTCTTTTTGTTTTCCCCGCTCTAATCGTTCTGCAACCATTTTCGAAATGATAACAGGAAATCCATAAGTAGCTAAAATTAAACAAAATCCATAAAACGGGTAAATTTGTTGGTAAATATAAAATCCAATATCCCCCGCTATATTTTGATATGGAATACGGTAAAAAGCGCTTAATACTTTTGTAACGAAACTTGCAATCGTTAATATAATAGCCCCACGCCAAAAGGCTTGATACTTCTTCGCTTCCATACAAGAAAACTCCTTTTTCTATTCTCACCTCTCGTATTATATCATAAAGAAAAGAACAAACTCCCTTCCCAACACGGGTAATAATGAGTTCCTACACGTTAAAAATATTCAACGAAAAAAGGTAGCAAAGTGCTACCTTCATTCAATATACATATATCTCCAAATAATTGATTTCTCAAAAAGAAAGATCATAATTAGGAAAGATTGCTACTTCTAAAATCAATATACCCTTACTGTTCCATTTGTTTCGCTAAGAAACTGGCAGCAGTATTAACCGCTTTATGCTCGATCTCGCTTATAATAGCTTCTTTTGAAAAAATAATGACGGCTCCAATCGGATCTCCGTTTGCAACAATTGGTCCAACTGTATAAGAATGAACCTTTTCTGTTACACCATCAATAATGGAAATATCACTTTCATCCGTCATAATAACAGACTTTCGTTCTTCCATCGTTTTTTCAATTAAATCGCCAACACTTTTATTTAAGTATTCTTTTTTCGATACGCCTGATACTGCGATGATAGAATCTCGATCACACACAAGCACATTATGTCCTAAGCTGTCATATAAAGCATCAGCATATTCTTTTGCAAAATCACCTAGCTCACTAATTGGAGAATACTTCTTTAAAATTACCTCTCCATCGCGATCAACAAATATTTCTAGTGGGTCTCCTTCTCGAATACGTAAAGTTCTACGAATTTCCTTCGGGATTACGACCCTGCCTAAATCATCAATTCGACGTACGATTCCAGTTGCTTTCATTCTAATGCTGCCTCACTTTCTACTGATGATCAAAGTGGTGAATTTACCTGTTCATGTAAAAATCACCAACTGTTAGATATAGTATTTTACACATTAGTTCTTCTATGCACGTCGAATTGTATTTTTTTATCTTATTTTAGGCATTTATTACTTCTTTTTTTACATCTGGTAAGCCTTTTAATAAATTTTCAGCAATCGTTAACCACTTCGATGTCTCTAAGCCATTTGTTTTCATAACAATTTTCAATTGTGATCCTTCCATTCCTAAACCAATCATACGTCCAAAACTATTTCCGAGCATGAATAATTTTCCACCATCAATATTTTGACTTGCTTGTTCAGAAAACAGGAATGTTACTTCAAATTTATTCTGCTTAATTAATTCAATTTGTTCTTTCATTGCCAACACTTTAATATTTGCAATTTGTAATAAATAACCAACTTCTTGTGGATAATCGCCAAATCTATCGATCATTTCTTCCTGCAATTCTTCAATATCCTCAATTGCAGAAACACCTCTAAATTGTTTATACATCATAATTTTTTGCTTACTATCTGAAATATAAGCATCTGGTAAGTATGCATCTACCTCTAAGTCAATTTCAACATTAACTATATTTTCAGCCCCATCTGTTCCTCTACGCTGTTCAATTGCATCTTTTAACATTTGAGAATATAGATCAAATCCGACAGAATCAATAAATCCATGCTGTTCTGCCCCTAACAAATTACCTGCTCCACGAATAGATAAATCTCTCATCGCAATTTTGAAACCAGATCCAAGTTCCGTGAACTCTTTAATTGCTTGTAGACGCTTCTCTGCAACCTCTGACAGCACTTTGTCACGTTTATATGCAAAGTATGCATATGCAACACGATTAGAACGTCCAACACGCCCACGAAGCTGATACAACTGTGATAATCCCATACGATCTGCATCAAATACAATTAACGTATTTACATTCGGAATATCTACACCCGTCTCAATAATTGTTGTACTTACAAGAACATCATGCTGTCCTTCTAAAAATGATAGCATAACAGACTCTAATTCGCTTTCGTTCATTTTCCCATGTGCGTACGTTACGCGGGCATCTGGAACTAACATCGAAATTTCATCTGCTTTTCTTTCAATATCCTCTACACGGTTATATAGGAAGTAAACTTGACCACCTCTTGCAAGCTCTCGCTCTATCGCCTCTCGCATTAACGCTGGATTATACTCGACTACATACGTTTGGACTGGGAAACGATTTTCTGGTGGTGTCTCAATAACAGATAAGTCGCGCACACCAAGCATAGACATATGAAGCGTCCGCGGAATCGGAGTTGCCGTTAATGTTAATACGTCAACATTCGCCTTCAATTGTTTAATTTTTTCTTTATGTGTCACACCAAATCTTTGTTCTTCATCAATAATAAGAAGCCCTAAATCTTTATAAGTAACATCTTTAGATAAAATACGATGTGTTCCGATTACAATATCTACTGTTCCATCCTTTAAGCCCTTAATTGTTTCATTTTGTTGTTTCCTCGTACGGAATCTACTTAATAAGCCTATATTGATTGGATAATCTTGAAAACGCTCTCGAATTGTTTCATAGTGTTGCTGCGCAAGAATCGTTGTCGGTACTAAAATTGCAACTTGTTTTTCATCCATAATCGCTTTAAATGCCGCACGAATAGCCACTTCAGTCTTTCCATACCCTACATCACCACAAAGGAGCCTATCCATCGGGCGTCCGCGTTCCATATCTTTTTTAATCTCGTCAATAGAACGTAACTGATCCTCTGTCTCTTGGTATGGGAAAGATGATTCGAACTCTTGTTGTTCTGCCGTATCTGGCGTATATGCATAGCCTTTTGAAGCTTCGCGCTCAGCATATAGTTTAATTAGGTCATCCGCAATGTCTTGTACAGATTTTTCAACTTTCGTTTTAACCTTTTTCCAATCATTCCCACCTAATTTGTAAACTTTCGGATCCTTACCTTCAGATCCTACATATTTTTGAACTTGATCAATTTGTTCAATTGGAACGTATAGCTTATCATTACCTTGATATTTAATATTTAAATAATCTTTATGAACACCATTAATCTCTAATGTCTCAATACCTAAAAATTTACCTATACCATGATTTACATGAACTACATAATCTCCAACTTTTAATTCCGAATAACTTTTAATACGTTCAGCATTCGATAGCTTTTGTTTACGTTGAGATTTTTTAACTTTCTTATGAAAAAGCTCCTTTTCAGTAATGACAACAAGCTTTTGCATCGGCATTTCAAATCCTGCATGTAAATCACCTACAGCAATTTGTAACCTTCCAGGCAATAAAATATCTGTACCTTCTACAATATCTGCCTCAATATCATAATCACTTAAAATATGTTGTAATTTTTTCACACGTTCATCATCTGTTCCGAGTACAACAGTCGTAAAATGCCCTTCATTCCATCTATCAATTTCTGTTTTTAACAAATTCATCTGTCCATGGAAATCTTGCATTGTTTTACATGTTACATTAACAATATTTTGCGGATGTGTGTGTGCGATATGACGCAAGAATAACGTTAAATATACAAAACTTCTTTTTTTATGATGAAGAAACCCCTCGAATGGGTGAGAGAAAGATAAATCTTGAATAATTGTTCCTTCACCAAGAAGTGATATATACCATTCCGCCTCTTCTGTTTCAAGATGTGATGCTGTTTCTTGAATACGGGAAATCTCATCTAAAATTACAACACCATCTTCTGGTAAATAATCTATCAGACTAGCAGGTTCTTTATAGAAAATAGATAAGTATTTAAACATCTGTTCTATACTTTGCCCGTTTTTCAACATCTCAATTTCATGACTTACCGTCTCAAGCACTTTAGTCTTTAGTTTATCATCAGAAAGTTTTTGCATCGTCTTAGTCAAGCCTTCTTCAAGATGCTGAATTCCTGATTTTAATTCTTCCTGTGAAAATAAAAACTCTGTTGCCGGACCAAACCTAACGTTTTCTTTTTTACCTTGAGAACGCTGTTCATCCACATCAAATAATCGAATAGAATCGACTTCTGTATCAAAGAATTCAATACGAAATGGTAGTTCTTCAGTTAAAGGATAAATATCTAATATTCCCCCACGCAAACTGAACTCCCCTGGAGCTTCTACCATCGACTTACGTTCATAGCCAATATGATGTAAAGTATGCAAGAGCGCATCTAAATCAATCTCTTGCCCTAGATTGATTTCAACTTGCTTTTGCTTCCACAATTCTTTTATTGGTAAAAATCTACGCAATCCTGCCACTGGCGCTACAATGATTCCATTCTCTCCCGCAGCCAAGCGATTTAACACTTCTATACGTTGCGCCTTCAATTCTGGACTTGCAACTCCAATTTCCGATGCTATCAGTTCATTCACTGGATATAACCACACATCTTTTTCACCAAGTAACGCCACTAAATCTTCATGTACTTTTTGTGCTTGGTATAAGTTATGTGTCACGATTAATTGTGATTTTTTTGTTTTTTTATATAAAGCCGCCATTAATAATGAACGAGAAGACGTTGCCATCCCTGATATAAGTTGTTCTTTTAACCCATCTTCTAACCCATTAATAACCGATTGTATCTCTTCATTTTTATAAAATTGCTCTAATAAACCTATCATTTTTAAAACTCCTCTCAACATAAAGAGCAAGTCATTCTATTTTATGCAAATATTTTGGAAAAGGAAAACAGAAAAATGCTTTGGACATGCCAAAGCGACAACATTTTATTGCAGAAATTTTTCATACTCATAATACTCAGGATAAGATGCGAGCGTTTCTTGACACGATTCACAAATCGTTTTTATATATATATTTCCATTCTCATGAAAATGAATCATTTCTACTACTTCTTGCTCCGTTAGTTGAAATAAAACGTCGCTATATACTTTTTCTGCGTTAATGGAGCCTACATTACCTCCGCAGTGTCTGCAATAATAATACCCTTCCATACTAGCCTCCTAAAAATTCAATTACTACTAGTATGGGTAAAACAAAAGAGAAATATTCCCAATCTCATTTTTAACTATTGAAAGTATTCATGATTTGAAGAAAAGGCTTATTTAGCCACTCTTCACATGCATCCGCTGCTTTTTCAATAGAATGGTTAACATCCGGAATCTCTTCAGATGTAAAGCGTCCTAATACATAATCGACTACCTTCATTCCATTTTTCGGGCGATCAATTCCCATACGGATACGTTGAAATTCTTGTGTTCCTAAGTGCGAAATCGTTGACTTTACACCATTATGTCCACCAGCACTACCTTTCATGCGAAGACGCAATTTACCTACAGGAATGTCTAAATCGTCGTACATAACAACGAAGTCCTCAACATCAATTTTATAATAATCCATAAGTGGACGAATACTTTCCCCAGATAAATTCATGTATGTTAGCGGCTTTAATAAGATTACCTTTTCTCCATTAACAAACCCTGCACCAAATACACCTTTAAATTTTTGTTCATTCAAAGAAATGTTCCAACGCTTCGCAAGTTCATCAATGGCCATAAATCCAATATTATGCCTTGTTAATTCATATTCTCTACCTGGGTTCCCAAGTCCTACTATCAATTTCATTCTTGTACCACTACTTTCTTTTTTCGATACGAAAAGACGTAACCAATTTTGGTTACGTCTCATTCTATCCAATTAATTGAATAATACACTCACAGATTCTTCTTCGTATACACGAATGATTGCTTCTCCGATTAATGGAGCAACTGAAAGTTCATGTACTTTGTCGATTTTCTTCTCTTCTGGTAATACGATAGAGTTCGTTACAACTAACTCTTTAATGTTTGAATTTTGAATACGCTCAATTGCTGGACCAGATAATACTGGGTGTGTACAGCAAGCATATACTTCAGAAGCACCGTTCTCAACAAGAGCGTTTGCTGCTAATGTAATTGTACCAGCTGTATCAATGATGTCATCAATTAAAATCGCTGTTTTGCCTTCAATATTACCGATAATGTTCATTACCTCTGAAACGTTCGGGCGAGGACGACGCTTATCAATAATAGCGATTGGCGCTTTTAGACGATCTGCCATTTTTCTCGCACGAGTTACACCACCATGATCAGGAGACACGATTACGATATCTTTAAGACCTTTTGTTTCAAAGTAATCAGAAAGAATCGGTACACCCATTAAGTGGTCGATTGGGATATCAAAGAACCCTTGAATTTGTGGAGCATGTAAATCTAGAGTGATTACACGAGTTGCACCTGCTGTTTCAAGCAAGTTTGCTACAAGTTTCGATGTAATTGGTTCACGAGAACGCGCTTTACGGTCTTGACGCGCATAACCATAGTAAGGAATAACAATATTAATTGTTTTCGCAGATGCACGTTTTAATGCATCGATCATAATAAGTAATTCCATGATATGTTCGTTTACTGGGAAGCTTGTAGATTGAATAATGAATACATCGCAACCACGGATACTTTCTTCAATGTTAATTTGAACTTCTCCATCACTAAAACGATCAACAGAACATTTTCCTAGTCCTACTCCAATATGCTTTGCAATCTGCTCAGCAAGTTCCTTATTAGAGTTTAAAGAGAATACTTTCAAATTAGAATTTAGATATTGAGTCGACATCTAGATTAACCCTCCACATTATTATGATTTTTTCTTATTCAGCAATTGATCAACATAGTCTTCTTTGTTAACTTGACGTGCACGTGCTACCGATAATGCTTTTGATGGAACATTCTCTGTAATTGTAGAGCCTGCCGCCACATAAGCACCATCTTCAACTGTTACTGGAGCAACAAGGTTTGAATTACATCCAATAAATACCCCATTACCAATCACAGTTTTGAATTTATTCTTACCGTCATAGTTCACCGTAATTGAACCACAACCAAGATTCACGTCTTCTCCAACTTGTGCATCCCCGATATAACTCAAGTGTGAAGCTTTACTTCTATTACCAAAGACAGTTTTTTTGATTTCCACGAAGTTTCCAACGCGTACTTCGTCTCCAATAACTGAATCTGGGCGAATATGTGCAAATGGACCAACCGATACTTCTGTACCAAGCTTACTATCATGTACAGTAGATTGTCGAATTGTCGTACGATCTCCAATTTCACTATCGCGAATTACTGTATGCGGTCCAATTTCACAATCAGAACCAATTACAGTGTTCCCCTCAATAATTGTTCCTGGATGAAGAACTGTATCGCTACCGATAATTGCATCAGCAGAAATATAAGTGTTACTTGGATCAATAATTGTAACACCATTTACCATGTTCTTTCGGTTGATACGGTTTTTCATAATAATTTCCGCTTGCGATAGAGCGACTCTGTCGTTAACACCTAACGTTTCATCGAACTGCTCTGTTTGATAAGCTGATACGATATGACCTTCATTTTTTAAAATCTCAATAACATCTGGAAGGTAATATTCACCTTGCACGTTATCATTTGAAACTTTAGAAAGTGAAGCAAATAAAGCCTTATTATCAAAACAATACGTACCTGTATTGATTTCTTTAATAGCTAATTCTTTCTCATTTGCATCTTTATGCTCAACAATCTTTTCAACATGACCATTCTCATTACGAACAATACGGCCATATCCAGCAGGCTCTTCTATGTATGCTGTTAGCACCGTCGCCATTGCTCCTGCTTCTTTATGTTGCTGAAGTAATGCTTCCATTGTTTCAGCAGTTATTAGAGGCGTATCACCACAAATAACTAAAGTTGTTCCTTCTTCATTTGCAAGTACACTTGCAGCTTGATCTACAGCATGTGCTGTACCAAGTTGTTCTGCTTGTAATGCAAATTCACTTACGTTCCCTAGCTGTTCTTGTACCATTTCAGCACCATGTCCAACAACCGTTACAAGTTTCTGCAATCCTAATTGAGATACTTGATCGACTACGTGTTGTACCATAGGTTTTCCACATACAGGATGCAGCACTTTGTATAGCTTAGACTTCATACGTGTGCCTTTACCTGCAGCTAGAATCACTGCAAATCTGTTTGACATATAGACCCTCCATCGCAACCTATTTATCCATTAAAGATATTATCCTAAATCATCATATATTTCAAGAAACACATTTTAACTATTAAATTTTACCATAATTCTTATAAGATGTTTTACTCTTTAGTATCTTTTTTAAGAAATAAGCTATACTATTTAAAATGATTTTGAAAAAATTAGTAGTTTCTTCTTTTTATGTTAATAAATTATACAGTTTCCAAATATAAAGCAAAAAAAACAAACCCCTGTAAATGCTTACAGGAGTTTGTTACAAAATTATAAGGCTTTTTGTCAAAAGCCCTTTTCATTCGAATTTTACGAAGCACCTGCTTCTTCAAACTCAACCTCTTCTAACTCGCCTAAACGATGATACTCTGTTAAAACCGCATCTTGAATTTTAGAGCGTGTACCAGAATTAATTGGATGTGCAATGTCACGGAACTCTCCATCTGGAGTACGTTTACTTGGCATTGCTACAAATAATCCATTATTACCATCAATTACACGAATATCATGAACAACAAATTCATGGTCTAGAGTAATAGAGGCAATTGCTCTCATGCGGCCTTCTGTGTTTACGCGGCGTAATCTTACGTCAGTCACTTCCATCTTGTGTTCACCACCCTTTTCTAAATAAGCGATATATTTGTATAAATTCCACAAATTTTCTATTTTCCCTTTAATTTTTTAAAAATTTTTAAGATAAAAATTTTTAAAGTAGTTGAATATAGAGATTAGTGGAGGTTATCGCTTACAAAAGGTTACTTAACTAGGGCGATTACTTCAATTTCAACGGAAACATCTTTCGGTAATTTTGCTACTTGCACACAAGATCGAGCTGGTTTATGAGTAGAGAAATAAGAGCTATACACTTCATTCACAGCATTAAAATCATCCATGTCCTTTAAAAATACTGTTGTTTTTACGACTGTATCAAATGAAGCACCTGCTTCCTCTAATACCGCTTGTAAATTTTGAAATACTTGTTCTGTTTGTACTGTTACATCTCCTGTTACAAGCTCCCCATTTGCCATCAATGGAATTTGTCCTGAGCTATAGAACATGTTATTTACAATAATCCCCTGTGAATAAGGTCCAATTGCTTGTGGTGCCTTGCTTGTTTGAACAACTTTCATACTTTTCACCCTTTTATTATTTATTTTACTCTTTAAAAATAGTGTACGAAAGGCAGTTTGTCCATCTATTTTATAATCTATAAATAAAATAAAAAAGATAGAGCTATCTGCTCTATCTTTTATTCCGCCTCTACAAGCCCTTCATCAAATGGTGCAAGAGAATAATTCCCTTTTTCCACTTGAATCGTTTTTTCTTTCACATCAACTTCCGATAGACGAATTAATGATACAAAATTATTAATTAGTCGTTCTTCAATATCTGTGGATTCTACTAATACACCAATACCAACAACATTAGCCTTGAATTCTTCTAGCATACTCATCATACCTTGAATTGTTCCGCCAGCTTTCATGAAGTCATCAATAATTAAAACATTCGACCCTTCTGGAAGACTGCGTTTTGCTAACGTCATTGTTTGAATTCGTTTAGAAGAACCCGACACATAGTTAATACTAACAGTCGGACCTTCTGTTACCTTATTATCTTTCCTTGCAATTACAACTGGTACATCTAAGTAATTTGCCACTGCATAAGCAAGTGGAATCCCCTTCGTTGCCACCGTCATAACTGCATCAATTGGTTGCCTAGCAAAAACAGAAGCAAACAAACGACCTGCGCCATTAATATGGCGAGGATTACTCAATAAATCTGTCATGTATAAGTAACCGCCAGGCAAAATACGATCTGGGTTTTCAAATAAGCCACAAAGCTCATCAATAATTAGATCTGCCTCTTCTTCACTTATATACGGTATATATTTCACTCCTCCTGCTGCTCCTGGTATCGTTTGCAATGTGCCGACCCCTTGTTGTTCAAACGTTTGCTTAATAATAACTAAATCTTCACTAATGGAAGACTTAGCCGATTGATACCTTTCAGCAAAAAAAGTGAGAGATACTAGCTGACGAGGGTTTTGTAGCAAGTAATAAGTCATATCGACTAATCTTGTACTTCTTCTAATTTTCATACTCTCACCTCAAATCACGAATATTCTAAACAAATCATAACGTATTATACGTCTTTATTCAAGCGTTTCTCGCTCTCCTAATAAACGTACCGCATAGACTTGTTCACAAAATCCTTTTAATCCGTTATAAATGCGATGCATTCGTGAATCATGGTGTACAAGTCCAAATACAGTTGGACCACTTCCACTCATTAATACAGCATCCGCTCCAAATCGCTTCATCTGTGATTTAATACGGGCAACTTCAGGATGCATTCCAAATGTTACATCTTCTAAAACGTTACCAACAGTATCACAAATTCCTTTATAATCACCAGAATTTATGACATCAACCATTTTATCTACATTTGGATGTGTAACTCGATTTAACTTTAAATTTCCATACACATCAGCAGTAGATACACCTATATGTGGTTTCGCTAAAATAACCCAACAAGAAGGCGGAGTCTTTATATGCTCAATTTTCTCTCCTCTTCCAGTGGCAATTGCTGTGCCTCCGTATACACAGAACGATACATCTGATCCAATTTCTGCACCAAGCTCTGCTAACTCATCAATTGTAAGCCCTAAATTCCATAATTTATTAAGACCACGTAATGTCGCTGCTGCATCACTACTTCCACCTGCTAATCCAGCTGCTACTGGAATCGTTTTTTCAATAGTAATAGATACACCTTTTTTTACATTAAACTTCTCTTTTAATAATTTCGCTGCCTGATAAGCTAAATTTCGTTGGTCGTCTGGGACATACCGATTATGGGATAAAATTTCAATACGGTCTTCTGCTAATTCCGTTAGTTCTAGACGATCTGCTAAATCAATGGTTGTCATAATCATTTTCACTTCATGATATCCGTCTTGTCTTTTTCCCAGTACATCTAACGACAGATTAATCTTTGCTGGTGCTTTCACTAGTAGCTTCAATCTATTCACCCACTCTATGTACTCAATCTTTTATCGTTTATTTTACCATAAATTTATAGTAAGACGATGACACTTCCCTAATTATAACGAAAAGCATTCAGAATGAAACTACTTATGTAAAATGATGGCACCTTTTAGAGTACAAAAAGCCGAGGAATGTCTCCTCGGCTACCGTAGCACAGAAAGTATCTTACAACTACTGGTTTCGTTTCATTAATTGCTGTTCTGCAATTTCTATAGCACGTTTCACCATGTTACCAGCATCTTTCGCACGAATTCCGCCCCATCCTTCTTTCTGAACAACATCATAAAAGCCAAGCTCTTTTGCTAGCTCTTCTTTAAATTGGTTTGACATGACACCTCTTCGTCTACTCAATGCAGAGTCCCTCCTTATTTTGCTACGGTATAGTTAGTATGCAAAATAATATAGCTTTTCATTTATGGGAATATATGTAATGATATATGGATTATAAAATGACCTCATTATGAGGGTCTCCATAAAATGTTAACTCTACTGTCTCTGTTAAAACATCTGCATAACTATAAGATACACGTTGCAACGCATCTTCTTGTTGATCCAATTGTACAACAAAAACGGAACGGTATGTTTCTGCTAGTACACCTGATTGCTCCACAGTTTTTCTTCTTCCACTATTTGCTTTTAACATAAGTCGCTGTCCAAGATGGTGATCTAATTCGCTTTTAATTTCATCTAAACGTTTTGACATATACTTCGCTACACCTCGCTGTAATTTAGATTGAACACTTAAAGCACGATATATCTATCCTAATTATTAACCGCGATTCACAGCTAATATCATCCTGCGTTTGAATAGATAGAAGAAATACTATATTGTAAAAGTATCATTACGTAGTCTTTACGTTCTTACCTCTTTTTATCCAAATTCATTTAAATCCTTCCATACAAAAAGCAAGATACATATGTATCCTGCTTACTCTTCGTAATGTTGAAAAGGTAATCCCGTTCGTAAAATCCCTCTCGTTTCAATTCCACCTAGTCCCTTTTCACCAGTAATTGTATTACGTACGACATCCCATACATTGACTCTCTCCATAAATGAAGTAAAACTAATTTTACCAACTACATATACAGGATCTAGTGCATGAATATTAATTCTAGATGGTGAACTAGCGAAATTGGCCCCTGCACGAATTAGTGCCTCAAAATGTGATTGACATGCCCCAGCAAAAATAACAAGTTGATCCAATGATGGATATTTTTTTCGCACTTCACGAACAGCCTGTACAAAATGCCTTGAATGCCTATATGCCGCTAAATCTCCCTTCACTCCTTTTGATTTTGTATATGCATCATGTCCTGTAATAACGAGAATGTCTGGGCGAAAGTGATCTATTAAGTCTACTACTTTTTCATGCATCTCCGTTTCTTTACAATGAATACCTTGAACAGGAACGCCAATTTTATTATATAAATCTAAGCACTTGCGCAAATATAAAGGGTCTCCATCTATATGCAATACACGTCCCGGCATTTGAAAATAATTTACCTCACTTGTGTATCCACCAGTTGAAGTATGTTCATGCCTTTGTTTCATCAGTACATAATCTTGTTGAAACAAACGATACGTGCGCTCCATTGTTTCTTTCTCACGCTTCACCCTTTTTTTATGTTCTCTTTGATCTATACTAATTAAATCTTCAAGTGGCGCATCCGCCACCAGTCTAATTTCCTCTCCAAACAATATAGCTATCTCGCCTTTTATTTCTATAATACGAAAAAGAATATCCCTCTTATGAGAATATCGTTCCACTAATTCTCCAACATGTAAAACCATTCTCCTACCTCCAAACTCATTAGGCCATCTTACCTGTTTTTAAAGTATGAATTTAGAGAGCGAAAGGTGACAAAAGGGACAGTTCAACTTGAACTGTCCCTTTCATATTCTTATGATAATTTATGAAGAACTAATGCATTACTTAATGTTGCAAACTCTTCAATAGATAGCGTTTCGCCTCTTCGCTTTGGATCAATTCCTACTTCTGTTAAAATTCGATCCAATAACTCCTTATCTTTCGGGAAACCATTTAAATTATTTGATAAATTATTCATTAAAGTTTTACGGCGCTGTGCGAAACTTGCTCGTACTACTTCAAAGAAAAACGTTTCATCTGTCACCTCTACAACCGGTTTAGGACGCTTTAGAAGGCGGATAATTGCAGAATCAACGTTTGGCTGTGGTACAAACACTGTACGCGGTACAGTCATAACTGTTTCAACCTCTGTATAGTACTGAATGGCAATCGATAAAGAACCATACTCTTTCGTTCCAGGTTTAGCAGCTAAACGATCTCCAACTTCTTTTTGCATCATAACAACAAATCCACGAACTGGTAACTTTTCTTCAAGCAATTTAAATAAAATTGGCGTTGTAATATAGTACGGTAAGTTAGCTACTACCATTACATCTTGCCCTTCTTCAAATTGCTCATTAAATACTTCATGTACATCTGCTTTTAGTACGTCTTTATTAATAACTGTAACATTACCATATGGCGCTAACGTCTCATCTAAAATTGGTAATAGTCTTTGATCAATTTCAAAAGCCACTACTTTTTTAGCACGCTTCGCTAATTGCTCTGTTAATGCACCAATACCTGGTCCAATTTCAATTGCACCACTTTCTGAACCAATTTCTGCATGATCGACAATACGATTTAATACATTTGTATCAATTAAAAAGTTTTGTCCTAAACTTTTTTTGAATGAAAATCCATACTTTTCAACAATGTCTTTTGTACGATTTGGCGTTGCGATATCCTTCATTTTTTTTCCTCCTGTATTACTTGCTTATAAGCTTCTGCAAATGATTCCTTTGAAACTTGAAACATCTGTAATCGTTTATGTAACTGTTTTGCATTTGTATAACCAATCTTTAATAGCTTACCCATTCTTTCTCTGCGGCTCTTTGCCATTTCTCCGCCCACTAAGCCTGCATCGACTAAATCACTCCAACTAATTTCACTTGTGTAAGCTTCCATTTCTTCATGTATATTCTCTAGAGCACGGCGAATCGACTCATTAGAAGCATGTTCAATCCCAACACCCTTTTTCCTTTTAGCAAGCGCTTCTTCCTTCGGTAAAAAAGCATGCTTACAGCCAGGAACCTTGTCAGAAATAATTTTTCGAATACGCTCTCCAGGATAATCCGGATCTGTGAAAATAATAACGCCCCTTTTTTGCTGCGCTAATTTAACTTGCTCAATAACATGATCACCGATTGCTGAACCGTTCGTTTCAATTGTATCCGCATCAACAGCACGCTTAATCGCAACTGTATCATCTTTACCTTCTACAACGATAATCTCTTTTATTTTCATGCTTGCCTCCACACTCATTTCGTCTCTACTTAGTAAAACAAAAAAATGACGACTTTTCCATTATTATTTTCCCCATTCTTATATTTTAAAAAATAGAATAGAAAAATCTTTGTTCTCTGTCCTTATTGTAACACTTCATCATTCACATTTATTTTCTTGATTACTTCTACTAGTTTTTCTCAAAATAAAAAAGAACAGGTTTCACCCGTTCTTTTTATTCAACACCAAATAAAACTTTTGCATTTTTAGTTGTCATTTCTGCTACTTCCTCATAAGAAATTCCTTTTAAATTCGCAATTTCTTCTGCTACGAGTTTTACATAACTCGGTTCATTTCGTTTCCCGCGAAATGGATGCGGCGTTAAATAGGGACAATCCGTCTCTATTAACAATTTCTCTAATGGAATCTCCGTAGCAACTTCTTTCGGTTTCTTAGCGTTTTTAAATGTAACTGGTCCACCTAACGAAATTAAAAAGTTCATATCAACACATCGCTCTGCTACTTCTACGCTACCGCTAAAGCAATGCATAATGCCTCCTACTTCAGCTGCATTCTCTTCTTCTAGAATATCGACAATATCTTGAGTTGCATCGCGGTTATGTATAATAATCGGCAAATTTACTTTTTTCGCTAATGCAATTTGTTTACGAAATACTTCTTTCTGTATTTCTTTTGGAGACTTATCCCAGTGATAATCTAAGCCCATTTCTCCAAGTGCAACGACTTTAGGATGAGAAGCAAGTTCTTCTAACCAAGCTAAATGTTCTTCTGTCATGTCGATTGCATCAACTGGATGCCAGCCAACCGCAGCGTAAATAAAATCATAGGCTTCAGCTAATTCCATCGCCTTTTTTATCGTTACTTCATCAAAACCAACAACAACTGTATAAGTAACTCCCGCTTCTTTCATTCGGGCAATAACCTCTTGCAAATCTTCTTCGAATTGCTCTGCATTCAAATGTGAATGTGTATCAAACAACATAATACATAACTCCTTTTATATTGAAATCAAGTTTATTCTACAAAAATAAGTTCTTTAATAACTTAACGATAACAATACTACAATCTTAATGCAAAAATAGAGAGTGTAAAAAGAAAAAAGACGCTTCACACATGTTACACGTGAAACATCTCTTTTCTTGTCTTAATTACTTGATTTTTGTACCATTTGGTAGATTTTGGTCAATTGATGCTAATGACAATACGCCATTCTCTTCACCCGCTAAAATCATACCTTGCGATAATTCACCGCGTAATTTTACAGGTTTTAAGTTTGTTACACAAATAACCTTTTTACCTTTTAAGTCTTCCGGCGAATAGAATTTTGCAATTCCAGAAACAACTTGACGCTTTTCTGTGCCTAAGTCTAGTTGAATTTTTAACAACTTGTCTGCTTTTTTCACAGGTTCAGCAGATAGTACTTCAGCTACGCGTAATTCTACTTTAAAGAAATCATCAATTGTAATTTCTTCTGCCTTCGGTTCTTCTTCTTTTTTCTCTTCTACTTTAGGAGCAGAGCTTTTCATTTGTTCTTTAATGTACTCTACTTCCACTTCCATTTCTAAACGAGGGAAAATTGGGTTTCCTTTTTCTACTTTTGTTCCAGCTGGAATGCAGCCAATTGTAGATAGACTTTCCCAAGATTTATGAGCTTCATCAGTAAGGCCAAGCTGAGCAAACATCTTGCTTGGTGCTACTGTTAAGAATGGCATAAGCATAATACCTGTTTGACGAAGTACTTCTGCTAAATGAGCCATTACAGAAGCTAACTTTTCACGATCATTCTCATCTTTTGCTAATACCCATGGTTGTGTTTCATCAATATATTTATTCGTACGACTAACTAGTTGCCAAATAGATCCTAACGCTACAGAGAACTCCATATTCTCCATTGCTTCTTCTACTTTTTTCAAAGTATCTTGTGCAAACGCTACTAACGTTTCATCAAATTCCGTCACATTTTCTTTAAATGCAGGGATTTCTCCGTTAAAATACTTATCAATCATAGCTACTGTACGATTTAATAAATTACCTAAGTCATTTGCTAAGTCGAAATTAATACGCTCCACAAATCCTTCTGGTGTGAATACACCATCAGATCCAAATGGAACTTCACGAAGTAGGTAATAACGTAATGCATCTAATCCGTAACGATCGATTAATGTAACTGGATCTACTACGTTTCCTTTTGACTTACTCATCTTTCCATCCTTCATTAAAATCCAGCCATGAGCAAAGACTTTCTTCGGAAGAGGTAAATCTAATGCCATTAAAATTATCGGCCAATAAATTGTATGGAAACGAACAATTTCTTTCCCAACTAAATGCACATCTGCAGGCCAGAATTTTTTATATTTCTCTTCATTTGCTGTTCCATAACCTAACGCCGTAATATAATTAGATAATGCGTCAACCCATACGTAAATAACATGTTTTGGGTTACCAGGAACACGAACTCCCCAGTCAAATGAAGTACGAGAAACCGCTAAATCTTCTAATCCTGGTTTAATAAAATTATTAATCATTTCATTTTTACGAGACTCCGGCTGAATGAAATGTGGATTATCTTCATAGAACTTTAATAGTCTGTCGACATATTTACCCATTCTAAAGAAATAAGATTCTTCACGAACAAGTTCTACATCATGACCACTATCTGGGCTTTTTCCTCCAACTACTTTGTCGCCTTCCATAATTGGATCTACTAATTGATGCTCTGTATAGAACGTCTCATCTTGTACAGAATACCAACCTTCATATTCATCAAGATAAATGTCACCTTGATCTACTAATTGCTTAAAGATTTTTTCGACAACATCTTTATGACGATCTTCAGTTGTACGAATAAAATCATCATAAGAAATATCCATCTTCTCCCAAAGCTCTTTAATTCCTGCAACAATGTTATCAACATATGCCTGTGGCGTAATATTTAACTCTTCTGCTTTCTTTTGGATCTTCTGTCCATGCTCATCAGTTCCTGTTAAATAATGCACACTATAACCTTGCATACGCTTATATCGTGCCATCGCATCTCCTGCTACTGTCGTATAAGCATGTCCAATGTGTAATTTTCCACTTGGATAATAAATTGGGGTAGTAATATAAAAGGACTTATTTTCCTCTGTCATTGTTTTGGACCTCCCGAATAACCTCATATGTATTTATAAACAGTATATCAAAAACTCATATATAAAGTGAAACTTTAATCAGTAGGGTTTTTGTTCCTCCCCACTAATTATTAGCCCACATTAATTGGGCTTTTACGAGCAGCCCAAATCTAACTTATCTTCTTTATGCCAACCTAATTTTAAATTTAGGTCTTAATGCTCGATATCTTTATCATCTATTGCTCATATTTCACAAAAATATACAATCTCCACTTTTAATTTATTATTTTTTCAGAAAATAATGTAAATAATTGTGGAATTTCCTCTCAATCTATTATATATAAGAAATAAGAAATCTATAAATCTTTTTAAAAAATATAGAATTTAAGAATTGACGGAAATGTAAATGATTGGTATCATATGTCCATAGGGTATTTTGTCGAAAAATGACGAATCTAAAAATAGACTCGAAACTTATAAACTATTTATTTAGGAGGAAAAAAATTATGAAATCTACTGGTATTGTTCGTAAAGTTGATGAATTAGGTCGTGTAGTAATTCCAATCGAATTACGCCGTACTTTAGGTATTGCAGAAAAGGACGCTCTTGAAATCTATGTTGATGACGAAAAAATCATCTTAAAGAAATATAAACCAAACATGACTTGCCAAGTAACTGGTGAAGTATCTGACGGTAACCTTTCTTTAGCTGAAGGTAAAATCATCTTAAGCAAAGAAGGCGCTGAGCAAATCTTAAACGAACTTCAAGATTATATCGAAACAGCAAAATAAGCTTCTCAATTATGAGAAGCTTATTTTTTATCGACATGATAGATTTGATATACATCTCTTTTCGACAAATCTCGATCTTTAGCGACTGTTTTAATCGCTTCTTTTGAATTCATACTTTTTTCATTTATATAATATTCAATATGATCATATACCGAAAGAGATTCCCACCATTGTTCTTCTGGAGCAGGTTCTTCTGTTGAACCAGCTACTAAAATACAAAACTCACCACGTACTTCATTTTGCTTCGTCCACTCAATTGCTTCTTCGATTGTCCCTCGAATAAATTCCTCAAATTTTTTAGTTAACTCTCGACATAATACAATCTCTCTATTTCCCAACACTTCCTGCATCGAAATTAAAGTATCGTCTAAACGATGAGGCGCTTCATAAAACATCATTGTAGTTTGTACATAACGAAGCTTTTCTAACTCCATCTTTCGTTCCTTTTTGTTTCTCTGCAAGAAACCATAGAAATAAAACTGCTTTGTTTCAAGACCGGATGCAATTAATGCTGTAAGGGCTGCATTTGCTCCAGGAAGCGGAATTACATGATATTGCTCAGCTACTGCCTCAACGACAATATCGTAACCTGGATCAGAAATACACGGCATACCAGCGTCGCTAACAAGTGCTACATTCTTTCCATCCTCTAATTTCTCTAATAGTTTCTTCCCACTTACTTCTTTATTGTGCTCATGATAACTCGTAACAGGTGTTTCAATTTCAAAATAATTACAAAGTTTTTTCGTTTGTCTCGTATCTTCAGCAGCAATTAAATCAACTTCTTTTAAAATTCGGATTGCACGAAATGTCATATCTTCTAGATTTCCAATAGGAGTTGGTACTAAATATAAAACTCCCTTTTCATTTTGTTGAAAGCTTTTTTGTTGCCACATAGCGTTCTCCTTTTTGCATATATGCCTCTTTTTGTTTTCTCGTTAATTGCTTAAAGTAATACTCCGCTTGCATAGCTGTACGCTTATCATCGTGGGTCTCTACATATTTTAAAACAACAGGAAGCCTGACGCGTGTATACTTAGCCCCTTTGCCGCTATTATGAGTCTGTATTCTCTTTTCTATATGGTTTGTATATCCAGCATAATAACTTCCATCAGAGCACTCTACCACATAAAAAAAGTGCTTATTCTTCTCCATATAAAATCGAACGTAGCTCCTTTGTATATTCGTTATTGTTCTCATATACAACGAGAGGCGGTAAAATTTTCAAATCTGCATTTCCATCCTTAATTCCTTCAATTAACAATGTATTTGCTTCTTTTCCAACCTTAGGATAAACAAATTGCACACGCTTTGGTTCAATTTTATATTTACGCATTAATGTGACAATGTCTAGTAATCGCCCTGGACGATGTACAAACGCTACTTTCCCACCTTGTTTTACTAACTGACTACTTACAGATACAACATCTTCTAATGTACACATAATTTCATGACGAGCTATCGCTAAATGTTCATTCATATTTTTCTCTGAAGTTTGAGGTGTTTGAAAATATGGTGGATTACATGTAACAACATCATATTGATGACGCCCAAGTTTCTCTGGCATATCTTTCAAATCTCCATGTATGAGGTGAATTCTTTCCTCCAACCCATTGTATTGAACACTTCTTACTCCCATATCATATAAGCGTTCTTGAATTTCCACCCCAGTAATATTTCCTTTTGTTCTTGTACTTAATAGAAGGGGAACAACCGCGTTACCTGTACACAAATCAAGTAAATTCCCCTTTTGAATTGGTACCCATGCAAAATCTGCAAGTAAAACGGCATCTAAAGAAAAATTAAATACTGATGGGCTTTGTATAATCTTCATGTCTTGTGCTAATAAGTAATCTAAACGTTCATCTTCATATAAATTCATATACTGCTCCTTTTCTTACCCTTAACCTACCCTATTTCATGTATAAAAAATTACCTTTCCAATTATAATTGGAAAGGTAATTTCACTTTTTATTTAAGAATGACAGACAGAATAAACAATCTCCCTCTTTACGTACACTTCCATAATGTAGATTGCAAATATGAAAACCTTCTTGATACAGTCTCGCTAAATTGTCATAGCCTTCACCAATATCTGTTTTCGGCTTCACTTCTTTACGTTTTTGAGTTTTTTGTTTTTCTTTATTCTGCACTTCTTCAAAACGGTGTCGCAAATTGTTATTTTCCATTTTTATATGCTGGTTTTCTTCCAACAACTCTGCAAGATGCTGTTTTAACTCTCCCAACTGTTTATATAAATGTCCAATTTGCTCTTCCATACTAGAAACCGATTCAAAAATATCTTTTTTCTCCACAAGCACCCACCTCATTAATCTGTGGTTTGACTCGAAACGACCCCTTTATTCACTAACTCATCTAACGTATATTCTACTATCCGTTCCTTGTCTACTAGTTCCACTTGAATTAATCTTTCTAAAATATTTAATCCGATAACACGGCCAGTACCATGCGGGGTTTGTATACGTTGATCTAAATCAGGAAGTTGTTCCTTTGCTGCCTCATATTCATCATTCTCATATTTTAAGCAACACATTAAGCGACCACATAAACCAGAGATTTTTGCAGGATTTAATGATAAATTTTGATCCTTTGCCATTTTAATGGATACAGGTTCAAAATCCCCTAAAAAAGTAGAACAACAAAGCATACGACCACATGGACCAATACCACCTAGCATCTTCGCTTCATCACGAACACCAATTTGTCTTAGTTCAATTCTTGTTCTAAAAATTGCGGCTAAGTCCTTCACTAGTTCGCGGAAATCGATCCGACCATCCGCAGTAAAATAGAAAATAATCTTATTACGATCGAATGTATACTCTACATCTACAAGTTTCATATCAAGATTATGCTCTACTACCTTTTGTTGACAGACTTGATATGCTTCTTTGGCAGCATGTTTGTTCTCTTCAACAATGGTACGATCATTTTCATTTGCAATACGAATAACCTTTTTTAGCGGTAATACAACGTCGTTTTCATCAACTTGTTTTTTGGTAATAACTACTTTTCCGTATTCAATACCTCTTACCGTTTCTACAATGACAAACTCATTTTCAGAGATATCGAACTGGTTTGGATCAAAGTAATATACCTTTCCGGCCTTCTTAAAGCGAACACCTACTACATCATACAAAACGGTCATCCCTCCTGCAACCGCAACACTAACTGTTCGAACACAAGCTGCGCATTTACATTAGCGTTGATTCTATTTTTTGCCTCTAATATATTAAAGAGAGCTGATACAATGCGCTTCTGAGCATAGGAAAACGATTCAAACATCTCTTTCTGATCATGAAAAACAAGACGATCTTCTTCTCCAAGTTGAACATATAATAAATCCTTATAAATAAGGAGTAACATATCTAAACCTTGCTGTAATTGTTCTTTCTCTCCAAAGTGTTTTCCCCATTTTTCTTGTACAAAAAAAATAGAGGTTTTATCTTTTTCGAGCGCTTCACATAATTTTATCACTAAAGCTCGTGCTTGTGCAAACCATTCATCACTACATAAAGCTAAAGCTTCATCAAAACTATTTGTAAGTTGAGCAGCAAGTGTCGATAAAGATGCTGTAATCCCTTCATCCTGTAATCTTCTAATTAAAGATTCCGTAGGTAACGGTCTAAACGTAACAACTTGGCAACGAGATAAAATCGTATTTAAAATTTGATGACTTTGTTCAGTAAGTAAAATAGCAGTTGTATCACTACTTGGTTCTTCTAAAAATTTCAAAAGTGTATTTGCCGCATTTGCTGTCATACGATCTGCGTGCTCAATAATATATAATTTTTTATTTGCCTCTAATCCTGTTTTTGAAAACTCTTCTTGTAAATCATGAATTTGCTGCTTTTTAATAGATAATCCGTCTGGTTTTACAATATGTAAGTTAGGGTGGTTACCTGAATCAATTCGCTTACAGTTTGTACATACATGGCAGGGCTCTACCCCATTCCGCTCAGAACAGAGGAAACTCTTTGCCATTTGAATTGCTGTCGCAAACTTTCCTGTCCCTTTCCCTCCCTCTAACAAGTAAGCGTGGGATATACGCTCTTTTGCAATGCTATTCATCAACATTTTTACACCGATGGGTTGTATAGCAGAAAGCTGCTCCCACGTCTTCGTCATAATGCATACCTCACTTATTTCATTCTTTCCTTCTATTATAACAATTTATCTTCTATAATCTGAACAACTTCTTCTATAAGTTTTTCCATCGGCTGATCAGCATTTACCAATACAATACGATCCGAGAAACGTTCTACAACTTGTAAATACCCTTCGCGCACACGTTTATGGAAAGAGATATCTTCCATATCTAGTCGATTTACTTCACGTCCTGCATCTTTTTCAATCCGAGCCAAACCAACCTCAGGCTCAATGTCTAGATAAATTGTTAAACTAGGCATACAGTCCTCTGTTGCGAAACGATTTATTTCAAATACCTTATCCATACCCAATCCTCTTGCATAGCCTTGGTATGCTAAAGAGCTATCTATAAAACGATCACATAACACGAGGTAGTTCTCATTAAGTGCTGGCATAACTTTTTCTACTAAATGTTGTCTGCGCGCAGCAGCATAAAGAAGCGCTTCTGTACGTGCTTCCATCATCGTATATTCTTGTTTATGTAAAATCGTCCTAATGTCCTCAGAAATTGCAATACCGCCTGGTTCCCTTGTCGCCATTACCTTTTGTGCTTTTTTTTCAAAATATGGCAATAAGCTTTTAATTAACGTTGTTTTACCTGAACCTTCTGGGCCCTCAATTGTTACAAATAATCCCTTCATCCTAAAACCTACTTTCTATATCATACACGTTCATATATTTCGTATTACCTTGAAAACGAGCTCCTGCTCTCTCTAAATACATAATTTGCTCTTTATGCTCTGAAGTAATTCTCTCTCCATACATAATCAATGGAATTCCAGGTGGATACGGAATCACCATTTCCGCCGCTATCATTCCAACAGCCTCTTCTATAGATACTATCTTTGTTTCATATCCGTCTAGTTGTTTATACGTATACGGTAAAAGAGAGAATTCACCTTTATAAGTATAACGAATAGATTCCCTCTTGTCTTTCACCTCATAATGTTGCAATGCTACTCGGATCATCTCTATAACCTTCATATATCCCTCATTTACTTGTAAGGGTAAAATAAATAGGACATTGTACGGATCAGCCATCTCTGTATATATACCGACCTTTTCAAATACAGACTGTAATTCGTACCCTGATAACTGACAACGAGTTTGTACGGTGACCTTTAACTCATCTTGCAACGGATATTCTAAAATGGCGATTTGGGGAATAGAACGTAATTGTTCCTTAAATCTTCGTAAAAACTCAACAATTTCACTGTGACCTTCTTCTTTTATACGCGCCATTGTAAAGCGTGCTATATCCAAGGAAGCCATAATTGGATACGATGGACTACTAGATTGTAGCATACTTAAATAAGTAGTAACCTTCTCTTCGTCTACTAAGTGACTATTTATATGTAAATAGGAACCCATTGTCATTGCGGGTAATGTTTTATGTGCAGAATGAACTACAATATCTGCACCATATGTTAATGCTGACTTTGGGAATGGTTCTCCCAAGCACAGATGTGCCCCATGTGCCTCATCTACCAAAACAGGGATTTTATGTGCATGTGCAAAAGCGATGCTTGCCTCTAGATCCATACCCATACCATAATAATTAGGATGCGTTAAAATGAGTGCTTTCGCATTTGGATACTTTTCAATTGCTTTCTTAATAATTTCGTTACGAACTCCCACCGGTACGTTATAAGCTTCATCAATCCATGGATCTAAAAAAATGGGATTTGCTCCCGCAAGTTTTAAAGCATTAATAATTGATTTATGGCAATTTCTTTGTACAAGAACAATATCATGTTCCCCACAACAAGACAAAATCATTGCTAAGTTCCCGACTGTTGAACCATTAATTAAAAAATAGCTCCTCTTTGTATTATAAACTTCAGCCAATAATTGTTGTGCCTCATCTATACATTCAAACGGACTATGCAAATCATCTAGTCCTGCTAACTCAGTTACATCAATAGATAGAATATCTTTAAACTCTCTTATTGCCTCCTGAGGGAAGTTTAAACCATTCTTATGACCTGGAACATGAAAGGATAACGGCCCTCTTTCTTTAAACTCTATTAACGCCTCATATAAAGGCATACGATTTTGATTCATCTACATCTCTTCCTTATTATTCATTCTCTATCTATTATACAGAACAAAAAAAATAATAGGCATATGCCTATTTAAAAATATGATACTTCTAATTTTCGAAGCTGCTTTAAATAATGTATATATTTCGGATCATCTGTCTCTGTATTCACCATATCCTTTTCACATTCATAGCATATTAAATTATTATAAACATATATACCTTCTTTTCTTTTTGTCTCACAAACAATACAAACTTCACTTTGTAATTTCATAGCCTTCCCTCCCTATTTTAGTGAACCTATTTTATACTTCTAATCCTTAACAATTTACAGAAAAATATACACCCATCTCTTATATAATATGATTAACTCTTGGGCAACGTGTTTGTATCACCCTTACTTCTTTCCCGTTCTTTTTAACAATACAAAAAAACACAAGTCAAATGACTTGTGTTTTTAGTTGCTTGGCGACGTCCTACTCTCACAGGGACAAGGTCCCAACTACCATCGGCGCTAGAGAGCTTAACTTCCGTGTTCGGTATGGGAACGGGTGTGACCTCTCTGCCATCATCACCAAACTATGAAGGCATATTCCTTCAAAACTAGATAACATTTGCTACATATTATATGGTTAAGTCCTCGATCTATTAGTATTCGTCAGCTCCACATGTCACCATGCTTCCACCTCGAACCTATCAACCTGATCATCTTTCAGGGATCTTACTAGCTTACGCTATGGGAAATCTCATCTTGAGGGGGGCTTCATGCTTAGATGCTTTCAGCACTTATCCCTTCCGCACATAGCTACCCAGCTATGCCCTTGGCAGAACAACTGGTACACCAGCGGTGCGTCCATCCCGGTCCTCTCGTACTAAGGACAGCTCCTCTCAAATTTCCTACGCCCACGACGGATAGGGACCGAACTGTCTCACGACGTTCTGAACCCAGCTCGCGTACCGCTTTAATGGGCGAACAGCCCAACCCTTGGGACCGACTACAGCCCCAGGATGCGATGAGCCGACATCGAGGTGCCAAACCTCCCCGTCGATGTGGACTCTTGGGGGAGATAAGCCTGTTATCCCCGGGGTAGCTTTTATCCGTTGAGCGATGGCCCTTCCATGCGGAACCACCGGATCACTAAGCCCGACTTTCGTCCCTGCTCGACTTGTAGGTCTCGCAGTCAAGCTCCCTTATGCCTTTGCACTCTACGAATGATTTCCAACCATTCTGAGGGAACCTTTGGGCGCCTCCGTTACACTTTAGGAGGCGACCGCCCCAGTCAAACTGCCCACCTGACACTGTCTCCCGGGTCGATAAGACCCGTAGGTTAGAATTTCAATACAGTCAGGGCGGTATCCCACCAGCGCCTCCACCGAAGCTAGCGCTCCGGTTTCAATGGCTCCCGCCTATCCTGTACAAACTGTACCAAAATTCAATATCAGGCTACAGTAAAGCTCCACGGGGTCTTTCCGTCCTGTCGCGGGTAACCTGCATCTTCACAGGTACTATAATTTCACCGAGTCTCTGGTTGAGACAGTGCCCAAATCGTTACACCTTTCGTGCGGGTCGGAACTTACCCGACAAGGAATTTCGCTACCTTAGGACCGTTATAGTTACGGCCGCCGTTTACTGGGGCTTCAGTTCAGAGCTTCGCTTACGCTAACCCCTCTCCTTAACCTTCCAGCACCGGGCAGGTGTCACCCCCTATACTTCGCCTTACGGCTTCGCAGAGAGCTGTGTTTTTGCTAAACAGTCGCTTGGGCCTATTCACTGCGGCTTTCCGTTAAGAAAGCACCCCTTCTCCCGAAGTTACGGGGTCATTTTGCCGAGTTCCTTAACCAGAGTTCTCTCGCACACCTTAGGATTCTCTCCTCGCCTACCTGTGTCGGTTTGCGGTACAGGCACCTTTTATCTCGCTAGAAGCTTTTCTTGGCAGCGGGGAATCAAAGACTTCGC
>NZ_FWYG01000001.1:272500-287500 GCF_900176455.1 Bacillus sp. JKS001846
TCAATATCCTCCTAGAACATTCCACCTGGTAAGTTTAAACCTTTTGTAAATTTACCCATTGTAGAGTTTGAAAGCTCATCAGCCTTTTTAAGTGCATCATTTGTTGCAGCTAATACTAAGTCTTGTAGCATTTCGATATCTTCTGGATCTACAACTTCTTCTTTAATCTTCACTTCAAGAATTTGCTTGTGACCATTTGCGATAACTGTAATCATTCCGCCGCCAGCTGTACCTTCAACTGTTTTTTCACCAAGCTCTTCTTGTGCTTTCGCCATGTCCTTTTGCATCTTTTGCATTTGTTTCATCATGTTATTCATATTTCCCATTCCGCCACGCATCATAATTAATTCCTCCTAATTATTATTACTCTTTTATTTCAATGAGTTCTTGCCCTACTAATTTCACTGCCTCTTCTATAAGAGGATCTTCCTTTTTCTCTGGGCTTTCTTCAGACTCTCCACCTTCACGTTGTAAAAAGTCTTCACGGATTTTACCCCATTCACTTTTTGGAATGGCAATCATATTTAACCTTTTACTTAGCAATTCAAATAAAGCTTGTTCTACTGTATCCATAGCTTCTCGATTTTCGCTCGCCATCTTACAGTGAATCTCATATTGAAATGCTAAAACGTAAGTGTCATCTGAAGCTGCCACTGGTTCGCTATTTTCTAGTAAAACAGCAAACGCTACTTTGTTATATGATTTGAGTCTTCCTAACAACTCACCCCATACAGCTTTTAATTGTTCTAAATCTTGACGCTTCGCTTGTTTTAATACTTCATTTACACGTCCGACAGGAATCTTCATACTTCCTGTTCTTACCGGCTTTGGTGTTGCACGTGTCTCTCTTACTTCCTGTTGTATACCAGCTGGCACACCGTTCTTTTTAACTTGCTCTAACTCTTTCTCCAGTTGCTGCATCCTGTTCATAATTGCTTGCAAACGATCTGTACCATTTGCTTGCATCATAAACTGTTGACACAATTGCACCATAACAACTTCTAAGAAAATACGCGGATGATTTGTCCACTTCATTTCCTGTTGTCCCTTACTAAGGGTATGAATAATCTCATAGATCACTTCCGGTTGCATTTCTTCACTCAACTTACGGAATTGATCATCTACAATTACTCGTTCCAACATATGTTCTAGTTGCGGTGAAGTTTGATATAAAAGCATATCACGATAATAGTAAATAAAATCCTCCATAAAACGAACTGGATCCTTCCCTTTACTCATCATTTCATCTATGATTTGCAATGCTCTTGATACATCATTTTCACGTATGCATTCTACTAAATTGCCTAAGTATTGCTGAGAAACAGATCCTGTTACGGCCAATACATCTTCTGTCGTAACGGTCTCATCACTATAAGATATAGCCTGATCAATAAGACTAAGTGCGTCACGCATACCACCTTCAGCAGCACGCGCAACAATTTGTAATGCCTCATCTTCCACTTGCGTACCTTCATTTGTCACGACCGTTGATAATCTCTCAACAATATCATTCACTGATATTTTTCGGAATTCAAAACGCTGACAACGTGAAATAATTGTAGGCGGGATCTTATGAGGTTCTGTTGTCGCCAAAATAAAGATAACATGTCCTGGCGGCTCTTCTAAGGTTTTTAAAAGCGCATTGAATGCACCCATAGAAAGCATGTGAACTTCATCAATAATGTATACTTTATATTCTACAGCACTTGGAGCATATTTTACTTTATCTCTAATATCTCGAATTTCATCTACACCGTTATTTGAAGCCGCATCAATTTCTAATACATCTGAAATGGATCCTTGTGTAATTCCTAAACAAGAAGGACATTCATTACAAGGTTCAGCTACCGGAGCATGTTCACAGTTAATTGCTTTTGCAAATACTTTTGCAATTGTCGTTTTTCCTGTTCCCCTCGGGCCAGAAAATAAATAAGCATGTGAAACTTTCTCTTGAAGAAGGGCATTTTGCAACGTTTTTGTCACGTGCTTTTGACCGACTACATCTTCGAACTTTTGCGGTCTCCATGTTCGGTATAACGCTTGGTATGACACGAAAATACGGCCTCCCTCAAAGGTTATTATCTCATTTATTATAACCCATTCTGTTTATAGATTCCAAAAGTTATTTTCTATACAAAAAACTCACCTTTGTATTAAGGTGAGTTTTGTATACATATATAACTGCCGTGCACCCTCCGTCGATTACGTACCATAAGCGTTACTCAAGCAGTTAGCTCGGTTCAGGCACTCCTGCGGCACACGAGAAGACCCGCTTATTGCTGCTTCCTTCCGGACCTGACAAGGTTCACGGGGTCCCGTTGCGCAGGACCCAAACGTCAACACCACTTACTTAAGGCAGACCTTACAGCAACATAACCTCGAGAGGGGATTCGGCCTCGCTAGAGCGGATTGCGAGTATAGGGCACCGCTACCTCCCCGCTTAGCACGGCAAAGTTAAAACCAATATTCGGTTGCCTTCATTAAAGGCATTATCAGTATAACTTGTTTCTTTATAAAATGCAAATACGTTAGTTCCCAGTATTCTTCTCTAATTTTTTTATTGCTTTTCTTTTTTTACGAAGCTCTCTAAAAAAGCTTGTTAACAACGTACCGCATTCTTCCTCTAGTACACCAGATACTACTTCACATTGATGATTGAAGCGTTCATCCGTTAAAAGATTCATCAATGTCCCTGCACATCCGCCCTTCGGATCACTTGCACCATATACAACTCGCTTCACTCGTGATAAAACAATTCCACCTGCACACATTGGACAAGGTTCTAATGTTACATACAGTGTTGCATCTTCTAAACGCCATGTCCCTAATTTTTTACACGCCTCATCTATCGCTAGCAACTCAGCATGAGCTATTGATCTCTGCTCAGTTTCCCTTAAATTATGGGCAACACTAATTACCTCACCATCTAACACTATAACTGCTCCAATTGGTACTTCCTGTATTTCCTCTGCCTTTTTAGCTTCTTCTATCGCTAATTGCATAAAATAAATATCTTGATCTTGTTCCATAACATAGTCCTTTCATTACAAATAAAGTACACTTATTTCCATTTACTACACAGGGGATAACTTTTACAAATTCAATCCACCCTAAAAGAAAAAAGAGAGGGGATTACATATGAAAAATACCGCCTTGCTCATTATCGATATGATTAATGACTTTCAATTTTCCCACGGACCCATTCTAGCTAAAAAATGTGAAATTATAACAAACCCTATTTTACAATTAAAGAAAAAAATGAAATCCTTCGGCTGTCCTATAATTTACGTTAATGACCATTATCAACTGTGGAGATCTGATATCGACCAACTTATTACTCATTGTACAAATGAATATAGCGAAAACATAATCCATAAGATTGCTCCAAGTTCTGATGATTACATTTTTATTAAACCACATTATTCCGCTTTTTATGAAACACCTTTAAATTCATTACTAGGTTATTTAAAAATAGAAAATCTAATATTAACAGGGGTTGCCGGAAATATATGTATCCTATTTACAGCTAATGATGCTCATATGAGAAATTATACATTGTATGTACCAGAGGATTGTATCGCCTCTAACAACGACCAAGATAATATACATGCTTTAAAAATAATGGAAACTACATTGAAAGCAACTATAACATCATCAACCAAAATAAAATTTAATTAATACATATATCTATTTTCTAACTTTTTATATCAAATTAACCCGCTCGCTTCCCTCTTGTGCTACAATAATTCTGTTTTGTGTTTTTAGTAGTCACGGTAAATCACTGATTGAAAGGAGGAAACAGCGTGACCGGAGTACCATTTATCACGGTTGAAGGACCAATTGGTGTTGGAAAAACTTCACTTGCGAAGGAAATTTCAACTCACATGCAACTCCACTTACTAAAAGAGATTGTTGATGAAAATCCCTTTTTAGGAAAGTTCTATGAAGACATCGACGAATGGAGTTTTCAAACAGAGATGTTCTTTCTTTGTAATAGATACAAACAATTAGAAGACATTAACATAAAGTATTTGAATCAAAGGAAACCAGTAGTAGCGGATTACCATATCTTTAAAAATTTAATTTTTGCATCCCGCACATTAAAAGACTCCCAATATGACAAATACATGCAAATTTATCGTATCCTTACACAAGATATGCCTGTGCCAAATGTCATTGTTTATTTAACAGCTAGCCTAGAAACATTGCAAAAACGAATCGCCATGCGCGGAAGAGAATTTGAAAAAAACATGGATCCAAATTACTTACTACAGCTCACAAAAGATTATGAAACAGCAATGGATGCTTTTAAAAAAGATCATCCGGAAATACCAGTATTGAAATTTAATGGAGACGATATGGATTTTGTAAAAAATCCTGATGATTTAAACGTCATCCTATCTGCCCTTCAAAATACTCTCTTAAAGGAGTCGAAATAATAATGAATTTAAGGCAAAAATATGATATACCCAATGACGCAGTAATCACTATCGCCGGAACGGTAGGTGTGGGTAAATCAACTATGACAACTGCATTAGCTAATGCTTTAGGTTATCGCACATCATTTGAAAAAGTAGATTCCAATCCATATTTGGACAAGTTCTATGCGGACTTCACTCGCTGGAGCTTCCACCTACAAGTGTACTTTTTAGCAGAACGATTTAAGGAACAAAAAAGAATTTTTGAATATGGTGGCGGTTTTGTTCAAGATCGTTCCATTTACGAAGACACTGGAATTTTCGCAAAGATGCATCATGAAAAAGGAACAATGACGGAAACTGATTATGAAACATACAAAGGTTTATTTGACGCTATGGTCATGACTCCTTACTTCCCTCATCCAGACTTATTAATTTACTTAGAAGGTTCTTTCGATGATATTGTCGATCGTATTCAAGAACGCGGGCGCCCAATGGAACAGCAAACACCAATTGAGTACTGGAAAGAAATGCATGGACGTTATGAAAACTGGATTAACAACTTTAATTCATGCCCTGTATTACGCTTAAATATTAATGAGTACGATATTTTAAAAGATGGTGATTCAATCGAACCAATCATTAAAAAAATTGGCCATTTTTTAAAACAAACACGTAAACTTGTAAAATAAAAAACCCGTGCATATGCACGGGTTTTCCTATTAAATTACTTCTTCTTTGTTGGAGCAATAATTTCACTCTCAGGTTTTCCTGCGTTAATGCGCTGACGAACAGTACTTGTACTAATATCGTATGCTTCAGCAATCTCTTTAACAGTCATTTCTTTCCCGTTAATTACTGCCGTTAATACTTTACCTGTACGTTTTGGAGCCGCCGCTTTCTTTACAGCTGCTTTTTTAACTTGTTTTGGCGCCTCTACTTTACTCCTAGCTTGTTTTACATCACAAGTACAACCACAAAGTTTACGGAATGTATCATCACTAATAATGCGTGATACGTTTGCACCACTGTTTAAAATTCTATTGTTCTTACAGACAGGACATTGTACATAATATAAAGTTTTTCCATCTAAAGGAAACGTTTGTATAATAAGATCCATGTTGACTCCTTTCATATCTATGAAGATAATCATCGGAATATGAGTGTGTAATAAGGACAAAATTACCTTACACCATACTTTATGATTGGTTTTAAAATAAAAACTCGTTACGTGTTGGTAACGAGTTCTCCAATCTCCACTTATATGCGCTGTTGTCAATTATATCTGGAGGAGGTAGAGGGATTCGAACCCCCGCGCGACTCTCGCCGCCTGTCGGTTTTCAAGACCGATCCCTTCAGCCAGACTTGGGTATACCTCCATATTGACATCAAATATAATATCAAAAGAAAAACAGTTAGTCAACCCTACTAAAATAAATTATGAGGAAAGGAAAATTTTACTTTTCCCTTCCTACATTACAGTACTGACAACGCTCATAATTACCAATCACTCATACCGATGAATGTTTAAATTTACTTAATAACTGTTTTTCCTCCCATATAAGGGCGAAGAACTTCTGGAATTATAATTGTACCATCTTCTTGTTGGTAGTTCTCTAAAATAGCTGCAACCGTACGTCCGATTGCAAGACCAGATCCATTTAATGTATGAACATGTTCTGGTTTTCCATTTGGCTCACGGCGGAAACGGATATTTGCACGTCTCGCTTGGAAAGCTTCAAAATTACTACAAGAAGAAATTTCACGATATGTGCCATAGCTTGGAATCCATACTTCAATATCGTATTTCTTCGCTGCTGTAAATCCTAAATCGCCTGTGCACATGCTCATAACGCGATATGGCAACTCTAATAATTGTAACACGCGTTCTGCATCATTTGTTAATTTTTCTAATTCTTCATAAGAATCTTCTGGTTTTACGAACTTCACAAGCTCTACTTTATTGAACTGATGCTGGCGAATTAAACCACGTGTATCACGACCAGCTGAACCTGCTTCAGAACGGAAGCAAGAGCTAAATGCAGCATATCTTATAGGCAATTGCTCTTTATTTAAAATCTCATCACGATGCATATTCGTTACAGGTACTTCAGCTGTTGGAATTAAGAAGTAATCTTCACTTTCAATACGGAATGCATCTTCTTCAAACTTTGGAAGTTGTCCTGTTCCCGTCATACTTGCACGGTTTACCATATATGGAGGTAATACTTCTTCATATCCATGCTCATCAGTATGAAGATCAAGCATAAAGCTAATTAAAGCACGCTCTAATCTTGCACCAGCACCTTTGTAAAATACGAAGCGGCTTCCTGTTACTTTCCCAGCGCGTTCAAAATCTAAAATTCCTAAATCAGTAGCAAGATCCCAATGTGGTTTTGGCTCAAAAGTAAATTCTTTCACTTCTCCCCAAGTACGTGCTACTACATTATCATCCTCTGTTTCACCAACTGGAGCAGATTCATGAGGGATATTTGGAATAGATAACATTAATCTTTCTAAGTCTTCTTCAACTGTACGAAGTTTGTTATCAAGATCCTTTACTTTTTCTCCAACCTCACGCATTTCTAAAATTAGAGCCTCTGCATCTTTCTTTTCGCGCTTTAATACAGAAATTTGTTGAGATACTTCGTTACGTTTACTTTTTAATTCTTCTGTCTGAACAAGTAGTTCTCTTCTTCTCGTATCAAGTTCTTCAAAACGGCCGAAATCAGTTAAATCTTCGCCTCTATGCTGTAATTTCGCTTTTACTTCTTCAAAGTTTGTACGTAAAAATTTAATATCAAGCATTATATACTCCTCCTTTTATTTTATAAAACACAAAAAACTCCCGTCCCTATATAAAGGGACGGGAGTTAACCCGCGTTGCCACCCTAGTTGAAAGCATTACCGCTTTCCTCTCAAGTAGAAATAACGGCTCTTCACCGGGAATGCTTACTAATCCAAAAGATATTCCACATTCCATTCCAGGATGGATTCACAAACTGTTTCTATCGATTTCCACCAACCATCGACTCTCTATAAGAAACGACATTTGTTACTATTTCCTATCAACACGCTTATTTTATAAAATTGTTACCATCAATTTACTATAATCTTATACAAGTTGCAAGTTACTTATACAACTTTTTTCATTTTCGCTTCTTTTACCATTTCAACAAAGTATGCTGTCACACGATGATCATCTGTTAATTCCGGATGGAATGAAGCAGCTAAAAACTGATCTTGTCTTACCGCTACCATTCGGTCACCATGCTTAGAAAGCACTTCAACATTATCAGCTACTTCTACAACATACGGCGCACGGATAAATACACCAATGAAGTCTTCACCCACGCCTTCAATTGAAAGCGCAGCTTCAAAACTATCCTTTTGGCGTCCGAACGCATTGCGCTCAACTGTAATATCCATAGCACCAATATGTGCTTCTTCATAGCCAATAAGTGTTTTCGCAAGAAGAATCATCCCTGCACATGTACCAAACATTGGTTTACCAGACTTTGCAAATGTACGAAGTGGTTCCATGAAAGCATACTTATCAATAAGACGGCGCATTGTTGTACTTTCACCGCCTGGTAAAATAAGACCATCAATCTCTTCAAGTTGCTCTATACGCTTTACAACAACAGCTTCTGCACCACTTGCTTCAACTGATTTTACATGCTCACGAACTGCACCTTGAAGACCTAGTACACCGATTTTCACCATTTTAAAGTTCTCCTTTAATTACCATCCACGCTCTTGCATGCGTTGTTCTGGTAATAACGTTGAAATTTCGACACCCTTCATTGCATTACCTAATCCTTTAGAAAGGCTTGCAATTAGTTCGTAATCTTCATAATGAGTCGTTGCTTCAACGATTGCACGTGCAAATTTCTCTGGGTTTTCTGATTTGAAGATACCAGATCCAACAAATACCCCATCAGCACCAAGTTGCATCATTAATGCTGCATCTGCTGGTGTTGCTACACCACCTGCCGCAAAGTTTACAACTGGTAAGCGACCAAGACGTTTAATTTCAAGTAATACTTCGTAAGGAGCGCCAGTATTTTTTGCATATGTCATTAACTCATCTTCACGTAGACTCGCAACTTGACGGATTTCTGCATTGACTTGGCGCATATGACGCACTGCCTCTACAATGTTTCCTGTTCCTGGTTCACCTTTTGTACGAAGCATAGATGCACCTTCTGCAATACGACGTGCAGCTTCTCCGATATCACGGCAACCACATACAAATGGAACTGTGTAATCACGTTTATTTAAATGGTATACTTCATCAGCAGGAGTTAATACTTCACTCTCATCGATATAGTCTACCCCTAATGATTCTAATACACGTGCTTCTACAAGGTGACCGATACGGCATTTTGCCATAACCGGAATTGACACCGCACCCATAACTTCTTCAACAATTGTTGGATCTGCCATACGAGAAACGCCACCTGCTGCACGAATATCTGCTGGTACACGCTCTAATGCCATAACGGCAACTGCGCCTGCCTCTTCTGCAATTTTTGCTTGTTCAGCGTTAACTACGTCCATAATAACGCCGCCTTTTTGCATTTCTGCCATTCCACGTTTTACACGTTCTGTCCCTGTTACATTTGTCATGTACAAAAACCCCCTAGGTGAATTGCTTTCCCCCGTTAAAGGCGAAAATTAAGAATACTCTTACATTCTACCACTAACTATCAGATGCTTGTCTACTACTTTTTCATAAAGTCGGTATGAAAAATAGGAATAAAAAAAAGCTCCTATCATGAGGAGCTTTTAAAACCAACCTTTTACTGTATCAACAGCACTATTCCACATGCCACTAAAGAATGAACCAATTCCGCGCATAGCACGAGTAAACCAGTTTGCTTCTTCTACTTCAGATGTTGTTACAAGATCCACTTGCAGTGACTTACCAGTTAAAAATCCAGGGTCGTTTGTATCTTTTGGCGTAATTACCATTTGACCAAGCGCAGCTCCCTTTTTAATAGGTGCTTCTTGTCCCTTGCTTGATTCTTTTAATTCCGTTTTATAAACATCTTTACTTCCTTTTGGCACTGGAAGTGAAATAGCTTGTTTCGTTTGAACTGCTACATCTTTATCTTTCGCATTTTCTACTCGTACTGTTTCTTGTCCTTTTACTGAAGAACCTTTTTTATACATTTGTTTTACTTCAAAGTTAGCAAATCCATAATCATATAGCTTCTTTGTTTCATCAAAACGTGCTGTATGAGAACTTGTTTTAATAACTACAGAAATAAAACGCATTCCGTTTCTTTCAACCGTACCAGTGAAGCAATCTCCTGCCTCTGGAGTTGAGCCTGTTTTTAGGCCGTCTACGCCATCATATTCTTTAACTAAGCCCTTTAACATCCAGTTCCAGTTCGACATTGCAAACTTCTCTTTTTCTGGACGGAATTCTTTTTTAGGGATTTTTGCTGTATCTAACACTTTTGGATAATCTTTAATTAAATGTTGTGCTAAAGTTGCAACATCCTTTGCAGACATTTTATTTTCTTCATCCGCTGTTGTTCCTTCAGGATGCATTCCCTTTAAATCTTTATTCGTTAAACCTGTAGAATTGACAAATTTATAATTTTTCAACCCTAGTTCTTTCGATTTATCATTCATCATTTTTACGAAGTCTACTTCTTTACCTGCAATTGCTTCTGCTAATGCAATTGTTGCACCATTTGCAGAAAAGATTGCCATTGCCTCGTATAACTCTTTTACTGTATAAGAGCCACCATTTTCTAATGCAACATTTGATAATGAAGCATCTTGTGAAACCTTATATGCATATTCAGAAACCTTAATTTTCTGGTCCCACTTAAGTTTTCCTTTATCCACTGCTTCGTGAACTAAATATTCACTCATCATCTTTGTCATACTAGCAATGGATAATAATTCATCTGCATTCTTTTGATATAAAATTTTCCCAGAATTCGCTTCTACTAAAATTGCCGCACCTGCTTCAATGTTTAAAGCGGCTCCTGTTTCAGCTGATGCATTGCTATATGGCATAAAAATGCTACAAGCTAGTGTAAGCACTGTTACCAAAGCAATGAATCTTTTGCAAAACATACCTTTCACTTTTGCTACCCCCAATATCTATGTACTCACATAACCGTTATTCTAACATAATCAAAAAAAAATAGACAGAGATATCAAATCTCTGTCTATTTGTATATAAGACATTATAATGAGTAGTTTGGAGCCTCTTTTGTAATTTGTACGTGATGAGGATGACTTTCACGTAAGCCAGCACCTGACATACGAATGAATTGTGCATTTTCGCGTAAGAATTCTAAATCCTGTGCTCCGCAATATCCCATACCTGCACGTAAGCCACCAACTAATTGGTGAACTGTATCTGCTAAAGGTCCTTTATATGGTACTCGTCCTTCAATACCTTCTGGGACAAGTTTTTTATTGCCTTCTTGGAAGTAACGATCTTTACTTCCTTTTTCCATCGCACCGACAGAACCCATACCACGATACACTTTAAATTGACGACCTTGGTAAATTTCAGTTTCTCCAGGGCTTTCTGCAACACCTGCAAACATGCTACCTAGCATAACAACATGTGCTCCTGCCGCTAAAGCTTTCACCATATCACCAGAGTACTTAATACCGCCATCAGCAATAACTGGAATGCCGTGTTTACGAGCTTCTGTTGCACAATCATAAACCGCAGTTAATTGTGGTACACCAACACCGGCTACAACGCGTGTTGTACAAATAGAACCTGGTCCAATACCAACTTTAACTACGTTTGCACCAGCTTCAATTAGTGCTTTCGTTGCTTCAGCAGTAGCAACATTTCCAGCGATAATATTTAGTGATGGATATTTAGCACGAACTTCTTTTACCTTATCAATAACACCTTTAGAATGCCCATGTGCTGTATCAAGTACAATTGCATCTACACTAGCTTTTACTAATGCATCGATGCGAAGCATAGCATCCGCTGTTACACCAACTGCTGCTCCAACTAATAAGCGTCCTTGCTTATCTTTAGCAGAGTTTGGGAATTCAATTACTTTTTCAATATCTTTTATTGTAATAAGCCCTTGTAATACACCGTTATTATCAACAAGAGGGAGTTTTTCAATTTTATACTTTTGTAGGATCTTTTCAGCTTCTTCCAGTGTAGTACCAACTGGAGCTGTAATTAATTGTTCTTTTGTCATTACGTCAGAAATTTTGATTGAGTAGTCTTGGATGAAGCGCATATCACGGTTTGTAATAATACCAACTAATTTTCGCTCATCTAAATTATTTACAACCGGTACACCTGAGATACGATATTTTCCCATAAGATGTTCTGCATCATATACTTGATGTTCTGGAGTTAAGAAGAAAGGATCTGAAATAACGCCGCTTTCAGAGCGCTTTACTTTATCAACTTGCTCTGCTTGTTGCTCAATAGACATATTCTTATGAATAATTCCTAAACCACCCTGGCGAGCCATTGCAATAGCCATGTCAGCTTCTGTTACTGTATCCATTCCTGCACTAATTAACGGGATGTTTAGCTGTAAGCTTTCAGATAAAACTGTTTTAACACTTACTTCTCTTGGTAATATATCTGACCTAGCTGGTACAAGTAATACATCATCAAAAGTCAAACCTTCTTTAACAAATTTAGATTCCCACATAATTGTTCCCCCTATGATACCAGAAATTATTATTAGTAGCTTATCAATTGGTTAAAATACTGTCAAGGACGTATATATATGTTAGAATTTTTAGACAATAAAAGGAGCGTAATATATGCATCAAACATCTTGTACTTGGCAGCAGTTAAGTTTCTTTTTTTCATCTCAAAACGTACAACGTTATCTTGCCCGTTGTTACGAAAAATCCTCTATTCAGGATGCCGAAAAAAAAAGTTTTGAAAATTGTTATCCCTTTATTTATTACTTAGAACACGGGAAAAATTATTATGAATTATATAAGACAGCTCCATTTTCCATTCAACCAATGTTGTTATTTTATGGAATTAGTCAACTTTTTAAAGCATGCCTACTAACTATTGACCCTAACTATCCTGAATCCACTACTGTTTTAGCTCATGGCGTTACAACTCGCAAACGAAAAAAACAAGGGTATCAATTTTTAGAAGATGAGGTGAAGGTACAAAAAAACGGATTATTTACTCATGTTGCAGAACAACTGTTTCACATGAAACACTTAGAAGCAGAAAAATTTAACATGTTAGAACTAATGGGAAATATTCCAGAATTACAAAATTTATTTCGTTATAGTCAGAAAGGATCAACTTTATATAAAATCGATTCAACAATTAAAAATGAGCTCTCCTTTTCAGTCAACCTACTAGATCGATTACATATGACTAAAGAGAGATTTTCTCGTTACATTGAAACATCTTGTAAGCATTTATCAATACAGCACGTACCTGAGAAGACTAATGAATCGAATTTACTTTTTACGGCGCCCATTCAATCATGGAATCCTATGTACAGTACTCCTTTATACTATGAACATCTTACTAATACTTATTATTTGCCACTTACGACTGATCCTAGAAATCCTAAGCCAATATTACCTGAACTCCTCATTCATTATTTATTGCTCTATAATTTAAGCATGATTTCTAGGTATGAAACAGATTGGTGGTATGACTTACTTGGCAGTTATGGTTCTGAAGATTATCCATTTATTTATCAACTTCTAAGTATTTCTGCTCAAAAAATCCCTTACTATATTTCAAATTTTTTATTAATGGAACCAAATCTATTTCATGGAAAATAAAAAAACACAAGTCAAATGACTTGTGTTTTTAGTTGCTTGGCGACGTCCTACTCTCACAGGGACAAGGTCCCAACTACCATCGGCGCTAGAGAGCTTAACTTCCGTGTTCGGTATGGGAACGGGTGTGACCTCTCTGCCATCATCACCAAACTATGAAGGCATATTCCTTCAAAACTAGATAACATTTGCTACATATTATATGGTTAAGTCCTCGATCTATTAGTATTCGTCAGCTCCACATGTCACCATGCTTCCACCTCGAACCTATCAACCTGATCATCTTTCAGGGATCTTACTAGCTTACGCTATGGGAAATCTCATCTTGAGGGGGGCTTCATGCTTAGATGCTTTCAGCACTTATCCCTTCCGCACATAGCTACCCAGCTATGCCCTTGGCAGAACAACTGGTACACCAGCGGTGCGTCCATCCCGGTCCTCTCGTACTAAGGACAGCTCCTCTCAAATTTCCTACGCCCACGACGGATAGGGACCGAACTGTCTCACGACGTTCTGAACCCAGCTCGCGTACCGCTTTAATGGGCGAACAGCCCAACCCTTGGGACCGACTACAGCCCCAGGATGCGATGAGCCGACATCGAGGTGCCAAACCTCCCCGTCGATGTGGACTCTTGGGGGAGATAAGCCTGTTATCCCCGGGGTAGCTTTTATCCGTTGAGCGATGGCCCTTCCATGCGGAACCACCGGATCACTAAGCCCGACTTTCGTCCCTGCTCGACTTGTAGGTCTCGCAGTCAAGCTCCCTTATGCCTTTGCACTCTACGAATGATTTCCAACCATTCTGAGGGAACCTTTGGGCGCCTCCGTTACACTTTAGGAGGCGACCGCCCCAGTCAAACTGCCCACCTGACACTGTCTCCCGGGTCGATAAGACCCGTAGGTTAGAATTTCAATACAGTCAGGGCGGTATCCCACCAGCGCCTCCACCGAAGCTAGCGCTCCGGTTTCAATGGCTCCCGCCTATCCTGTACAAACTGTACCAAAATTCAATATCAGGCTACAGTAAAGCTCCACGGGGTCTTTCCGTCCTGTCGCGGGTAACCTGCATCTTCACAGGTACTATAATTTCACCGAGTCTCTGGTTGAGACAGTGCCCAAATCGTTACACCTTTCGTGCGGGTCGGAACTTACCCGACAAGGAATTTCGCTACCTTAGGACCGTTATAGTTACGGCCGCCGTTTACTGGGGCTTCAGTTCAGAGCTTCGCTTACGCTAACCCCTCTCCTTAACCTTCCAGCACCGGGCAGGTGTCACCCCCTATACTTCGCCTTACGGCTTCGCAGAGAGCTGTGTTTTTGCTAAACAGTCGCTTGGGCCTATTCACTGCGGCTTTCCGTTAAGAAAGCACCCCTTCTCCCGAAGTTACGGGGTCATTTTGCCGAGTTCCTTAACCAGAGTTCTCTCGCACACCTTAGGATTCTCTCCTCGCCTACCTGTGTCGGTTTGCGGTACAGGCACCTTTTATCTCGCTAGAAGCTTTTCTTGGCAGCGGGGAATCAAAGACTTCGCTCCATAAGGAGCTTCCCCATCACAGCTCAGCCTTCACGATAAGCGGATTTGCCTACTTATCAGCCTAACTGCTTGGACGTGCACAACCAATCGCACGCTTCTTCTATCCTTCTGCGTCCCTCCATTGCTCAAACGATAAAGAGGTGGTACAGGAATATCAACCTGTTGTCCATCGCCTACGCCTGTCGGCCTCGGCTTAGGTCCTGACTAACCCTGAGCGGACGAGCCTTCCTCAGGAAACCTTAGGCATTCGGTGGACGG
>NZ_FWYG01000001.1:292500-885000 GCF_900176455.1 Bacillus sp. JKS001846
TATATAGATTGTTTAATAGTACGTTTGCATTAGCATCACGACGTACTTCCATGACAATACGCATACCATTACGATCTGATTCATCACGTAAATCTGTAATACCTTCAATTTTCTTATCGCGAACTAATTCTGCGATTTTTTCAATTAATCGTGCCTTATTAACTTGATAAGGTAGTTCAGTTACGATAATAGATTGTTTACCGTTTGACTTCTCTTCAATTTCAACCTTAGCACGAAGCATAATGGAACCGCGACCTGTTTCATAAGCTCTTCGAATTCCACTTCTTCCTAAAATTAAACCTGCCGTCGGAAAGTCTGGACCGGGAATGTATTCCATTAATTCCGCGATAGTAATATCAGGATTATGACTTAATGCCAGCACACCATCAATTACTTCGCCAAGCTGATGCGGCGGTATATTTGTTGCCATACCAACAGCTATACCTGTTGTACCGTTTACTAATAAATTAGGGAAACGCGCTGGTAGTACTATCGGTTCTCTTTCGGAACCATCATAGTTATCTTGATAATCAATTGTATTTTTTGAAATATCACGTATTAATTCCATAGAAATCTTAGACATTCTTGCCTCTGTATAACGCATTGCAGCTGCTGAATCTCCATCTACAGAACCGAAGTTACCATGCCCATCTACAAGCATATAACGTTGACTAAAATCTTGCGCCATACGTACCATTGTTTCATAAACGGCTGAATCACCATGAGGGTGATACTTACCGATTACTTCACCGACAATACGTGCTGATTTCTTATACGCTTTATCAGCTGTAATTCCTAAATCATTCATCGCATATAAAACCCTACGATGCACAGGTTTTAATCCATCACGAACATCTGGTAATGCACGAGATACGATAACACTCATTGCGTAATCTAAAAATGAGGTACGCATTTCATGACTAATATTAATTTCTCGAATTCGTGCTTGTTGTTGATTGTCTGACATCAACGAGCACCTCCTCTTACATTTCCGTTACACATACATTGATTTATATGTAGAAGACAGGAATACTTAGATTCCTGTCATTACTCATTTAAATATCAAGGTTCTTCACGTATTTTGCATTCTCTTGGATAAAGTTACGACGTGGCTCTACTTTATCTCCCATTAAAATTTCAAATGTTTCGTCTGCTTCAATTGCATCTTGAAGGGAAACTTGAAGTAATGAACGTACTTCTGGATCCATTGTCGTCTCCCATAGCTGAGTTGGATTCATTTCCCCTAGACCTTTATAACGCTGAATCCCTGGCTTAGGTTGGGCCGGTAATTCTGCTAAGATTTTTTCAAGTTCCTTATCGTTGTAAGCATATTGAATTTTTTTACCTTGTTGTATTTTAAACAACGGCGGCTGTGCAATATAGATATAACCACACTCAATTATTTGACGCATATAACGATAGAAGAACGTTAATAATAGGGTACGAATATGTGCACCATCAACATCGGCATCGGTCATAATAATAACCTTATGATAGCGTGCTTTTTCAATATCGAAGTCTCCACCAATATTTGTACCAATCGCCGTAATAATTGTACGAACTTCATCATTTGATAAAATCTTATCTAAGCGTGCCTTTTCCACATTAATAATTTTACCCTTCAGCGGTAAAATTGCTTGGAAATGACGATCGCGTCCTTGTTTTGCAGATCCACCCGCAGAGTCACCCTCTACGATGTAAATTTCACTAATTGCTGGATCTTTCGAAGAGCAATCAGCTAATTTACCAGGTAAACTTGAAACTTCTAACGCACTCTTTCGACGTGTCAATTCACGCGCTTTTTTCGCAGCTACACGTGCACGTGCAGCCATCGTACCTTTTTCTACAATTTTTCGCGCTACATTAGGATTTTCTAGTAAGAACTTTTCAAACGCCTCTGAGAATACAGACTCTGTAATTGTTCTCGCTTCACTATTCCCAAGTTTTGTCTTCGTTTGTCCTTCAAATTGTGGGTTTGGATGCTTGATTGATACAATTGCTGTTAAACCTTCACGAACATCCTCACCAGTTAAATTACTGTCCGCATCTTTTAAAATGCTATTTTTACGACCATAGTCGTTGATTACACGAGTTAAAGCTGTTTTAAAACCTACCTCATGTGTACCACCTTCATACGTATGGATGTTATTCGTAAATGAGTAAATATTATTTGTGTATCCCTCGTTATATTGAAGAGAAACCTCAACCTGAATACCATCTTTTGAACCTTCTACGTACACAGGCTCTTCATGAATCGGTTGTTTTGAGCGATTTAAATGCTCAACGTATGATTTAATTCCACCTTCGTAATGGAATTCTTTCTTTTGCTTATGTTCACGTTTATCTTCAATTGTTAATTTAATATTACGATTTAAAAACGCTAATTCACGCATACGAGTTGCTAGCGTATCAAAATCGTATACTGTTGTTTCTTGGAAAATTTCCGGATCTGGTTTAAATCGAGTTATTGTTCCTGTTTGATCTGTGTCACCAATGACTTTTAAATCCGCAACCGGAATACCTCTTTCGTATTTTTGGTAATGGATTTTACCTTCACGATGTACAAATACTTCTAATTCTGTTGATAGAGCATTTACAACCGATGCCCCAACACCATGTAAACCACCAGAAACTTTATAACCGCCACCGCCAAATTTACCACCGGCATGGAGAACAGTCATAATAACTTCTACAGCTGGACGTCCCATTTTTTCTTGTATACCAACCGGAATACCACGCCCATTATCCGTTACACGAATACTATTATCTTCTTCGATACTAACATTAATTTCATCACAATAACCTGCAAGTGCTTCATCAATACTATTATCTACGATTTCCCACACAAGATGGTGAAGCCCTTTTCCACTTGTAGATCCAATATACATACCAGGGCGTTTCCGAACTGCCTCTAGTCCTTCAAGTACCTGTATCTGACTTTCATCATATGCATTTTCTTGCATTTGCTTTTGTTCCATTGACACAAAGATCACCTACTTTTCCATTTAAACAGGGGTTATTCCCTATCTATTTCACAATCTACAGTGCCGTTCGTTACATGAATTGTTTTCGCTTCTTTTAATGTTTCGTGTTCAATTCCGTCGACACTCGTCGTTGTAACAAATGTTTGCACTTTTCCTTGAATTGTATTTAAAAGATGTGATTGACGATAATCATCTAATTCTGATAAAACATCATCCAACAAAAGGATTGGATATTCTTTAACCTCTGAATAAATCAATTCAATTTCAGCTAATTTTAGGGATAGTGCGGTCGTTCGTTGTTGTCCTTGCGAACCAAAGACTTGAACATTTTTACTATTAACGAAGAATTGTAAATCGTCACGATGAGGACCAATTAAAGTCGTACCACGGAAAATTTCACGTTGTTTCACAGATTGAAAACTTTCATAGTATACTTCTTTTATTTTCGACAAATCCATTGATTCTGATACATCTACACTTGGTTTATAGACAATTTCTAACTCTTCTAATCCACGGCTTATACCTCGATGAATTGGAGCTGCCCATTCCTGTAGCAAATGCAAAAATTCAAAACGTTTTTGCAGTATTTTCGCACCATGCTCAATTAGTTGAAGTGTAAATACATCCAGCATCGTTTCCTCATTCTTACTATTCCCTTGCATTTTTTTCAACAAGTGATTTCGTTGCGTGAGCACCTTTTGATATTGACTTAATTCATACAAATATACAGGAGCTATTTGTCCTAATTCCATATCTAAAAAGCGTCTTCTTACTTGAGGGCTTCCTTTTACAAGATTTAAATCTTCTGGGGCAAACATGACAACGTTCATCACGCCAATATATTGACTTAACTTTTGTTGTTCAAGTTGATTTAATTTTGCCTTTTTACCTTTTTTCGAAATATTTAATTCCAAAGACAAAGAACTGTTTCTTTTTTGTAATTTCCCCTTTATTTGACCAAAATCTTCATCCCAGCGGATAAGTTCGCGATCATTAGAGGTTCTATGAGATTTCGCCATCGCTAAAACATAAATAGCTTCCATCAAATTTGTTTTCCCTTGTGCATTTTCGCCGATAATTACATTTACCTTATCTTCAAAGGAAAGCTCTAATTTTTCATAATTGCGATAGTTTTTTAATTGTATTTCTGAAATAAACAAAGGGCTCCCCCTTTATGCCTGAACTTGGAAAGTTCCGCTTCCTGGAATTTCAATAACATCATTCGCATATAGTTTGCGACCTCTTCTATTTTCAAGTTCGTTGTTCACGTACACTTCATATTCTTGTAAAAACCATTTTACAGCGCCACCTGTATCAATTACATCAGCTAACTTTAAAAATTGTCCTAGTGTAATATACTCTGTTGAAATTTTAATACGTTTCATAAAATCGCTCACTTTCTGAAAGTGTTCATTCTTTCATTGTACTAAATAAACTAGCATTAGGAAAGTAATACCCAAAAATCAAATAAGGGCCACTAGCATCTTTAAACTAGCAACCCTTATTCCTTACCTAGTAAGTACGAACCGGTAAAATTAATTGAATAATTGAATCATCATTTACTGTACGAATTAAGAACGGTCTCATTGCCCCAGTAAAGCTAACTTTAATCTCTGTACTATCCAAAGCTTTTAATGCATCCATCATATATTTTGCACTAAAAGATATTTTTAACTCTTCTCCATCTACTTTTTCGCATTGTACTTCTTCGACAACTTTTCCGATTTCTGGTGAATTCGAAGAAATCTCTAGCATTTCTTGCTCTAAAGTTGATAATTTAACAACGTTATTGCGGCCATCTCTTGCTAATAGTGAAGCACGATCAATTGCTTGTAGGAATTCTTTTGTATTTACAAAAATATCCGTTTTACTCTCTGCTGGAATTAAACGTGTCGTATCAGGATAATTTCCTTCTAACAATCTTGAGAAGAATAATAAATGTTTTGTACGGAATAATACTTGATACTCCGTAATAACGATATCTACCATTTCTTCAGACTCATCTAAAATTTTACTTAATTCATTTAAGCTCTTACCTGGAATAACAACATTAGCTTGGAATTCATCTGCAATGTTATGTCCTTCAATTTTTGCTTTTCGAAGTGCCAGTCTATGACTATCTGTTGCAATACAAGTTAACTCGCTGTTATATACCTTCCAGTTTACACCTGTCAAGATCGGTCTTGTTTCAGAAGTAGAAACTGCAAATACAGTTTGTCTGATCATATGCTTAAGTAAATCTGTTGGTATCTTAAATACATGATGTTCTTCAATCTGTGGCAATAACGGATATTCTGCAGAATCTAAACCATTTAAGTTAAACTCTGATTTTCCAGATTTTATTTTTGTCATAAAATGATTTTCTACAGAAATTTCGACAGTGTCTTTAGGTAGTTTTTTTACAATCTCACTAAAATATTTTGCCTGTAAAACAATGCTTCCTGATTGAGCAATTTCTACGATTTCTTTTCCATCTTCTTCGACTGGAATAAACGATTCAATAGAAATATCAGCATCGCTTCCTGTTAATGTAACCCCTTCTTCAGTAGCTACAACTTTAATTCCCGTAAGGATGGGGATTGTTGTACGAGAAGAAACTGCCTTCATTACATCTTGTACACCTCTTACAAGATAGTCTTTTTGTATTGTAAAACGCATAAAGAAAAACCTCCGGTAAGTATAAGATTTTATTTAATTAATAAAGATAAAAAAATAGTAGTAATAGTAATAGGGCTTGTGGATATGTGGATAACCCCTATAAAGGATGTAAAAACAGTCTATCTACATGTGGATAGACTGTGCGTAAAACAAGGTAAGTTATTCACACTATTCAGCTACTACTTTAAAATACCATTAATTTCTTCAACTTGCTTTTGTAATTGCGTATCGGTTTTTAGTAGTTTAGAGATTTTTTCATGGGCATGGATAACTGTTGTATGATCACGTCCACCAAATTCTTCACCTATTTTTGGTAAAGAGGAATCTGTAAGCTCGCGCGATAAATACATTGCAATTTGGCGAGGAAACGCAACTGATTTGGTACGTTTTTTCGCTTTAAAATCTTCTAATTTCACTTGATAAACATCCCCGACAGCTTTTTGAATATCATAAATAGAGATAATTTTTGGCTTAGAATTTGGAATAATATCTTTAAGTGCTTCAGCTGCTAAATCAGCATTAATATCTTTATTAATTAAAGATGAATAAGCTACAACTCGGATAAGTGCACCTTCTAATTCACGAATATTTGAATCAATTTGATTTGCGATATAAAGCATAACTTCATTTGGTATATCAAGCCCTTCAGCTTTTGCTTTTTTGCGTAAAATCGCAATTCGTGTCTCTAAATCTGGCGGCGTAATATCTGTAATAAGCCCCCATTCAAAGCGGGAACGAAGACGATCTTCTAAAGTCGGAATTTCTTTTGGTGGTCGATCACTAGAAATTACAATTTGTTTACTTTCTTCGTGTAATGCATTAAATGTATGGAAAAACTCTTCTTGAGTTTGTTCTTTTCCAGCAAGAAATTGAATATCATCTATCAATAAAACATCTACGTTGCGATATTTATTACGAAAATCAACAGCCTTATTATCACGAATAGAGTTAATAAATTCATTTGTAAATTTTTCTGATGATAAATATACAACTTTTGCATTTGGATTATGTTCAATTACATAATGACCAATTGCGTGCATTAAATGCGTCTTTCCAAGCCCAACTCCCCCGTAAATAAAGAGTGGGTTATACGCTTTAGCTGGCGCCTCGGCTACAGCTAATGAAGCTGCATGGGCAAAACGGTTACCAGAGCCGATAACGAATGTATCAAATGTATATTTTGGATTTAACATGCTCTGTGGTAAATGAGCTGAATCATCTTGTGCTGGATTCGGCTTAACTGGAGGCAGATCAATATCCTCTTCAGCTTGACTTTGAGGAATAATAAAGCGAATTGCTAATTTTGCCCCTGTTAAATCGTATAGTGTTTCTGAAATTAGTTCGGAGTAATGAGATTCTAGCCAGTCACGAGCAAATTCATTTGGAGCTGTAATCGTTAATACGTCTTTCTTCAAGTTATGAGCCGTTGTTGATTTTAACCATGTCTCATAACTAGGCTTGCTTACCTTTTTTTCTAATTCTTTTAAGGCACTATTCCATAAATCAGAGATATTTTCCAAAGGTGTCCCTCCTTTACTAAGATGGTAAAAGAATAAGGTTGCGCAACAAATGTACAACCCAATAAATATAAAATGTATATTTATACGAAACGTATTTTAAAACCTAAAAACGTCGTTTGTATATGAGATAGGGTTTTCGACAAAAAAAGCAAATGTGGACAACTATTTACCCACATGTGATTAAAACTGTCCACATGTTATACACAAACTGTGGATAAAATAAAGGTGTGGAAAACTTATTCAAAGTGAAAACACAACTATAATATCAAAAAAAAGTGGCTATAGCAATGAATTTAAGAAAGTTATCCACAAAATCAATACCTTGTGGAATAAACTTGTCCACAACACGATATACTGTGTAAAAGTGCGAAAAAAGTTTGTGGATATAAAAAACGTGAAAAAACATTTATCCACAAGGAAATATAGGTGCTGTGTAAAAGTATGTGAATAGGTTCAAAATGAATATTTGATGAAAATTTCTAGAACCATTGACATTTTCCTAGTTGATTAACTATAATTTATAGGACTGTCTTTAACAGATATTCCTCAGGGAGGTGTCATATAATGAAAAGAACTTACCAACCAAATAAACGTAAGCGCAGCAAAGTACATGGTTTCCGCAGCCGTATGAGCACAGCGAACGGACGTAAAGTGCTAGCAGCTCGTCGTCGTAAAGGAAGAAAAGTATTATCTGCGTAGACCACTGATCGTTCAGTGGTCTTTTTTTCTAATAATAGTGAATTTCCGCTGATGAAATACAGGAGTGTCAATTGATATGAAGAAAAAACATCGTATAAAGAAGAATGATGAATTCCAGGCGGTTTTTCAAAAAGGAAAATCAAATGCGAATCGTCAGTTTGTTGTATACCAATTAGATAAAGAAGAACAGCCAAACTTTCGCATCGGCCTTTCTGTTAGCAAGAAAATTGGAAATGCAGTAGTTCGTAATCGAATTAAGCGCATGGTCCGTCAGGCTATTACAGAGTTAAAAGATGAGATAGATTCTGGGAAAGATTTTGTTATAATAGCAAGGAAGCCTTGTGCAGAGATGACATATGAAGAAGTAAAGAAAAGCTTAATTCATGTCTTTAAACGCTCTGGTATGAAAAGAATAAAAAAGTAGCGTAAGGAAATGAATTACACTATATACATACCGATACAAGGAGGAGTAGGCTTTGAAAAAGAAATTAGGTTTACTAGCCATGGTCGTTGCATTAATGGCGATTGCCACCGGTTGTAGTGAAACGGGTCAGCCGATTACATCGAAAAGTACTGGGATTTGGAATGAATATTTCGTATATCCGCTTTCTCAGTTAATCACGTATTTTGCCGACTTATTTAACAGTAATTACGGTTTAGCAATTGTTATTACAACTCTTATCATTCGTTTTGCATTATTACCACTAATGATTAAACAAACGAAGAGTACGAAAGCGATGCAAGCGTTACAACCGGAAATGGTGAAGTTAAAAGAGAAATATAGCTCTAAAGATCAAGCAACACAGCAAAAACTGCAGCAAGAAATGATGCAGTTATATCAAAAAAATGGTGTAAATCCATTAGCTGGTTGTTTACCAATCTTTATTCAAATGCCAATTCTGTTCGCTTTTTATCATGCAATTATGAGAACAGCTGAAATTAAACAACATAGTTTCTTATGGTTCGATTTAGGACATGCAGACCCGTTCTATATCTTACCGGTCGTTGCAGCAATTACGACATTTATTCAGCAAAAGCTTGCAATGGCAGGAACAGCTGGTCAAAATCCGCAAATGGCAATGATGCTTTGGCTTATGCCGATTATGATTTTAATCTTTGCAATTAACTTCCCAGCCGCATTATCACTTTACTGGGTTGTTGGTAATATCTTTGGTATTGCTCAAATGTACTTTATCAAAGGGCCAGAAATTAAGGCTAGCAAAGCTGGAGGCTCAAGCAAGTGAGTGTAATTACTGCTAAAGGACAAACAGTCGAGCTGGCAGTAGAGGATGCTTTAAGGCAATTAAATACATCAAAAGATCGAGTAGATATAAATATTGTCGATGAGGGTAAAAGAGGATTCTTAGGTTTATTTGGGAATCGTCCTGCAGTAGTAGAAGTTGTATTGAAGAAAGATCCAATTCAAGAATGTGAAGAATATTTAAGAAATGTTATTCACGATATGGGTGTGGAAGTTGAGATTAGTAAAATTGTAAAAGGACGCGAAATTGAATTTATAATTTCTGGTAATAATGTAGGTGTTTTAATTGGGAAAAGAGGTAATACATTGAACTCTTTACAGTATTTAACAAAACTTGTCGCGAATCGTAACACGAAGCAGTATATCGGTATTACACTAGATGCTGAAAATTATCGTAGTAAAAGAAAAAGTACGTTAGAATCACTTTCTTATCGATTAGCGAAACAAGTATTTAATACGAAAAAAAGAGTTATTTTAGAACCGATGCCATCTTTTGAACGAAAAATTATTCATCAGGCATTATCAAATCATCAAGGTATCAATACAACTTCTGAAGGAAATGAACCACATCGGCATGTTGTAATATCTCCTAAATGACCGGTTGCTCAAATGAGTGCCGGTTTTTTTGAGCGGAAAATAGATGTGGATAACTAAAAAACACTAAACTTATCCACTGTGAATAAGTTTAGTGTTTTTTACATGGGGATATAATAAAATGAGTTATTCTTCTTTTGTAGATAGGTTCGTTATGGTATCCTAATAATTTAGTGAAAGAAATAATCATGTTGAAATAGAGATAAATAAGCAAGTGAGGTGAAAGGACATGGAATTTGATACAATTGCTGCGATTTCCACAGCGCTTGGAGAGGGTGCAATTGCCATTGTTCGAGTAAGTGGGGATGATGCGGTTGAGAAAGTTAATCGTATTTTTAAGGGGAAAGATTTAACAGAGGTTCCTTCTCACACTATTCATTATGGTCATATTGTTGATTTAGATACAAATCAAGTTATTGAAGAAGTTATGGTGTCTATTATGCGCGCACCAAGGACTTTTACACGTGAAAATATAGTGGAAATTAACTGTCACGGTGGACTTGTTTCAGTAAATAAAGTATTGCAACTTATTCTAGCACAAGGAGTACGATTGGCAGAACCAGGCGAATTTACAAAACGTGCTTTTTTAAATGGACGTATCGATTTATCACAAGCAGAAGCTGTTATGGATTTGATTCGAGCAAAAACAGATCGTGCGATGAATGTAGCAATTAATCAAATGGAAGGGCGATTATCTAAATTAATTGGTCTTTTGCGTCAAGAAATATTAGAAACATTAGCTCATGTTGAGGTAAATATAGATTATCCAGAATACGATGATGTAGAAGAGATGACACATAATATTTTAATTGAGAAAGCGACGCATGTTCGTTCGGAAATCGAAAAAATATTAGAAACATCAAAACAAGGGAAAATTTTACGTGAGGGTATTGCTACAGCAATTATCGGTAGACCCAACGTTGGGAAATCATCGTTATTAAATAGTCTTGTTCAGGAGAAAAAGGCAATTGTAACTGATATTGCAGGAACAACTCGTGATGTTATTGAAGAGTACGTTAACGTGCGTGGTGTACCTCTTAAACTTATAGATACAGCCGGTATTCGGGAGACAGAAGATGTTGTTGAACGAATTGGTGTGGAACGTTCAAAAGAAATGATGAGCCAAGCGGATTTAGTATTAGTTGTTGTCAACTATAGCGAGGCTTTAACAAATGAGGATGAAGATCTATTCCGTGCGGTACAAGGAAAAGACTTTATTGTTATTGTGAATAAGACTGATTTACCGCAAGCGATTGATATGGAACGTGTTACAGAGTTAGCCGCGGGAAATCGTGTTATTACAACATCCTTAATTGAGGAACAAGGAATAGATGAACTCGAAAAGGCAATAGCTGATTTATTCTTTGAAGGAACAATCGATTCTGCAGATATGACATATGTTTCTAATGCGAGACATATTGGATTATTAACACAAGCAGGAAAAACAATCGGTGATGCAGTTGAGGCGATTGAAAATGGTGTACCAATTGATATGGTACAAATTGATTTAACAAGAACGTGGGAAATACTTGGTGAAATTACTGGGGACACAGTGCATGAAAGCTTAATTGACCAGTTGTTCTCTCAATTTTGTTTAGGAAAATAATATAGTGAAGTTGTAGAAAGATAGAGATTATTAGGAGGAATAAACAATGGGATACAATGCCGGTTCATACGATGTCATAGTAATCGGTGCAGGTCATGCAGGATGTGAAGCTGGTCTTGCGGCAGCACGAATGGGCTCAAAAACATTAATGTTAACAATTAACTTGGATATGGTAGCATTCATGCCATGTAACCCTTCTGTTGGTGGACCAGCAAAAGGGATTGTTGTTCGTGAAATTGATGCATTAGGCGGAGAAATGGGACGTAATATTGATAAAACTCATATTCAAATGCGTATGCTAAATACAGGTAAGGGACCAGCCGTACGTGCACTTCGAGCGCAAGCTGATAAATTCTCTTACCAACATGAATTAAAGAAAACAATTGAAGAAACACCAAACTTAACGTTGTTCCAAGGAATGGTAGAGCGTTTAATCGTTGAAGAAGGTGTATGTAAAGGGGTAGTTACACAAGCTGGTGCAGAATATACAGCAAAAACAGTTGTAATTACAACTGGAACATTTTTACGCGGCGAGATTATCATGGGCGACTTAAAATATTCAAGTGGTCCAAATAATCAGCAACCGTCTATTACATTATCTGAGCATTTAGAGGAGCTTGGATTTGATCTTGTGAGATTTAAAACAGGGACACCTCCTCGTGTAAACAGTAATACAATTGACTACAGTAAAACAGAAATTCAACCAGGTGATGATAAGCCACGTGCATTCTCTTTTGAAACAACGAAATTTATTATGGATCAAATTCCATGTTGGTTGACATATACAAGTACAGAAACACACCGTTTAATAGATGAAAATTTACATCGTTCAGCTATGTATTCTGGTATGATTAAAGGAACAGGTCCTAGATACTGTCCTTCTATTGAAGACAAAGTAGTAAGATTTAATGATAAACCACGTCATCAAATTTTCTTAGAGCCAGAAGGGCGTAATACACAAGAAGTATATGTACAAGGTTTATCCACAAGCTTACCAGAAGATGTACAACGTGACATGCTTAGAACAATTCCAGGCCTAGAAAATGTTGAAATGATGCGTACAGGTTATGCAATTGAATATGATGCAATCGTGCCAACACAACTATGGCCAACACTTGAAACGAAAAAGATTAAAAATTTATATACAGCAGGACAAATTAATGGAACTTCTGGTTACGAAGAGGCGGCCGGACAAGGGCTTATGGCTGGAATTAATGCAGCATGCCGTTCTTTAGGTAAAGAAGAAGTTGTTTTAGGTCGCGAGGATGCTTATATTGGCGTCTTAATTGATGATCTTGTAACGAAAGGTACAAATGAACCATATCGTTTATTAACGTCTCGTGCAGAATACCGTCTATTATTACGCCACGATAATGCTGATCTTCGTTTAACTGAAGTTGGTCGTAAAATTGGATTAATTAAAGAAGAGCGCTATGAGCGATTTACAAATAAAAAATTACAAATTGAACAGGAAAAGGAACGTTTAAGCAGCATTATTATTAAACCACGTCCTGAAGTTCAAGAATTAATTCGCAATATTGGCGGAAGTGAATTGAAAGATGGAATACGTGCAAGTGACTTATTACGTCGTCCAGAGATGACATATGAGCATATTCATCTTTTAGTACCAAGTGAAGTAGAATTAAGTGATGAAGTTAAAGAACAAGTTGAAATTCAGATTAAGTATGAAGGATATATTGAAAAATCTTTACAGCAAGTAGAGCGTATGAAGAAAATGGAGAATAAAAAAATCCCTGTAGATATTGATTATGATGCGATTTCTAGCATTGCTTCAGAAGCTAGACAGAAATTGAAAGATGTTCGTCCACTTTCAATGGGGCAGGCTTCACGTATTTCTGGCGTAAATCCAGCGGATATTTCCATTTTACTTGTGTATATAGAACAAGGAAAAATTGCACGCGTATCGAACCAATAAATAGTAAGGAGATATTGCTAGATGAACATAGAACAATTTCAATCTATGCTAGAAGAGAAGGGAATCACCCTCTCTTCTAGACAGTTAGAGCAGTTCAAAATCTACTTTGAAACATTAGTAGAGTGGAATGAAAAAATGAACTTAACGGCTATTACAGAAAAAGAAGAAGTATATTTAAAACACTTTTTTGATTCCATTACAGCTGCTTTTTATTATGATTTTTCAAAACCATTCTCAATTTGCGATGTTGGTGCAGGGGCTGGATTCCCAAGTATTCCTTTAAAAATTTGTTTCCCGCATTTAAAAGTAACAATTGTAGATTCGTTGCAAAAACGTATTAATTTCTTAAATCACTTAGCACAAAAGTTAGAATTAAGTGATGTTGCATTTTGTCACGATCGTGCTGAAACGTTTGGGAAAAAAGAAGGTGTACGTGAATCATACGATATTGTAATGGCACGTGCAGTTGCGCGTCTTTCTGTATTAAGTGAGCTATGTTTACCGCTTGTAAAAGTTGGAGGAACATTCATTGCAATGAAAGGTGCAGCAGCAAACGAAGAAATTGAAAATGGCAAGTATGCTTTAGAGGTGCTAGGCGGAGAGTTAAAAGAGATGTCTACGTTCCAATTACCGTTTGAAGAGAGTGAACGTAATATTTTATTAATCGAGAAAAAGCGCAAGACACCAAAGAAATATCCACGCAAACCGGGAACACCCAATAAATTACCTATTGAAAAATAAATCTTATTAGACGTAAGATTAAATTATATAAATGAAAACGTAAATGTTTCATAGGAAACATTTTATGGAGAATAGTCAATAGGCCTAAAAGGTGGTGGAATATGTATGAAAAATACGTTTTCTCGTTTATTTGGCTTTGGAGATAAAGAGAGCGAATTCGAATTACAAGACGAAAGCCATGAAGAGATAGATAAAAAGGTATATGAAGAAATACAAGAAATTCCGATAGTAAATATTACCCCTAACCGTTATCAACCAAGAACAGTTTTTGATGATGCGCGTATTGATGAGCTAGCATTAACAATTCGTACACATGGACTTATTCAGCCGATTGTTGTAAGGCAATATGAGGATGATAAGTACGAGATTATTGCTGGAGAAAGACGTTTTCGCGCGGCAACAAAGTTAGGTTGGGAAAAGGTTCCTGCAATTATAAAGAACTTAAATGATACAGAGACAGCTTCTGTAGCTTTAATTGAAAACTTGCAACGTGAGGAACTAACGGCAATCGAGGAAGCTGTGGCATATCAAAAGCTGATTGAGTTACATAATTTAACACAAGAAGCATTGGCACAACGACTTGGAAAAGGACAATCTACAATCGCAAATAAGTTGCGATTGTTAAAGTTGCCTGAAGAAATAAAAAGTGCATTATTAGAAAAAAGCATTACAGAACGTCATGCCCGCGCTCTCATTCCTTTAAAAAATGAGGAATTACAACTGAAAGTTTTACAGGAAATTGTGGAGAAACAACTAAATGTAAAGCAAACAGAAGAACGAATTGCGAAGTTACTAGAGGAAGCGAAACCGAAGCGTAAGGCAAAGCAAAAAGCAGTAAGTCGAGATACGAGGATTGCTATGAATACAATTAGACAATCTTTACAAATGGTTACTGAAAGTGGTTTGAATGTTAATTCTGAGGAAGAAGAATTTGATGAGTACTATCAAATTACAATTAAAATTCCAAAGAAAAAATAATAATGACGTGCTAGAGACCTTATCCTATTGGAGAGGTCTCTTTTACTATATTTTCTTGTTAAATGAAGAAGGAGTTTAGAAATAAATTTTGAAGTTTAATAAAGGACGTAAAAGAAAAAGTTTTATTTCATGTTACAATAAACGTAATTGTTACTAGAATAAGATAGAAAGGTTGAAAGTAGGTGACATCATGGGAAAAATCATTGCTATTGCTAATCAAAAAGGCGGTGTTGGAAAAACAACAACATCTGTTAATTTAGGGGCTGGATTGGCGCAAGTAGGTAAAAAAGTCCTTCTTGTAGATATTGATGCTCAAGGAAATGCAACGACTGGTGTGGGAATTGAAAAATCTGAATTAGATCAATGTATTTACAACGTTCTTGTGGAAGATGCAGATGTTCAAGGGGTTATACAGAAAACCGCAACTGAAAACTTAGATGTTCTACCCGCTACAATTCAATTAGCTGGTGCTGAAATTGAATTGGTACCGACTATTTCCCGGGAAGTACGTTTGCAAAGAGCATTACAGCCAGTTCGTGATGAATATGACTATATTATTATCGACTGTCCCCCATCTTTAGGGTTATTAACGATTAATGCATTAACAGCAGCAGATTCTGTTATTATTCCTGTACAGTGTGAATATTACGCACTAGAAGGGTTAAGTCAGCTATTAAATACAGTTCGACTTGTACAAAAACATTTAAATAAAAATTTAGCAATTCAAGGTGTATTGTTAACAATGTTGGATGCCCGTACAAATTTAGGAATCCAAGTTATAGATGAAGTGAAAAAGTATTTTAGGGATAAAGTATATCGCTCGATTATTCCGCGTAATGTACGCTTGAGCGAGGCTCCAAGTCATGGGAAACCTATTATGCAGTATGACGCTAAATCAAGAGGAGCAGAAGTATATATAGATTTAGCAGAGGAAGTGATTGCAGGTGGCTAAAGGATTAGGAAGAGGAATTAATGTGTTTTTTCCTGATTTAGATGTGAAAGAAGAGGAAACAATTCAGGAGATTCTTGTAACTGAATTAAGGCCGAATCCATATCAACCGCGTAAACACTTTAATAAAGAGGCGATTCAGGAATTAGCAATTTCGATTAAGGAACACGGTATTCTACAACCATTAATTGCTAGGAAGAGCATTAAAGGATATGAAATTGTTGCAGGTGAAAGACGATTTCGTGCTGCGAAAGAGGCTGGTTTAGAAAAAGTACCTGCGGTTGTAAGACAATTAAATGAACAGCAAATGATGGAATTTGCTTTGTTAGAAAACTTACAACGAGAAGATTTAAATCCTATGGAAGAGGCAATGGCATACCAGATGTTAATGAATGAGCTAAATGTAACGCAAGAACAATTAGCGAAACGTCTTGGTAAAAGCAGACCTTACATTGCAAATTATACTAGGTTATTAAGCCTACCTTCTTTCGTACAAGATATGATTGCAAATGGTCAACTTTCAATGGCTCATGGGAGAACTTTACTTACGATAAAAGATGAAGAACAATTGAAGTCCTTATTGAAACGCATTGAAAAAGAAGGATTAAATGTTCGTCAATTAGAGAAAATCGTCCAAGAGATTAATCAACACGTTTCACGTGAAACAAAAAAAGTGAAAAAAGAGCGAAATATATTTTTCGTAGAACGTGAAACGTTCTTAAGAGAAAAGTTTGGCACAGATGTGAAAATTAAAGAGACGAAAAAAGAAAAAGGTAAAATCGAAATTGAATTTTTTAATAAAGAAGATTTAAATCGTATTTTAGAACTATTAGCACAGAAAAATTAAAAAGCAAACCATCTTATTATTTATAGATGGTTTGCTTTTTTTAATGCGGATAATTTTTGATCCGTCTCTTTTATACTTTGTGCGATTACATCAGCCATTTTCATGACTAAACTTAATCTTGTATTTTGAAGAACGAAAAACTCCATAAACCCATTTAGATTGACGATACCGTGTATGTGCAAATCACCAACTGCAGGTAATTTCTTATTCATAGCAGCTCCAGGTTTACTAGGTCCCTTTCCAGTAGTGATTGATCCGATATTTTGGGACTTTCCTAAACATGCATCAACAGCAATTATAAATGCAGTAGGATATTCTTTCTGTATATTCTGAATTTTCTCTTCTAAATTTAGCGCATGTACTGGCTCATCTAGTGTACCAAATACTTGGAGGTTTTGGATGTCTATCTGTTCAAGTTTTGTACCAACTAATGGGCCGAGTGCGTCACCTGTAGAGCGATCTGTGCCGATACAAACGAGAATGAGTGGTATATTAGTTTTAATAGGAATATGGGTAAGTAAGAAATTACTGATTATCTCGGAGGCTTCTAGATCTTGGTGCATAACGTTTTGAGTTTCTTTCTCAAAAAATGGTAAGCGAAAACTTCCAATATTCATGAAGCACCCATCCTTTTAATAAATTTTCAATATATGTTATATGGTGAGGAAAATGGAAAGTTATAAGTGCGTAATTTTTGCAAAATGTGAATGAAAACGGAAATAATAGTACTAGTATATATATATTCGTTCCATTTTATACCTGGATGTCGGGGATAAAATAGGATTAAAATCATAAAATTTTTTCAGCAATTAGGGGACTTCTGATACAATAATAAGGGTAACTAAAAAGAAATTTCAGCTAGAGAGGTAGAGGTACATGGATTTATTAGCGAAGTGGTTTAATTCTATGAAACAGTATTTATTAGATGCTGATCGTTGGGCTCATATTGGAGTTGCGACATTAAAAATATGTATTATTTTAACAATTGGTGCAGTTGTTGTGCGAATTGCAAGAGCGGTTGTACGAAATGCGTTTCGCATGGGAAGTCGTTCTCCAATTCAAATTTCAGAACGTCGTACAGTTACAGTAGCGAAATTACTTGAAAATATTGTAGCGTACGTTGTTATGTTCATTATGCTAATTGCGATTTTAGGTGTGTTTGATATTAATGCATCAGGTTTATTAGCGGGTGCTGGGGTAATTGGTTTAGCAGTCGGATTTGGTGCTCAAAGTTTAGTGAAAGACGTTATTACAGGTTTATTTATTTTGTTAGAAGATCAGTTTTCAGTTGGCGATTATGTTAAAATCGGTCAATTTGAAGGAGTCGTTTTAGAAATTGGACTTCGTACAACGAAAGTAAAGAGTTGGACAGGTGAAATTCATACTTTACCAAATGGAAGTATTATTCAAGTTACTAACTACTCAGTTAGTAATAGTGTAGCGTTTGTTGATGTATCTATTTCATATGAGGCTGATATTGCGAAAGCAGAGCAGGTTATTGAAGATTTATTAGTAGAATTACCTTCAAAGTACGAAAAAATGGTAACAACGCCTCAATTATTAGGTGTGCAAACATTAGCTGCATCAGAAGTTATATTACGTGTTATTGCTGAAGTAGAGCCGATGCAACATGCAGTTATTGCAAGGGCACTTCGTAAAGAGATTAAAAATCGTCTTGATTTACATGGAATTGAAATTCCATATCCGCGTATGGTTTTATATAATCGTGAAGAATTAGTTAGTGGAAAAGCAATTTAGTATGGAGAGGAGTTTGGAGAGTGGAGCAAAAGGAATATAACTTGTATGATGTTGTGGAAATGAAGAAAGCCCATCCATGTGGCGAGAATCGTTGGAAAATTATTCGTATGGGAATGGATATCCGCATTAAGTGCGAGGGGTGTGACCATTCAGTAATGATTCCTCGAAGAGAGTTTGATCGTAAGGTGAAAAAAATACTTGTGAAGCACGAAGAATAGAGGGAGAGTAACAGTTACAGTAGGTAACTGTTACTTTTTTTCGTTTGGCGGAAACTTGTCATTTTTTTCGTTACTATCTATAATGATGAAAGATTGAGACATAGGAGTGAAAAATATGGGATTAACGGCTGGGATTGTTGGATTACCTAACGTAGGGAAGTCCACTTTATTTAATGCAATTACACAAGCAGGAGCAGAATCTGCGAACTATCCATTCTGTACAATTGATCCAAACGTAGGGATTGTAGAAGTACCAGATGAGCGTTTAAATAAATTAACGGAACTAGTAGAACCGAAAAAGACTGTTCCGACTGTATTCGAGTTTACTGATATTGCAGGTATCGTAAAAGGTGCTAGTAAAGGTGAAGGTTTAGGAAATAAATTCTTATCTCACATTCGTCAAGTAGATGCAATTTGTCAAGTTGTTCGTTGTTTTGAAGACGAAAATATTACGCACGTTTCAGGGAAAGTAGATCCAATTGATGATATTGAAACAATCAATTTAGAGCTAATTTTAGCGGACTTAGAGTCTGTTGATAAGCGTATTGAGCGTGTTGCGAAATTAGCAAGACAAAAAGATAAAGAAGCGGTATATGAGCATGAAATTTTAGTTCGTTTAAAAGAAGCTTTTGAAGAGGGAAAACCAGCTCGTACTGTTGAATTTACAGAAGAGCAGATGAAGGTTGTTAAAGGCCTTCATTTACTTACAACAAAAGAAATGTTATACGTAGCGAATGTAAGTGAAGACGATGTTATCGATCCTTCGGAAAATAAATACGTACAAATGGTAAAAGAATTTGCAGCAAATGAAAATTCTCAAGTAATCGTTGTATGTGCAAAAATCGAATCAGAAATCGCTGAATTAGACGAAGAAGAGAAAAAAGTATTCCTTGAAGAATTAGGAATTGAAGAGTCTGGTTTAGATCAATTAATTCGTGCAGCATATGACCTATTAGGACTTGCTACTTACTTTACAGCTGGCGTTCAAGAAGTACGTGCTTGGACATTTAAACAAGGAATGAAGGCACCGCAATGTGCTGGTGTTATTCATACAGACTTTGAGCGTGGATTTATTCGTGCAGAAACAGTTTCTTACGATGACTTAATGACAAACGGTTCTATGACAGCTGCAAAAGAAGCTGGAAAAGTACGTTTAGAAGGAAAAGAATATATCGTAAAAGACGGAGATGTTATGCACTTCCGTTTTAACGTTTAATTTAATATTTCCTAGGAAAAATAAAGATATGAGCTTGGCAAATATATTATATGTTTGCCAAGTTTTTTATGTATTGGTGAGTTGATTCATATAACTTACTATGATATAATCTAAACTCGTGAGTAATTACTATAAATTAATTGCTCCTTGCCCATTACGGGCCGTTTAGACCAAAAGGAGGTGAAAGTGTAATGAGAAAGTACGAAATTATGTACATCATTCGTCCTGGCGTTGAAGAAGAAGCTCAAAAAGCTTTAGTTGAACGTTTTGCAGGTGTTTTAACAAACAATGGTGCAGAAATCATTAACACGAAAGAGTGGGGTAAGCGTCGTTTAGCTTACGAAATCAACGACTTACGTGAAGGTTTCTACATGATCTTAAACGTGAAATCTAACGCAGAAGCGATTAACGAATTCGACCGTTTAGCTAAGATCAACGAAGACATCCTTCGTCATATCGTTGTTAAAGAAGAAGAAAAATAATTGATATATAAGGGAGAGTGGTTCGATTGATGAATCGTGTTATCCTCGTTGGTCGTTTAACTAAGGACCCTGACTTACGTTACACGCCCAATGGTGTTGCAGTAGCTACTTTTACGTTAGCTGTGAATCGCGCATTTGCCAATCAACAAGGTGAGCGTGAAGCTGACTTTATTAATTGTGTAATATGGCGTAAACAAGCAGAAAACGTAGCAAATTATTTGAAAAAAGGTAGCTTAGCAGGCGTAGATGGACGTCTTCAAACTCGTAATTACGAGGGACAAGATGGTAAACGTGTATACGTAACAGAAGTTCTTGCGGAAAGCGTGCAATTTTTAGAGCCGCGTAATGGCGGTGGGGAGCAACGTGGTTCATTTAATCAGCAACCATCAGGAGCTGGTTTCGGTAACCAAGGCTCTAACCCATTTGGTCAATCTAGTAATTCAGGTAACCAAGGTAACTCTGGATTTACGAAGAATGACGATCCATTTTCAAATGTAGGTCAACCGATCGACATTTCCGACGACGATTTACCGTTCTAATACAGTAAATTTGTTAGTTTTAACAAAGAATGGAGGGAAATAGACATGGCAGGACGCAAAGGTGGACGTGCGAAACGTCGTAAGGTGTGTTTCTTCACAGCTAACGGCATCACTCGCATTGACTATAAAGATGTTGATTTATTAAAACGTTTCGTTTCTGAGCGTGGTAAAATTTTACCTCGTCGTGTAACAGGAACAAGCGCGAAATACCAACGCAAACTTACAGTTGCAATTAAACGTGCTCGTCAAATGGCACTTTTACCATATGTTGGTGAATAATAGCGTATGAAATGCACAGTAGAGTCGGACTCTACTGTGCATTTTGCTATGCTTTTCTTTTTTGAAAGAGAGGTTAAAATGTGAAACAAGCAAGATTTATTACTGAAGGTGCCGCGTTGTTGGCTATATATGCAATGTTATTGCTTATATCTATGTATGTTCCGATTTTGGGTACAGTTGTAACTTTTGCGTTGCCGTTACCATTTATACTATTAATGATAAGACATAAACTATCTAATGTGCTCGTGGTTTTTGTAGCGGCACTTTTTGTTACTGTTATTGTGAGTCAACCGATGAATTTAGTGAAGACAATTATGTTTGGATTGATAGGGATTGTTTTAGGATATATGTATAAAACAAGAAAAAAGCCAGTGGAAATCTTAATAGCTGGGACGCTTGCATACTTAATTGGTTTTGTACTTATTTATGTTGCGAGTATAAAGTTTTTCAACATAGATATAATGAAGCAAATGCAAAGTATATTTAGTGAAAGTATGGCGAAAAGCGAAAAGATAGTAAGTGCTACAGGTATGCCGATTAGTAAGGAACAAAAAGAGTTACTTGCACAAATGAACGATATATTACAATCGTTACTTCCGAGTATACTTGTGCTAGTTTCAGTATGTTTTTCTTGGATTACAGTGATAATATCAGGTAGTGTTTTGAAAAAGTTAAAACATGACGTTATATCTTGGCCTAAATTTAAAGATATACAATTACCAAAGAATATCATTTGGTATTACGTTATATTTATTTTGTTAGCAACTTTTATAAAAGTAGAACCAACGTCATATTTACATATGGTATTTTCTAACCTAAATGTCATATTTGCACTATTGCTTGTACTGCAAGGTCTGACATTTATCGCCTTTTTAGCGTATAGAAAAGGTTTTACTAAAGGGGTTCCTATTATTAGTTTTATTGCATGCATGTTTATTCCGATGCTGTTTCCTCTTGTGACAATCTTAGGTATAATTGACTTAGGGATTTCATTGCGTTCTAAAATAGGGGGATAAAATAATATTCCTTATACTATTTTAATCTGTTTAACTAACTGGAAGGTGAGTTAGTTTTACTTTATAGGAGTTGTATACATGCCTGAATTTGATAAGAAACAGTGGTTTTTATATCCTGTTTATGTATTGGCATTTTTTGTGTTTGTGCTCATTTCAATTCTCTGTTATTTTCATTTAATTATGGGGATAGCTGCTTTTGTCATTTTTTGTATCGTATTCTTTATCGTTATACGATTTGAACTTAATTTTCAAAGGAATTTCGAAAAGCATACGACAGATATGATTACAAGAGTAAAGAAAGTAAGTAATGAAGCATTTAACCAAATGCCGATTGGTATTTTGTTATACAATAAGGATTATGGGATTGATTGGGCAAATCCTTATTTATCTTCATGTCTGGGACAGCATGCATTAGCTGGATGGCACCTTTACGATGTATCAGAAACATTACTTCTTTTCATTAAAGGAGAAACTTCTGATGATATAGTCTCTTTAAATAATCGAAAGTTTCGCGTTTTTGTAAGGAAAGAAGAAAAGTTAATTTATTTCTTTGATGTAACGGAACAAACAGAAATCGAAAAGATGTACGAGGATCAAAGGACTGTTTTAGCTGTCATCTATTTGGATAATTATGATGAAGTTACACAAGGATTAGATGATCAATTACGTACGAATATAACAAGTCTTGTGACATCGCGACTAAATGAATGGGCACTTAAGTATGGGGCGTATTTAAAACGTGCATCTTCAGAAAGATTCTTCGTTGTGCTAAATGAAAGTATTTTGACGCAGATGGAAAAAGGGAAATTTAGCATTTTAGATCAGGTGCGTGAAGAAACATCTAAAAGGAATATACCACTTACATTAAGTGTGGGTGTCGGATCAGGTGATTTACCTTTATCAGAGCTTGGAGCAATGGCTCAATCTGGTTTAGATCTTGCGCTTGGGCGTGGGGGAGACCAAGTAGCTATTAAACAAGCGACAGGTAAAGTTAAGTTCTATGGAGGTAAGACAAATCCGGTTGAAAAACGTACCCGTGTACGCGCTAGGGTCATTTCGCATGCGTTAAAGGATTTAGTATTAGAAAGTAGTAATGTCATTATTATGGGGCATAGGGCTCCCGATATGGACGCAATTGGTGCTGCGATTGGTATTTTAAAAGTGGCTCAATTAAATGAGCGTAAAGGATATATTGTGTTAGATGAAAATGATTCCGATAAAGGAATTAAGCGTTTGATGGACAAAGTGAAACAAAATGAGGAGTTATGGTCTCGTTTTATTACTCCAGAGCAAGCGATGGAATTTGCAAATGATGAGTCGTTACTTGTTGTTGTCGATACGCATAAACCTTCTATGGTGATGGAGCAAAAACTGTTACATAAAATTGAAAATGTAGTAGTTATTGATCATCATCGCCGTGGAGAAGATTTTATTGAAGATCCATTGCTAGTTTATATGGAACCATATGCTTCTTCAACAGCAGAATTGGTTACAGAATTACTTGAGTATCAACCTAAAAATTTAAAGATGACAATGTTAGAAGCGACGGCATTGTTAGCGGGTATTATTGTCGACACGAAAAGTTTCACATTCCGGACAGGGGCTCGTACATTTGATGCTGCTTCTTATTTACGCTCACATGGTGCAGATACTGTACTTGTACAAGAACTTTTAAAGGAAGATATGGATCAGTATTTACGGGTTGCAAAAGCTATAAAAAATGCGTACATTTATAAAAATGGAATTGCGATTGCTAAAGTTGATAGTGATGATTACTACGATCAAGTGCTTATTGCGCAATCGGCAGACACGTTATTAACGATGACAGGGATTATTGCATCATTTGTTGTTGCGAAACGTGGCGAGAATCTCATTGGAATTAGCAGCAGGTCTTTAGGTGAAGTGAATGTGCAGCTAATTATGGAAAACTTAGGCGGTGGCGGGCATTTGACGAATGCAGCCACACAGATGAAAAATGTTACAGTAGATGAAGCTGAGGAGAAGCTTCGATTTGTTATTGATGACTATTTACAGGGAGGCACACAATCATGAAAGTAATTTTTCTAAAAGACGTAAAAGGTAAAGGTAAAAAAGGAGAAGTAAAAAACGTACCAGATGGCTATGCAAATAACTTCTTATTAAAACAAGGATTAGCTGCTGAAGCAACAAATAGCAGTATGAAAACTTTAGAAGCTCAAAAGCGTAAAGAAGAAAAAGATGCAGCAGCAGAGCTTGAAAATGCAAAAGAGTTAAAAGAGACTTTAGAGAAATTAACTGTAGAATTAAAGGCGAAATCTGGAGAAGGTGGCCGTTTATTTGGTTCTATCACAAGCAAACAAATCGTAGATGCAATGCAAAAATCACACAAGATTAAGCTTGATAAACGTAAATTTGAAATGGACGATGCAATCCGCGCGTTAGGTTATACAAACGTTACTGTGAAATTGCATCCACAAGTAACAGCAACAGTAAAAGTTCATGTTAGTGAACAATAAAAATAAATTAAGCAAGGAGGATTGCGTATGAGTGATGTACTTGCTGATCGTACCCCTCCGCATAATATAGAGGCTGAGCAGGCGGTTTTAGGGGCCATATTGATTGATCAAGATGCGTTAACTTCAGCATCAGAGTTATTGGTACCTGATTCGTTCTATCGAACGAAACATCAAAAGATTTTTGAAGTCATGCTTGGGCTATCTGATAAGGGAGAGCCGATCGACTTAGTAATGATGACATCAGCAATGGCTGATCAAGGACTACTAGAAGAAGTTGGTGGGGTTTCTTACTTAGCAGAGTTAGCAGAAGTTGTGCCAACTGCAGCTAACGTAGAATATTACGCACGCATCATCGCTGAAAAGGCGCTTTTACGTCGTTTAATTCGCACGGCGACTCATATTGTATCGGATGGATACGAGAGAGAAGATGATGTGGATGGTCTTTTAAATGAGGCTGAGAAAAAAATATTAGAAGTATCCCATCAAACGAATGCAAAAGCATTCCAAAACATTAAAGATGTTCTTGTAGATGCTTATGACAAAATTGAACTTTTGCATAATCAAAAGGGTGAAGTTACTGGGATACCAACTGGGTTTACTGAATTAGATAAGATGACAGCAGGTTTCCAACGAAATGATTTAATTATCGTGGCAGCACGTCCATCAGTAGGGAAAACGGCATTTTCATTAAATATTGCACAAAACGTAGCGACGAAAACGGATGAAAATGTAGCGATTTTTAGTTTGGAGATGGGTGCTGATCAGCTTGTTATGCGTATGCTTTGTGCAGAAGGGAATATTGATGCACAAAGACTTCGTACTGGTTCATTAACTTCCGATGATTGGGCAAAATTAACAATGGCAATGGGGAGTCTCTCAAATGCTGGTATATATATTGATGATACGCCAGGTATTAAAGTAAATGAGATTCGAGCAAAATGTCGTAGATTAAAGCAAGAACAAGGTCTTGGTATGATTTTGATTGACTATTTGCAGCTTATTCAAGGAAGTGGGAAATCAGGAGAAAACCGTCAGCAGGAAGTATCTGAGATTTCTCGTACCTTAAAAGGGATTGCACGTGAATTGCAAGTGCCTGTTATTGCTTTATCACAGTTATCTCGTGGTGTAGAATCTCGTCAAGATAAACGCCCGATGATGTCTGATATTCGTGAATCTGGAAGTATTGAGCAGGATGCTGATATTGTAGCTTTCCTATATCGTGAAGACTACTATGATCGAGAAACGGAAAACAAAAATACAATTGAAATTATTATTGCAAAACAACGTAACGGTCCAGTAGGTTCAGTGGAACTTGCATTCGTCAAAGAGTTCAATAAGTTCGTTAACTTAGAACGTCGTTTTGAGGATGGACATGCTCCACCGGCATAAAGGCAGTATAAAAAAGAAACACATTTCTTATAATAAGATGTGTTTCTTTTTTTTTATAAGAAAGATAAGGCTTTCATAAGTTAAATATATAATTCTTACGAACGAAAATGTTTTTTTGTGAAAAAATGTTCGCTTTTCGGTTGACTTCTCTTTCGGTTTTGGTACAATTATATTGTTTGAATAGATCGTTTGAAAATTGCGGAGGTGCTTTAATAATGTCTTCAGTAGTAGTTGTAGGAACACAATGGGGCGATGAAGGAAAAGGTAAAATCACTGATTTTCTTTCTGAGCATGCGGAAGTAGTTGCAAGATATCAAGGTGGAAATAACGCGGGACATACAATTGTTTTCGGCGGAGTTAAATATAAATTACACTTAATTCCATCTGGTATTTTCTATAAAGAGAAAATTTGTGTAATCGGAAACGGATTAGTAGTAGATCCAAAAGCATTACTTGAAGAGTTAAAATACTTACACGATCGTGGTGTAAGTACTGATAATTTACGTGTAAGTAACCGTGCACATGTTATTTTACCTTACCACTTAAAGCAAGATGAGTTAGAAGAAGCAAGTAAAGGTGATAACAAAATCGGTACAACGAAAAAAGGTATCGGTCCTGCATATATGGATAAAGCTGCTCGTATTGGTATTCGTATGGCTGATCTTTTAGACCGTGAAGCATTTAAAGAGAAGCTTGAGCGCAATTTAGTAGAAAAAAATCGTTTATTTGAAAAAATGTACGATACAGAAGGTTTCACTGTAGAAGAAATTTTCGAAGAGTACTTCGAGTACGGGCAACAAATCGCGCAATATGTATGTGATACGTCTGTTGTATTAAATGATGCATTAGATAATAATCACCGTGTATTATTTGAAGGTGCGCAAGGTGTTATGCTTGATATTGACCACGGTACGTACCCGTTCGTTACATCTTCTAACCCAATTGCTGGTGGTGTAACAGTTGGAACTGGAGTTGGTCCTGCGAAAGTTACTCGCGTTGTAGGTGTATGTAAAGCATATACAAGCCGTGTTGGTGATGGTCCATTCCCTACTGAACTTCATGATGAAATTGGTCATCAAATTCGTGAAGTTGGTCGCGAGTATGGAACGACAACTGGTCGTCCACGCCGCGTAGGTTGGTTCGATAGCGTTGTTGTAAGACATGCACGTCGTGTTAGTGGTTTAACGGATTTATCATTAAATTCTATCGACGTTTTAACAGGTATTCCAACTCTTAAAATTTGTGTTGCTTACAAATACAATGGCGAAGTTATTGATGAAGTTCCAGCTAACTTAAACATTTTAGCGAAATGTGAGCCTGTATATGAAGAGCTTCCAGGTTGGGAAGAAGATATTACTGGTGTAAAATCATTAGATGGACTTCCTGAAAATGCACGAAAATACGTAGAACGTGTTTCTGAGTTAACAGGAATTCAAATATCTATGTTCTCAGTTGGACCAGATCGTAACCAAACAAATATTGTTCGTAATGTATATGAAGCTTAATTAATATTTTTTAGAAAAAACTCATGTCCGCATGAGTTTTTTCTTATTCTTTTATAAAAAAACGAAAAAAAGTATTGCAATAAATACAGAATACATGTTATGATACATCTTGTCGTCACGAAAATATGACGTTGGTGAGTATGAGCCATTAGCTCAGTTGGTAGAGCATCTGACTTTTAATCAGAGGGTCGAAGGTTCGAGTCCTTCATGGCTCACCATTTTATTTTTCGTGGCCCGTTGGTCAAGTGGTTAAGACACCGCCCTTTCACGGCGGTAACACGGGTTCGAATCCCGTACGGGTCATGTTTTTTTTTGCTTGTTTTTGGTCCCGTGGTGTAGTGGTTAACATGCCTGCCTGTCACGCAGGAGATCGCCGGTTCGACCCCGGTCGGGACCGCCACTTTTGTTTATACCACCATTAGTGGTTTTATATATAGTTTTGGCTCGGTAGCTCAGTCGGTAGAGCAGAGGACTGAAAATCCTCGTGTCGGCGGTTCGATTCCGTCCCGAGCCACTCTCAGGATATTAAGTGGGCCCACTTAATATCCTTTTTATTTATGTAATTTTACAAAACTGAGTAGTTATTTTAAAATAGAACGAGGAGCCTCTAGCAGTTGAAGCTAGAGGTTTTTCTATAGATCGTATAAGATGCCGTGTAAAAGTGGATCATACATGAGTCTATGAGAATAGAGGAGAAAATACTTAAACAAAGGATGCGGTCATATAGGACATACTATGTAAACATCAATATGTTTAGGGATTATTGACCATATTTTTATAAGGAGGAAATAGACGATGATGGGAAAGAAAATTTTAGTAGTTGATGATGAAAAGCCGATTGCAGATATTTTGAAGTTTAACTTAGAAAAAGAAGGTTTTGAAATAGTAATGGCGCATGATGGTGATGAAGCAATTGAAAAGGCTAATGAAGAGCAACCAGATATGGTTTTATTAGATATTATGCTACCAGGTAAAGACGGCTTAGAGGTTTGCCGTGAAATACGTAAAAGCTCAGAAATGCCGATTATTATGCTTACAGCAAAGGACTCTGAGATTGATAAAGTATTAGGGCTTGAGCTTGGGGCAGATGATTATGTAACGAAGCCATTTAGTACAAGGGAATTACTTGCTCGTGTGAAGGCGAATTTACGCCGCCATCAACAAGGTGGTGCTGCGGAAAAAGAAGAAAATACAGAAATGGTTATTGGACCAATTGTGATTAATCCAAATGCATATAGTGTAACGAAGCGCGAGGAAAATATCGAGCTTACACATCGTGAATTTGAGTTGCTACATTATTTAGCGAAACATTTAGGACAAGTTATGACACGCGAACATTTATTACAAACAGTTTGGGGTTATGACTATTTTGGAGATGTGCGCACAGTAGACGTTACAGTACGTCGTTTGCGTGAAAAAATTGAAGATAATCCAAGCCATCCTACTTTAATTGTAACTAGACGTGGAGTAGGGTATTACTTGCGTGACCCAGAGCAGGAATAGTATATGAAGAAAGTTGGTTTTTTTCAATCTATTCATTTAAAATTTGTGCTTATATATATGCTATTAATATTAATAGCGATGCAAGTTATTGGAGTATATTTCGTAAGGGAATTAGAGAAGAGCTTAGTACAAGGTTTTAGGGATTCTTTAACGCAGCAAACAAACTTATTATCATATAATTTGAAGCAAGAGTTTAAAAAAAGTTATACAAAAGCAGAAACAGAGTCAACAGATGAAACGATTAAAACGTCAATTCGAAAATTTGCCTCTGATCAGAAGAAAGTTATACAAGAGGTAAGTGTATTTGATTCGCACAGAAAGTTACTGGCTATTTCAGATGAATCAAAGCAGAATAAGGTGAATCGAACATCAACTGATATAGCTGTTCAGCGAGTGTTAGTACAAAAAAAGCCAGAAGTGAAAATTGAGAAGGATGGTAGTACAGGTCATCGTGTTCAAGTTATGCTTACTCCGATTCTAGATGATAACGGTAAGGATGCGCTTGGTGTTATTTACATTGTGGCATCTATGGAAGATGTATATAAACAAATGAAGGATATAAATCAAATTTTTGCTACGGGAACAGTAATTGCTTTATTAGTAACGGCCGTACTTGGGATTTTATTGGCTCAAACAATTACAAGACCAATTTCAGATATGCGGAGACAAGCAATTGAAATGGCAAAAGGAAATTATTCCAGAAAAGTAAAAGTGCATAGCCATGATGAAATTGGACAACTGGCATTATCCTTCAATAATTTATCGAAAAAATTACAACAAGCTCGTTCTTCTACAGAAAGTGAAAGGCGTAAATTATCATCTGTTTTATCACATATGACAGATGGAGTAATTGCTACTGATCGAAAAGGGGATATTATTTTACTAAATGACCCTGCGGAAAAGATGTTAAATGTTTCTCGTGAAACAGCGCTCGATCAATCTGTTTTAGAGGTATTAGGGATACAGGAAGAATTTACGCTCGATCATTTATATGAAGAGCCAGATTCTGTTTTATTAGATTTTAGTACGAGAAATGAACCATATATTTTACGTGCTAGTTTCTCTGTTATTCAAAAAGAAACAGGGAAGGCAAACGGCTTAATTGCTGTACTATATGATGTAACAGAGCAGGAACGTATAGAACGGGAACGCCGTGAGTTTGTGGCAAATGTCTCTCATGAATTAAGGACGCCATTAACGACGATGCGCAGTTATTTAGAGGCACTTACAGATGGAGCATGGCAGGATCCAAATATTGCACCACAATTTTTAACGGTTACACAAGAAGAAACAGAAAGAATGATTAGACTTGTAAATGCGTTGTTACAGCTATCTAAACTGGATAGTACAGAGCATCGTTTAATGAAAGAATGGGTCGACTTTACTGATTTCTTTAATAATATTATTGATCGCTTTGAAATGTCTAAAGAGCAAAATGTAAGTTTCAAACGATCTTTCTCTAAGAAATCTAGATTTATTGATATGGATACTGACAAAATTACTCAAGTGCTGTATAACATTATTTCTAACGCATTAAAATATTCACCAGAAGGTGGAACAGTAACATATCGTTTACGTGATCGCGGTGATTTATTAGAAATTAGTGTAAGTGACCAAGGAATGGGTATTCCAAAAGAAAACGTTGATAAAATCTTTGAACGTTTTTATCGCGTAGATAAAGCTCGTTCAAGACAAATGGGTGGTACGGGACTTGGATTAGCAATTGCAAAAGAAATGATTGAGGCACATGGTGGCTCTATTTGGGCGAAGAGTGAAGAAGGAAAAGGGACAACTATTTATTTCACGTTACCAATGGCAGCAGATGAAGAGGACGATTGGGAATGAGTATGGAAAACTTTAAAACAATAGTTTTAATTAACCTAGTTGTAATTAGCCTATTTCTTACTTTTAATCTATGGACGTATGTGCCAGATTCTACATCCATGCAAAACGCGAAATTTGTACAGGGGAATGAAGGAATGAACCAAACTAAAATTTCCGATGTTGTCCGTCCTACTTCTATCATCGTGCATAAAGATAAAAATCATTATGGGAGCAGAAGAGAGGCAGATATAGAATCAATCTATAAGCCCCTGGAAGTAGGGGAACTACATGATTTTAGAGAGATATCAATCACTAAGGGTGATTTCCTTTCATATGTGCATGGTGAAGGGAAAGTTGAACTTGTTTTCCCTACCGATATCCCATTTGATGCAGTAAAATCCATGTTTAACATGAAAGAGAAAAGTACAGATAAGCCTAAACATTTTAATCGTATTCTCCTTGATCCTTCTAGAAGTAAGGATCAAGAAATTAAAATTAACTTTGTTTCTGATGGTGATAACTTTAAAATATACGAGGCAAAATTAAGTGGCTTGTATTTAAAAGATATTGTAAATGCCCAAAATCAATTTATAGTATCAGCAAAACCTTATTTTGATTATCAACTCAATGATATGAAAAAATTATTTTTACCAGATGGAACGACAGAGTTAAGCAATATAACATATATTTCATCTAATTTAGCAGTTGATACGTTTAAGAATGCTCTGTTTAGTGATCCTCGTTATTTAAGTCCGATTACCGAGATGTCGAAAGAAACATTTACAGATGGTATTAGATCCATGGAAATTGAAAACGATCGTCACATGCTAAAGTATAAAAACTCTTCTGTCTTAACTGAGAAAACGATAGATAATTTAATGCTTTTACAAAAAAGCTTTGAATTTGTAAGTGGTCACAGTGGGAGTTTGGATTCATATCGTTTGGACTATATGAATAAAGGAGAGACAGTATTTCGCTTAAATGAAGATGGATATCCAGTATTCAATGCAGATGGATTAGCGGAATTAAGACAAGTATGGGGATCAGAAGAAGTAATGGAATATGAAAGACCGTTGCTGTCTTTAAATACTAAAGGTATAGAACAGAAGGTTACTCTTCCGTCAGGGCATGTTGTAATAGCATCCCTAGAAAATAATCCAGAGATAAAGAAACAAGTAATTAAGGATATTGGCATTGGATACAAGTTATCACTAGATGGGCAAGTGGTTCGACTACAACCAATTTGGTATGTAAAGCTTGTTGAAGATGAAACAGGTAAACAGAAAATCTATGAGTGGAGTGAGGGAGGACTAAATGGATTGGGATCGGATTAAAACCATATTTATTGTGACCTTTTTTGTTTTGGACCTCTTTCTCATTTTCCAATTCATTCAAAAGCAAGATAGTAATCAATTGGAGCTTATTGCAGAAACAAAGATAGATCAAGAATTAAAAGCAAATAAAATTACGATGGGAAATATCCCTAAAGAACCGAAAAAAGAGTCATTTATTAGAGCGGAAAATAAAGCCTTTAAAGAAGAAGATATACAGTCTTTGAAAAATCAAACGGTGCATATACAAAATATGTACAAGATAGAAAGTAAGCTAAAAGAGCCTTTTTTAAATACGAAATCATTATCAAAAGATAAGTATAATGAATTTTTGAAGAACTATGTATTGGATGGACAAAAGTATGAATTTGGAGCGGTGAAAGACTCTAAAATTTATTTCTTCCAAAAATATAAAGATAAGCCTATTTTCTATAATAATCAGGCGATGATTGTTGTGGAATTAAATGAAAAAAATGAACTTGTTTCATATACGCAGACAATGCTAACTGATTTAAAAGAAATGGGCGAAGGTGAAAAAACGAAAGAGCAAGAAATTATTACGGCTCAAACAGCTTTAGAAAATTTGTATTTAAAAAATAAAATTCATGGAAATACGCATGTTAAAGAAGCGCAAATTGGTTATGCCACTCTTACCGCATCTACTTCTAATAACCAAGTACTTGCTCCAACGTGGAATTTAAAAACGGAGCAGAAGCAGGACTTCTTTGTGAATGCAATTGAAGGACAAGTTATGGAATTAGGAGAAAAGGAAAATCAAGTGGTTGATGAACATACTGGAGTGAGAAAGAATGGGGTTGCATTTTAGCGTACTTGCAAGTGGAAGTACAGGAAATATGCTATACGTAGGAACCGATGAAAAAAAATTACTAGTCGACGCAGGTTTAAGTGGTAAAGCAACAGAGGCTTTATTTAAACAAGCAGAACTAAATATAAATGATGTATCAGGTATTCTTGTAACGCATGAGCATAGTGATCATATTAAAGGATTAGGTGTATTGGCACGTAAATATGATTTACCTGTTTATGCGAATGAGAAAACATGGAATGCAATGGAACATTTAATAGGAAATATCCCAACTGAACAAAAGTTTATTTTCTCAGTTGGTGATGTGAAAACATTTGGTGATATTGAAGTCGAGTCATTTGGAGTTTCTCATGATGCGGCAGAACCGATGTTTTATGCTTTCCATAACAATAATAGGAAATTAGCGCTTATTACAGATACGGGATACGTAAGTGACCGTATGAAGGGCGTTATTAAGGGAGCTAATGCTTTTGTATTTGAAAGTAATCATGATGTAGAAATGCTTCGTATGGGACGTTATCCATGGAGCATTAAACGACGTATTTTAAGTGACGTTGGGCATGTTTGTAATGAGGATGCTGCATTAGCGATGGCAGATGTAATTACAGATGAGACAAAGCATATTTATTTAGCCCATTTAAGCTTAGATAATAACATGAAAGAACTAGCGCGTATGTCAGTATCACAAGTACTAGAGGAAAAAGGATTTGGAGTGGGTGAATCCTTTGAAATTCACGATACAGATCCAAAAATGCCTACAAAAATTCAATACGTATAATTCTTCATTTTAGTAAACAATAAAGGTGAATATAGTTGTTTTCAGGAAGATAGGTGAACAAATATGTCCTTTATTGATGAAGAAAGTTATCGTATGAAACGTGCAGGAAAAAAGAAGCACAAAGGTATAGTTCTTTCGAGTATAGCGGGAACAATTGTAGGAGCTTCTTTATTTGCGTTTGGAGCGCCTTTATTTTCAAATTCTGCTGATACGCTTCCGCAAGCTGAAGCAAGCGGAAGTAATATGGCTGAAGCTCAAGGGATTAAACAGATTAGCTTTGTAGATGCTGTTGATCGTGCATCTGAAGCTGTTGTGGGTGTTATTAACATTCAACGAGATAACTTTTCAGAGGCAGATTCAGAGGCCGGTACAGGATCAGGAGTAATTTATAAAAAGACAGATGGTCAAGCTTATATTGTAACAAATAATCATGTTGTAGCTGGAGCGAATCGTATTGAAGTAAGTCTAAGTGATGGTAAGAAGGTTCCTGGAAAAGTATTAGGAACCGATGTAGTCACAGATTTAGCTGTATTAGAAATAGATGCAAAGCATGTGAAAAAAATAATTGAAATTGGCGATTCTAATACTGTTCGCAGAGGAGAGCCAGTCATTGCGATTGGAAACCCACTTGGACTGCAATTTTCTGGAACAGTTACACAAGGTATTATTTCAGCTACTGAACGTATTGTCCCTGTAGATTTAGATCAAGATGGACATTATGATTGGCAAGTAGAAGTGTTACAAACAGATGCAGCGATTAATCCGGGGAATAGTGGCGGTGCGCTTGTAAATGCAGCAGGACAATTAATTGGTATTAATTCAATGAAAATTGCTGCAAAAGAAGTAGAAGGAATCGGCCTTGCTATTCCGGTGACTAGAGCTGTTCCGATTATGAATGAACTTGAGAAGTATGGAAAAGTAAGAAGACCTTATATTGGGATTGAACTTAGGTCATTAAATGAAATTCCAAACTATTATTGGTCAAAAACATTACATTTACCAGGTACTGTAACAGAGGGAGTTTGTATTTTGGATGTGAAAAGTCCTTCGCCAGGTGCGGATGCTGGTTTAAGAGAACATGATGTTATTGTGGCGGTAGATGGAAAACCGATTCGCGATATTATTGGATTCCGTACGGCCTTATATGATAAGGAAATTAATGATAAAATGACTCTTACGTTTTATCGTGGTACAAAAAGAGTAACAACAACAGTGAAATTAGGCATTCAAAAGTATTAAAAACAGGAGGGCCTACCTCCTGTTTTCTATTGTAGAAAAGTGAGGTGTAGAAAATGAATTTACCTTGTTGTTTAGAACATGTTGAATTAGCGTTAGATATTATTGTGGATGAGTGTGAAGTCGCACCAGTTATCAACAATGTGGATAACTTAGAAAAAGAGAAAAAAACATGTGAATTTTGTCAAAATGAGGCGACATATGTTGTATCGAACACAGATTCTCACACAATATGTGGGTAGCATTTGTGGATATGTGGATAAGTTTTGTGGATAACATGTTTGTAAGGTGGAGGATACGTGTGAATATCTCGATTATTTCAATTGGGAAATTAAAAGAAAAATATTTGAAACAAGGTATAGCAGAATACTTAAAACGATTATCTGCATACGCAAAAGTAGAAGTGATTGAATTGCCTGATGAAAAGGCGCCAGAAAATTTAAGTGAAGCAGAAATGTTAATTGTAAAGGAAAAAGAAGGTATACGTATACTGGATAAAATTTCTGATGACACGCATGTGATTGCATTAGCTATAGAAGGAAAGCAAAAGTCATCAGAAGAATTTGCGGTAAGTCTAGATCGCCTTGCTACATACGGAAAGAGTAAAGTCGCATTTGTAATTGGTGGATCACTTGGACTAAGCTCAGAAGTGATGAAGCGTTCAAATGAATCACTTTCTTTTTCAAAGATGACATTACCACACCAATTAATGCGATTAGTGTTGCTTGAGCAAGTCTATAGAGCGTTTCGGATTAATCGTGGAGAACCGTATCATAAGTAATGTATTCTATGTAAAACACTGATATTATCATATTTATTTTATTATGCCTATAATTGGAGGCTATGTGAATGGTAAGTGATCAGACGAGATATTCTAGACTCGCAAATATAACAAAAATAATAAATACGAAATTAGAACTACGTGACGTATTGCAGCGTGTGACAATGGCGATATCAGAGGAAATTGTTAGGTGCGATGCTGTTGGAATTTATTTACCCCAGGAAGATGGAACATTTAGAGGGTTTGCAGGAAAACCAGAGACTATAAATGGCGTAACGCTCGATACTCAAGTAATTGATCCTGAAATAGACTTACTGGCAAAAGAGGTTATTGAAACGAAAAAAACCATCTATATTCCTGGTACCTCAAAGGATCATCGACCAGATCCGAGACCGGTTAATGCATTCAAAATTAAGTCCTTATTAGCTTTGCCTATCTCATTTGGGCAAGAGTTATTTGGTCTAGTTTTTTTATTTGATTATGGAATTCCGATGAACTTAACAGATTCAGAAATTCAAAGTGTTGAAGCTTATGTAAATATGGCTGCGGTTGCAATTCAAAACACAAATAATTTAAAACAAAAGGAAAACCTTATTGCTGAGAAGCAGCTGTTACTAAATGTTACACGTGATTTATCAATGTGTTCCTCGATACAGGAGAGTTTTGATAAATGCTTTTTTTATCTAGAACAGATTTTAGAGAGTAAAAATATGACTGCCCATCTTCTAGATCCGCTAGATAAAACAACAATTAAAACAACGAAATTAAGTAAGGGTTGTCATTGGACAGAAGCGGATTGGACAGAGAAAAGCTATGAAGCCAAGATTCAAGAAGTTATTCAAACAAAAAATATAGATAGTAAGGGTCTATTGATGATTCCATTGGTTTCAATTGGAGAAGTATTAGGGGTAATCGTCGTTGGCAAAGAAGGAAAAGCTCACAATTATGATCATTCTCAACTTCAACTAGCAAAATCTATCGTTGATGCCACAGCCCCTACGTTTTCGAATTTGTCATATATGGATCAACTAGAAAGCATAGTGGAAGAGCGAACGAGAGAGCTAGCTGCTGCTAATGAAAAAGTTACAAGTGTGATTGAATGTATTACGGATGGATTTTTTATTTTAAATAATAAATGGGAATTTACGTACGTAAATAAGCACCAATATTTTCCGCAAAGAAAAACAGCAAAAGATGTATTAGGAAAGAATATATGGGATGTTTTCCCGAGTGAAATCGACACAGTTATGTATAAGGAATTTCATCGTGCGATGTCAGAGCGAACTACAGTTCATTTCGAATTTCTTTCTACTGCAGATGAATATTGGCACGAAGTTATTGCATACCCGTATGATGATGGTATTTGTTGTATTTTTAAAAACATAACGGAAAAAAAGAAATATGAACAGGAATTGAAAAGATTATCCAACATAGATTTAATAGGGCAAATGGCAGCAGGTATCAGCCATGAAATTAGAAATCCAATGACAACAGTACTAGGATTTTTACAGTTATTAAAAGAAGAGAATACCTATGAGAAACATAATAAGTACTTTCATTTAATGATTGAAGAACTTAACCGTGCCAATTCTATTATTACTGAATTTCTCTCAATGGGTAATACAAGGAAATCGGATTTGCAGATGTTAGATTTAAATTCAATTATCCGCGATATTATTCCTTTAATAAAGATTGATACGTACAATCAAAATAAATATATTCAAGTCGATACAAATGACATTCCAGAATTACTTTTAAATCGTAATGAAATACGGCAATTATTAATGAATCTATATCGTAATGGCTTAGAAGCGATGAATACAGGGAAAGTTCTAACCATTAGCACTTACAAGGAAGGTCAAAATTGTGTGGTGCTTGCGGTGCGGGATCAAGGAAAAGGTATCAGGCCTGAAGTATTAGAGAAACTGGGTACGCCGTTTTACACGACCAAAGATAATGGAACTGGATTGGGGTTAGGTGTATGTTATGCTATTGCTGCCCGCCATAATGCAAAAATAGAAATTCAAACAGGATCGGAAGGCACTACCTTTTTTGTTAAATTTAATTATGAAAATAATAAAAAATAACCTTATTTAGAATAGTTACGATGAACCGTATCATAAATAAATTTATTCTTTGCATATAAAAGGATAAAAAGACCATTGGACAAAAATTACCGATGGTCTTTTAAATATTATTAGATGGTATGTAGATTTCCTAAAATAAGTATGTTTCTATTTCCATAAAAATATGCTGTAATATGAAGAGGAAAAAGTATAAGTAGTTAGAGAAGTGAGGAATTAAAGGTGAAGAAGTTTAAGAAGTTTTACTTGGAGATTACGAGTGTATGTAATCTTGCGTGTAGCTTTTGTCCGCCGACGGAAAGGCAGAAGCAATTCATTTCTGTGGAGGATTTTGCTAAAAGATTAGACCAAATTAAACCTCACACAGACTACATTTATTTGCACGTGAAGGGTGAGCCGTTGCTCCACCCGAAAATAGATCAACTATTAGACTTAAGTCATGAAAAAGGGTTTAAAGTTAATATTACAACGAACGGAACGTTAATTAATAAGAGAAGACATAGGCTGTTAAATAAGCCTGCGTTAAGACAAATGAATTTTTCACTGCATAGTTTTGATGGACATCCAGGTTCGCAAGATAAAGAGGGCTATGTAAGGAGTATACTTTCCTTCATTAGGGAAGCGACAAGTCAATCAGATTTAATTGTATCGTTAAGGTTATGGAATTTAACTCAGGATAATAAAACGAATGCTGAAATCCAGAAAAATAGAGAGTTATTATCTATAATTGAAAATGAATTTGATCTATCTTATCAAATTGAAGAGAAGCTTACACCAGGAAAAGGTATAAAAATTGCAGAACGTGTCTTTATTAATCAAGACTATGAATTCCAGTGGCCAGCATTACATGAAGAAGAGGATGATGGGAAAGGATTCTGTCATGGACTTCGTAATCAAGCGGGTATTTTAGCGAATGGAACAGTTATTCCTTGTTGTTTAGATGGTGAAGGGATTATTAACCTTGGGAATATTAATAATGATTCATTTTCTAACATTATCGAAGGTGAAAGAGCAACAAACATTGTCGATGGATTTTCGAAAAGAGTTGCGGTTGAAGAACTTTGCAGGAAATGTGGATATCGCAAACGGTTTGGGAAGTAAATATGAAATAAGCCCTCATAAAGCGAGGGCTTATTTTTTATACTTGATAAGAATGCTCTAATTTATCAATTAATGAACCAACGTAAGAAACAGCTTTACGGATTGCGTCTGGTTTTGACATATCTACTCCGGCATGTTTCATTGTACCACCAGCGATCAATAGCAGGTTGTCCTTCCTCTTTAATCATTTGAGCTACTGCAGTGGATGCAGTGTGTGCTGCCTTTTTTGTAGTATTTCTAGTAACGATTTACGGAAAGGTTCAAGTTTTGTTTCTTCAGTTAAATATTTTTCAATTGTTCCTTCGCCGAATATGAGGATTTCATTATGAATAAAGGATAGTGCAGTATGTACTTTCGTCCATAAAGCAGAAATTTTGGAAGAGTTCGCTTGAATACTTGGATTTGTACGATCAGTAGATTCTTTTAAATTTGCATATGAGTACAGTTTTGTTAACGTCATTAAAAGTTCTTCTTCTAAAAGTAGGCAATTTAATAAAGTGTGGGAGCTAGTATGTAAATGTCCTTTAAGTGAATCAAGTTTCTGTATATCATTTTCCAATGCGTTTAATGCAGTATGCTATTCGGCATCAGAATTATACAAATCGGATAAATCCCATGTTAGTTCAGCAGGTACCTCTGCGCAATTAAGACGATTTTCTATTACATTTTTCAAGTCGTATATACTCCTTCTTAAGACTATCTAAAAATATAATGATAAAAAATTCAGTTAAATTAAAATTTTTTTCATTTTTATATACAAAAAAGAAGGACAAGCATGAAAATACTTGTCCTTCAAGTTAATTTAAGAATTAATATACTTTGTCACCATTGAAAATCGAGTTTTTCACGACAACATAATCTACAGTACGAATAGCATCTAATTTTGTTCCACCAGCGTAAGAGATAGAAGATTGAAGATCTTGTTCCATTTCGATTAACGTATCTTCTAAAGAACCTTTATGCTCAACGAACATTTTCTTACCTTCAACGTTTTTCTTCTCACCCTTTTGGAATTCAGAAGCAGAACCGAAGTATTCTTTATAAAGTTTGCCATCTCTTTCAATTGTTTCCCCTGGAGACTCTTCGTGACCAGCGAATAGAGAACCGATCATGACCATAGTTGCCCCAAATCGAATAGATTTAGCTACGTCGCCGTGTGTACGAATACCACCATCAGCGATAATTGGCTTACTTGCAGCTTTTGCACACCAGCGAAGTGCAGCTAGCTGCCAACCACCAGTTCCGAAGCCTGTTTTAATTTTAGTAATACAAACTTTACCAGGTCCAATACCAACTTTTGTTGCATCGGCACCAGCATTTTCTAATTCTCTTACCGCTTCTGGAGTTCCAACGTTTCCAGCGATAACGAAGCTCTCTGGTAAATGTTTTTTAATATGTTGAATCATGTTGATCACAGCATTAGAATGACCGTGTGCGATATCAATCGTGATATATTCAGGTGTCAGTTGCTCAGCAGCTAATTGTTGTACGAATTCATATTCGTCCTCTTTTACACCAACGCTGATAGAAGCGATTAATCCACGTGATTGCATATCTCTAATGAATGAGATTCGTTTCTCTGGTTGGAAACGATGCATGATATAAAAGTAGTTATTCTCAGCTAAATAAGTTGCAATTCTTTCATCAATAATCGTTTGCATATTTGCAGGTACGACAGGTAATTTAAATTTATGTTTTCCTAAAGTGACAGTTGTATCACATTCAGAGCGGCTATTTACAATACATTTTGCAGGAATTAATTGAATATCTTCATAGTCGAATACGTTTTCCATCATTTACACCCCTAAAATACGAATATTTTATTTTTATTAATCAAAAATGTTCGTCCATAGGATAATTTACATTATTTTTATTAAGAAGTCAAAGGATTTCTTAACATTTTTTGAAAAAGTAGATTTTATATCTGAAAAAGAACGTTAAAAACGAATTTAAAACGTTTTTTCATTTGTATCGTTCGTTTATGGAAAGGGTTGAAAAATTAAGATAATTATACAAGGTTGTATGTATTCTTTTTATCTTTTTTGAGTGGATGTAGGATACTATGAAAAGGTTAATGCTAACAATACGAGCAAAAGATGTTATCAAGTAGTTGAACATTATATGAAATGATAAGGTTTATTTCTATATAAAAAGATGAATCTGGCATGATCCACCTTTTTATGTGAGGTTTCAAGTATAATAAGTAGGGTGATAGTAATGTATACAAAAGATAAAAAAGAAAATAATACAAAATAAAATGAGGTTAATATATGAGTAAAAAAAGTTTTTCTGATTATAAACTAAGTACGGAAATCGTAAGGGCACTTACTGGGTTAGGATATAATCATCCAACAGAAGTACAAGGTGAGGTTATTCCAGTTGCATTAGAAAAGAAGGATCTTGTTGTGAAGTCCCAGACTGGAAGTGGAAAAACAGCTTCATTTGGTATTCCACTTTGTGAAATGGTGGAGTGGGAAGAGAATAAACCACAAGCATTAGTTTTAACACCAACGAGAGAGCTTGCGGTACAGGTAAAAGAAGATATTACAAATATAGGTCGATTCAAAAGGATTAAGGCTGCGGCAGTTTATGGGAAATCTCCATTTGCACGTCAAAAATTAGAATTAAAGCAAAAGACACATATTGTAGTTGGTACTCCTGGTCGTGTGTTGGATCATATTGAGAAGGGTACCCTTTCTTTAGAGTGCTTGAAGTATTTAGTTATTGATGAAGCAGATGAGATGCTAAATATGGGCTTTATCGATCAAGTGGAGGCAATTATTGATGAATTACCTACAAAAAGAATGACGATGTTATTTTCAGCAACACTTCCAGAAGATGTTGAGAAATTGTCTCGTACATATATGAATTCACCAATTCATATTGAAATTAAAGCAGCTGGGATTACGACGGATAAAATTGAACATACTCTTTTTGAGGTGATAGAAGACGAGAAGCTTTCACTACTTAAAGATGTAACAACGATTGAGAATCCTGATAGCTGTATTATTTTCTGTCGTACACAAGAAAATGTAGATCATGTATATAGACAATTAAAACGAGCTAACTATCCTTGTGACAAAATACATGGTGGTATGGTACAAGAAGATCGTTTTGAAGTCATGGATGATTTTAGAAAAGGAAAATTCCGTTATTTAGTAGCAACAGATGTAGCTGCGAGAGGAATTGATATTGATAATATTACACATGTTATTAATTATGATATTCCACTTGAAAAAGAAAGCTACGTACATCGTACTGGAAGAACGGGACGAGCTGGAAATAGTGGAAAAGCTATTACATTTATAACACCATATGAAAATAGATTTTTAGAAGAGATTGAGGAGTATATTGGATTTGAAATTCCAAAGGCAATTGGACCTTCAAAAGAAGAAGTTATGAAAGAGAAAGCTGCATTTGAAGAAAAGATACATGCTAAACCAATTATAAAGAAAGATAAAAATGCAGATATCAACAAAGGCATTATGAAGCTGTACTTTAATGGCGGGAAGAAAAAGAAAATTAGGGCGGTAGATTTCGTCGGTACAATTGCTAAAATTAAAGGTGTTACAGCAGAAGATATAGGTATTATTACGATACAAGATAATGTTTCTTACGTTGAAATATTAAATGGAAAAGGACCACTTGTCTTGAAAGTCATGAAGACTACAACGATTAAAGGGAAACAACTAAAAGTTCATGAAGCAATTAAGTAAATAAAAAACTATCCACTTTAATAGGTGGATAGTTTTTTATTTATGATTCTTTTAAATCATCCACTAGTTGCTCCGCTAAACGTCTATACATATTACTCATAGTCACGAAGGATGTTAGTAGTAGAAATTTTTCTAGCTTTGTATCTTCTAAGGAAGAAATCTCATTTACTTCTGTAACACGGTTATTTACGTCTTGTTTAAAGCTTTCGACATTGCTTTCAGTAAGAGCAAGATAATTTTTGTATAACGTATTTAATTCGAATGAATCATCATTTAATAAGGAGTCATTTATAGTTTCTAATGAACTTTTTATGTCATTAATGGAGAGAGCTCCCTTTAATTGATAAATTAGGCTAATTAAAATCATATGCTCTTTTGAATACTTTTTATTTTTGATAGGGATGAATAGTTTCCCTTTTGCGTAATTATTAATCATCGTTTTTGTTAATACTTTTTCATCATCAGTTCTCGTTGTATCTGCATAAGTATTCTCAAATAGTTGGACAACTTGGTCTACATATAAGTCAACATTTGGAATATCCTCAAGTTTAATGTTTTTTTCTAAATGTAATGTCTTAAGTAATTCATTTATATTTTCCACGTAGAATCCCTCACTTTTATAACTTAGTGGAACTTAATGTTTAATATATCTTTAAATATGGTATTACGAAACAAATGAATTGTAAATGTTGACCTTAAAAAGAAATGTGTATATAATTACATGTAGTTATCAAAACTACATGTGATTATATGAGGGGTGTTATTATGAATACTTATGTAAGGGAACCAGTTAATGCATTTACTCACTTAGGTGGAGCGATATTATCATTTATTGCGTTATTAGCTATGCTTGTGAAAGTTTCTATCAAGATGCCATCATTTGCCGCAATTACAGCTGTTATTTTATTTGGTATTGGAATGATGGTCCTTTATACGGCGTCAGCTGTATATCATAGTGTTGTGGCCAATGAACGTGTTATTTACTTCTTTAGGAAGCTAGATCATTCTATGATTTTTATATTAATTGCAGGTACATATGCACCCTTTTGCTTAATTACATTAAATTCAGCAAGTGGTTTACTATTATTTTGTTTAGTCTATGCAACTGCGATTTGTGGCATTGTATTTAAAATGTTTTGGTTTAATTGTCCAAGATGGTTATCGACAGCAATTTATATTACGATGGGTTGGTTAATTGTTTTATTCTTTGCACCGTTAGCTGAGAATTTAAGTACAGGAGGCATTATTTTCTTAGTACTTGGGGGCATTTTTTATACAATTGGTGGATTTATTTATGGAACAAAGCCAAAATGGTTAGAGTTTAAATATATGGGGCATCATGAAATTTTTCATGTTTTTGTATTATTAGGTAGTCTTGCGCATTTTCTAAGTGTATATTGTTACGTAATTTAATAAAAAAACGTCACATAATTTTTATTATGTGGCATTTTTTTATTACCTGATTAGAATCGTATATGCTATAAAATTATTATGGGATAAAATGTAAGTTTCTGTGTTCGCATGTTAAACATAGGATAAGAAATATGTGATATACTTTGAGAAGTTTATAATGAATGAAATATGGAGGACTATAATTATGGCAATACTTGTAACAGGTGGAGCAGGATATATTGGTAGTCATACATGTGTAGAATTACTAAATAGCGGTTACGAAGTTATAGTAGTGGATAATCTTTCGAATAGCTCGGTAGAATCTATAAATCGAGTAAAAGAAATAACAGGAAAACAATTTAAGTTTTATAAAGAAGATGTTTTAAATCGCGAAGCGCTTGACGCAATTTTTGAAGAAAATTCAATTGAAGCAGTTATTCACTTTGCAGGATTTAAAGCTGTAGGGGAGTCAGTAGCGATTCCATTAACATATTATCATAATAACATTACAAGCACGTTAGTGCTATGTGAAGTAATGCAGAAACATAATGTAAAGAAGATAATCTTTAGTTCATCTGCAACTGTATATGGTATCCCGGAAACGTCACCGATTACGGAGGAGTTTCCATTAAGTGCAACAAATCCATATGGTCAAACGAAATTAATGATTGAGCAAATTATGCGTGATGTAGCATTTGCAGATGCAGAATGGAGTATCGCATTACTTCGCTATTTCAATCCATTTGGTGCACACGAAAGTGGGCGTATCGGAGAAGATCCAAATGGAATCCCAAATAACTTAATGCCATATGTAACGCAAGTAGCGGTAGGTAAGTTAAAAGAATTAAGCGTATTCGGAAATGACTATCCAACGAAAGATGGAACAGGAGTCCGTGATTACATCCATGTTGTGGACTTAGCAAATGGTCACGTAAAGGCGCTTGAGAAAGTACTGAGTACAACAGGAGTAGATGCTTATAACCTGGGCACAGGCATGGGCTATAGTGTACTAGAGATGGTTGAAGCGTTTGAAAAAGTTTCGGGCAAGAAAGTTCCTTATAAAATTACAGAGCGTCGCCCAGGTGATGTGGCAGTATGTTTTGCTGATGCATCGAAAGCAAAGCGTGAATTAGGCTGGGAGGCAACACGCGGATTAGAAGAAATGTGTGCTGACTCTTGGAAATGGCAATCAAATAATAAAAATGGCTATTTAGAAGTTTAAGGATGAATATAAAAAAATGACCTTTGCATAAAAGCAAGAGGTCATTTTTTATATTCATTTTCTACTAAGTTTATTAGCGAACCTAGAAAAGAACGTTCGCTGTTTTAAATGATATGATTTTACAATATCTTATGCTAGAAGGTAGTAGAATGAGATAGAGTAATGTATTATTTTATTAATTTTTTATGGGAATTGAAAGCGTATTATTGAAATGTATTCCAACACTTGTATCATTGCTAGAGTACGTTTATAATCAAGGAATCCTAGTTCATGTTTTGATAGGATTATTTATTATTGAAAGCGTTTTAAGTTCACTCCTTTTTTGAGGTAGGAGGTCTGACTTATTTAGATGAAAAATTATGTATGTAGTTTTAAATGGGAAGAAAAATAATATAAGTATCATTTTATAGTGTGGGGAGGTTAAAAGTGTGAAAGGTAAAGATTTTCACACGAATATATATGGGTTATGTAGGATTATTACTTTCAGGGGCAGCTTTATTTTTAAATAGTCTTGTTATATTAGGGAAAGCAGAGATGAAAAGTGCGGGTGTTTTTAATTTATTTGTGGGTGCACTACAAATTATTATTCCGTTTTATTTGATTATGATTTCTGACCAAAGCAATTGGACAGTGTATTCATATGCGGCTACTTTCTTATTTGGATTAACTTATTTATATGTAGGTGTTACTTTTATAAAAGGAATGGATAGTAGTGGTCTAGGATGGTTTTGTATTTGGGTAGCAATTATAGCCTTATTCTATATGGTTGTTTCATTTGTTCAATTCCATGATGTTGTTAATGCGTTAACGTGGTTTATGTGGGCATTACTTTGGTATTTATTCTTTGTATTAAATACACAAAAGAAGAACATTAATCAATATCTTGGAAGGATTGCCTTCGTACAATCATGGGTAACATTGACTTTACCTTCACTCTTTTATTTTATGGGAGTGTGGGGAGAGGGATTCGTATATGAATTATGGGTTTATGTATCTGTAATTTCTATTTTATACTTCTGTTATTGTATTTATAAATATCGAGTACGTTAATATATTATCTGTATAAAGGCATGGAATCGTTAAACGAATTCCATGCTTTTTATATGTTAGCACTTATAATAGAGAGGTAGTATTTTACAATTTGCTAAAGTGGGGATGATGAAGTTGAAAAAAGTATTGGTGCTAGGGGGAACAAGATTTTTTGGTAAACATTTAGTAGAAGCACTTTTGCAAGAGGGGCACGATGTAACGATTGCGACGAGAGGAATTACGGAAGATTCTTTTGGCAGTAGAGTAAAAAGACTTATTGTAGATAGGGAAGATGAAAAACAACTAGCAGAGCGCCTAGGAGATAAAAGTTATGATATTGTATACGATAATTTATGCTATAGCTCGAATGCAGCGAAGGTAATATGTGAAGTGTTACGAGGGAAAACGAAGAAATATGTTATGACATCTTCAATGGCCGTCTATGAACCTGCCCTAAGCTTATCAGAAGAAGACTTTAATCCGTACGAGTATGCAATCGCGTATGGAGATAGGAATGACTTCAATTATGGTGAAGGAAAGAGATTAGCTGAAGCCGTTGTATTTCAACATGCAACATTCCCGGTCGTTGCAGTGCGTTTTCCAGTTGTTATTGGAGAAAATGATTATACGAAAAGGTTACAATTTTACGTTGAAGGTATTGTGAACCAAAAACCTATCGTTGTGGATCATGTAGATGGAACTTTGTCATTTATACATGAAAAAGAGGCAGGAGAGTTTCTAGCTTGGTGCGGAATGGCAAATGTGAGAGGACCAATTAACGCCTGTAGTAACGGAGTAGTTTCTATGGAAGAAATTATTCATTTCATAGAAGAGAAGACAGGAATAAAAGCACTCATTCAGAAAGCTGGGGGAAATATAGCTCCTTATAATGAGGTAACTAACTGTACGTTACATAATGGAAAGGCTCGTGAATTCGGATTTTTGTTCCGAGAGCTGAAACTAGAAATAAAAAATATTTTAAAACATTATATAAATACAATGAAGTAATCATAAATCCCCCGGTGGCAATCCGGGGGATTCTGGAGGATTTCGACAATACTGATTTTACATTACCAAATTTACCTTATACGTACGACTAATGTTTTTGTGATTGAATTGCTTGTAAATACTTCTCGTTTACTTGGTCCCAGTTTACTGTATGCCACCAGTTGGTAACAAACTCTGGGCGCCTATTTTGATACTTTAAATAATAAGCATGTTCCCATACATCAATTACGAGTAAGGGGATTTTCCCTTCTTGCAAAGGCGTATCTTGATTTGGTGTACTCATAACAGAGAGTTCCTCACCGTCAAGAACAAGCCATCCATAGCCACTTCCAAAACGACTAATAGCTGCTTTGGAAAGTTGATCTTTTAAGTTGTCAAAGGTATTGAAATAATAATCAATTACTTTTGCAACGTCTCCATTAGGCTCACCGCCACCTCGTGGGCTCATCACTTCCCAAAAAAGACTATGACAATAGTGACCACCACCGTTATTTCGTACAGCTGTAACAATTTCCTTCGGTAAAGCATCTAAATTACATAGCAATTCTTCTAAAGATTTATTATGTAATTCAGTATAATTTTCTAAAGTAGCATTTAAATTGTTTACGTATGTCGCATGGTGCTTTCCATGATGAATGGCAAGTGTATTGCTATCAATATGTGGCTCTAGTTCATCATAGTCATATGAAAGCTTTGGCAATTGAAATGAAGACATAACATTCCCTCCTTTCGACTTAAAAAGTTGGTCTAGGTAAAAATACTTTACCTGAGTCAAAAATACACCCATTTTCCATATAAGTCAATAGTAATTCCATTAATTTTCTGAAAAATATTACAATAAAAGTAACACTCTCACTTTCATTTGTGACTCCTATCCTTTTTGCTTATACTGTAAAGTAGCAGGGTTTTGTTGAAATAGAAGGAGATTGTTTATGAGTAAAACGAAACAATTAATAGAGGAAGCAAGTAATTTTATTACGATTTGTTATAAGGAGCTTCATAAAGAACAATTGATAGAAGAACGTATAAAAGAAATTCAAATTGAGATAGAGAAGACAGGGACATATGAGCATACATTTGAAGAACTTGTTCATGGTTCACGAATGGCATGGCGTAACAGTAATAGATGTATTGGAAGACTATTTTGGAGTAAGATGCACATATTAGATGCGCGCGAAGTAAATGATGAAGAGGGTGTATATAATGCATTAATTCATCATATTAAATATGCAACGAACGACGGAAAAGTTAAACCAACCATTACGATTTTTAAGCAATATCAAGGTGAAGAAAATAATATAAGAATTTATAATCACCAATTGATTCGATATGCAGGATATAAAACAGAAACGGGAGTGATTGGTGATTCTCATTCCGCTACATTTACGGACTTTTGTCAGGAGCTTGGTTGGCAAGGAGAAGGTACGAATTACGATGTATTGCCACTTGTGTTTTCTATAGATGGAAAAGCGCCTATATATAAAGAAATTCCGAGAGAAGAAGTAAAAGAAGTGCCAATTGAACACCCGGAATACCCTATTTCATCACTTGGAGTAAAATGGTATGGTGTTCCAATGATTTCAGATATGCGTTTAGAAATTGGCGGTATTTCTTATACAGCCGCTCCGTTCAATGGATGGTATATGGGAACAGAAATTGGGGCGCGCAACTTAGCAGATCATGATCGTTATAATTTACTTCCGGCTGTTGCGGAGATGATGGATTTAGATACATCGAGAAACGGTACCTTATGGAAAGATAAGGCGCTAATTGAGTTAAATATTGCCGTACTACACTCCTTTAAAAAACAAGGAGTTAGTATTGTTGATCACCATACTGCTGCACAACAATTTCAGCAATTTGAGAAGCAAGAAGCTGCTTGTGGTCGTGTTGTAACAGGTAATTGGGTATGGCTTATTCCACCATTATCTCCAGCTACCACCCACATTTATCATAAACCGTATCCGAATGAAATTTTGAAGCCAAATTTCTTTCATAAATGATATTTAGTGTAGGTTTTTTCTGTGAAATATAATTTTTTTTAATTACTGTTATGTAGCAAATGGAAGCCTTTACTCTCGGTTATTTTTGGAAGAGGCTTTTTGAACCAAGGAGTTCCTTATGTTATAATCAAATTTCTGTTTCGAAGACCTTATAGAAATATAAGGTCTTTTGTTTTGCTTTTTTATGTAAGAGGAAGAGATTCTTTCTTTTTAATAAGGGATTTGGCATATTTTTAGGGACAACATAAGTATGTGGGAAGTCGATAAAATGTTATGCATATATAATTATTGTGTTTTGGTTTTAAACAATAAAACATAATAAAGTTGTTTTTTTAGATTGCTGAGGAAGGAGGAAGTGTAAATGAGGATGAAGAGTCGAAAAACTGATTGGCCTGTATTTATTATTAGTGGTGGTTCACTTTTATTATTTGTAATTGCAGTTTTTTTGAACAAGGATTATGTAGAGAGTGCGATTAATAAAAGTTTCGCTTTTTCAATTAAATATTTCGGTGCCTTCTGGCAAATTTTATTATTAGGTACATTTATTGTTGCGATGTGTATGGCGTTCTCCAAATATGGGAGAGTTAAGCTTGGAGGATTAGAAAAACCTGAGATTAGTACGGCAAAATGGCTTGCTATTATTATGTCTACATTACTTGCCGGAGGTGGCGTTTTTTGGGCAGCAGCAGAGCCAATGTATCATTTGATGACGGTGCCACCAATACATGATGGTATATCTGCTGGAACGAAAGAAGCAGTCATGCCTGCTTTAGCACAAAGTTATATGCATTGGGGATTTTTAGCATGGACGATTTTAGGTACAATTAGTGCGGTAGTTCTGATGTATGGACATTATCATAAAGATATGCCGCTAAAACCTCGAACGCTTTTATATCCTATTTTTGGGGAAAAATTAAGAAAGAGCCTGCTTGGAACGATAATTGATGCAGCTGCAATTATTGCAGTAGCTGCAGGTACAATTGGCCCAATTGGATTTTTAGGTTTACAAGCAAGTTATGGATTACAAGAATTATTTGGAATTTCTGATGTGTTTACTACTCAATTAGCAATTATTGTTTGTGTGGTGGCCGTGTCTACCATATCGGCAGTAACAGGTATTGATAAAGGGATTCAAATTATAAGTAATTTAAATGTTAGATTAGCAATTGTATTAATGGCATTCATATTACTATTTGGGCCAGGTGGATTTATTATTGATTCGTTTGTTTCTTCGTTTGGATTTTATGTAAATGAATTTATACCGATGAGCACATATCGTGGTGATGCAAGTTGGTTAGGATCTTGGACAATCTTTTTCTGGGGATGGTTTATTGGATACGGACCAATGATGGCAATTTTAGTGAGTCGAATTTCAAGAGGGAGAACGATTCGAGAAATCATCGTTGCAATTGGAATTATCGCACCTATTATTACAACGTTTTGGTTTACTATATTAGGTGGATCAGGCGTGTTTTATGAGTTGATGAATCCTGGGTCTATCTCGGACGCATTAAGTGAATCTGGTATGCCGGCAGCTATGATTGCAATTACAGGACAATTGCCACTTTCTAATATTATTGGACCAGCATTTCTTTTATTAACAATTTTATTTGTAGTGACAACAGGGGATTCAATGGCGTATTCCATTTCAATGGCAGTGACTGGAGACGGAGATCCTAGAATTAGTTTGCGAATTTTTTGGTCGCTTATTATGGGCGCAGTTGCAGCAATTCTTTTATATATGGGTGAAGGAAGTATTAATGCGCTACAATCGTTTATCGTGGTGACGGCAGTTCCGGTATCAATTTTGTTATTCCCAATGCTATGGTTAGCGCCTAAAGTTGCGGGAGAATTAGCATTAAAACAAGGTATTGTAAAAGAAGAAGATAAAACTGCATTCTTATTTCAGAAGGCTAGTAAATCAAAATAAATAAAAACGTAAAAGAGGAAGCATCTTAAATGAGATGCTTCCTCTTTTACGTTTAATCTAATACTTTTCCCTTTGTTTCTGGTACACATAGTAGCATTGTAATTAACCCGATTGGGTAGATGATAAAAATCAAGGACAATGCTCCAAGTAGGTTGCCACCTGTAGCGAGTAAGCCAATAATAACAGGCCCAAATCCAGCTAACCCACGTCCTGTACCGAAAATAAAGTTTTCAGCGGTAGAGCGAGCTTCAGCAGGATAGTTTTCAGCTAAAATTGCCCCAAATCCTCCCATCATTCCATTTGCAAAGAATCCAAGCAATGCACTTCCCCATAATAATAATGTTGAATCTGTGAATAAGAAGAAGTAAATGAGACAGTATACTGTACCGCCAATATAATAGATTGCAAAAGTTTTACGGCGACCAATTTTATCAGCTAGAATACCAAAGATTGCAATTCCAATTAGCATACCGATGGTAGAAATGAACATCCAGCCACTTGCTTTTGCTAATGTATAGTTATATTTATTTGCTAAAATAGTGGGCATCCATGTGAAGATTCCGTAATATCCGAAGTTTTGGATAAACGACATAATAATAAGACCAATTGTTGTAATTGTTACTTTTTTATTGGCAAATAACTTTCGAAGTGGGAATTTTTTTATATGTTTTAGTTGTTCTGCTTCAGTAGTTGTTAATTTACCTGTAGATTCTTTTTGCAACAGTTCCTTTTTGTAGCGTTGTTTTTGCTCCCATATTTTCGGTTCACTTAAACTTTTACGGACATAGACAGCTAGTAAAGCTGGAATTAATCCAAATAAGAAAACGGCTCTCCATCCAAAGTGTGGGACAATAAATGCTGGAAGGAGTGAAGCAATCAGTACACCAAATTGCCATCCAAGTGCAACAACAGATGTCGCTTTAGCTCGCATTTCTTTAGACCAGGTTTCTGTTACGATGGCCATTCCGATTCCGAATTCACCACCAACTCCCATTCCAACTAAAAAGCGCAGAATTAATAATTGCCAGTAGTCTGTTGCGAAATAAATGAGTGCGGTTGCTAGTGAAAACAGTAAGATTGTGAAGGCCATTGTACGAATACGGCCAAATAAATCAGCAATAAATCCAAATAAATAAGAACCAATTAACATCCCTATTGTGGTAGCTAATGTTAAGTTTCCACCTTCAACAGGACTTAAGTGAAACTCTTTTAAAATATAGACAAGTACGAAAGATAATAGCAACATATCTAAACCTTCTGCTGCATATCCTAGCGCAGAACCAAATAATGTTTTATATCTTTTCGCTTTTGTCTCCTCTGTTGTTTGTTGTACATCAGTAGTGACGTTCATTATTACTCCTCCTTATTTTCTACAGTCGCTATGGAAGAATAACAAAAGGCCTTCTCACCTGATATGATGAGAAGGCCAAAAAAGCATACGTATCCCCAAAAAAGAACATACGTATATTGTATTCCGACTTCCTTCTCAACCTCACGGGGTTGGGTTAAAGGACTGTATTATATTACTTTATTTTTAGCACTCTTCTATTGTATTGTCAAATAAAGAGGAAGTTATTATGTGTAAAATATTTCGAAAAATATTTCGTTCTTCTTGACGCCGACTTCATTATTTTCCCATAATAAAACTAACTAAATAAAAAGGAATGAATCAAAGATGCTAAATTTAGTACTCATGATGATTGAACGAGTCGGACTTATAGTTATTTTAGGATTTTTACTCTCTCATATTAAAACTTTCAGACGCCTCCTTCATAAACAGGATGGCTATGTAGATAAGCTGAAGCTTATTTGTATTTTTTCGGTATTTACAATTGTAAGCAATTACACTGGGATTGAAATAGCAGGAAATACGATTATGAATGAAAACTGGTTACAAGGTGTTTCTTCGTCAAGTACAATTGCGAATACGCGTATTATGGGTGTCGGTATTAGCGGCTTACTTGGTGGCCCTATCGTAGGGGTTGGAGTAGGATTTATTGCTGGTATTCATCGTTATATGCTTGGTGGTACGACAGCGCTAAGCTGCGCAATCTCTTCTATTTTAGCGGGGATTATAACTGGTTATATTGGATATATTTTCAAAAAATATAATCGTACAATTACTCCTAAGTTTTCAGCAGTTTTAAGTGTTTTTATCGTATCTTTAGAAATGCTAATGATTTTATTAATTATAGAGGATGGAATTAGCGTTGTGAAAACAATAGCGATACCAATGATTCTTGTAAATAGTTTTGGAAGTTTTATTTTACTTTCTATGATACAAGCTATTTTGCGTCAGGAGGAGAATGCAAAGGCACTTCAGACCCATAAAGTATTACGTATTGCAGATAAAACGTTACCGTATTTCCGCCAAGGCTTAACAGAAGAATCATGTAAGCATGTGGCACAAATTATTCACCGTTTTACAGGAACAGATGCGGTATCCTTAACAGATACAGAGAAAATATTAGCTCATGTTGGATTAGCATCAGATCACCATATTCCTTCACATAGTTTAATAACCGGTTTGTCGAAAGAAGTGTTAAACACAGGGAAAATAATGAAAGCGAAATCACGTGAGGTTATTAATTGTCAACATGAAGGCTGCCCTTTGCAAGCGGCGATTGTAATTCCACTAACTTCGCATGGAAATACGATAGGGACATTAAAACTCTATTTCAAAAATCCTAACCAGTTAAGTCGTGTGGAAGAGGAATTAGCAGAAGGGTTAGCAAAAATATTCTCCACGCAGTTAGAGTTAGGAGAAGCTGAGTTGCAAAGTAAATTACTTCAAGATGCGGAGATAAAAGCATTACAAGCGCAAATTAACCCACACTTTTTATTTAATGCGATTAATACAGTATCAGCTTTATGTCGAACAGATGTAGAAAAAGCAAGGAAGTTATTATTACAGCTTAGCGTATATTTCCGTTGTAATTTGCAAGGGGCACGTCAGTTATTGATTCCACTAGAACAAGAATTAAACCATGTACAGGCATACTTATCACTAGAACAAGCAAGGTTCCCAAATAAGTATGAGGTAAAGATGTATATTGAAGATGAGCTAAAGACAACTTTAGTACCACCATTTGTTCTTCAACTATTGGTTGAAAATGCATTGCGACATGCTTTTCCGAAGAAGCAACCAGTATGCGAAGTGGAAGTGCATGTTTTTGAAAAAGAGGGTATGGTTCACTTTGAAGTAAAAGATAATGGACAGGGAATTGAGGAAGAACGTTTAGAACAATTAGGAAAGATGGTAGTTTCGTCAAAGAAAGGGACTGGAACAGCTTTATATAATATTAATGAACGTCTTATTGGGTTATTTGGGAAAGAAACGATGCTTCATATTGAAAGTGAATTAAATAAGGGGACGGAGATTACCTTTATTATTCCAAAAAAAGTAGGGGAGGAAGAGCCGGGTGTTAAAAGTATTAGTAGTTGACGATGAAATGTTAGCACGTGATGAACTAAAGTATTTATTAGAGAGAACGAAAGAAGTTGAGATAATTGGTGAGGCTGATTGTGTGGAAGACGCATTAGAAGAACTAATGCAAAGTAGACCAGATATTGTGTTTTTAGATATTCAATTATCCGATGATAACGGATTTGAAATCGCGAATATATTAAAGAAGATGAAAAATCCACCTGCAATTGTATTTGCTACTGCCTATGATCAATATGCGCTGCAAGCATTTGAAGTAGATGCGTTAGACTACATTTTAAAACCATTTGATGAAGAGCGTATTGTGCAGACATTAAAGAAGTATAAAAAACAAAAACAAGCGCAAATAGAAACGAAGCACGAAATAAAGGGGACAGATGTAACAGCAGAGATGCATAAATTAGCATTACCAATTGAAGAATCAATCGTACTTGTGAATATTGAAGATATTATATATGTAGGGCTTGTAGATGGGAAAGTAACAGTAAAAACAACGAGGGAAACGTATGTAACACATGATACACTTGTAATTTTAGAGAAGAAGTTACCACAAGCAAGCTTCATGCGCGTACACCGTAGCTTTATTGCGAATATTAATCATATTACTGAAATTCAGCCATGGTTTAATTCTACTTATAATTTAATCATGAAAGAAGGATCGAAAGTACCTGTTAGCCGTACATATGCAAAAGAACTCAAGAAGCTGCTTCGTATTTAAGAAGCAGCTTTTGTATTTCATCCTTTTATATTTGTAACTGATTCTGTATATTTGACGTTCTGTTATGTAAACGCTTACTTATACGTTTGTATCCTATACAATAAAGGTACCAAATCGAAAGAGGTGGCCAAAATGAGTACGAAAAAAGTATATAGTTTCTTATCACAAGCATTCATATTCTCAGCTATTATGTTAATTTCTAATATTATTGCAACACATTTACCAATTCCAATGCCTTCATCGGTAATCGGGTTAGTTATTTTATTTAGTCTATTATGTTTAAAAGTTATTAAATTGGAGCAAGTTGAATCACTCGGAACAGCTTTAACAGGTATTATTGGATTCTTATTCGTCCCATCAGGTATTTCAGTTATTAATTCTCTTGGTGTAATGGGGCAATACTTTGTACAAATTTTAACTGTAATTGTTGTAGCAACAGTTATTTTACTTGCTGTAACAGGGTTATTTGCACAATTTATTTTAGGAAAAGATGAAAAAGAAACAGAAGATACAAAAGAATTGAAAGTAGTAAATAAAGGACGCAAGCACGGAAAGGTTGCGTAACCATTGCATTTATATATTGTTAGGAGGTAATGAACATGGGAAGCACAATGACTCCATATTTCGGAATCGTCGTTTCATTAATCGCATACGGAATCGGAACATTATTATTCAAGCATTCAAAAGGGTTCTTCCTATTTACACCATTATTCGTAGCGATGGTATTAGGGATTGTCTTTCTAAAGGTAGGTAACTTTACTTTTGAAGAATATAATACTGGCGGAAAAATGATTAGTTTCTTCTTAGAGCCAGCAACAATTGCATTTGCTATCCCACTCTATAAACAAGTTGATAAGTTGAAAAAATATTGGTGGCAAATTTTATCAGCTATCGTGGTTGGATCTATTTGCTCAGTAATTGTCGTGTTCATTGTTGCAAAAGCAATCGGTTTAGATACAGCAGTAATGAATTCAATGCTACCACAAGCAGCAACAACAGCAATTGCGTTACCAATTTCAGAAAGTATTGGTGGTATTCCAGCAATTACATCGTTTGCAGTTATTTTCAACGCAGTTATCGTATACGCATTAGGAGCATTATTCTTAAAAACATTTAGAGTGAAACATCCGATTGCAAAAGGTTTAGCACTTGGAACAGCGGGTCATGCATTAGGAGTTGCGGTAGGAATTGAAATGGGTGAGGTAGAGGCAGCGATGGCAAGTATTGCTGTAACAGTAGTTGGGGTTGTAACAGTAGTTGTCATCCCAATGTTCATAACATTCATTGGATAGTAAAACTTACTTAAAAAACAAGAAAAGCAAGCTATTTGTAGGACAGATTTCTACTGATAGCTTGCTTTTTATGTTACAGTAGTGGTAAGACCTATTTAAAAAAATATAAGTTTCCTTAAATCTTCATTAATACTATGTAGAATACGTTTTGAATTAGGTCATTGTATTGTAAAATAAGAAGTAAGCTACTATATACCTGTTAAGGTAGGCATATAATGAGTTTATAAAAATCTTAATATGAATGAATAATTAAAAGTAGAAAAGAGAGAGAAATCTACTTATTAACGTTTTAGTTTATAGGACAGGAGAGAGTATTCGTCGATTATGCAAATAAAAAACCTGTTTCAAAGTAAAGGATTTCAGAGGTTACTCGTATTAGTAATACTTGCTCTCGTGTTATACGGGCTGCAAAGTATGTTGAATTTAATATTAATTACGTTTATTCTCACGTATTTAATGGATCGATTCCAAAAGTTTATTTCCCGCAAATTAGATCATTTCATGCCTATTAATCGAAAAATTATTATAGCATTTCTATATGTAATGTTAATTGGTGGAATTGCTATTACGCTATTTAAATATTTACCAGTATTGACGATACAAATTTCACAACTGATTTACCAATTCAATGTATTTTTAAGAAACCCACCAGATAGTGAACTAATTAAGTATGCAGTTAATGCTGTCAATCATATGGAGCTTTCTAAATATGTAGGACAAGGCGTAGACATTTTGTATAAATCGATTACGAATGTTGGTAAATTTGGCCTTCAGGTTTTACTTTCTTTAATTTTGAGTTTGTTTTTCTTATTAGAAAAATCTCGTATTGTTGGTTTTACTGCAAAGTTTAAAGAAAGCAGGCTTGCAATTTTCTATACTGAAATTGAGTACTTCGGAAAGAAATTTGCACGTTCATTTGGAAAGGTAATCGAAGCACAATTTTTAATTGCTATTGTTAACTGTGTTCTTTCAGTTATCGCATTATGGATATTAGGATTCCCGCAATTATTAGGTTTAGCATTAATGATTTTCTTGCTTGGATTAATTCCAGTAGCGGGGGTTATCATTTCGTTATTCCCACTTTGTATGATTGCTTACAATATTGGCGGTATTATGTACGTTGTTTATATTTTAGTTATCGTAACAGTGATTCATGCGCTTGAAAGTTACGTATTAAATCCGAAGTTTATGTCGCAAAAAACAAATTTACCGATTTTCTATACTTTTATGGTATTAATTTTCTCAGAGCACTTCTTAGGTGTATGGGGACTGATTATCGGTATTCCAATCTTTATTTTCTTACTAGATGTTTTAGACGTGACAAGTGATGAAATGGAGAAGGATGTTGGAAAAAATAAAGTGAAGTAAGAAAAAGCATCGATGTTCGATGCTTTTTCTTTTATAACATTATGTTTCTTATGCCATACTGTAAGGAGAATATAGAATAGGGGTGAAGTAATGGCTGTAAATGAAAAGGTAGAGTTAGCTACATTTGCTGGAGGGTGTTTCTGGTGTATGGTTTCTCCATTTGAAGAGATGGAGGGCATTATACAGGTTATTTCAGGTTATACAGGCGGTCATAAAGAGGACCCAACGTATAAAGAAGTGTGCTCAGAAACAACAGGACATTATGAAGCGGTACAAATTACATTTGATGCAAATAAAATGTCGTATGAGGAATTGTTAAATATATATTGGAGACAAATTGATCCGACCGATATTGGAGGACAATTCCACGACCGCGGACAGTCTTATGAAACAGTGATTTTTTATCATAATGAAGAACAACATAAAAAAGCAGAAGCCTCAAAAGAAGAACTTGAGCAGAGTGGGCGCTTTTCAAAACCAATTGCGACAAAAATACTACCAGCAGCTACATTTTATCCAGCTGAAGAATATCACCAAGGATATCATAAGAAAAACACATTCCGCTATGAGTTATATCGTAAAGGCTCAGGACGAGATGCTTTTATTAAGCAACATTGGCCAAAGGATAATGCTCATTTAAAAGAAAAACTCAATGAGATGCAGTTTTATGTAACGCAGGAAAATGGTACAGAACCACCATTTCGAAATGAGTATTGGAACCATAAAGAGGAAGGTCTTTATGTAGACATCGTTTCAGGTGAGCCGCTATTTACTTCTCTAGACAAATTTGATAGTGGATGTGGATGGCCTAGTTTTACAAAACCAGTTATGTCAGCAAGTGTGAAAGAAAAGATGGATGTGAGTCATAATATGACACGTACAGAAGTGAGAAGTAAAGAAGGAGACTCACATCTTGGGCACGTATTTCCAGACGGTCCAGGACCAAATGGCCTTCGTTACTGTATTAATTCCGCAGCTCTTCGATTTATTCCAAAAGAGGAATTAGAGAAAGAAGGCTATGGTGATTTCCTAATCTTGTTTGGATATAAAAAATAACCTCGCAGTTAGCGAGGTTATTTTTTGTTATTTTGTTTTTTTCTTTTTAAATTTGCTTAATACCTCATAAACGATTGGAACAATAAGAAGTGTTAATAACGTTGAACTTGTTAATCCACCAATTACCGTTACACCAAGTCCTTTAGAAATTAAGCCACTACCTTCAAATCCTAATGCAAGCGGGATAAGAGCACCAATTGTTGCAATTGCAGTCATTAAAATTGGACGAAGGCGTGTTGCACCAGCTTCTAATAAAGCTTCACGTGTTGATAGTCCTTCATTTTCTTTATGAATAACGCGGTCGATAAGCACGATTGCGTTTGTTACAACGATACCGATTAACATAAGCGCCCCAATCATTGCAGACACACTTAATGTTTCACCGGAGATTAATAAGGCAACAAGAGCTCCGATAATTGTAAATGGTAGCGAGAATAAAATTGCAAATGGTGCAAGGGCACCGCCAAATGTAACGACAAGAACGAAGTATACAATGGCAATCGCAGCTAACATCGCTAAGCCAAGTTGCTTAAATGATTCTTCAATATCTTTTGTAACGCCGCCCATAGAAACATCTACGCCAGAAGGAAGATCCATTTTATCTACTTCTTTTTGAACAGCGGCAGATGCTTTTGAAACGTCATCAGATGTTAATTTGGCACTAACCTCTGCATAAACACGGCCATCGCGGTGTTTCACTGTATTCGAAGTTTCACCTTCTTTTACAGTCATAACATCTTTCACAGCTACTTCATTACCAAGTGGTGTTGTAATTTTGCGATTTGTTAAGTCATCGATTGTTTCATAATTTTGTTTTTCAGCTTCTACATATACATTGATATCTTTACCGTCTTTTTTAATTGTTGTCAGAACAGGGCGATCATGTTGATTAGAAAGTCCCATTCCAATTTGAGCAGCCGTTAAGCCCATTTTACTCAGCTTTTCTTGATCTGCGACTAAAGTGTACTCTGCATATGTTTTTGCAATACTAGAATCTATATCTTTTAAGTCTTTATTTTTCTTCATGATATTTTGAATATCTTTTACGACAGGCTTAATGTCTTCTGAGCTATCTCCGTAAACGTATAGTTTAATTTCGTTACTACCGCCACTTGCTCCGAAGTCTTGGTTTTTCCATTCGCCTTTGCCAGACATCTTCTGTAAATCTTTAACGACTTGTTCTTTCTCTTTTTCAAAGTTTTTCGTGTCGTTATCATATTGCACGAAGAACATTGCTTGGTTTGATTGACCAGGACTCATTGGATTCTCTCCACCTAATGAGAACTGAATTGTTTTGACGTTTTTATTATCTTGGAAGTGCTTCTCAGCTTTTGTTGCAATTTTTTCAACGTCTTCTAACGTTTGACCTGGTTCAGGATTATATGTTGCAATAATCATTTTTTCTTCTTCAGAAGGTAAGAAACTTACACCGATAACTGGTACAAGTGCAAGACTACCAACCAATAGAAGGACAGCGATACTTGATGTAATAATTTTGTGATTTAAAGCCCATGCAAGTATGCGTTTATACCCATTTGCTAATTTACTTGGTTTTTCTTCATGATGTACTTCTTTTTCCCTCATACTCTCTTTCTTAAATAAAGAGTGAGCTAGCATCGGTACGATTGTAACAGCTACTAGTAATGATGCTAATAAAGCGAAGACGATAGTTAAGGCGAATGGTAAGAACATTTCACCAATCATACCTTTTACTAGTCCAAGTGGTAAAAATACAGCAATTGTTACGATGGTAGAAGACATAATTGGGATAAACATTTCTTTCGTAGCTTCACGAATTAAATCTTTTCCGCGCAATTTCTCTTCTGATAACGACATACGTCGGTAAATATTTTCAATAACAACAATTGAGTCATCGACAACGCGGCCTATAGCAACGGTCATTGCTCCAAGTGTCATAATGTTAAGTGTAATATCCATTTGCTTTATGACTAAAACAGCAATTAATAAAGAAAGTGGTATTGAAACGACAGAGATTAACGTTGTTCGAATATTTCGCAGGAACAGCATAATAATAACGATCGCAAAGATAGCACCGAAAATTGCTTTGCTTAGCATTGTTTCAACTGATTTTTCAATAGGTGCACCTTGGTCGAATGTTGAAATAATCTCTAAATCTTTATATTTTTTCTCAAGATCTTTTACTTTATCTTTTACTGCATTTACAACATCAACTGTATTTGCATCAGAGGCCTTCACAATTTGAATTCCAATTGCTTCTTTTCCATTTGTTCGAGAAATGGATTCTGCTTTCCCAACTTCTTTAATGTCAGCAATTTCTTCTAATGTAACTGTTGGAATCCCGTTCATAGCAGCTGGATTCATTTGCGGCGTTTGTGCACCAGCGCCGGCATTTTGACTACCTTGACCGTTAGGTGAGGAAGGTATAGCTGGGATTTTAAGTTCTTTTAATGCTTTAATCGTTGTAATATTGCCATCTACAACAACTGATTTTTCCGTGTCTTTAAATGTGTATAAGCCAAGTGGTAAAGATACATCCGATCCCTTAATCACATTTTTTACAGTATCTTCACTTAGTCCTAGTTCTTTCATTTTATCTTTCTTGAAGACAAGCTGTACTTCATCTACTTGTTGGCCAGCAATTTGGACAGATGCAACACCATCAAGTCCTTTTAATCCTGGTACAACATTCTTTTCTACATTTTCAGTTAAGGTAGCTAAAGATTCATTCTTGCTTGCTACGCTTAACGAAATAACAGGAAAAGCATTGAAGTTTACTCGTGAAACTTTAGGATCTTTAACACCTTCTGGGAGTTTTACATTTGTGAGAGCTTCTTTAATTTCTGTTTCTGCTTTTTCCATATTTTTGTCAAAATCGTATTCTACTTGAATAGAAGATGCGTTTTGAAAAGATGATGAACTCACAACGTTAACACCGCTTAAATTTTGTAGTTGTTCTTCCATCGGCTTTGAAACTTTATCAGCTACTTCTTCTGGTGTAGCACCAGGATAGACCGTAGTTACTGTCACAATCGGTGTTGTAATATCAGGAATTGTTTCCAGCTTCATATTGAGTCCAGAGTAGATCCCCGCAATAGTAACAATAATGGTTAGTAGCCAAACTGCGAACTTATTTTTTAACGAGAAATTGATGATTTTGTTCATGTTTGCGCTCCCTTTGTATTATATTGACCAACTGGTCAGTCTAATACATAATATAACTGACCGTTCGGTCAATCGTCAATAAAAAGGGATGGTATAATACATTTATAATAAGATGCGAGATTAAATTTAGGAGAGAAGATATGAAAGAAAAAGAGCGTTTAATTATAGAATCGGCTATGAAGTTATTTGCTACTAAGGGTGTAAATGCGACATCAGTGCAGGAAATTGTGACAGCTAGTGGTATATCTAAGGGAGCTTTTTACTTATATTTTAAATCGAAAGATGAGCTTTTATTAGCGACACTTCGATATTATTATGACAAAATCCAAAAGAAAATGCTGGATATTGAACAAGAGTCTTTATTACCACGTGAAAAATTTGCAAAACAATTACATTGTCAGTTTAATGATATACAAAAGCATAAAGAATTTATTATTATGCATGCGAGAGAAAATGCAATTCCGTTTAATAAAGAAGTAGAAGAATTTATGATGCGGATGAAGTTAGAGTCTCATGCATTTTATCGGAATAGTTTATTGTCCATTTATGGTGAAAAGGTTATGCCATATTTATTGGATTTAGTAATTATAGTAGAAGGCATATGCCGTGGTTATTTAGAATTAATTATTTTACAAGCACCAGAAATTGACTTATCGTATGTCGCTGCTTTTATTTTAAAAAGAGTAGATCATTTAGTAGATGGCTTGGTAGAATCTTCGGAAGAACCTATTTTACATGAAGAAAAGCTTGGAGAATTCCTTTGTAAATCAGAGCTTATTAAGGAACAAGTTAAAGAGCATTTTTTAAAAGAAATTATTGTATTTAAGCGTAGTTTAGCTGATCAATTAGAGGATGATGAGTTGTTAGTAACGTTAGATGTTTTAGAGGCGGAAATACGATTGCTTAATCCAAGAATTCCAGTAATTAGAGGTATGTTAGCAAATTTAGAGGCGTATCCGGAATTAAAAGAATTTCGATTACGACTTATAGGATACTACAATATAAAAAATTCTTAATAAAAATAAGTAAAAAACTCCTTGTCTACACAAGGAGTTTTTTCTTAAAGACTATTTACTATTTTGAGACCATTCTTCAACATCCCAAACTTTTGTAATCCAATCTTCATAGAAGTCCGGTTCGTGACATACAAGGAGGATTGTTCCTTTATATGCTTTCATAGCCTTCTTAAGTTCCGCTTTTGCTGTAACATCAAGATGGTTTGTCGGCTCATCAAATAGTAGCCAGTTACTTTCCTCACCCATTAGCTTACACAAACGAACTTTTGCTTGTTCTCCACCACTTAATTGACTTAATGGGCGAGAAATATGTTCATTTTTTAATCCGCATTTTGCTAACATCGCACGAATTTGATGCTGGTCTAAACCAGGGAATGTATTCCATACATCATCAATTGGTGTTATATTGTCAGCTTTAACTTCTTGCTCAAAGTATGCAGGCTCTAAGAAGTCACCAAGGCTTGTTTTACCGCTTAAAGGCTTAATTTTACCTAAGATTGTTTTTAGTAACGTTGATTTACCAACACCGTTACATCCAACAATAGCAATTTTTTCACCACGTTCGATCGTCATTGATAGCTTTGGTAGTAGCGGATGTGTATATCCGATTTCTACATTTTCACCTTCAAAGACGAAGCGACTACTTGCGCGACTTTCTTTAAATGAGAATTCAGGTTTAATTGCTGTTTCTGGGCGATCAATAAGTTCCATGCGATCAAGTTGCTTTTGACGACTCTTTGCACGACCTGTCGTTGAATAACGAGCCTTGTTTTTTGCAATGAAGTCTTCTTGCTTTTTGATAAACTCGCGCTGCTTTTCATAAGCGTTTATATGTTGGTTTTTATTGATTTCTGCTAGTTCTAGGAATTTTTCATATGTCGCTGTATAGCGTGTCATTTTTGTGAATTCTAGATGGAAAATAACATCAACACATTTGTTCATAAATTCCGTATCATGAGAAATTAATAAGAATGCATGTGGGTATTCTTTTAAATAATTTGTTAACCAATGAATATGTTCAACGTCTAAATAGTTAGTAGGTTCATCAAGCAATAATACTTCTGGCTGTTCAAGTAATAGCTTTGCAAGCAATACCTTTGTACGTTGTCCACCACTTAGTGCTGAAACATCACGATCTAAACCAATAGCATCAATTCCAAGACCACGTGCAGCCTCTTCAATTTTCATATCTAGTAAATAGAAACCACCTGCTTCAAGTGCATCTTGTATTTCTGCCATTTGTTCAAGAAGTTCTTCTAGTTCTTCTGGTGTAGCAGTTCCCATTTTTTCTGTAACTTCATTTAAAGCTTTTTCCTTTTCGAATAACGGTAAAAATGCATCCGCTAGTACGTCACGGATCGTACGTCCAGGCGTTAAAACAGTATGCTGATCTAAGTAGCCGTAATGTGTGCCCGGTGTCCATTCTACACGACCTTGGTCATGAATAAGCTGACCAGTAATGATATTCATGAATGTTGATTTACCAACACCGTTTGCACCAACTAATCCAACGTGCTCACCTGCTAATAATCGCATAGATACATCTTTAAATAATGTACGATCACCAAATGTATGTCCTAATTTTTCAACTGTTAATAAGCTCATAGTATCCTCCGTCCAACTTGAAATAGTACCTTGAATCATGATACTAAATTCTTTCATATAATGCCATCATTTCAAAATGTATATTTTTTCAAAAGAAGTGTTTGTAAATGTTAGTATATAAAAAAGTTACTTCTACCTACAGAAGTAACTTTTTGGTTATGCCTTTTGTTTAACTTCACTAACTTTCTTTTCAGCTACAATAAAATGCGGTCTACGTTTTGTTTCATAATAAATACGACCGATATATTCACCAATAACACCTAGGAATATGAGTTGAATACCGCCAATAAATAGTATAGCGGAAATGAGAGTAAAGTAACCAGGAACTTCCACACCACCAAGGATGATTTGAACGAACGTAGTGATTACGTATAAAAGTCCTAAAATGGTTGTTAGTAATCCGAGATATATAGATAGACGTAACGGTTTATTATTAAATGAAATTACACCATCAATTCCGTAATTTAATAATTTCGAGAAGGTCCATTTACTTTCTCCATCAGAACGTAATACATTTTCATATTCAATGATTAATTCGTTATAACCGATCCAAGAAAATAAGCCTTTTGAAAATCGGTTGTATTCACTTAAAGATAATAAAGAATCTACTGCTCTTCGACTTAAAAGTCTAAAGTCACCAATACCGTCTACTAATTCAATATCTACAAATTTATTCATCACTTTATAGTAAAGACGAGAGACGAAAGAGCGAACGGGTGAATCACCAGTTCTTGTTCTTTTTGCAATGACTTGGTCGTAGCCGTCGTTATATCCTTCTAACAGTTCTTTTATTAACGTAGGAGGGTGTTGTAAGTCAGCATCCATAATAACAATTGCATCGCCTGTAGCATATTTTAAACCAGCTAACATTGCAGCTTCTTTTCCGAAGTTTCGACTAAATGATATGTAGTGTACTGACGAATCTGAACTAGCTAAATCACGTAAAATATTTAAAGTATCATCTTTACTACCATCATTAACAAAAACAAATTCATAATCGGTAGTTAATTTATGAATTTCAAGAGAAGTCTCTGAATAAAAGGCTCGAAGCACCTTTTCTTCATTGTAGCATGGTACAACGATTGAAAGAGTCATTTTTGACACTCCTTGTTTGTAGTGGGTTAAAACAATGTTATGCGTTTTTATATGAATCTATCCAATTGGATAGATTCATGATTCATTGATTGCTCATTATTGCTTTTTAAAAGAAAATTTTCGTCGTGCTTTTGGATTTTTGAAAATTAGTAAAGCTATACAGATAATTAGTGAGATGATTGATATAATCATACCTAATTTGAAGTAAGGTGTAACGTAAGTCATTTCGATTACATGTGAACCTTTTGTAATGGGAACACCGATAAAGGCAGAATTCGCTTTCGTAAATTCTGTTTCTTTTCCATCAATTTTTATAGTCCAGCCTTTACTATATGGGACAGATAAATATAAGAGCCCGTCTTTATTTGATTTGATATCCCCTTTTAAATAATTGTTCTTATAATAAATATTTTCAAGCCTATTTTCAGTTAGTTTTTTTGTTTCTTTTTGTACACTTTCATAGTTTACAATATTTGCTTGCAAGTCACCTAATTCATACTCACCTGCCATATCAATAGAGATAGTTAGGTTTTCTGGACGCTCATTGCCCAAATTGTAAACAAACCTTTCTAACGGATAAGAGTATGCACCAGCATCGTCCCCTTTTCCTATCGTTTTTCCATTAACAGTTGCATTGAATGTGCCTGCATTTTTTAATTTTAATTCTATCAGTAGATCACCAGGTGTATCAGGATAATTGATAGGTACAATCATATTTCCAAAGCCATGAACAATTAGTTTATTTTCTTGTTTTTCTATGTTTTCGAATTTTGCTTTTTCCGTTTTAATAGATACTGCCTTTGATTTAAGGTCTTGTTTATTAAAATGGTTTAATGAAAATTCTTTTGTATTATTAACGACAACAGCATGTAATAATAATTGATCACGCTGAGCGAAGTTTAATTTAGAAAATTCTTCCTCACTTATAGCCGAATCATATACATATCCTAACGGTAAAGCATAGTCATTTTTGTAAATATTATACGGTCCTACTTGCTGTAATAGTTTATATCCATAAGGCACATTCTTTGAATCTGTATCAGCACTTAATACGCGATATTTTACACCTAGCATATTTTCAAGTAGTAGTCGACTATCAGCTTGATAAAACATTGAAGGTGTATCGTACATTTGGAATACACCATATTTATTTTTCATAAAGTCATGGACATAATAATTAACTAAGCTTTGATACGTACTTAAGCCATGATAACCTTGTAGCATTGGTGTGTTATATTCACTATATGGATTAAGAATACGATAAAAGTCTTTATCATTTTCTTGTATGTAGCGAATTGCAGCAATTTCTTCTTTATTATCATAGCCTGGTTCGTGTAACTTTTCAGTTGAAATCTGGCTCTGTCCGTAAACGGTGCTAAGTATATTATTCGCATACATATAATTCATAGAAATTGTGCTAACGAGTACATTCAATACAACTAAAAATTGTATGAAAGGTTTGGAAATATAACGCCATAAACATACTGTAATAACAGAAAGAACGACAGTTCCGAGTAAAATGTTATCAACGTCTTGTAAAGGTTTATCAGTTACATTTATATTTGCTTTTCTATAAAATGCATAAATGAATAATCCAATAGACACTAATAAACTTATTAAATAAGGTAATTTGTAGTCTTTCTTATGAATAATCATCCAATCTAGAATGTATGCAATTGTTTGGGCAATTACAAATACAAATAAATAGAACCATCTAGATTGCATTGCTGAAAAACCATTAAACACAGAATATGTATATGGAAGCATAAACAGAATGAACATGAATAACGTAAAGAATACTTTATTTTTAACGAGTTTATCACGTATAAACATTCCAAATACGATTAAGAATAAAATTAAAGCTGGTAAAGCTAATTGATGATTTTCAGCATTATACATGAAGAAAATATTTTCCATTAAATCTTTATAAAATTTATCTTCAAATAATAATGGTATCTCAAACTTTTTTGATAGTCGATCAGCACTAAATACGGCATTAACTGATGGGAGGAAGCAAACGGCGGCTAAACCGAGTGATAATCCATACAATAAACCGATTCTAATATAATAAGTTAGAAAAGAGACAATCGTTTTATTTTGTTGTGTCGCAAAGTATTGGAATAATGCATAAATAAATATGAAAATACTTGTGATAAAAGCAAAATAAAAGTTTGATGCTAACATTAAAGTAGCAGCGATTAGGAAAAGTCCGCGCTTCTTTTCAATAATATATTTATCAAGTCCCCATATTACTAATGGTAAAAATACAATGGCATCAGCCATGAAATCCCATAGTAAAGAGTGGCGGATGAAAGTAATACAACCACCATATATAATAGCAGCAACAAAAGATGAGAATGCTGTTTTATTATGGTAACGTAAAGAACCATACATGAATACCATAGCTAAAAAGTTTTTTAAAATACTCATGTATAATTTCACGTCATATACTTGCTCAAGACTTAGTTTAGGTAGTAACAGTGTAATCCAGAAAAACGGTGATGTGCTGTAATAATAACTAAACTCTCCAAATAAATCTCCACCTAATCCATAATCAAAAGACCAAAAAAGGTTGCCATCTTTAAAGGCATGTTGTAGAAGAAACGTAAAAAAACCAAATTGACGTAACGCATCCCCTGTACCAGAAAAGGCTTGATTAGATGTTAAAAAGAAATAATGAAAAGCAAAAGCGCACAATAATAATATTGGCATAATTATTATTGTTTTCTTGGAAAAGAATTTATTATTCGGCTTTATGCTCATAAAAATTGATAATCCTCCTTTGAAAGTCGTTACATGTAGCAACTAGTTTTTAGGTAGCATATAAAAACACACCAATTTTTAAAGGTGTGTTCTTTAGTTTTAACATGAGAAAATATATATTTTTGTTGAAGCATATATATTTTTACAAGCGTTGAAGTTCATAGTTTACATGTAATTTAGTATAAGGCATTTTCAGAAAGTAAGTCAATTTGAGCTGGAATATATAGCATTTTTTTACTGAAGAAAAATGATGGTATATAAAAAAGCAAAAAGCTTTTCCATTTTTAAATAGGAAAAGCTTTTTGCTTTTAAGCATGTTTGCGAATAATCTTTTGTTTTATAAATCCTAAAACGAATCCACGTATTTGAGGATCAATTACAATTCCGATTATACCGTATAGTATACCAGTAAGAGTTAAAGCAACTAATGGTGGTAAGTTGATTAATGCAATTCGGTATATACCGTAACTAATAATAAAGGCTAAGGAATTAAATATAATTCCTTTAACTAATAATTGCATGCCTTTACGAATAAAGAGGGTAAATCCAATTAATAGTGTAATTTCGGTAATGATGGCTGCGGCAGCTGCCCCCATCATTCCATATTTACTACCTAATACAATATAACCTATGATGGCAACAACTAATCCAATAGTCATTGTTGTTGCACGTTTCCATTGCTGGCCAATCGTTGTTAAATTATCGGCTAGTGGATAGTTAATTGATTGTAAAATAACCATAAACGCTAGAATAGCAAGAGCGTCACCAGCGGGAGCGTATTTTTCTCCTAATAAACTAACAATCCAGAAACTTGGATCAGCAATAAAGGGGATAGAAATTCCCATTCCTAAAAAAGACATAAGTTTTAATTCAAAACTTGATAATTTTCTATGTTCTTCAATATTTTTCTCATTACCAAAAGCAAAAAGTCTTGGATAAAAAGCAGCTGCAATTACTCCAGGTATTTGATATAGTACAGCAGGTATTTTAGATGCAGCACCAAAGAATCCAACTTGCTTATATGTTGAAACCTTTTCTAATATAATAGGGCCCAATTGTGGTAAGAGCATAATAATGATTCCGTTGATCGTGAAAATAAGTAGTTGATCTAAAATGCCTTTATCCCAACCCTTATGGACTCTCGTGTAACGTATTGTCATTATAAAGGCGATAACACCTGTTACAAGACTAGATACCCCGTACATGGCAGCAACCATCATAAGTGACCATTGGAAAGACATCCCTAATAATAGGGCAGCAGCAGCTGTTACACCTTGTAGTACAGAAATAATAGCTGTAAATTGCATGCGTTCTGTTACTTGGAAGTAAGCCATACCAACACCTTGTAAGGTTGCTCCGAACATTGTTGGTAGGACAACCCAATATACCATCGCACGTAAGTAAGCATCGGGATAGAAGAACTGGGCAAAAATAGCGAAAAGTACAGAAATTACGATAGCTAATATTAAACGAATACGTAAATAACTACTTATTAGCACACTAATATTAGCATCGCTTCTCGTTCCTTCACGCATAAACGTATGTGTTAAACCTGCATCTGTAAAGTAACAAATAACAGCTGAAACTGCTAACGCAGTTGTAAACATACCGTAATCACTTGGAGAAACATATCTTGCAAAGAAAATTGTTGCAATAGCCAGTACAAAGCGGACAGTAATGTTTCCTACAAAGAGGTAGGATGCGTTTTTTAGAATTTTATTTGTTTTCATGAGAAAAGACCTTTCTATTCTTTAGGACCCGGTTAGTTTGTCCTATTTGTAAATTTAATTTGTTCACAGAAAGAGAGAGTATCGTTATATTTTCAGTTTAAGAAAACAGAAATTTAATTCGTACAAACCAAAGCATTGCATATAGTTTTTTACTACGCTTTCCATTCTTTGAATAGATTTTACGGCAATATTTCCTTATATCTTTTTTGATTAATTGAACTTGTGATTTATCTAATCGAGAGTTTTCTTTAATATATATACAAGCGTTATTGATGACTGTATAAGGGAATAAATAAGTCTCAAGAATCTCAATCAGTGACTGAGGGTCTTTCGTAATGAAGTCTTGAGATTTATTATGTACCCAATCTTTCATACGATTGAATACTTCTAGCTCTTTTGTTGTTTTTAATTCATAATCTTTATACTTAGAAGAAAGATTTCCTTCTGATAAGATTCTATAATAAGTTAAGTATTCATCGACATAACATACATTTGTCAAACTCATAAGTTTAAATAAAAACTCTAAATCTTCTCCCCAACTACATCCTGGTGTAAAACGAATGTTATGATCCATTACGATGGATCGTTTGAAAATCCAAGTACTTGTTTGAGCAACAACTTGATGTGTTAGGAATGCTTTTGCCATATCACCTTTAATAAAGTTTGTTGTATGCTCAAGCTTTTCGCCTGTTTCTTCGTAGAAATTCATATAACCACAATAGCACGCGTCCATGTTGTTTTTATGCATACTCTCGATTTGTTTCTCAATTTTAGTTGGATGCCATAAGTCGTCACTATCAAGGAAAGCGATATATTCTCCGCTAGCATTTTCGATACCTGTATTACGGGCTACCGAAACACCTTGGTTTTTTTGATGAACGTATTTTACTTGCCCTGGGTATTTTTCAGCAAGGTTTTTCACAATAGAAGGTGATTGATCTTTACTTCCATCATCTACAATTACAATTTCAATGTTTTTATATGTTTGATCTAGTATTGACTGCATCGTTTCTTCAATATATTTTTCCGTGTTATACAGGGGTATGACAACAGAAACAAGTTGCTTTTGTTCCATCATAGAATTTTTATCTCCTCAAGTTTTTTATGTCTTGCATCATATATACAAGCCTTTTGGAAGGAAGAAGATTACAAGAACATCTGTATAAGTTTAACGCATATAAACTTTGTAAATCAACTTTCTATTGTTGTACTTTGTATAAAAAGTATTTATTATAGAACGTATTGTGTTGTAAAAATATAGAAATATATTTTGAAAATTATGTATCTGAAGGGAGAAGATGAGATGTTAGGGCGATTTACTCGCAAATCTAATATAATCCTTTTAGGGATTATTATGATAGTCGGTTTTGCACTTCGTTTTGCAACTTTACAAACACATGGTGCAGATCTATCTATAGCTAGCGATGATATAGGTTATCAAAAAACGGCAAATATTTTATTGGAAACAGGGATGTTAACATATCATGAACCAGATAAACCAACGATTCATATTATGCCGGGTTTTCCAGCTTTATTAGCTGTTGTATTTTATTTTTTTGGAAATGGCAGTGAAGGTCTTTTTGTAGCAAAATTAATTATTATCCTATTAGGGGTACTTAGTATTTTGCTAACTTATAAGATTGGTACTTATTTATTGAATTCTGCTGCAGGATTAATAGGTGCTTTCTTATTAGCTGTGTATCCTCCAGAGATTGTTATGGAAAATTTAACTTTAACAGAAGGACCGTTTCTATTCCTTTCATTAGGATTAGTATATTGGAGTTTAAAATTAGCTGATACTCATAAAACGAAACATCTTCTGATTGTATTAATTTTCTACTTTTTAGCACTGTACCTCCGTGTACAAATTGCCTTATATCCAATCTTACTATTTGGGTATCTTTTAATGAAACGCTACCCATTCCGTATTATGATGAAGCAAGCGATTATAAGCATAGGAATAGGACTTATCGTACTTGGACCATGGTGGGCTCGCAATTACATTCAATTTGATAAATTTATCCCACTAACTGCTGGGGCAGGGAATCCGTTATTACTTGGAACGTATCAAGGGAAAGGTTACCCAGAAGGTAAGGATATGGGGGAACTTGAAATAGAGTTACATGCAAAATACCCTAATCTTGAAGCGCATGAATTTATGGAATTAGAAGAAAAAATAGCGATTGATAAAATGAAGGAATGGTGGAAAACTGATAAGGAATCTATGATAGAGAGTTATTTAGTTTTGAAGCCAGAAATTCTTTGGAAAAAACCGTATTATTCTATAGAGCATAATATTGAAGTATTCAATGTTTCTGCAAAGGATATGAATGAAATATATAATTTTATTAAGACGACGTTTTTAATATGTACAGTACTTTCATTTATTTTCCTTTTAAAAAGGTGGAGAGAGACTACATTTTTATGGTCAATCCTTTTATTGCAAACAGCTTTAACATGTTTTTATGTTGCATATGAACGATATGCATTACCGTTAATACCATTCTTATTTATTATAATTGGAGTTGGGACCGTGGCAACTGTTATGAAAATTAGTAAATTATTAATTAGAAAAAAATAGTTTGCAATAAAAAACATCTTAATTTTTTTAAAAAATTAAGATGTTTTTTTGTATATATTCATATTTAAATAGAAAACTATTCTTTATCGGTTTCAGGTTGCGTTACTTTTAATTTTTGCTTTAATAACGCATAATCTTGCGTTAACGTTACAAGTTGATGATGTAATTTAGAAATTTTTCTTGTTAAGTCAAAAATTAATATGAAACAGAATAATAGTCCAAATAAGAATAAAACAGATGGAGGATATTCTACGTGTAATAGTTGGCCAATCCAATTTATAATTTTTTCAGTAGAACTTAAAATAGCCATTGCAACACAAACAAAAATCCATAAAATAGCATATTTAGTTTCTAAAGCTCCACGACGAATGGAATTAATAATTAATAAAAATAATAATAGAATGAAGATAAATGAAAAGGTAATTATAGGCATTTATTATCAACCTTTCACAATTTTTTGCATCAATATAGCAAGGCTTACTTTAATCATGTAATATGCAGATTTAAGAGGTGTGATAGAAGATTGTCCCCCTTGACGCTCTTGCATATTTACGGATATTTCATTAATGCGTAATTTTTTCTTTTTTAAATGAATAAGGACTTCTGGTTCTGGATAATCTTTTGGATAATTATGTGCAAAAATCTTAATTACTTCTCTATTGATAGCACGATACCCAGAAGTTGGATCCATAAAGGTTTGTTTTGTTAGTACTTTCAGTAGAGCAGTAAAATAAAAAATACCAATTCTTCTAGAAATACTACCTTTATAGGCTGTTTTCTCTGTAAAACGTGAACCTAGCACCATATCGCATTGGTCTTCAGCAATAGGTTTTATAATTTTGTACAAATCATCAGGATTATGTTGCCCATCAGCATCGAACTGAATCGCAATATCATATCCATTCTCATAAGCGTATTTATAACCAGTTTGTACAGCTGAGCCAATACCTAGGTTATATGGTAAGTTCACAAGGTGAACAGGAAAATCATTTACGATTTGAGCTGTTTTATCATGTGATCCATCATTAATAACGCAAATGCTTAATTCTGTAAAATGCTGTTTTAGTTTTAATAATCTTGTTAATGTATCTGCAATTGCTTCTTCCTCGTTATACGCAGGAATAATAATTAACGTTTTTGGTATTGAAATTGGTACCTCAATAGACATTATCGCACCATCCCTTATATACTTAATTATATTATAGTTATTTTTAAACGAACCTTATCTAATATACCATTAATAGTATAGCAAAATAAAGGAAAAACTGGTGGATTATTTTAGGAGACAAACAGTAAATAAAAGATAAGAGGTGGAATTTTTTACAATAAAAAATACATGCAAGGATGAAATAAACCTGTGCATGTATGAAGTGAGAGTATCGTATTATATATTCCATGGCTTACTTAAAGTTAAAACTTCAGCCATCTCTTTACTTTTTAAACGTCCCTTTTTTCGGTTTTCCGCGCGTTCTAAACCGGTTGTGTGTAACCAATGTTCTTCTTCAGTTTCAGGAAGTACTTGTGGTACGGATGAAGGTTTTCCATCTTTTATTGCCACAAATGTAATGAAGCAAGTAGCAGCAATTCTACGCTCGCCTGCTAATAAGTTTTCTGCGATTACTTTTACGAAAACTTCCATTGAAGATTTCCCTGTATAACATACAAATGCTTCATAACAAACAGAATCAGCTTGGTGAATTGGAGTTAAAAAATCAACTGAATCAATAGATGCTGTTACGCAATGTTTACGACTATGTCTTGCAGCCGCAATTGAAGCAATACTATCAATTTCTGCTAATAATTTCCCTCCAAAAAGTGTTTGGTGATTATTTAAATCGTTAGGAAAAACACGTGTTGTCTTAATTGCTTTAGATTCTCGCATGAATTTCTTTTCCATATATTCAGCCCCTATAGTCTGTTTTCAATCAGAATAATATGTGTAAGCAGATTACTCATATTAGATATTTAATGAAGTAAAGTGTATTCCAAAAGAGGATTATTTAAACTTCTGTATTTGTATTCATGTAACTGAAAGAAAATTTATTTTATCTAAAATGTAGTGTAAAAGAGGATTCGCTTACATTGCAAGTAAAAAGTAATGACTATGTATTTGTCATAGAAATTCCCTATCAGCCGTGTACCCATTCATGATAGAATCGTTTTGTTATGAATGGAAATAGAGGTGCAATGGACATATGAATCATATACAAACAAATTTTTCATCTTTCTTCAATAAAATTACAATCGGTGCGATGCTCGCATTTTTTGTTTATAGTTGTTGGGCAGCATTTGAGACAAGTAAGCAATTTTTTGGAGGAAGTACAACAAGTGTAACAATCATATTAGCAATTTTTATCATACTTATTTTGTTAGTGGCATCAATTCTACAATATCGTTTTACAGATAAACAATTTCTTATTTTTCTTATAAGTATATCTATAGTTGTGAGGGTTAGTATGCTGTTATTTGTAGATGCTCCAATAATTGGTGATATGAAAGTGATGTATGAGTCTGCAAAGCAGATTGCAATTGGTAATAATATAGGGACTGTAACTCATTTGCCTTTTATTATATATGAGTCGGTAATTATTCGTATATTTGGTGATTCATTATTCGCTTTACAACTATTTAATGTGCTATTTTGCACAGGAACAGCATTATTTATTTATCGTATTGCGGGAATGGTTTTTGGAGAAGAATGCGGTCGTATTGCTTCTATCTTTTATGCTCTGTATATTCCAAATATATTCATGAGTTCCGTATTAACTCCTGAATCACTTGCAATATTTTTATTTTATTTTGCTTGTTACATACTTTTATATAAAGGATTAGATCATCCTTATATGTGGGTGTTTTCAGCGATTTTATTTGCATTTAGTAATATGGTTTTCCCAATGGGATTATTTCTTCCTATTTTTATTACGGTATATGTATTATTAATCGAAGTATTTCAATCAGCAACGAAACAAAAGGTGTTACTAAAAATGATAGGGATACTTATTCTATTTTATAGTGCCCATTTTAGTGTGAATTATGGAATTAAGGCAATGGGATTGTCACAATATACGATTTCAAATGAGACGTATGTTCAATCTGTTTTAATTGGAAAGACGCAACATGAAGAAAAAATATCGAAAAATCAAAGTGTAACAGAGCATATTGATCAAAAGTTAAAAGAGATTGAGGGAGAAAGATTTAAACTTTTAGAGCCGATGATAAATCAGTTTTCAGATGAAGGGGTAAATTCTATTCTTTTCAAATGTGAAAAACTGATATATATAGCCGTAACATTGTTTATGACTATAGCTCTATTACACTTCCTTATTAAGAAACAACAAAATGAGGGATATATGTTGTTCTTATTTTTAATTAGTGGCTACGTATTGTTAAAGCTCTTTCAAGTAGATATGGCATATTACAATGTAATTATGCCGGCATTGTTCATTTTGCAGAGCTTTGGTGTTTATATGAGTTATGTGTATTGTCAAAAAATATTTTTCAGAAAATAAAAAGAATCCATTCTGGATTCTTTTTTTGATGGAAGATGAAATTTAGTAGTCAGTGCAGATGAAAAGTATGCCTGACTTGAATTTGATCCCGCTATTTTCCAGGCAGTAAGACCCCCACCTCAAAATCAGCGAAAGCAAAGAAGTTAGGTGGGGGGCGGGCTGCCCGTAAAAGCCCGATTGGTGAGGGCTGATAATCAACGGGGGATGAACAAAACCCCCGTTGATTAAAGTTTCACTTTATCTTATCGATTTAGTTCTAGTTGTAAATTATCGGCTGTTAGAGCCATTTGTGAGGAATCATCTTGAATTCCTTTCATTACTTGTGAAATAGCTTGTAGCTCGTGTTCAATTTTCTTATTCTGTTCTTTTGAGTTAGACATATCTTTTACAATTTCTTGGAAGTATCGATCTGTTGCTGACATACTATCCGTTCCTTCCGATACGAGAGAGCTAATTTGTTTCACGGAAGACGAGACACGGGTAATTTGTTCATTTGTTTTTTCAACGAGCTTTGTAACGTTAAATATAGATTCTTTCGTTTGCTCTGATAATTTTCGAATTTCACCAGCAACAACAGAAAACCCCTTCCCAAATTCTCCAGCACGTGCAGACTCGATAGCTGCATTTAGTGCGAGTAAATTGGTTTGCTCCGCAATCGATTTAACAATATCTATGATTTCATTAATTTTGTTAGAAATATTAAGGAGTTCATGAGTATCTGTAATAATCGTTTCCATATTCATTTGAATAGATCCCATTCGTTTGTTTTGCTGGTTTAATTGTTCTTTCCCTTTATTGGCTTTTTCTTCAGATGTTGTAGCTAATGATGTACCTGTTTTAGCAATCTCTACAATAGTTTCAGATTTGGCGGTTAGTTTTTGAATAGAAGAGCTTGTTTTTTCAGATACAGCAGCTAGTTCTGTTGCGATATGCGTAATTGTCATAGCAGTTAGTTCTTTTTCTTTCTCATGCTCTTTTTGCATTCTTTCATATTCAGATTCATAAGCTGCAAGAACAAGTTCTTGTTCAAGAGTAAATAATTTATTTATAACATTTATAGAATAGGAAAAATCATCGATTGTTGTTATTTTTGTTTGCAAAATCTTCATGATAGAGCGGAACAATTCTTGATAAGCAGCAGTATACCATTTTCGATGTAAACCAATTTGTACATGCCTTTTGGCAATCCTAACACGCTGTTCAATAAAATCTTCATGCATATTGCCGCTGAATAATTCTTTAATATGTGTTTTTAAAGTTTGTTTTAGTTTTGGAATAGAGCTGTAACGTTCAATAATAGTAATTAAATTAGGTTGTTTTGTAATGTTGGCATAGAATTTTTCAGTAATCCAATCAATTTCTGCATAAATAAAAGGCTGTAGTACTTTTACAACTTGTAAATCTTCTTTTGAAATATGTAGCATATCCATTTGAATTTTTAATTCAGAATTAGTAGGGACATTAAAAGTTATTTGTTGGTCCTTACTTAATTCGATTATACTGGCATTTGTTTTATTAATATTTTTTTTGAAAACCCCAAGCATCATTCTTCCCCCTGTATATAAAACGTTTTCAATTTTAAAACTAATATAGAGTAATTATATATGCTTATATATAATTACTCTATATTAGTTCGTTGAATAGTATATAAATTAAGAGAATTCTATCTAGAATTCTCTTAATGGCCTTTATTAATTTTAGCATGTGTTTTAAAGAAAACAGGGAAATGAACATTATATATTACAGTGACGACACGAATAATGAATGTTACTAATAAACAAACATAGAAAGCTAACACGTGCGCCCCCATAGCGTGTGTGATTAGGAAGCTAATTGCTCCTAAGATAGAAGCGATTGCGTAAATCTCTTTTCGGAATACGTAAGGGATATCTTGAGCACAAATGTCACGCAAAATACCGCCTCCAATACCTGTAATGACTCCCATTGAAACAACTAGAAATGAGGCGTCAACATGATGTGACATTGCCGCATTTGCACCAATAGCTGTAAAAACACCTAAGCCAACAGCATCAGAAAGCATAATAACGACTTGAAGTTTATTGATGCGCTCAAAAAACATACAAGTAAATAATGCTGATAATACACTTACGAAAAAGTAAATGGGTTTTACAAATGCGACAGGGGGCAGGTTACCAATCATGATATCACGAATAATACCGCCGCCGAGCGCAGTAGCTACAGCTAAACAAAGGACACCAAATAAATCTAAATCTTTTTTTAAACCAACTAATGTACCAGAAATGGCAGCAGCGATAATGCCAAGAAACGTAAATATATCGATTAATAACATGGCCTTAATCCCTTCCTCTTAAAGATGTTCCAGAGAAAAAATATACACTAAAGTATTGGAAATAACAATTACTTTTCGCTACATGTAGAAAAACGGATAAAATTCATAAAGAAAGCGTTTGAAAATGTTTGGAAAATAGCCATAAAGTAATTTGAAAAAGATATGAAAAGATTAATTTTACATTTTTTGATGTTGTTTATTTGGTAAAACATTACAATTATAGGTAGGTTATTTATATTTGTATAAAATGATAAAAAAATATTTATATACTGACAAAAATAAGGGGATGGTTGTTAGATAGATTTTATAAAAATAGGGGAGTATAGCTAAAGGACGATAATTTCTATTACTGATTAATACTTGTCCTGGCTAGTTTTAGCTGGAAAAATAGTTCTCGATTTGAATATGAGTTATGTTATAATTGCTAGGTGTGTTTGAATGATAAAAAATTATGATTAAAAGATAATGTTAAGATTTTGTATGGAGGTCTTGGAATGTTAGCAAATCAAGCTAGGGTTAGATTTGAGCATTTTTTGCTCTTTTTTATTATTTTACAGCCTGTTTTAGATTTATTAACGTCTCTTAGCATCACTTTATTAAAGTCAAATGCTACCGTTGGAATTTTAGTAAGATTCCTTATTATGGCTGTTGGTGGTATTTACATTTTAATTCAGGCAAAAGAGAAGGAAAATAGAAAGTTTTTAATTTATCTTATATTGTTAGCCGGAGTTTTAGGGATAGGATTTATTAATAACAAACTAGTTAAGGATCCTATTGTACTTAGTGAAGAGGTTAAATTCGTTGCGAAAGCATTATATATATATATCATGCTGGGATCATACATTTTAGCTTTAAAATCATTGAAAAAGACAGTTAATATTAGTGATAAGGTTCGAAATAGTATTGTATATTCTACATTAATCATTAACGCAATTATGGTTATTTCTATTTCAACATCTACTGACTTTGGTAGTTATGAATGGATGAAGGTTGGTTCTCGAGGTTGGTTCTATGCAGGGAATGAACTAGGTTCAATCTTAGCTATTATTTTCCCTATTGTAGTACTATATTCTATTCAAAAAACAAAGAGCTGGAAACACATTCTATATTGGATTCCATCACTTTTAATGATTTATTCGCTAATTCAAGTTGGTACAAAAGTAGGAATGGGCTCAATTGGTGCTACGCTAGCGGCAGCAATCGGGATTATTTTACTACAATTATTATTTGATAGAAAAAATCCGAACAAAAAATCCCTTGCACTTAATGCAGTAATTGCTATTGTCCTATTAGCTGGTGTAGTCGGAACGTTTAAACAAACGCCATTAGCACAAAATATGGGTATTCACAATAATTATTTATCAGAGCAAAATGTGGCACAGCAAGGTCAAAAAGAAAAAGAAATTAAAGAGAAGCTGAAAAAAGAGCAAGAACTTAAAGCAAAAGAAGAAAATCATCATAAAGTTGAAAAGCCAGAAGAAAAGGCGAAGATAGAAGAGGAAGTTAAGAAAGAGCTTGAGAAAGAGCAAAAGAAAGAAAATCAAGAAAATCTTATTTTCAGTGGACGTCAAGTATATGAAGAAAGACATAAGCAGTTCTTTAAAGAAGCGCCAATGTCACAAAAGTTATTAGGAATGGGTTATGCAGGTAACTTTAAATACAATGAACAAAAGCAGCCAGATCCAAAACTAATTGAAATGGACTTCCATGATTGGTTTTATGATTTCGGGATTATTGGCTTTGTATTACTAATGATTCCATTTATTTATTACGGGCTAAGAATTCTACTAGCATTTGCTACGAGATTTAAGGACATATTTAATATAAAATATGGAATGATTTCAGCAAGCTTATTGTTAGCGTTAGGTATTGCTTATATTGCAGGACATATTTTAACAGCACCAGGAGTTGGGATTTACTTTGTAGTGGTGTTAGCTTATCTAATAGTAGACCTAGAAATTGAATGATAAAAATAAAAGCTAACTTTTGTTAGCTTTTATTTTTTAGTACAGTAAAATAAAAATAGATGGAAACGTAGCGAGGATTTAAAGGAGGAAAAAATATGAAAATATTGCATATGAATGCAGGAGCAGAAGATGGAGGAGGGAAAACACATATTATTTCACTTCTCGATCAGTTTCCAACTGGTGAAGTAGAATTAGCAGTATTTGAAGATGGAATTGTTGCGAAGGAAGCAAGGGAGTTAGGGATAAAAGTCCATGTGTTTTCACAAAAATCGCGCTATGATTTATCCATTTTAAAGAATATAAGTGAATTTATTAATAAAGAAAAATTTGATGTAGTTCATACACATGGCCCTAGGGCTAATTTCTATGTTTCTTTAATGAAAAAGAGAATAAAGGCAAAATGGGTAACGACTATTCATAGTGATCCATTTCAAGACTTTACTAAACAGGGCTTAAAAGGTTGGATTTTTACGAAATTAAATTTGAAAGCCTTAAAAAATATAGACTTATTTTTCGTTGTAACAAATAGATTGAAAAAAAGCCTGGCAGCATTAGGTATTTCAAATGAAAAGATGCATGTTATTTATAATGGAATTGAATACGATAAGGAAAAAGCAGAAGGCTATAATAAAAAAGAAATGTTCAATATTGATGAAGATGTATTTACGGCAATCCAAGTAGCACGATTACATCCTGTCAAAGGACATGAAGTTTTATTCGATGCGTTACAACAAACAAAATTAGAGAAAATTAAAGTATTATTAGTTGGCGATGGCCCATTAGAAGAAAATCTAAAGTCATTAGCTACTGAAAAAGGGATTAACGATAAAGTAGAGTTTTTAGGACATCGTCAAGATGTAAAACAATTATTTGCGTCGTCACATGTAAATTTATTAACTTCCCATAGTGAAGGGTTCCCACTAGTTTTATTAGAAGCGGCAAATCAACGCGTACCATCAATTGTGACTAGGGCTGGAGAAATTGAACCATTAATCGTAGATGAAACTTACGGATGGATTGTGCCAACAGGTGATGGAAAGGCATTAGCATTAGCTTTAGAAGAAGCGTATGATAAGTGGAAAACTGGAGAGTTAGCAGCAATGGGTAAACATATTTATGAGCATGCTACTATGAACTTCTCACTTCAGAAACTATATGAAGATACAAAGGAAACATATAAGCAATTAATAGCGAAAAACTTGTAATGATAGAGAGGATAGTTAACTATGGCAGTACAAACAGTTGATATTCTAGGCGTTCCTTTTTCTACAATGACAATGGATGAAACGGTCCAATATTTAAAAGAACAACTAGAAGCGGAGCGAACTCATACGTTTCAGGTAGTAACAGCAAACCCTGAAATTGTTATGTGCGCAAAAAAGGATGAAAAGTTCTATCAAACATTATTGAATACAGATTTAATTACACCTGATGGTATTGGGGTTGTAAAGGCAAGCGGGATGCTTGGTACACCTTTAAAAGAACGTGTAGCAGGTTTTGATTTAATGTGTAATTTACTTGCGAAGTTATCAGAAGATAGTAAGCCGGTATCTGTTTTCTTATTAGGTGCAAAGCCGCATGTTGTACAAGCTGCAGCAGATCATTTAACAAAGACATATTCAGCTGTATCCATCGCCGGTATACAAGATGGTTATTTTAAACAAGAAGACGAAGAGAATATTATTTCTCGCATTCAAGAAGCAAAACCAGATTTATTACTTGTTGCACTTGGTTTCCCGAGACAAGAGAACTTTATCCAAAACAATAAGCATCGTTTAGAAACGAAAATGGCTGTTGGAGTAGGTGGAAGTTTAGACGTATGGGCTGGAGAGGTAAAACGTGCACCAAAATGGATTCAAGCGATTCATTTAGAGTGGTTTTATAGATTATGCAGTAATCCAACACGCTGGCGTCGTCAGTTAGTATTAGCGGAATTTTTAAAAGAAGTAATGCGTTCGAAAAAGTAGCGAAATATCGCTGCTTTTTTTATTTATTCATTTTTAATAAATTGAAACTTTAATCAGTGAGGCATCCCCACAGATTATTAGCTCTCACCAATCGGGATAGACGTTTTACTTTTTGGGAATGATGAAGGAGAATTTTTTACACAAAAGTATTTTACTTATACAATTCACACATGTAAAATGATGTGTAAAGACACCTGTGTGAGGAGGACTTCTAGTGGGCAAGGTTAAAGAAATTTCGAAGCGCAAACTACTAGGTATAGCTGGGCTTGGATGGCTATTTGATGCAATGGATGTTGGAATGCTTTCATTTGTAATGGTAGCCTTGCAAAAGGATTGGGGATTAAGTACGCAAGAAATGGGCTGGATAGGCAGTATTAACTCAATCGGTATGGCAGTAGGAGCGCTTATTTTTGGGATACTATCAGATAAAATAGGGCGAAAATCAGTCTTTATTATTACATTATTATTATTTTCTATCGGTAGTGGTTTAACTGCATTAACAACAACACTTGCGATGTTTCTCGTTTTACGCTTTTTAATTGGTATGGGGCTTGGCGGAGAGCTTCCGGTTGCCTCTACACTAGTATCAGAGAGTGTTGAAGCGCATGAACGTGGGAAAATTGTTGTGTTATTAGAAAGTTTTTGGGCAGGTGGATGGCTAATTGCAGCTCTTATCTCGTATTTTGTTATTCCTAAATATGGTTGGGAAGTTGCGATGGTATTGAGTGCAGTTCCAGCATTATATGCTTTATATTTAAGATGGAATTTACCGGATTCCCCAAGGTTCCAAAAAGTTGAAAAAAGGCCATCTGTTATTGAAAATATAAAATCAGTTTGGTCTGGGGAATATCGTAAAGCAACAATTATGCTATGGATTCTATGGTTTTGTGTTGTTTTTTCCTATTATGGAATGTTCCTTTGGTTACCGAGTGTAATGGTGCTAAAAGGATTTAGTTTAATAAAAAGTTTCCAATACGTACTTATTATGACATTAGCTCAACTTCCAGGATATTTCACAGCTGCTTGGTTTATTGAACGTCTCGGTCGTAAATTTGTTTTGGTTACGTATTTAATCGGGACAGCTTGCAGTGCTTATTTGTTTGGGGTTGCGGATTCATTAACAGTATTAATCGTGGCAGGTATGTTACTATCCTTCTTTAACTTAGGTGCTTGGGGAGCATTATACGCCTATACACCTGAGCAGTATCCAACGGTTATTCGTGGTACAGGTGCAGGAATGGCAGCGGCATTTGGTCGTATTGGTGGTATTCTTGGGCCACTATTAGTGGGATATTTAGTTGCCTCAGAAGCTTCACTATCATTAATATTTACGATTTTTTGTGGATCAGTTTTAATTGGTGTATTCGCTGTAATAATACTTGGACAGGAAACGAAGCAACGAGAATTAGTATAAAGTGAAAATTTGAACGTATCCCTGACCGTTTATTATCCTACACTACTCAGCTCTTTATAGGCAGTTAGTGCGGGATAAAAGGGGAGAGGAAACCGAAGTGGTTTCCTTTTTTCTGTTTTTTTAGATAAATAATGGTATAGTAAGAAAAAGGGATTATTTCTTATAAAAGCGAATGTATACAACAGGACATATGGACAAAGAATTAGGTGGTTGAAGAAATGAAAATTTTACTGATCATGGAAGAGGCAGAAGAGAGAAGAGAGTTAGCTGAAAATTTCACTGAAAATATGAGAAATGTAGAATGTTTTGAAGCAAAGACAGGAACAGAATCTTTATTTATGATGAAAAAACATATACCAGACTTTGTTTTTTTAAGTTCCAAATTACTAGATGGTACTGGTTTTGAATATGCAAGTTTATTACGAGAAATAAATTGCTATACAAAATTTATTTTTGTAGGTGAAAACATAGAAGAATCTATTACAGCTTTTCGTTTCCAAGCATTTTATTATTTATTGCGACCATTTCGTGAAGAAGATTTACAATTTCTTTTATATAAAATAGGTAAAGAACAAGGTGAGAAAGCAAAGAGTTATTTGCGAAAACTACCGATAGAAAGTCAAGAGGGTATACGATATATTCTTCCAGAAGATATCGTATATGTAAGTAAAAATAAAGAAAATAAAACTGTTTCAATTTACACAACGAATAATCAGTATATTTCAACATATACACTTCAGGAATTAGAAAATAAGCTAAATGCATATGATTTTTTACGTGTACATAAAAGCTATTTAATTAATATGTCATATGTAAAAGAACTGAAACCTTACTATAATGGCACGTATAATTTGTATTTAGATAGGTATGATGAGCAACCGATTCCAGTCAGTCGTAATTATGTAAAACGCCTTCGAAATAACATTGAATTATAGTAGGTAATGAGAGTATTTTAACATGATAAACTGAAAATCCTTCATGATAGGGAGGATTCAAGTTAAATATTCAGAAAATTTAGTACAATCTCCACTAAGAAATAGTATTGGGGGAATTGTATGTGAAGACATTGAAATCGATCTTACTTTGGGGCGTTATTACAGCAGTAGGAGCAGGTGCTTTTGGGGTAATAGCTTTATCACAAGGTGAAACCATTAATGCTGTATGGCTCTTAGTAGCTGCCGTATGTGTATATGCAGTTGCTTACCGCTTTTATAGTAGATTTATAGCGAGAAAGGTTTTTAATTTAGATGATAATCGGCAAACACCAGCCCATACATTAAACGATGGGAAAGACTATGTTCCAACAAATAAATGGGTATTGTTTGGACATCACTTTGCAGCGATTGCTGGGGCGGGACCTTTAGTAGGACCGATTTTAGCAGCACAAATGGGATATTTACCAGGAACCATTTGGATTATTGTTGGGGTAGTTGTTGCGGGGGCTGTCCAAGATTTTGTCATTTTATTTGCTTCGATGAGACGTAATGGTAAATCGTTAGGAGAAATGATTAAAGATGAGATTGGACCTGTTACAGGACTAATTGCAATGATAGGTATTTTAGGAATTATGATTATTTTATTAGCAGTATTAGCGTTAGTCGTAGTAAAGGCACTAATCGGAAGTCCTTGGGGAATGTTTACGATAGCAGCAACGATTCCTATCGCTATTTTAATGGGAGTTTATATGCGCTATATTAGGCCTGGTCGTGTTGGAGAAGGATCAGTAATTGGTATTATCCTACTTATTTTATCTCTTGTTGGAGGACAGTATGTAGCAGAAAATCCAACACTTGCAAGTATGTTCACATTTAGTGGTGAAACAATTGCTATTATGCTTATTGTATATGGATTTATCGCATCGGCATTACCAGTTTGGATGCTTTTAGCACCACGTGATTATTTAAGTACATTTTTAAAAGTCGGAACAATTGTAGGGTTAGCAATCGGTATCTTAATTGTAGCACCAGATTTACAAATGCCAGCAGTTTCGAAATTTATTGATGGAACTGGTCCTGTGTTTTCTGGAAACTTATTCCCGTTCTTATTTATTACTATTGCTTGTGGTGCAGTGTCTGGATTCCATGCTCTCGTTTCATCAGGTACGACGCCGAAGATGATCGAGCAAGAGGGACACGCACAGCCAATCGGTTATGGAGCAATGTTAATGGAGTCGTTTGTAGCAGCGATGGCGATGATTGCGGCTTGTGTATTAACACCGGGAACGTATTTTGCAATTAATAGCCCCGCAGCACTTATCGGTACAGATGTTTCGCAGGCAGCTCAAGTTATTTCCTCATGGGGATTTGCTATTACACCAAATGAACTAAAAGATCTCGCTGTAAATGTTGGAGAGCAAACAATTTTATCACGTACAGGTGGTGCGCCAACATTAGCGATAGGTATGGCATATATTTTCTCAAAAGTAATAGGTGGAACGGCCATGATGGCATTTTGGTATCATTTTGCGATTCTCTTTGAAGCTCTATTCATTTTAACAACAATTGATGCCGGAACGCGTGTCGGCCGATTTATGATTCAAGATATTTTAGGGCATGTATATAAGCCATTTGGGAAAACGGATTCTACATTAGCGAATGTAATCGCTACAACATTATGTGTATTAGGGTGGGGATATTTCTTATACCAAGGGGTAATAGATCCGCTCGGTGGAATTAATACATTATGGCCACTTTTCGGTATTGCAAATCAAATGCTAGCAGGTATTGCATTATTACTTGGAACGACAATTTTGTTCAAAATGGGAAAAAAGGCGTACGTTTGGGTAACACTTATTCCAACTGTCGGGTTGCTGATTGTAACGATGACGGCGGGATATCAAAAGCTATTTCATGAAAATCCTAAAATTGGATTTCTATCGCATGCAAAGGTATTTCAGGGAGCATTAGATGAGGGAAAAGTGTTAGCGCCAGCAAAAAATGTTGCTCAAATGAAGCAAATTATTTTCAATGATTATATCGATGCAGCGCTTTGCGGAATTTTTATGATAGTTGTAATCGCTGTGTTAATTTCAGCACTTCGAATTTGGATCCAAGTATTAAGAAATAAGCCAATGCCGTTAAAAGAGGCACCATATATTCCTAGAGATGAAAGTGAGTCGAGGAACTATGCTTAAAAAGTTGTGGCAAGTATGGGGTGAAAGAAAACGCTTTATTAGTTTGCTCGTTGGGGTACCAAGTTATGAAGTATATGTGGAGCATATGAAAAAGCATCATCCTGAAGAAGAGGTTGTATGTCAAAAGCAATTTTTTGCTGAGGCACAAGAAGCAAGATTTAATGCAAAGGGTGGAAAAATATCACGCTGTTGTTAATGAAAAAGGGCGAGTTTTCGCCCTTTTTATTTTTTTGCTGTTTCACGTGGAACAGCAAAAATAAACAAAATATTTGGGAATTAAAGGTATTTCGTATACAATAAGGTGAGGAAGGGGATAGATGGAAAAGTAGGGAGATTATTTTATGTTAAGGGACTTATTTGTAAATACAACAATTATTCTTTCCTTTATTTTTATTGGAGGTCAGCTTTTAAGGGATAAGCCGTTAAAAGAAGGATTCTCTTTTGGGCAGAAATGTGTAGTAGGCATTTTTACTGGGATACTAGGTATAGTATTAATGTATTTCAGTGTTCGTGTTGGTACCATTCTATTGGATTTACGCTACTTAGCTGTTATTCTAGCTGTTATTATTGGAGGACCGATAGCGAGTACCATAACAATTGGTATGATTTTAGTAACTAGGCTGTTGTTTATGGATTATTCATTAGCTTCTCAAGTGGCTTTTTATACAATCATTGCGATAGGAATAGGGAGTATCTTTATTTCGCGCATGAAGCTTTCTTTAGGGGGAAAGTGGGTATGGTTACACACATATATTTTATCTATTCTAATCCCAGCGTTATATATATGGTTAATTAAAGAGATCCACATAGTGGGATTATATTTAATTTCTAGTATTATTACAGGTTACATAACATTCATAAGTGCAAATTATGTTTTACAATCCAATGAGTTATTTCAAAAGATGAAACAATACGCAACGATAGATGCATTGACAGGTTTAGGAAACGTAAGACAGTTTGATTTAGAGATGAATCGTCATATTAGTAATAAGAACATGAAAAATGATTCGTTTTGTTTACTACTTATAGATATTGACCACTTTAAGTATGTAAATGATACGTACGGGCATCCTGCAGGGGACGAAGTGCTAAAACAAGTAGGATGTATTTTACGAGAAACTTCACAATTTCCAGATTTGGCTTTTCGAAAGGGTGGAGAGGAGTTTGCGCTTTTGATACCGAATAAGGGATTAGCTTACGGAATTCTTACGGGCGAGCAAATTCGTACAGCTGTTGAAAGTCACTCATTTCAATTGTTAGATGAAACGAAAATAAAAATTACAGTTTCGGTGGGGGTTTCAGAATATGAAGGATCACCGGAGCAATTTATTCAAGCGGCAGATGATGCGTTATACTACTCGAAACGAAATGGTAGAAATAAGGTCAGCTCTGTATCTTAAAGATAAGATGACCAGAAGACATAAAGCTTATAAAAAACACTCACAGAGGCAATGTATGAACTTTGTGAGTGTTTTTTATTTATATATTAGACAAGTTCTTTTGATACAACAAATTTACGATATGCACCATGGTGAGTTGGACCTACGTATTCGTTAATTTTGAATGAGTAACGAATAGCAGCTGTGATGAATTCTTTAGCAGTTTTTATTGCTTCTTTCACAGGTTTTCCTTTTGCAAGTTCTGCTGTAATTGCAGCAGAATATGTGCAACCTGCGCCGTGTGTATTTGTCGTATCAATTTTTTCTGATTCTAGAAGGTCGAATGTTTCTCCATCATATAGGACGTCGATTGCAGTTTCCGTACCAAGTTTGCTACCGCCTTTAATTAGGACGTATTTCGCACCTAAAGCATGGATCTTTTTCGCTGCTTCTTTCATGTCTTCAAGAGAATTAATCTTTACGCCACTTAATTGGTAAGCTTCAAATAAGTTTGGTGTTACAACTAATGCCTTTGGAACAAGAACGTCACGTAAGCAATCATTCGTTTCAGGATGTAATGCTTCATCAGCACCTTTACATACCATAACAGGGTCAACTACTACATTTTTGAAATTGTGCTTTTCGATTGTTTCTGCAACCATTTCAATAATTTCTACTGATCCAAGCATACCTGTTTTTAAAGCGTCTACGCCAACACCTTCAATTGTTGTTTCTAATTGTGGTTTTAATGTAGAAGCTGGGATTGGAAATACGTTATGTGCCCAACCGTTATGTGGATCCATCGTTACGATTGTTGTAAGAGATGTCATTCCGTATACGCCCAGTTCTTGGAATGTTTTTAAATCTGCTTGTATACCAGCACCGCCACTTGTGTCAGAACCAGCGATAGTAAGTGCTTTATTTAATGTCATTATGAAAGCCCCCTCGAGTGATATAATGAAAACTATGTTCTCACCATTATATCAATGTTACGAATAAGTACAAAGTGAAAAGTAGATGATTTATTTTAAGAGCTATTTAAAATCTTGTATGCAGGAGACTGAGTATGTTTCGAGATAATCGTACAAATGAATTAGTTATATTAAAGGAAATTGCAGAAACATTAAATACATCAAATGATACATATCATGTATTGCAAGCTGTCCTAGAGAAATTACTAAGTGTAACAGGTTTAACGACAGGATGGATTTTTCTTGCGGATGAAAATGGGAAGTATACGAAGTTAATTGATTATCAATTACCAGAGGCACTTACATATGAAAATAAACGCCCGATGTGCGAAGGTGAATGTTGGTGTTTACGAGGTTTTGTAGATGGAAAATTAGAGAGAGCCGTTAATATTATTGAATGTAAAAGAATTAATAATGCAATTGAATATAATTGGGGGGATACGGAGGGCATTCTTCATCATGCTACGGTTCCTTTAAAAGCTGGGGGAGAAAAATTTGGGTTGTTAAATGTTGCAAGTCCGGGTAAAACACATTTTTCAGAAGAAGAATTAGTATTACTCCAATCGGTTGCCTTCCAAATTGGTACGGCTTTAAAGCGAACAAAATTATATGAAAATGAAAAGAGAAGAGCACATTATTATGTGAAATTAGAGCGTTTCATTCAAGATTTAAAAACGATTCATAAGTTTAATGTACTACCTGAAAAAGTGGTAAATCACGTAGGTGAAGTATTTCAATGGAATCAAGTAGCGCTTTTTATTAGGGAGGAAAAAGAATTATCTCTGCGAGCGTCTTACGTTCAGGAAGAGTTAAAAGAGGATATAAAAGAGGCGGCCAAGAGGGCGTTAGAACAAGATGAACCAGTTCTAATAAAACATCAAATAGGACATAATGTACATCTAAATCGAGCTGTTATTGCTACACCAATACATATTCAAAACCATATATTTGGTGTTTTATGTGTTAGCCTGAATAATGGAGAGTTTGATGCTAATACAATAGACGTAATTCAAGCATTATCGAACCATGTTTCGTTAATAATAGAGAATTTGAGGTTAAACGAGCAGCGCCGTGAACTTGTGCGAATGGAAGAAAGAAATCGGTTAGCAAGAGATTTACATGATTCTGTTTCGCAAAAATTATTTTCATTAACCTTCATGACAAAAGGCGCCGAGGCAGTTTTAAAAGGTAAAAATGAAAAGGTAGATCAATCTTTGCATGAGATGCGTGAACTTGCGCAAGGAGCTTTGAAAGAAATGAGGACATTAATTTGGCAGCTTCGTCCGGCGGGATTAGAAAAAGGATTATTGCCCGCTCTAAAGCAGTACGGTGAAAATTTGGGACTGAAAATTAGGGAGCAAGTTACGGGTGTTCGTGATTTACCTCGTGTAGTAGAAGAAGTTTTGTGGCGCATAGGCCAAGAAGCACTGAACAATGTAAGTAAGCATGCAGGTATAAAAGAAGCGACGATTTATTTTACAGTGAATGAGAAAAATGTATCATTAGAAATAGTTGATCAAGGAAAGGGATTTGTGGAAAAGAATATAAAAGAAAAGAAATCACTAGGTATGACTACGATGCGTGAAAGAGTAGAATTAGTTGGTGGAACAATTAAAATTGTAAGTAGTAATAAACGAACGAGCGTAAAAGTAAATGTACCATTATGATGTGAAAATGAGGGAAGTTTGTGAAAATAAAAGTATTGTTAGTTGATGATCATACAGTCGTTTTAAAAGGATTAGCATTTTTCTTAAGTACACAGGAAGATTTAGAGTTAGTTGGAGAAGCGAATAATGGGAAAGAAGCGTTAGTGAAAGTAGGAGAAACAACTCCCGATGTTATATTAATGGATTTATACATGCCTGAAATGGATGGTGTTGAGGCGACGGCATATATTAAAAAAGAGTATCCAAATGTGAAAGTAATTGTATTAACTAGCTTTTCTGATCAGGCGCATGTGTTACCTGCATTAAGGGCTGGAGCAAGTGGGTATATTTTAAAAGATGTAGAACCAGATCAGCTTGTTGAGGCTATTCGAAGCGCATATAAAGGTAATATTCAATTACATCCGGATATAGCAAATGCTCTTCTCTCTCAAACATTACCTGTAGAAGAAAAGGAAGAAGAACCTTCTATTCAAGTGGATGTGCTAACAGCGAGAGAAAATGAAGTATTGCAGCTATTAGCGAAAGGGATGAGCAATAAGGAAGTTGCATCTGTTTTAGTTATTACAGAAAAGACGGTTAAGGCGCATGTAAGTAGCATTTTGAGTAAGTTGAATTTATCTGATCGTACGCAAGCGGCATTATATGCAGTGAAAAATGGAATTGTATAAGACGAAAGTCGTAAGACCAAGTTCGCCTTTGGAAGGTGGACTTTTTTTATGGAAAAATACGTCTATGTGAGGACGAAATTGTCATTATATAAAGATAAAATATGTTTGTAAGCAACAAAACAACAATTACAAGGGATACCTTTTTTGAAAGCATATAACAACATAAGAGTGAGTACTAGGAGGAATAAATAATGGCAACAGTTTTATTCGTTAAAGCAAATAACCGTCCAGCGGAACAAGCAGTTAGTGTAAAATTATATGAGGCATTTTTAGCAAACTATAAAGAAGCACACCCAAATGATACAGTAGTAGAACTTGATTTATATAAAGAAGAATTACCATATGTAGGCGTAGATATGATTAATGGTACATTCAAGGTAGGTAAAGGATTTGATTTAACAGAAGAAGAGGCAAAAGCAGTAGCAGTTGCTGATAAGTATTTAAATCAATTCCTAGAAGCTGATAAAGTTGTTTTCGGCTTCCCATTATGGAACTTAACGATTCCAGCAGTATTGCACACATATATTGATTATTTAAACCGTGCTGGTAAAACGTTCAAATATACGCCAGAGGGTCCAGTTGGCCTAATCGGAGATAAGAAGATTGCATTATTAAATGCAAGAGGCGGCGTATATTCAGAAGGTCCAGCAGCTGAGGTAGAAATGGCTGTTAAATATGTAGCAAGTATGATGGGCTTCTTCGGCGCAACAAACATGGAAACAGTAGTTATTGAAGGGCATAACCAATTCCCAGATAAAGCAGAAGAAATCATTGCTGCAGGTCTTGAAGAAGCAGCTAAAGTAGCAAGTAAATTTTAATTAAAAGTATAATCGTCACTCGAAAAAACAGCATTAACATGTAAACGTTAATGCTGTTTTTTTATATTTTTAGTTCATCAGCAAGTTTTTCTAATGTATTTCGATCTTGTATATAATATGTTCGGCCTTCTTTTCTTAAATAATTTTGTTGGCAAAACTGATTTAATACATATAAAAGATGACGGTAGCTGACATTTAAATATTCCGAGGCCTCGGTATGCTTTTCTATATAACAATTATTTTGCTCTGTTAATAAAATAAAAGCAGCTAATCGATTTTCAAAAGGATAACTATAGTTTTTTGCGTAATTTTCAGTGCGAGTAATTGTCTTTTCTCCAATAAATTTACATAAGTGCTGTAAAAACGTTGCATCTTGTAATAAAAGTTGCTGACAATCTTTAAGAGGAAGTGCCAAACACACACAATCTTCTAGTACTTCAACGGACTTAGTAATATTTTCTACTCCTATTAATCCTAATTCCCCGATAAAAGATGGTGCTTGAATAAAATTAATTAATGAAACCTTCCCGTTTTTATGACTCATATATATTTTTGCCTTCCCAGAAATTAAGTAATAGAGATAAGGGAGAGTATTTCCTTCGCTACATATCATCTCTTTCGTTTGAAAAGAATGTAGCTCTACATATGGCAAGACATGAAATGAAAATAGGGTATGGAATTGATGGATTTGCATGTATTGATAAATTTCTTCCTCATTTTTGCTGATTTTCATATTTTCACCCCTATGTATAGTATGAGATATCTCCTATTATCTTTACAAGAAGGAATGATACGATTTATGTAAATTTGTTTTTGTAGAAAAGAGAGTGTGATGAGTTTATGAAAAAATATAAAACATTGCTATTTGATGTAGATGATACATTATTAGATTTCCAAAAGGCTGAAAAAGTGGCTTTACGGGTGCTTTTTGAAGAGAAGGGAATCCCTTTAACAGACGAGATAGAGGCTCGTTATAAAAAAATAAATAAAGGTCTTTGGGATGCTTTTGAAAAAGGTGAACTATCACGCAATGAAGTTGTAAATACACGATTCTCTCTGTTGTTTAAAGAGTATGGAGAAGAAGTAGACGGAATATTATTGGAAAATAATTACCGTAACTACTTAGAAGAAGGAAATCAACTCATGCAAGGTGCGTTTAAATTTATAAATCAAATTCAAGGGGAGTATGAGTTGTATATAGTGACAAATGGTGTTTCTAAGACGCAAGATAAACGTTTGCGTAATGCAGGGTTACATTCATTGTTTAAAGATGTTTTTGTTTCGGAAGATACAGGTTTTCAAAAGCCGATGAAAGAGTATTTTGATTATGTTTTTGAACGGATTCCTAACTTTGCACCTGAAGAAGGGCTGATTATTGGAGATTCATTAAGCGCGGATATTAAAGGTGGATATGTAGCGGGAATTGATACTTGTTGGTTTAATCCAGAAAGGAAATTAAATGATAGTGGGATTATACCGACATATGAAGTGCATAATTTTGAGGAGTTAGAAGCGTTATTAAAGCAGCATGTGTAATAAAAAAATAGGCAGTGGAGCTTTCATCCCCACTGCCTATTTTTATTAATTTTTATTTTCGTTATGTTTTGGCAGCGGAAAGGCATTCCCGATAGCAGCTGCACCAAGCATGGGCAATAGTAAATTAAGCGGGAAAAACATAAGTAATAGTAATGTTATAGCTATTGGCTTTCGTAACGCATAGCTTGAAATTGCTGTCGTTACGATGGCAACAGATGCTACTGGATCTATAGGAAGAATAGATGCTACAGCGTATCCGATACTTGACCCGGAAAATATAATTGGGAAGATATGTCCACCTCGCCACCCTGTGTTCAAACAAACGGCAGTAATGCACAACTTTAAAATCCCTGAAAGAAGTAGTATCCAAAAAGATAAATGGCTCCATTCAACAACTAATTCTTTTAATTGATGTTCCCCTGAAAATAATGTGTACGGAAGAAAAGTTCCCGCAATTCCTAATAAAATACCACCGATAATTCCGAGTGTCAGTTTGTATTCCCTAAAAGGGTGAATTAACTTCTCTAATGTGAATTCTAACTTGAAATAAAAGAAACCAACTATAGCACCGATACTAGCAAGTGGAAGAAATGCGATCCATTCATTGAAAGAAAGTGCACCTTCCCCAAAATCAACAATAAAGGATCCACGATTATCGAGTTTACTCAGTAGTAAATAAACAGAAAAACCTGCGAAAGTAGTAGCTAAGTATACAATCGCCTTTTTTCCTTTAGAAAAAGCAGCAATTTGTTCCCCCTCATTTTCATTTGGTGCTAAATAACCGAATAATGGTGCGTTAAAAATGACACTTAAAGTAGCTCCAATTCCGATCTCGGTTAGCTCATTCATACCCTTTAAGGCAAATTTAAAGCGATCCCCTACCCATGTGCACAGTCCGCCTATAATTCCAACTAGTGCGGCTTCTGGACCAAGACTAGCACCGAAAATTAAAACAATAATCGCTGTTAAAGTAGCCTGATGGACAAAGCGATATTCGATTCGACCAGTTTTTTTATATTCAGCCATCACTTCAGGCATAAGGCGTGGGTATGTACCGAAATGTTTTTGTGATAGACCAACAAGGACCCCGCCAATTATTGTTACGCAAAGGGTGTAATAAGAGGGAAAAGAGAGAACTTCAGGCAAGTATCCCCAAATAAAGTGGATTCCAATATTTATTGTGACTAAAAATAACCAGACTGTAGCTCCTACTATAGATCCTAGAAGAATGCCATATAGAGCAAGTATGTACTGCATATCTTTTTTATTTGTCATGTTATACCTCCGTTATGTAAATCTTAGTAGGTAAAAAAGTGAAATACACTAGTGAAAAATGGATTGAATATATATAGTATCTTTTTGAGAAGATGGCCTATTCAACATATAGGCTAACTTTAGGGGAATTTGAATTTATAGGTTAAATTACTTATTTAATTTTATAGACTGATTTGAGGTTTTTAAAGGTCTTTTTTGAAATAGACTAGAATATATTTCTTTTGTTGCTTTATATGAAACTGTTAACATTTATTTTAGAACATTCAGAAAAAATGTTTGACATTAGGAAATTATTGCTATAAAATCAACGGTAATTGCATAGTCTTATCAAGAAAAGGTGGAGGGACAGGCCCGATGAAACCTTGGCAACAGCCGTATAACGGAATTGTGCCAAATCCTGCAGGTAATAATCCTGAGAGATAAGAAAGAGCCTTTAGAGCGTGTTTTCAAACTGCTCCTTTCTTGTTTTCAGGAAAGGGGCAGTTTTTTATTTTGTATAAAAGAAAGGAGAATGAGAGATGGGAGAATCATGGGGAAAAGGAACAATTTGTGTGCAAGGTGGCTATACGCCAAAAAATGGTGAACCACGTGTTTTACCACTTTATCAAAGTACAACATATAAATACGATACTTCAGATGATTTAGCAGCCCTATTTAACTTAGAGGCAGAAGGATATATTTATACACGTATTGGAAACCCTACTCTAGCCGCATTTGAGCAGAAGTTATCAGATTTAGAAGGCGGTGTAGGAGCTGTTGCAACGGCTTCTGGGCAAGCAGCTATTATGCTCGCAGTTTTAAATATTTGTAGTAGTGGGGATCATTTACTTTGTTCTTCAACGGTTTACGGGGGAACGTTTAATTTATTTGGAGTGAGTTTGCGTAAACTGGGCATTGATGTTACGTTCTTTAATCCAAATTTAACGGCAGATGAAATTACGGCGCTTGCTAATGACAAGACGAAACTTATCTATGCAGAATCGTTAGGAAATCCAGCGATGAATGTTTTAAATTTTAAAGAATTTTCAGCTGCTGCTAAAGAATTAGAGGTACCTTTTATCGTTGATAATACATTAGCAACTCCTTATTTATGCCAGGCGTTTGAACATGGGGCAAATATTATTGTTCATTCTACGACGAAGTATATCGATGGGCATGCGAGCTCCTTAGGCGGTATTGTAATTGACGGTGGAAACTTTGATTGGACAAATGGAAAGTATCCTGAACTTGTTGAACCAGATCCAAGTTATCACGGTGTAAGTTACGTTCAAAACTTTGGTGCAGCAGCGTATATTGTGAAAGCACGTGTTCAGCTATTAAGAGATTATGGAAATTGTATGAGCCCATTCAATGCATATATTAGCAATATTGGCTTAGAAACATTGCATTTACGAATGGAACGTCATAGTGAAAATGCTCTTGCAGTTGCTAAGTGGCTTGCTAATCATGAACGTATTGAATGGGTGAATTATCCGGGCTTAGATAGTAATGAAAATTACTCATTGGCACAACAGTACTTGAAAAAAGGTGCTAGTGGTGTTTTAACTTTCGGTATTAAAGGCGGATTAGAAGCAGCAAAAGAATTTATCGCAAATGTAAAACTAGCAACTCTTGTAACACACGTAGCTGATGCACGAACTTGCGTTATACATCCTGCTAGTACGACGCATAGACAATTAAATGCTGAAGATCAGCGTTTAGCTGGTGTTACATCTGATTTAATTCGTTTATCAGTTGGTATAGAAGATGTTTCTGATATTATTGCAGATTTGGAAGCAGCTCTAGTTGGGGGCAAAACACATGCCGATCATAATTGATAAAGATTTACCGGCTCGCAAAGTGTTACAAAAAGAAAATATTTTTGTAATGACGAAGGAGCGAGCGGAAACACAAGATATACGCGCTTTGAAAATTGCTATATTAAATTTAATGCCAACGAAGCAAGACACAGAGGCGCAATTACTTCGCTTAATTGGAAACACACCGTTACAATTAGATGTTCATTTGCTTCATATGGAATCACATCTATCTCGTAATGTAACGCAAGAACATTTAACAAGCTTTTATAAAACGTTTCGTGATATTGAAAATGAAAAGTTTGATGGGCTCATTATTACAGGAGCGCCAGTGGAGACCCTTGCTTTTGAAGAGGTAGATTATTGGGAAGAGCTTAAACATATTATGGAGTATTCAAAAACGAATGTAACATCTACGCTCCATATTTGCTGGGGAGCACAGGCTGGCTTGTACTATCATTATGGTGTTCCAAAGTATCCCCTTAAGGAAAAAATGTTCGGTGTATTTGAACATGAAGTTTGCGAGCAACATGTGAAATTGTTACAAGGATTTGATGAATTGTTTTTTGCTCCGCATTCTCGTCATACAGAAGTACGAGAGAATGATATTAGAGGAGTGAAAGACTTAACATTGTTAGCAAACTCTGAAGAAGCAGGTGTTCACCTTGTTATTGGGCCAGAAGGAAGGCAAGTGTTTGCCCTTGGACATAGCGAATATAGTTGTGAGACGTTAAAACAAGAATACGAACGAGATCGTGACAAGGGATTAAATATTGATGTGCCAAAAAACTATTTTAAACATAATAATCCAGATGAAAAGCCGCTTGTTAGGTGGAGGAGTCATGGTAATTTATTGTTTTCTAATTGGTTGAATTATTACGTGTATCAAGAAACCCCTTATATATTGTAAAGAAAGATTGTGTAACACGTGGCAACGTTTTCCTTGTAAAGATTAACCTTTATTTTTCCGAATGTTCAAAATACATTGTTTTTCAGATTTTTTACTCATATAATTTCATCTAAACACAATTTTTGAGGGGTGGACAGTACTATGAAAGAAATTCAAGTTGGGTTATTAGGTCTTGGGACAGTTGGCAGTGGTGTGGTTCGTATTATTACGGATCATCAAGAACGACTCATACACCAAGTAGGTTGTCCAGTGAAGGTAACGAAAGTATTAGTGCAAAACATTGAGAAAGAGAGAGAGGTAGAGGTACCTTCTACTCTATTAACACAAGATGCAAATGAAATTTTAGATAATCCAAATATTGATGTTGTCATTGAAGTGATGGGTGGCATTGATGATGCAAAATCATATATTTTACAAGCTTTAAAAAGCGGAAAGCATGTTGTAACTGCAAATAAAGACTTAATGGCATTACATGGAGCTGAATTATTAGCGACAGCAAAAGATAATAAGGCTGATTTATTCTATGAGGCGAGTGTGGCAGGGGGAATTCCAATTTTACGCAGTATCGTAGAAGGACTTTCCTCAGATCTTATTACGAAAGTAATGGGAATTGTAAATGGAACGACAAATTTTATTTTGACGAAAATGTCAGACGAAGGGAGAGCATATAACGACGTGTTAAAAGAAGCCCAACAACTTGGATTTGCAGAAGCAGATCCAACATCAGATGTAGAAGGTTTAGATGCAGCAAGAAAAATGACGATTTTAGCTACTCTCGGTTTCTCTACAAATGTAGAGCTTGGAGACGTGAAAGTAAAAGGGATTACCTCTATTACAGAGGAAGATATTGAATATAGTAAGAGCTTAGGTTATACAATTAAATTAATCGGTCTTGCAAAACGAGATGGTGAAAAATTGGAGGTTACAGTTGAACCAACTTTACTTCCAAATACACATCCTCTTGCGGCAGTACAAAATGAATATAACGCTGTGTATGTGTACGGTGAAGCAGTTGGGGAAACGATGTTTTATGGACCAGGCGCAGGAAGTTTACCAACAGCGACAGCTGTTGTTTCGGATTTAGTTGCTGTAATGCAAAATATTAGATTAGGGGTAACAGGAAATAGTGCTGTAGTCCCACAATATCAAAAAGTATTAAAAGAGCCAGACGAAATTGTCGTGAAAAAGTTTTTAAGACTGCATGTAAAAGACGAAATTGGTGTATTTGCAAAAATTACTTCATTGTTCTCTGAGTGCGGAGTTAGCTTTGAGAAAATTATTCAAATGCCGCTTGAAGAGAAAGGAAAGGCTGAAATTGTAATTGTAACGCATCGTGCGTCTCTTGCTGATTATGATTATATTCTACATACGTTGCAAGGGTATGAAGAAATAGATTGTTTGAAAGCGAACTATCGAATTGAAGGGGATGCTAAGTAGTATCCTTACCATAAAACAGAAAGAGCCTATTAAGCAGCTTGCTTAATAGGCTCTTTTCTATTTAAAATCTGCGTACCAACTTGAATAAATGCTTGGATAATCCAGCCTGTTGTAAAGGATAAGATGATTGTTCCAAAATAGATAGGTCCGTCTAATAAAAAGCTTAACGTTAAAAATAAAAAGGCTAATGAAATCTCTGTTCTTCTAAACGTCCATTTTTTCTTCTCAGCAACCGTTAAAACGAAAGCTTCTTGAGGCGCTGCGCAAAGGTTTGTAGAGACGTAAAGACCAATTCCAGCTCCAACGAATAGATTTCCGCAAATAAGTGTTATATATTTTGGAAGAGAGCGGATAGCGTCCATAATAGTTGTAATGGAACCAATCCAATCAACAAAAAGAGAAATAAGAACCATCGTTACAATTGTACCTATTGTAATTTGTTTTTTATTCCAAAAGAGTACGATAAGTGTAAAGGCAAAGTTAATCATAAAAATCCAAAAACCAATACTTATGCCAAAATTTTGATATAGTGCAATAAAGAAGGAATCATAAGGGCTAAGTCCAAAGGAAGTAATTGTCGTCATCATATTAATACCGATGGCAAGAATGAGTAAACCGCCAATGAAAAATATATATTCTAATTTGAATCGAAGCATAGTTGTATATCCTTTCTAAATGTATTTGCTAGGAAAGGATATATTGTGGAAAGCTTACCAGGTCAAGGGAGAATTTTTGTGAGAAGGGGAAAATGAGATGACAAATATAAGAAAGATTGCTGAACTTGCTGGAGTATCTGTTTCAACTGTTTCACGTGTACTAAATAATCATCCGTACGTAAATGAACAGAAACGAAAAGAAATTTTAGCGATTATAGAAGAATTAAATTACACGCAAAATGTGAATGCAATTCATTTAGTGAAAGGAAAAACGAATGTAATTGGCGTTTTATTGCCACACGTAAATGATCAATATTATAGCGCTATTATCGAGGGGATATCAAAAGAGACAGCAAAGAATAATTATAATATGATGCTTTGCCAGACGAATTATAGCGAAGAAAGAGAACTAGAGATTTTAAATATGTTAAAAATGAAAAAGCTTGATGGGGTTATTATTTGTTCTCGGGCAAATAGTAAGGAGAAGCTTGAAGAATATACAAAATTCGGCCCGATTGTTATGTGTGAAGAAATAGATTCAAAATGCATTTCAAGTGTCCATATCGATTACTACAAAGTATTTTCACTTGGGATGAAAAGCTTAATAGATGCCGGTCATACACATATTGGATATTGTATTGGAAGAAGTAATAGTGTTAATAGCCAAAGACGAAAGAAGGCATATGAAGATTCGCTTCAACAGAGTATCGTAACACCGTTAGAGACCTGGAAATTTGAGGGTTGTTTTACAGTGGAAGATGGACGCAATGTAATTAGAGAATGGGCTCATATGTCAGTAAAACCGACGGCGTTCCTTGTATCTTGTAACCATATTGCAGCGGGGATGGTTACAGAAGCAAAAAAACAAGGAATTCGTATTCCAGAGGATATTACGATTATCGGGTGTGATGATCAAGAGGTGGCAGATATATTGGGTATAACGACGATTTCGCATTCTAGTAAAAACGTTGGAGTAAAAGCGTTTGAATTATTATATGAAAAGATTAATGAAGAGAAATTAGATGTGAAGCATATAGAGTTATTACCAGAGTTAGTAAATAGAGAAACGACGTAATTGAGAAGGTGTGAAAATCGCTTTTCAAAATTTCGTTTGGTATAATTATGGACAATCTATGAGGGCTAAAAGGGGTTTTGATATGAGATCAAAAGTAGTAAAAGTAATTCTACTCATTACAATTGCATCTTTCTGTTTATTTGCATATGGCTTTGTTTCAGGTGTAAATGATGTATTAAATCCGAAAGCTTCAAATTTAATTAAAAAGACCGATGTAGTGGCAAAAGAGAAAAAGAAAACGGGAACGTTACAAATCGTTAGTTTAGGTGATTCATTAACGCGTGGCGTTGGTGATAAAGAAGGAATTGGCTATGTTGGGCGAATGAAAGAGGATTTACAAAAAGATTATAAGCAAAAAATTGCATTAACAAATTTAGCAGTTAGTGGTGCAAAAATGCCCGATTTATTAAAACAAATTGAAAGTAATGGCGCTCAATATTCAATTAAGCAAGCAGATGTAATCGTGTTAACGATTGGTGGGAATGATTTGTTCCCAGGCTGGGAATCGCTTGGGAAAATAGATTTAGAGACGTATCGTCCTGACACAGAAACGTTTCAAAATGAAGCAAAGAAAATTATAGAAGAAATTCGTAAATTAAATACAGATAGTCCGATTTTTTGGCTTGGTTTATACAATCCTTTTGAAGATGTAGAAGATTTAAAAGGGTCTTCAAACATTGTTGTGGACTGGAATGCATCTTTAGAGAAGTTAGCGCTAAACGATAAAAATGTGTATATTACACCGACATTTGATTTATTCCAAAACCGTGGGAAAGATTTATTATACTCTGATCATTTTCATCCGAACGAAGTAGGTTATACGTATATGGCAGAACGTTTAGTTCAAAATGTTGTAAGTAAATTAAAACTAGAACAAGGAGGGGTAAAATGACGACGATACTTTCCGTACGAGATTTGAAGAAGGTAATTGGAAAGAAGACTCTTGTAGAGAATATTTCCTTTGATGTAAAGCAAGGAGAAGTGTTCGGGTTCTTAGGACCAAATGGTGCTGGAAAGACGACTACCATTCGAATGTTAGTCGGATTGATTAAGGCGACAGAAGGTACGATTTCTATTGGTGGTTATTCGATTAAGGAAAATTTCAGAGAAGCGATGCGTCAAATTGGGAGTATCGTTGAAAACCCAGAGTTGTATACATATTTAACGGGATGGGAAAATTTAAAGCAATTTGCTCGTATGTTAGGTGATATATCAGATGAACGTATTATTGAAATTGCTGAAATGGTTCATTTAGATGAAAGAATTCATGACAAGGTAAAAACGTACTCACTTGGTATGAAACAACGCCTTGGAATTGCGCAGGCGCTCCTTGGGAATCCCAAATTGCTCATATTAGATGAGCCAACGAATGGTTTAGATCCAGCAGGGATTAGAGAACTTAGGGAATTTATACATAAGCTTGTAAAAGAAGAAAATATGAGCGTGTTTATTTCAAGTCACTTGCTAAGTGAAGTGCAAATGATATGCGATCGCGTTGCTATTATTCATAAAGGAAAAATGATAACAGTTGCCAAGGTTGAAGAATTAATTAAAACAGCAAGTGATCGTGTAGAATGGATTGTTACACCAATTTCTAAGGCGAAAGATATGCTAGAAGCGGCCGAAGAAGTAAGGGAAGTGAGTGTAGAAGGCGATCGATTACTATGCCGCATGGATATTGCATCTATAAGTAGTTGGAATAAACACTTTGTCGAAAATGAAATAGATGTACATAGCGTTAAGGAGCTTGTATTTACGCTAGAAGATTTATTTATTGAACTCACAAGGGGTGAGCAGCATGCGTGAATTTGCGAATCTAGTTTTAAATGAATCAGAAAAGATTTACCGCAAGAAACGTATTTTTGTTGTCATGCTTATTTTAGCAATCTTGATCCCGCTTTTTGTGTATGCGCAGTATCGTGAAATAGAAACGACACAAAAAAGACTCGGTACAACTGATTGGAAGGTTTCATTGCAACAGCAAATTGTTGATTCTCAGAACCGGTTGAACAATTCTAGGTTGCCAGAAGAATGGCGTGATTGGTTAAAGGTAAGAGTTGAGCAACAACAATATTATTTAGATCATGATATTAATCCGATGGCACCGGGTGCACCGACTTTTGTCAGAGCATTTATTGAACAAGGAATTACATTATTTATTCCGCTTCTTGTAATGATTGTAGCCATTGATATCGTTTCAGGAGAACGAAGTGATGGGACGATGAAGATGTTACTTACGCGGCCAATTCGGCGTTGGAAAATACTCCTTAGTAAATACGTGACGATGTTATTTTTCATTTCGCTCATACTGTTTCTTGTAGGTTTGTTTGCTTACATATTATCAGGGCTTGTATTTGGATACTCGGGATGGAATTTACCTGTTTTAACAGGATTTGTTATTGATAAGGAAACGCTAAATACGAACTTTGTGCATCTTATTCCGCAGTGGCAATACATCTTAATGGCGTATGGACTAGCATGGTTTGTTGCTATCGTTGTCGGAACTATATCATTTATGGTCTCTGTTTTAATTCGTAATACACCAGCTGGTATGGGCGTTATGCTAGCTGCATTAATTGCAGGCGGTATTTTAAGCTCGTTCGCAACATCTTGGGAAGGCGCCAAATATATTTTTAGTGTGAATTTATCATTAACGGATTATTTATCAGGAAAATTACCTGCATTACAAGGTTTATCGATGGGATTTTCTTTGATGAATTTAACTGTTTGGGCAGTTGTTTCTCTTGTTATTTCGTTCGTAGTATTTACAAGACAGGATATGGTGAATTAATTAGACAGGAAGTGACAGTATGGAAAATGTTTTAAAGAATGATTGGGAGCCACTATTGGCACCAGAATTCGAGAAAGAGTATTATCTTACTCTATCCAGTTTTTTGACAGAAGAATACAGCACGCATGTTGTTTATCCGAAGGTAGAAGATATTTTTAACGCTCTTCAGTATACAAGTTATGAAAATACAAAGGTTGTTATTTTAGGACAAGATCCATATCATGGACCGAATCAAGCGCATGGTTTAAGCTTTTCTGTGCAACCTGGTGTTAAAACACCACCGTCATTGTTAAATATGTATAAAGAACTTCGAGATGAATATGGTTATGAAATCCCGAATAACGGTTATTTAGTAAAATGGGCGGAACAAGGAGTATTATTACTAAATACCGTATTAACAGTTCGTCAAGGCGAAGCAAATTCTCATAAGGGAAAAGGATGGGAGCACTTTACAGATCGTGTAATTGAACTGTTGAATGAACGTGAAAAGCCAGTTATTTTCATATTGTGGGGGCGCCATGCGCAGGCGAAGAAGAAGTTAATTACGAATCCGAATCATCATATTATCGAATCTGTACATCCAAGCCCATTATCGGCAAGACGTGGTTTCTTTGGTAGTAAGCCATATTCTAAAGTAAATACGATTTTAGCTAATATGGGCGAAAGAGAAATTGATTGGGAAATTCCAAATTTATAAATAGAAAAGGTAGTTAACAGTCGTTAACTACCTTTTTATTATTATTGTTGCTCGTTCTTTAATTTTGCATCTAGTACAAAAGTGCCAAATGGGATAACTGATGAAACAAATGCTCCAAGTGCCCATAAAATTGATTTACGGTGTACGATTGTTACTTGAATTACTGCAAAGATGAATAGAATAAATAGAACACCATGAGCCATGCCTGTAATTTTAACAGCTGTTGCAAATCCTGCGAAATATTTCAATGGCATTGCTACAAATAATAGTAATAGGAAAGAAATACCCTCAACTAGTCCAATTGCTCTTAATCGTCCGATTGGTGTAGATAACATAAAGTAGCCTCCTTTAACGTATGCTTGTATATAGTAAATTTGTATTCTTTTTCAAAATAAAATAGTCTATTTTGTTTCATTATATACAAAAAGAAAGTTTACACTACGAGAATAGTGCAAAGTTCAAAATATAGTCACAAAAGCATGAGAATTTAAATAAAAACCTATTTGAAGTATTTGACTTCAAATAGGTTTTGTGAATGAAAATATTAAACAAGTACATCCGTTTTTAAAACGAATTTCTCTACAACTTTTGCAACACCATCGTTCATATTTGTATCTGTTACGTAGTTTGCAATTTCTTTAATATCATCAGGTGCATTGCCCATTGCAACGCCAAGACCAGCAAATTCAATCATCGCTTGGTCGTTATAGCTATCGCCCATTGCGATAACTTCTTCACGCTTAATGCCAAGCTTTTGGATCAGTTTGTTTAAGCTCGTTCCTTTTGTAACACCAGCTTCAGTAAATTCTAAGAAGAATGGTTTCGAACGCATCACGCTTAATTGGCCTTCTAGCTGTTTTTGTAGTTTCTTTTCAACTTCAACAAGGCGTTCAGCTTCTTTATTCATTAATACTTTTACTACGGGCTCTTTAACTGCAGCTTTAAAGTCATCTACTACAACAATTGGCATACCAGTAATATCGCCCTCAATTTCAGTATAAGGATTATTTTCTTCCGTTACGATATCATCGCCCATATAAGTATGAATCCATACATCTTCAGTTTGACTAATTTCAAATAGGTTGTGAACGATTTCAGGAGATAGTGTACTACTAAAGATTTCTTCGTTTGTTTTACAGTTAATAATTTTTGCACCATTAAAAGATAAAATGAAACTGCCGTATTCTTCTAAACGAAGTTCTTTCGCTACATTGCGCATACCGAACGTTGGACGTCCAGAAGCAAGTACAACCTTTACGCCTTGCTCTTGTGCAGTCATTAACGCTTCTTTCGTACGAGGTGAAATAGTATGGTCATCACGTAATAAAGTATCATCTAAATCTAAAACAATCATTTTATAAGTCATATAGAAAATTCCTTTCTTTAATTGAAATCAAAATACATGTTCATGAAGAGATTGAGGAATAATAGTAAGACATCAAACCTCTTTGAAAAGAAGTAGGTAAATTATTATGAGTGTGTTGCTCATAATATTGGTTAATAATCATTGGGGATGAATAAAACCCCAATGATTAAAGTTTGATTTTATCGTAACAACTCTAAAGGTAGAGTGCAATAATGGAAGTTTTCCAATTTAAGATATTTGTTTTGCTGTGGAACGAGAAAATAGTATTTCTAGCAAGATTGCCATTACAGATCCAAGAACGAGACCATTACTTAAAAACGATGCTAGAAATGGTGGAAGTGTGGAATATGCTCCTGCTGGAACAAACATAACTCCGACTCCCGTAAAGATTGAAAGACCGGCTACTTTAAATAATCGTTCTTTATCCTGGACAGTTTCGTATTCTCGAAAGGCGAGGCCAATCATGCTTGCGAATACAGGATAAATAGCGGCATAACCAACTGCAACAGGGATTGCTGCAAAGAATGAAGTAATCTTTGGAAATATACTAACGACAATAATAAAGCTTGACCCTAATATAAACGGGAGACGTTTATAAATATTAGTCGTTGCAATAAAACCTGCTGATCCAGAAATAGCGACAGGCCCAATAGCTGAAAATAGGCCGCCTAGCAATTGGTTGATTCCTGTTATAATGCCAGCTTGTTTAAAACGATCTGATGCAGCGTTTTCTTCATATTTAGAGACAACCTTTTGTACAACGCGAATACTTGCTAACATATTTGTTAGAAGTAAGAGCGTAACGAAAATGACCGTAATTACCATGTTCCATTCAACACGAGGCATTCCGAAAACAAATAAGGATGGAAAACGGATTATGTCTGTCACTGGTGTTATTGGATTAGATAATCCGAAGCATGCGAATAATATCCAGCCGCATACGATACTGAAAAGAACGGAATATTGTCCAATAATAGGTAGCTTCATGATGAAAAAAGATAGTAAAATAACAATGAGTGAAAGAATAAATACGTTAGGTTGTACTTCTGAATGTTTTCCATCAAGGCCAAACATTCCCTTTAAGAAGGAGCCACTAAGCTGCGCGACAAGAAGAAATAAATACGTTCCAATGACTGTCGGTGTAAAATAGCGAACGAGTTTATCAATAAGTCCAAAAACGCTAAGAATAATACAAATAATACCACTTAATAAGAAAGCATATTGAAGAACTTTAAGTGTCTCATTATTTGATCCAAATAGTACGACGCCTAAACTTGCGTAAAGGGAGAAAATTCCCCACCAAAGGCCAGCAGGACCTTCTTGAATAGGAAGTTTATGCCCAAATATAGCTTGCAAGAGACCAGCAAAACCTAGAACAAATAATGTTCTTTGTACAAATGCGATGGCTTCAGCGCCATTAAGACCATAACTAGTTGCGACACTAATTGGTACAATAAGGCTTCCAGCTAAAATAAATAGTGCCCATTGTAAGGCGGAAAGAAATGTCTTCATTATATCAACCTCTTTCATAGATTCCGTATCTAGTATATACGTATTTTATTTCCACTGGCAAAGATTGTAGATAGAGAAAAGAGTTGAAACACAGTATGAATGCACGTAAGCAATTATGGATAGCAGTTATATGTATGACTTTTGTTGTAATTCTAGGAACGATAGGATTTATGACGATTGAAGAGATTAGTTTGTTTCAAGCATTTTGGATGACAATGATTACTGTATTGACTGTTGGATACGGAGATGCCGTTCCTGTAACGCAAACGGGGAAAGTATTTGCGCTTCTTATTATTCCTGTTGGCGTAGGTATTGTTACGTATGCAATTGGGGTAGTGGCAGCTATGATTATTGAAGGGAATTTATTTCATGCAGTACGGAGGAAGAAGATGGATAAACAAATAGCGCAGTTGAAAAATCATATTATAGTATGTGGTTGCGGTAGAGTGGGGCTTCAAGTTGTACATGAATTGCAAGAAAAGAATATTCCATTTGTCGTTGTTGATAAAGATGAAAGTATATTGGAGCAGGAAAAGCTTTTATTTGTACATGGAGATGCAACGGAAGATCAAGTATTACATAATGCCGGAATTTTAAAAGCAGCTGGTTTAGTTGCTATTGTTGCAAATGATGCCGAAAATGTATTTATTACATTAACAGCAAGAGGGTTAAACGATACGATTAAAATTGTGGCGAGATCTGAAAAGCCAGAAACTGAAGAGAAATTAAGGCGTGCTGGTGCAAATAAGGTTATTAATCCATCTAGTATGGCGGGTATTCATATCGCAAAAGGTATTGCAAATCCATTAACCGTTCATTATATTGATACAGTGTTGTATGGAGTAGAACAGTCATTTGTCATTGAAGAAATTCTAGTTGGAAAAGATTCAATATTAGTTGGTAAATCGTTACTAGAGAGTAATGTAAGGAATCAGTTTGATGTAACAATATTAGCGATTTCAAGAAATGGGAATATTATACATAATCCGGCAGGGCAGGAAAAATTGAAAGAACGTGATATGATAATAGTATTTGGTTCAGTAGAAAAATTGGGACAATTCGAGAAAGAATTACAAAGTACGAGGTGATAAGGAATGCAAATATCTAGCGACAAGATTTTAAATAAAATGGCGAATGAAATTGCGAAGGCAAAAAGTAGTGAAGGACAAAAGTCAAAAGAACATTTATTAGTTGTGCGTGCTTTATGTGACTTATTATTAGATGAACAAGTTGAAACATCTACATATAGAGAACCGAAAATTCAATCGCAAGTAATTGGATCACAACCAGTAACAACTATGCAACCAATTGCACCTGTTTCTGGGGAGCCAGTATATATAAAAGAAAGTGATGCAAACGGTAATTCTTTATTTGATTTTTAGAAGATAAATCGTTTGGCTTATATGCAAAAATTGCTTATGATAAAGGTAAAAAAGGGGAATTAAGATGAAAATTTTCTTTTTACTAGGTTGTATTGCAGCGGGGCTATCTGTTGCGTTAGGGGCCTTTGGAGCACACGGTTTAGAAAATAAAATTTCTGCAAAAATGTTAGAAGTTTGGAAAACAGGCGTTACATATCAAATGTTTCATGCAGGTGGACTATTCGTAGTTGCTTTATTGATGGATAAGGTTCAATCATCACTTTTAACTACTGCTGGTTGGCTAATGGTAGCTGGAATTATTATGTTCTCAGGTAGTTTGTATGCATTAAGTACGACAGGCATTAAGTTCTTTGGTCCAATTACACCTCTTGGTGGTGTAGCGTTTATTGTGGCGTGGATTCTAGTAGGGACTGCAGTTGTAAAAGGATTATAAAAAACAAAAGCTGGCATTTGCCAGCTTTTTTATGGTCTTGGAGCATAAGTTGCTTGTTGACCCGGTAAATACGTAATTCTTTCTGGAAATTCTACATAATCTAAGTAAATCATTAGTAATAAGTAACGCTTTCCGGATTCAGGCTCACTAATGATAATATGATCACGACCAGCTGCCTCGATAATACCTGTATAAGATTGAGTACCAAGAGAACTACCACGCTCATAAGTCATTACAACTGTAGCTTGCTTACCTTTGTTTAGACGAAGGATATTTTCAATATATGATTGTTCTAGAGGTAACATCCCTTGAGAAATTGCATATTGCGCTTGCGCAGCTTGTTGCTGCATTGCTTGTTGCTGCATTGCTTGTTGTTGCTGTTGCTGTTGCCCAGCGGTCATTTGTTGCGGTTGTACATAAGTTCCAGATGGTTGATAAAAACCTGTTCCATAATACGGGTTTTGTTGCTGTGTCATTCAAAAATCCCTCCTCATTTTTATTCCTTAATATACGCTAGGGCAGTCTCCAGCAGATGGCTGGAAGAAGCAGTGCTTTTTAAAGCGACCAGAGTTTTGTTGGTTATACCAAGTCGGTGGACATGCCCCTTCAGGTCTAAAGAACCATAAGGCAAAGTTGGCAGGCCAAAAACGTTGCCCTTGAATGGTCCGTCTCGCTAGGGCAATATCTTGTTCACGTGCCCGTTGATAAAAGTATCCTTTTTGCGTTGCTTCAAAACCGCCGGGGTTTTGATAAACCATTTGACGTAAATTACGAATGCTTTTAAAGTCTAAACAATTTCCGCGGACACGATTTACCCCAACGTTTCCGACCATTAACATTCCTTGTTGCCCTTCTCCTTCGGCTTCAGCACGCATCAGTCTAGCCAACAACTTTACATCTTCTTCGTTATAAGCAATAACACCCATTATGTGTCACCTCTCTTTTTGGAATACCTTTTGGAAAGAGGTTTATCTCTAGATGAAGTGTGTAACAATTACTAGTTCATACGTATGAGGAAAAGGGCTCAGATATGACAACCAAACGAAGTTTTACATTGAGAGTGGAAAATAAAAAAAGCTAGCGTGAGCCAGCTTTTTTATTAAAAAACTTTAGACCATAAGTTTGAGAAGAAATCACCAATAGAGCGCATTGTTAACACAAACCAATTTGCTTTTTCAACTTCCTCTGTCGTTTTTGCAGTAACTTTCATACTTTTACTACCGTCTAAGAAACCATATTTATCAGTTGATTCTAAAGTAATTGAGCCTACTTTGGCATCTTTCTTAATAGGAGCAACTAAATGTCCATCTTCAGCAAGAGATTTATCTAATTCAGTCCCAATTTTATAAGGTTCTTTGCTACCTTTTTTCGCAATTACTGTTATTTCTTTTTCGGGTGCAACAGTTACTTGGTCTTCTTTCCCTTTTACTACAGAGATTGTATTGTTCTTATTAACTTTTAGTTTTTGTTTTTCAAAGTTATTAAATCCATATTCGATTAATTCACGAGATTCTGTGAAACGTTCATCCATTGATTTTGTTTTAATAATAACCGAGATAAGACGTACATCACCACGTTTAGCAGTAATAGTAAATCCGTATCCAGCTGTATCAGAGCTTCCGGTTTTTAAACCATCGGTACCTTCATAAGCGAAAGAAGCTCCTGGTAACATCCAATTCCAGTTTTCCATACGAATTGGTTTTGGGTGATTGTCTGGGAAGTTTCTAAATCTTTGTTTTGTATCCTCTAGTATTTCTGGATACTTTGTAATCATTGCTTTTGAAAGCATACCCATATCACGAGCTGACATAGAGTTTTCTGCATTTGGATCAGTACCCTCAGGATGTTTTCCTTTTAAGTCAGCGTTATTTAAGCCAGTAGCGTTTACAAATTTATATTTCTTTAATCCTAGCTTTTTAGCATGTTCATTTGCAAGATTTAAGAAGTTTTTCTCACTTCCTGCAAGAAGTTCTGCTAAAGCGATACTAGATCCATTTGCTGAGAATATAACAATAGAATGATATAATTCTTTTACAGTATATTGACGTCCTTTTTCGAACGGTACATTAGAGAATTCATTATTACGAGAGACTTCATAAGCGTAATCAGAAATATTTACTTTCGTATCCCATGTGATTTTTCCTTCTTTAATTGCTTCTAAAACAGCGTAAACAACAATTAATTTCGACATACTAGCAATAGCCAGCAATTCATCTGGATTTTGCTCGTGAAGTATTTTTCCAGTATCTGCATCAAATAAAAGTGCAGCGGCTGCCTCAATATGTATTTTTTCTTCCGCATGGGATGTTGTTACTCCTAAGGAAGAAATTGACAATACAAGCAATAGTAAAATAGACAAAATTTTTTTCATATAGATTATCACCTTCGCATCGTTATTTAGCATATAGCTCGTATCATTTTAGCATATCTTTATATATAAAAAGGTTACAATTTTACAATAAATTTGAAAAAATGTCGGTTTTTCTTCAAAAGTGCAGAAAAAAGGAGATTTTTGAGGATAAATATAGAGAAGAATAAAAAAAGGAACGAATTTCGTTCCTTTTCACCATTTATATGTGTAAAAATTTCTCTACTTTTTCGTCTGGTAAAATGTTTCCAACGAAGAATGTTCCAAATTCACCATAACGAGCACTTACTTCATCGAAGCGCATTTCATATATAAGTTTTTTAAATTGAAGAACATCGTCAGCGAATAATGTTACGCCCCATTCGAAATCGTCGAATCCAACAGATCCTGAAATCACTTGGCGTACTTTACCTGCGTATTGACGGCCAATTTTACTATGACTGTACATCATTTTTTTACGCTCTTCCATAGGAAGCATGTACCAGTTGTCATCACCTTGGCGACGCTTATCCATTGGATAGAAGCAAATATGATTTGCTTTCGGCAATTCAGGATATAAGCGAGCTAAAATTTGCGGGTTTTGGTATGGATCCTCATCAGCTGGAAGATAGTTGCTTAATTCAACAACAGATACGTAAGAATATGCAGGAACCATATATTCAGCTAAAGTTGTTTTATTCAATTCTGTCTCAATTTCATTTAACTCTTCCATTGTTGGACGTAAAATCATAAGCATAATATCAGCTTTTTGGCCAACAACTGTATACATTGCGTGACTACCTTTTTTCGCAGTAGCTACTTCGTTCCATTTTTCAACGACATTTAAAAATTCAGACACTGCTTGTCCGCGTTCGTCGCTAGATAATGTTTTCCATGCAGCCCAATCAATAGAACGTAAATCATGTAAACAATACCAGCCATCTAACGTTGTTGTTGCTTCACTCATTCTATTCACCTCAGTTAATGATAGTTTTACACGTTAACTATAGCATATATAGTTTTAAAATCATCTATATAAAACCTTGGCGCATAAAATTGTCACATTTAAGTGTTTAAGCAAGGTGAATTTAACGGCTGAATTTTATGAAAATATAATCATTTTTATTTTATCTATTTTTTGGGAGCTATAAGTTTAAAATATAGAAGAAAAGCAGTATTCTTAAAGATAGAGTTTTTTTAACATATGTAGGAGGGTTTATTCGTGAGCAACTTATTTACAACAGTAAAAGAAAAAGTTCAAGGAAAAGGCATTTCTATCGTACTTCCTGAAGGAACTGATGAAAGAATTTTAGGCGCTGCAGAGCGTTTAGCAAAAGAAGAGTTAGTAAAACCAATCTTAGTTGGTAATAGAGAAGAAATTAGCGCAAAAGCTGCTAGCATGAATTTAACATTAGCAGGCGTTGATATTTACGACCCAGCTACATACGAAGAAATGGATGCAATGGTAGCATCTTTCGTTGAACGCCGTAAAGGTAAAGCAACTGAAGAAGACGCTCGCAAAATCCTTAAAGACGAAAACTACTTCGGTACAATGCTTGTATACATGGGCAAAGCACACGGTCTAGTAAGTGGTGCAGCTCACTCTACAGCTGATACAGTTCGTCCAGCACTTCAAATTATTAAAACAAAACCAGGCGTTACAAAAACTTCTGGCGTATTCATCATGGTACGTGAAGAAGAGAAATATGTATTCGCTGATTGCGCAATTAACATTGCACCAAACAGCCAAGATTTAGCTGAAATCGGTATCGAAAGTGCGAAAACTGCTGAGTTATTCGGCATTGATCCACGCGTTGCTATGTTAAGCTTCTCTACAAAAGGTTCTGCGAAATCTCCAGAAACAGAAAAAGTTGTAGAAGCAACTCGCATTGCAAAAGAAATGGCTCCTGAGTTAACTTTAGATGGAGAATTCCAATTCGATGCTGCATTCGTACCATCTGTAGCTGAGAAAAAAGCTCCAGGTTCTACAATTAAAGGTGATGCTAACGTATTCGTATTCCCAAGCTTAGAAGCTGGTAATATCGGCTACAAAATCGCTCAACGTTTAGGTAACTTCGAAGCAGTAGGACCAATCTTACAAGGCTTAAACATGCCTGTAAATGACCTATCTCGTGGATGTAACGAGGAAGAAGTGTACAAGTTAGCTTTAATTACAGCAGCTCAAGCACTTTAATTCTATAATGAATTGAAATAAAGACCGTCGCTATTATAGCGACGGTCTTTATTTTTCTAAACCAAGTGCTTTATTATTACGATCAATAATACGTTGTAAATTCGTCTCATATAAAGGAATCTCATCTATTGTTAATTGAGATGGTGTTAACTTTGGAGCGAATTGCTGCAATGTTTTTAAAAGACGCATCATTAAATCTTGTACTGTAATGGTTTCACCAAGTAATTCTGAGAGTGAGGCCATCGTACTTGGTACAATTTCAGGGTACGTAAAGCGTGTTTCTTCCCCTTGAATTGCTAGGTTGTAGAAATCACGAACGAGTGCGGCACGCTCAGAGCCACTTCCGGTAGCGCAGAGATAGATTTGGACAGCGACACCTCCGCGAATACGACGTTGTGAAATACCAGCGAATTTTTGATCGCGAATACTTAAGTCATAACTACCAGGACAGTAAGAGCCGACAATTTCTTTTGCCTCGATAGTAACGTCGTAATCCTTTAACATCTCCTTAATCAAATGCCACATTGTATCGTATCCAAGGTCAATATCGATACCTTTTTCTGTTTCTTGGAATAAAAGTGATACGTTTAAAACACCTTCATCAAGCACGACCGCAAGCCCGCCAGAATTACGGACAATAACATTGAAGTTGTTTTGTTTTAAAAAAGAAATACCTTCTTCTAAATGCGGAAGGCGTGAATCTTGAATGCCAAGGACAATTGTATTGTGATGAACCCATGAACGCATTGTTGCCGCTGACTTGCCATTTCCAATGCTTGTGCATAATGTGTCATCCATTGCGAATGACTGAAGTGCATGGAATGTTGGTCCTAAACTAGATTGATCTACAATGCGCCACTCTGGCTGAGATAAAATGGAACGGGAATTGCTCATATAACTAACCCCTTATCTTTAAAATGACAATCTCTATTATAGCAAAAAATGAAGAATGGAGTTTTCTCACATATAAAGGGGGAGCTTATAGGTGAAATAATAAAAAGGATGCATTACATGCATCCTTTTTATTCTGCAATTTTTTCTAAATTACCGTTTCGGTCCATTCGGAAAGATGTTTGAGAACGTTCTTCGTCATCCATGACTGCCAATTTACGAGCTCGGTTCATAATGTTCATAAGTGTTTCGTAATCTTCTTGTACAGTATGAGATTGCTTTTCTAATTTTTCTAGTTTCTTTTCTAGTTCCTCATTCCGAAGGATTTGTGCTTTAATTTCTTGTTTCAATCTCGTATTCTCGTTTTCAAGAGCTGTCACTTTTATATTTGAAGATCCGACTGTTTGTAAAAAATAAATAACATCTTGCATTGTCATAGAGCTTCTTGCAGCAGGAGCAGTAGATTCTTGATATGGAATAGCTTCTTTATATTGTACGATTGATTCTTCTTGTACTAATTCTTCATAATCAGTTATCGAATCTGAAGCTGGTGGTGTATAAAGTAAACGTTTTTTCGCTTGTTCACCGCTTGCAGCACGCATTTTATCTTTACGATGTTTTTTTGCTAGTTGAAGAGCTTGTTCATAGCTATAGCGAACAACAGCATTCCAGCGGAAACCACAAGCAGCAGATGTACGATTTAACTGATCCCCTACTTCCTCAAATGCATTTAATTGCGTACTTCCTTCTCTAACATGACGAAGTACCGTTTCAGCAAGTAATAAATCATCCTCATCTGTCCAAGCATCTTGTCTTACTTTCATAGATTCAACTCCCTTTCTTTTTATGAACTTCCTATTTTTATAATGGGCAAAAAAATAAACTTTTATACAAAGCTTTTAAAAATATGGTAGATTTCGATGAAAGGTAAAAATTTTCCCATGAATGGTGAGCGCTTCTGTAGGAGAGCATATAAAATATGTAGCATTATGTAGAGAATAGGCTTTGTAGGGAAACTTGCAACGAGCTTCAAAGAGCGGTAAAATACCATTTAGTGTTTATTTTTAAACGTACTTGAGAAAAGTTTAAAATAGAGGAAGTGTTATATAATGGGAAACGAGTTTCGCGTGTGCGATGACTGTCAGGCAACGAACGTTAAAACGTTAGTTCCGAAGTTAAAAAAAGTAGATTCATGTGCAACGATTGAAGTTGGATGTCAGTCTTACTGTGGTCCTGGTCGTAAAAAATCATTCGCATTTGTAAATAACCGTCCAGTTGCGGCTCCAACAGAAGATGAGTTAATCGCAAAAATTGAAGCAAAGTTAAATAAGTAAGAAAAAGAAGAGTGAAAAGATTACTCTTCTTTTTTATGCCCATAAGAGGAATAATTTATTCTGCGAAAGTACTCTTGTATGGACGAACGTTTTCTAAAGGATAGACACAACTTTTGTATTAAAATTCCAATTTGTATAAATTTATATTTCAAAATAATGGTTGACAGTCTTTTAAAGCGATAGGTAGAATAGAAGTGTCTGATTCTGAGAATCATTATCAGGAAAATAACAATTCACCTAATTTTTTTATTACTATTTGAGAATAAATTTCATTTCAATAAATATATGTTGTTAGTTAGGATGGTTGAGGGATGGAAGCGAGCGCAAGCAGTATAGAACAGCAAGAAGAGAATGTTAAAGAGATTAAGAGCAGACCGCTTATCGCTTCTATTATTTTAGTAGCGGGTACAGTTTTGTTAGCTTTAAGCATGGCAGTTTCTATTTCTTTTGGGGCTGCAGATATTAGTTTAAAGACTGTATGGCAAGCTGTATTTCAGTTTGATGGATCTATTACACATCATAATGTAATTCAAGAGCTTCGCATGCCTAGAGCAATAGGGGGCGTAGTTGCAGGTGCCTTTTTAGCGGTATCGGGAGCAATTATGCAAGGTATGACGCGAAATCCACTTGCTTCGCCATCGTTAATGGGGATTACAGATGGGGCTGTATTTGGAATTGCAATTATGTATGCATTTTTTCCTAATTCACCTTATTTAATGTTTGTTATCGCATCTTTTATTGGAGCTGCGTTTGGTGCAAGCATTGTATATGGAATTGGGTCTTCTTCACCAGGTGGATTAACACCTGTGAAATTAGCTTTAGCAGGTGCAGCTATTAGTGCTTTATTAGGGGCAATTTCATCTGGAATCGCATTGTATTTCAATCTTGCCCAAGAGGTAAGCATGTGGAATGCAGGCGGGGTTGCTGGAGTGAAATGGCAAAGTATTAATATGTTAGTGCCAATTGGCCTTGTTTGTCTTTTTATCGCAATTATGATGTCGAGATATATTACAATTTTGAGCTTCGGTGAAGAAATTGCAATTGGACTTGGTCAAAATACGACATTAATTAAATTTATCGGAACAGTACTTGTTCTTGTTTTAACGGGTTCCGCAGTTTCCATGGCAGGATCAGTTGGATTTGTTGGTCTTGTAATTCCGCATATGACTCGTTTTCTTGTAGGCTCGGACTATAGATGGGTTATTCCATGTTCTGCGGTCTTAGGCGGGCTGTTAATTGAATGTGCAGATATGTTATCTCGCGTTATTAACCCGCCATTTGAAACGCCAATTGGAGCAATTACAGCGCTAATTGGGGTTCCATTCTTCCTCTACTTAGCACGTAATGAAGGGAGAGGAAAGATGTGAGGACGAGTGTCTTAACAAAAAAGAACATTTCTATATTAACGATTTTAGTAGGACTAATCGTTTCTATATTTCTTATTAGTTTAAATACAGGAACTTTTAAAATCCCGCCAATGGACGTATTAAAGTCATTGGTTGGACTAGGGGCTGAAGATCAGTCTGTTATTTTATTTGAATTCCGCATGCCGCGTATGGTAATTGCTATACTAGTCGGATCTGCTTTAGCTATGTCAGGTGCGATTTTGCAAGGTTTATCACGAAATCCGCTTGCTGATCCAGGTATTATAGGTATTAATGCTGGAGCGGGATTAACAGTTGTTATATTCGTCTACTTCTTCTTCGGGAAAGTAGGGACTGGTACATTTTTATCTGTATTCATTCTTCCATTCTTCGCACTAGTTGGAGCGATATTAGCAGCGGTAATTATTTATTTACTAGCATGGAAAGATGGCGTTTCATCGACTCGATTAATACTTGTCGGTATTGCCGTTGCAGCTGGATTTGGAGCTGTTAGTTTAATTTTCTCTATGAAGATGACATCTAACGATTTTCGTTTTGCTACGATTTGGCTGGCGGGAAGTCTATGGGGTACAGATTGGAAATTCGTATTAAGTGTACTTCCATGGATGGTTATTTTCTTACCGCTTGCTATAAGTAAAGCACACATATTAAATGTAATGAACCTAGGCGATTCTACAGCAGTTGGCCTTGGTGTAAACGTAGAAAAAGAAAGACGTAAATTATTATTTATTGCAGTTTGTTTAGCAGGTGCATCTGTTGCTGTTGCGGGCGGAATTGGCTTTATCGGTTTAATGGCCCCGCATTTAGCAAGGCGCCTTGTTGGTGGTAAACATCAAATTATGTTGCCCACCGCTGCGCTAATAGGAACGTTTTTACTTTTATTCGCAGACGTAATTTCAAGAAGTGTATTAACAACTTCAGAAATACCAGTCGGTCTTGTTATTTCTGTAATTGGTGCACCATATTTCATTTATTTACTTATGAGGACAAAATAAAGGGAGGCTTTTCGTATGGCAACTTTAGCGGTGGATGCGGTATCTGTTGGCTATAATGAAGGTTTAATTATTGACGGGTTAACAGTTGAAATTCCGGAAGGGAAAATTACAACAATTATTGGACCAAATGGTTGTGGGAAGTCCACATTATTAAAAACGGCGTCTCGTATTTTGAAGGCAAAGCAAGGTACTGTTTATCTCGACGGAAAAGCAATTGAGAAACAGCCAACGAAAGAAATTGCAAAGAAAATGGCGATTTTACCACAAACTGCAGAAGTGCCAACGGGCCTTACTGTATTTGAGCTTGTGTCATATGGAAGATTCCCTCATCAAAAAGGGTTTGGCACGTTGAAAGAAGAGGATTATCGCTACATTAACTGGGCACTTGAAGTGACAGGAATGAAAGAATTTGCGAATCGTCCAGCAGAAGCGCTATCAGGTGGCCAACGTCAACGTGTTTGGATCGCAATGGCTCTTGCACAAGGAACAGAATTACTTGTATTGGATGAACCAACAACGTACTTAGATATGGCTCATCAATTAGAAGTATTAAACTTATTGAAAAAGTTAAATGAAGAAGAAGGTAGAACGATTGTTATGGTTATCCATGACTTAAACCACGCTTCTCGTTTCTCTGATCATATGATTGCATTAAAAGCAGGTAAGTTAATGAAACAAGGAACGCCAGATGAAGTTATGACAAGTGAAACACTTCGTAACGTATTTGAGATTGAAGCTCAAATCGTTCCATGTCCAGTAAACTGTAAGCCAATTTGTTTAACATATGATTTAGCGATGATTAGTAATCAATTGCGTAAAAAAGCATAAGTAGAACCCCCTCGTAAAGAGGGGGGCTTCTAATGGACGTTGAGCTTCTTATATATGAATGGGAAGTTGAACGCCCGTTAGAATGGGTTATTAACAACAGTTAATAAATATATATTAATTAATTGTTATCTTTGTTTCTTATAGTTCATTGTAACTTATAAGATAAATACAGCTAGAAGGAGTGGGAACATGAAGAATTTTAAAATGGCACTATTAGCAATGGTACTAGTTGTGACTTCTGTACTATTTGCAGCTTGTTCTAACAAAGAAGAAGAAAAGAAAGCAGATGCAAAGACTGAAGAGCGCACTGTAAAACATGCAAAAGGGGAAATTAAAATTCCTGCAAACCCAAAGAAAATTGCTGACCTTAGTGGTTCAACAGAAGAATTATTAATTTTCGGTATGAAACCGGTTATTACTGCTAATACATCTCAAGAAAAAATTGATGCACATATTGAAAAGAAACTAAAAGACGTTAAACCAGTTGGTTCTGCTTGGGGCGATAAAATTAACATTGAAGCAGTAGCTGCTGCAAAACCAGATTTAATTCTTGTAAATAATCGTCAAGAAAAGATTTATGATCAATTATCTAAAATTGCACCAACAGTTATGTTAAACACTCCATTAGATCAATGGCGTCCAAAATTCGAAGAAGTAGGTCAAATCTTCGGTAAAGAAAAAGAAACAAAAGAATGGTTCAAAAAGTATGATGAAAAAGCAAGCAAATTACATGACAAAATCGTCGCTAAAACTGGTGAAGCAACATTTATGAAAATGGCTGCATATCCAAATGCTTTCCGCGTATATGGTGATTACGGTTACGGTAGCGTAATCTTTAATGATTTAAAACTACCAGCAGTTAAAGGTACACCAACTGATAAACCGTTAGTACAAGTACAAAAAGAAGCTTTAATCGATTACAACCCAGATTACTTATTCGTATTTACAACTGGTGACGGTTCTCAGCGCTTAAAAGAATTCCAAGAAGAATCAATTTGGAAAAACATGAACGCTGTTAAAAATAACCACGTATTTACAATTAAAAATGAAGACTTAAACAAAGGTTACTTCCCACTAGGGAAAGATATGATCTTAGACGAAGTTGCTGAATTCGTTTTAGGTAAATAATGTATAAAGGAAATCACTTTTACTTCGGTAAAGGTGATTTTTTCTTTTTATAAAGGGAATTAATACAGTCTTTCATTTCTTTCTGTTTCTCATTTCGTTTATAATATAAAGTAAGAATGTAGTAAAGAAAGGGGGATGTCGGAAAGTGGTATATTTAAACGACAAACTCAGCGAAACAAAAGTGTTTAAAGACCCAGTACATAAATATGTGCACGTGCGTGATCGTGTTATTTGGGATTTAATCGGAACGAAAGAATTTCAACGCTTGCGCCGTATTAAGCAGCTTGGAACGACATTTTTTACATTTCACGGTGCAGAGCATAGTCGCTTTACTCATTCGTTAGGTGTATACGAAATTATTCGTCGTATGATTGATGATGTGTTTGATGGCAGACCAAATTGGAATGCTGAAGATAGATTGTTATGTTTATGTGCGGCATTACTTCATGATGTCGGTCACGGCCCATTTTCTCACTCGTTTGAAAAAGTATTTTCATTAGATCATGAGAAATTTACGCAAAAGATTATCGTAGGCGATACGGAGATTAATGATGTATTAAGTCGTGTTGATAAGGAGTTTCCACAAAAGGTAGCAGATGTAATTGCAAAAACATCTACTAATAAATTAGCGATTAGTATGATTTCGAGCCAAATTGATGCGGATCGTATGGATTATTTATTAAGAGATGCTTATTTTACAGGCGTAAAGTACGGAAACTTCGATATGGAACGTATACTGCGTGTAATGCGTCCGTATGGGAATCAAGTAGTCATTAAAAATAGTGGTATGCATGCTGTTGAGCATTACATTATGAGTCGTTATCAAATGTATTGGCAAGTATATTTCCACCCGGTAACGCGAAGTGCAGAAGTTATTTTAACGAAGATTTTACACCGTGCGAAATCACTGCACGAGAAGTATTATACATTTAAAAATCATCCTGTTCATTTCTATTCTTTATTTGAAGAAGAAGTAACAGTAGAGGATTATTTAAAGTTAGACGAGAACGTTATGTATTACTACTTCCAAGTATGGCAGGAAGAAGAAGATCCAATTTTAAGCGATTTATGCCGCCGTTTTATGAATCGAAATCTATTTAAATATGTAGAGTTTACAGATAAACACGGTTTAGATAATTGGATGGAGTTAAGTAGTTTATTTAAAAAGATTGGACTTGATCCAGAGTATTATTTAGTAGTTGATTCAACATCAGACTTACCGTATGACTTTTATCGTGCAGGAGAAGAAGAAGAGCGTCTACCAATCCTACTTCTTATGCCAAACGGAGAGCTTAGAGAGCTTTCACGTGAGTCGGATATTGTTGAGGCGATTACAGGTAAGAAAAGAACAGATCAAAAGCTATTCTATCCGCATGATTTAATCTATGAAGATGGAAGAAAAGGAAAATATAAAGAGAGAATTATTGAGTTGTTAGAAGGAAAGAAATAAGAAGCAGCTAATGACTGCTTCTTATGAAAAAACTTGAAATTATTTGTCGCTTAAGCGTTTTCCGCCAACTGCATAATGGTTTTTAGACATTTCTTCGATGAAAACAACGATGTTTTCTTCAGGAGCACCAGTTGTTTCGCTTACTGCTGCTGTTACTTTCTCAGCAAGAGCTTTCTTTTGTTCTTCTGTGCGTCCTTCTAGCATTTTCACTGTTACGTATGGCATGTACAATCGCTCCTTTTATGTAAGTTACACTCTTATTATAGCGGATTATGGGGAAGAACAATCGAAAAAACAAATAATTTCTTTTTTTGACATATGGAAGAGGAGATGAAGCATGGATCAGTTATTTAGATACCCGTTGCACCAAATTCCTTTGGTAGCAATGGCCATTATTATCGCATTATCAGTTCATGAATTTGCACATGCATATGTAGCATATAAATTTGGAGACGATACAGCAAAGAGACAAGGCCGTTTAACGTTATCACCGATGGCACACTTAGATCCTATAGGTTTGATTGCAGTATTAATTCTTGGATTCGGTTGGGCAAGACCGGTTCCTGTTAACCCATATAACTTTAAAAGACCGCGTCTTGCAGGTATATTAGTTTCAATTGCAGGGCCGATTAGTAACTTAATTTTAAGCGCAATTGGTTTAATTATTTGGTATAGCTTATTAAAATTTGGTGTATTATACTCAATTCCATCTGCAGTAGCAGATACGTTAGCTCAATTTTTCCAGATTTTTATTATGCTGAATATCGTTTTACTTGTCTTTAATTTATTACCGATACCGCCACTTGATGGGTATCGCGTAGTGGAAGATTTAGCACCAGCAAATATTCGCGCGAAAATGACACAGTATGAAAAATACGGGGCAATTGCGTTATTAATTCTTGTTATTACACCGCTTAGTAATTACACAATTCAGCCTATTTTTAATGTTGTTATTCCGTATGTATTAATATTTTTACAGAATATCATTGCGCCTATTTTCGGCCTTTAAACGAGGAGGAACTTACATATGACAGAGAAAAAGAAAAAAATCGGTTTTAATATCGTGAAAAATGATTCAACAGATGGACATGGTGGATTTGGTGTTGGGGCATTAAGCTTAGAAAACATTTCACCTGTATTTGTTGATGTACTAGAGAGAACTGCATTCGTTGATATTGGTGCGATGCACGCGCGTAGTACAGTAGAAAAAGGTATTAAGTTTTTAACAAATAAAGATGAAGTTCCAAACGGAAAACCATTTTGGCTTGTTTGGGTAACGATTGAAAGAACTGCGACAGGTGCGTATTATGCAGGTGTAACAGCTTGTGAAATGACAGTAGACCGTGAAATTCGCCGCGGATATAAATCACTTCCAGAGCACGTAAATAAAATGGATAAATCATTGAAGCGTCACATTATGGTTGACCATATGGATGAATCATCTAAAAAGGTACTTGGTACGTTCTTGAAAGAACATAATGAAGCGATTTGGAACGAATCTAGTGAAGAATTGCGCCGTGCATTATTAAGTGAATAAAAAATAGCTGACGGATGCCCGTCAGCTATTTTTTTTACCAAGGAAGATATTTTTTCCACCAACTTGTTTTTTTCTTTTCTTCAGTCGTTTTTTCAAATTCTTCTTTATCATCGACGTGATCCATACAATATTCAGTCGGTTCGGTACCTTTAGCGAAATACATTTTCACAGAAATAGGACAATTTTTTGTAGCAATTTTACCGTTCTCTGGATTGATATTAACCGCTACGACGTCACTTGGTTGTTTAAATTCTTTTTTTGGTTGTCCCTCTAACCCTTTCTCCATCGTATCAGTCCATATTTTCTTCGCATATCCTTGTTCTGCTACGTTTGAAATAGATTTAGGTTGATCATATCCGACCCACACACCAGTTACGATTTGCGGAGTAAATCCGATCATCCAACTATCCGTTTCAGTAGAACCAGATTTGCCGGCATATGTTCTTGATAGTTTGGATAACATCGATTGACCAGTTACAGCAGCATAGCTGCTTAGTTTCTTATTAAACATACCAGTCATCATTTCTTCCATTACAAACGCTTTGCTCTTGTCGAGAACTTGTTTACTCTCTAAATGAGCATCGTATAATATATTTCCTTCATGATCCATAATGCGGCGAATGAAAGTAGGTTTTACTTCTTTTCCACCATTTGCGAACATGCTATAAGCGTTAACCATTTCAATTGGTTTTACTGGTGATGTACCAAGAGCTAGAGAAGGCACATCTTTTAATGCACTTTTAATTCCAAATTGTTTCGCTGTTTTTGCAAGCGCGTCATCGCCTAAAAACAAATTCGTTTTCACAGCATATATGTTATCAGAGACTGCGAGAGCTTGTGCCATCGTTACGAAATCATCTGCATAATAATCTTTATAGTTCTTCGGTTTATACTTTGAAACGCCGTCACCTAAGGTGAATACAGTATATTCGCTTTTTAAGCGCGTAGCAGGCGTGAATCCTCGTTCTAATGCCGCATAATATAGAAATGGCTTAAATGTAGAACCAGGCTGACGAATGGCTTGTGTAGCCCTGTTAAATTGACTCGTAGTATAATCAGTTCCACCAACAAGAGCAGCCACTTCACCTGTCTTTGGATTCATAGAGACGAGAGCAGTTTGTATGTTTGTTGTGTCAGGTATGTGATCTTTTACAGCTTGTTCTGCTACAGCTTGTAGTTTAGGGTCTAGCGTTGTATAAATTCGCAAGCCACCCCGTTGTAAAGCTTGTTCGTCTAATCCAACATCACGAAGGAGCGAAGCTTGTACAGCATCTTGGAAATATGGTGCGACCTCTGCTACTTTTTTCGTATCTAATGAGGCAAAAGTTAGTGGCTCTTTCTTCGCTAAGGCTGCTTGTTGCTTCGTAATATATCCTTGTTCTACCATTTCATCTAATATGAGAGCTTGTCGTCCTTTCGCACGATCCTCTTTCAAAAAGGGAGAATAGACACTTGGCCCTTTCGGGATACCTGCGAGCATACTAGCTTCTGCTAATGTTAACTCTTTTGCCGTTTTATCGAAATATAGACGGGATGCAGCTTCGATGCCATAAGCGCCATGTCCGTAATAAATTGTATTTAAATATCCTTCTAAAATATGATTTTTATTATAATTCACCTCAAGGCGAATTGTGTACATTGCTTCTAATAGTTTACGTTTCCACGTTTTATCATGATCTAAGTAAAGGTTACGAGCATACTGTTGTGTAATCGTACTAGCACCTTGGACTTTTGCCATCGCTTTTAAATCGGCAACAATGGCACCAGCAATACGTTTCATATCAAAGCCATGATGTTTGTAGAATCGTTGATCTTCAATAGATAGTGTCGCCTCTTTTACATAAGGTGAAATTTCATTAAGAGATACATTGTAACGTTTTTGCATTTCATTACTTTGTCCTATAACAGTGTCATCATTTGCGTAAAAGACGCTTGTTTGCGGGACCGCAACAGGAGGAGGTCCCATAATTTTTGCAACTATAATAATAATAAAAAAAGAAAAAACGAAGAAAAGGACGCAAGAAAACATTGCGGTGAAGAAAAGACGTTTATATTTTTTAAGTTTTGGATTCATAGTTTGATCCATCTTTTTTCAGCCCCTCATTAATACAAGCGTTATTGTATTAGTATTGAGGGTTTTCATTTATTTTAAACAATGAAATTTCGAAAATAAAAAAGCCCCTTCCATTAAGAAAGGAGCTCAAAGGCACGTGCTGGCCAATCAGTAATGATGACATCTACACCATAATCAATCATAGTTTGTAAATCTTTGTATTCATTAATTGTATATGGACGGAAAACATACCCTTGCTCTTGTGCTAACTGCACAAATTCTTTCGTTAATAACTGGAAGTTTGGATGTAATCCATTTGCTTCTCTATGTTTTGCTTCGGCAATTGGATCAGAAAGTGGTGTATCATATAAAATTGCTCTTGGGATTTCAGGAGCAATTTCTGCTAATAATGAAACAGAGTCATGGTTAAATGATGAAAATACAATTTGATTAGAAAGATGATATTCACGCACAAGTGCAACAGCTTTTTCCTCAATATTTGGGTAATGAATAACATCTGTCTTTAATTCAATATTTAGTTGTAAGTTCGTTGTGGAAAGCCAAATGAAAACCTCACGCAACGTTGGGATTTTTGCTTCATGGAAAGAAGGGTCTTTATAGCTACCAGCGTCCAATGATTGTAGTTCCTCTACCGTTTTTTCCGAAACAAGTCCAACGCCATTTGTTGTACGATCGACGGTTTCATCGTGAATTACGACAAGTTCACCATCTTTTGATAAGTGGACATCGAGTTCAATTCCGTGAGCGCCAATGCGTTCTGCTTCTTGGAAGGCAATCATCGTATTTTCGGGATGTGTTCCTTTTACTCCGCGGTGAGCGAAAATAAGTGGTTTACTCATGTGAAATTCTCCTTATTATCTCTTTTCTTTCATTATGAAACTGCTTTAGGGAAAATACAATTGAATATGACAAACATTTACAAAAGTCTAACAGTTGCACAAAAGTTAACGTTAACGTAAAATGTAATAATCAAGTGAAGGGAGGAATAAACATGTATAAAATTGATGAAGTAACAAAGCAAGTTGGTTTGACAAAACGTACACTTCGTTATTATGAGGAAATTGGTTTAATTCATCCCCCTGAACGTAGTGAGGGGAACATTCGCCTGTATACAGACGGGGATATCGCCAGAATTAAAAAAATTGTGGAAGCGAAAGAAGTGTTAGGAATTACGCTTCAAGAGATGCAGCATTTTTTATCGTTAAAAGAAAGAATGGAGCAAAGAAGAAATAGCGAAAACCCTCGTGATCGTGAAGTGATTCAAGAAATTAAAGATATGCTTGAAAAACAAGTGGAAACGCTAGACGAAAAAATGGAGCAAATGCAACGTGTAAAGGCAGAACTAGAAGATAGTTTACATCGTGCAGTAACATTTTTAGAGAACACAAAAGGAGAGTAATCAAAATGGAGAGCAAACAAAAACTAGGGAGATTGATTACAGTGGTGGCTACCTTCCTTGCCTTTTCGGGTATAGGGGTAGTTGACCCAATTTTGCCAATTATTGCTGAGAAAATCGGTGCAACGCATTGGCAAGTTGAAATGTTATTTACCGCTTATATTTTAACGATGGCAATCATGATGTTACCAGCTGGTATATTTGCATCGAGATTTGGTGATAAACGGATGATGACAATCGGTCTTGCGATTGTGACTGTATTTGCGTTTATATGCGGTATATCGCAAACGATTGCTCAATTATCTCTTTTCCGCGCTGGATGGGGATTAGGAAATGCGATGTTTTTTGCTACAGCAATGACGCTATTAATAGCATTAAGTAAAGAAGTTCATGAAGCAGTAGGATTATACGAAGCAGCTATCGGTTTAGGCATGGCTGGCGGACCATTATTAGGCGGGATATTAGGTGGTCATTCTTGGCGTTATCCGTTTTTCGCGACAAGTATTTTAATTTTCTTAGCATTTATTTTAGTATTCTTTTTTGTAAAAGAACCGGAGCGAAAAGTGAAGCGTAAGGCTGCTGGGGTAGGAGAATTACTTAACCTGGTGAAGTATAAACCGTTTATGCAAGGTGCGATTTCAGGAATGTTATACTACTACGGATTTTTCGTTGTGTTAGCATATTCACCACTTATTATGCATTTATCAGCTATTCAATTAGGCTTTGTATTTTGCGGATGGGGGCTCGCGTTAGCTTACGGTTCTGCAATTTTAGCACATAAGCTAGAAGGGAAATATGAACCAAAAACATTATTAAAGGGTAGTTTACTCGTATTTGCGATTTTCTTAATTGCACTATTCTTTGTGAAAATTATGTGGTTACAAATTACTCTTATCGTTTTATCAGGATTGGCATCTGGCTTAAACAATGCATTATATACAAGTTATGTAATGGATATTTCACCTTATGAAAGATCTGTTACGTCAGGTGTTTATAACTTTGTTCGTTGGTTAGGTGGTGCGATTGCTCCAATTTTATCAGGAATTATCGGTCATACTGTTTCACCACAAAGTCCGTTTTTAGTAGGTGGAATTGTTGTGTTAGTTGGTTGTATTATGATCCTAATTCCAATTCGTAAACCAGTAGAAATAGAGACAAAAGCCCTTTCTTAAGAAAGGGTTTTCTTTCCTTTTACGGTGCAAACCCTTTCCGCACATATGTTAGAACCCTCTGACTAAAATATATTTTCGGTATTTTTGTACTTTTAACTATACATTTTGGATGTTTTGTTTTATTTTTGTTAGGGGACATTAATGATGTCCCTATTATAAATTTGCATTGAAAGGCGTGATTGTACGATGGAACTATGGTTCACTGAAAAACAAACAAAACATTTTGGGATTACGGCGCGTATTAACCGCACATTACATACGGAGCAAACAGAATTCCAAAAACTTGATATGGTCGAAACGGAAGAGTTCGGAAACATGCTTATTTTAGATGGCATGGTTATGACAACAGAAAAAGATGAGTTCGTTTATCACGAAATGGTAGCACACGTACCCTTATTTACACATCCAAACCCTGAAAACGTATTAGTTGTTGGTGGCGGTGATGGTGGTGTTATTCGTGAAGTGTTAAAACACCCAAGTGTAAAGAAAGCAACTCTTGTTGAAATCGATGGAAAAGTAATTGAGTACTCTAAACAATACTTACCATCAATTGCAGGCGCATTAGATAATGAGCGTGTAGAAGTAAAAGTAGGAGACGGTTTCCTACATATCGCAGAAAGCGAAAATGAATACGATGTAATTATGGTAGATTCTACTGAGCCAGTAGGACCAGCAGTAAACCTATTTACAAAAGGCTTCTACGCTGGAATTTCAAAAGCGTTAAAAGAAGATGGTATTTTCGTTGCACAAACGGACAACCCTTGGTTTACACCAGAACTAATTACAACTGTGTTTAAAGACGTAAAAGAGATCTTCCCAATTACTCGTTTGTACACAGCAAACATTCCAACTTACCCAAGTGGTCTTTGGACGTTCACAATTGGATCTAAAAAACATGATCCATTAGAAGTAAGTGAAGAGCGTTTCCACGAAATCGAAACGAAATACTACACAAAAGAATTACACAATGCAGCATTCGCATTACCGAAATTTGTTGGGGATTTAATTAAGTAAGAGAATTGTATCAAACAAATAAAGTGTAAGTAGCTCATTTAAGGTGTTTGTCCAGAAGACTTGAACATGCTAGCTACTTACACTTCTGTAGAGAAAATCGTCTTCTTGTTGTTAAAAAGAAGACCCGGTAAATCGAGAAAGAGGAGCAATTCGCTCCAAATTTGAGAAATAGTGAAAGGTTGGGATACCTTAAGTTCCACATAAGGAGGAAAAGAATATGCGTTTTGATGAAGCTTATTCAGGTAAAGTATTTATTAAAAGTCATCCAAGTTTTGAAGAGTCAAAGGTAGTTATTTATGGGATGCCTATGGATTGGACAGTAAGTTACCGTCCGGGATCTCGTTTTGGCCCTGCACGTATTCGTGAAGTATCAATCGGTCTTGAAGAATATAGCCCGTATTTAGATCGTGAACTAGAAGAGGTAAAATATTTTGATGCGGGTGATATCCCATTACCATTCGGAAACGCACAACGCAGCTTAGACATGATTGAAGAGTATGTATCAAAACTTTTAGATGCCGATAAGTTTCCACTAGGTCTCGGCGGTGAGCACCTAGTGTCTTGGCCAATTTTTAAGGCAATGGCAAAAAAATATCCGGATTTAGCAATCATCCACATGGATGCTCATACTGATTTACGTGAATCGTATGAAGGGGAGCCTTTATCCCACTCTACACCAATTCGTAAAGTGTGTGATTTAATTGGTCCGGAAAACGTATATTCTTTCGGAATTCGTTCTGGAATGAAGGAAGAATTTGAATGGGCGAAAGAAGTAGGTATGAACTTATACAAATTTGACGTATTAGAACCGTTAAAAGAAGTATTACCGAAACTTGCTGGCCGCCCAGTCTATGTCACAATCGACATTGATGTATTAGACCCAGCTCACGCTCCAGGAACAGGAACATTAGAAGCTGGCGGTATCACATCTAAAGAATTATTAGATTCCATCGTAGCAATTGCAAATTCAAATATAAATGTAGTTGGAGCAGACTTAGTAGAAGTAGCTCCAGTCTACGACCATAGTGATCAAACACCAGTCGCAGCAAGCAAATTCGTGCGGGAAATGCTGCTCGGTTGGGTGAAATAAAAGCGGAAGCCGACTGTTTAGACCCGGTGACTAAGGTTCTTAGACGCAAGGGTCTAGGAGGCGTAACTGGATAGTAATAAAAGCGGAGGCAGCTCGCTCAGAATCGCAGGTCATTGGAACGCTCGACCGAGAAGTACTTTTAGCGTAGGCCGAGAGTGTGAAATGGCTGGAGATTCTAGCCGCTGCAGCTAGATAAAGTAAGAGCCCTCTATATGATTAGAGGGCTCTTATTTTGTCGTTATGTGTCGGTAAGTCGATATATTAAAAAAATCGCTGATATAATTCGAGTTGCGCCGATATATTAAAAAAATCGCCGATATAATTCGAGTTGCGCTGATATATTAAAAAAACCGCCGATATAATTTCATTTACCGTTACGCAACACAAAAAAAAGCTATTCTCAAACGATGGGAATAGCTCTTTTTCTTATGCAACCTTCTCTTCCGAAGTAACTCCGCGAATTTCATCAGCAGAGCGGATTGGATATTTACGGAACACAATAGATCCAATGTATCCGACAATAGTGGTAACGATTCCACATAGTACGGCAGCGATCGTTACTTTTATAACGTCATTAAATCCGAATAGGACAAGAAGACCTGGAATTGGTGATGCTGTTCCTGGTGCATTATTAACAAGTTGGAATAGCGATGTAATAATACCGGCAAGTGCACCGCCAACGAAATTTGTCATATAGATAGGAATTGGATTTGCTGAGACAATATCGGCTTGTGTTAAAGGCTCGATTGCTACAGCAATTGTATCTTTCTTTGAACAAATTTTTAATCGTTTAAAGAAAATAAAGTTCATCGGGGCTGAGGCCGCAACGGCAAGACTACCAATTGCCATAGGTAAACCTGTTAATCCAAGCATTGCAGTTAGTGCCATAGAACTTAGTGGAGAGGTAGAAATAACTGTTATTAATCCACCAAGCATAATACCCATAATGATAGGACTTTCTGTAGTTGCAACTGAAATCATAGAACCGATTTTACCGAGTGTTGCGTTAACAAGCGGATCCATAAGCATTGCCATTCCGCGTGAGATTGGTGCAGCGATAAATAGGATTGCTAAAAATTCCACGCCAGCTGGTAATTTCTTTTCGAGAAATTTCACGACGAAAGCACAAACGTATCCAGCGAAAAATCCTGGTAAAATACCGAATCCACTAGTAGCGATACCAATTAAAACAGCGTATACGGGGGAAACACCGATTGCTAATGCGACTAAAATCGCTGCTGCGACACCGCTCATACTACCGGAAGCTTCTCCTACTGATTGTAAAAAGTCATTATGAAACATTTCTCCACCTATATAACGGTGAAATGCTTCAATAAGAAAACTTGCGATTGCTGCATTAGCTAAAGCACCCATCGCCTTCATTCCATAAGGCGCACGGTAACTAAAAAGTGTAAATAGACAAAGTACAACAAGTAATAGTGCTAAACCTTGCAAGATAGCCATTTGAAAACTGTCTCCTTTGATTTTTGTAATAAAAATTCGTATCATTCAATAATAATATAAAAGTGTATGAAACGGAAAAATTTTTTCTTGGGAACTTGCTGTAAGAAAAAATCCCTTACAATAATGTAAGGAAAGTGTAAGACTTTTAGATAGAGTATAGTATGCTCTTTTCCGTATAATACAAGTATAGATATAATACTAGTGAGAAAGAAGTGCAAACAGGAGGTTCATGTATGAAATTGGTAATTAAAGTTTTAGCTATATTCGCCATTATTCTAGGTGGAACAGCGTATTATTTGAACACAAAAACAGAAGGTGTACATGCTTTTGTAGACAACTTCTTTTCAAATAAAGAAATACAAGATTATTATGCGGTTATAGATAAAGGTGAGAAAAAAGACGGAGAATACTTGTATACTTTTAAAGGGTATACAGAAGACGGAAAGTTACAGATCATTAAAAGAATGATGAACCGTGAATTGCATACGGGGGCGTTTATAAAAATTTATGCAAAAGGTATGCAAGGAAAAGGATGGGCTGAAATCCCGAAAGAATCTATTCCACAAAAAGCGTTGGAAAAAATAGAAAAACCATAAAAGGAGCGACTCATTCGCTCCTTTTTAGTGCGTTAAAATAGTGATAGATGTTTTTTCCTTGTTAGAAATAATTTTTGCACGTCCACCAATTGGGAAAGTGAAAATCGGGGTTGTATGCCCGAAACTTGCGTTTGCAATGATAGGAATATGTGCAAGTTCAGGTTTTGAAGCAATCATTTCTTGAATGTCTTCTATCGTACATTCTGCACCTTTTTGCATCTTTCCTATAATGATTCCCTTTATGTATTCAAAATCTTGCTGCTGCATAAGGGAATGTAAATAACGATCAAAAGTTTTAAGAGTAGATGTTCCAGTTAAACTATCTTCTTCAATAAATAAAATTTTGTCCTTTAAATTTGGCATATATGGTGTGCCTTGCAGTAAGTTAAATGTGCTCATATTGCCACCGATAATATCTCCCGTAGCTTCTCCTTCCTGAATTGAAACGTATCCTTCATTTTTAATAAATTCTCGATTTTCCTGATCTATATACCAAGAATCATCGCTCCATGTTTCAGATGGCAGGACTTCAATAGGCTCATTAGAAGTTAAGCACTTTAAAAAGTAATCGGTTGTATACTCGAGCCCTTTCTCCATTCCAAAGGAAGAGAAATGGGGTCCTGAATATGTAACGAGACCTGTTTTTGCGTAAATTGCATTATTTAAAGCAGTAATATCTGAATAACCACAGAAAAATTTCGGGTTTTTATGAATTAGATCATAATCGAGATGTTTCAATAAACCATTGGAGTTGTATCCGCCAAGTGTCGTCAAAATAGCTTTTACATTAGGGTCTCCAAATGCTTTATGGAGGTCTTGAATGCGGGAAGAAATAGAAGAGGAAGCAAATCGATCTATCTCATCGGCATATTTTGAGAATGTAACTTGAAAGCCCATGTCGGTTAATCTCTTTATAGCAAGTTTTCTATTTTCATTTGAAACAATACTTAAACTACACGATGGTGAAATCACTCGTATTTCATCACCCTTTTTTAACTTTGTTGGTATCACTATATTCACCTCTTTAATTGAAAGAATATTTAGATTTAAAAAATATTTTATCATATGAAATAAAGTAGAAGTGAATTATTTTTTGAAATGGAGTTTTCCTGATTTTTCAGCAGACAGACAGAGTCTTTTTTTGATATGATAGGAAAAGTGATTTATTATAAGTAGTATTTAATATCTATAACATTTGAAAGGTGTGCAAGACGTGGAGAAACAACTTGCAGGCTTGCCGGTACACGTTCATTTCGTAACAGAAATCCGTGAAGGGGCGAGGAAGGAAACCGTTGCTTTTGAAGCAAATGGTCAATACTATGTAAAAGGTCAAGGTACATATGTAACATTCCAGGAGCCGAACGAACAAGGCGAAGTGAAAACAATTATTAAAATTCAAGATGAACAAGTTCTCATTATGCGTTCAGGTGCTGTTTCTATGCGTCAGACGCATGTGAAAGGTGAATGGACAACTGGTACGTATACGAGTGAACTTGGTACGTTTGCATTGCAAACAAAGACTGATAACGTTCTTTTTAAATGGTCGGATGAAAAGAAAAAAGGACAACTCTTCTTAACTTACGCATTGCTTCTAAGTGAACAAGAAGCTGGCAGATATACTATTACAATTAATTTGAAGGAGGCAAAATAATGAATTCCTTAGAACAAGTAAAAGGATTGATTAAAGAAGAAATTCAGGCTGCTGTATTAAAGGCAGAATTAGCGACAGAAGAACAGATTCCAAACGTTGTATTAGAATCTCCAAAAGATAAAACAAATGGTGACTTCTCTACAAATATGGCAATGCAACTTGCACGCGTTGCGAAAAAAGCACCTCGTATGATTGCAGAAGAACTAGTTGCAAACTTCGATAAAGCAAAAGCTTCTATTGAAAAAATCGAAATCGCTGGTCCTGGTTTTATTAACTTCTATATGGATAATAGCTACTTAACAGATTTAATTCCAACAATCGTAAACGCTGGTGAAGCTTACGGTGAAACGAATACTGGTAAAGGTGAAAAAGTACAAGTTGAGTTCGTATCTGCTAATCCAACAGGTGACCTTCACTTAGGACATGCACGTGGTGCGGCAGTAGGTGACACTTTATGTAACCTATTAGCAAAAGCAGGCTACGATGTATCTCGTGAGTACTACATTAATGATGCTGGTAACCAAATTCATAACTTAGCTCTTTCTGTTGAAGCTCGTTACATGCAAGCTTTAGGCTTAGATAAAGAAATGCCAGAAGACGGTTACCATGGTGCGGATATCATTGGAATTGGTAAACGTTTAGCAGAAGAATTCGGCGATCGTTATGCGAAAGCTGATGAAAAAGAAAGCTATGAATTCTACCGTGAGTACGGTTTAAAATATGAATTAGCAAAACTTCAAAAAGACTTAGAAAGCTTCCGCGTTAAATTTGATGTATGGTTCTCAGAAACATCACTATACAAAAACGGAAAAATCGATCAAGCTCTTGCTGTATTAAAAGAGCGTGAAGAGATCTTTGAAGAAGACGGCGCAACTTGGTTCCGTTCAATGACTTACGGCGATGACAAAAATCGTGTATTAATTAAAAACGACGGTTCTTACACATACTTAACGCCAGATATCGCGTATCACCGTGATAAATTAGAGCGTGGTTTTGATAAGTTAATCAACATTTGGGGTGCTGACCACCACGGTTACATTCCTCGTATGAAGGCTGCTATTCAAGCACTTGGTTACGATAAAGACACGCTTGAAGTAGAAATCATCCAAATGGTACAACTATACCAAAATGGTGAAAAAATGAAGATGAGTAAGCGTACGGGTAAAGCAGTTACACTTCGTGAGCTTATGGAAGAAGTAGGCGTGGACGCAATGCGTTACTTCTTCGCAATGCGTAGCGGTGATTCTCATTTAGACTTCGATATGGACTTAGCTGTATCAAAATCTAATGAAAACCCAGTATACTATGCACAATATGCTCATGCTCGCGTATGCAGTATCCTTCGTCAAGGCGAAGAATTAGGATTAGCTGTAGATGGAGATGTGAACTATAAACTTGTTACTTCTGAGAAAGAAGTAGAGTTACTGAAAAAACTTGGTGAATTCCCAGCGGTAGTTGCGGATGCAGCACAAAAACGTCTACCACACCGTATTACAAACTATGCATTTGAATTAGCAGCAACATTACACAGCTTCTACAATGCAGAAAAAGTATTAAACCAAGATAACTTAGAATTAAGTAAAGCTCGTTATGAGTTAATGAAAGCAGTACGCACTACACTTCAAAATGCATTAGCAATCGTAGGAGTATCTGCACCAGAAAAAATGTAATGAAGAAAAGCGGAAGCGGCTCGTTTAGAATAGGAGGGGGATGGAGCTCCTGACAGAGAGGTGTACTTTGCCTCGGAGGAAGGCGCGAAGCCACCGAGTATTCTAGCCGCTGGAACTGGACAATAAAGAAAAGCGGAGCCGACTGTTTAGTCCCGAAGGCTAAGGTTCTTTCCCACAGAAGATGCATTTTATCTTCTCGTGGGGAAGGTTCTTAGACAGAAGGGGCTAGGAGGCAGAGCTGGACATAAAGAAAAGCGGAAGCGGACTTTCGTTTTTAAATAAAAGGCAATCACACGATGTTGTGATTGCCTTTTTATGTGGAGATAATAAAAAAAATTTATCAAACAAAAGGGGAATTTGCGTCGTCTTATATAAATGACAGGAGGCTTATGATGGAAGAAAAGATAGAAGAATTAATTGATATATATAAGCAGCAAATATATTCCTTATGCTATAAGTTAGCGAAAACGAAAGAAGATGCGGAAGATATTTTTCAAGAGACGTGGATAAAGGTTTTTTCATCAAGGCACCAACTTTTTTATGTGGATAATTATAAAAAGTGGATTACTACAATTTGCGTTCGTACATTTTATGACTTTTACCGCAAGAAGAAAAGATGGAAAGATCGCGTCTTAGATTTATTTCATAAAGAAGATGGTGGAGAAATAGATTTCGCAGATGATGTGAATATATCAGAAGAATTTATTCAAAAAGTGGAAGCGGAAATGATACGGGAAGTTATACAGCTATTGAATGAAAAATATAAAACCGTGCTCGTACTCTACTATTATGAACAATACTCTTATAAAGAAATGAGCGAAATATTAAATATACCGATTGGTACAGTGAAATATCGCCTTAATTATGCGAAGAAGCAAATGCGAGAACATTTGGAGGGGTTCGTTTATGACAGAAGATAAATTTGAACAGAAGGTAAAGAGTAGCTTAGCAGAAGAGATAACTCCAAGCGAAGAGCTAATAAATAACACGAAGCAGGGCGTGCGAAAGGCTCAGAAGTTAGAGAGGAAATGGATGATTTGTATTCACACCATTTGGATTGTTTTGTTAACAATTGTTATAGAACAATTTGTCACACATTTGGATTATAAAATTCCTATGTTGATAGCCATTGTGATTATGATGCATGTATACATTCCGATATATGTTGTAATACAGTCATTTTTAAAGAAGGAGTATAGATTACATGAAAGAGTTCGCTAATCCGTTTGTACTATTTGAAGTAGCTGGAGTGACGATGTTTTTAGCTTTTATAGCACTTTTAATATGTGTTGCATCATGGGTATATACAGATGCTAAAGCACATCAAATGAGCAAAGGATGGAGTATTTTAGCAGTTATATTGCCATTCTTTATTGGGTTTTTATTATATATGGTAAGAAGAAGTAAAAAGAAGGTTGAAGGAGAATGTAAGGTGAATTTTGTTAAAAAACAGAAAGTAACATTAGTTGCGATATTGGCAAGCACAATGTTTGTATTACTTAGTGCTTTTACTTTTGCACAAACGTTAGATGATGCATGGAGAGCCGGGGATATATATTTAGCAAATGAGAAGCAAGGGAAAACAAGTTATGAGGCAAAATTCTCATCATGGGATATTGCCAGTAAGGATATTGAATTTCAGTATGAAAAGGATACAGAAGTGACATTTTCTTATGAGACAGATGCAAAACGAGGAAACTTATGTTTTAGTGTGTATGAAAGACAAGGAGAAGGTATAAAAGAGTTAAAGGAAATTTGTGAATCGAAAAAAGGTACTTTTACAGTTACTTTAAAAGCAAATGAAGAATATGTATTGAATATAAGCGGATTAACAGTAAAAGATGGATTTGTAAAAGTGAATTGGCAAGAGAAATAAAAGGGGCCCTATAAAGGACCTCTTTTTTATTGAATAGTATAAGTAACAGAAAAACTAACAGGACTATAGTAAACGTAAGGTGCATGAAATTGAACATACATATTTCCATCTGTTTTTGCAGTGAAAATTCGGCCGTAACCATCAGAATAACGTCCAATTAGGTTATGATTTGAGTCATAAACACTGTAACTAGGAGTTTTGCTGTTAGGATGAATTGTTAGTTCTTGTCCTTTTTGAAGGAAAATAGGTTCTTGTTCAGAACTACCTCCAGTTTGCAAAGAATAAAATTTTGTAAAGCTTTGTTCTTGAGCGGCAGCAGCGACTTTTGTTTCAGGAATAAACGCAGTAGCTCCAGTAATTCCTGCTAAAGTTAATGCACCTGCTAAAATCATTTTTTTCATAATAGAAAAAGCCTCCTTATTAGTTGTAATCAGTTTTGTTACAATTAATATTGTATACGATAATGGGTAGGATAAAATATGCTTTTATGCATATATATTTTTTCTCAATAAAAGACCACCGATAAAATCAGTGGTCTTTTAAATGATTAAGCAGCTTTCTGTTCAGTTTGAGGAACAGGTTTTTGAAGCGAGTTATAAACTCCTGTTCCGATAACGTCTAATGCCATTCTCATTCGTTCAGGTGAAATGTTTTCTAATACGTTATCTTGAGGTGTATGGTATACCTTCTCAATATGATAGATTAATGGATTCCAACTATCGACACCCATCCAAATGAATAGAGCAGCAGGAATACCAGCTTCAGCAAATGGAACATGATCACTAGAACCGAATTTACCTTGTAGGATGAGGTTATTATTTAGTTGTTTACCTGCTTGCAAGGCAGCGTCTGTTACAAAGTTTGTAGAGCCATCAGGTGTCATAGCATATAAATTCTTTGCTTTATCATAATTTGTTGCAACCATGTCGGCGTTAAAGACACCTAAAATACGGTCGCGTTCTTTTTGGGATAGACTATTCACGTAATAATCCGAACCAAGTAATCCAGTTTCTTCAGAACCAAAGGTAATAAAGCGAATTTCTTTATCAGTTTCTACATTTTGAAAAGCACGAGCTAGTTCTAATACTAATCCAGTTCCAGAAGCATTATCATTTGCGCCAGGTGCTCCGACAACACTATCATAGTGCGAGCTTACAACGACTGCTTTTTCATTACCTGTACTCTTTTTTGGTTTCTTTTTGGCGATAACATTTAGAGATGTTAATTTAGATTCATGTCTCGCTTTTAGGGAAAGAATTGTTGTCCCCTTTTTAGCGATTTCTTCTTTAAATGCATTTCCTTGCGCATAAGCAAGACCAAAGACAGGGATAGATTGCTTTTTCATTAGGTGGGGATTGAAGGTTTGTCCATAATTTCCGCGTCCGCCAATTAAACTGTATAAAAGAACACCTTTTGCACCTTTGCTAACAGCATTTTCAACTTGTTTATTATAGTCGGTAACTGTCGTTCCTCTTTCAAATAAAACAATTTTACCGTTTACTTCATTTGGAATATCTTCTAATTTTGTCCCACCTTGAACAAAGATAAGGGGAGCTGTAACAGCTTCTGTAGAAATTAGTGCATTAGGAGCGGCACCAGCTTGCCAATTACGTTTTGTTGATAGGGGTGATTCAATGAATCCAACGTATTGATCGGGCACCTGAAATGGTTGATATTCTACGTCATAGCCCATTGATTTAAGCTGCATACCAATGTAACGAGAAGCCCATTCTTCGGATTTTGTTCCACCGGGGCGAGGACCAATTGTTTCAGATAAGAAACGAACATGTTCAATCGCGCGGTTTGGATCAATCTGTTTTGTAATAGATGGAGTTTGTGTAACCTCTGACGTGGAATCCGCTTTTGCTTGCCCAATTGGAGCTAAGCTAACAGCAAGTGATACAGCAAGCAAAGAGCTTACTATTTTTTGTTTCAATAATTTTCTCATTTTTTCCTCTCCTATTCTTCTATTCTCTCTGACTGACAAAAGAAGACGGATAATGACTTTATTTTACCTTCACACCTTTTATTTTTCAATATTCTGACATTGAGAAATAAAAAAACGATATATGCATATTTGCATATTTTTGAGGGAGATATGTATGCTATCATTTTAAACGAAGGTTCGCTTTCTACTCTGAAAGCTCCTACATTGCATGAATCTAGTGTACCCAAACTTTAGATTATGTAGAGGAATGGAACCACTGTAGGGTTTCATTTCTCATGTTTGAATCAGTTGATGGTAATTATGTTTCCGCATTTCATAATTATTATCAGTGATATATGTAAGGCATCCATATGAAAATAAGAGGCTGTTCAAAGGTTTTCCGTACTTTTGGGCAGCCTCACCCCGTTAAAAGGACGATACTTTATGTATCGTCCTTTTTGTATAAAAAAACATCCAATCAATTGAGAGATTGATTGGATGTGAAAAAATTATTAATAATTTTTTTTGCGTTTTGTAGCTAAAATACTTAATAATCCAGCTAGTAGAAGAACAATACCTACTGTTTGTGTAGGGTCTTCTTTATGACCTGTATTTGGAAGGTGCTTATCCGTATTTCGATCATCTTGCTGTTTGTTATCTGTTTTATTCGATGTTTCTTCGGAAGTTCCGTTTTCGTGTTTCTCAGATGTTTCATTGCCTTTGTTATCTTCTTTATTTGGAGGAGTAATTGGCTTGTCATCTCCACCTGAAGAAGATTCAATTTTTTTATTTGAAACTGTAATTTGTAGTGGCTTAGCTTGGGCTTTATCAATTGTAAAGTTTATTGGTGATGCATCTAATTGATAGCCTTTAGGAGCCTTTGTTTCTACTAATTGATAATTACCAGGTTTCAAATCATTTACGATTACTTTTCCGTGTTGATCTGTTTTTAAACCTTCTCGGATGACTTTTCCATCTTGGTCTAAAATATTGAAAATGGCACCTTCAAGTGTTCCATGGTGATCAATATCAACTTTAGTTAACTCAATTGAACCTGTTGTTAAACTATTTAAGGCTGTAACAGAGGTAACCTGAGATTGTCCTTTCGTAATTGTGAAAGGAATTGGTTTAACGTTTAAATCATAGCCAGTTGGAGCTTTCGTTTCAATGAACTGATAATCTCCCGGACGTAAATCAGAAACTGAAATCTTCCCATCTTTATCAGTAGTTAAATCAGTGCGAACAATTTTACCTTTCGCATCGATGATGTTAAACACTGCATCAGAAAGTTTTGTATCTGGATTTATATCATCCACTTTTATTAATTCTACAGCACCCTCAGTTAAGCTATTTGTAGCAGTAACTTGGAGCTTTTCTTTTTGGCTTTTCTTAATTGTAAACTTAATAGGTGTACTATCTAATTTATAGTGTTCAGGAGCTTTCGTTTCAATAAACTGATAGTCCCCAGGACGTAAATCAGAAACAGAAATTTTTCCATGTACATCTGTTGTAAGCTCAGTGCCAATGTCGTTACCATTCATATCAGTAATTTTAAATATCGCACCTTTAAGAGCAGTACCATCTACATCATCTACTTTAGAAAGTTCCACAGTGCCTTTCGTTAAGCTATTTGTAGCTGTAACGGAGATAGGATCAGCTTGGCTCTTTGTGATTGTGAATGGAATTGGCTCTTTGTTTAAATCATAGTGTTTCGGAGCCGTTGTCTCGATGAATTGATAATCACCAGGACGTAGGTCAGAAACGCTAATTTTACCTTGTTGATTCGTAACAAGATCTTTGCGAATTACAGTGCCATTCATATCCACAATTTTAAATACTGCGCCTTCAAGAGTAGTGCCATCGACGTCATCCACTTTAGAAAGTTCCACGCCGCCTTTTGTTAAACTATTTTTCATAGTAACGGTAGCAATATCTTTTTGGCTTTTTTCAATTGTAAATATAATTGGTTTTTTGTCTAAATCATAGTGTTCAGGAGCCGTTATTTCAACGAATTGATACGTACCAGGACGTAAATTTTCGATAACGATTTTACCTTCACTGTTTGTTTTTAAATCTGTTTTAAGTACTTTGCCATCTTGATCTAGTAAATTAAATACCGCATCGGCAAGTTTTGTTTGAGTGTTTAAATCATCAACTTTAAGTAATTCGATACTACCTTGTTTTAAGCTATTTGTAGCAGTTAAAGAAATAACTTTCTTCTGTCCTTTTTCAATAGTGAATTTGATTGGTGTTTCATCTAAAACGTAATGCTTAGGAGCTTTCGTTTCGATGAATTGGTAATCACCAGGACGTAGGTCGTTAATTTCGATTATTCCTTGTTCATTTGTAACAAGGTCTTTATGAACTACATCACCGTTCATATTAACAATTTTAAATACTGCATCTTTAAGAACAGTGCCATCAATATCGTCTACTTTAGAAAGTTTAACTGCACCCTTTGTTAGAGCATTTGTAGCAGTGATATGAAGAGTTTCAGTTTGGCTCTTTTTAATTGTAAATACGATAGGTTTTTTATCTAAATCGTAATGTTCAGGAGCAATTGTTTCAACGAATTGATACGTACCAGGACGTAGATTTTCAACAACAATTTTACCTTCAGCATTTGTTTTTAAGCCTTCTTCAACTAGCTCACCGTCTGCATCTAATAAATTAAATACGGCGTTAGAAAGTTTTGTATTTATATCAATATCGTCAATCTTTGTTAGTTCAACGCTACCTTTTTTCAAAGCATTTTTGCCTGTAACATTGATCTCTTTCGTTTGATTTCTTTCAATTGTAAATGGAATCGTTGTTTCATCTAATACATAGTGCTCAGGAGCTTTTGTTTCAATGAACTGATAGTCTCCAGGGCGTAAATCAGAAACAGAAATTTTTCCGTTTTTATCTGTAACAAGATTCGTATGAACTTCCTTACCATTCATATCCACAATCTTAAAGATTGCACCTTCGAGCATCGTACGATCGATGTCATCAATTTTTGTTAATGTTACTGCACCTTTCTTTAAACCGTTAGTAGCGGTAACAGTAATATTCTCTTTTTGACTTTTTTCGATAGTGAACGGAATAGGGTCTTTGCTTAAGGTATAGTCTTTTGGAGCTTTTACTTCAATAAATTGATAGTCTCCAGGACGTAAATCAGAAGCAGTAATTTTACCGTTTTTATCAGTCGTTAAACCTTTTCGAATTACCTTTTTAGTATCATGAGCGTCAACGATTATAAATTCTGCACCTTCAAGAGTAGTGCCATCAACATCATCAACTTTTGTTAAAGTGACGCCACCTGTAAGTAAACTATTTTTTACAGTAACAGGGATAGGAAGATCTTCCTTACTACCTTTTTTAATTGTGAACTTAATAGGTGTTTTGTCTAATTTATAATGTTCAGGGGCTTTTGTTTCGATAAATTGATAATCCCCTGGTGCTAAATCAGGAATAACTAATACTCCGTGATCATCTGTTGTTAAATCTTTCATAATTTCTTTGCCAGTTGCGTCTTGCAATGTGAATACAGCGCCGGCAAGAGCTTTACTACTTTCCACATCATCTTCTTTAATAAGTTTAACTTTTCCTTTCGTTAAACTATTTTTAAATGTAAGTGGAAGGAGTTTTTGTTGTCCTTTTTCGATTGTAAATTCAATTGGTTCTACATTTACATCGTAATAAGTTGGAGCCTTTGTTTCGATAAGTTCATAGTTACCAGGACGTAAGTCATCTACAACTAGCATTCCTTTACTATTCGTAACAAGGTCCGTACGAACATCTTCATTAGTATCTCTATTAACGATTTTAAATACTGCACCTTCAAGTGTTTCCTTTTCATCTGCAGCATTCACTTTTGTTAATTCAATACCGCCTTTTGTTAAGCTGTTTTTAGCGGTAACAGTAGCCTGAGTTGTTTGACTTTCTGTAATCGTAAATTTAATTGGTTTTGTATTTTTGTCGTAATACTTCGGTGCTGTTACTTCGATAAATTTATAATCGCCAGGGCGTAAGCCAGTAGCGATAGCTTTACCATCCGCACCAGTTTTTACATTTTCGCGAATGACTTTCTTTTCATCATTAGCATCAACAATTTTAAATACAGCACCTTCAAGAGCTGTACCATCGATATCATCAACTTTTGTTAATTCAACATCTCCTGGTTTTAAAGCATTTTCAGCTTTCACAAGTAGAGTTTCTTTCTGACTTCTATCGATTGTAAATTTAATAGGTTCTGCTCGTAAAACGTAATGTTCAGGAGCAGCTATTTCAATAAATTTATACGTACCAGGACGTAGGTTACTAACTTTAACTTTACCGTTTTTATCAGTAGTTAAGTTAGTGTAAGGGGAAACGTCATTATTATTTGTATCGACAAGCTTGAATACTGCACCTTCAAGTGGTTTTTTCTCACCAAACTCATCAACTTTTAATAATTCAACTTCGCCCGTTTTTAAGCTGTTATTTGCCGTAACAGTAGCAAGAGCTTGTTGGCTTTTATCAATTGTAAACTCGATAGGGTTTGTACTTAACGTATAATCCTTAGGAGCTTCTGTTTCGATAAATTTATAAACACCAGGCTCTAGATCTTTAACGGTAACTTTTCCATCTGAACCTGTTTTTATATTTTCACGAATTACTTGTTTCTCGTCATTCGCATCGACAATTTTAAATACAGCACCTTCAAGGGCAGTGCCATCGACATCATCGACTTTCGTTAAAGTGACACCACCTTTAATGAGGTGATTTGTCGCGGTAACAGTAAGTGCTTTCTGTTGGCTTTTATCAATTGTAAATTTAAGCGGTTTTTTATCTATTTCATAATTTTCAGGTGCTTTCTCTTCAACAAATTGGTACTCTCCAGGAAGTAAATTTTTCGCTTCGATTTGTCCGTTACCATTTGTCGTTAATTTGGTATAACCAGGAATTCTTTTGTTATTTTGGTCCCGTACACTAAATACAGCACCTTCTAAAGTATTACCCTCTTTATCAACTTTTGTTAGGATAGCTGAGCCTCTAATTAAGCTGTTTTGGGCCGTTTTATTAATTACTGTTGTTTGATCTTCCTCGATTGTAAATTCAATAAGTCGATCATCTAATTGATAATGCTCAGGAGCCTTTATTTCTTTTAAGTAGTATGTTCCTGGTTTTAAATTATCTACAGTAATTTGTCCTTTATCATTTGTTGTTAATTTTTCGTGTTCTGAAATTATTTTTTGGTCTTTATCAAGTAGTGTGAAAACGGCACCTTGCAGTGTGACGTTTTTATTCAGGTCATCAGACTTTGTTAAAACTACTTTACCGACAAACTTCTTATTTGCAAGTTTATATGTTGTAGTCTCTTGTGTACCAAGTTCAACAATTTTCCCTTGTTTTAAATCCCAGCTAATTACATAGCCTTCAGGAGCCTTTGTTTCTTTTAATAAATACTTATCGCGTTTTAAATTATTAAATTTAGCGATACCGTCTTTGTCTGTTGTAATTTTACGGATAACAGTTTTACCTGTACGATCGTATAAAGTAAATTCTGCCCCAGCTAATAGTGCGTTTTTATTGTCGTTATCTACCTTTATAATTTCAAGGTTTCCACGGCCTTTAGTAGCAGATCCTCCGCCTGAACCAGAAGACATTCTCACTTCAATCGTTTCAGTAGTTTCTGTGTTTTTAACTGTCAACTTATTGCCTGTGATTTTCGCTTTATTACTTACTTTTTCTTTATCGTCTGCATTAATAAGTGAGCGATATTCTAAAATATAAGCTCGATCAATTTTTTTCAAGAAGGCAATTTCGAAATGTTGTTTTCCGGTATTATTGTCTGTTGTTATTTTGAGTTTATAGTCTGTTCCTTCTTTTAATTCGTTTACTGTATCTTTTGTTAAATTTCCATATGGATCAACAGTTGTAGGATATAAGTGGAATGAATCTTCCACAATTACCTGATTTTCGGTTGGGTCATCTGTTACAACGGCATCTGCAATGGTTGATTGGCTTTCGTTAATTGCGATACTCCAATTAATATAGTTGTCGTCTTGCACAGCTTTTTTAGTAACGAAGCTGCCACCTTTATTTACTTGAGTGTCACCTGTAAGGGTGTTTACGATTTTAGAGCCATCTTTTAAATCTGCCTCGTTTTTGTAGGTGCCTTGGATAAGTTCACCATCAAGGCTTGTTTTAAAGATAATATAGTAAGGTGAATTAATTGATTGTTTAAAATGAACCTTTAGGGTGTTTTTATTGTTCTCTGTAGGTTCTTCAAGTTCATATTTCTCAGTTGGTACAGCATTACCAGGTTGTGCATTATCAGGATTTCTATTTAAAATCATATCGCGCACTTCAATGGATCCAGGCACTAACTTTTGTTTATCTTGTATGACGTCTATAACATAAGGATCTTTAATCTCAACATTATTATAGTTAAAGCCTATTATCCAAGTAATTTCCTTCGTTTGGGCGTTATAAGAACCGTATTTATAACCATTTGCCTTTGTGAAAGTATCAGGATCGAAATTAGCTTCAACTTTATTTGATTGTGGATTAGAATCCGTATCTATCCAAGAAAGGTTACCTGTATTTTTAAATGAAGTTTTACCACTTTCTAGCTTTGTATAATCAAAGTCTGTCGTATATTTTACGACTAATGTCTTTGTCATATTAGACTGATACGTACCTATAAGAGTAATTTTGAAGCCTTTATCTGTTACATCTAAAACATAGTCAGTCCCAGCTTGAAGGGTATAATTTCCGTCTTTAATTTCTAGTTTCTTATCTTTTAATTGTAATCCACCATGATCAAAGGTGTCCGTAATAATCGCGTTGTTTAATGGATAGTTGTTATTATTTACTATAATTGTCCAAGTTGTTGTTTTGTCTTTATAATTTGTTTCAGCTTTATTATTAGATTTAATAATATTTTGCTGCTTGAAGCTAGCTTCATTTTCTTTACTTGAATCATTATCAGCTGTAACTTTATTTTTTACTTTTCCATCTTCTATAACTTTATTAGTTGGCTTGGTTTTATAGGTAATCACATAAGCACTATTAATATCATCATTAAACTGTAAATCGAATCCATTCTTCTTGTTACTTACAGTGTAATTATTAACAGCGTCTCCTGTTACAAGCGTTCCTTTTTCATTATATGAAGCGTTTTTTACAACAATAGAATTTGCATCTAGTTCGTGTGTATCGTCAAAAATATCTTTTAAAATCGCATCTGCTTTTTTGATCTCTCTTTGATCACCATTGTAAGTAATTGTCCACTCAATTGTTTGCGTCTTTGGATCATATTTACTTGTTTTATTTAAGTGTGTACCACGAGAAACCGTTACAGTAGAGCTTGCGTTTTGTTGCTTTTGATTATCACTCGTTATCGTAACGTTATTTCGGAAACTTTTAATATTTTCATCAGTAATTTTTGTGGCATATTCGATTTGATATGCTTTATTGATAGAATCTTTGAAAGCAATCTCCAATTTTGAGCCATCTGATGAAATAATATTGTAATCTGTTGGCTCGGCTTCTGCACCACGCGTTACATTCCCATTAACATCAACTTCTAAATAATAAACTTTAATAGAATCTTTATTTAAGCTTGTACCTTGTGGAATGTTATCTTTAAAAACAGCGTTTTTAAGGGTGTCTTTCGTTTTGTTCATCTCTACTTTCCAATTAATTTCATTTGTATTAATTGGTCTATCAGGTAAACCCTTTTTATTCGTAGCTGTTTGTACATTAGGCTTAAAGTCAACTGTAATAGAAACATCCTTATCTTTAATCGGGAAAGGAATTTCTTGTGTTGTTGTACCTTTAATTTCAGCTTTATTAAATTCTGTCTTTAATTGTAGGTTACCAGCAACATCTGGATGCTCTTCAACATAATCGTTGAATGTCATCGTGACTTTTCCATCTTTTGTAACAGTAAAATTACCAATTTGATGGTTTTCACTATCATATAAAGGACTGTTAATTGTATTGTAAATCTTAAAATGTTTAGGAAGATCAAAAATATAGTAATCTCCATTTTTCACATTCATTGATTTTAAAAGTTCCCATGTAAACTCAATATTGGCAGGGGAATCTGTACTTGGACGGTTATCCTCTATAAATGGTTTTCCGTCTTTATCCGTCAACTTTACACCGGTTAAAATGTTTGTTGTTATTTGCTTTGGACCTGAATTTGTATTCTCAGCAGGGTCGCTTGATAGCTTTTGTTCTGGATTGTCAGTAGCAATTTTAGCTGCTGGGTTTTGTTCCGGATTATCAGTGGCAGTTTTAGCTGCTGGGTTTTGTTCCGGATTATCGGTAACAGTTTTAGTTGCTGGGTTTTGTTCCGGATTATCAGTAACAGTTTTAGTTGCTGGATCTTGCTCCGGATTGTCAGTAACAGGTTTAGCTACTGGATCTTGCGCTTGTTTATTAGTATCCTGTTTGGTGCCATCTTCTTTAGAGTTTTCTACTTGAACAGGAACTGATATAGGCTGAACCATTGTTCCTAAAGGAAAAGCGATTTGAACTGATTTTTCCCCAGGTTTTAAAGTTGGGTTAAACACGGTATCAACTTTAATTTTTCCTTTAGCGTCTTTCAAATTTTCTACTTGATCATTAAATATTAATTTTAATTTATTATCTTTAGCTGTTATAAAATATTGACCAATATTTTTTTGATCTGTTACTAAATCCCCTTGCAAATCTTTAGATACTTTTAATGCAAGTGGTATTTGAACTACTGCTGTATCATTTGCGTGTGCAACTTGTTGATCCTTTATTGACCAAGCGTATTCTACTTGAATGGTTGATCCTATCTTTATTAAATTGTTAGGATTTTTTGATTCGTCAATAATATGATTCGTCGCATCTTTCATTTCAACAGTGTCAAATAAGGAATCTCCTGTTAAGGTTTCCGCTCTTACTTGATTGTATGGAAAACTAGCAAGTTGCGAAAATAGTACGAATACAATTAAACATACATTAAAAAGTTTTTTCATTTTTCCTCCTCTGAACATTCATTTGTCCATTGGGGACTTATTCCACATGAACAAATGGAATATTAAAAGTATTTGTTATAAGCTATTTATTTTTGTTATCCCTCCGTTTCTATACGCGTTCTCAGACAAACAGAATTATGTTCAAAGCAATATTATTTAACGTAAAACAAAATGTATATTTACACAGTTCTATGGAAATATACACAATTCGACAAAAAATGTCGAAAAAAATACTGATATAAATAATGATATCAGACCTTTATATGTGAGATAGTTTTCATGTATATCTAGTAAAAAAGAATGGTTATAAAGGTAAGTTTTACGATACATACTAACCAATGTAGTGTATCCCTTTGTGAAGGCTTATTTTTGCCTTAAAGTTATGTGGAAATAAAAATCTAGATAGGGTTGGTTTTGGTCAGAATGAAGACAATATGTACTTTGAAAATAGTCATTTATTTTGTCTAAAGAGAGTTGTGCGATTAGTGGACCGAAGTTGAAAGGTGATAGTTTCTTACATTGTTAGAGAAATATAAGGATTACAGAATATTCGACTAACACGTTACTACGGTCATTTTTGAGCCTGTTTAAACAATAGGAAAGAAGGTGTTTTACTCCTTAGTTACAATATCTTTTTAGTAAAGATAAGCTTAAGTAACCTCCGCTAAAGATTATATACTTAAATGATAAAGAGTTCAACACTAGTTCACATATTTTCCCAAAAATAAAAAACGGCTGTTTTATGTGGAATAAATCTACAAAACAGCCGTTTTTGGTATTAGATTTCTGTTAAGATTATTGGTTCACCGCGTGTTACGACAACGGTATGTTCACATTGTGCAACAAGACTTTTATCTGGTGTAACGAATGTCCAACCATCGTCACCACGTTCAATAATATGATCAGCTTTCATAGAGATGAACGGTTCTACAGCGATAACAAGACCGTCTTTTAGAAGCGCATTATCCATTGGGTCATAGTAACTTAAAATGTGATTTGGTGCTTCATGTAAGCTAAGACCAATGCCGTGACCAGTTAAGTTTTGGATAACATTGTATCCACTTTTATGTGCGAAGTTTGAAACAGCACGACCAATTTGATTTTGTTTTGAGCCAGCTCTAACCTTTTTCATTGCTGCCCAAAATGCATCAACCGCTGCTTGGCAAAGTTTTTCTTTTGCCTCGTCTTCTCCAAGAACAAATGAAATGCCTGTATCTGCATAATAGCCATCAAGTGCAGCGGATACATCGACGTTTACTAAGTCGCCTTCTTTTAATACACGATCTCCTGGAATACCATGAGCAACTTCTTCATTTACACTAATGCAAGTTACACCTGGAAAATCATATTCTTTTTCAGGTGCAGAAATAGCACCATGCTCATCTAATACTTTTTTACCGATCAAATCAAGCTCTTTCGTTGTCATACCTGGCTTCGCTTGTTTTTTCATTTCTTCACGTGCAAGCGCAACGATGCGGCCGATTTTTCGTAAGCCTTCTAAATCTTGTTCATTACGAATAATCATGAAAACCACTGTCCTTCCTCGAATATATATCTTATCCGATTGTATCATGTTTATTTTCGTCCTGCTACTCGCTTGCGGTATGCAGGTTGATTCCTCTCATAAAGAATACATGACAATTGTCATATCGATGTCATGACGCATCATACTGTTTCCTAAGTTTTCCAAGGAATACAATGTAAATATAAGAAACAGCGGGGGTGGAGAGATGGAAAAGATTATTGAAGTAAATGATGTTTCTAAAACATTTAAACATAAAAACGCAGTAAATAATGTTTCATTTCATGTAAATAAAGGGGAAATAGTAGCGTTGCTTGGTCCAAATGGTGCGGGGAAAACAACGACGATGTCGATGATGCTTGGATTAAAGGAACCAACGGAAGGTAAGGTCTCTATATTTGGAAAGAGTCCAAAGCATAGAGATGTTCGTAATAGCCTCGGTGCGATGCTGCAAGAAGTAAGTGTCATTGATAGTATTACGGTGGAAGAGGCAATTGAGTTATTCCGTAGTTATTATACGAATCCTATAGAGAAAGAAACGTTACTGCAGTTAGCAAATTTAGAATCAGAGCGAAAGCAAAGATGTGAGAAATTATCAGGTGGGCAAAAAAGAAGGTTAAACTTTGCGCTTGCACTTGCGGGAAATCCGGATTTGTTATTTTTAGATGAGCCGACAGTCGGAATGGATATTACGTCTCGAAGAACGTTTTGGGAAACGATTCGAAAGTTAGCAAGTGAAGGGAAAACGATTATTTTAACGACGCATTATTTAGAAGAAGCAGATGCTTTAGCAAATCGTATCTTATTATTTGCGAACGGAAAGATTATCGCAGATGGTACACCAGACGAAATGAAAGCAACGATTTCGAGAAAAACAATTACATTTTACTCAAAGGAAAGCATTCCTACAAAATTACTAAAGGAATTACCAAATGTAACAGAAGTAAAGTCAAACGAAGGACGCTTCATTTTAACAACGGAGGATACGGATGCAACTTTAAAAGCCATTTATCAAAGGAGTTTACCTGTAACAGATGTTTCAGTTGAACGTGGAAGCCTTGATGAGGCATTTGAACAGTTTGTCGCAAATCAGAAGGAGGAAATCGCATGAGAGCGTTATGGATGCAGTGCAAAATAGAAATTTTACGTACATTCCGCAATAAATTATTTATCTTTTTCTCATTATTAATGCCTGTTATGTTTTACTACATTTTTACAAATGTTGTTCAAGTACCACAAAACGGAGATGCGTGGAAAGCACATTATTTAATTTCGATGGCAACTTTCAGTATTGTAGGGACTGCACTCTTTAGTTTCGGTGTGAGACTTTCTCAGGAAAAAGGGCAAGGATGGACACATCTTTTAAAAATTACACCGCTTCCAGAGGGAGCATATTTAACAGCGAAAATTATCGCTCAAACAGTAGTAAATGCTTTTTCAATATTAGTTATCTTTATTGCAGGGATACTAATTAATCATGTTGAGTTAACGGTAGGGCAATGGATTGGTGCGGGGTTATGGTTATTGTTAGGGGTAACACCATTTTTAGCGTTAGGAACAGTAATAGGTTCCATTAAGAAGGCGGACGCAGCTGCTGGCTTAGCAAATATTTTAAATATGAGTTTAGCTATAGTTGGCGGGTTATGGATGCCGATTGAAGTATTCCCCAAAATATTAAGAACGATTGGTGAATGGACACCAACATACCATTTCGGAAGTGGTGCGTGGGATATTGTAGCTGGAAAATCAATTGGATGGGAAAATATCGCGGTATTAGGAGGTTATTTCCTTATATTTGTTGTAGTATCAATATATATAAGAAAAAGACAGGAAGCGGTATAAATGATAGAGAAGAAGAGGATTGAGATTTTTCCGAAACATATGGGATTTTTTCCGTACATGTGGCTTGTTTATTTATTATTTCCAATTTACCATTTAGCACAAGCATCAGGATGGAAGCTTGTGCTAGGAAGCGGTATGTTGATACTTTTTATTATCACATACCGTCAGCTATATTTTGTTCAGAAGACGTTTATTTTATGGGCATGCATTCAAATGATACTCATCTTTTTATTTGCTTTATTTTATAATCCCTTCATGATATTCTTTGGCTTTTTCACGGCAAGTGCGATGGGATTTGCACCAAGTAAGAAAGTATTTCGGGTATTACTCTGTTTGTTAGCTGTAATGCTTGGAGCATTTGTATTTGTAAATATGAATCAACTAACACCAACAAGTTTAGTAAATATCGTCCCGATGTTTATTTTAATGCTTCTTACGCCATTTGGTATGCGTAATTTTAATCAGAAAAAGATGTTAAGAAATCAATTAGATGAGGCGAACGAGCAAATTAAAGACTTAGTAAAACGTGAAGAACGGCAGCGGATTGCAAGAGATCTTCATGACACATTAGGGCATACGTTATCTCTTATTACTTTGAAAAGCCAGCTTGTAGAGAAGTTAATTGTGAAAAATCCGGAGCGTGCAAGTGCGGAAGCGAAGGAAATTACACAAACGTCTCGTACAGCCTTAAAACAGCTGAGAGAATTAATTTCTGATATGCGTATGATTACGGTAGAAGAAGAGCTAGAGCAAATAAAAGCAATCTTACAAGCAGCTAACATTGAATTAGAAGTGAGGCAAGAAGCAAGATCGAGCTCGTTATCACCAATTGAACAAAATATTGTCGGGATGTGTTTACGTGAGGCCGTTACAAATGTTGTAAAACATAGTAAGGCGACGCGGTGCGCAGTTTCTGTATTAGAATCACAAGGTGAACTAATTTTGAAAGTAGAAGATAACGGAATTGGTTTAACAGATCAAAATCATGATGGAAATGGTATTCGCGGCATGAAAGAACGAATTGCTCTTATTGATGGATTTGTTGAACTAGGTACAATCAATCCAGGGACGTTGTTAACAGTAAAAGTTCCAGTTGTTATTAGAACAGGAAAAGATGAGGTGAGGGCATGATCCGAATTATTATTGCAGAAGATCAGCGGATGCTTCGTGGTGCGTTAGGGGCTCTGCTTGATCTAGAAGATGATATCGAAGTAATTGGACAAGCGGCAAACGGGGAAGAGGCGCTAAAATTAATTGAATCGTTAAAACCGGATATAAGTATTATGGATATTGAAATGCCGATTCAAAGTGGATTAGATGTTGCTGAAGCGTTAAAGAAAGAAAAATCATCATGCAAAGTAATGATTTTAACAACATTTGCACGGCCGGGATATTTTGAAAGAGCAATGAAAGCTGGTGTGCACGGCTATTTATTAAAGGATAGCCCAAGTGAAGATTTAGCGGCAGCAATTCGTAATGTAATGAAGGGAAAACGAGAGGTCTCCCAAGATTTAATGTTCGGCCTATGGCAGGAGCAAAATCCGTTGTCAGATCGCGAAAAGGAGGTATTGTTGCTTGCGAAAGAAGGAAAGACGGCAAACGAAATTGCGAAGGCACTTTATCTTTCGCCGGGTACAGTACGTAATTATATTTCTGAAGTATTAGCGAAGCTTGATGCGAAAAATAGAATTGAAGCAATTACAATTGCGGAAGAAAAGGGTTGGATATAAAAAGAAGGTTACCTATGAGAGGTAACCTTCTTTTTATAATTATTGTACTTCTATTACTTGATTTACTTTTTGTAACGGTTTGTAACCGTGTGCTTCAAATGCCTTTGCAAATTCATTTGATACGGCAGTGCTATATAAATCTTTTGCAGCTTGTACGATGTGAGATTGAAGTGATTCAAAGTCTTCAGCGGAAGTTGCATAATTTTGCAATGCACGCATAACAACTTTACTTACTTTTTCATTGCCTTGTTTTTGGACAGCAACACTGTTATATGTTTTACCTTCAGCTAATTGATATAATACGTGACTGATAATACCAGAATTCACGTGTGATTCTTGATTATTACCATCGTTATAGAAATCTTGTAAATTTGTATATAGTTTATGACCGCCGTCACCAATTTCCCTTGGGATATCACGAATTGTTAGGCCACCTAATGTATCGCCCATAATCCAGTTTCCTTTATCTTTCTTTACGTAATATTCGATTTGTGTACCCCAGAAATCCGCTAATCCCTCGTTTAGTGCAGATGTTTCAGCGCTTGGATATCTCACGACTTTATTTTTCGTCGTGCCACTAAATACAGCATGTCCAAATTCATGAGCTGTTACATCAAGAGCGGATGTTAGTTTTCCGTCTAAACCATCACCAAATACCATTTGGTTCCAAGCGGGATGCCAAAATGCATTTACATAGTCTTCTTTTACACCATCACTAACTTCAGTAGAATCAAAACCGTGTACACTAGCGACAACTTTTGAATCTTTATTGTCGTAACTTTTTAGATTATGTTCTTTCTTAAAGTAATCGTAAATATCACTCATGTTCTTCATAGCGCCCGCGGCTTCTTTATCTGCAAAATTAGGAGTACTACTTGAAATTAGTGTCCCTGGATAACCAGCTTGACTATATCCCCCGAGGGAATCGGCGTAGTTTGCATTATAAATATAAATACCATTTCCGCGTGATAAATCCGCTAAATAAAATTTTCCATCAGTTCCTTTGGCAATATTGAAAGAGATGTTTTCTTGAAGTGCATTTTTCCCAGTTCCTTGCTCACTTGCGGGGGATAATCTAGGTGATGTTACTTGATTTATAGTCTTATTCTCTTTGTTTTTAATGAATTTTTCTTGGAAAAGTACTTCGCCAGTTTTTAAATCAACTATAGCATTGCCGTTTATAATTTGTTCATTGTTTTCATAAGTAAATGTAATAACAGTTGCGAATGTATAATAGCCATCTTTTTTCTTATAAACAACGGTTTCGCTAGAGAATTCTGTCTCAACTGCATCACTTGGAATTTGAACTATATCGCGTAATTTAGATTTTACTTCATTTTTCGACAAAAAATTTGTTATAGTAAGATTAGGTTGTTGATTTAAATTTTGAACAACTTTACCACTAACAGTTGTGATTACTCCATTTTTATCTACTTTTACAATGAGATCTTGGCCATATACTTTATAGTTTTTATATGTTTGTGCAAGGCGAACTTCGGTTTGATTTTCTTTGGTTTCTTTATTTGTAGGTTGGAAATCTACATTTTTTTCAGTAGTGACTTGTTCTTGTTGAGCTTTCGCCCCATTTACCTCACCTTTTAAATACTTTTTAGCAATATTTTCTTTCGTATCATTTTGAGGTTGTGTTAATTTACCGATTGTTAAACCAGGCTGAGCAATTTCAACTTTGACTGCACCTTTGTCTAATTCTTGAGCATGAATAGCTTCTGTTGATAAAGGGCAAAGAAGACCGAATGTAACGAAAGCACTAGCAAGTTTTCTATAATTCATCTATAACACTCCTAATCTATTATTGTATGTGAGATGAATTGTATGAAAAATTTGCCGAATTTTATATATATTATGCATTATTTCATATCAAAAATTGTCGAATTCACATTATTGTAGTGGTATGACAACTCAAAAAATTAGATTGTTCTAATGGGATGGTGAGTAAGTATGCACGCAGAAAAATTAGGAAGTGAAATTAAGAAAATTAGGGTGATGAGAGGATTAACACAGAAACAGTTATCCGAGAACATATGTCATCAATCGGAAGTGAGCAGGATTGAATCGGGCGCGGTATACCCAAGTATGGATATATTGCAAGGTATCGCAGCAAAATTACAAGTTCCCATTATTCATTTTTATGAGGTACTCATTTATTCTGATATTGAAAGAAAAAAACAGTTTAAAGATCAAATCATTATGCTTTGTAAGCAAAAAAGATATAAAGAAATTTATAATAAAGTATGGAATGAGCTGAAAAAGGAAGAATATCATCCTGAATTTCAGCAGTTTCTTCAATGGCAATATCATGTAGCAGCTTACATATTAAAGAAAATCGATTACGAATATTGTATTTTAGAATTGAAAAAATTGTTAAATCAACAGTTAGCTGGAATAGACGTATACCAAAATCTTTATATAGAAAATGCGATTGCAAATATTTATGCTGAAAATAGCTATTTTAAGAAGAGTATTGAGTTATTTGAAGATATATTAAAACAATTAGATGTATTGCATGATAATGAAGAATTTGAAGTGAAGGTAAGATATAATCATGCAAAAGCATTATATTTAGATAATCAATATGAAGAGTCACTTTATCAAGTAAATAAAGCTATTGAAATATCATGCCGAATTAATAGTATGGCATTAATTGGACAGCTATATTATCAAAGAGGTGAATGTCTAGGAAAGTTGGAGTACGATGAGGCAGAGGTTGAAGATGCATATAAAAAGGCAAGTTTCTTTTTTGATATATTAGAAATGCATGCATATAAAGAAGCGCTCGTAAATAAAATCAGTAGATAAATATCCTAAAAAATGGGTATGCATAATTGCATATAATAGGGATAAATTTTCATGATATATTAAAATAAAAAATGTGGGTGATGGAATATGAAGAAATTACTTATTGGTAGTTTATTAACGTTAGCGATGGCATGGGGTATTTCATTAGGCGATACGGCATTAGAGAAAAGCCATATAATTTCTCATAACGATCAAGAGGTACAATTAGCTAAAGATTTACCTTTTGAATATTAAAAAACAACCGTCTTACTTAGGCGGTTGTTTTTTTATGGAGTAACATCCAAACGTCTTTACTAGAAACAGGTTTGCTAATAAAGAATCCTTGAATGTGATCACAATTTTGTTTATGTAAAAATTCCCATTCTTCTGCTGTTTCTACACCTTCTGCAATCACTTTTAAATTTAGTTCTTTTGATAGTGTAATAATGGAAGAGACAATTGCTTCTTCTAAAGGACTAGTTGTAATTCCACAAATAAACTCTCGAGCGATTTTTAATGTGTTGATTGGATATTTTGTTAAATAAGCTAAAGAACTATAACCAGTACCAAAGTCGTCGATTGAAATTTGAATACCGAGATTTTGAAGTTGTTCTAGTTTTGCAACTACAGATTGATTTTGATTAATTGCGATGCTTTCCGTAATTTCAATATCTAGTGCTTCTGGTTTCAGTTCTGTCTCTTCCAACACCTTTGAAATAGTTGGGATTAAATCTGCATGGTTAAATTGAACAACAGATAAATTCACACCAACTTTTAAGTGAGAAAAACCTTGATTATGCCATCTTTTTGCTTCTAAACAGGCAGTACGTAAAATCCAATTGCCAAGTTCAATAATAAAACCAGTTTCCTCTGCTAGAGGGATAAATTGGGCAGGAGATACGATACCGAGTTTTGGATGCTTCCAACGTATTAATGCTTCAAAACCGATAATTTGTTTTGTTTTTGTGCTTACTTGTGGCTGGTATTCAAGGAAAAATTCATTTTGTTGTAATGCTTTTGAAAGTTCACCTTCTAAGAATTGAATTTCATTTTGAGCGATACTCATTTCTTTTGAGAAGAAAACAAATCTGTTTTTTCCATTTGCTTTCGCACGATACATAGCCATATCAGCATTTTTCATTAACTCATTTACATCAGTTCCATAATCAGGGTACATCGCAATTCCGATACTTGGTGTAATAGAGAGTTCTTCGCCTTGAATGAAGAATGGTTTGTTTAAAATAGTTAAAATCTGTTCAGCTATAAAAATTGCACTTTTTTCTGAGTACATTTCTGGTAATAGAATTGTAAACTCATCTCCACCTTGACGAGCGACGATATCTTTTGAACGCAAGCAACCGCGTAATCTTTTTGCTACTTCAATTAATAATAAATCTCCGACGTCATGACCAAGTCTATCGTTAATTTTTTTAAATCGATCTAAATCAAGGAATATGACGGCGACATCATTTGCGTTAGTTTGAGCTGTATTTAAAATGGCTTTTAAATCTTTTTCGAACTTTCGGCGATTTGGTAATCCAGTAAGTGCATCGTGAAAGGCTAAATGTTCTACTTGTTTTTGTTTTTCATATAAGGTGGTAATATCACGTGCTATCCCAAACATTCCGACCACTTCTTTGTTTATAAAAGTAGGGATAAGTGTAATATGAAGATAATAATAATAGCCTTCTTGTTCTTTTGTCCGAACTTCTAACGTTTGTGGCCTACCTTCCTTTGTAATTTGTAAAGCCTTCTTTAGTAGTTCGTGGTCTTTTGAATCAATGAAGTGTACCAGAGAATAGCTTGCCACTTGGCAATAATAGGCAGTAAATAAGCTTTCGCAAGCCTTATTAGATTGTTGAAAAATGCCATTCATATTTAAAGAGAAAACGGCATCGGGATGATCTTCGAATAAAGACTTATAGCGTTGTTCACTTTTTGATAATGCAAATGCACCTTCTTCAACTTCATCCTCTAGTTGTGTAGTCAACTGTTCATATGTAAGGATTAGTGCTTGATTATCTTTCCACATGTAAAGTTGCCGCAAGAATAACAAAATAAGTGATAATACGAGACCAATTAACATAAATTTATCATCCCAAGGTTGAATGATAATAAAGGAAAAAGTAATAATTATACTAAAATAAGGTAGTATAAAACGTACATAATCGAATCGATAATATTTTGCTTTCGTTTCATGTTGCATTGGTTTATCCAAGATATATAGTATGGAAGAAAGTCCAATTAATAGAATAGAAGCAGTGTGTATTAAATAATTAAATTCAGGAGAAGTTTTCATCCCAAAATTTAATTGAAACAGATGAATGTAACCGTATACGAGTATAATAGTGAAACCGATAATTAATGCGATTCTACTAGAAGAATATTGTTCTCTTCTATAAAGACTAATAACGGCGTAAATTACTAATGATTGTGCAATAAAATAGCCAATTAAAATCCAAGTTTCCTTTGTTAACATACGGAAGCTTGAAAGGTCCAAGATAAAAGTTAAAGTGAAATAAATGTTCATAATAACAATAAAGATGCTATCGAATGAAAATTGAGCAAGACCCTTAATAGAGTAAATTTTTATAAACTTTATAGCAAATCCAACAAAGAGTAAAACATATTGTATGATAAAAAAAGGTAATGCTTTATATGAGAATATAACTTGCTTATGAATAGAAAGTGAAGGAAGAAATAAAGTTATCTCCATAGCTAACCCGCATAGACAAGTACATAATAATAAAATCCAAAATAATTTATCACCATGCGTCATTTTTCTAATCGCTTTACATAAGCAATAGCAAGAAAAAAGTGCAGCGAAACAGAATAAGAAAAGAATCCCGATTTCTTTTATATTCGACTCATTTGGTATAAGGAATATCCAAAGAGCAAATATAAATATGTATATTATGACAGATTGTATATACTTTTTTTGATTAATCATATTGTGACTCCGTTTCAATAAAGTTGAATCTTGGGGAGAAAATGCTAATTTAAATAATAGCATATAAAATAGAATATTTTTTACTATAAAAATTACTTTTTTGAAAAAATGGTGCAAAGTTACAATTTACCACTGTAACTTTGCACCACCTATTCTTTTCATTCCTCTTATAGCAGAAAGTTCATCTATTAATTGGAATAGTGCTAAGTCTTTTTGTTTACTTTCAATCATAATATCGAAATTATGATTGTTTTTTTTCGCAATGTGTAAGAAGGGCTTAATAAACTCTAAATCGATATATTCAGCATGGGCCCTAAATTCTTTTTCCGATCTCGGGGAGGAAATGTGAACTTTAGGAGAGATATTTGTATGTGACCAAGTTTCAAAAATTGCAGGAAGCAACTCTTCTAGTGGTTCTTCGCAAAGATTGGCCATATGATGATGATAATCAAATACAAATGGGATATTTTCTTTTTGGCAAATTGATAAAGTTTCAGCGGTTGTATAGGTTTTATCATCATTTTCAAGAGTCATTTGTTTTTTTATATGTGTAGGAAGTTTTTTTATGTTTTCATGGAAGCGCTCAATTGCCTTTTCTTTATTTCCATAGGCTCCACCTACATGAATATTAATGTAAGAAGAATCTGCAATGCCTATAGCATCCAATATTTTATAATGATAAGTCATATCCGTAATAGCGTTAGTAGTAATATGTGGCTTGTCGCTTGTAAATAGCGTAAATTGATTTGGATGAAAACTTATTCGTAAATTGTGTTCTTTAATTAAAGCCCCTATTTTACGCCAAAGTGGTGTGAATACCCCAATATAGTCAAACTCGACTTCGGGATGTGTTGCAAGTGGGACGATGGAAGACGATAGGCGATATAGTGGGATTTCATGCGCTATATTGTAATGAAGGATACGTATTGTGTGCTCTAAATTTTGCTTTATAACATGGTACAGTTTGTCTTCTCGTTCTTGCTTGCTAAGTTTCTTAAAACTTGTAAACGTCATTGTTTTGGCAGGAGAACAGTCCCAGAGTGCCATTGCATGTGAGACATATCCAAACCGTATAATCATATGAGATACACCTCTTTTATTCATTGTTTTTCCTATAAAAAGAAAGCAAGTACTGTTCCAATCCATTCCTTTCCTCTATTGATAAGAGAAGGCGGGTTTACATCGCTATATGAAAGTACGGATGCATTCTCTAGATCTTCATGAAATTTATTTTTTACTGTTTGAATGAAATGTTTATTATATAACAGGCAGTTTATTTCATGGTTAATATATAAACTTCTCATATCAAAGTTTGCAGTTCCGATATCACAAATATCATCGTCCACTATAATAATTTTGGCGTGAAAAAACCCTTGTTGAAATGCATAAATATTGCAACCAGCCTGTATTAATTTTCGGCAGTACGGGAATTTTGCTTCCCGAACGAGAGGGTGATCAGCTTTTTCTGGAACAAGAATTGTGATTTGAACCCCTCTTTCTCTTGCTTTTAATAAGGCATTCATAATTTTTTTTCCAGGAATGAAATATGGCGTACCGATACAGATTTCTTTTTTTGCTCCGTTAATTAAATGTAAAAAAGTATGCTGTAAATAAGCACCATCAGTCGGAATAAATTGATGCAAGATGGTACCTGGTTGTTGTTTTGGAAAATAAAGAGAAGCATCCAATAAATTCTGTTTCGTATCATCAAACCAATCATGCAAAAATTGCTTTTGTAAATCTTGAACCCCTTCTCCTGTAAGACGTAAATGATAGTCTCGCCATAATCCTAAGTGTTCATTATGCCCTAGATACTCTTCGCCAATATTAAATCCCCCGATATAGCCGGTTTTCCCATCAATCACTGTAATTTTTCTATGATTTCTTTGATTGGCAGAAAAGAAAGGAAGAGGAAATTTTACCTTATGACAAAATGAAAAAGATACACCATGTTTTTGCAGGGAGCGAATAGCTTCGTTTGATAAAGAATGGCTGCCAAATCGATCAAGTAAAAGTCGTACTTCAATTCCTTCCTGAGCCTTATCAATCAGCAAATTTAAAAATTCACGACTGATTTTATCGTTTTTTACAATGAAGAATAAAATATGAACGTGGTGCTGTGCTTGTTTTATATCAGTAAATAAAGCGTCATATAAATCTTTCCCATATGTATAAAGGTGAAAATCACTTTGACGTAAAGGGAAAGTGCGAGAGCTTACCCGTTTTAAATGAAGAAGTCTCCCGTATGAAAGGTCAATTGTAATCCAAAGAGCAACGGATATTAACAAAAGAGATAAGTAGAGCATCAGTGAATTCCCTCCTTCGCATTCTTTTCACCTTCAGTATGTTACAAATGATACGGGTAGCACGGCTGTTATTATAAATTTCTTTAGAGGATAGTATGTTGCACTGATTAAAGTTTCACTTTATCCCGCTTTAACGGGCAGTAAGCTTCCCACCTCAAAAACTGTTGGATAAGTAGAAGTTAGTTTGGAAATCAACTGCCCGTAAAAGCCCGATTGGTTCAACTAATAATCAGCGGGGGAAGAACCGCCCCTACTGATTAAAGTTTCACTTTATAGTTTCACCGAAATAAACAGCTTTATGAAAAAATGTGTTGTTCTATAACAAAAAACTGTTGACTGAATGCTCACTCATTATATAATGGGGATAGGGGATATAATTCAGAAAATTATATATTTTTGAAGATTCAAAAAGAAAGAGGGCTTACAAAGAGAGGGGTAGCATAAAAATGAATAGCTTACTGATTATCAATTGGCTGGCTGCCATTGCTGTTATTGCTTATGCAGGATATTTGTTTGTATATCTTATACGGACGAGAATGGCCTACATACAATTAGGAAAAAAAATTGAGTTTGACCGTCGTTTTAAAGAGCGTTGGGATCTCCTTAAGGTCAATGTTTTCGGTCAGAAAAAGCTGCTGAAAGATAAGAAAAGCGGCATCATTCACGTTATGTTCTTTTACGGGTTTATTCTTGTCCAATTTGGAGCAATTGACTTCGTTTGGAAAGGACTCGCACCAGGATCACATCTTCCACTTGGACCACTATACCCTGCATTTACATTCTTCCAGGAAATTGTCACACTTGTTATTTTAATTGCAGTATTTTGGGCTTTTCATAGACGTTATGTAGAAAAGCTTGTTCGTTTAAAACGTAACTTCAAATCAGGTCTTGTTCTTATTTTTATCGGTGGTTTAATGATTTCTGTGCTACTTGGTAACGGTATGGGACTTATATGGCATGGCGAGGAGCTTTCATGGAGTGAACCAATTGCTTCTGCAATCGCTTACGTTTTTAGCGGGATAAATGAAACCGTAGCCATTTCAGTGTTCTATTTTTCTTGGTGGGTGCATTTACTAATTTTGTTAACGTTTTTAGTGTATGTTCCACAATCAAAACATGCGCATTTAATTGCAGGACCAGCTAATGTATTCTTCGGTCGTCTTTCAAACCCAGGGAAGCTTGAAAAGATTGATTTTGAAGATGAAACGCAAGAAACATTTGGTGTTGGTAAAATCGAAGACTTTAGACAAAATCAACTTATTGACTTATACGCTTGTGTAGAGTGTGGCCGTTGTACAAATATGTGTCCGGCAACAGGAACAGGAAAAATGTTATCACCGATGGACTTAATTTTAAAACTTCGCGATCATTTAACTGATAAAGGAGCTGCGGTAACATCAAAAGCACCGTGGGTTCCAGTAGTTGCCTTCAATAATACACAAGGAAATCAGTTAGCGATGATGGCAGCTGGAAAAGGGCAACAAGAATCAGCGTCTACAACGCTCGCTTACGATCCGAGTTTAATCGGAGATGTTATTACAGAAGAAGAGATTTGGGCATGTACAACGTGTCGTAACTGTGAAGATCAATGCCCAGTTATGAATGAGCATGTTGACAAAATTATTGACTTACGTCGATATCTCGTTTTGACTGAAGGGAAAATGGACGCGGAAGCACAACGCGCGATGACAAATATCGAGCGTCAAGGAAATCCGTGGGGGCTGAACCGTAAAGAGCGTGAAACATGGCGCCAAGGTGATGACGAAGTAACAGTTCCAACTGTAAAAGAAAAATCAAAAGCTGGGGAGGAATTCGAGTATTTATTCTGGGTTGGTTCAATGGGATCATACGACAATCGTAGTCAGAAGATTGCGATATCGTTTGCGAAGTTAATGAACGAAGCAGGCATTTCATTCGCAATTCTCGGTAATAAAGAAAAGAATTCTGGAGATACACCACGCCGCCTTGGAAATGAATTTGTATTCCAAGAGATGGCGACAAAGAATATCGAAGAATTTGACAAGGCAGGAGTGAAGAAAATCGTTACGATTGATCCTCATGCTTATAACACATTTAAAAATGAGTATCCGGACTTTGGCTTGCAAGCAGAAGTCTATCATCATACAGAATTGTTAGCTCAGTGGGTGAAAGAAGGGCACTTAAAGCCTGTTCACGCTATTGAAGAAACAGTTACGTACCATGATTCCTGTTATTTAGGAAGATACAACGAAGTGTATGAAGCGCCACGTGACATTTTGAAAGCGATTCCTGGAGTGAATCTTGTAGAAATGGCACGTAACCGTGAAACGGGAATGTGCTGTGGCGCAGGTGGTGGCTTAATGTGGATGGAAGAAACAACAGGTTCACGTATTAACGTTGCTCGTACAGAACAAGCATTAGCTGTACAGCCATCCATTATCGGTACAGGTTGTCCATATTGCTTAACGATGATCAGTGATGGAACGAAAGCGAAAGAGGTAGAAGAGAAGGTTCAAACTCTTGATGTGACAGAGATTTTAGAACGATCTGTTATCGGACAGAAAAAAGAAGCGATGTAGTTTGTAAGAATGTATACAACTTTAGAAAGAGGTGCAATGATTGCACCTCTTCTCAACGTAGGGATACCGAGCGAGCGCTCAGTGTTAAAAAATGAAATGGGGGAAAGAAACATGAATAAAACAGTTATTTTAAGTGCTGCAAGAACACCAGTTGGAAAATTTGGAGGATCTTTAAAAGATGTAAAAGCGACGGAACTTGGAGGAATTGCAATTAAAGCAGCGCTTGAAAGAGCAAATGTTGAGGCTAGTGATGTTGAAGAAGTTATATTTGGAACGGTTATTCAAGGTGGACAGGGGCAAATTCCATCGCGCCAAGCTGCGAGGGCTGCTGGAATCCCATGGGAAGTGCAGACGGAAACAGTGAATAAAGTTTGTGCATCAGGACTTCGTGCGGTTACGTTGGCGGATCAGATTATTCGTACTGGCGATCAATCACTAATTGTAGCTGGCGGTATGGAGTCGATGAGTAACAGTCCTTACATTTTACGCGGAGCAAGATGGGGATACAGAATGGGCAATAACGAAGTTGTTGATTTAAACGTTGCTGACGGTTTAACATGCGCATTTTCAGGTACACACATGGGCGTTTATGGCGGAGAAGTTGCGAAGGAAGATGGAATTTCTCGCGAAGCGCAAGATGAATGGGCATATCGTAGCCATCAGCGTGCGGTTTCAGCGCATAAAGAAGGGCGTTTTGAAGAGGAAATCGTGCCAGTAACGATTCCGCAAAGAAAAGGCGATCCTATTGTCGTTGCAAAGGATGAGGCGCCACGTGAAGATACAACGATTGAAAAGTTAGCAAAGTTAAAACCTGTATTTGATAAGACAGCGACGGTGACAGCTGGTAATGCGCCGGGACTAAATGATGGTGGTGCCGCACTTGTATTAATGAGCGAAGACAGAGCGAAGCAAGAAGGAAGAAAGCCATTAGCGACAATTTTGGCACATACAGCAATTGCAGTGGAATCTAAAGATTTCCCAAGAACGCCAGGTTATGCAATTAACGCATTGCTTGAAAAAACAGGAAAGAAAATTGAAGACATCGATTTATTCGAGATTAATGAAGCATTTGCAGCGGTAGCAATTGCAAGTACAGAAATCGCAGGAATTGATCCGGAAAAATTGAATGTAAATGGCGGCGCGGTAGCGATGGGACATCCAATTGGAGCAAGCGGAGCGCGCATTATCGTTACACTAATCCATGCACTTAAGCAGCGCGGCGGCGGAATTGGAATTGCTTCGATTTGTAGCGGTGGCGGTCAAGGGGACGCAGTGATGATTGAAGTTCACTAATTAAAGTTCGAGGGTATAAAATTTATTAACAATTAAGGGGGAAGAAAAAATGGGTGTACAAAACATTGTTGTAATTGGTGCAGGGCAAATGGGATCAGGAATTGCACAAGTATGTGCAATGGCAGGATATGACGTGAAGGTACAAGATTTAAAGCAAGAGCAATTAGATAGAGGAATGGCTATCATTACGAAAAACTTAGCGCGCCAAGTAGAAAAAGGACGCATGAAGGAAGAAGAGAAGGAAGCGACATTAAATCGTCTTACAGTAACGCTTGATTTAGATTGTGTGAAAGAAGCGGATCTTATTATTGAAGCAGCTGTTGAGAAAATGGATATTAAAAAGAAAATCTTTGCGAATCTAGATGAAATTGCTCCAGAACACGCAATTTTAGCGACGAATACGTCATCTCTGCCAATTACAGAAATTGCAGCGGTAACGAAGCGTCCGGAAAAAGTAATCGGTATGCACTTTATGAATCCAGTTCCAGTTATGAAGCTTGTTGAGATTATTCGTGGTTTGGCTACCGATGATGCGGTATATGAAGCAATTGAAGATATTACGAAAAAAATTGGGAAAGTACCAGTTGAAGTGAATGATTTCCCAGGTTTTGTATCAAACCGCATTTTACTACCGATGATTAACGAAGCAATTTATACGTTATATGAAGGTGTAGCGACGAAAGAAGCAATTGATGAAGTCATGAAGCTTGGTATGAACCATCCGATGGGGCCTTTGACACTCGCTGATTTTATCGGTTTAGATACGTGTTTATACATTATGGAAGTGTTGCATGAAGGATTAGGAGATAGTAAATATCGCCCATGTCCATTATTACGTAAGTATGTGAATGCAGGATGGTTAGGGCGTAAAACAGGTCGTGGATTCTACGTTTACGAATAAATGCCCCCTTTGTTACAACATAGTGGTCTTACCAAATTATTTAAAGGATATATAGCAAATGGAGGCGGAATATATGAACTTTCGTTTTAATGAAGAGCAGCAAATGATGAGGAAAATGGTTCGGGATTTTGCACAGAAGGAAATAGCTCCCTTTGTTCCTAGTATGGAACAAGGGGTGTTCCCGAAAGAGATTTTGCAAAAGATGGGTGAGCTTGGATTAATGGGTATTCCAGCGCCTGCAAAATACGGCGGGGCAGAAATGGACTTTATTTCTTACATTCTAGCAATTGAGGAAATCTCAAAGGTAAGTGCAACAGTTGGTGTAATTTTAGCTGTACATACGTCAGTTGGAATGAATCCGATTTTATATTTTGGAACAGAAGAACAGAAGAAAAAATATGTTTCTAAACTTGCAACCGGGGAATATTTAGGTGCATTTGCTTTAACAGAGCCAAATGCAGGATCAGATGCAGGGAGTTTGAAATCAAGAGCTGTGAAAAAAGGTGATCATTATATTATTAATGGATCGAAAGTGTTTATTACAAATGGTGGTGAAGCAAGTACATACATTGTATTCGCTTCTACAAATCCAGAGGCAGGGAAAAGTGGTATTTCTGCATTTATAGTAGAGAAAGATACACCTGGTTTAATCATTGGAAAAGATGAACATAAGATGGGACTTCTCGGTTCTCGTACAGTACAACTTACTTTTGAAGATATGAAAGTGCCAGCTGAGAATTTACTTGGGGAAGAAGGACAAGGATTCAAGGTGGCGATGGCGAATTTAGATGTTGGGCGAATTGGAATCGGTGCGCAGGCGTTAGGAATTGCTGAAGCGGCGCTTGGCTGTGCAATTGATTATGCAAAAGAAAGAGAGCAATTCGGGAAGCCCATTGCGGCGCAGCAAGGGATTGGCTTCAAGCTTGCAGATATGGCAACAAGTATCGAGGCAGCAAGGTTACTCGTATATAGAGCGGCATCTCTTAGGGCACAAGGATTACCATGCGGTAAAGAAGCATCTATTGCGAAATTATTTGCTTCTAAGACAGCGGTTGGAGTCGCGATTGAGGCGGTGCAAGTATTTGGTGGTTACGGTTATACGAAAGACTATCCAGTAGAACGATTTTTCCGTGATGCGAAAATTACGCAAATATATGAAGGAACAAGTGAAATACAGAAACTTGTTATTAGCCGTGCTTTATAAAAGGGCGAGGGGGAGACGGAGATGCATTTTAAACTATCAGAAGAACATGAAATGATAAGAAAAATGGTTCGAGATTTTGCTAAAAATGAAGTGGCACCAACAGCAGCTGAGCGTGATGAAGAAGAGCGATTTGATCGAGAGTTATTTGATCAAATGGCAGAGCTTGGTTTAACTGGTATTCCATGGCCTGAAGAGTACGGTGGAATTGGAAGCGATTACTTAGCATACGTAATCGCTATTGAAGAATTATCTCGCGTTTGTGCTTCAACAGGTGTAACACTGTCTGCGCATACTTCACTTGCGGGATGGCCAATTTTTAAATTTGGGACGGAAGAGCAAAAGCAAAAGTTTTTACGGCCGATGGCTGAAGGGAAGAAAATTGGTGCATACGGCTTAACGGAACCAGGATCTGGATCGGATGCTGGTGGAATGAAGACAATCGCAAAGAGAGATGGCGATCATTATATTTTAAATGGATCAAAAATTTTCATTACAAATGGCGGTATTGCTGATATTTATGTTGTTTTTGCGCTAACTGATCCTGAATCGAAGCAGCGCGGTACGAGTGCATTTATTGTAGAAAGTGATACACCGGGATTTTCAGTTGGGAAGAAGGAGAGCAAGCTAGGGATTCGCTCTTCACCAACGACTGAAATTATGTTTGAAGATTGCCGTATTCCTGTAGAGAATCTACTTGGAGGAGAGGGGCAAGGGTTTAAAGTTGCGATGCAAACATTAGATGGAGGTCGTAACGGTATTGCGGCGCAAGCTGTTGGGATTGCACAAGGGGCTTTAGATGCTTCTGTAGAATATGCAAGGGAGCGCCATCAGTTTGGAAAACCAATTGCGGCGCAGCAAGGGATTGGCTTTAAACTTGCGGATATGGCAACAGATGTAGAAGCAGCACGCCTTTTAACATATCAAGCGGCTTGGCTTGAATCAGAAGGGCTTCCGTATGGAAAAGAATCAGCGATGTCAAAAGTATTTGCAGGCGATGCAGCGATGAAGGTGACGACTGAAGCGGTGCAAGTATTTGGTGGTTACGGTTATACGAAAGATTATCCAGTAGAGCGTTATATGCGAGATGCAAAGATTACACAAATATATGAAGGAACACAAGAGATTCAGAGGCTTGTAATTTCTCGTATGTTAACGAAGTAGGAACGAAAGCGTAGGTATTTTCCTACGCTTTTTCCTTCCAAAAAATAATAGAGAGAGGTGAAGGGAATGGTTAAACATAATGTGCATGCATCGGTGAAAGATGAAAAATTAGTTGCGTTAAGACGTGAACAAATGATTAAAGGTGCGGTGCAACTGTTTAAACAAAAAGGATTTCCGCGTACAACAACGAGAGAGATTGCAAAAGCGGCTGGGTTTAGTATAGGGACACTTTATGAGTACATTCGTACCAAAGATGATGTTTTATATTTAGTTTGTGATAGTATATATGAACATGTAAAAGAAAGATTAGAGGAAGTAGTGTGTACAGAAAAAGGGAGTATAGAAAGTTTAAAGATAGCAATAACGAATTACTTTAAAGTGATGGACGAATTACAGGAAGAAGTATTGATAATGTATCAAGAGGTACGCTTTTTACCGAAAGAATCACTTCCGTATGTATTAGAAAAGGAGTTTCAAATGGTAGGAATGTTCGAGAATATTTTAGAACAGTGTACGGAAAATGGAACATTTACATTAAATAAAAAAGAAATACAGCTTCTTGCGCATAATATTTTTATACAAGGACAGATGTGGGGATTTAGACGCTGGGCGCTGCAAAAACTGTATACGCTCGAAGAATATACAGAAATGCAAATTAGGTATGTATTGCAAGGGGCCCATATGCTTCCGAAATAAGGAACAGACAAATTATAATTTTACTACCCTATAAAAGTTTCCCGTTTTTTTTGTAGCATATTTGTGCGACTTTTGTTTATAATGAATAGTATGGATTTTTTTAAGCAGGCCGTTATATATAAGGTTATATTTGATGAAAGGAAGTGCCGCATAAGTGGATTTTAAGCAATATTCACCAGAAGAGCTAAAAGAATGTTCAATGATTGAAGTTGTACATAGCGTTTTAGGGGATAAAAAACAAGCAACGACATTCAACGAGTTGGTTCAAGAAATCGCTCAAGTGCTGGGACTATCTCAAGAGCAAGTTAATGCGAAAATCGCACAATTTTATACAGACTTAAACATCGATGGACGTTTCATTAATTTAGGAGAAAATCGTTGGGGACTACGCAGCTGGTACCCATATGAGCAAATTGATGAAGAAATCTTGCCTCAACCAAAACCGAAGAAGAAACGTAAAGTTGAAGAAGACGGTTTTGACGACTACATTGAAGAAGACGAAGATGACTTCGACGATGCAGACGTAAGTGAAGATGAAGACGATGTAGAAGATTTGGACAAGGTTCTTGAAGAAGAAGACGGAGATGACGACGATCTTGATGATTTAGACGAAGATGACGACGACTTCGCTGAAGAAGAACTTGAGTATGATGAAACTGAAGAAGAAGAAGAGGAAGAACTGTAGTTCTTGACTTTTCATTATCGTCCATGTAGAATCATTTTTGGGCTCTTTAAAAAAGGACGATAATACTTTTAAAGTGTAAATATAAAAGAAAATTGCTCCCTACTTATTACTTTTTGTGATGAGGGGAGCAATTTTCTTTTTTGTTTTTTGTTTAGAAAATAAAAAGAGTCTAACAATAAGATGGATACAGTGTTATCTACATACGTTGCGCTTTGCAACGGTGATTATATAACAGCAAAATAGAAGGGAGCTTTTTCATGACTAAGTATATTTTTGTAACAGGCGGTGTAGTATCGTCTTTAGGAAAAGGTATTACAGCAGCATCTCTTGGAAGACTTTTAAAAAATCGTGGTTTAAACGTAACGATTCAAAAGTTTGATCCATACATTAACGTAGACCCAGGGACTATGAGCCCATACCAACACGGTGAGGTATTCGTAACAGATGATGGCGCAGAAACTGACTTAGACCTTGGTCACTATGAGCGTTTCATCGACATTAACTTAAACAAATACAGCAACGTAACAACAGGTAAAATTTACTCTTCAGTTCTTCAAAAAGAGCGTCGCGGTGAATATTTAGGAGGAACAGTTCAAGTTATTCCTCATATTACTAACGAAATTAAAGAACGCGTATATCGTTCTGGTCGTGAAACAAATGCGGATGTTGTTATTACAGAAATCGGTGGAACTGTTGGTGACATCGAGTCTCTACCATTCTTAGAAGCAATCCGTCAAATTAAGAGCGACATCGGTCGTGACAATGTAATGTACATTCACTGTACGTTAATCCCGTACTTAAAAGCAGCGGGTGAAATGAAGACAAAACCAACACAACATAGTGTTAAAGAACTTCGTAGCTTAGGTATTCAACCAAACATTATCGTTGTTCGTACAGAAATGCCTGTTTCTCAAGATATGAAAGACAAGCTTGCATTATTCTGTGACATCGATACAAAAGCAGTTATCGAAGCTCGCGATGCAGATACTTTATATGCGGTTCCATTATCTCTTCAAGAACAAAACATGGACCAAATCGTTTGTGACCACTTAAAATTAGACAATCCAGCTGCAGATATGACAGAGTGGACTGCGCTAGTTAACAAAGTGCGTAATCTTTCTAAGAAAACAAAAATCGCTCTTGTTGGTAAATATGTAGAACTTCAAGATGCTTATATTTCTGTTGTAGAAGCACTTCGTCATGCTGGTTACTCATTCGACACAGATGTAGAAGTAAAATGGGTAAATGCTGAGCACGTAACAGCAGAAAACGTAAAAGAATTAGTTGGCGATACAGATGGTATCCTTGTACCAGGTGGCTTCGGCGATCGTGGTGTAGAAGGTAAAATCGTTGCGATTCAATATGCTCGTGAAAACAAAGTTCCATTCTTAGGAATTTGCTTAGGTATGCAACTTGCATCAATCGAATTCGCACGTAATGTATTAGGTTTAGAAGGTGCTAACTCTTCTGAAATCAACCCTGACACACCATATGCAATCATCGACTTATTACCAGAACAAAAAGATGTAGAGGACCTAGGTGGTACACTTCGTCTTGGTCTATACCCATGTAAGCTTGCTGAAGAAACAAATGCTTACAATGCTTATAATGAGCCGGTTGTATATGAACGTCATCGTCATCGTTATGAGTTCAACAACCAGTTCCGTCCGGATATGGAAAAAGAAGGATTTGTATTCTCTGGTACAAGCCCAGACGGCCGTCTAGTTGAAATCATTGAATTAAAAGACCACCCTTGGTTCGTGGCAGCACAGTTCCACCCAGAACTTGTTTCTCGTCCAAACCGTCCACAACCATTGTTCCATGACTTCGTAAGAGCTTCTATTACGAATAAAGAGAGCAAGTAATAAAAAAAGCGCCTGAAATAAGGCGCTTTTTTTAATATTCATTTAACATTTCATCGATTGTAAATTTGATTCCGTGATAAGCAAATAAAGCTACTATTAAACTTGGGAATCCGTAGCGATTACCTTCATCGTCTGGAATAAGACCTTTTAACAGTTTTGTATCAATATGTACGTCTGTATATCGTTCGAGTGATTCCGTACCTTCTTGAAGAGCAGAAATGCCGACAATAGAGTGTCCCTCTTCTTGTAGTTTTTTTGCAATTTCTACAACCGCTTCATCTGTTGAAAAACGGCTAATAAGAAGTACACGATCCGCAGAGGTTACTTCTGCTTCTTTACCATTTTCAAATAAGCGTTTTGCTTGCTTCATTGGTTCAGCACCGAATAGTGCCTCGGCAACAACGCCTTCCATTTCATTTGTACCATGTAAATAAATGAAACCATCGCCAACTAGTGCTTGAGCAAGTAAACGAGCACTATCTTCTATATTCATTTCTTCTTTTTGAGAAACTCTGGAGAAATAACCACTTAATTGAGTTGAAAAAATTTTTAACATAATGTTACTCCCTTCGTACGTGTTTGCCGGCTTTCATTATAGTTTATTTTTTTAGAAAGGTGAAATCGTAGGGTAGCATAACAAAATAGGAAACGGTAAAATAAGAAAGAATAGGAAGGAATTTGCCAAAGAATAGCGAAAATAAATCGTTAAGATATAAGAAGCTTTAAATCTTGTACTTACACAGAAAGGTTGGGAATTATGGAAGGTAAAATTTTAATCGTTGATGATCAATATGGGATTCGTGTGCTATTACATGAAGTGTTCCAAAAAGAAGGTTATCAGACATTCCAAGCAGCAAATGGATTTCAAGCTTTAGATATCGTGAAAAAAGATAATCCAGATTTAGTAGTGTTAGATATGAAAATTCCAGGCATGGATGGTATAGAGATTTTAAAGCATGTAAAAGAAATTGATGAGAGTATTAAAGTAATTTTAATGACTGCTTATGGAGAGCTTGATATGATCCAAGAAGCAAAAGATTTAGGTGCTTTAATGCATTTTGCTAAACCATTTGATATTGATGAAATTCGTCAAGCTGTGAGAAATGAGCTCGCTGTAGAGGCGTAAAAATGAATTTTTTATAAAAAATATGGAAAAAAGCGTTTACATGGACTATTGTGCAGGTGAATACGGTTGAGTTTTTGAGTACAAGTTGTTATCCTATTGAGTGTAGAAAAAAGTCCGGTATGTAGATATACATATTTTACCTTATTCTGGTCATACTACCAGCGATAAGAACTTATCGGATACAAAAAACGTTTTTTAGGAGGATTCACCATGCCTTTAGTTTCTATGAAAGAAATGCTAAACAAAGCACTAGAAGGAAAATACGCAGTTGGTCAATTCAACATGAACAACTTAGAGTGGACTCAAGCTATCTTAGCTGCTGCGGAAGAAGAAAAATCTCCTGTAATCCTAGGTGTATCTGAGGGTGCAGCTCGTCATATGACTGGTTTCAAAACAGTTGTAGCTATGGTTAAAGCTTTAATCGAAGAAATGAACATCACTGTTCCTGTAGCGATTCACCTTGATCATGGTTCAAGCTTCGAAAAATGTAAAGAAGCAATCGATGCAGGTTTCACATCTGTAATGATCGACGCTTCTCACCACCCATTCGAAGAAAACGTTGAAACTACTAAACAAGTAGTAGAATACGCACACGCTCGTAACGTATCTGTTGAAGCTGAGCTTGGAACAGTTGGCGGACAAGAAGACGACGTAATCGCTGAAGGCGTAATTTACGCTGACCCAGCAGAGTGTAAGCACCTTGTTGAAGCAACAGGTATCGATTGCCTAGCTCCAGCTTTAGGTTCTGTACACGGTCCTTACAAAGGTGAGCCTAACTTAGGATTCGCTGAAATGGAACAAGTTCGTGACTTCACTGGCGTACCTTTAGTATTACATGGTGGTACTGGTATCCCAACTGCTGATATCGAAAAAGCTATCTCTTTAGGTACTTCAAAAATCAACGTAAACACTGAGAACCAAATCGAGTTTACAAAAGCTGTTCGTGAAGTATTAAACAAAGACCAAGAAGTTTACGATCCTCGTAAATTTATCGGACCTGGCCGCGACGCTATCAAAGCAACTGTTATTGGTAAAATTCGCGAATTCGGTTCTAACGGTAAAGCGTAAGAATAAAATTCCGTTTTGGAAACCGTCTAGTCTTTTAGACGGTTTCCTTTCGTTGTATAATGAAAGCGTGAACAAGTCTAAAGATTTTATCATTTTTGTTTTTAAATAGAAAATAATGTGCATAGTCCTATTAATAAATGTGATAACGTATCTAAATTGATAAAGTGAATTCGATGAATAGTTGATCTTTATCTATTCGTGCTATAGGAGAAATGAAGATAATGGTTTCCTATTTATTGAGTTTTGGGATGGAAAGAGTAATTGAGATTCTTAAGGGGAGCTTTCTATAAAAAGATAGAAAGTAAATACATTCACAAGAAGGGAGCTCAATATGGAAAAATTGCTAATTGAAGGCGGAAGAGCTTTAAATGGAACAATTCGAGTAAGTGGTGCAAAGAACAGCGCCGTTGCATTAATTCCAGCGACAATTTTAGCAGATACTCCAGTAACTATTGGTGGTGTCCCTAATATTTCGGACGTAAAAATGTTAGGAGACTTACTAGAGGAAATTGGAGGGAAAGTAACTTATGGACAGGAGGAAGAGATGGTAGTCGATCCTTCTAACATGGTTGCAATGCCTTTGCCAAATGGAAAAGTGAAAAAATTGCGCGCTTCTTATTATTTAATGGGTGCAATGCTTGGCCGTTTTAAAAAAGCTGTTATTGGGCTTCCGGGTGGATGTCATTTAGGACCGAGGCCGATTGATCAGCATATTAAAGGGTTTGAAGCGCTAGGTGCACATGTTACGAATGAACAAGGTGCCATCTATTTAAGAGCAGATGAGCTACGCGGGGCACGTATTTATTTAGATGTTGTTAGTGTAGGAGCTACGATTAATATTATGCTAGCAGCTGTACGAGCAAAAGGTAGAACTGTTATTGAAAATGCAGCGAAAGAGCCCGAGATTATTGATGTAGCTACATTGTTAACAAGCATGGGGGCACGTATTAAAGGTGCTGGTACAGATGTAATCCGAATAGATGGTGTGGACTCTTTACATGGTTGTCACCATACTATCATCCCAGATCGTATTGAAGCTGGTACGTATATGATTCTAGGAGCTGCATCAGGAGGAGAAGTAACGGTTGATAACGTTATTCCTCAGCATTTAGAATCAGTTACTGCAAAGCTAAGAGAAGCTGGTGTTCAAGTTGAAACGAACGATGATCAAATTACGGTGAACGGTAATAGAAAGTTAAAAGTAGTTGATATCAAAACGCTTGTATATCCAGGTTTTCCAACGGATTTACAACAGCCGTTTACGACGCTTTTAACAAAGGCGCACGGGACGGGAGTTGTAACAGATACAATTTACGGTGCCCGTTTCAAACACATTGATGAATTACGTCGTATGAATGCTCAAATTAAAGTAGAGGGTCGTTCGGCAATTGTAACTGGTCCTGTGTTACTGCAAGGTGCAAAAGTGAAGGCGAGTGATTTACGAGCGGGAGCGGCACTTGTTATTGCAGGATTAATGGCAGATGGAATTACAGAAGTAACAGGACTTGAGCATATTGATCGAGGTTATGAGAATATAGTGGACAAGCTTAAAGGGCTTGGAGCAAACATTTGGCGAGAACAAATGACAAAGCAAGAAATTGAAGAAATGAAGAACGCATAAGTGATACTTCCGCAAGGGGGAAGCGAAGCATCACTACTTGCGGAAGTACACTTTATAGAAAAACACGGTTCACAAAATACGGCAGAAATATAAAGACTTAAAGGAGAGGGATTATCGTGGAGAGAAGTTTATCTATGGAGTTAGTACGTGTAACAGAGGCTGCAGCTTTATCATCAGCGCGTTGGATGGGGCGCGGGAAAAAGGACGAGGCAGACGGTGCAGCAACATCAGCTATGCGTGATGTATTTGATACAATTCCGATGAAAGGTACAGTTGTAATTGGTGAAGGTGAGATGGATGAAGCACCAATGCTATATATCGGAGAGAAATTAGGTACAGGATATGGACCACGTGTAGACGTTGCGGTTGATCCTTTAGAAGGGACAAACATCGTAGCAGCTGGTGGCTGGAATGCTCTTGCTGTTATTGCAATTGCAGACCACGGTAATTTGTTACATGCCCCTGACATGTACATGGATAAAATCGCGGTTGGCCCAGAAGCAGTCGGGGCGGTCGACATTGATGCGCCTATTATTGATAACTTACGTGCAGTTGCGAAAGCAAAAAATAAAGATATTGAAGATGTTGTAGCGACAGTTTTAAATCGTCCACGTCATCAAGAAATTATCGAAGAAATTCGTAAAGCTGGTGCTCGCATTAAATTAATTAATGATGGAGATGTAGCTGGAGCGATTAATACAGCGTTTGATCGTACAGGTGTAGATATTTTATTTGGATCTGGTGGAGCACCTGAAGGTGTATTAGCAGCAGTTGCTTTAAAATGTTTAGGTGGAGAAATTCACGGAAAACTATTGCCACAAAACGAAGCTGAATTAGCACGTTGTAAAAAAATGGGCATAGAAGACATTAATCGTATCCTTCGTATGGAGGACTTAGTAAAAGGTGACGATGCAATCTTTGCAGCAACAGGCGTAACAGATGGAGAACTATTACGCGGTGTTCAATTTAAAGGTAGCGTAGGAACAACGCAATCCCTTGTTATGCGCGCAAAATCAGGCACAGTTCGCTTCGTGGATGGACGTCATAGCTTGAATAAAAAACCAAACTTGGTTATTAAATAAAAAGCGTAAGCAGCTCGTTCAGAAAGGTTAAAATGGTCGACTTTTCTAACTATCGGAGCTGGAACTAAATTAAATAAGAAGCGAAGACAAATTTTCTTGTCTTCGCTTCTTGTATTTGTGTTCCAACGTATTGATTAAAACTAGATAAAAGGGTTACAATAGTGAATATTACCCTACTTGAACTTATTGCCTTTCATTATTAATTATTTGCCTTCCGTATTTTTTCCCTTTACCCATGAAAAAAGAGAATAACGTTAAAGTGTGGTGTCTGAATGAATTTGTCAATTGCAGCATTAGAAAACATGAAATTAAAAGAGTTATACGAGCTTGCGAAAGAATTTAAGATTTCGTATTATAGCAAATTAACGAAAAAAGAGTTAATTTTTTCTATTTTGAAAGCTCGAGCAGAAAAAGAAGGTTTCTTTTTCATGGAAGGCGTATTAGAAATTATTCAATCAGAAGGATTTGGATTCCTACGTCCTATCAACTATTCTCCAAGCTCAGAAGATATTTATATCTCAGCTTCGCAAATTCGTCGTTTCGATTTACGTAATGGAGATAAGGTTTCTGGTAAAGTACGACCTCCGAAAGAAAATGAACGCTATTTTGGGTTATTACAAGTTGAAGCTGTAAACGGAGATGATCCAGATTCAGCAAAAGAGCGTGTGCATTTCCCTGCATTAACACCATTATACCCAGATCGCCAAATGAAATTGGAAACGGAACCTAAAAAGTTACCGACACGCATCATGGATTTAATCGCACCAGTTGGATTTGGACAACGTGGTTTAATTGTTGCGCCTCCAAAGGCTGGTAAAACAAGTCTATTAAAAGAAATCGCGCATAGTGTTACAACAAATCATCCGGAAGCAGAATTAATTGTACTTTTAATTGATGAGCGTCCAGAGGAAGTAACAGACATTGAACGTTCTGTTAAAGGAGATGTTGTAAGTTCTACTTTTGATGAAGTGCCAGAAAATCATATTAAAGTAGCTGAGCTTGTGTTAGAACGTGCGATGCGTCTTGTAGAGCACAAGAAAGATGTTATCATTTTAATGGATAGTATTACCCGTTTAGCTCGAGCTTACAACCTCGTTATTCCACCAAGTGGTAGAACATTATCAGGTGGTATCGATCCAGCTGCCTTCCATAGACCGAAGCGTTTCTTTGGAGCTGCGCGTAATATTGAAGAAGGCGGTAGCTTAACAATTTTAGCGACAGCCCTTGTTGATACAGGATCACGTATGGACGATGTTATTTACGAGGAATTTAAAGGAACTGGAAATATGGAACTTCACTTAGATCGTTCATTAGCTGAACGTCGTATCTTCCCGGCGATCGATATTCGTCGTTCTGGTACACGTAAAGAAGATCTATTAATTCCAAAAGAACATTTAGACAAGTTATGGGGCATTCGTAAAACAATGCGTGATACACCAGACTTCGTTGAAAGTTTCTTACGTAAGCTTCGTCAAACGAAGACAAATGAAGAGTTTTTACAAAACATTGTTGCAGACTCAAAAAGGTATGTAACAACTAAGTAAAGGGAAAAAATCAGGACTCGCTTATTTTATAGTAAGCGAGTTTTTTATGCTGTTTAGGTGATATTAAAGAGAGAAATAAGTGAGAGAACCTTAGCCAGTCAGAGCTAAACGAGCCGCGTGCGCTTTAAGGTGATATCCAGCTCCAGCGGTTAGAATCTCCGGTCATTTCACTCTCTCGCTCGAAGCAAAAAGCGCTTCAAGGTCGAGAGCTCCAAATAGCCTGCGATTTTGAACGAGCCGTCTCCACTTTAAGATAATATCCAGTTCCGGTGGCTAGCTCTTCGCATCTAAGAACCTTCCGCCCAAAAGGTAAAAAGCACCTTTAGGGCGAAAGAACCTTAGCTGGTCAGAGCTGAGCGAGCCACCTCCACTTTCAATTTAATATCCAGCTCCAGCGGCTAGAATGGTCGGTGGCTTCGCGTCTTCCTACGAGGCAAAAAGCGCCTCTACGTCAGAAGCTCCATCCCCCTCCCATTCTGAACGAGCCGCGTGCGCTTTAAGGTGATATCGAGCTCTAGCGGCTAAAATCTCCGGTCATTTTGCTCTCTCGCATGAAGCAAAAAGCGCTTCAGGGTCGAGAGCTCCAAATAGCCTGCGATTTTGAAAGAGCCGTCTCCACTTTAAGATAATATCCAGTTCCGGTGGCTAGCTCTTCGCATCTAAGAACCTTCCGCCCGAAAGGTAAAAAGCACCTCTACGTCAGAAGCTCCATCCCCCTCCCATTCTGAAAGAGCCGCTTGCGCTTTTAAAATTAAAAAGACAAAAACAGGTAGTTGCAAAATGAAGTTAGCCTTGTTATAATTTCATCATATGTGTTTCATCAATATAGTTGTGTATGCAGCTGAAGATGAAAAACTCTGTTTCGAAAATGATTCAGGGCGGAAGGAGATGAAAAGAATGAAAGCAGGAATTCACCCAGATTACAAGAAAGTTGTATTCATGGACACAAACACAGGCTTCAAATTCTTAAGCGGATCTACTAAAGGATCTAACGAAACTGTTGAGTGGGAAGATGGTAACACTTATCCATTACTAAAAGTTGAGATCAGTTCTGATTCTCACCCATTCTACACTGGACGTCAGAAGTTTGCTACTGCAGACGGACGCGTTGACCGCTTCAATAAGAAATACGGTCTTAAGTAATAAAAACATAAAACAGGCAAGTGTATGTATTCGCTTGTCTGTTTTTTTTGCGAAAATATTATACCTTTACCCTACTTTTAACTGAAAAGTAGATGAAAGGAGAGCTTCATGTACTTAATAAATCAAAATGGCTGGATTGAAGTGATTTGCGGTAGTATGTTTTCTGGCAAGTCAGAAGAGCTAATCCGCCGTGTGCGCCGTACACAATTTGCAAAACAACATGCAATTGTATTTAAACCATGTATTGATAATCGATATAGTGAAGAAGATGTAGTATCACATAACGGATTAAAGGTAAAAGCAGTTCCTGTTTCAGCTTCAAAGGATATATTTGAACATATTACAGAAGAGCTGGATGTTATTGCAATCGATGAGGTGCAATTTTTTGATGGGGACATTGTGGAAGTGGTGCAAGTATTGGCAAATCGTGGCTATCGTGTCATTGTAGCTGGTTTAGACCAAGATTTCCGTGGTCTACCATTTGGACAAGTTCCTCAGCTGATGGCGATTGCTGAACATGTGACAAAACTACAAGCAGTATGTTCTGTATGTGGATCTCCAGCAAGTCGTACACAACGATTAATTGATGGAGAACCAGCGGCATTTGATGATCCAATTATTTTAGTTGGAGCTTCAGAATCGTATGAACCGCGTTGTCGTCATTGTCATGCAGTACCTGCAAACAAAGATAAGTAAAACTCGCTGCGCAAGGCGGGTTTTTTTCAAAATAGAGAGAATGAGCGGTGTGATCCGCTTACGCTTTTAAATATATCTAGTTCTGGTGGCTAGCTCTTTGCATCTAAGAACCTTCCGCCCGAAAGGTAAAAAGCACCTTTAGGTCGAAAGAACCTTAGCTGGTCAGAGCTGAAAGAGCCACCGCCACTTTTAAATATAATTTGCGTTTTTTTGAGTAAGTACCATATACTATTTGTATTAGATACTAGGATGTAGAGGTGAATGATGTGTTAGATCGTTTGCAAGCTGTAGAAAATCGTTATGAGAAGTTAAATGAATTGTTAAGTGATCCAGCGATTATTAGTGATTCAAATAAGCTTCGTGAATATTCAAAGGAACAGTCTGATATACAGGAAACGGTAGAGGTGTATCGTGAGTATAAGGATGTTCGTGAGCAATTAAAAGATGCGAAAGCAATGTTAGAAGATAAGTTAGACGCAGAAATGCGTGAAATGGTAAAAGAAGAAGTTTCTGAGTTAGAATCACAAGATAAAACATTATCAGAGCGTCTGAAAATTTTACTTGTTCCAAAAGACCCTAATGATGATAAGAACGTTATCGTTGAGGTTCGTGGAGCTGCTGGTGGAGACGAGGCAGCTTTATTTGCTGGTGACTTATACCGTATGTATAGCCGTTACGCTGAGGTACAGGGCTGGAAAACGGAGATTATTGAGGCTAGCTATACAGAGTTAGGTGGATATAAAGAGATTATCTTTATGATTAATGGTAAAGGTGCTTTCGCGAAGCTGAAATTCGAGAATGGTGCTCACCGTGTACAACGTGTTCCTGAAACGGAATCTGGTGGACGTATTCATACATCTACAGCAACTGTAGCTGTATTACCAGAGGCAGAAGAAGTAGAAATTGATATTCACGAGAAAGATGTTCGTGTTGATACATTCGCTTCTAGTGGACCTGGTGGACAGAGCGTTAATACAACGATGTCAGCGGTGCGTTTAACGCATTTACCGACTGGTGTAGTTGTATCTTGTCAGGATGAGAAATCACAGATCAAGAATAAAGAAAAAGCGATGAAAGTATTACGCGCACGTGTTTATGATAAGTTTAGACAAGAAGCGCAAGCTGAGTATGATCAAAACCGTAAACAAGCTGTTGGTACGGGAGATCGTTCAGAGCGTATTCGTACGTATAACTTCCCGCAAAACCGTGTTACAGACCATCGAATCGGTTTAACGATTCAAAAGCTAGATCAAATCTTACAAGGTAAGTTAGATGATTTCATCAATGCCTTAGTGATGGAAGATCAGGCTCAAAAGATGGAGGCAGCTGAGTAATGCGTGTCTATGAAGCCCTGAAATGGGCTTCTTCTTTTTTACAGGAAAATGGACGAGATGAAAATGCGGGAGAAATTGTCCTTTGTCATGTATTAAAGGTGAACAGAACAGGATTACTTATGAATATGCGTGAAGAAATAACTGAGGATCAAGAGAAAAGCTTTACGGAGTTTATCCACAAGCATGTAGAAGGTATTCCTATTCAATATATGATTGGTTATGAAATGTTTTATGGACGGTCTTTCTTTGTGAATGAAGAAGTATTAATACCAAGGCCGGAAACAGAAGAGCTTATAGTGGGAGTATTAGAAAGAATCGAGCGCCATTTTGGTGATGAGAAACTACATGTAGCAGATATAGGTACAGGTAGTGGAGCGATTTCTATTACGCTTGCTTTAGAAAATGAAAATCTTCATGTGTATACAGTAGATATTGCACAAGAGTCGATTGAAGTTGCAAAAGAAAATGCAAAAGCTTTAGGTGCAGAAGTAACGTTCTATCACGGTGATTTATTGTCACCATTTCATAAAACGGGTCAAAAGCTAGATGTTGTTGTTTCAAATCCTCCATATATACCGGAAGAGGATTGGCGTGGTCTTTCTCCTGTTGTGAAAGAGCATGAGCCGAAGAGAGCACTTGTTGGTGGTGAAGACGGATTAGATTTCTATCGCCGTTTTATGGAAGAATTGCCGAATGTGTTGCAGAAGAAAGCGATTGTGGCGTTTGAAATTGGAGTAGGACAAGGTGAGGATGTAAAAAGATTGTTACAACAAGCTTTTCCACATGCTCATGTTGAGGTTGTTTTCGATATTAACGGAAAAGATCGTATGGTATTTGCAGAGATGGAGTAAGGTTCACACCTTACTCTATTTTTTTGTGGAAAAATTCATATAGATTTTGAATTTAATAGTTTAGAAAGATGAAAGTCTGTCCACACTGTTTGTAGAAGGGACGGTGGAGGAAATGAAAAAACAAGTTATTGCTTATCTTCTTATACTATTAATTGGTGCACAGTTACTTGTGCAGTTTGGATATATGAAAGCTGATGCGAAAGGGCCTTCAGTTATTCCGAAAGAGGCCGTTCGATTACGAATTTTAGCAAATAGTGATTCAGATAAAGACCAGGCATTAAAGCGTAAAGTGCGTGATGAAGTAAAAGCACAAATTGATGGGTGGGTAGCGGATTTAACTTCATTTGAAGAGGCACGCAAAGTAATTCAAAGTCATATTCCAGAAATCGAGAAAACGGTGGAAAATACGTTAAAAAGAGAAGGAAGTAAAGATTCATTTCAAGTGAAATTTAGTAAGAATGTAAAGTTTCCTACAAAGGTATACGGGAATTTTATTTATCCAGCAGGAGAATATGAAGCAGTATTAATCACAATTGGAGAAGGTGAAGGGGCGAACTGGTGGTGTGTATTATTTCCACCAATGTGTTTCTTAGATTTTTCGAGCGGGACAGCTGTAAGAAAAGAAGAGCACGTTGTGAAGGCGGAATCTCCTGAAGAGGAGCAGGTGAAACAACTAGATGAGGAAGTAATAGATAAAGAAGAGAAGAAAGTAGATAAGGTAAAAGAAACGAAAGCTGTAAAGCAGGAAGTAGTAAAAAAAGTAACAGCTTCTGAAAAGAAAGTAGTAAAAAATGAAACAAAAGTCGAAGAGCAGCCTGTAAGTAAAGAAGAAATAAAAACTGTGGAAAAAGTGGAGAAACCTGTGGAGAAAAAACAAGAAAAGCAAAATGAGTATGTAAAAGTAGAAGAGGAAGAAGAAAAGCCAGAAGTTAAATTGTTTATTGTAGAAGCTTTTACATCTTTATTCTCTAAATAGTACTATTAATAAATCCCTCTTCATATATAAAAATGAGGAGGGATTTATTATGAAGAAAGTGTATTTTGCTACGAAAGCAGATGTGGAAAGATTACATTCTTTTTTCGGACAAGCTAATAAAAAAGATGATAAAATAAATGAGTTGTACGCACAATTTATGATTTTGGAAGAGGCGGAAGAAATACGAGCTGTAATTGGTTATGAACAAAGTGGGGAAGATGTGCTTATTCGTTCTTGTTTATTCACACCTCATGTGGATAAACAGACTTTCTTATATTTTTTTGAAATGTTTTTGCAGTATATGAAAGAAAAAAGTGTTCAACAATTGTACTTACTAACAAATCATCCACAATCTGTACCGATCTTTCAGTTTTTTGACTTTTTTACTATAGAAAAGGATGAGGTTCCAGAGGGAATTCAACAACTAGAACATTTTTGTAAAAATATAAAAGAGCAGAATGCAATAATACTAAATTGTCAGCTATTCACAAAGTTATCCACGGATTAATTAGGTTTATCCACATTTTGTGGATAAACCTTGTTTGTCTTTTGGATAAATCTCATAGTAAACTAAAAATATACAAGTATTTAAGGGTAGAAAAGGACGTGGAAAAAAATGCATACAAACATGTGGGTTGTGGATAATGTTGTGGAAAGAAAAAAATATTATCCACAGTTACAAGAAGCAGCAAAATTATTAAGAGAAAATGAGGCGGTTGCTTTCCCTACGGAAACAGTATATGGGTTAGGTGCAAATGCGATGGATGATGAAGCAATCGCGAAAATTTTCCAAGCGAAAGGAAGACCGAGTGATAATCCACTTATTGTCCATATAGGTACAAAATCTCAGTTAGATGGGATTGTGAAAGAAATTCCACCAGTTGCAGAGAAGTTAATGGCGCATTTTTGGCCAGGACCATTAACAATTATTTTGCCGAGAAAAGAAGGGATTTCAGAGAAGGTGACGGCAGGACTTAATACGGTTGGAGTAAGAATGCCTGATCATCCAATTGCACTTGCTCTTATTGAAGAGGCGAATGTACCTGTTGCGGCACCAAGTGCGAATCGTTCAGGGCGTCCAAGTCCAACATTAGCTTCTCACGTATATGAAGATTTGAATGGGAAGATTGCAGGTATTGTTGATGGTGGTGCAACTGGAGTAGGCGTTGAATCAACTGTAATTGATTGTACAAGCGCGGTTCCAACAATATTACGTCCAGGTGGGATTACGAAAGAACAATTAGAAGCGGTGATAGGTACTGTTTCTTTAGATCCAGCTTTAAAGGATGAGAAGGAAAAACCGAAATCGCCTGGAATGAAATACACACATTATGCCCCGAAAGCACCACTTAGTATTGTTGAGGGCTCACGTGAGTTTATTCAGCATCTTGTGGATGAGAAAAAGGAAGAAGGATTTAAAGTAGGCGTATTAACGACAGAAGAGTATCAGAATGTATATAGTGCTGATGTTATATTATCTTGTGGTGTTAGAAGTGACTTAGCTAGTGTTGCGACTAAATTATATGATGTACTTAGAACATTTGATGCAAGTGAAGTGGATGTTATTTTTAGTGAGTCATTCCCTAATGAAGGAATAGGGAATGCAATTATGAATCGTTTAACAAAAGCGGCAGGACATCATATTATTATTGAATGATAAGGTAAGATTAGCAAACAGAATATTTCTCCTTGGATAAGCATATTGTGAAGTAGCACGTCCAAGGAGGGGCATGAATGACGTTTGAACAGCTAATACCTTTAATAATTATGGCATTCGCCTTAGGGATGGATGCGTTCTCGGTGAGTCTTGGTATGGGGATGATACCCCTAAAGTTAAGACAAATCCTGTATATTGGTATGACGATAGGGATATTTCATATTATTATGCCGTTTATAGGAATGGTACTAGGTCGTTTTTTATCAGAGAAGTATGGAGATATCGCACATTTTGCGGGTGCTATTTTATTAATCGGACTAGGGTTTTATATCGTATATTCGAGCATTTTACAAAATGAAGAGACTAGAACAGCCCCTATTGGAATTAGTTTATTCGTATTTGCATTTGGCGTCAGTATAGATAGTTTCTCAGTAGGACTTAGTCTTGGTATTTATGGAGCACAAACAATTATTACGATTTTACTTTTTGGATTTGTTAGCATGTTATTAGCGTGGATGGGTTTATTAATTGGGAGACATGCGAAAGATATGCTCGGTACATATGGTGAGATAGTAGGGGGTATCATTTTAGTTGGGTTTGGATTATATATCCTTTTTCCTATATAATTTTATGGAGGAGGGAATTATGAACAAGCTATTGGAATGGTATGTTAAATTTTTAACCTTCTATCCTCGATGGCTAAGAAGACTTATAATTTGGGGTATTATTTTGCAAATTTTGATGTTAGGTTGGATTAAGTTAATTCGTGAATGGTGAGATAGTTCCTTTCTGTGAATATTTTGTTTGTACTATATTTATTGCGCTAAAAATTACAGATATAGAAAGGATGAGATGAATGACGAGATTGAAGCAAGTTTTTGGTATTATTATTAGTTTTTTTGTTTTTTGGTTTAGTATGCTCGGTGTACAAATGTTTGCTGAGTTTTTAGATATTGAGTCATTGAAATTTGTTGCGGGAAAGACTGAGGCGGCGCGTGCCTTTTACTCTCCGTACCCGTTTTTAATTGTTTTTCTTATTACATTGCTTTCCCTATACTTCTTCGTAATTAAGCTAGGGAAGCCGAAAAAAGAGAAAATGCCTACTTTAGAGGAAAAGAAGGAAGAATTACAATGAGAAAATCCCCTGCTAAAAAGCAGGGGATTTTATATTTGAGTGATGGGAGGAATCTAGCCGCCTTGTTTTTAAATATATCCAGCTCCAGCGACAAGCTCACTCGCATGAAGCAAAAAGCGCTTCAAGGTCGAGAGCTTGAAGTGTCCTGCGATTCTGAACGAGCCGCTTCCGCTTTTAGATATTATCCAGTTCCAGTGGCCAGCTCTTCGCATCTAAGAACCTCCCGCACGAAAGGTAAAAAGCACCTTTTGTGCGAGAGAACCTTAGCTGGTCAGAGCTAAACGGGCCACTTCCACTTTTAGATATTATCCAGCTTCAGCGGCTAGAATCTCCGGTCATTTCGCTCTCTCGCATGAAGCAAAAAGCGCTTTCAGGTCGAGAGCTTGAAGTGCCCTGCGATTCTGAACGAGCCGCTTCCGCTTTTAGATTGGCCTAACCAATTCAAATTGTTCTCCTAATTTTGCATAGTTGTGTCCTGCTAGGCGGCTTATTGGTTTGAGTCCTTCGGCGTGAATGCGCCCTTTTTCATATAGATGTTCGGCAACGTGGAAACGAACGACGCGTCCAATTAGTAGATCACAAGCTGGTGAGTCTTCCGTTCCGCCAAGTGGAATTGCACGTTCTAATACGCATTCCATTCGAATATTTGCTTCTTTTACACCTGGAACAGAGATGACTTCACTTTCAATTGGTGTTAGTTTTGCTAGTTCAATTTCACTTTCATTTGGCGGGAGGTTAGCTGCTGTTTCGTTAATTGCTGCTACATATGATTCGTCAGAAATATGTACGACAAATTCTCCTTTTTCAATTGCGTTTCGGGAAGTGTCCTTTCTTTCTCCGGCTTTTCGTTGTACAGATACTGAGATAAGTGGTGGATTAGCAGCGACAATATTGAAATAACTATATGGTGCTCCGTTTAGTACGCCTTCTTTTGTTACAGAAGTAACGAATGCGACAGGACGAGGGATGATACTTCCAGTAAGTAATTTGTAATTATCTTTTTCAGTTTGTTCATTTGGATTAATGGATAACATGCTTGTAATCCCCTTTCTAAATATGAATACTTATTGTTTGTTTACAAGATAACGATGAGAAAATCCTGCTGGAAATAATATTTTGTTTCATAAAAAGAACTTACTTCAATTGTAATGAAGTAAGTTCTTTTTTCAAGAATCTCAAATTTGAGATAAAAACTAAAGTAAAACGTATGCCCCAGGTCCGATTAAAGCTACACCAACAGCGACAGCGATTAACATTAAGTTATATTCATATCCGTTTTGTGTTACCCAGTAACCATTTTTTCCGTGAACAGTGAAGATAGCCATTAACATTGTTCCAACGATAAATAATGAACCAACTACAATGAAAATACCTGATGCAAATAAGAAACCACCTAGTAATTCAGTTGCGCCAGCCATAAATGCCATAAATACACCAGGACGTAAACCGATTGACTCCATCCAGCCACCTGTTCCTTTTAAACCGTAACCGCCGAACCAACCAAATAATTTTTGAGCGCCATGACCCATGAATGTAATTCCTATAATAAGACGAATAATAAGTAGACCGAAATCCATCATTTTTAAAAACCTCCTGAAAGTTATTAACTTATCTTACGTAAGTAATAATAAAATAGTTACTTACTTTAGTCAAGTGGATTTTGAAAAAAGTTTGAATTAAATTTTACAAATTAACAACAAAAAATAAAATGTAGTAAAGACCTCTAGACAAGTTGGGCAAAAAAAGAGAAAATATAAATAGAAGTTAACTTCTAATTGTTATTCAGACAATCAGAATTGACTGGAATTTTGTGAAGCGCTACAATAAGAGTCTATTAGTAATGACGTAATTTATTTCGAAAGCGTTTTTACAGTATAATATTCGAAGTATGAAGTCTTACATGTATCCCGAGCTTTACTAGGGATTGCCCTATAAACTTTTAGGTAAATTATAAGGAGGACTATCCTATGTTTAAAAAATTATTCGGTCTTGGTTCAAAAACAAATGAAGAAACAATCGTAGCTCCATTAACTGGAGCAGTGAAAAATATTGAAGAAGTACCAGATCCAGTATTTGCTGGTCGTATGATGGGTGACGGTGTTGCAATCGATCCTACTGAAGGTGTAGTTGTATCTCCAGTTGATGGTGAAATCGTACAATTATTCCACACAAAACATGCTATCGGAATTAAAGCGAAAAACGGTACAGAAATTTTAATCCACGTTGGATTAGAAACTGTAAAAATGGAAGGCGAAGGTTTCGAAGCTCACGTTTCTGAAGGCCAAGCTGTAAAAGCTGGAGATAAATTAATCTCATTCGACTTAGAATTAATCCGTGAAAAAGCGAAAAGCACAATTACTCCAATTGTTATTACAAACACAGATGCAGCTGAGTCTATTAAGACAACTGTAGGCGTAGCAGCTACAAAAGGTTCAACAGAAGTAATGAAAGTTACAATGAAATAATTGCAATATAAGAGGGATCCGTTTCGTATGAAATGGATTCCTTATTTTTGTTGCATGTTCAGCATGTATGTTAAAATACTCTAGGCACTTGGAAATAGGGTTTCACATATATGTGGATAAGGCGCATTTTTCTTAGAAAAAATATAAGAGAAGTGCGCCTTTTGTATATTCACATTTCTTTTGTTCTATTCTAATGTAAGTTATGATGAATGGTAAGAAATCGAATATAGGGGTGGGTTTGAATGAAACGAGTGTTATTTGTTTGTACTGGCAATACATGTCGTAGTCCAATGGCTGAGGCGTTGCTTCGTCATCACGGAGGAGATAAGTTTGAAGTGCAATCTGCTGGTGTTTTCGCCTATCCTGGGAGCGATGCATCGGTACATGCGAAGGAAGCTTTAGCTGAAAAAGGAATTTTAATTGATCATGCGGCGCAGCAAATAAATGAAACTTTGCTTGATTGGGCTGATATTGTCGTAACGATGACAGAAAACCATAAGCAAATTGTACTTGGGCATTATCCGAGCGTTGAAAAGAAATTAAATACGTTATATGGATTAACTGAAGGTATAGGCAAGGACATTTCAGATCCATTTGGAGGCTCGCTTTCTATTTATAAAGAAACGTTAGATGAGATGGAAAAACTTGTACAAACTTTACTGAAAAAACATTCAGTAGGTTGATGTTTCGTGTATAATACGATATTGGAGATCACTTCTTCCTATGTGAGGTAGCGAGTGTGAAATGAAGATAATTGATTGAAACTTTGGAGGGGTAAAAATGAAAGTAGTAATAGCATCTGATCACGGCGGTATGAATATCCGCAAAGAACTTGTAAGTTTATTAGAAGAGTTAAATATTGAATATATTGATTTAGGTTGTGAATGTGAAGCTGGTTCTGTTGATTACCCTGACTTTGCGTTTCCAGCAGCTGAAATGGTAGCGAATGGTGAAGTAGATCGTGGTATTTTAGTTTGTGGGACAGGCATTGGTATGTCAATCGCAGCAAACAAAGTAAATGGTATCCGTTGTGCGTTAGTTCATGATACTTTCAGCGCGAGAGCAACGAGAGAGCATAATGACACTAACATGCTAGCGATGGGTGAGCGTGTAATTGGTGCTGGTCTAGCGCGTGATATCGCGAAAATCTGGTTAACAACTGACTATGAAGGTGGTCGTCACGAAAACCGCGTAGGAAAAATTAAAACATACGAAACAAAGTAATAGATTCTAACTATCAGTAGTGTGAAATATAATTTGGTGAACCAACCTGTGAAAGGAAGAGGCGTAATGACAGAAATCGTAAAGGTAAGAGAACAGCTACAAATGTCGCTTTCTGATTTCCAAGAACAAGCTTCATTACAAAGCGGTCAAATTTTTGTAGTGGGTTGTAGCACGAGCGAAGTGCTAGGCGAAAGAATTGGAACATCAGGAACGATGGAAGTAGCAGAGGCGATTTTCTCTGAGTTAAAACAATTTCAAGAGCAAACAGGTATTGAATTAGCGTTTCAATGTTGTGAGCATTTAAACCGTGCTTTAGTAGTTGAGAGAGAAGTAGCGATAAAATATCAATTTGAAATTGTAACAGTTACGCCTGTTAGATCAGCAGGTGGTGCATTGGGGACATACGCGTATCACAATTTGAAAGATCCGGTAGTAGTTGAGTTTATTAAAGCTGATGCAGGAATGGATATTGGTGATACATTTATCGGTATGCATTTAAAGCATGTAGCTGTTCCGGTTCGTACAAGTGTGAAGGCAATTGGAAGTGCGCATGTAACGATGGCCAAAACACGTGGAAAACTAATTGGTGGAGCGCGTGCTGTCTATGCGGCAGTGGAAGAGACTACCACTTGCCGTTAAATATGAGAAATTAGGAAGTCATATAGTAACTGTTTATCATAAGATAAAAGGTATGTTGTCTGACTTTATAATAGAAGAAAGAAAAGACCGATTTTCGGTCTTTTTTTTCTTTTATGATATAGAAAGTCATGTTAGAATGTAGTTGAAAACATGAAGGTTCGAAAGAATTACAACCTGAATTTTCGTTTTTTCTGAATAAATAAGAAAAAACTGTTGGGAATCGATGTAATTCGTTCAGAAAAGGGGGATTTTGGTGGATCATTTAAAACGTCAAGATGAAAAGGTATTTGCTGCAATTGAGGCAGAACTAGGAAGACAGCGTTCAAAGATTGAGTTAATTGCTTCGGAAAACTTCGTAAGTGAAGCAGTAATGGAGGCACAAGGTTCTGTTTTAACGAATAAGTATGCTGAAGGATATCCTGGAAAACGTTACTATGGTGGCTGTGAACACGTAGACGTAGTAGAAGATATCGCACGTGATCGCGTGAAAGAAATTTTCGGCGCAGAGCACGTAAATGTTCAACCACACTCTGGTGCACAAGCGAACATGGCAGTATACTTCACGATTTTAGAGCAAGGCGATACAGTACTTGGTATGAACTTATCTCATGGTGGTCACTTAACACACGGAAGCCCTGTTAACTTCAGTGGAGTACAATATAATTTCGTAGAATATGGCGTGGATGCTGACTCTCACCGTATTAATTACGATGATGTATTAGCAAAAGCGAAAGAACATAAACCAAAATTAATCGTTGCAGGTGCAAGTGCATACCCTCGTGTTATCGATTTCAAGCGATTCCGTGAGATTGCAGATGAAGTGGGCGCTTATTTAATGGTTGATATGGCACATATCGCTGGTTTAGTAGCTGCTGGTTTACACCCAAATCCAGTACCACATGCACATTTCGTTACAACGACAACACATAAAACGTTACGTGGTCCGCGTGGTGGTATGATTTTATGTGAAGAGCAATTTGCAAAACAAATTGATAAATCAATCTTCCCTGGTATTCAAGGTGGTCCACTTATGCATGTAATCGCTGCAAAAGCTGTTGCATTTGGTGAAGCACTTCAAGATGATTTCAAAACATATGCACAAAATATCATTAACAATGCGAACCGCTTAGCTGAAGGTCTTCAAAAAGAAGGACTTACACTTGTTTCTGGAGGAACAGACAATCACTTAATCTTGATTGATGTTCGTAACTTAGAAATCACAGGTAAAGTAGCAGAGCACGTATTAGATGAAGTTGGTATTACAGTGAACAAAAATACAATTCCATTTGAAACAGCAAGCCCATTTGTAACAAGTGGTGTACGTATCGGTACAGCAGCTGTAACATCTCGTGGTTTCGGTTTAGAAGAAATGGATGAAATTGCGTCACTTATTGCTTATACATTAAAAAATCATGAAAATGAAGCTGCATTAGAAGAAGTACGTAAGCGTGTAGAAGCGTTAACTAGCAAATTCACAATGTATCCAAATCTATAATAGATTGAAGAAGACTGCCGAGACTTAATTGTTTTGGCGGTCTTTTTTGTGGACATATATTATTTTTAAAGTATGTATACAAATGATGAATAAATTTTGGCGATATAATGAAGGATACAGCTCCCATAATTGGTAAAGATACTAGATAGATTCATCGTAAAATCATGATTTTGCCAAATTTGCCCTTGAATATTAGTAGCGTTTTCTTTACAATCGTAAATAGTGTAAAAAAGCGTGCAAACGCATGAATATCATCTAAAGGAGAGATTCACATGGGAAAACTGTATGTATTTGATCACCCGTTAATTCAACATAAGATTACATATATTCGCGATAAGAATACAGGTACGAAAGATTTTCGTGAATTAGTGGACGAAGTAGCAAGTTTAATGGCTTTCGAAATTACTCGCGACCTTCCACTTAAGGACATTGAAATTGAAACACCTGTAAGCAAAGCGACAACAAAAGTGATCGCTGGTAAAAAACTTGGTTTAATTCCGATTTTACGTGCAGGTTTAGGAATGGTTGATGGAATTCTGAAATTAATTCCAGCAGCAAAAGTAGGACACGTTGGTTTATACCGTGACCCTAAAACATTGCAACCGGTAGAATACTATGTGAAACTTCCAACGGATGTAGAAGAGCGTGACTTTATCGTACTAGATCCGATGCTAGCAACAGGTGGTTCTGCGGCTGAAGCAATTAACTCTCTGAAAAAGCGCGGTGCGAAACAAATTAAATTAATGTGTATCGTTGCAGCTCCAGAAGGGGTAAAAGTAGTACAAGAAGAACATCCTGATGTTGATATTTATGTAGCAGCATTAGATGAGAAATTAAATGACCACGGATATGTAGTACCAGGTCTTGGTGATGCTGGTGACCGTTTATTCGGAACGAAGTAAGACAACTGACGAGCAGGGGAGATTCCCCAGCTCGTCTTTTTTGTTGTAAGCAAGTAGGGGAGGGGGAGAGGATAAATATACATCGTATATACAACATAAGTTGCATACACCTCACATATAATATAGAAGTCTTACGTCTGAGGAACACTATATTATGGAAGAAAAGCGTTATATCTCGAAAATATAATAGTGACAAACTTGTGAACATTTCCTTCTATTATAAAGAGAAAACTGTTAGAAATTGCATATATGTAACCAGTATTTAGAAGGGGAACGTTTTCATTTTTGGGAGGAAATGCCTAATACTCAAATTTTTAGATTTTTTACGATTTCTCGTTGACACTGTTAATACCCTATTGTATGCTAACAACGGGGATAGATGGTAGGGCTTTCAGTGACAAAATTACATCTATTCCGTGACGAAAATGTAAACTTTTTGTTTTGTATAGGATTTATGCAAAAAAATGAGTTATTATTAACACATCGTGAATGAGGGTTACATATTGGAGGGATGAATCCTTGCAAAAAAACGATCGCAGCCATATAAAAGCTTATGCTTTAATGTCAGGTATTCTTGCTCAATTAGTCGGTTCTATTCTTGTTGGAATCTTTGGTGGGCAGTGGATTGATAATAAGGTTGGAACGTTTCCGTTGTTTCTTATTATAGGGTTATTACTCGGACTAGGAACAGGGGTATACGCAATGATTCGACTCATTCGACATTACTATTCGGGAGAGCAATGATGATAGACGTACATGGACTTGTCCAAAGACAAAAGAAATATATGTACTACTTGCTTGCGCTTCTAGTGCTAGGATGGGGATTTACCTCTTACAAGGATGTATTTCTTGGACTGATTATCGGGACGATTTTCAGTTTTCTTAGTTTGCGCATCATTGCACGTAGAACAGACAAGCTGCTAGATCGCGTAACAAATGGAGAAAACGTGAAGTTCAAGGCAACAGCGGTAAGTACATATTCAAGATTCGCCACGATTGGGTTATTAATTTTATTTGCAGCCAAATATCAAGAGTTAATCGCGATGTGGGGCCTAGGTGTAGGATTGCTGACAGGATACCTTGTCATGATCATAGATTTTCTTTATTTAGAGTATAAGAGCAGGGAAGAGAGGTGAATTACTAGTGGAACACGGTAAATTAGTTGAATTTCTAGGTTTAACGTTCGATTTGTCATCAGTTATGATGGTTACTGTAGCAGCAGTTATTGTTTTCTTAATCGCTGTTATTGGAACTCGCAGCTTAGCTCTTCGCCCAACCGGAATGCAAAACTTCATGGAATGGGTGTTTGACTTCGTGAAAGGGATTATCAATAGTACGATGGACTGGAAAACAGGTGGACGTTTCTTAACGCTTGGCGTTACGCTTATCATGTTTATCATCGTATCGAACTTCCTTGGTTTACCATTCATGTATTCAGCAACTGAAGCTGGCGAACATATTGCATGGTGGAGATCACCAACGTCTGATCCAGCAGTTACATTAACATTAGCCGTGATGGTAGTTACCCTCACCCATTATTATGGAATTAAGATGAAGGGTACGAAAGAGTACGTAAAAGGTTATTTCCAACCTATGAAATTCTTATTCCCATTAAAGGTTATTGAGGAGTTTGCTAACACATTAACGTTAGGTCTTCGTTTATTTGGTAACATTTATGCAGGTGAGATCTTATTAGGATTACTTGCTAAGTTGGGCGGAGCATCAGTCCTTGGGGCATTAGGTGCGCTTGTACCAATGTTAGCATGGATGGGATTCAGTGTATTCGTTGGATCAATCCAAGCATTTATTTTCGTTATGTTAACGATGGTTTATATGGCTCATAAAGTAAGCCATGACCATTAATATAATTTAAGTAAGAAAAAATTTATTTTTTTATAATACAAAGGAGGACAAATTAAATGAGTTTAGGTGTAATCGCAGCTGCAATTGCAATTGGTTTATCAGCATTAGGTGCAGGTATTGGTAACGGTCTTATCGTATCACGTACAATCGAAGGTGTTGCTCGTCAACCAGAATTAAAAGGCGCACTTCAAACAATTATGTTCATCGGGGTTGCTTTAGTTGAGGCACTTCCAATCATCGGTGTAGTTATTGCATTCATCGTAATGAACAAATAAGGGAGACTCCCCTTACATAGATGGCGAAGAGTGTTTTTCCGAACTTTCTTCGCCATTGCTTTATGAATGAAACGTATGTCTTTTTTTTTCATATGATCAATTTAGATATTTTGAAGGGAGTGAATCCTTGTGCCAACTTTATTATTAGGTGCTGCCATTCCATTTGGAACGATTGCTTATACATTGTTCATTTTCTTACTTCTATTAGTAATGCTACGCAAATTTGCGTGGGGTCCTTTAATGGGAATTATGAAAGAACGTGAAGAGCATGTTACTAATGAAATCGACGCTGCAGAAAGAAGTAATGCTGAGGCGAAGAAGTTAGTAGAAGAACAACGTGAAATGTTAAAACAATCACGTGTTGAAGCACAAGAGTTAATCGAAAGAGCGAAAAAGCAAGCTGTAGATCAAAAAGATGTTATTGTTGCTGCTGCGAAAGAAGAAGCAGAATCAATTAAAGCATCTGCTGTACAAGAAATTCAACGCGAAAAAGAGCAAGCAATTGCTGCTTTACAAGAACAAGTTGCTTCTTTATCTGTTCAAATTGCTTCTAAAGTAATTGAAAAAGAGTTAAAAGAAGAAGATCAAGTGAAGTTAATTCGCGATTATATTAAAGAAGTAGGAGAAGCGCGATGAGCAATGGGATTGTAGCAAAACGTTATGCTGTCGCTCTTTTTAAAATTGCTAAAGAAAAACACGTATTAGAAATGTTTGAAGAGGAATTACGCCTTGTACAAAACGTTTATGTAAAGAACGGAGAACTACATAGCTTTTTAACGCAACCGAACATTTCAAAGGAACAAAAGAAAACGTTTCTTGCAAACGTATTCGGATCTGTTTCTGAATCTATTTTAAATACGTTATATATTTTAATTGATAACAAACGCATTGATATCTTACCTGAAATTGCAGATGAATATGTTGTTCTTGCTAATGAAGAACGTAACGTAGCGGATGCAACTGTATATTCTACTCGTCTTCTATCAGAAGAAGAGAAGCTTAACATTGCTGAAGCATTTGCAAAGAGAACGGGAAAAGATGCAATTCGCGTGAAAAATGTTGTAGATGAAGATTTACTAGGCGGAATTAAAGTACGTATTGGAAATCGCATTTATGACGGAAGTTTACAAGGAAAATTAGCACGTATTCAGCGTGAATTAATGAAGAATAGATAGGGGTGAAGCACATGAGCATCAGAGCTGAAGAAATTAGCGCACTGATAAAGCAACAAATCGAGAACTATCAGTCTGAAATCGAAGTTAGTGATGTTGGTACAGTTATCCAAGTTGGTGACGGTATCGCGCGTGCTCATGGTCTTGATAACGTTATGGCTGGTGAACTTGTAGAGTTCTCTAACGGCGTTATGGGACTAGCACAAAACTTAGAGGAAAACAACGTAGGTATTATCATTTTAGGACCTTACACAGAAATTCGTGAAGGTGACGAAGTTCGTCGTACTGGTCGCATCATGCAAGTACCGGTAGGAAAAGAACTAATTGGTCGTGTTGTAAACCCATTAGGTCAACCAGTTGATGGTTTAGGCCCAATCAATACAACAAACACTCGTCCAATTGAAAGTCCAGCACCAGGTGTAATGGATCGTAAATCTGTTCATGAGCCACTTCAAACAGGTATTAAAGCGATCGATGCTCTTGTACCAATTGGCCGTGGTCAACGTGAGTTAATCATTGGTGACCGTCAAACTGGTAAAACAGCAGTTGCACTTGATACAATCATTAACCAAAAAGATGAAGACATGATTTGTATCTACGTAGCAATTGGACAAAAAGAATCAACTGTACGTAACGTAGTAGAAACACTACGTAAGCACGGTGCATTAGAGTACACAATCGTTGTAACTGCATCTGCTTCTCAACCAGCTCCATTATTATACCTAGCTCCTTACGCTGGTGTAACAATGGGTGAAGAGTTCATGTACAATGGTAAACACGTATTAGTAGTATATGATGACTTATCAAAACAAGCAGCGGCTTACCGTGAGCTGTCATTACTATTACGTCGTCCTCCAGGTCGTGAAGCTTACCCAGGGGATGTATTCTACTTACATTCTCGCTTATTAGAGCGTGCAGCAAAATTAAGTGATGCAAAAGGCGGCGGTTCTTTAACTGCACTACCTTTCATCGAAACACAAGCAGGGGACGTATCAGCATACATCCCAACAAACGTAATTTCTATTACGGATGGACAAATCTTCTTACAATCTGACCTATTCTTCTCTGGCGTACGTCCAGCGATCGATGCGGGTACTTCTGTATCTCGTGTAGGTGGATCTGCTCAGATTAAAGCAATGAGTAAAGTATCAGGTACACTTCGTCTTGACCTTGCATCTTACCGTGAGTTAGAAGCGTTCGCTCAGTTCGGTTCTGACCTTGATAAAGCAACTCAAGCGAAATTAAACCGTGGTGCTCGTACTGTTGAGGTATTAAAACAAGGATTACACAAACCATTACGTGTAGAGAAACAAGTTATCATTCTTTACGCTTTAACACGTGGATTCCTAGATGATATCCCAGTAGTAGATATCACTCGTTTTGAAGAAGAATTCCATGCTTGGTTAGATTCTAATGCGACTGACTTATTAGAAGAAATCCGCACAACTAAGAAACTTGCGGATGACGACAAATTTGCAGCAGCAATCAATGGATTTAAAAAAGTATTTGTAGCTTCTGAATAATAAAAGCGGAAGCGGCTCGTTGTGAATGTGAGGGGGATGGAGCTTCTGACGAAGAGGCGGTGTTTGCCCTCGTAGGAAGAAGTGAAGCCACCGAGCATTCAAGCCGCTGGAGCTAGATAGTATATATAAAAGGCATCTCGGGCTCTGAGATTGCTAAAGGTCATGTAAAGGAAAAGAGTAGGTGCACCTATTCTTTTCCTTCAATCATGAGCAAGAATATCTTGCAACGTAGATTAGGAAGAGGATTCTTACTAATCGTGCCAACTTCCGGAAAAAAGGTGGTGAAAACCTGTGGCATCTTTACGCGATATAAAAGCGAAGATTAACTCGACAAAGAAAACGAGTCAAATTACGAAAGCGATGGAGATGGTATCTGCATCTAAGTTAAACCGTGCAGAGCAAAATGCTAAATCTTTCGTTCCGTATATGGAAAAGATTCAAGAAGTAGTAGCGAGCATTGCGCAAGGAAGCAAAGGGATTAATCATCCAATGCTAAATGCGCGTCCTGTAAAGCGTACAGGATACATCGTTATTACGTCTGATCGCGGACTAGCAGGTGGTTATAACAGTAACGTATTACGTACAGTAAGTAACGTAATTCGTGAACGTCATAATATGGATTCAAACCAATATTCTATTATTGTGCTTGGACGACTAGGACGTGATTATTTAAAACGTCGCGGCTTTAACATTATTGATGAAGTAGTTGGATTATCTGACCACCCATCATTTACTGATATTAAAGACCTTGCTTCTCGAGCAATTGCGATGTTTGCAGATGGTGCTTATGATGAGCTGTACATTTACTACAACCATTACGTAAGTAAAATTTCACAAGAGGTAACGGAAAATAAAATTTTACCGCTTACTGATGTGGCGTCTGACAAACCGACGACAGCTTATGAATTCGAACCTTCTGAAGAAGAAATTTTAAAAGTACTATTGCCACAATACGCAGAAAGCTTAGTGTACGGTGCATTACTAGACGGTAAAGCAAGTGAACACGCAGCGCGTATGACAGCAATGAAGAGTGCTACAGACAACGCAATGGAAGTTATCGATTCACTTACACTTTCATTCAACCGTGCGCGTCAGGCAGCGATTACGCAAGAAATTACGGAAATCGTTGGTGGAGCAGCAGCGTTAGAATAGTATTAAAAGGCGGAAGCGGTTCGTTCAGAATGAGAGGGGGATGGAGCTTTTGACGTAGAGGCGATTTGTGCCTCGTAGGAAAAAGCGAAGCCACCGAACATTCTAACCGCTGGAGCTAGATTCAATAAAAAGCGGAAGCGGCTCTGTCAAAAGAGTCGCGTAAGCTATAAACCAATAAAAAATTAAAAGCTAGCTGCTCGTAGAAAGTTGGCTAATTAAAAGAAAGCTAGGAGGGAACCCGATGAATAAAGGGCGCGTTACGCAAATCATGGGTCCGGTTGTAGACGTTAAGTTTGATGGCGGAAAGCTACCAGAAATCTACAACGCCCTTACGGTAAAACAAAGCAACGAAAACGGAAGTATTAACTTAACATTTGAAGTTGCACTTCATTTAGGTGATGATACAGTTCGTACAGTTGCAATGTCTTCCACAGATGGACTTGTTCGTGGCACAGAAGTAGAAGATACTGGTAAACCAATCTCTGTACCAGTTGGTGATGTAACACTTGGTCGCGTATTTAACGTATTAGGTGATGCAATTGACTTAGATGGTGAGGTTCCTGCAGATGTACATCGTGATCCAATTCACCGTCAAGCACCTGCATTCGAAGAATTATCTACTAAAGTAGAAATTCTTGAAACTGGTATTAAAGTAGTAGACTTACTTGCTCCTTACATTAAGGGTGGTAAGATCGGCCTATTCGGTGGTGCCGGCGTAGGTAAAACAGTATTAATTCAGGAATTAATTAACAACATCGCACAAGAGCACGGTGGTATCTCTGTATTCGCTGGTGTAGGTGAGCGTACTCGTGAGGGTAATGACTTATACCACGAAATGAGCGATTCTGGCGTAATCAAGAAAACTGCGATGGTATTCGGACAAATGAACGAGCCACCTGGAGCACGTCAACGTGTTGCATTAACAGGTTTAACAATGGCTGAGCATTTCCGTGATGAGCAAGGACAAGACGTACTTCTGTTCATCGATAACATCTTCCGTTTCACGCAAGCGGGTTCTGAAGTATCTGCCCTTCTTGGTCGTATGCCATCTGCGGTAGGTTACCAACCAACACTTGCAACAGAAATGGGTCAATTACAAGAGCGTATTACATCTACAAATAAAGGGTCTATCACGTCTATCCAAGCGGTATATGTACCAGCCGATGACTATACTGACCCAGCACCAGCTACAACGTTCGCTCACTTAGATGCAACAACAAACTTAGAGCGTCGTTTAACGCAAATGGGTATTTACCCAGCCGTAGATCCATTAGCATCTACATCTCGTGCACTTTCTCCAGAAATCGTAGGAGAAGAACATTATGAAGTAGCTCGTCAAGTACAGCAAACTTTACAACGTTATAAAGAGCTTCAAGATATCATCGCTATCTTAGGTATGGATGAGTTATCTGAAGAAGATAAGTTAGTTGTACATCGTGCTCGTCGTATTCAATTCTTCTTATCTCAAAACTTCCACGTAGCTGAGCAGTTTACAGGTCAAAAAGGTTCTTACGTACCTGTAAAGAATACAGTTAGTGGTTTCAAAGAAATTCTAGAAGGAAAATATGATGACCTTCCAGAAGATGCATTCCGCTTAGTAGGTGGCATTGAAGAAGTTATTGAAAACGCGAAGAAAATGATGGCGTAAGGCCTTAGGAGGGACGAAGTATGAAGACATTTCCAGTCAGTATTGTAACTCCTGATGGACCGGTTTACGAAAAAGAAGTAGAAATGGTAAGTGTAAAAGCAGAGAGTGGGGAAATGGGGATCTTACCAGGTCACATTCCAACTGTTGCACCATTAAAAATTAGTGCAGTTCGTCTGAAAAATGGTGGACATACTGATTATGTAGCAGTAAGCGGTGGCTTTATCGAAGTTCGTCCAGATAAAGTGACTGTATTATCATCATCTGCTGAAGAAGCAAACCATATCGATATCCATCGCGCAAATGAAGCGAAGCGTCGCGCTGAGCAACGTCTGCAAGATAAACAAGCGCATGTTGACTTTAAACGTGCAGAAATGGCATTACAACGTGCCGTGAACCGTTTAAACGTTTCCGATATGAAGTAAAAAAATCCGTAAGGGCTTTGCCTTTACGGATTTTTTTTGTGTATTTTATGGATAATTTTACAAAACTGGTATAATTATATTGATGCTTGTATAAGTAGAAGTGTACAACAATTTATATTTCATAAAGGGGATGAATCAATGATTGGTGAAATGAAGCGAGAAGCATTGTACTCTTTAAAGGGAAAATGGGGACTAGGTGTTGGATCAACAATTTTATATTTTATTTTAAGTTATGTCGTTTCGATGGCTGCAATGCTTATACTATTAATTCCAGGAATTATTATATTTCTCTCAGTTGCAAGCTTAACTGGATCATTTGAAGAGGAAACGATGTCAATTGGAGCAGGTATTACCTTTGGAATTTTTTATTGCATTATAATAATTTTGAGTAACGCATCGTATGGGATCACGTCATATGGTTATACAAATGTATTTTTACAGATTAGTAAACGAGAAGATGCTAAAGTAGATTACTTATTTGAAGGATTTCGTGGCTTTAAAAGAATGATGAAAACAATGTGGGCAATGCTTGCGATTTTGTTATATACAGGTACATGGATTCCGATGCTGTTAATAGGCTTATTTGCATTGTTAGGTGAAGAAGGGAATACGTCATTTGCAATAGCTTTCTTCGTACTATTAGCAATTTCAATTGTTGGTATGATTGTGATGTATTTTTCTTATGCACTGACGTACTATGTGATGATTGAAAATCCAGAATATAGTGTTTCGCAGGCGATGAAGGAAAGTAAGAATCTTATGAAGGGTCATAAGTTAGATTTGTTTCTTTTATGGCTGAGCTTCATAGGATGGGCTATTTTAGCGCTTCTTACTTTTGGAATAGGATTTCTTTGGTTTAGTCCGTATATGAGTACGACGACAGCACACTTTTATCGCTATATTTCAAAAGGTGAATTTCAATAGGAACATGCTATACTAATAGAATTATTGTGTATAGGAGGCGAGGCTACGCATGATTAGTGATTTAAAAGGAGAAGCACTAGATTCATTAGAAGGGAAATGGGGATTAGCTGTTGGAGCTACACTACTCATTTCAATTCTTATCACGGCTTTTAGTTTTAGTGTTGATTGGGGATTTTCTTTAATTTTCGGTTGGCAAAAAACAAACGGTTCACTTTCAACGAATATTCTTACATTTTTTGTTACTGGACCGTTAACTTTAGGTGGATATTACCTTGGTTTAAATATCCTTCGTGAAAAGCAAGCTAGTATTGGTAATATATTCATTTGGTTTTCAGAGGGAAAGAGATTTCTAAAATCATTTTTATTATATTTATTAGTAAATCTTTATCTTTTCTTATGGACGTTATTGTTCATTATTCCAGGTATTATTAAATCTTTTTCTTATGCGATGACATACTTTATTATAAACGATCATCCTGAGTATTCACTGAACCAAGCTATTACAGAAAGTCGTCGTATGATGGATGGACATAAGATGGAGTATTTCATTTTATGTTTAAGTTTTATTGGCTGGTTTATATTAAGTTGTATTACATTAGGAATTGGATTCCTGTGGTTAATTCCATATTTCTATACGACATCTGCAGCTTTTTACGAAGAGATCGCAGAAGAATATTATGAAAAAAATATTTAGCATTATAAAATCCCCAGTATGAATTATTTGTTCATACTGGGGGTTTTTTGTAGAAATTTTATAAACTGATTACTAGTAAGTGGTTTACTGAAATAGTAACCTTGCATATATTTACAGTTATGTTTTTGCAGAAACTTAAGCTGTTTTTCGGTTTCAATTCCTTCGGCAACGACTGAAAGATTTAAAGTATTTGCGAGGGAAAGTATTGTAGAAACGATGGCTCGTTCTTCAGGACGATGATCAGCTAATTGTGTAAATTCTCTCGGTACTTTTAATGTGTCGATTGGAAAAATTGATAAATAAGCAAGAGAAGAATACCCAGTACCGAAGTCATCAATGGAAGTTTGGATACCGTATTCTTTTAATTGCTTCAGTCTCAATAACGTTTCTTTCTCGTCAATCATTGCAATTCTTTCTGTTAACTCAAGTGTTACATATTTTGGATCGACTTGCACGTCGTTTAATATTTGTGAAATGTTTTCGATTAATTGATCTTGCCGGAATTCTTTTGCGGATAAATTAACACTTATTTTTAAATTTTGGTAGCCAAAGGTATGCCATATTTTTAATTGGAGACAAGCTTCTTGTAATACCCAATGTCCAAGTGGGACTACTTGTGGCGTCTCTTCTACAATTGGAATAAACTCACATGGTGAAATGTCACCTAATAGTGGGTGTTTCCAACGTATTAAAGCTTCAGCACCGATAATTTTATTTGTTGTCGTATCAATTTGTGGTTGATAAACGAGATAAAATTCTTTGTTTACTAAAGCGATTGGCAAATCTTTTTCAATTCGAGCTTTTCGTTCCATTTTTTTATATAGTTCTTTCGTGTAAAGAGAGCTACCGTTTTTTCCTTTATTCTTTGCTTCGTACATGGCCATATCAGCATGCTGCAAAATGGATAGCGCATCTTCACCTGCTTCAGGATATATTGCAATTCCGATGCTCGGTGAGATTTGTAAATGTTGATTTTCGATTTCAAATGGCTCATTCATGGCCGCTACAATCCTATCAGCTATTTTTTGGACATCTGGCTTTTTTTTGTAATTCTCGATAAGGATTGTGAACTCATCCCCAGCTAGCCGCGCGAGTTTCATATTTGATGTTGCTATTCTTTCGAGCCTTTTTGCTACTGCGATGAGCAATAGGTCTCCTACTCGATGACCGAGGGTATCATTAATAACTTTAAAACGGTCTAGGTCGAGAAACATAACAGCAAAAGGCTTTTTCGATATTTTTGCTCGCGCAATTGCCTGTTCTAAATGTTGATGAAATGCACGTCGATTTGCAAGCTCTGTTAAAGTATCATGGTATGCTAGGAAATTAATTTGTTCTTGTTGTTGTTTGCTTTCCGTAATATCTTTAATCATTAAATAAACCCCAGAAATTTTCTCCTTTAAAAAGATCGGTACGGCGGTAACGTGCAAGTAGTAAATATCTCTGTTTTTATGGTACGCCCGTATTTCTAAAGAGATAGAATCCCCCTTTTTCACGCGATGAAAGGCGTTAATCATTTCTTCTAAATCTTCTTCGTATATGAGTGAATAGTAAGGCTGGTTTAATAATTCATTCGTTTGATAACCGAGTAAAGTAGTACCAGCGTTATTTACTTTGAGAAAATTACCGTACAAATCTAATGTGAAGATTGGATCTGGATGATGCTCGTATAAAGATTTAAACATTTGTTGATTATGATAGAGTTCATTTTTCTGTTCTACTAAATCTTCTGTACGTAGTTTAATTTGTTTCTCGAGTTCTGAGTTGAATTGCATTTGAGCTAGCAATAAGATTTTATTTTGTTTTCGAACTAAACTATGACGTATGAGCACGAAAGAGAAAGTTATTATAAGTCCGATTACTATAATAGGCGCAAAAACGTATTCAACTAATATGAAAACAATAAGCATTACTACCGAAATATACGGTAATGATAATCGGATTGATTCACCAATTTTAGGTGTTAGTAGTACTTGTTCTTGTTTTTCAGGCTTTTTTGTATGGAGAATACAGGCGATTGCTACTAGTACTAAGGTTACTTGATAGAAAGGAGTAACTGTAAACATAGAATACTCTGGTATGAAGTATTTTATATACGCATAAATCGCATCTGTAGTAGCATATAAAATTAAAGCACTGCCAAGAAGTGCACCGACCTTTTTAGGTAATAAGGATAGTGGTTTGAATAAAAGGTTGATTCCTATTAAGAGAAAGAGTAAATCAGCCATTGGATAGGTAAGTTGAACAAATATGTCGATATAGGATGTTGTAAAGATATGAATAGTTCGTTCAATAAGTAAGTAGTAACTTAAAGTAAATTGGGCTGTAACGATAATACAAATATCACATAGCATAAAAAGTTTTTCTAATAAATCTCGGTTATAAATGATTTCGTATAGAAAGGCAAACGTAAAGCTAACTAAAAAAAGTAAGTAAAAAAAGTCAGATGGATCAGCGAACGTATAGAAGTCCTTTACAATTAAACGCTGATAGGCAACGACTATATCACCGATAAAATAAGAGAGAGCTCCAACAGATAATATGATCCAAAATAAACGAGATAGCCCTTCTTTCATGTTTGAAAAATAAAGTATATAACTACAAGCGATAATATCAATTAATAGGGTACTCGTTCCGATTAATAGCTGAAAAGAAAATGAGTATTCATATAGAAAAGGCATCGCTACATAGTGAAGCGTTATAGACAGCAATACAATGCTTATAAGAATACTTACATGTGTTTGTTTTTTCATTTATATCACCTACGGTTTCTTGAAAAGCATATATAAGTTTTATATTTATTTTGCACAATTATAGTAAGTTGTAAAGATAGATTTTAATAATTCTTGTTTCTGCCTCCCAACATATCGACATAGGAATTTGAAGTTTGCTATAATGATTAGAATAGTTGCATTATTTAGAAAAATTTAAAAATAATAATTACTGCAACTAGGACATATTGTTTACTATGTGAACTTGTTCTTAATTTAGGGGGGAGGGTTTCACAATGGCAAGTGTATATGAAAATAGTTATATGATCGTTTTGATTTTCTTGCTATTAGGTATATTGCTGCCGGTAGTGGCTCTTACATTAGGAAGGATGCTGCGCCCAAATAAACCAAGTGCAGCAAAGGCGACGACGTATGAGAGTGGAATTGAGCCTTTTCATGATGCAAATATTCGGTTTCATGCTCGTTATTATATTTTTGCTTTATTGTTTGTGATCTTTGATGTAGAAACTTTATTTTTATATCCTTGGGCTGTTGCGTATGACAAGCTAGGTTTATTTGCATTAATTGAAATGCTCATCTTTGTTGTAATGTTGCTAGTTGGATTAGCGTATGCTTGGAAAAAGAAGGTGTTACAATGGTTATAAATTTTGAGGAATTACATCCAAATGAGCGAGCAGAATTAGAACGAAATATCTTTTTTTCTACATTGGAACAGTTGAAAGGATGGGCGAGGAGCAATTCTTTATGGCCGATGACATTCGGACTGGCGTGCTGTGCAATTGAAATGATGGGAGTAGGCTCATCACATTATGATTTAGATCGATTTGGGTCATTTTTTCGGACTTCACCAAGGCAATCGGACGTCATGATTGTATCGGGAACGGTAACGAAGAAGATGGCTCCTATTGTTCGGCGCTTATATGATCAAATGCCCGAACCGAAATGGGTTATTGCGATGGGATCTTGTGCAACAGCAGGTGGTCCGTATGTAAATTCATATGCTGTTGTGAAAGGTGTAGACCAAATTGTACCAGTTGATGTGTATATTCCTGGTTGTCCCCCAAATCCAGCTGCTTTAATTTATGGAATTAATAAATTAAAAGAAAAAATTCGTTACGAAGCAAAGACCGGGAAGCAGGTGACGAATAAATGAGCAATCCAAATAAAGATTTAGAGGAGCTGAAAAAAGAAGCAGCTAGGCGTGCAAAAGAAGAAGCGAGAAAACGCCTTGTAGCGAAACACGAGGCGGAAATAAGTGAGCTTGAGGAAGAAGATCAAGAAAAAGAGAAAGCGCTACCAAAAAACGGTGATATTACTATAGAAGAAGCAAAAGCGGCAGCGTTAGCGAAGCAGAAAAGAGAAGGAACCGAAGAAGTGACGGAAGAAGAAAAAGCGAAAGCCAAGGCGAAGGCAGCAGCGGCTGCAAAAGCAAAAGCGGCGGCGTTAGCGAAGCAGAAAAGAGAAGGAATAGAAGAAGTAACGGAAGAAGAAAAAGCGAAAGCCAAGGCGAAGGCAGCAGCGGCTGCAAAAGCAAAAGCGGCGGCGTTAGCGAAGCAGAAAAGAGAAGGGACAGAAGAAGTAACGGAAGAAGAAAAAGCGAAAGCCAAGGCGAAGGCAGCAGCAGCTGCAAAAGCAAAAGCGGCAGCATTGGCGAAGCAGAAAAGAGAAGGAACCGAAGAAGTAACGGAAGAAGAAAAAGCGAAAGCCAAGGCGAAGGCAGCGGCAGCTGCCAAGGCAAAAGCGGCGGCGTTAGCGAAGCAGAAAAGAGAAGGAACCGAAGAAGTAACGGAAGAAGAAAAAGCGAAAGCCAAGGCGAAGGCAGCGGCAGCTGCCAAGGCAAAAGCGGCGGCGTTAGCGAAGCAGAAAAGAGAAGGAACCGAAGAAGTAACGGAAGAAGAAAAAGCGAAAGCCAAGGCGAAGGCGGTGGCAGCTGCCAAGGCAAAAGCGGCAGCATTGGCGAAGCAGAAAGCCTCGCAAGGTGATGGGGATTCGGGAGATGAAAAGGCAAAGGCAATTGCAGCGGCAAAAGCGAAAGCAGCAGCGGCTGCAAGAGCGAAGACAAAGGGGGCTGAAGGTAAGAAAGAGGATGAGCCGAAGCAGGAAGAACTGTCCGTAAATCAGCCGTATTTAAATCAGTATGTTGAGGCTATTAGGGAGAAGTTAGGAGAGGGTGCATTAGTAGATTCCTACATTAATAAACTGTCAAAGGATGTGCCAACTCTTGTGGTGGATCCCGAAAAATATTATGAAGTGATGGAGTCACTGCGATTCCATGAGGGACTTGCTTTTGATTATATGTCAGAGCTACATGCGACGGATTTTGTGACACATATGGAAGTGTATGTTCATTTGTTTTCATATAGTAAGAAACAATCGGTAGCGGTGAAGGTAAAGCTAGACCGGGAAACGCCGCAAGTCGAATCTGTGACAGCGCTTTGGAAAGGGGCTGACTGGCCGGAGCGAGAAGCATACGATTTGCTCGGCATTATATTTAAAGGGCATCCGAATTTAACACGTATTTTAATGCCAGAGGATTGGGTAGGATATCCGCTTAGAAAAGACTATGAACCGTATGATGTGGAGGTGTAGCTATGATCCGCACGGAAGAGATGCTTTTGAATGTAGGACCTCAGCATCCGAGTACACATGGTGTGTTCAGGCTCGTAATTAAGATTGACGGGGAAATTATTAAAGAAGCTACACCTGTTATTGGGTATTTACATCGCGGGACGGAAAAGATCGCTGAGAGCTTACAGTATACGCAAATTATCCCTTATACAGATCGAATGGACTATTTATCAGCTATGACGAATAATTACGTCATTTGCCATGCTGTAGAGACGATGATGGGGCTTGAAATTCCAGAGCGTGCCGAATACTTGCGAGTACTTGCGATGGAGCTAGGAAGAATTGCGAGCCATCTCGTTTGGTGGGGGACGAATCTTCTTGATATAGGAGCGGTTAGCCCGTTTTTGTACGCGTTTCGTGAACGAGAGATGATTATAAATTTATTAAATGAATTATGCGGGGCACGGCTTACTTTTAACTATATGAGAGTTGGTGGTGTGAAGTGGGATGCGCCAGATGGTTGGATTGAAAAGGTGGAAGAGTTTGTTCCGTATATGAGGGAGCAACTGGCAGGTTATCATGATCTTGTTAGCGGTAATGAGATTTTCTTAAATCGTGTGAAAGGCGTTGGTATATATAGCGCGGAAGAAGCGATTTCGTATTCTTTAAGCGGAGCAAATTTGCGGTGCACTGGAGTAAACTGGGATCTTCGCAAAGATGAGCCGTATTCGATTTATGATCGTTTTGATTTTGATATTCCTGTTGGAAGCGTGGGAGATGCTTGGGATCGCTACGTTTGCCGAATGCAAGAAATCGAGGAGTCTTTAAAGATTGTTGAGCAAGCGGTTCAGCAGTTCCCGAAAGATGGAGCTGTGCTGGCAAAAGTACCAAAAATTATTAAGGCACCTAAGGGAGAAGCATTTGTACGTATCGAATCGCCGCGCGGAGAGATTGGGTGTTATATCGCTAGTGACGGAAAGAAAGAGCCGTACCGTTTGAAGTTTCGTAGGCCATCTTTTTATAACTTGCAAATTTTACCGAAGTTATTGAAAGGTGAAAACATCGCTAATTTAATTACGATTTTAGGTGGAGTTGATATTGTACTTGGGGAGGTTGATGGCTAATGATTGAGACGCTCTTACAATCACCTTCAAGCTGGACGAATTTCTTCATTTTTTTCGGATTAGCGGTACTTCTACTATTTGCAGTCCTTGGCTTCGTTACATATGGAATCTTGGCAGAACGGAAAGTGATGGGGTTTATGCAAGGGCGGATTGGCCCAAACCAGGTTGGAGGCCGATTTGGTTTACTGCAAACGGTAGCTGATGTTTTAAAACTATTATTGAAAGAAGATAGTATTCCGAAAGCAGCAGATAAACCGCTGTTTATATTAGCACCTGTCATTGCATTTGCACCAGCATTTATGGTGCTTGCAGTTATCCCGTTCACTGATAAATTTCAATTTGCAGATATTGGAGTCGGGTTACTTTATTATATCGCTGTTTCCGGTATTACGACGATAGGTGTTGTAACTGGGGGATGGGCATCGAATAATAAATATTCCCTTTTAGGAGGGATGCGTGCGGCGGCGCAAATGATTTCTTATGAGATTCCGCTCGTAATGAGTGTAATTGGTATCGTTTTGCTAGCTGGTAGCCTGAATTTAAATGAGATTGTAGCGGCGCAGGAGAAGGTTTGGTACATTTTCGTACAGCCAATTGGCTTCGTCGTTTTCTTAATCGCAGCAGTTGCAGAGTTAAATAGAACGCCATTCGATTTGCCAGAAGCGGAGTCAGAACTTGTTTCTGGATATCATACGGAATACTCAGGTTTTCGCTGGGCGTTTTTCATGCTTTCAGAGTACGTATATTTCTTCGGGATGGCATCGTTAATTACAGTGCTCTTTTTAGGCGGATGGAATCCAGTCATGTTTCTTGGATTTATCCCAGGTGCCGTATGGTTTGCTTTGAAATTTAGCAGTGTAGTCTTTCTATTAATTTGGTTCCGCGTTACGTTCCCGCGTATAAGAGGTGACCAGTTAATGGAGTTTGGTTGGAAAGTATTATTGCCGATTGCACTTGCAAATATTTTCTTAACGGCATTGATTAAGGAGTTATTCTTCTAATCTATGAGGGGGGTGCCAGTAAGAGATGAAAGGACTATTTAAAGGATTAAAATATACATTAAGTAATTTGAGCAAGAAGAAGGTAACGTATGATTATCCAAATCAACCGTTGCCGTTGCCAGACCGTTTTCGTGGAATTCAAAAATTTTATCCGGAGAAATGTATTGTTTGTAATCAGTGCTCTAACATTTGTCCGACAGACTGTATTCAGTTAACAGGAAAGAAACATCCGGATCCTACGAAAAAAGGGAAAATTATCGACACGTATGATATTAATTTTGAAATTTGTATTCTTTGTGATTTATGTACAGAAGTTTGTCCGACAGAGGCAATTGTCATGACAAATAACTTTGAACTCGCGGAATATTCACGTGATGACTTATTTAAAAATTTGCAGTGGCTTGACGAAAACGACGAAAACGTCAGGAAGGAGAACAAGGCATGAATGGCGAGTTTGTAGCATTCTTTATACTATCCTTGTCTGCAATTATCGGCGGTGTTCTTATGTTGAACTTAACGAAAGTTATGCACATGATGCTAGCTCTCGTTCTGACATTTCTCAGCATTGCAGGTTTGTATTTTCTTTTATCAGCTGAATTTATAGGCGTTGCACAAATTTTACTTTACTCTGGTGCAATCACAATTATTATGATTTTCGGCATTATGTTAACGAAACATAACGCGGAAAATGAATCGCGTCTTACTCTTCGAAAATGGATTATCTTCTTTGCAGTTGTAGCATTTGGAGCGGTTATGTATTTCGCTGTTAATAATGTTGATTTTGCAAATGAAAGCACACAAGGAAGTTTACCTCTCCATGAAAACAACACACTTCAAATCGGTACGCTTCTCTATTCAAAATATATTATCCCATTTGAACTAACTTCAGTTATTTTACTTGTAGCACTCGTTGGCGCGATTGTACTTGCGAAAAAGGATGAGAAAGAGGAGGATTCCAATGAGTAGCGTTCCAGCTTCTGCATATTTAACACTTGCGATTATTTTGTTTTGCATCGGTCTATTTGGAGCTTTAACAAAGCGGAATACAGTAATCGTATTAGTTTGTATCGAATTAATGCTGAATGCTGCCAATTTAAACTTAGTGGCGTTTAGTAAATTAGGCTTATTTCCGAATTTAACAGGTCAAATTTTCTCACTGTTTACGATGGCTGTAGCGGCAGCGGAAGCGGCGGTAGGACTCGCTATTTTAATTGCTTTATATCGTAATCGTACAACAGTTCAGGTGGATGAAATGGATACGCTTAAAGGATAACATTGTGACCGAAAAAGGGGGAAGGAAACAATGATCGATTATGCATGGCTCATACCGCTTTTCCCACTCGTTTCGTTTTTGTTACTTATTATATTCGGGAAGAAAATTAGAGAAGGAAGCAGCGTACTTAGTATTTTTTTCGTCTTTCTCTCCTTTATACTTGCGGTACTTGTGTTAATAGAAAGGTTTTCAGAAGCAAGCGTGAAGCATAAGTGGGTGTGGCTTAGAGCTGGAGATGTGGATATATCATTCGGCTTTGAAGTGACTGCATTAGGAGCTTTAATGTTATTTATCGTGACGCTTGTGAGTCTACTTGTACATGTGTATTCGAAAGGTTATATGAAAGGTGATGAACGATTACCAACCTTTTACGCATATTTAGGACTCTTTACATTTGCGATGTTAGGGCTTGTTATATCAACGAATTTATTACAGCTTTATATATTTTGGGAATTAGTTGGCCTTGGTTCATTTTTACTTATCGGTTTTTATTTCTTTAAAGAAGAAGCGAAGGCTGCTGCAAAAAAGGCTTTTATTATGACCCGTATTGGGGATGTTGGTTTATTTATCGGGATGATTTTAATTTTTTGGTACGCAGGTAGTTTTGAATATGACGCAATATTTAGGGCGATTTATACAGGGGATCTACCTCCTTACATGATTACAATAACAGCGATATTAATTTTTATCGGGGCGATGGGAAAATCAGGTCAGTTCCCGCTTCATACGTGGTTGCCAGATGCAATGGAGGGGCCAACGCCCGTTTCGGCACTTATTCACGCGGCGACGATGGTCGCAGCTGGCGTATATTTAGTAGCGACGATGTTTCCTCTGTTTTCAGCAAGTACAGTGGCGATGCAGACAGTGGCAATCGTTGGAGCTTTCACTGCAATCTTTGCGGCCTCTATCGGTCTTGTGCAAACAGATATAAAGAGGGTGCTTGCTTATTCTACAGTTAGCCAGCTCGGGTATATGATGCTCGCGTTAGGTTCTGCCGGTTATGTAGCTGGTATATTCCATTTAACGACACACGCTTTTTTTAAAGCACTACTATTTTTGGCAGCAGGAAGTGTAATTCATGCTGTGCATACGCAAAACATTAATAAAATGGGCGGTTTACAGAAGAAGATGAAAGTAACTGGTACGCTATTTTTAATAGGTACCCTTGCCATTAGCGGTGTTCCGTTGCTTTCCGGTTTTTTCAGCAAAGATGAAATTTTAGCGGCGACGTGGATGAATGGCAATTACGTTTTATTTACTTTAGCAGTAATTGCGGCGTTTTTAACAGCGTTTTATATGTTCCGCCTATACTTTCTTGTCTTTACTGGAGAAACGAAGACGAAGGAAGAAGTGCATGAATCGCCTCGCGTTATGACGTATCCAATGATTGTTCTCGGCGTTCTTGCGGTAGTGGCAGGATATATAAATACACCGTGGTTTGGGACGTTTCTCGGAGATTGGTTGACGAAAGATGTAGGGTTTAAGGTTGAAGAAGCGCATGGACCAGTTTGGATTATGATTGTTGCGACACTCGTTTCATTTGCGGGAATCGCTCTTGCATATTTCATATATGGCAAGAAATCAATTTCTAGAAATTGGGCTGGGGGTACGGAAACATCTCTTTATAATCTTTTGAAAGAAAAATATTATGTGGATGAACTATACAACATGACGGTGATCCCTATTACGAAAGGAATCGCTCATGTGCTTCGCTTATTTGAAGTGTATGTAGTCGAAGGAATTGCAGTTTTAATTGGAAGTGTAGTTAAAGGCACAAGTAATCTTGGATCGAAACTTCAAAACGGGAATGTACAAGTGTACGGTACTGTAACGGCGGTTTCGCTCGCTGTACTCGTCATTATTTTGCTCTATACGGGAGGGGATTTACGATGAATGATTTGTTGTTAACGTTCTTCATTTTTTCCCCGCTTTTAGGAATTTTATTGCTTGTATTAACACCGAAAAAGGAATTGCGTACAGTGCGAGCGCTTGGCTTATTTGGGACGGCACTTCCATTTGGAATCGCTATCGTCCTCGCTTGTACATATGCTTCTGGAAAGAATTTGTCCCTATTTGATGAGAAGATGAAATGGATTAAGTTCGGCGATTTCACAGCGGTAGATAAAAGGTGGTTTTCTATTTATTACGAGCTCGGTATTGATGGTTTGTCGCTTGTCATGATGGTACTGACGGCTCTTCTAGCGATGCTTGCAGCAATTGCAGCCTTTTCTATTAAAAGAAATTTAAAAGCATTTTATATGCTGTTACTTATGCTAGAAATAGGAATGCTCGGCGTCTTTGCTGCTCAAAACTTAATGTTGTTTTTTATCTTCTTTGAAATTACGTTGCCACCAATGTTCTTATTAATTGGAAAGTGGGGAAAATTGTCGAGTGAAAAGGCTGCGTATAGTTATTTAATATATAACGGTATTGGCTCAGCTATTTTGCTCATTGTTTTCTCAATTTTGTTCGCGAAAACAGGTACAACAAATATTGTGGAGCTGAAAGAGATATTAAGAAGCGTAAGTGCAGAGGGAGCACTCGTCATCCCAAGTAGTTTGCAGCTTAGTGTATTTATTACCATAATGATTGCTTTTGCAATTAAACTACCTGTTTTTCCGTTGCACCGCTGGATGGTCAATGTACACATAGAAGCGCATCCAGCTGTAGTTATGCTTCATGCGGGTGTTTTGCTGAAGATTGGAGCGTACGGTATTATTCGCTTCGGGAAAGGGCTATTCCCGGAATATTTTCACGATGTTGCAACACTAATTGCGATATTAGGCGTAATTAATTTATTATACGGTGCCTTTTTAGCGCTCATCCAAACGGACTTTAGGAAAGTACTGGCTTACTCTAGTATTTCGCATATGGGAATTGTGTTAATGGGACTTGCGTCACTTAATGCACTTGGTACACAAGGAGCGTTATTCCAAGTTGTATCACATGGTTTAATTGCAGCCTTGCTCTTCTTCCTACTGGGTGTTATAGAACAACGATTTGGAACTTCGGATATTACGGTGCTAGGCGGACTTGCGAAAAGTGTACCGATACTTAGCGGATTCTTTTTAGCAGGAGGAATGGCCTCGCTTGGATTACCAGGGATGTCTGGGTTTGTCAGTGAATTTCTTGCCTTTCTCGGTTTATTTCAAGGAGAGCCCGTCATTGCTGCAGTCGGTGTGATTGGCATCATTTTAACCGCTGTATATGTATTAAGGGCGACACTTCAAGTGACATTTGGAAAGAAAGAGTGGGAAGCAAAAACTGATATACACGGATGGGAGTATGTCCCTGTTTTACTACTTATCTTTTGTATTATTGCAATTGGAGTTATGCCAGAAATACTAGGGGATCCGCTTCAAAATACATTGAAAACATTGGGGGTGAAGTAGGATGGATATGAATACGTTACTTAGCTTATCGTGGCATCTAATGGTGCCAGAATTTATTATTCTCGGCGCCGCCATCCTTCTTTCCATATGTGATTTGTTTTTTAAGCTGAATCATAGATATGTAGCTCTTGGTGCGATTGCTGCTATCGTATTAGCAATCGTGTCATTAATTATGCTATATAGCGAACCAGCTGGAGATATTTTAAACGGATCGTTTGTGTTAGATGGATTTTCAAAAGGGTTTAAAACATTGCTATTAGGTGCCTCAGCTCTTATTTTATGCACCGCAATGAGCGATGATAAGAAGAATCCAATTGAAGATAAGGGTGAATATTATTACTTATTTTTAATGGCACTTCTTGGTGCGATGTTCATGGCTTCTAGTGTTGATTTCATTACCCTTTTCGTTGGTTTGGAGTTACTTTCACTTTCTTCTTATATTTTAGTAGGAATACGAAAAAAGAGCCGTGCATCAAATGAAGGGGCAATGAAATACGTCATTAGCGGAGGAATTGGAACGGCGATTACGCTCTTCGGAATGAGTTATTTATACGGTATTACAGGTTCAACTAACATTGTAGATATGCAAAAGGTACTCACTGGGGAACTCGCTAGTGGTATTCAGTTATTGTTAGCTCTCGCATTTCTTTTATTGCTAGTCGGTCTCTCATTTAAAATTGCCACAGTGCCGTTTCATATGTGGGCACCTGATGTATATGAAGGAGCGGCTACACCAGTTACTGCTTTTCTTGGAACGATTTCTAAAATTGCTGGTTTCCTACTCATTATTCGTTTGTTCCTTATGGTTTTTGCAAGTGTATTAATACAAGGAGATATGCAATCTTTATATGGGCATATGAGTATATATATTGCGGTGCTAGCAAGTATTACGATGATTGTTGGGAATGTAGTCGCGTTAAAACAATACAATATAAAGCGTTTATTTGCTTATTCGGGCATTGCTCATGCAGGGTATTTACTCGTTCCACTTGTGGCATTATCACCATTTACGATGGATAGCATGTGGTTTTATATGCTGGCATACATGCTTATGAATATAGGTGCATTTGCTATCATCCACGGCTTAATCTTACAAAATGATGAGGAAAATATAACGATTTTCACAGGTTTATATAAAAGGTCACCATTTGCAGCGATTATGATGACAATTTTTATTTTATCGTTGGCTGGGATACCAGGAACGGCTGGCTTCATTGGAAAGATTAATATCTTTTTAGGCGCGCTTCATGTAGAGCCAGCACATTACGTACTAGCTTCGATTATGATGGGTACGACAGTCGTTTCATTCGTATATTATTTCCGTATTTTACAACAAATGTTTTTCCGCACAGGAGAGACAGAAGAGAGAATACGGTTACCGTTAAATATAAAGGTTGTTATGAGTCTTTGTGCAATTTCGATTGTAATACTAGGGATTATGCCGATGATTGGGTACAATTTCTTTTATGAATATTTTCCATTAATGAAAGATTTCTTCTTCTTAGGGAACGTGGTACAATAGTGAAAATAAAAGGTGTGGAGTCAGTACTCTGCGCTTTTTATTTTGTGTTAACTTGTAATGTAGATATACGTTTTTGGAAAGAAAATCACGATGTAAAATGTAAGATGTCTATGTGCATTTGAAAAAGTGTAGCTCCTACTTATTATGGTATCGTTTTTATATTCTTTCATAAGTAGTAGCTGAGTAAAAAGGGGTCGATTTTTTGGCACAACTTTTAGGGCAACAAGCACTGATTGCCATTGTTTCGCATTTATTGTTTATTACCATTACGTGGTGGGCCTTACAAGGCATTCACATTGAGCGTTTAATGAAGTCCGGAAAAGTGCTGCAGACGCGAGTATTACTCATCTTAATTACAATTGCAATTGGGACATCTGTAAGTAACTTTTTCCTTGATTATTTAGGCTATTCGAAGAGTTTAACGTATTTAGTAAAGTAAGTGTATAGAACCTCAAATCTCCGTTAACAATGGGGATAGGAGGGGATGAAATTGAAGCTTAAAGCCATTCTTATTGTTGCACTTAGTGTTGTTTTATTTTTGGTTGGATATAGAGAGATGAAACCGATAAGCGATGAACAGAAAATGGAGAGCATGATCAAGGCTTTAGAGAAAAATGATGCTAAAGTAGAAAAATGGTCATGGTTAGCGAGAGAAACAAAAACAATTTCTAACATACATACGTTTCAAAAGTTGTTAAACGATGTGAAGGAAAAGGCAAATATTCAAAAGTGGGAAGTAGAGCAATCTCCAGATGGATATAAAGCTACATCCTATAAAAAGCTTTCTTCTTATGAAGAACGAGTAGTAGTAACTTGGAGTAAAGAAAATACTAAAGAAAACACTTTCATTATCTTTGAAGTAAGTGGGGCGAAATGGGACCCGAAGTATGTTCAAAACATGAATAAAATTTTTAGTGAAAAACCTATAATTTACACTTGTGTTCAAGGTGTACTGAATGATAAGATTGAAGGTGTTTTGCAAAATAAAACCAATCAGGTTTTGAAAGATCTTTCAGCAAGAGCGATCGAACAAGTAGAAGAAAGAGCATTTGTGTCAGTCTCCGCATACAATAAAAAGTGGGATGACGCTCTTTCAACAAATAGAGAGAAAATAAATGTGCAAATAGCAATACGTTCTACAGACAACAAAGATACAATTGTGGTTGGCACACCGATCATAACTTCTGAGTATTGAGTGAATAGATACTGAAAAAAGGACACGGAGGGGAATAATTTGGAAAAGATCATCGTCCGTGGCGGAAAGCGGTTAAACGGCACAGTGCGTGTTGAGGGCGCAAAAAATGCTGTATTACCTATAATCGCTGCAGCCCTATTAGCGAGTGATGGAAAGAATGTACTATCTGAAGTACCAGTTTTGTCTGATGTATACACAATTAATGAGGTATTACGTCATTTAAATGCTGAAGTCGTATTTGAAAATAATCAAGTAACAATCGATTCTTCTAAAGAACTAAACATTGAAGCACCATTTGAATATGTACGTAAAATGCGTGCATCTGTTCAAGTAATGGGACCATTATTAGCACGTAACGGTCGTGCTCGTATTGCACTTCCTGGTGGATGTGCAATTGGTTCACGTCCAATTGACCAACATTTAAAAGGCTTCGAAGCAATGGGAGCAAAAGTACAGGTTGGTAACGGTTTTGTTGAGGCATATGTTGAGGGAGAACTAAAAGGAGCTAAAATCTACTTAGACTTCCCAAGCGTAGGCGCGACAGAAAACATTATGTCTGCAGCTACATTAGCAAAAGGGACAACAATTCTTGAAAACGCAGCGAAAGAACCAGAAATCGTTGACTTAGCTAACTTCTTAAATGCGATGGGAGCAAAAGTACGCGGAGCTGGAACTGGAACGATTCGTATCGAAGGCGTTGATAAATTATATGGTGCAAACCACTCTATTATTCCTGACCGTATTGAAGCGGGAACATTCATGGTTGCAGCAGCAATTACTGGTGGAGACATCTTAATTGAAAATGCTGTACCTGAACATTTACGCTCAATTACAGCGAAAATGGAAGAAATGGGTGTTAAAATTATTGAGGAAAACGAAGGTGTACGTGTTATCGGCCCAGATAAGTTAAAAGCGGTTGATATTAAAACTATGCCTCACCCAGGTTTCCCAACAGACATGCAATCACAAATGATGGCATTATTACTACAAGCTGATGGAACAAGCATGATTACAGAAACGGTATTCGAAAACCGCTTTATGCACGTTGAAGAATTCCGTCGTATGAATGCTGATATTAAAATTGAAGGTCGTTCTGTTATTATGAACGGTCCAAACAGCTTACAAGGTGCTGAAGTAGCAGCAACTGACTTACGTGCTGCAGCTGCATTAATCTTAGCTGGTTTAGTATCAGAAGGTTATACTCGTGTAACTGAGTTAAAACATCTTGACCGTGGCTATGTAAACTTCCATAAGAAATTAGCTGCATTAGGTGCAACTATTGAACGTGTAAACGAAAAAGTAGAAGAAGTGAAAGAACAAGAAGTTTCTGATCTTCACGCTTAATTGAAATAGTCTCTATGTCTTTTGACATAGGGGCTATTTTTTTGGGTTATTACTGTTATAGTCAATAAATTCTATACTTATGCACGTACCAGTAAAAATATTTAGAAAATTTCTGTTTTATACTCTTCCCCTTAAGTATGTTCTAAAAGAAAGAGTTGTTCCATAAGAATGAATGGAGTAAAGCTTTTATATTGGGGGAAAATAGGATGAAATTTTCAAAGCCACTTTTTATTACAGTAGCGCTCTTAATAGCGCTCGTTATCATTGTACCTGCAGCCCTTGTTATTCCATTTGCGAAAGCAAAAGTAGGGGAAGAAACGGCCTCTAAAACTCCTCCAGCGATAGAAAGCATACCAGCTCCAGGAAAAGTAGATACAGCTGTTCAAGTTGCTGTATATCGCGAAAAACAGAAGAAGGTAGAAACATTACCAGTGGAGGAGTATGTGACAGGTGTAGTAGCTTCTGAGATGAATGCCAGTTTTGAAATAGAGGCACTAAAGGCACAGGCATTAGCAGCGAGAACATTTGTAGTACAACGTATGCTAAGCGGAGGAAAGAAAAATAATGCGGACGTGACAGATACGGTGAAAGATCAAGTGTACAAAAGCAAAGATGAATTGAAGAAGCAATGGGGCAATAACTACGAAAATAATTTGAAGAAAATCGAAGAAGCCGTTTCGAAAACAGCAGGACAAGTTTTAACGTATGATGGAAAACCAATTTCAGCATCCTTCTTTTCAACGAGTAATGGCCGAACAGAAAATGCAGCTGACTATTGGGGAAATGATTATCCGTACTTGAAAAGTGTAGATAGTCCGTGGGATCAAGCCTCTCCAAAGTTTACGAGCGAGCAAACATTTACAGTAGCTGATTTTCAAAAACGTCTCGGTGTGAAAGTGCTAGCAGACGGGAAGGTTGGAAATATTAAAGACCTTACGGAAGGAAAGCGCGTAAAGGATGTAGCTTTTCAAGGAAAAACATTAACAGGAAAAGAAGTTCGTGAAAAGTTAGATTTACGTTCTTCTGATTTCACGTGGAAACAACAAGGAGATAAAATCATCGTTACGACGAAAGGCTTCGGTCACGGCGTTGGTATGAGTCAATACGGGGCGAACGGCATGGCAGCGGAAGGAAAGAAATATACAGATATCGTCGCTCATTACTATAAAGGCGTTGAAATAAAGACGATGAATGATTATGAAGGAAAACTGATGGTGAAGAAATAGGTGTCAGAACTCTGGCACCTATTTTTTCTGTTTAAAATATCATAATTTTCCATTAACTGTTTGATATAATAGGATAAAAAGGCATTTGGGGGAGATGAAATGGCGTTACTAGAGTTGAAACAGTTAGGGAAGACGAACCAGTTACCGGAAATTGAGCTAAAGGTTGAAAAAGGACAATGTATTGTTTTGCAATGCAATAATCATACAGCTAAAGTGTTACACCGCATTATTATTGGTGAAGAAGAAGCTTCAACTGGCAACGTACTGTTTGAAGGGGAAGCAATTGGAAAGAAAAATTATTTCCGCATCGGCTTTTGTTTTTTGAAAGATGAAGCATATGATCGTTTGAAGGTGAAGGAATACTTTAAGTTTCTATTAGGACTTTATGAATCAAAGGTAAGTATAGAAGAAGTCGTACAGTATGTTGGTCTCCTAGATAAACTAAACGTTAAAATAGAAAAATTGTCATTTTCAGAGAAGCGCCGTCTTCATATAGGACGAATTATGATTCATAATCCAGATTTAGTCATTTTGGAAGAGCCAGAGCAAAATGTAGATACAGAGAGTACGATTATTATTCGAAAAGCAATTATGAAAATGAAAGAGCAAGGAAAGGCAATCTTTATTACGTCATCTTTCCTATCGGATGCCCTTTCGTTAACAGAGGATGTATACATATTAAACAACGATGGTGTGAAAAAAGTAGAAATTGAACAAGAGGAAGTGGAAGAAGTCGGTGAAGAAAAAGTCATTCAAATGATTCCGCAAATGAAGTTAGAAAGAATACCTGCGAAAGTGAACGATAAAATCATTTTACTTGATCCGATGGAAATCCATTTCATTGAAACGCAAAACGGAGTAACGCATATTCACGTTCGTGAAGGCGATTTCGTATGTGCATTAACATTAAGTGAACTAGAAGCGAGATTAACAGGTTTTGGTTTCTTTAGATGTCATCGCTCGTACCTTGTGAATTTACAAAGAGTGCGAGAAGTGATTACTTGGACTCGTAACAGTTTTAGCTTAATTTTAGACGACGAAAGAAAAAGTTCAATCCCGCTTTCAAAAGGACGAATGGATGAATTAAAAGGTGTTATTGGACTATAAAAGTGCTCCAATAAGCTCAACATGCGATTCATTCACCGGTAAAAATACTCCTTTTACGGGTATTTTAATGCGCCTATCCTTTGTTTTTCATATGATTGAGTCAAGAAAAGCGAAACAAACGAACGAAAAGCGCTAAAGCGACTTTCATCTATAAAGAAGAAAAACAAAGGGGATGAAGAAATGACATTGGCAATTGAAATGAAAGATGTAATGAAAAGTTTCAACGAAAAAACGGCACTTCGAAATGTAAATATTGAGGTGAAGAAAGGAGAGATATTCGGATTCCTTGGACCGAGTGGATCTGGTAAGACGACAACAGTAAAAATTTTAACTTCTCAATTGCTTCATAGTGTTGGAACGGTAAGAGTATTAGGGAAAGATATTACAGGACCAAGTAGCATCGATTACAAACGAATTGGTATTTTAACAGATAACAGCGGCTTATATGAAAGACTTAGCATTTATGATAACTTACTATTATTTTGTGACTTATATGATTGCAAAAAAGAACGAATCGATGAAGTACTAGCACAAGTGAATTTATTAGATGATAAAAAAACACCAGTAAAAAAATTATCAAAGGGAATGAAGCAACGCGTCACACTAGCAAGAGCAATCCTTCATAAACCAGATATCCTCTTCTTAGACGAACCAACATCTGCACTTGATCCAGTAAACGTACAAAATATTCATAAAATCTTAAAAGACTTAAATAAAGAAGGAACGACGATTTTCTTAACGACTCACAACATGGACGAAGCAGAAACGCTTTGTAACCGCATTGCCTTCCTGTGTGGCGGAGAGATTGTAGCACTTGATACACCGGAGAACCTTCGCTTACAATACGCGAAAGATCAAATACAAGTCGTGTTAAAGGATAAGAAGAAAGAAACGGTACAAAAAGATGAATTAGGTGCAAAACGTATTTCAGAATGGATGAACAAAGGAGAATTACTATCCATTCATTCACACGAACCAACTTTAGGCGATATCTTTATTGAAGTTACTGGGAGGGGATTATAATGACATTTTCAATGAGACGTGTATCAGCTATTTTTAGAAAAGAAGTACAAGATTTTAAGACAAATTCACAAGTGCTGTTAATGGCATTTTTACCAATTATACTTTCATTTTTGTTTAGCAGATTTGGAGCGGGAAAGGAAATGTTAGGCATTACTACTATAACGGCCTTCCTATTTGTCGCAGGCTTTGTTCAATCTATGGTAATTGCAGAAGAAAAAGAAAAACATACATTGCGTGTATTAATGCTATCACCGGCATCTTCGGTTGAAGTTCTACTTGGAAAAAGTATATTAACAGCATGTTTGACATTGGGCATTTGTATTGTGAACTTATTCATTTTGGATCAATTCAGTGGAAATCTATTATTGCTAGGATTTATTTTCTTATGTGGAACAATTCTATTTATTGTGATTGGAACAATGATTGGATTGTTAGCTGCATCTGTACCACAAACATCAATAATTGGAATGCCGATATTAATGACGATGTATTTGGCTGTACAGTTTGAGCCAATGGTTGAAAATAAAGTAATTAAGACGATGATTGGATATCTTCCAACATCTCATATTGTGAAAGCACTTAACAGCTTAGTAGGTGGGGCGGGATTTAGTAGTATTAGTGGGCATGTATTAAATGTTGCAGTTTGGCTTATTATATCGCTCTTTGTATGTTTAATCGTATATAAAAAGAAACAATTAGACTAAAAACTGAGCCGAAACGCTCAGTTTTTTCTTTTTTCTATCATTTCCTCGGAAATTTTACAATTATTATACATATTTTTACAGATTTTGTCGAAAAGTAATTAGTTATACGTTGTATAGGATACGTGAATATTGTTCAAAATGATTGCTGAGGTGATGATGGAATGCGAGGAAGAAATAATAAAAAGTCGCAAAAGGTAGTACATTTATTTCAAAAAAGATGGGTGTTTCCGGCACTATACATTGCTTGTGCAGCGGTAATCTTAATGGTTGCGCTATGGTTCCAAGGAGCTAATCCGAAGAAGACTCCAAACCACGATCAAGCAACACCGTATACACAATCGGAAGATCCAGCAGTACCAGTAACAAAATCTTCAGAAGTAGTGAAAATGCCAGCTGCCGCGAATGCGGAAGTAGTCGTACAGAAGAAATTCTATGAAGATGCAGCAACTGAGGCGGAACAAGAAAAAGCACTTGTCTTTTATAACAACACATATTCCCCGAACAAAGGAATTGACATTGCTGCGAAGAATGGAAAAGAATTCAATGTTGCTGCTGCTTTAAGTGGTACAGTAACGAAAGCTGAAAAAGATTCACTTCTTGGTTATGTTGTAACAGTTGATAGTGGAAATGGTGTAGCGGTATCTTATCAAAGCTTAGGCAGTGTGAAAGTAGAAAAAGGTGCAAGAGTTGCACAAGGTGAAGTATTAGGAACATCCGGTCTAAGTGCAATGAATAAAGAGGCAGGTTCTCACGTTCACTTTGAAGTACGTAAAGACAATGTGGCTGTGAACCCTGAACGTTACTTAAATAAATCAGTAACAGAAATTAAAGCTGATGCAGGTGCTGCAAAGGCTACGAATGCTTCTGGTAAAAAAGCTGATGACAAATCTCAAAAAGAAGAGAAGTCAACGAGCACGAAACCAGAAAGTAAAACAGAAGACAAGTCTCAAAAAGAAGAGAAATCAACAAGCGGTTCAACTAGTGACAAAAAAGAAGAACCGAAGAAAGAAGAAAAATCAACAAATGGTTCTACAGAATCATCTAACGATTCTTCTTCACAAGAATAATAAAGTGAAAAAATCAGTTCCCACTAGGGGAGCTGATTTTTTTATTTTTATATAAAAATACTCAATTTCGAGAAAAAAGTTGCAATAACAAGGAAAAATGACGAGATTCTCGAATATATATTACAAAAGGGAGGGGATACTGTGTCATTTTTGTTTGTTCTGTCGACTGCTATTATTTTATTGTTTGTTTTATTCACTTTATATTATTATATTGCCGGTAAGAAAGAGGTTCCCCACCATCAATTATTAGAAGAAGAGTTTGAAAGAGAAGAATGACGCCTTATATATAAGGTGTCATTTTTTTTTCGCCAAAATAGTTACTGTTAACGTATTTCTCACAAAAAAATATAATTTTTCTTAACTTAGTCCGCAAAAATAGTGAACATGTAGCATATATCAGTAGTGCGGGCAATACAATGGTATAAACCAAAGCAAAGAGAGTGTTTGAGGTGAGAAATCGTGAATCATTTCATTATAAATCCAAGAATGTTTAACGCTTACAAACAGCACTCACACTTACTTCTTAGTCGTATGCAGCGAGGCTCATTTCACCCTTCTCACATCCAAATTAGGGAGGCGAGTGGTGTGCACGATTACATCAAAGAGAGAACTATCAAGATTGGTAAGTATATCGTGGAGACAAGAAAGACAGTGCGTGTCATTGCAAAGGAATTTGGGGTATCAAAGAGTACAGTCCATAAAGATTTAACAGAACGTCTACCAGAAATTAATCCAGAGCTCGCAAATGAAGTGAAAGAAATTCTTGATTATCATAAGTCTATTCGTCATTTAAGAGGGGGAGAAGCAACAAAACAAAAGTATAGAAAAGAAGATGTAGAGAAGCCTGTACGTCAATAATGTTACAGTAGCAAACATTCCGTTCACATTCGGTAATATTTTTCAGAAGAATTCTTTTTGCGAATATTACGTTTCTGTTAAATTTATGATAAAATCAGAAATTAGGTGAAAAGAATTCGGGTGTAACCTGATTTTGAATATCGAGGAGGAAAAAACGGGAATGTTTGCGCGAGATATCGGAATTGACCTAGGTACGGCTAACGTATTAATTCATGTTAAAGGTAAGGGTATTGTATTAAATGAGCCATCTGTTGTGGCGATTGATCGTAATAGTGGTAAAGTATTAGCAGTAGGTGAAGAAGCGAGAAGCATGGTGGGACGTACGCCTGGTAATATTGTAGCAATTCGTCCACTTAAAGATGGTGTAATCGCAGACTTCGAAATTACAGAAGCAATGTTAAAGTATTTCATTAACAAATTGGACGTAAAGAGCTTCTTTTCAAAACCTCGTATTTTAATTTGTTGTCCAACAAATATTACATCAGTAGAACAAAAAGCAATTCGTGAAGCTGCTGAACGTTCAGGTGGTAAAACAGTATTTTTAGAAGAAGAACCAAAAGTAGCCGCAGTTGGTGCTGGTATGGAAATCTTCCAACCAAGCGGTAACATGGTTGTTGATATTGGTGGAGGTACAACAGATATCGCTGTACTATCTATGGGTGATATTGTTACCTCTTCCTCTATCAAAATGGCTGGCGATAAGTTTGATATGGAGATCTTAAACTATATTAAACGTAAGTATAAGCTATTAATCGGAGAACGTACTTCAGAAGATATTAAAATTAAAGTTGGTACAGTATTCCCAGGTGCACGTAGTGAAGAACTTGAAATTCGCGGACGTGACATGGTAACAGGCTTACCACGTACAATTACAGTATGCTCTGAAGAAATTACAGAAGCATTAAAAGAAAATGCAGCTGTTATTGTACAAGCTGCAAAAGGCGTATTAGAGCGCACACCACCAGAACTATCTGCAGATATCATCGACCGCGGTGTTATTCTAACAGGCGGTGGAGCTTTACTACACGGTATCGACATGCTTCTAGCAGAAGAACTAAAAGTACCAGTATTAATTGCTGAAAACCCAATGCACTGCGTTGCGGTTGGTACAGGTATTATGTTAGAGAATATCGACAGATTACCAAAGCGTGCTTTGAGATGATTTGAAAGAACTAAGGCTAATGCCTTAGTTCTTTTTTCGTTTTTATATTTTTTTATTTTGTTTTTTTGCGAAAATGGAAGGAAAATAGAGAAATATGAAGGAAACAGGTAAAATATTCATATATATGGTTAAATTTAATATTTCCTTAATTGAAAACGTTTATAATATAATGAGTCGAATACGACATTAAGGCAAATAATGTTTCAATACATATTGCCTTTCCCTAATTTGGGCATACACTCTTTTCCACCTCCGTGTCAGTTGCAAAAATGTGCAACTATTTTAATGGAATAGAGTGTGTGCATTTTTTTTAGGAAGTTGTGCTAAATATAAAATGTTACTTTGTAATGACAAACAATAAACAAAATGGGATAATAGCAATATGTCCAAGTGGTAAGACCAATATTACAAAAGGGGCGATTGTTACATGCTAAATATAGAACAAATTAAAGAAATCATTCCTCACCGCTATCCATTTTTACTTGTTGATAAAATATTAGAAGTAGATGAAGGGAAAAGAGCGGTCGGAATTAAAAATGTATCCGCAAATGAAGAATTCTTTAACGGACACTTCCCTGACTATGCAGTTATGCCTGGTGTACTTATTGTAGAAGCATTAGCACAAGTTGGAGCAGTTGCAGTATTAAAGAAAGAAGAAAACCGCGGAAGACTTGCTTTCTTTGCAGGTATCGACAATTGCCGTTTCAAAAAACAAGTACGCCCAGGTGATCAGCTTCTTCTAGAAGTAGAAATGACACGCGTACGCGGCCCAATTGGAAAAGGAAAAGCAATCGCAACAGTAGATGGTGAAGTTGCATGTGAGGCAGAAATTACATTTGCGATTGGTGCTAAAAAAGAATAGATAGTACTAAAAAATCTCCTTGTGAAAAGACAAGGGGATTTTTTAATTTCTGCTATATAACGATGAAACAATAATATACAAACTAATCAGAAAATTACTTGTAAATAGATGGTAATTGCCATATACTTACTTTATTATTTATCTAGAAAACAGGATAAGTGATAAAGGTAATAAAGAAATAGGGGCATTGTCATATTGTTAAGGTACTTAAATAAGACAAAGTAGAATGTTATTGATTATGATGAAATGTGGGGAACTCAGCACAAATATTAATTAGACGTATGAAATCGAGCATAAGAGAGAGAAAAGGGAAATGTCGCATTTCACAAAAGGAGATTATGAATATGTTCGGGAGAAAGAAAAGAAAACCATTACGACAATTAATTACACATAAAGAGCCTAAATCGCGTATTACAGAACAATACCGTAACATTCGTACAAACATTGAGTTTACATCTGTAGATAATCATGTTCGTTCTATTATTGTTACTTCAGCCGACCCAGGTGATGGGAAAACAACAACAATAGCAAACTTAGCAGTTGTTTTCGGACAACAAGGAAAGAAAGTTTTATTAATTGGAGCTGACTTGCGTAAGCCGACGATACAAAACTTATTTGCTATTCATAGTTCAAATGGATTAACGAACTTATTATCAGGACAAGCAAAACTTATGCAATGCATTCAAAAAACAGATATAGAGAACGTATACTTAATGGCAGCAGGTCCAATCCCGCCAAACCCAGCAGAACTATTAGGGAGCCGGGCAATGGACGAGGCGTTGCTAGAAGCATATAACATGTTTGATATTATATTAATCGACACACCACCTGTCCTTGCGGTTACAGATGCACAAATACTAGCGAATAAATGTGATGGAATCGTACTCGTTGTACGAAGTGAAAAGACAGAAAAAGATAAAATCGTAAAAGCGAAACAAATATTAGATAAAGCATCAGGAAAACTACTAGGTGTTGTTTTGAATGATAAAAGAGAAGAAAAAGAGCAGTATGGTTATTACTAAAATATGAAAAAGCCAACAAAATTTTTGTTGGCTTTTTTTGATTTCTGAAAATTATTTATCAAGTTATACAATGTAAAAAGCATGATATAATAAAATTTTTGGGAAATCATTGGAATGTGTTGTCATATTTAAGATTATTTTGTAAGATTAAACTTGTTTCTTGTGAACAAATATAGAACTGAATTATTAAAAATAAAAAATGTAAGATTTATATGTTATAATTTTTCCTATGTGTAAATTTTAGAAAGTTGGAGGAACCTATGGAAGAAACAATTAGTTTAAAAGAGTTATTTCATATCTTAAAAAAACGTTTAGCAATGATCCTCGTAATCGCCTTTGGTGCAGCTATTGTAAGTGCTATCATTAGCTTTTTCTTCATGACGCCAATCTATCAATCTTCGACGCAAATTCTTGTTAATCAGAAGAAGCAAGAAGGGGCGGCAATTCAGTACAATGAAGTGCAAACAAATATTCAATTAACAAATACATATAAGATTATTGTTAAAAGTCCAGTAATCTTAGAACAAGTGAATGAAAAATTAAATTTAAATATGACAGCGCAAGCTTTAACAAAGAAAATTAATGTTATGAATGAAAAGGATTCTCAAGTTATTTCTGTAACAGCTGAGGATAAAGATCCAAAACTAGCTCGTGATATTGCGAATGCAACGGCAGATGTATTTAAAAATGAAGCTGCAAAAATTATGAACGTTGATAACGTAACAGTATTATCTAAAGCAGAAGTGGCAGAAAATCAATCTCCGATTAAGCCGCTCCCGATGTTAAATGTGGCAATCGCTTTCGTTGTTGGTTTAATGGCTTCAGTTGGTCTTGCATTTTTACTAGAATACTTAGATAACACAGTGAAAAAAGAAGAAGATGTAGAAAATTTACTTGGCTTACCAGTATTAGGAATTGTAGCTCGTATGGATGAAGAAACAATGAACGTGAAATCACACGCTCCATCATCAAGGAAAGTGAGGGGACAAACAATTGGCTCTTAATTTATTTAAAAAGAAAAAAAATCATCGTCAACGTCGTCAATTAATTGCTCATCAGCAACCGAAATCACCAATTTCAGAACAATATCGTAATATTCGAACGAATATTGAATTTGCAGCTGTTGATACGAATTTACATTCATTAATGGTCACGTCTGCAAACCCAAGTGAAGGGAAAACGACAACGACAGCGAATATGGCAGTTGTGTTTGCTCAACAAGGAAAAAAAGTATTATTAATTGATGCAGATATGCGTAAACCAGCAATGCATCAAATGTTCCAAGTAGATAACATTTTTGGACTCACGAACGTACTAACACAGAGTGAACGTTTAGAAAAATGTGTGCAAACAACATCTGTAGATAATTTACACTTTTTAGCTTGTGGTCCAATCCCGCCAAACCCGGCCGAATTGTTAGGTTCGAAATCAATGAAAGAACTTCTTGGACAAGCATACAGCATGTACGACTTAGTTATTTTTGATATGCCACCAATTTTAGCTGTTACCGACGCACAAATTATGGCAAATGTATGTGATGCTTCTATTCTTGTTGTTCGTAGTGAATCAACAGAGAAAGAAACAGCAGTAAAAGCAAAAGGATTATTGGAGTCTGCAAAAGGTAAATTGTTAGGCGTTGTTCTAAATGACCGTGAACGTGAAGAAGGCTTATATTATTACTACGGTGCAAACTAGTTTTAAAGTGAGATATGGTAAAAACATATCTCCTTTTTTCCCTTGAATATGAGCGATATCTCATATTCAAGGGAAAAAAGAATTTTATATGAGAGAGGGAGGATGAAACAAATGATAGATTTACATTGTCACATTTTACCTGGTATCGATGACGGTGCACAGACAGTAACAGATAGTTTAGCAATGGCACAACAAGCCGTGTCAGAAGGAATACATACAATTGTCGCAACGCCGCACCATCAAAATGGAAAATATGTAAATGAACGTACCTCAATTATTCATCACGTAAAACAATTAAATGATGAACTACAACAATATAATATCCCACTTACTATTTTACCGGGACAAGAAGTCAGGTTATATGGCGATTTATTAGAAGACTATGAAGCTGGTAAAATTGTTACTTTAAACGAAACAAATAAATACATATTTATTGAATTTCCATCTAATCACGTACCACGTTATGCCGAACAATTATTATACGAATTACGTGTAAAGGGAATGATTCCGATTATCGTTCATCCGGAACGTAATGCCGAGTTAATCGAGCGGCCAGATAAGTTATATAACCTTGTAAATAAAGGGGCATTAACGCAAGTAACAGCAGGGAGTTTACTAGGGAATTTTGGTAAAAAAATTAAAAAATTCTCACTTCAACTTGTGGAACATAATTTAACACATATGATCGCATCAGATGCGCATAACACGACATCGAGAGGATTTCATTTAGCAGAAAGCTATGAACTAATTGAGAAAGAATTCGGAATGAATGTTATGAGTGATTTGAAAGAAAATCCGTACTTATTAATTAGCGGGAAGGCAATTTACAAAGAAGATCCAGAACAAATTCGTCGTAAAAAATTGTTCGGTATTTTTTAAATAAAGAATTGGTGATGCCTCCTAACCGTTATCAACGGAGGCACTCGGTCGTGCTGTGGGTAGAAATTTTTATTTCGCACCTACCTTAGACGCTTGTCGTCGGGAGTATGACGTGAGGATGGGTTAGATGCCCATAATTTATTTATGTTAGAAACTCTACTTATGGAGTTGTAAAGACGACCCTATAAGTAGGGTTTTTGTTATTGTTACATATGGATATAATAATATATTTGGGGGTACTAGATTTGAAAAAAGTAAGAAAAGCAATTATTCCAGCTGCGGGACTGGGGACGAGATTTTTACCGGTAACAAAGGCAATGCCTAAAGAAATGTTACCAATTGTTGATAAACCGACAATTCAATACATAGTAGAAGAAGCAATAGAATCAGGAATTGAAGATATTATTATTGTTACTGGAAAAGGTAAACGTGCGATTGAAGATCATTTTGATCATTCTTTTGAATTAGAGCAAAGCTTACTAGAAAAAGGGAAGCATGAGATGCTTGAGAAAGTACAAGCTTCTTCAAAAATTAATATTCATTACATAAGACAGAAAGAACCAAAGGGTTTAGGGCATGCAGTATGGTGTGCACGTAAATTTATTGGAAATGAACCATTTGCGGTATTACTTGGTGATGATATTGTGCAAGCAGAAACGCCATGTTTGCGCCAATTAATGGATCAATATGAGGGAACACACTCATCCGTTATAGGTGTACAAACAGTGCCAGAAAACGAAACACATCGTTACGGTATTATCGATCCAGTTGAACAAAATGATCGCCGTTATCAAGTGCGTCAATTTGTGGAAAAACCAGCTCAAGGAACAGCACCATCAAATTTAGCAATTATGGGACGTTACGTATTAACGCCAGAAATCTTTATGTTCCTTGAGAATCAACAAACAGGTGCTGGTGGGGAAATTCAATTGACAGATGCAATTCAACGATTAAATGAAGTTCAACGTGTATTTGCTTATGACTTCGAAGGTACACGTTACGATGTTGGGGAGAAGTTTGGATTTATTAAGACCACGATTGAAATGGCACTTCAAAATGAAGAATTAAAAGTTGATTTAATGGAATATATGAAAGAACTTGTAAAAAAAGAAAAGGTACATTCATAAGAGAATGTCCTTTTTTATTATCAAAATAAGATATGAATTGTATAAAGAAGGGAACAGGTATATTGAGTTATCGAAAACGGCTCTCGTTATTAATTTTATTAGATTCATTTATCGTGTTAACTGCTGTTTACTTAAGTTATTGGTTCATACATCCCAATATATTAAGTAAAATTCCTGCGACAGTAGTTATTAGTTCGATTACGTTATTATGTAGTCATCATGTTTTTGCAGCTATTTATAAGTTGTATAACAAGGCTTGGGAATATGCAAGTATTGGGGAATTAAAACAAATATTTAAAGCAATAACGCTTTCGATTATCGTAACGGCAATTGTTCAACAGATTATAAATCATGATATTTATGTTCGAATTTTAGCAATCGCATGGATGCTACATTTATTATTAATTGGCGGCTCTCGCTTCGTATGGCGTATGTTCCGTGATACATATATTACAAAAGCTACTGATAAAAAACGAACATTAATTATTGGTGCGGGTTCAGCAGGGACCATGGTAGTGCGTCAATTACAACATAATAAAGAAGCAGATTTGTATCCGATTGCGTTTGTTGATGATGATAGAAACAAACAAAAATTGGAAATTTATAATGTGCCGGTTGTTGGCACAACAAATCATATTCAAGAAATTGTAGAAGATAATGATATAGAACATATTATTATCGCCATCCCTTCATTAAATAGAGGTCAAATAAACGAGATTTTTGAGAAGTGTAGAAAAACGAAGGCGAAAACACAAATTGTACCGATGCTTGAAGATCTTTTAGATGGAAAACTCTCTGTTAATGAATTCCGTGATGTACAAGTGGAAGATTTATTAGGTAGAGAACCAATAAAGCTAGATGATGCAGGAATTGGAGAGAAGATTACAGGTAAAACAATTTTAGTAACAGGTGCTGGTGGATCAATTGGATCAGAAATTTGTCGTCAAGTGATGAAATACAAACCAGCTAAAATTGTTCTTTTAGGGCATGGTGAAAACAGCATTTATAATATTGAAATGGAAATGAAAGTTACCTATAAAGATACAGTTGAAATTACAACAGAAATTGCTGATATTCAAGATCGTCATAAAATCTTTGAAATAATGAAAAAGCATCAACCGTATATTGTATACCATGCGGCTGCACATAAGCATGTTCCTTTAATGGAGCGTAATCCAGAAGAAGCTGTGAAAAATAACATTTTTGGTACGAAAAATGTAGCTGAAGCGGCAGATACGTTTAAAGTGAATACGTTTGTAATGGTTTCTACAGATAAAGCTGTAAATCCAACAAATGTAATGGGAGCTACAAAACGATTTGCAGAAATGATTGTGCAGCATATGGCATCGGTTAGTACTGGTACACGTTTTGTTGCGGTTAGATTTGGTAATGTTCTTGGAAGTAGGGGAAGTGTAATTCCTCTATTTAAGAAACAAATTCAAAAAGGTGGACCTGTAACAGTTACTCACCCTGATATGATTCGTTACTTCATGACAATACCAGAAGCTTCAAGATTAGTTATTCAGGCGGGTACACTGGCTAGGGGCGGAGAATTGTTCGTGCTAGATATGGGGGCCCCAGTAAAAATTGTGGATTTAGCTAAAAATTTGATTACCCTTTCAGGTTTTTCTATTGAAGAAATTGGAATTGAATTTACTGGATTGAGACCAGGTGAAAAAATGTATGAAGAGTTATTAAATGAAGGTGAAATTCATCCAGAACAAATTTTTCCTAAAATTCATATAGGAAAGGCTGTTTTAATTGATCAAGGGATTTTAAGGCAGTTTATGAATGACTTTGAAGGAATTAGTAAAGAAGAAATAAGAGAACGACTATTAGATATTGCAAATAATAAAGTAAATCTTAAAAATTAATTCAAGGGAAGGAAGTTTTAAAAATGGGAGATAGAATATTTCTTTCATCACCACATATGAGTGATGAAGGTTATGAAATGCATTATGTGAAGGAAGCTTTCGATACAAATTGGATTGCACCACTTGGGGAAAATGTAAATGGATTTGAAAGAGAATTAGCTATGAAAGTAGGATCTAATGCAGCGGCAGCACTATCTTCTGGAACAGCAGCAATTCATATGGCATTAAAAGCAGCTGGAATAGGAGAAGGTGATGTTGTTTTTTGTCAAACACTTACATTTTCAGCTACAGCAAATCCAATTATTTATCAAAATGCTACGCCTGTTTTCATAGATAGTGATTATGAAACTTGGAATATGTGTCCTAAAGCATTAGAAGAGGCTTTTGAAAAGTATCCAAATGTAAAGGCAGTTATAGTAGTTCATCTTTATGGTCTTTCGGCAGATATGGATAAGATTATTGAGCTTTGTAAAAAACATGATGTTACTTTAATTGAAGATGCTGCTGAATCTTTGGGTACTTATTATAAAGGTAAACACACGGGTAGTTTTGGAGATTATGGTATCTTTTCTTTTAATGGTAATAAAATTATCACTACTTCTGGTGGTGGTATGCTTGTTTCTGATGATGAAGAACGTATTGCAAAAGCAAGATTTTGGGCTACTCAAAGTAGGGACCAAGCAAGACATTATCAACATAGTGAATTAGGTTTTAACTATCGCATGAGTAATGTAGTTGCTGGAATTGGTAGAGGCCAACTTAAAGTATTAGACGAGAGAGTTCAGAAGAAAAGATACATATTCAATTTTTATAAGAGAGAATTAGGAAATCTTGAAGGCATTGAATTTATGCCTAGTAATGAGTGGGATGAACCAAACTATTGGCTAAGTTCTATGACACTAAACGGTAAGATCCGTCCAATAGATGTGATGGAAGCCCTTGAAGAAGAAAATATTGAATCTAGACCGGTTTGGAAGCCAATGCATATGCAGCCGTTCTTTGAGAAATATGATTTTGTTGGTACAGATGTATCAGAAAAACTTTTTGAGAATGGTATATGTTTACCAAGCGATACGAAGATGACAGAAGCAGATTTAGAAAAAGTTGTGAAAATTATTAAAGGGTTGTGGATAGCGTAATGAGGAGTTCTAAAATTGGCATCTATGGTAGGTTTATAAAAAGGCCGATGGATTTTATACTGTCTTTAATTGCTATTATAGTATTAAGTCCATTGTTTCTTATAGTTTCTATACTTGTAAAAACGAAATTAGGTAGTCCAGTTTTATTTAAACAAAAAAGACCAGGATTAGATGAGAAAGTTTTTATGATGTATAAATTTAGGACGATGACAGATGAAAAAGATGAAAATGGCGAGCTAATGCCAGATAATATAAGGTTAACGAAATTCGGGAAATTTTTACGTTCTACTTCACTTGATGAATTGCCGGAGTTATTTAATATTCTTAAAGGAGATATGTCAATAGTAGGACCAAGACCTCAATTGGTTCGAGATATGGTATTTATGACAAAAGAACAAAGAAAGAGACATGGTGTTTTGCCAGGATTGACGGGTTGGGCTCAGGTTAATGGTCGAAATTGTGTTACTTGGGAAGAAAAATTGAATTTTGATCTGCAATATATTAATGATATTTCCTTTTTAGGAGATTGGAGAATAATTTTTATAACAATTTCTAAGGTGTTTAAGAGAGATGGAATAAGTACTGAAGGTATGGAAACAGCTGAAGATCTTGGTGATTATTTATTAAGAGAGAATAAAATAACCGAGGATGAATATTATACTGCTATTAATGAAAGTAAGAAATTGATGTTAGATTAATTTTTATTATTAATTAGCCCTATGAGAGGTAGATTTTATGGAAAATTATAGTGTATTAATGTCACTTTATAGTAAAGAAAAACCAGAGTATTTAAAACAGAGTATTGAAAGTATGTTAAATCAGACTGTGCTGCCGGATGAGATTGTTATAGTCAAAGATGGCCCTTTGTCAAATGAACTAGAGGATGTATTGCAACAATATAGTGAAATGTATCCTGAAATGTTTAATATTGTTGTAAGCGAAAAAAATATAGGTTTAGGATTAGCCTTAAATCTTGGCTTGAAAAATTGTAGAAATGAAATTGTTGCTAGGATGGATACTGATGATATATCTCTTCCAGAAAGATGTGAGAAGCAATTATTAGCTTTTAAAAAAGACAAGGAACTTGTCATAGTTGGAACAATGATAGATGAATTTTATGATAATCCAAGTGAAATTATTTCGTCTAGAGTTGTTCCGCATACACATAATGATATTTATGAGTTTGCAAAAAGGAGAAGCCCTTTTAATCACCCTACAGTTATGTATAAAAAAAGTAAAGTACTCGGGTGTGGTGGTTATTCAGATTTACGTCGAAATCAAGATGTGGATTTATTTGGTCGTATATTATTCCTAGGATTTAAGGCTGCAAATCTGGAAGAATCTTTATTACTCTTTCGATCAAATAGTGACCTGTCTAAGCGTAGGAAGAGTTGGGAGAATACAAAAAGTTATATAGCTACTATTCGTAGGTTATGGAAACTAGGTTATTCAGGATTCGGAGATTATTTGGTGGTTAGTATAGGACAAACAGTGATGTTTCTTTGCCCGCTAAAATTGCAGAATTGGTTATATAAGAAGTTTTTAAGGAAATCATAGGAATAATTAGAAAGGGGTTAAGATATGTCAGAAAGTGGAGTGAAAATATCAGTTATAATACCGGTGCATAACTCTGAAAAATATCTTGAAAAATGTTTAGAGAGTGTCATCTTGCAAAAGTATCAAAATTGGGAAGCCTTTGTACTAGATGATGCCTCATCTGATAATAGTTTGCAAATAATGAATGAATATGCCAAAAGGGATGATAGAATAAAAGTGTTTCATAATTCTTCTAATAAGGGACCTGGAAGAACAAGAAATGCTGCTATAGAGTACGTTTCTAACTTTAGTGATGGGGAGGCTAATAGGAAGGAATATATAGTATTCGTAGACTCTGATGATTGGATAGAAGATGAATATTTCCTTTCCATTGCTAATGTTGCAAATAAAAAAGATGCGGATGTTATTTTTATTGATATAGTGCAAGAAGATATATTCGGGAATTTTATTAAAAATGAACGAATGTCAATATATAAGGAAAAAACAATAGAGACTATTATTAGACATCAGATGACAGGGAAAATGCCTTGGGGTGGCGTACGAAAGGCTGTAAAAAAAGACTTAATAATCAACAATAATATAAAATATTCAGAAGCTGGAATTGGGGAAGAGGCTCTGTATAGTTTTAAACTATTATATTATGCAAAGGAAATTGAGTTCCTTGAAAAAGGTTTATATCATTATGTTATACATCCTAATAGTCAATCAGGGAGCTATAATAAAGACCCATATGGACCTATTTGTGAAGAGTTAGGAAAGTACATGAAAAAGATTAATGTCTATGAGAAATATGAGGATACTCTTGTTAGTTTTGCATTTACTGCGCTAGTCGTTTCGATATATAGAAATGTAATTTATTATGGATTCCGTAAATCAGTGAAAGAAAGCAGATTAGCATTGAGGAAGTATAAAGCTAATTTTGGGTTTAAATTAGATAAAGATAGCTTAGAATCAAGGGTTCGTTTTATGCTACCATTTGCAAAAATGAATTTAGTATTGCCAATTGTTTTGATAGGTAAAGTTAAAAATTATTTAAATAGTAGAGGATAAGAATCTAGAAATTTGAAAAATGGATTTGATAACAAATTATTTTAGAGTTGATAAGATGAGACTCTATCAGTTCTTAATTAAAATACCATTAATAATCAATTATTAATAAAGTATCCATATGTTCAGTTTATAAACATAATTGTGTTTACAAAGGTGGAGTTAAAGAAGAATATGATAGTTTTTAAAAAAAATATAGAGCAATCTGTCTTAGAAAAGAAAAATATAGCATATATAAAATCACTAGGATGGACGATTATACTAGGGGTAATAATTGAATTCATAAATACTATTTCAGTACAACAGTTCCATACTTCAAGTACATCTGCATTGACCTTTTTAATATATGCAATTGTATTAATGATTATTATGTCAAAAGTTTTAAAATATAAGGGATTTTATTTAAAAGGAGTTTTAGTTTATTTTTTAATTCTTATGGTTTTTTTATTAAACTATATGATTTTTGAAAATAGTCGTTTGTATTTATTAGAAACAAATATGTTATTAGTTTATTTCTTTTTTATCCCTATAGCAATTTTCGTTGTAAGTAAGATTAATAATTGGAACGTGGCATTAAGTATATTGTGCAAATTTGCTTATTTAGCTGTTCTTTTAAGTACCATGGGGATCGTACTAGTTGGATATGTCGAACATGTTAGTTATATGGAGTTTTCATATTCTTTACTACCTTTTATAATGATTCTTTATTGTGCATTAAGGACTAAGTTTACGATTATTAATCTAGTTGCTTTTTTAGCAAGTTTTACTAATGTACTTGTATTCGGAGCTAGGGCACCTATTTTATATTTGTTAGTATTTATTGTATTGTATGAGTTTATTAAACTAAGAAAAGGTGGTATTATTCCGGTCATAATGTGTGCTATGGCAGTAATACTGTCTTTAATTTTATTATTCTTCTTTTCTAATGAAATATTAATTCTTCTAATGAAATTAGAAGAATTAACCGATAGTAGATTTCTAACTAAAATGTTAAATAATCAACTATTGGAATCAAATACAAGGAATGCTATTTATGATGAGGCACGATATGCATTAGAAAATATGGGGTTTGGAATGTATGGTTTGTTTGGTGATAGATTAGTTGTAAGTTCTGTTTACGTGCATAACATATTCTATGAGATACTACTCTCATTTGGATATGTATTTGGTACACTTTTTATTTTATTATTAATATTTATAATCACAAAGGCAATTGTTTTTAATAAAGATACGATATCTAAGGTCTTTGCGTTATTTTTTACTGCGGCCTTTTTTTTAAGATTTTTTGTATCAGGGAGTTTTGTGATAGAAGGGGATTTTTATCTATATATTGCAGCCATGTTAAATATATGCCGGGTTAAAGGAGATATATTAGAAGATGAAAAAAGTTAGTATTATAATTCCTGTTTATAATATGGCAGATAAGATCGAGCTGAGTGTCGAATCTATAGTGAGGCAAAGTTATAGTAATATCGAAATAATTTTGGTGGATGATGGATCGAAGGATGAAAGTTTGAGTAAATGTAAAGAATTAGCGGAAAAATATGAAAAGATAGAGGTTTATCATACTGAAAATCAAGGTTCTGGTCCCGCAAGGAATTATGGTATCAAAATGGCGACAGGTGATTATGTATATTTTCCGGATGCAGATGATTTATTAGAGCCTAACACAGTAAAGACTCTAGTCAATGCAATGTTAAAGTATGAGAGTGATTTGATAGTTTTTGGTTTCAAGAATATAGATATAAATGGAAACCTTATTTCAGAAAAAAAATATCAAAAGAAAATTTATGAGGGTAATTATATTAGAGATAATTACCATATTTTTTTTAATATGAATGATGAATTCGGTATACAGGGAGCACCATGGAATAAATTCTTTGATTTAACCAAGATTAAAAAAAATAAAATAGAATATCCTCCATTGAAAAGACATCAAGATGAGGTTTTTATCTCACGTTACATAAATCATGTAGAGAAAGTATGCTTTATCGAGGATATACTATATGTATACAATACCAATGACTTAAAAAGGGAGTGGGATAAGTTCCCAGTTGATTATTTGGATATTGTAATGAGTCTAAAAAGATACAGAGAAGATATTATTGTTAAATGGAATGATAAAAATGAAATTGTTTTGGATATGATTGAACGCGAGTATATATGTAAAATAATAAAAGCATTAGAATTATCATTCTCTAAAAAATTCAATTTTAATAGAAATGAAAGAAAAAATTGGTTTTCTGAAGTTATTCAGAAATCAGAACTAGCAAACCTTTCTATGCCTGAGAGATTCAACATGAAGTATCAAAAATTGGTTTTATCTCTAGTAGCTCAAAATAAATTAAATAAATTATACCTCTTAATATTTACTAAAGTATTTATTGAAAAAAATCTTTATAAAGGGATAGTAGTTGCAAAAAAAATAATTAATAGATAAAAGAAGCGGATAAATTGTTATCTATTAATTATTTTAAAGAATTTTTAATGTAAGGATTTGAATCATATGAGAAAAGTGTTTATTTTGTATGAAAATTTTTATAAACCTGATGGAAGTGAAATGAGTATTGGTGGTATTCAAACATATATAAAATTACTTATTAAAGTTACCCAAAAGCTTAATTTAATTCCGGTTATTTATCAATTTGCGGAGAAAGATTTTAAAAAACAGTTTAATAGTGTAGATGTATATGGTATAAAAATGAATTCTTCATGGAGCAAAAGAAGAAAAAATCAAGTGTTATTTAATAAATGTCAGGAACAATATAATTCTGACACAGATATTATTATTTTTGCTTGTGAGACGATGTCTGTACAAAATTCTGAAAAAAGGGTTATAGGTATACAACATGGTATAACATGGGACGTCAGAGGACACGAACACTATTCTCATCAAAAAAATTTATTATTTGTTTTTTGGCGAGCTATTATGGCTTATAGGACAGCTAAGAGACTTAATAATGTTAAAGTTTTGGTCGGAGTAGACTATAATTTCCTTAATTGGTATAGGACACAGGTAGCATACATAGAAAAGGATGTTAAGGTCATACCAAATGCCACAGAGATAAGAATTACTAATCAAGAGAAACCAAAGGATATTAAGATTATCTTTGCAAGACGATTTCAAAAATATAGAGGATCAAGGTTGTTTGCATCTGTCGTTAATAGAATTGTGAAAAAATATGATAATGTACAAATAACCTTTGCTGGTAGTGGACCTGATGAATCCTACTTAAAGAATTTATTTAAAGATAATACAAAGGTGGATTTTATTACTTATGAGAGTGAAAAGAGCCTAGAAATTCATGAACAATATCATATTGCAGTAATACCTACTATTGGTTCAGAGGGAACATCTTTATCATTGCTAGAGGCGATGGCATCTAGGTGTGCTGTGATTGCTACAAATGTCGGGGGAATGACTAACATAGTATTAGATAATTATAATGGACTGTTGATAAATCCTGAAGAGAAAGCTTTGTATGAGGCTATAGAAACATTAATTATTAATAAGAAATTACGAGAAGATCTTGTTGAAAATGCATACCAGACAGTCTCACAGTCTTTTAGCAAGGAATTATGGGAAAGTAGATGGGAGAAGGTTTTACTAGAAATCATGGATGTTCAATAAAACTGATTATCCTATTTAATTACAATAAATAATATAGGAAATAAAAAGCTATTAATAGAGACTGAAGAATATAAAAATTAAATATGGTTTACTTAGGTGTAATGTGAAAGTCTATAAGTAGTCCTGAGGTTAAGGTGAAGTACGTGAATAAATTTAAAAAGTTTGCAATTAGTAAGTTTGCTGCTAGTGTTCTTTTGGTTTCAGCGGGTACAGGACTCGCTCAATTATTAAATGTATTAGTATCGCCAATTATAACTAGGATATATACGCCTGAAGATTATGGGATTTTAACAGTTTATATGGCGTTATTAGGAATGCTAACAATTGTAAGTTCACTAAAGTATGAATCAGCAATAGCGATAGCAGATGATGATGAAAAGGCAATAAATATATTAGCATTAAGCATTTTTATTCTAATTATATATATAGGTTTAATAACTTTAATCTTAGCTTTATTTAAAGAAGCTTTTTTAGGTCTTTTTGATGCTAGAGTATTATCAGAATTTATATATTTAATTCCTTTAGGTATCTTATTTGTAGGATTATATAATATTTTTTCTCAATGGGCGTTTAGACAAAAAGATTATAAGTCATATTCGAAAACTAAGTTGAGTCAAAGTGTTTCTTCCAATATTACCAAAATCGCCTTAGGTCTAATAAATTTAGGACCAATTGGTCTTTTATTAGGACATATTTTAGGAACGAGTGCAGGAATAACAACATTACTAGTGCCAGTAATAAAAAAAGATAAAGGGTTATTAAAAAAAATACGTAAAAAAGAGATTTTATGGGGGGCGAAAAGGTATATTAGATTCCCAAAGTTTTTGGCACCAAGTCAATTATTAAATGCAGCTGGGATTCAATTACCAATTTTTTTTATAACTTCTTTATATGGAGCACAAGTGATTGGTTATTATGGTTTAGCAAATGGAATAGTGGGATTGCCAATGATGTTAATTGGTAATTCAGTGGGAGATGTTTTTTATGGTGAAGCTGCAAACGCAGGTAAAAGTAACCCTCAAAAATTAAAAGAATTATCCTTAACTTTATTTAAAAGACTATTTTTATTAGGATTAGTACCTTTAATAATATTGCTCTTGTTTGGGCCGTTCTTATTTTCGTTAGTCTTTGGAGATAGTTGGTATGAAGCGGGAATATATGCAAGAATAATTGCATTTTTAGCTTTTGCAAGACTAATTTTCATGCCAATTAGTAGGGTTTTTGAAGTTTTTGAAAAACAAAAAGAGGCTCTATTCTTGGATATTTTTAGGACTTTTATTGTTTTACTGGTATTTGTATTAGCTATAATATTATCTTTAGATTCATATTGGGCGATTGGTTTATATACCGCAGTAATGTCTTTAGTATATATGATTACTTTTATAGTATCGCAGAAAATAATAAATGATCAAATACAAAAAATAGAGGGATGATTTTCAAAATAGGGTTATACAAATTTTGATTTTGTATAATTTCTCAAGTTTAACTTGTAAAAAAGGGATAAAGGATGGTGCAATTATGTACAAAATAGCCGTAGCGGGAACAGGATATGTTGGCCTAGTAGCTGGTGTATGCTTTGCTGAAGTAGGACATCAAGTAACTTGTGTTGATATTGATGAAAAAAAAGTAGAATTAATGAAATCAGGAGTTTCACCAATCTATGAGGCTGATTTAGAGGGATTAATGCAGAAAAATTATGCTACTGGTAGAATTAATTATACAACAGATTATAAGTCGGCTTATAAAGACGCAGATGCTATCTTTATTGGAGTTGGAACTCCAGAACAAGCGGATGGTTCTGCAAACCTTTCATATATTGCAACTGTAGCAAAACAAATTGCTGAAAGTGTAGAAAAAGATTGCCTTGTCGTTGTAAAATCAACTGTTCCAATTGGAACAAATGATAAGGTGGAGCAGTTTATTCAAGACTTTTTAGTTAATAATGTGAAAGTTGAAGTAGCATCAAATCCAGAATTTTTAGCTCAAGGTTCTGCTGTTCATGATACGTTATATGCAGAAAGGATTGTTATCGGTACAGAAAGTAAATGGGCTGAAGAGGTATTAATGAATCTTTATAAACCATTTCATTTACCTATCGTTTCAGTAAACCGAAGATCAGCTGAAATGATTAAGTATGCCTCTAACGATTTCTTAGCTCTTAAGATTTCTTATATGAATGATATTGCAAACCTTTGTGAGTTAGTTGGTGCGGACATTCAAGATGTGGCAAAAGGTATGAGTTTTGATGATCGTATTGGAAGTAAATTTTTAAATGCAGGTATTGGATTTGGTGGATCATGTTTCCCAAAAGATACTAAGGCATTAGAATATTTAGCGAGACAAAATGGTTACGAGTTAAAAACGGTAAAAGCTGCTATTGATGTAAATAAAAATCAAAAGACTTTATTATACAAAAAAGCAAGTCAAAGGTTAATTACTTTTAACGGTCTTAAAGTAGCGGTATTAGGTTTAACATTTAAACCGGGTACAGATGATTTAAGAGAAGCTGCATCTCTTGAAAATATCCCTTTATTATTAGAGCAAGGTGCAGACATTTATGCTTTTGATCCAGTTGGTGCAAATAATTTTGCAAAAGTGTATCCAGAGGGAAGAAATAAAAAAGGAAATATAACATATGTTACAGATATTGAACAAGCTTTAGAAGGGGCAAATGTTTGTTTTATCTTCACAGAGTGGGGAGAAGTGAAGGCACTAACTCCAGAGATGTATAAAAAGTTAATGAGAACACCACTAATTTATGATGGAAGAAATATTTATGATGTTCGGTCAATGCAGGAAGCGGGCGTAGAATACCATTCTGTAGGCAGAAAATCAACAAATAGAGATCGTATTAAGGAGTTGAATGAAGTTGAAATACAAGTCTCTAGATAATAGTAAAACATATCTTATTACTGGAGCAGCTGGTTTTATAGGATATTTTTTATCTAAAAAATTATTAGAGCAAGGTTGCAAAGTAATAGGTATTGATAATGTAAATGATTATTATGATGTGAATCTCAAATATGCTCGTTTAGAGCAACTTAAGCCATGTGAGAACTTCACCTTTATTAAAGGCGATATTTCCGATAAGGATATAGTTATTAAGCTCTTTGAGGAGTACAAGCCAAATATTGTCGTGAATTTAGCTGCACAAGCAGGTGTAAGATACTCGATTGAAAATCCAGATGTATATATTCAAAGTAATATTATAGGCTTCTATAATATCTTAGAAGCTTGTAGACATTACCCAGTAGATCATCTTGTATATGCATCATCTAGTTCTGTTTACGGTGCTAATAAAAAGGTGCCATTTGAGGAAACAGATTTTGTAGACAATCCAGTATCACTTTATGCATCTACTAAGAAATCAAATGAATTAATGGCACATACGTATAGTCACTTGTACAAAATTCCTGCTACTGGACTTCGCTTCTTTACGGTGTATGGCCCTATGGGACGTCCAGATATGGCTTACTTTGGATTTACTGATAAGTATTTTGCTGGTGAATCGATTAAGATTTTTAATAATGGAGATTTTGAAAACGACTTATATCGCGATTTTACCTATATAGATGATATTGTTGAAGGGATCCAACGTCTTTTAAATAATCCTCCTATAGAAGATGTAAAGCATAAGGTATTTAATATTGGTAATAATAATCCTGAAAAGTTGATGATATTTATTAAAGCGTTAGAGAAAGCGCTAAGTAACTCCTTAGGAAGAGCGGTAGAATTTAAAAAGGAGTTTGAACCTATTAAACCTGGGGATGTACCAGCTACTTATGCATCAACGGATTTATTGCAGAAAGCTGTTGAATTTAAACCTGAAACATCCATTGAAAAAGGTTTACAAGAATTTGTTAATTGGTATGTAGATTATTATAAAATCAAATAATTAACAGCCTAGTGTGTAAAAGATGATATATTAGTTAGAGAATATTAATCATAGTATAGTAGACTAAGTTAGTATTTGTATTATCTGAAAAATAGTTCGGAATAATGGAAAGAAGAGGTCTATAGCAATGAAAAAGAAAATCCTATTTTGGATATTAGGAATCATAGGGGTACTAATTATAGGTGGAGGGGTTTACGCTTATAATATATATTCTTCGGTTTCAAAAACATTAGATGAAGTTCATAAACCATTAAAACGCGATCAAGATAATAAACAAGAAGAAAAAATCAATAAATCTGAACCTGTTTCAATTCTATTATTAGGTGCAGATGAGCGCGGTAAAGATAAAGGTCGTTCAGATTCATTAATGGTCATCACGTTAAATCCAAAAAATAATTCAATGAAAACAGTAAGTATCCCTCGTGATACATACACAGAAATCGTTGGAAAAGGAAAAAGTGATAAAATCAACCATGCTTATGCATTTGGTGGCGTAGACATGTCTGTCGCAACTGTAGAAAAGTTCTTAAATGTTCCTATTAATTATTATATTGAAGTGAACATGGAAGGATTTAAAGACATTGTCGATGCAGTAGGCGGTGTAGATGTTAATAATGATTTAGAGTTTTCTCTAGAAGGAAAGCACTTCCAAAAGGGAAATATCCACTTAACAGGTGACCAAGCTCTAGCATTCACACGTATGCGTAAAGAAGACCCACGAGGTGACTTTGGTCGCCAAATGCGTCAACGCCAAGTGATGCAGGCTGTTATTAAGAAAGGCGCAAGCTTCTCTTCGCTAGCAAGTTATGGTGATGTATTAACAGCAATCCAAAAGAACGTGAAAACAAACTTAACGCAAGATCAAATGTTTGATATGCAAAAGAATTATAAAGATTGTCTGCAGAATAGTGAAGATATCCAAATCCCAGGTGACGGCCACATAGCGGCTGATGGTATTTGGTACTACTATGTTCCAGATGCTGCAAAACAAGATTTAACGAATAAATTAAGAGCGCATCTTGAAGTGACTAAGTAGTATGTAATAACCCAACTCCTTTGGAAGGAGTTGGGTTTATTTTTGCATGAATTTATATTAGTATTATATATTGTGAGATTAATAGATGAGGTGAATCGATGAATAAGAAAGCAGTACTTGTCCTTGTTGTTTTTGTATTGTTTGTTGCTTCGATTGTGAGCGGTAAATTGTACTGGAATAAGAAAGTTGCAAATGCAACGGGACAGACGAGTGAAGTAACGAAAGCAAAGGTTGAAGTGAAAGATAGCGGAGCGAAGAAAGAAGAGAAAAAGGAAGAGAAAAAACAAGATGCGAAGTCATCTTTTAATGAAGCATACGCGAAGAATTTGCCAGATGCAGTGAAAGAGAAGTTAAAGAAAGCTGCTGAGGATAAAAAGGCAGTAAACCTTATTATTGTTGGTGATGAAGCTTCTTCATCTGAAAAAGGTGCTTGGGCAGCTAAGTTAACGTCTAATTTAGAAACTGCTTACGGTAAAGGTTTATGGAATGTGACTGTAAAGGAATATAAGGGTGAAAGCACAGAAGAGTTAATTGCGAATAAGCGTGATAAAGAGATTGCGAAAGAGAATCCAGATGTGATTTTATTTGAGCCACCATTTATTACTGATAACGGTAAAACTGGTAATGGGAACTCTGTCGCAAATACACAGAAGTTCGTTCAAGCACTTTCTACTAGTGCAAAAGGTGCTACGATTATGATTCAACCATCAAATCCAGTTTATGGTGCGAAAAATTATCCGAAATCGATTGAAGCATTAAAACAATTTGCGAAGCAAAATAATTATACATATATTGATCATTGGGGAGCATGGCCGGATGCATCGACAAAGGCTATCCTACCATACTTAAAAGAAGAGTTTGGTTTCCCGACTGCTAAAGGTCATGAAGTTTGGGCACAATATGTAACGGATTATTTTGTAGCTAAATAATAAAAAGGGGAGAGGGTATCGTCGACAAAATATGTTCGACAATACCCTCTCTTTTTTTATAGGATTTTTGCTATACTAAACTGTACTATAATACAGGATGGAAGGAGGAGAATGATGAAAATACTTGTGGTTGATGATGAATCGAGTATTCGTAATTTGATTCGGATGCAGTTGGAGATGGAAGGTTATGAAGTATTAGCAGCGGCTGATGGGAGAGAAGCTTTAGAGCGATGGAATGAAGGGCCGGATGTATTGATTTTGGATGTTATGCTTCCGGATACGGATGGGTATGAGTTGCTTCGTTTGTTCCGTGAGAGGGATAGGGATATTCCGGTGCTTATGTTAACGGCAAAGAGTCAGATGAATGATAAGTTGCTTGGCTTGCAGCTTGGTGCTGATGATTATGTGACGAAGCCGTTTAATTATGCGGAGCTTATTCTTCGGGTTAAGAATATGGCGCGGCGTGTAAAGAAGACGGAGGCCGCTGTAAGTCATGAAGTAATTGAGGCTGGAGAGATCGTGATTTGTCCTAAGGAAAGAAAGGTGCATGTGAGTGGACAAGAGATTCAGTTAACGTACCGAGAGTTTAATTTATGTCAGTTATTTGTTTCAAATCCGCAGCGTGTGTTTATGAGGGATGAGTTACTTGAGAAAGTATGGGGATTTGAGTATATCGGAAATACGAGAGCAGTTGATATTATGGTGCAGAGACTTCGCAAGAAGCTCGGGACGAGTGGAGAATATATTAAGACAATTTATGGCGTTGGCTATAAACTGGATTGTTAAGTGGTGATGGTATGTCTTTAAAGCGAAATATGGTGTTCGGAATAGTTGGGCTGTTAATTCCGATTTTTGTTCTTTTATATGCAGTTGTTTATATTACGTTAGAAAAGAATATGTATCATAACGCAGCAGATTCTTTAGAAAAGTTAAGTGTAGAAGCGCAAATTTATACGATGAATTATTTAGAGAAGGAAGCAGAAGTGGATACGCTTGGTCCGAATTCACTTTTAATTGCGTCGTATTTAGCGAAGCGTATGGATGTCCGTGTGCAGATGATCGGGAAGAATGGCGATGTTGTTGCAGATACACAAAAAGGAGCATTGCTTCACCGTAACATCGACATTGAGAGTTCCTTGAAGGGGAAGAAGTCTTATGTTTTTGAGGAGGCGGATCCCGCTCCCATTCTTTTGTTTTCAAGCCCGGTTTATTATGGAAACGATGTCATTGGAAGTATTCGTTTTATAAATGAGTTAACGGGTGAGAAGGAAGTTTTAACAAATGTGAGCTGGACGTTCTTAATGACATCTCTTTGCCTAGTAGCTACCGGTATTTTCTTTGCGATTCGTTTAGCGAAGTCTCTACATAAACCAATTGATCAGTTGAGACAAATGGCACAGAGGCTCGCGAATGGTGATTATAAGAGTAAGATTGAGTTAAATGAGTACGTGGAAATCGCTCAGCTTTCCGCATCTTTTAACGCGATGGCTGATGGAATTGAACTGCATATTAAGCAATTGCAGGAGGAGAAAGAGAAGCAGAAAGATTTCCTAGACCGCATTACGCATGAGCTAAAAACACCGCTAACGGCAATTATCGGTTATGTTGATTTAATTCCAAAGTTACAATCGAAAGAAGATGTACAGGAAAGTCTTCGTTATGTGGCTGTGGAAAGTGAGCGTTTATTATCACTTGTAGAGGAACTGCTTAAGTCTTCGAAATATGGGACGAGTACGTTTGAAGTGTCTCCTACAGTTGTGAACATAAAGGAATTGGCAGAAGAAGCAGTTTCAATTGTGAAACCTCGTCTAAATCAGTTTGAAATTGAAGTGGTAAATGAGTTAACGGATGTACATGTTGTTGCGGATTTTGATAAGACGAAGCAAATTTTCTTAAATGTGCTTGATAATGCAATTAAGTATAGTGATGCTTCGCACATTCGTATGAATGTAATTGTAAATGAGCATGAGGCGAAGGTCTTTGTTCATGATGATGGGATCGGTATAGATGAAGTGGTACTTGCGGAGTGGAATGAGTCTCCGAAAGGAAAGGCACTTCCTTCTAGTTACGGGAATGGTTATGGTTTGTATATTTGTCAGGAGATTATGAGTAAGCAGGGCGGAAGCATGCGGATTGAGAGTAGTGAAGAAGTAGGTACTACAATATTCATTACATTTTTGCTTCCGAGAAGGATGGAAGACATAAAAAACTTGAAAGCGGTTAAATGATACATTTATGAAACAATTATGCGGTATTTTCGAAACAACGTTTTTTTATCTTGGAGGTAGGCAGAAATGAAAAGGCTATCATTTCAAATTCTTATGTTTGTCATTTGTATGATTGTTTCTCTTGTTTTGTTTTATGTTATGGAGAAGCAAATCTATAATCGAATCAACATTGTAAATGATAAACAAGCCGTTTTACAAAGGGTGAATGAATCTCTTCCAATTGAAGTGAAAGTAAGACATGAAAAGTGGGGAGAAATCGTTGTAACGGATGAAGTTCGTTTGCATACGATTGTTTCATTCTTTGACCGAATTCGAATAGAGCCAGGGGACGTTAAGAGCCAAGAACAAGTATTTACTGGAGAAGTAACGTACTTGAATGGACATAAGCGTACTTTTGCAGTAGGTGACTTGTTCCAGTATGGGGAAAATGTATACGGAAAGAATGGCATGGATCCGATGATTTCAGCACTTCAAACGTATTTATTAAGCCTGTATTACACGCCAGAGCGTATTAGTGATTTCTTTGCTTCAGCAAAGGATGTCGTAGTACGTCAAGGCGATGTGGTACGTACTATCAATCTTACGCACATACTTGATTCTATTCGATACGCAAAGCAAATTACAGATTACGGAGAAATTCAGAAGTTATTACAATCGCAGAATGAACCGATCGCTTATATTACAGCTTATAAAACAGGTAAGCGTGTAAAGAATAATCGTGAAGATATTCTTACGATTTCTGTGTATCCATCGTACTTTGTTGTGCAATATCTCGGTGATAATAACGGGAATGTCATGTATATGAAAGGCTCTCTAGCAGAATTATTCGTAAAGGAGAATGCGTCATGAGAAAGATAGCCTTTTTCTTCTTTTTGCTAGTAATTGGAGGAGCGATGTCTAGTTGCTCTCGAGATACAACCTCTATTAAATATAGTAAAAATGGTCTCCCTATTTTGGATGATCGTCATATTGTTGCGTATGTAGCGGCTCGTGAGGAAGTTGGTGAAGCGTTACTTTCATCATTTTGTAAGCCGCGCGGATGTACGTATGAATTTATTCGTCTTTCAACAGAAGAACTTCTTCGTAGAGTGGAAGAAGAAGCTGGAAATCCGAAGGCGGATATTATTATTGGCGGTACAGTAGATGCGCATCAAATGATGAAGCAAAAAAATCTTTCTATTCCTGTGATAAGCCAACATGCAAATCGTATTTCAAAAACTGTTAAAGATAAAGATGGTTATTGGTACGGTTATGAAGTGGAGAAGCTGGCAATTGCGATTAATAAAGAGCGGTGGAACGAGGAAATAGCGCCGCTCGGTCTCTCGTATCCGTTAAGATGGAAAGATTTATTGAATCCAGTATATAAAGGAAAGATTGTCATGCCCGATCCAAATGTTTCAGGTACAGCATATACGTTTTTCCAATCACTGATTGATACGTTAGGTGAAGAGGAAGCGAAGGGATATGTGAAGAATCTGGCAGAACAAGTTGGAGAAGTAACAGTGAATGGTTACATCCCAGCAGAACTTGTTGCGAGCGGTGAATATATGATAGGCATCAACTTTATGGGAGATCAGAGAATGCTTCAAAAACAAGGCTTTCCGATTTTAAGTAACGAACCTGAGCAAACAGGGTTATCTGTTAATGCGATTTCTAAACTAAAACGTGCACCGAGTGGTATTATTGCGGATTTATTTATTGATTATTGTTTATCAGAAGAAGCGGGGCATATTTTAGAAAAAGTGTCGTTTGGCGTACCAACGATGTTTGCGAAGAATGAGAAAGAAATAGAAGGACAGCCGGTTAGAAGGACGAACCAAAATATATCAAATAGCGGAATAATCGAGATATGGAATAGACAGCGTCTCTCTCTGAAGTGAGAAAAGGAGACGGAAATATATGTTTAAATGGCTCAAGCCAGCACCTGCAATTGAAAGATTGCCAGCGGATATGATCGACCGTGTATATCGATTACTACGTATTCGTGTGTTAATCGGGATTTCAGTTGGATATGCTGCTTATTATTTAGTTCGTAGTAACTTTAATTTATCTACTACGTATTTAGTAGACGAGTTCGGATTTAGCACTACACAAATCGGATTATTAGGTGCAGTAATGGCTGTTGTTTACGGACTTAGTAAATTCTTTATGGGTAATTTATCGGATAAGGCATTTGCTCAACGATTTATTGCAGTAGGTTTATTTTTATCTGGGCTTGTTAATATTTGTTTCGGTTATGCATCTTCCTTTGGGATGATTTTAACATTACTTGTTCTAAACGGTATTGTACAAGGTATGGGAGCACCACCTTGTAGTATTGTTATGACGAAATGGTTCTCGAAGAAAGAACGGGGGACGAAAACAGGTCTTTGGAATATTTCACATAACGTTGGTGGATTACTTGTTCCACCATTCATTGGAATTGGTGTAGGTATCTTCGGTGAAAGTCATTGGCAAGGTGGCGTATTTATTTTCCCAGCGATTATCGCAATGGTAATTTCAGTTCTTGTTTGGATTAATGCGAAAGATACGCCAGAATCTGAAGGTCTTCCTCCAATTGATGAGTATCGTAATGACTATGAAAATCTTGAAAAAGCAGATAATGCTAACAAGATGTCTCCAAAAGAAATTTTAATGAAATATGTAGTAAAAAATAAATTTGTTTGGTTCTTATGTATTGCAAATGCATTTGTTTATTTAATTCGTTTCGGTGTTATTAACTGGGTACCGATTTACTTAACTACAGTTAAAGGTTTTACGAAAACAGAAGCACATGCAGCATATTCAATATTTGAAGCAGCAGCGATTCCAAGTTCTTTAATTGTCGGTTTTTTAAGTGATAAATTATTCAAAGGAAAACGTATGCCATTATGTGTTATGAGTATGGCTGGAGTTGTTGTTGGTACAATTGTATATTGGCAAGCAACTAGTATACTTGTTGTAAGTATTGCAGTTTCTGTAATTGGCTGTTTAATTTATGTACCACAGTTCTTAATCGGTTTAAGTGCAATGGAATTAGTACCGAAGTTTGCAGTAGGTACAACAGTTGGTATGTGTGGTCTGTTCGGTTATGTTGGAGGTAGTTTCGTAGCGAACGCAGCAATTGGTATTATTGTTGATCGTTCTGGCTGGGATGGTTGCTTCATGTTACTGTTAGCAGGCGGTATTTTATCAACAATATTCTTACTGATTGTTCAAATGGGACATGAGAGAAAAGCTTCTAAAATAGCATAATATTTTATTTGAAAAAGCTATCCAATTTTTATATTGGATAGCTTTTATATTTTTATTTAGGAAAAATAAATAGTATGTAAAATTGCAGTTTAATATGTAAATGATTTTTATTACTTAATATAATTTTTTTAGATTCCATAAACCAAATAGATACATGGTTGTACCAAAAAATCCGCCAGCGCAGCCCCAAAGCATAACATCAAATAAAGAAATAGAGATTTCTTCTGAACCTACATAGGGAAGGATATAATTCATAAAAACAAACATTTGAAAGCCCCAAAGTACACCTGCTTTTAACCCAGCTTTTCTTAATTTTTTCTTGTGTTGTAAATATTCTTCTTTTGTTGCACATTCAGTATCACTTAAACCTTTTTTCTTGAATTTAAAGGCTAAATAATTAGCGTAAATCATATTAGATAGAAAAATAAATATAGTTCCTATAGATATTGTGTGGTTCATAGTATCAACAAGTAACATAATAAGCATTACCAACATATTTAACCACCATAAACCAATTCCAGCTACAGATAACTCTTTATTGATTTCTTGTTTTTGATATTCATCTCTCTCACTTAGTGTTCCAACAAAACTATTATAAACTCTTTCTTTCCATTCAATTTTCATCATTTAATCTCCCTCCCAAAATAGACTATTTAAATCTGTTTTTAGTGCTTTTGCTAATTCGATACACAAGGCTAAAGAGGGATTATATTTATTGTTTTCAATTAAATTTATTGTCTGTCTCGCCACGTTAACTTTTTTAGCTAACTCTAGTTGCGATAGACCTTCAGATTTTCGATATTGTTTAACGTTATTCAAATATAAACCTCCCATTGATGGTTGTAGACCTCGTGTACCAAAATGTCATTTATATGTGACATTTTATAATTGAATAGATGAAATGTCAAATATATATGACAAAATAGCGATGGTGCAATTAGGAAAATGATTTTAATGATTCATTTTGGCAAGAAGTTTGTTAATAAAGAATGGCTTCTATTCAATTAAAATTGCTCTTTTTCCTTTCCTTAAATCTATCTTAAAAGATATAATGTCATATTTCTAATCATTGGAATTTTTGTTACAATATAAATGGATGTGTAAAACTTTGTAAAAATAATGTAATAATATGTAATCTATTTTCAGAAAGTTTTATACAATTTTTATATTAAACTATTAAGTTATAAAAGGGAGCGAGAATATGTTACCAAATACGGTTCGTACTCCAAACAAGAAGAAGAAATGGATTATTATTGGGGTTATTGCACTAATTGTTATTGTAGCGGCAATTAATATTTTTGTTATGCAAGGTAAGAAGAAGGGTGCATCAACAAATGCTGATGCTGTAAGTTTTGAGAAAGTGACAGAGCGTAAGCTGAATAATACGAAGTTAATTTCTGGTCAGGTGAAGCCTGGTAATATTGAAAGCTTCTATGCAGATCCGGCCAAAGGGAAAGTGAAAGATATTGAGGTAAAAGAAGGGCAAGAGGTAGAAAAAGGTACGAAGTTATTCTCTTATGATAATGAAGAGATTAATCTTCAAATGAAGCAAGCTGAGCTTGATCAGAAGATGGCGGATATGCGTTACGATCAAGGGAAAAAGAAGATTGATTCGTTGAAGAAAGAAATTAAGAAGGCGAAAGATAGCGGAGCTGGGAAAGAAGTAACAGATCCGATGGACGAGCAAGTAAACGAGTTAGAGATAGGGCAAAAAACAATTGACCTTGAGAAAGAAAAAGGAAAGTTGCAGAAAGAAGAGTTAAGTAAGAAGCAGAAAGAACTTACGATTTATAGTAATTTCGCTGGTGTTGTTCAAAAGTTAGATAAAGATGCGGCACAAAGCTCATCTCAAGCGTTAGGTGGTCAAGGAAAAGCGTTTTTACAAGTAGCTTCTAAAGATCCATTCCAAGTTCAAGGTACGTTAACTGAGCTTCAGAAGTCACAAATTCAAAAAGATCAAACATTCACTGTAACGGCGAAAGCAAATAATAAGAAGAAGTGGACAGGTAAGATTACAGAGGTAAGTGAGTTCCCAACAAGTGCAGAGATGGCGCAAGCTGGCGGCATGGGTGAAGCAACTCAAAATATGTCTCAATATACATATAAAGCAAGTCTTGATAGCCAAGACGGTTTATCTCCAGGTTACCACGTTTCTCTGCAAGTAAACTTAGAGAATAAGAAGATGATTGCTGTCCCAAGTAAGAGTATTGTAGCAAAAGGCGATGATGCATTTGTTTATGTTGAGGATAAAGGTAAGCTTCGTAAACAAAATGTGAAAAAAGGTTCTACTGATGGGGACTGGACAGAGGTTGTAGAAGGCGTAACAGTGGGGCAAAAGGTGGTTAAAAATCCTTCCGACGATGTGTATGACGGAATGGAAGTGAAAGAGAAATGATTACGTTAAATAATATTGCTAAAACGTATTATCAAGGAAAGTTGGCAGTGCCGATTTTGCACGGTATTAGTTTAACGATTCAGAGCGGTGAGTTCGTTTCGATTATGGGACCGTCTGGCTCTGGTAAGTCGACGCTTATGAATATTATCGGTTGTTTAGATCGTCCAACAGAAGGCGAATATATGCTGAATGACGTGAATATCTTAACAGCAGACGAGTCAAAGCTTGCTTTAATTCGTAATGAATATATTGGCTTTGTATTCCAGCATTTTAATTTACTGCCTCGTCTTTCAGCAGTGGAAAATGTTGAGCTTCCGCTCGTATACGGTGGCGTGAAGAAAGCAGAGCGTCGCAAGCGTGCTTTGGAGGCGCTAGGTAAAGTTGGATTGGCAGATCGCGTGCATCATTTACCAAATGAGTTATCAGGTGGACAGAAGCAGCGTGTAGCGATTGCAAGAGCGATTGCAAATAATCCAACGTTTATTATGGCCGATGAACCGACTGGTGCACTTGATACGAAGTCTGGTGAGCAAGTTATGAATATTTTCACGAAGCTTAATGCAGAAGGTACGACGATTGTTATGGTTACGCATGAAGAGGAAGTGGCAGCGTATTCTTCCCGCCGCATTGTACTGCGAGACGGGAAAGTTACAGAAGATAGAAGGTGTGCGGTATGAGTTTACTAGATAGTATAAAAATTGCCTTATCTTCTATTTTAGCTCATAAACTGCGTTCAGCTCTTACGATGCTGGGTATTATTATCGGGGTAGGTTCGATTATTACTGTCGTTGCAATTGGGCAAGGCGGGGAAGCTGCATTGAAATCCCAGTTTGTTGGGGCAGGTAATCAAACGGTTCCGATTCATTATAGTGCAGATATAAACGATCCTTTCGGTATGGGAATGGTAGAAGCACCGAAGATAACTGAAGAAGACATTTTTGAAATTAAAAAAATTCCAGAAATCGCACATGTGGTAACAACAAATTCAACCATGGAACCACTTGATATTGAAGATAAAAAAGAAATGGTGAGTATTACTGGATTAGATAGTGAGTACTTTGCAGTAAATAAAGTAAAGTTGTTAAAGGGACGTTCTTTACAAGAATCAGATGTGGATCAAGGTAATAACGTTGTTATGATTAGTAAACAAATGGAAGAAAAGGTGTTTAAGGATACCAATCCAGTCGGTAAAATTATTGAAATGAAAGGTCAACCGATGCAAATTATTGGTGTCTACAAATCAGATAATGAGTTTATGGGAATGGGACCATCAGAAGCGCTAGTTCCAATTTCATTATGGCCGACACTGTATGGAAAAGATGAAATTCAAAATATTTCTGTTCAAGCAAAAAATGTAGATAATCTAGAAAAAGCAGGTAAAAAAGCTGCAGATGTTTTAAATAGTCGTAAACCAACTGATGCAACTGGTAAATATGAAGTTATGAATTTAAAAGAAATTCAAGAAGGTATTTCGAAGATGACCGGTATTATGACAATGATTATCGGTGGTATCGCTGGTATTTCATTAGTCGTTGGTGGTATCGGTGTTATGAACATTATGCTCGTATCTGTAACGGAGCGTACACGTGAAATTGGTGTACGTAAAGCACTTGGAGCAACGCGTAGTAAAATTTTATTACAGTTTTTAATTGAAGCAGTTATGTTAACACTTCTAGGTGGTTTAATCGGAATTGGTCTTGGGTATGGCGGAGCATATATCGTTTCTACATTCGCAAAATGGCCACCGCTCGTTTCGTGGGAAGTTGTCGTTGGAGGCGTACTGTTCTCGATGACACTCGGTATTATTTTCGGATTAATTCCAGCAAATAAAGCTGCGAAATTAGATCCAATTGAAGCATTGCGTTATGAGTAATTAATAGTGTAGTAGAACTACACATTACCGTTCTAGTGGGCGGTTCGTAGCCTCTATATGAGGAAGTGAACCGCCCGTTAGAACGGGTTATATAAATAGAAGGAGGCGTTATAATGGAAGCTAATATTAATACGCAAGATGTAGGTGCGAAGAAGCCATCATTATTAGGAATGATTACTTCTCCAAGTGAGCAGTTTGAGAGAATGAAGACGAGTAATGCAGTTTGGGGTGCATTTTGGCTACTTGTTTTAATAGCTGGGCTTGTTGGGGGATTTGCTGCTTATGTATATTCTCTAACACCTGAAGCAATTAAGCTTAATAAGGAATTAGGTGTTACTGTTTCAGCTGCAATGACATATGGTATGGGATTTGGGGTAATTGCTATTAGTATGGCATTTGTCTTTCTACTTAGTGCCGTGGTGTATAAAGTGTTAATGGTATTTATAAGCAATGATACTTCTTATAAAAAATTATTAGCGATTACTGTATATTCAAGTGTTATTTCATTACTAGGTTTATTAATAAATACGATTTTAGCATATATTTTAGGTGGATCAGGTCAAGAAATGTACACTGGCCTAGAGCCAATTTTTGCTTCAAGTAGTGGTGTTGTAAAAGGCATTGTAAGTAAATTTGAAGTGTTTACAATTTGGGGATATGCAGTTACATGGCTAGGTCTTCAAATTACAGCAGGTTTAACTAAAAAGCAGGCAACAATTATTACTATTGTTTTCTTTGTTTTAACTCTTGGAATGGGCGCTTTACAAGGTATGTTCCAATAAGGAAATAAAATAGAAAGGTGGCTCTTTAAAGGAGTCACCTTTTTTTATTTTTACCCCTATTTCAAATACCACCAACAAAATTTCAAATACTAGCTGGTGTAATTTCAAATTCCGTCGGTAGTATTTGAAATTACTCACAGTGAAATCTTTTCTTTATTTTTATATTGTGAAGGTACCGCGGAATACTAGAAAGGTATACCTTTTAGAAACGGGTACTGTGTGAAGCCAGCCACTTTTAAAGAGGCAGTTGTTTTGTATGAAGGGATGATTGTAAATCAAATAAAGAAATTAGGTATTCGTCAAGATTATGAAGAGTATTATCAATGTGGTTTAATTGGTCTTTGGCATGCGTATGAAAGATTTGATGCAAAGAAGGGGTATTTCCCTGCATATGCACTTGTAACGGTGCGTGGTTATATATTAGAAAGATTGAAGAAAGAATCTACTTTGCAAGAAAGATGTGTATGTGTAGGTGAGTATGAGGAAATCTTTCATTTTGAAGATGTTGAAATAAGAGTGAAGGATTTTATGAGTGTGTTAGACGAGAAGGAGAAGTATATTATTTTTGAACGTTTTTTTGTAGGGAAGACGATGGGAGAAATCGCTTTAGAGACGGAAATGACATATTATCAAGTAAGATGGATGTATCGGCAAGCACTCGAGAAAATGCGCGATAGTGTAAAAGGATAAAAATAGCAAATAGAATGGAAGGTGATGAAATACTACCTTCCATTCTATTTGTTATTAAGGTGATGAATCTTGCATGTTCATTTGGGATAATACATATCCAGCTTTCCATAATTGCTGACTTAGCTTATGGGAACTAATTTGTATCGTTACGGTAGCTCCGTTTGAAAAATGAATTTTAGCTCGTTTAGCTTTTTTGAAAAACTCTATTGTATGAACATGTTTGAAGAAAAGCCAAATACAATTTGGAGAAGCAGGAGATTCTGTTGGGAAAGCACAAATATATTCTCTATGATTGATCGGAATTGGAACGTTTTGTTTGAATTTAAATTTTGTTTTTACAGCATTACGTCTCCCTTGATAAGTAGAATGAATATTTGTTAGACAAGATTTCTGTATAAGTTGGAGAGCAGTTTGACAGGAGTAAAGATGGTTTCCGCTACTGTCAATAATTTTTGTACGGTAATAAGGGTGTTTACATGGTTCAAGCATCATTGTAGAACTAGAAATAAAAATGTTGTTTTCATTATCCATAATTCTATATCCTCCCTTATAATTTTCATTCTGAATATAATTATATATAAATTAAGTAAATTAATTGTTAATATTCTATTTCATATTGTAAATTTTGGCTATTCGTTTACAATCAATAGGTGATAGTCTTTCTAAGTTGCATCGCTTGTACATATATATGAAAATAGAAAAGAGTAGGCGGTGATATAGTATGAAGAAAAAGTATATTATTATGGCTTTAGTTGTCGTTCTCCTAGTATATTTAGCAAACAGTAATCCGAGTAAGGGCGAATATACAGAATGGGCAGCGAAACAGTTTATGAAGCGTAATGATGTGAGTAAGAAGCTAGATGAAGTTCAAAAAGAGAATGAAGAGGGTCTCCTTGGCGACTTGGCATCGGCCGGTAAAAAGTTAGCCAAAAAGTATGTTGAGCCACAAGTTGGGTTATTAATTGATCATTATACGAAGCGAAATGATTATATATTCTTCTCAACATATACGACTGAGTTTGATATAGGGGAAGAACATTATAAGTATGTATGCGTCGGTTTTTCAAAGATTTTTATCCCGATTGAAATGCCGAAGAAAAAAGACGAATCTGCAAAATGATGCAGATTCGTCTTTTTCATTTTATAGAGTAATGGGAACTTCAGATACATTTTTTTCTACAAGGTGAGCTCCCTTTTTTCTTGTATTTTCATCAATGGATGAAAATACAGATGAGGCAAGGATTGTATCCATTACTTGATTTACGACTTGTGCATCGATTGGTGTGATGGGCGTATCGATAGAAAAAACGACTGTTTTTCCATCTTCCTTCGCGAAAATCAACTCTAGTACTTGCATGTGTTATTCCCTCCTTTGTATTTATCCCGCTATTTACGGGATTTGGGTCTGCCGGTTAAATTGCGGGCTAATAATCAGCGGGGATGAATAAAATCCCCACTGATCCGAGTTTTACTTTATAGTTTAGAAAGATCTGATGTGCTTACAAGTTGTACAGCGTGAAGCGGTGATGCTTGTAAGGAAGCTAGAGCATGAGCTACATTGTGTACTTGATCTAAGCTCGCATTTGTTTTAACACGTTTAAATTGTTTGCTCTTGAAAACTGTTTTGCCGTTCTTATCTAATCCGTTGTTTAAGACAAGACGTAAAGTTAAATCCATTACGATTGTTTCAATTGCCATGTGTATCACCTCCTTTCACTTTATAAATAGGATGCAAATGTCATGTTTTGGCGTGAAATTTTTTCTTTTTTTTGGTACCCTTAAAAGATTAAGAGAGGAGAATTCTGGATAATGAATCGTAAATGGTTATTTTGGATTCCTGTATTACTATGGATGGGGCTGATTTTCTATTCTTCGGCACAACCATATAAAAAGCAGGATATGCGTTCAGATATTGAACAATATGTAAATGTTGAATTTGTGAAAGAGCATTTTTCATGGGTATCTATCGATTATGGTGGAGGAACCCCTGTTAGTATTGCGAATAAAGGTGTAGGCGGATTTATTGAGTTTTTCCTTCGTAAAGGTGCTCATTTTATGGTGTTCTTTATGCTAGGTTCATTGATTTATTACGCTTTTCATCGATCAGGTTATTCGAGGAAAAGATGTTTTATATATGCCCTTCTTTTCGTTGCGGGTTATGCAACATTTGATGAAATTCACCAATGGTATACGGGAGACCGTACACCAATGTGGCAAGATTCATTGCTTGATACGTGCGGCGGGTTAACGGGGATTATAATAAGTAATTGGTTTTGGAATAGAAAAAAGCGCTAATCTCATTTCGAGATTAGCGCTTTTTTTGCGGGTAGTAAAACTCTACGTGATTGGCCTAATTAAAGTTTCACTTTATCCCGCATTAACGGGCAGTAAGATCCCCACCTCAAAATTCAGTGAAAGTAAAAAAGTTAGGTGGGGGGCGGGTTGCCTGTAAAAGCCAGATTGGTGAGGGCTGATAATCAGTTGGAGATGAACAAAACCCCCACTGATTAAAGTTTCACTTTATACACCAAGTAATTCTTTTAGTTCGTCTGTTGATAGTTCAGTCATCCAACTATCGCTTGTGATGACTGCATTGTTTAGAGATTGTTTTCTTTCTAGCATTTCATCAATTTTTTCTTCTAATGTTCCTGTTGTAATGAGTTTGTGAACATGAACAAATCGTTTTTGACCAATGCGATATGCGCGGTCTGTTGCTTGATTTTCCACAGCTGGATTCCACCAACGATCGTAGTGAATGACATGGTTGGCAGCGGTTAAGTTTAATCCTGTTCCGCCAGCTTTTAAGGATAAGATGAAAATGTCATACGTTCCGTTTTGGAACTCCTCAATCATCTTGTCGCGATCTTTTTTCGGTACACTACCGTTTAAGAAGAGGACACGTTGGCCGAATTTTTCTTCTAGCACACGTTTTAGCATGTTCCCCATGCCGATATATTGAGTGAAGATGAGGCAACTTTCATTTTGATCTTTTATATTTTCTATGAGCTCCATTAACGTTTTTGTTTTCATAGAGCGTTCAACGACATTTTGTGGCTCTTCTTCTTTTAAATAAAGAGCTGGATGATTACAAATTTGTTTTAGCTTGTTCAGCATAAGTAATATAAAGCCGCGTCTTTCAATTCCACTTAATCCTTCGACATTTTGCAGTGTATCTTGAACAAGTTGTTCATATAAGGAAGCTTGTTCACCAGTAAGAGGACAGTAAGCTTTTTGTTCTTGTTTATCTGGTAAATTTAATGCGACTGTTTGATCTTTCTTCGTTCGGCGCAGTAAAAATGGTGAGATAAACCGTTGAACTTGCTGGATTTTTCCTTCATCACGATCTTTTTCAATTGGTGTGACGAAGCGGCGTTGGAATTGCCCTAAGCTTCCGAGATATCCATGATTAATAAAGTCGAAAATGGACCAAAGTTCAGCGAGGCGATTTTCCATCGGTGTACCAGTTAAAGCGATTTTGTGATTTGCTTGCAAGTTTCGTACTGCTTTCGACTGTTTCGTATGTGGGTTCTTAATATTTTGTGCTTCATCCAAAATAACAGCATCCCAGCATAATGAAGTTAGTTCTTCCTCATCGAGTTGAGCCAATGCATAAGATGTTAATACAACATCTGCTGATTGAAGGAAATCTTCAAAAGAATTGCCCTTATCTCTATTACTTCCGTAATGTAATTGAACACGTAAATTCGGTGCGAAACGCTCAAATTCTTTTTGCCAATTTCCAAGAACAGATGTCGGCGCTACGATTAATGCAGGGCCTGTTTTGAGATTGTTTTCTTTTATATATAGTAAGTAAGAGATTGTTTGAATACTTTTCCCGAGTCCCATATCGTCAGCTAGCAATGCTCCAAATCCAAGCTTTCGTAAATATAATAACCATTCAATGCCGTGTTGTTGATACGGACGAAGTGTTGCGTTTAGTGAAGTAGGGACATCTACTTTTGGAATATCTCCAATATGAAGCAGCTTTTGGAATAGTTCCTCATAATATCCATCTAGTTCGATTTCAATATCAGTAAACGGACTATCATCTTCTACAATTTCTGTTTCAGCCGTATTTGATAAATGTTGCTGCAGGACATCTTTCATCTCTAGTCCGTATTTATCGGCACGGTTCATGAGTTTCCTTACTTCTTCGATAAAGGCTGGATCTAGTCGCATCCATTGACCGTTTATATTGAATAGACGTTTATTTTGTTCAACGAGTTCGAAAAATTCGCTTTCTGATAAATCAATGCCGTTCGTCGAAATGCGCCAATCAAAATTAACGAGCGTATTCATACCGAAGAACGATTGTGTTTGTGCTGTATTTTGCTTCAGCTGGACACGTAATTTCGGTTTTGTTGCTTTTAAATTTTGCCACCATGATGGTAGTAAAATTGTAATACCGGCTGCAAGTAATTCATTGCTTGCTTCTGTTAAGAAGTTCCAAGCTTCTGTTTCAAAGAGTTCATTTCGGAACGTATCTCCTTCTTTTAACCACGGTATGAGTTTACTAAAACCTTCTTGTGTTTCTGTAATCCGTTCTTCGTAATCGTGCCATCTTTTCGGTAAGGAATCGATGTTTTCATATACATATATGCGATGCGCCCCGCGCTTTGGTGTCACAATTGTTTCAAGCTTCCACATTTCAAATTCTTCTTGTGGTTCTTGTAGTCTTAGTCCGATTGTAAACGGAAGATCATCTTCGATATAACCAATTTTCCGAAGCCAATCTTCTTCATGTAGTGCTGTTTCCAGTTGTCTTTTCGTAAAGTCATAATGTTCATATAGTCTTTTAGCATCTTCCCAGCCGTCATTTGAGCGGTTGTCTTGTAATATGCTTTCATTTACTGCTGCTGAGAAAAGCGATGCTAATGTGTCATCTTCAATTGGTGTATTTTGAACTTTCCAAGATGGTTGTTTAGGCCAATGATTCATATCTGGTACGAAACTACCACTCGTAAAGGCATCCCATAGTTCATTTGCATCTTTCGTAAGTGCTGTAATCGTGCCGTTTATTTGAATATGTGCAAAGGAATTCATCGGTTTGTTTGCAATGTATTCAAAGGCTTGTGCATTTGTTAGCAACACACCTTGTTTTCCTTCGAAGGTTGCTTCTTTTAGAAACGTACCGTAGAAAGAAGTGGAGTGCCATGTGAATGCATTTCGTTTCCAACTTGTTACGGATAATGGAGTACCGCTGTCATCTTCTCCCCAAAGGAACCAACCTTGACTAACATGCTGGAGCCTAATTGTTACTTCAGTTTGATTGATCATCGATTAATTTTCCTTTCCGTAATTCCTCTTGTAGTGCACGCAGACGTGAATGGAGATTAGCGATGTGAATAATGAAAGCATCCCATTCATCGGTGCGTTTTAATCGTTTATATAATGTACGTAATTTCTTTAAGTAACGAACTGCACGTTTATATGATTTACGATTTCGTTCTTCAATCGCCTCTACAGCAGCAAGATGGTAAAGAGGAAGTGCCACTTCTGGCGCTTCTTTTTCAATATCTTTCAGTGGCTCTTTCAACAGTTCAATTGCCTCAAATCCATATAAGAGATGAAGCTCTGCCCATGTGCGATACTGTTTTTTCGCAAGTACGTACTGTTCGTAGTTTGTGAAACTATACGGTAATAGTTCTTGTAAAATCATTTCAAAACCAGCTTGTTCATTTGTATGTGTTGCGTATGTTTCATACATGATTACAAATAGCCGAACGATATCTTTTATGAAAATCGTATTTTCGTGATCTTGGATCGTTTTCTTTACTTGTTTATACGTAAAGGAAAGCCAGTTTTTTGCACGATCCCATTGCATGGCACTTAATAGTTCTTCTAACCAATAGAAGTATAGACTCACAACAGAAGCAGGTTGTTTCTTTAGTAAGTCCATCGCTAGTAAATCTTCATCATTTAAAAAGAGAAGATGAGAAGACGCTAATGCTTTGGATAGTGGATTGATTTTCGTATCGATTCGTTTTTCTTCCTCTTGTATGTTCTCTTTATTGTTTAAAAGTTCACTCCATATGTGACGATAAATGAAAAATCGCTCTTGCGTATAAGCGTCGGTAGAGAAGAATACTTCATGAACGAGACGAGCTGTTTCTTGCAAAATTATTTCAGACTCTGAAGGAATCGCTTCTGATTGTAAGTCCCGAACGATGGATTCCACTTTATCTACAAATAGGCGAATGACATTAACAGGTTGGTGATAAGAATACGTTTTGTTTGCTTCGAATGCCTGAATTTCTTCTAATAATTTTTGAAAGCAGTAAATTGCTGCATGTAACCTGAATAATTCATGTATGGCGATGACGCGCGGAGCTTTCCGCTCAAGTTTCGTATAGAAATCTGTAAAGATACTCATAAGAAAATACATTTGTTTATAAGTAAGGCGAGCTTGTTCTTTTTTAAATGATTCATATTCTTTTTCAAAATATGATTCCCAACTTTTATAATCCGTTTCTTCAAAAGCTGATGATTGCAATACTTGTCTTGCAGTTCTAATAGGAGGAAGGGAAGGTTTCGTATTATTTTTAAATAAAGTTAATACATCTCCTACTTGCCCGAAACTAGACGCTGCAGATAGTAATACAGCGAGCATATGCTCACATTGTGTTGGTGCGAAGCAATCACAATAACTTTCAGCGACATTACGAATCGGAATATGAACGCTATATACGTTGCCTTCCGCATCTACAGTTCCTGATAGTGTATAACCATCAAAGTCAACGTTGTAGACAACACCACTACGATATAGGTGCCGAGCTGTAGCGACATGTTCCTGATCAGCTGTTTGCTGTGGATCTAGTCCTTGAACGAACTCATTCGCAATCATCATAATTTCATCTTTCGTAATTGAGTGTTGCAGCATAATATTCCTCCGTACACATATTTCTTTCCTTTACCATTATAAACAAAAAATGCTCAAAACAGAAAAAATGAAATTTGGATTACATAACTTGAAAATCATGGTAATATATAAAATGTTAATTTCATATATGAATATATACGTATAGGAGGAGAAATAATTTGTCAGATTTACAGACGAAGTTAGGTAGTGGAATGAATAAGTTACAAGAAGGAATAGAACAAGGGAAAATGAAGTTGCAAGTTGCACAAGAAATTGCTCAATTGAAAAAGGGAATGCAAGTGCAAATGCAGAAAAAAGCAGAGGTTCTATTAGAGGTTGGGCAGCAAGTGTATGTTCAATTAAGAGGAAGTGGAGTAAATGAAGCGAGCTTAAAAGAAATGATTGCTCCAGTTCAAGAATTTGATGTAGCTATTTATCAAGCAAGAAAGCGCATTGTTGAATTGCAAAAACAACAAGGTGAAAAAGCTACATGTGAATGTGGTGGACCTTTATCAATAAATGATAAGTTTTGTGGTTCGTGTGGAAAATCTAACCCGATGTTAGCGGTAGAAAATGAAGGTGAAACGGTAAATTGTATTTCATGTAATGAGCATATCGATAAAAACTCTACTTACTGTCCAGTTTGTGGAATTAAGCAAAGTGGGGAGTGAATTAAATGTATTGTCGCACATGTGGAAAACAACATGGTGAAGAAGTAAATTATTGCCCAAATGAAGGTAGTATGGAGATTGCAGGAGCTATAGATGCAGTAACATTAGAAAAAGATACTGCAAAATACTGCAAAGGTTGTGGCAGTGAAAATGCTCAAAAAAATTTATATTGTCAAAAGTGCGGGTATTCTTTATCTGTTGTGAAGAAAAAAGAACAATCTGTAAAATTGCCTACAATGGATGGTGCTCCTAAGGTTGAATTTAAAGCAGATAAAGCCGTGTTACAAAAAGGTTTTATTGGTGGGGCTGTTGCAAGTATTCTCATGTTAATTGCTGGTTGGATTGGTAGTTTATTATTTGCTTCTATGTTAAGTGAGATGTTTAGCAAATTTGCGAAAGAATTAGAAATGTTGCCAAGTTTTTATTCGAGTGCAACTTCTACGATGTTAAGTTACCATTTACTTGGTTTTACAGCTAACGATGATAGTGGATTGATATTTTCTTTATCTTGGCATACTCCATTTACATTATTATTAATCATTCCATTTATTATTTTCGCTGGTACAGGAATTTGGTTAGGGAAACAGCATGTTGCGAAAACGATTAAAGATCAAATCTTTATGGCAGCAACAGTTGGTATTATTTATGGCGTCTTTTTATTCATTATAAGTTTTATAGCATCACAATCTTTTGCAATTCCATTCTCAGAAGCAGGTAAGATTACGGTTGGCTATTCAGCGATTAAGAGTTTATTGAGTGGTTTTGTATGTGGGACATTATTTACCTTATTAGGATTTATTGCTCATACAAGCAAAAACAATATGGCAGTAGCATTTCAAGAGTTAATGCCATATGGAGCGTCTGTGTATTACGGTGTTTCAGCTATGATAAAAGGACTTTTAGTAACAGCGGTAGCGGTTTGTATTATGGCGTTAGTAAGTAAGGAAGACGGTATTGAACCATTAAAAGAAATAACAACTTTAAAATCTGAAAGTACATTATTAGCATTAGAGTTAACACCTCAATTATGGAGTATGGCTCATTTTGCGCCGTTAGAAGTATCAAGTCCAGCACTTAGTAAAGAATTTACTAGAATTGGTAAGAAATCAAATACATATGAGAGCACGCTATCGTTTTCATTTATATCAGGCGTCTCTGTAAATGGCGTAGAGCTTAGGGAGATATTGATTTCAAAAGGAGCAAATGAGGAAAGCCTTGCAGAATTCGATAAAGTGAATAATGTATTCCATTATGGTTTATTACTGCTTATTATTCCATTGTTCTTTATGTTTAGAGCGGGAAGAAAGTTAGCTAAATTACCGACCGCCAATATATATATTACATTAGCGGTATGCAGTGGTTCTTACACAATTATGATGATTGTAATGAATATAATTTCTAAGTTCCAAATTAATGTTTCAGGAACGGTAACAGGTTTATTTGGAACAAGTGGAACGGTATTATCTATGCAAAATTCATTTATATATTTAACTTTGTTTAGCTTGATTGTGACATATGTAGCAGCATTTGCTGGAATGAAATTAGCTAAAAAATAGGAGGAGAGCACGTTGAAGTTTTGTGGAACATGTAAAAAGAATGTTGCAGACCATTTGAACTTTTGTCCGGAGTGTGGGAGTAAAGTAGAAGTAATCGTTGATAACACTGCTGCTTCATATACAGAATTACAAAGCGAGACAAAATCAGTGAAAAGTAAGAAAAATTTATTTTTGATCATTGGTTTTGCTGTTATTGCTGCATTATTATTTGGGGCATATAAATTTGGAGCATATAAGTTTTCAAAAGAAAAGCAAGTAAATGTAATGATTGAAGCATTCCAAAAGAAAGATATTAATACAATTGATGAGTTTGTAAAAGCGAGTGATTCAAGCTTAAAGATTAAGACAGAGGATATTAAAGCGTACATGCGTTATTTAAAAGAGAATCCTTCTTACAACAAACAATTACTGTCTTATTTACAGAAAGAGACAGTAGATCAAAAGTTAACTAAAGATAAATCTTCATTTAAGGACGGGGAAATAGTAGAAGAGGGAAAAGAATGGTTCTTATATCCAAAGTATAAGTTTAGCATGAAATCTTATTATATGAGCATTAGTACAACTGCAAAAAATGCAGAGATATATGTGAATGACAAAAAAGAAACAGAGCTTTCTAGTGATAAAACTTCGAAAGAGTTGGGGCCATACTTCCCAGGTACATATGTTGTAAAGGCAACGGCGAAGACAGAACTGACTGAATTAGAAACAGAGAAAGAAGTAGATCTAGCGGATGAACAGAGCGAGAAGGTGAAAGTGGATTTATCGCTTGAAGGCAAGTATGTAAGCATTTCTTCTGATGAAAGTGATGCAACTGTATTTGTGAACGGGAAAAAACGTGGAAAATTAAATTATGGAAGTTATAAGCTTGGTCCTGTATCCACAGATGAAACAGTAGAAGTACATTTAGAGAAAACTACTGATTTTGGTGTGATGAAATCTGAAAGTGTTAAAATTGGAGACCAAAGCACGTATTACTTAAAATTCCCGAAAGAAACATCAAGTTCAGCGGTGGGCGAATTTGTAAGAAATCATATTTATGATAACGTACGTGCAATTTCATTAAATGATTTTAGTTTAATTGAAAATAATTATGATAAGAGCGGGAAATCGTATAAGGAAGACCGTGATTATATACAGTATTTACACAAAAAAGGAATTACAGAAGACTTATTAACGATGGAAGTTCGTAATGTAGAGCGTCAAAGTGATACGAAATATAAAGTAACGACATATGAAGAGTATCATATTCGTTACGGTGATGGATCTGTGAAGTTCAAAAGTTTTAATAACGAACATATTGTAACTGTGAATGGAAATGGAAAGATGCTGTATCATTCTCTTGGTGCAAATAATACGTTGAAATCAGAAGATGTATCTGGTCCAACTCGTTAATATGAGAGAAGCTGTTCAATATTTGAACAGCTTCTTTTTTGTAGCTAAATCGATATTTCGTGTCGAACCGTTGATATATTTTTTTACAATTATGAGTGTGTTTCCTTTAATATTTCTTGTACATATGGATCATGTAATATTTGCTCTATAATTGGTAACATGTTTTGTTCAAATGGAATGTCGATAGGAAATGGCTTTTGAGAGCCTGGTTTTATTCCATATTGCACAATTTTGTAATGTGTATTGTTTTCAGACTTGAGCACAATTAACTTATAGCGGTTATCATCGCCAGCGAGTGAAAAATCAATAGAAGTAGCGTTATATGTCACTTCATCTTTATATATGTACGGTTTTGGCGTACCAATCCAGTCTACTTTTGCTTGTACATTCATGGGCATAGCCTCCTTATATGTATTATAAATAAATACAAGCCAGCTCTCAATAAAGAGAACCGGCTTGTAATTTAGCAGTTATTGGTTATTTTAAAATTTTCACTTTAACAGTTTTGCGTCCCCATTTTTGAGCAGCGCTATCTGATCCAAGTAAGATATCGATACGGTTACCTTTAATTGCACCACCAGTATCTCCAGCGATAGCTTCTCCGTAACCTTCTACCCATACTTTAGATCCTAATGGGATTACTTTCGGGTCAACAGCGATCATTTTCATGTTTGGATTCGCAGTTAAATCATGACCCATTGCAGTTAATACACGGCCGCCATATGTGCCACCGTTTTCGCTCGGGTGAGCTGTATATGCTGTAGCTACAACTGTTAACTCACGACCACCAGATGGTTCGCTAGTTTCAGCAGCTTTCACAGCAGGCTTAGCAGCTGGTTTTGCTTGTGCTACAGGTGTTTGAGCCTTAGCTGGTGCTTCAGCTTTAGCGGGAGCCGTTGTTTCTTGTTTCTCAATTACAGGTGCTGTACCTGTTAAGAAAGGAACATGAACATAAGCTGTTTTCCCGTTATATTCAAATTGTAACCACTCATTTTGTACTTGGTTCGTTGTTTCGATTACATCGTCTTTCTTCAACTTTCCAAGAACCTCTGAGTTTGTGTTCGCTTCAGCACGTACGTTTAATACGTTAGCTGTTACGTAGTAGATGCTTTTTGTGAACTCTGCACTTACGAATGCGTCTTTACCGTCTAAAGTAACTTTTGACCATCCGTTCTCTGTATTTTGTACATCTATTTTATTACCGTTTAGTAATTTACCGACAACTTTTGATTCCGTAGTAGGGTTTTCGCGTACGTTTAGTACATCTGTTGTTACAACAGTTTCTGCATTAGCAGATGATGTGAAAATCCCAAGACCAAAAACTGCTGCTGTTGCTATACCAATTAATTTTTTCATGATAGCCTCCATTGCGTTTGTTTTCGTGTCCTCATTATAGCAACAGATTTTTTCGGATTTGGGGAAAACACACAATTACAAACCATTCGTAATAAGTCGTTAATATCCTGTAATATAACAAAAAATATAGGAAAGCGTTTTTCATTCTATATGAATCATAGGTTTCTAGTTATATTCAAAATATTTAATACAACATGTTTTTTTCGACGTAAATAAAAATGTTGCAGTAATGTTACATGATGTTTACTAAACGATTACATTCCTTGAGTATTTTACCGTTTTATGGGTAATATAGTTATATAAACATAAACATTTTGTTTGTGAAGCTATAAACACGTGCTATATACTAGCAAAAAAACCGCATAATTGTTACAAAACGAAAGGGTTGCAAGGAAGAAATTTGCCCTTTTTTACATATGTAACACATCCTTTTTTAGGAAAATACATTCCTATCCGCGTTTTTCTCACACAATTTGACAGCAGTATTTCTAACTTGTAGCTCTTGCAGAGTGAAAAGGTTATACGAAAGGTAAGGCTGTCCATAAGAATTCGAATTGGTGAAGGTGAAAGTAAGAAAATCACCGCAAAATTATAGTTTTCTATCCGATTTTACATATCGGAATTTATGTTATTTACAAAAGCGAAACCTACGAAGGGGGATTTGATGAGGAAACTGACAAAAACATTCATCGTTTCATTAACATTATGTATTGCATTTACAATTTGGGGGATTATTCCCGAATCTATTATTGGAAAAGGTAGTTTAGGAAATGTAACAACCGCAATTCAAACTGCATTAGTTAGTAAGTTCGGCTGGTTTTATATTATTTCCGTTTCTATTATTTTAGGTGTGTCTATCTTTTTAATTGTTTCGAAATACGGTTCTATTCGTTTAGGTAAAGATGATGACGAACCTGATTATAGTTATATGACATGGTTTGCTATGCTATTTAGTGCTGGTATGGGTATCGGGTTAGTTTTCTGGGGCGTTGCCGAACCATTAAACCATTTATACGCACCTCCGTTTGGAGAAGGTGCAACTGAGGAAAGTGCGCGTCTTGCACTGCGTTTTTCATTTTTCCATTGGGGATTACATCCTTGGGGACTATATGCGTTTGTAGCGTTATGTATTGCTTACTTTACCTTTAGAAAAGGAAAAGCAAGTACGATTAGTGCGACAGTAGGTCCGTTATTTAAGGGCGGGGAACACGGGCGTATTGCTCATTCATTTGATGTGTTAGCTGTTTTTGCAACTGTGTTTGGTGTTGCAACGTCATTAGGTCTCGGTGCAAAACAAATTGCAGGTGGTGTTAGCTATTTAACATCTATCCCAAATTCATTAACGACACAGTTAGTTATTATTGCAATCGTAACAGTATTATTTATGTTATCTGCGCAAACAGGTCTTGATAAAGGAATTAAATATTTAAGTAATACGAACATTATTTTTGCGTTTGCACTTATGATTATTGTATTATTTGCGGGTCCAACAAACTTTATTATGAATTACTTCACTTCAACAATCGGTTCTTACATTCAGGAATTACCAAGCATGAGCTTCCGTTTAAGTCCATTAGACGAAGGTGGAAACCAATGGATTCAATCGTGGACAATTTTCTATTGGGCATGGTGGATTGCGTGGTCACCATTCGTAGGTACGTTTATTGCTCGTGTTTCACGAGGCCGTACAATTCGTGAGTTTGTTATCGGTGTGTTACTCGTACCGACCGTAATTGGTGCACTGTGGTTCTCCGTTTTCGGCGGAACAGGTATTCATATGGAGCTGTTTGGTGATGCACATATCTTCGAAAAAGTGAAAGAGATGGGAACAGAAGTAGGATTATTCGCTATGTTCGATCAGATGGGCAGCTTTGGATCAGCTTTATCAGTTTTAGGTATTTTACTTATTGCAACATTCTTTATTACATCTGCAGACTCTGCAACATTCGTTTTAGGGATGTTAACGACACATGGTAGTTTAAACCCACCAAATCGTATTAAAATGATTTGGGGTATCGTTCTAGCCGCGATAGCTTCTACGCTATTATATATTGGCGGATTAGAAGCATTACAAACGGCAGCTATCATTGCAGCATTCCCGTTCGTCTTTGTTATTTTCTTTATGATGGCAGCATTATTTAAAGAGTTACAAAAAGAAGGACGTATGAAGCGTCATTATTAATAGAAGGAAAAGAGCTGATTTCATATCAGCTCTTTTTTTATCCCTCTATTTGCTGAGCAGTAAGAACCCCACCTCAAAATTCAGCAAAAGCAAATAAATCGAGCTGCTTGTAAAAGCCCGATTGGTGATGGCTAATGAAAGTTTCACTTTATATAGAAGGAATTTAAAATGCAGGTAGGGGAAATAAAATACTTTACCATATAAGTAGTATGCCTTTTATACGAAGAAAAAACGATAGGTTTCGACAATATTCGATCCCTTACGAATTCTATTCATATTTTTGACAAAAAATTGTCGGAAATGTGTTGTCACGTTTATATATATGTGCTATATTATTTCCTGTAAGCGATTTCAAATAGTTTTAAAGCGCATTCAAGGGGGACATCTAGAATAATGAAACGTTACGAAAGAAAGTGGAAGCATATTTGTTTGAAACGTGTGGCACATCGTAGTGTCCAAGAAAGCACGGAACCTAAGACTGAAACGCGCAAAGAACAGCAAGAGAAGCAATTGGTTCTACAAAAATAGCAATCACTTTTTCGTATATAAATGAAGGTCGATCGTTCGTTGGGGGATGGACGTGAAATTACTTTCAGCTAAGGGGTATTGTCTGATATATAATTTATACGGCAATAAATAAGCACAGAGCATACGGCGCTCTGTGCTTATTTTTATTATTTATCTTTTTTAAATCGAACTGTTTTATCCCAGCCAATGACTTGTTTCTTGCTCTTTGCACGTAAGTATAAGATTAAGCTACGAATAAATAAGTACGTAAAGAGCTGTGCGTACGTAAAGTACATAATAACGCTAATAAAAATATTAGTCGGTGTAAAGGTTCGTTCGACACTCTGGGCACTAAATAATTGAGAAACATATGTAATATATGCGACATACCACATAAATAGTAGCGGAATGCTATATTGAATTTGGAATATCCCGAGCAGCCCAATTACAAACCAAACGTTCGAAATGATTAGGAATAGCCAAAATACAACATACACTAGAACTTGTTGTAAGGAATGAACAAGCAGCTTTCCTTTAAAGAAACTTAATGATGAGAACATTTTTTCTAAAATATATAAATTTCCTTGGAGCCAACGTGTACGTTGTTTAATAAGAATTTTTAAATGCTCTGGTTCTTGTTCCCAAGTAACTGATTCTGGGACGATTGGTAAGAGATAACCTTTTTGTGTAATTCGTAATGTTAATTCAGCATCTTCTGCAATTGCGTAAGGGTCATAGCCACCAAGCTCTTCTAGTGCGGAGCGACGAAGAAGCATGTTTGTTCCTGTCAGCGAGCCCGTTTGGAATAGTAACCAGCGTCCAGATTGCATAAGGAGCTGGAAGATTTGGAATTCTAGCGAAATCATTCGCGTTAACCAGTTTCTTTTTTCGTTTACTGTACGAACGTGTCCAACAGCTCCAACAGCATCTTCAGTTGTTTCAGCGTGTTCTACAAGCATTCGCAGTGCGTGTGGTTCAGGTTGGTTATCTGCATCGTAAACACAGAAGTACTCACCATCTGAAATGCTAAGCCCATAGTTTAGTACACGTGATTTACCCTTCGGTTCACCGGGAGGAACACGAATATGACGAATATGAGCATAAGCTTTGTCGAAATCATCTCCGATTTCAGGTGTTTCATCTTGAGAGTTATCATTTAATAAATAAATAGTTAGCTTTCCTGGATATTCAATCTTTGCCATCGCCTCTAAAGTATCTTTAATAACGACGCCTTCATTATGGGCAGGTATGAAAATATCGACGCTCGGATAATGTTCTAGCGTACGATCTTTTCGTTTACTATTTCGGTGAATTAAGCCCGCGATTGTTAAGAAAGAGTAGTAAACGAGTAAGCCAGAGAATAGAAAGGCCGTAAAAATAAGTACATATTTAATTGAAAATGTGATACTAATCCAAAAAACGAGTACGCAAAACAGAAGGAATAAAAGAAGTATAACGAGAGTCATCATAACAGTGTCTGTCCTTTGTTTCCAATTTGCTCGCGTGAAATTTTTATATCTTTGATTGCTTCAGCAGCAAGCCATTGCTCCATTTTTGGTTTTAGGCGGTTCATTACAATGTCAGCACCAGCTTCATTTGTGTTTTGTAATAAAATAACTAGCGTATTATTATCATATTCAGCAGCAAGGTCAAAATCATTCCTTACCGTTTCAACTAATAAAGAAGCTACACGGTCCATAACACTTTCCTTTGTATATTTACTAAAGGAAGTGAAATCAAAGTAAACAATAATGCCTGTTTCATTACGACGATTCATTGCAGTCGTTAATAACGCTTGGCGTCTCTCGAATTCTTGTCTTGTTAGTAATTTGGATTCTCCAATATATTGTTCCAATGTTCTCACACGCTCAGTTAAAGCTTTATTTTCATGAATCACTTTTTTCAATAGGTGAGTTGTTATATATACAATGAAGAAGTTAGCTGCCATCAGGAAGTGGGTAATCATATATTGCCATTGATCTGATGTACTCCATAAGTGAAGCCATGCTTGATAGAACAAATAAAATACGGAAATAATGGTTCCTAGTATGAAGAAAACAAATGCTGTTTTGTCAGCTAAAAATAAGAATAGTACATTTACGATTACGTATATTATTGTAAAAATGAGAGCATGCTCATATTTCGTCACATATACAGTAGTAAAATAAAATACAATTTGTAAAATCCACATAGAGAGGATTTTATAGAACTTATCTTTCACAAAACTTTCCTCCTTAAAGCTATTTCATCAATAGATACTTGTAGTATGCGCAATTATTAAGAAATTGACCATGTCGTTAAACTCTTTTGAAGGGCAACAACAAGTAGTATCTCTATTTTCATAAGAAAAATAAAAAGACTTAAAAATTATTGTATCATAATGTGCTTATATTTAGGATAAATTGATTAATAGATACATAAAAGACGTTTGGATTGCATGAAAAAAGTCTCCTCTTGTAGAAAGAGAAGACTCTATATAAGTTTATAGGAACATCATACCTGCAACTGCTGCGTTTAAGAAGTTCGCTAATGTACCAGCGATAACTGCTTTAATCCCTAATTGTGCAATTTGTTTACGGCGAGTAGGAGCTAACGTTCCTGTTACACCTAATTGAATTGCGATAGAAGAGAAGTTTGCAAATCCACAGATTGCAAATGTTAAAATTAGATTTGTTTTGTCAGAGAACTCTGCCATGTGTGGTCCTAAGTTTGCGTATGCAACGAATTCGTTGATTGCAAGTTTTTGACCGATAAAGCTTGCTGCTTGTATCGCTTCACCAGGAGAAACCCCGATTAAGATTGCGAATGGTGATAATAAGTAACCAAAGATTAAATCAAGACTAAGTTTAATATCGAACAGAGAACCAACCCATCCTAATAATCCATTTAATAAAGCGATTAATGCGATGAAAGCCATTAACATTGCTGCTACGTTAATAACAAGTTGCATACCTTCAGATGCGCCGCGTGCAGCTGCATCAATAACATTTGCGTCTTCACGTTCTGTAGAAAGTTCAACGTTATTATCTACTTTTTCTGTCTCTGGCATGATTAGTTTCGCAATTAATAAGCTCGATGGAGCCGCCATAATTGCAGCTGCTAATAAGTGCTCTAACGGAATACCCATTGCTGCATAACCGACAAGAACGGATCCAGCAACAGCTGTCATACCGCTTACCATAATAGTGAAGAATTCACTATTTGTTAAGCGTGCTAAGTAAGGTTTAATTAAAATTGGAGCTTCAGTTTGTCCTAAAAATACAGTCGTTACTGAGTTTAGGCTTTCTGCTTTAGAAGTTCCAAGAAGTTTACTTAATGCACCACCAACGATGCTAACAAATTTCTGCATAATACCGAAATAATATAAGATTGCTACTAATGAACTAATAAATACGATTGGAAGTAGTGCTTGAATAAAGAATACAAATCCCCAAGGTCCCTTTGCGTTGACTAAATCCCCAGTAACGAACTTAATTCCCTCGTAAGAAAAATTAATTAATCCTTGAACACCGTCAGCAGCGTGTTTTAAACCTGCTTTACCAGCATCCCATCGTAATACGATAAATGAAAATGACATTTGTAATGCTAGCGCAATTAAAATTGTGCGCCAATTAATAGCTTTGCGGTTGGAAGATAGTAAGAAAGCAATTGCTAATACTCCAATCACGCCGCCAATTCCCCATAAAAGATTCATGCAGTGTATGCTCCTTCCTCATAGTAAAAACAGTGTATAAACCAGTTGTCTATACGTTTGCGAATATAACATCTTTAGTAACTTATCATAATGGACATCGGAGGTCAAACGTCTAATGAAAAGTTTAAATAAAAAGAAAATTCTTCAAAAAAACACATATAAAATAAATAGACATGAAATAGGTTATGTTTTTTATGAAAATATATACATTATGATAACGTTATGCATTGTTTTTGTAGAATAAAGTGTATGAAATGGAAGAATGGATACATTATTTTTGTAGAGAGAAGGTAGGAGAAAGGGAGTAATATGTTGAACTCATAGCAAAAAAGCCTTCTAGTAAACTAGAAGGCTTTGAAACTATTAATTAAGGTGCTTTCGTGTATCCTAAGAAGTGGCTCTTCCAATAAGAGTTACTTAATGAAGCGATTGCTACACCTTTATCTCCAGCTTGGATAAATGATCCGCCCCCAAGGTAAATACCCATGTGAGAAGGACCAGATTTATAAGTGTTTTGGAAATAAATTAAGTCACCAGGTTGTGGACTTGAAGTTTGTGGTAGGCTACTCCAATATCCTGCAACACTTTGGCGGCTAATGTTATGACCAAATTTCTTAAATACGTGGTAGATGTAGCCACTGCAGTCTACGCCGTTAGCAGAAGTTCCGCCCCAAACGTACGGTACACCTTGCATTGATTTTGCATATGCAAGTACGGAAGAACTGTCGCCGCTATTGTTGCCTGTATTATTATTGTTGCTATTGTTTTGATTGTTATTTTGGTTATTGTTAGGCTTATTATCTACTGCGCCTCCAACTGGTGTTTTAGATAGGTAACGTGTTCCGATATAACCAGTTTGACCGTTGTAGTTAATTTTGCTCCATCCAGAGTTTTCAGAGATTACTTGAACCTTCTGTCCTTGTGGAAGTGCGCCTATGATTCTATAATTTGTACCTTCACCGCTACGTACATTTAGTGCAGAAGCATTAATGTAGTAGTCGCCAATTGCACCTTGGTTAGGTTTTTCAGGTTGTTTTGGTTGCTCAGGAGTAGTAGTGCCACCTTTAACGAATTTTACAAATTCGCTACTAACAAAGCCTGTTTTTCCTTGATAATTTACTTTAAACCAACCGTTTTCAGATCCAACTACGTTTAATGTTGTACCGTTTAAAACGCCACCAATTACACTATGGTAAGCGGCAGGGCCTGTACGAACACGTAAAGATGTAGCGTTAACTACGTAAGAACCGCCAGTTTGAATAGTTCCATTATTATTGTTTTGCTCTTGTTTGTTGCCTTCTGTAACGTTTTCGTTAGAACCGCCTTTTGTTACATAGTCTTTGCTTACATAAGCAGTTTGTCCTGCGTAATTGATTTTGAACCAATCTTGAACTTCTCCAACAACTTGTACTACTTGTCCTTTTGTCACAGAACCTACAGTTGTGTGAGAAGTGCTAGGACCTGTACGAACGCGAAGGGAAGATACATTTACTGTATAGTTTCCGCTTGCTGGTTTTACTTCTTGGTTGTTATTATTCGTATTGTTGTTTGAAGAACCTGCATTAGAAGAAACGCCAGATACGAATTCGCCACTTACATAACCTACTTGTCCATTATGGTTAATTTTCACCCAACCATTTTCTTGTCCAATTACGTTTAATGTTTGTCCTTCATATACACGCCCAGAAACAGAACTAGATGTGTTAGGAGCTGTACGTACACGTAATACATCAGCGGTAACTTTATTGTTTCCACCTGTACTTACATTGTTGTTTGCTGCGCCACTTTTTGATACAAATTCGCCACTAACAAAGCCTGTTTGTCCATTAATGTTAATTTTGAACCAACCGTTTTCTTCGCCAATCACGTTTAGTGATTGACCGTTATAAACGCGTGAGATGATGTCGTGAGAAGTGCTTGATCCCGCACGAACATGTAATACGCTCGCGTTTACCTTATAAGATGAGCTGTTTGATGCAGAAGCTTGGACAGTTGTAGCAGCTTTTTGTGTATTTTGTTCAGGTGCAGCTTGAACACTATCAAGTGTAGGTGCTGCTCCTCCTGCTACAGACACTGCCGCAAGACCGGCAAGATACTTTTTCATAATTTGTCGATTCCTTTCTGTCTGTAATGTAGTGAAGAAATATTTACCAACTGTTAAAAATTCTAAAGAGCATGTCGATTACTGTCAAGACTTATATAGGAATCTGAATATGACAAAAAGATTACAAGAAAAAAATCAAGGCATAAAATTACACCTTGATTTCCATTTAAATGCATATATTGAATATGAAAGGACAGAAATTATTCGTGTTTAAGAAGATGCCATATTGGATTGTAATAAGATTTGATTAAAAGATTTTTGCAGTTTTTTGGTGATAGGCCCAACTTGCCCATCTTGAATCGCGGTCCCATCAAGGTGGGTCATTGGTAAAATTTCAATCGTTGTGCCTGTAAAAAAGCATTCATCTGCTTGATAAACGTCACGAACGCTGAAAAGTTCTTCCTGCACAGGAATGTGAAGAGTATTCGCTAAAGAAAGGACATATTGACGAATAATGCCATTTAAAATAAGGTGATTGGCTGGATGTGTGTAAAGCGTTCCGTTTTTAATTAAAAAGAAGTTGGAATGGCTTCCTTCCGTTACAATACCGTTCCTTACGAGAAGTGCCTCTTTACAGCCTTTCCGTTCAGCTTTCGTAGCAGCTAGTACGTTTGGTAATAAATTTAATGATTTAATGTCACAGCGTAGCCATCGAGTATCGGGTTCTGATATAGCGCGTATACCATATTCAATCCATAAAGCTGGTCGTTCTTTTTTTGTAATATAGGCATAAATTGTCGGAGGGTTGTCATATGAAAATACATGTGTGCGAGCTTGTACACCACGAGATACTTGCAAATAAATGGTGCCATCTTCGTGGAAATGGTTTCGTTCAATTAATTTGTAAAGTAAAGTGATGAGCTCAGCTTTTGAGAAAGGGAGCGATAATTCTACTTCTTCCATGGATCGATATAATCTCGTTATGTGCGGATCTAATAAATGAAAGTTCCCTTTATATAGGCGAATAACCTCATAGACACCATCTCCGAACTGCGAACCTCTTTCTTCAAGTTCTATGTACGTTTGTTGTTTTGTTGTATCAATAACTTCATCATTCCAAAGTACAAATTTTTCGTATGCCAATTTCCGTCCCATCCTTTCGTAAGTACGTAAGTAACGTGAAACTTTCATTCATGCGAGATAAAAATCACTATAGTAATTTTTATGTGAGCAATTCTCTACATATGACCATATATGTATTTGTAAATCATAGAGAAATAAGGATGATCTACCCCGCATTAACGGCAGTAAAGCCCCTACTTACAAATTCGGGTAGAGCAAAGAAGTGAAGTGGGCGAATCACTGCCCGTAAATGCCCGATTGATGAGGGCTGATTAAAGTTTCACTTTACAGCATTTTGTATATACAAATTCGAAAATAAGAAATGAGAATCCTGCTTTTAAATAAAAAAAAGCAACATTCTTATGGAATGCTGCACAAGGAGGGTAGCTATCTTTCATAGGGACATTGTCTCGTTGAATGCTTTGTGTATGGAAACAAAACAAGTTGAAAGACAATTATAAGAAAGTAGAAACAAAAGATTTACACATTTCTTTAAGGGATCTTACGAAAGATGAGAGATAAGAAATATGTAGAACCTCGTTTACATATTTTATTATAGAGATTCTTCATTAACACTATGTGAATATTTGGTAAAGGTTATGTAATTTTAAAGTTAATGAATATAAGTAGTTGTATGGAAGAAAATAAAAAAGAGGCTGAGATTACTCAGCGCTCTTCTTTTCTTCTTTAATAACTGTTTTTACTTCACCAGTTTTGATCTTATTACTTTCAGAGAAGCGAAGTAAGTCACCTTCAATGATTTTATCAGACATGTTCAATTCATTTTGGGCACGATCAATTAGTGGCTGGGATTCTTCTTTCGGTAATTGTACAACTTCGCCAGTAGCACGGTCATAGAATGTACTGTTTGTGTACATGTATTTATCTGTAACGAAGCTACCGTCACGAAGAACAACGAATCCTTTATTATCAGGTGAGAATACATCATGACCGAATCGAACGTCATTTGTAGAATCTACACCAAGTAAGTTTAGAATAGTTGGTTTAATGTCAATTTCACCAGTTGGTTTCGAAATTGTTTTACCTTCTTTTTGACCTGGAACGTGAATAAACATCGGTGTTTTTTGTAAGTTCATATGGTCAAATGCAGTGATTTCTTCTTTTCCTAAGAACTGTGCCATTGCACGGTTATGGTTTTCAGAAATACCGTAGTGGTCACCGTAGAATACGATTACTGAGTTGTCGTAAATACCTTCTGCTTTTAGACGCTCAATAAAGTGTTTCATTGCTTCGTCTAAGTAACGAGCAGTTACCATGTAACGGTCAAATACTCCATCACCAGAATTGTATTCATCGATTAATTTTGTACTGTCATCGTAAGTGAATGGGTAATGATTCGTTAAAGTAAGGAAGCGAGTATAGAATGGTTGCTTCACTTGTTTTAACATATCAATAGATTGATCGAAGTACTCGATATCTTTTAATCCCCAATTTAATTTTGTTTCTGGCGTAATCTTGTAGTCAAGCTCGTTGTAGTAACGATCATAACCAAGTGCTGGATACATAATGTTACGGTTCCAGAATGTTGCGTTGTTTGCGTGGAATACCGACGTGTGATACCCTTGCTGACGTAAAATTTCTGGAGTTGCTGTATATTCATTGTTACCGTGTGTGAAGAATACAGCACCGCGGTCTAGTGGATATAACGAAGTATCTACTAGGAATTCAGCATCAGATGTTTTACCTTGACCAGTTTGATGGAAGAAGTTATCAAAGTAATAACTTTCTTTCGTAAATTGGTTTAAGAATGGTGTAACTTCTTGTCCATTAACTGTTGCACCAATTAAGAATGTTTGTAATGACTCAAGAGAGACAACAATTACGTTTTTCCCTTTTGCAGTACCGAACATATTTGGATCTGGTTTACTTTGTGTTGTTTTTACGTAGTTTTCTGTTTCTTGTAATTTACTACCGTCAGCGAACGCTTTTTGTGAACTTGATTTTGCTTGTAAGCCAAGATCGTATACTTGATGTACATATAATCCTAAGTTTTTAACAAGCATAACGCGGTCGAATGAACGTGTTAATAGTTCTGGGCGTTCAGCTTCTGCAAGTCCTAAGTTTGCGAAGAAAATAGCAACTGTTGATACGAAGTATAGAGAACGCATCGGGCGTGCTACACGCTCTGTAGGTGCAAAGTTCTTCATTTTCTTTAATAGAACGAAGAAAACGATAATGTCTGCAAATGCAAGAATAATTTTGTAGTTAAATAATTCTTTCACACTAGAACCTAAACTTCCGAAGTTAGATGTTTGTCCTAGCACCGGTAATGTAACGAAGTCATTGTAGAATCCGTAGAACATTACGTTACCAACAAGAACGATTGTTAAGACAAAATTAATTCCAAGTGCTATATAGTTACGTTTTTTCCCTTTTGCAAATAATGCAAGACCAACAAGCAGTAATGATGCTGCTAATGGGCTAAGGAATAAAATGAATTCTTGCATGAAAGATTCAAGTTTTAAATCAAAGCTTGTGCGTGTAATAAGGTAAGTTTTCAGCCATAAGGCTAAAGCTACGAATACAGTGAAACGCACATTTTGAAATTGTGATTTCAAGGTTTCTTTCATTCATTTCCACCCTTTCTCTATCAGGCTTGGTCGATTTTGGAGCGAAAAATGCTAAAATAAAAAATACATAGTTTTCTTGGCCATAATTAAAGGTTCTATATTCACCCATATACGACTATAACTATGCATACCCTTTTGGTTTCTTTTGTTGCTCATAAGCATAACGTCATTTCTGTATTATACAACAAAATTCATTTCTGAGAAACACTATAACATTTTACATTTTTTGTATAAGATTTGTCACTACCAGAGAAAACTTTAACATTCGTTTATATGTCCGTCAACTAGAAAATATAACAAAGGTAGAGCAGAATGTTAAGTGGAAGTGAAAATTTTCTTTGTTGAGAAATAAGAAATGAATATGGGTAAGGGTTATCTAGAAATCTATTATATGAAGGAAATAGTGTGAAAATTAGCGAACGCTTGTTCTTTTTTGGTTTGTTTGTTACAATAAAAGTTCATTGATAGGTTTTGTGTAATTTCCATGAACTTTTACTGATAACATATTGTAGCTTATTTCTTTTTAAAAATAGGGAGGCTTTTTACATGAAACAAAAATTTTCAGTTGAAGCGTTTTGGAAGAAAGTAAAACATGTTGCAAAGCAAGCAGGGCAATCTGTCATTTATGCAAGTTTATTACTGTTTTACGTTTTGCAAAGACCCGATGTTCCAAAACGAGTGAAAATTATTGTAATTGGAGCACTTGCTTATTTTATTGCACCGATTGATGCGATTCCAGATTTCATTGCTGGAATTGGCTATACGGATGATTTGGGGGCGTTAACGGCCGCACTAATACAGGTGTCGTTATACGTCAATGAAGATGTGAAAGATAAGGCACGAGTGAAGTTGGCAGAATGGTTTGGTTCGGATATAGACACAACATTTATCGATCAGAAATTAGGTCAATAGGTGAAACCTGTCATAAGGTGACAGGACGAACGTAAGCGAGGAAGTGCATTATGCCATCAGGAAGAACGCATACGAAAATAAACTTAATATCCCTTCCGGTTGTTTTGTTTTTGCTCTTTTCGTATGGATTAACAAATTTTGATTTTTTATTAACTTTTGCGATTGGTTTTTTAGTAGGTACTTCATTTTTAACACCAGATTTAGATACGTACAGTAATGCTTATAACAAATGGGGTTTCTTACGTATATTTTGGTATCCTTATAAGAAAGTAATGCCGCATCGATCTTTCTTTACGCATACGATTATACTTGGTGATGTGATTCGTATTGCGTACATGTTAATCGTTTTTTCTCCATTTTTATTACTATTAAATGTAATCGCACTGGATGGTAATTTAATAGAAATTGCGAAGAAGCATGAGGTTGAAATTGTAACGTTCTTAATGGGAATTGTTGTGGCAAGTACGCTCCACATTATAGCGGATAAAGTGAATACGCGCCGAAAGAAAATGATGAGAAAAAAGAAGAAACGCAGAAGATAAAGTGAACGAATTAGGAAAAGGGCCCCTTGCAAATTGCAAGGGGCCCTTTTTAAACAAACATTTGTTTAAAATTAAGCTTTCAGCACTTTAATGCCTTTTACAATGTTCCAGATGAAGTAGTATAAGCTGATGATTCCGCAAATAGCTAAGACAATCATTGATCCAATTCCAAGTGTTACGTCTGGTTGATCAGATCCAAGGCCCATAATTCCTAGAATAGTTACGCCAATGAATGTAGCGATACTTGGAATGATGTGTGTCCATAGAGCACGTTTTGCATGTGGTTTTGTTTCAGCGTCTCCCACAATCCAAACGATAATAGGGAATAAGATAGGGGCAAATAGTACACTAAAGTATGATAACGCAGCTAATATTTTATTTCCGTTCATATATATCACCTCATGAATAATTTCTGTTGTTATACTATTATTATGCAATAATTTTGGCGAGCTTCCTATCGATGAACATTACAAGAACGTGACGATTTTGTAAGATTTTTTCGTTAAATAATAAAATTTTCGAAAAAATCTTTTTAAATAGAAATTGTTATGGTACAGTATAAATGAAAGTTATTGAAAACGTTTTCTTAAACGTTTTTTATTTTTAGGCTTAAAGGTATGATGACCTGATAGTCTATTGGTGAGGTTATTCTATTTAAAAGGGGATTCTTTAGGGGGTAACTAACTGTTACGATTTATTTAACCAATTATAACCAAAGTTAATTAAATATATCAGTAAGCCCTGCTAGTCAAGTGATTGGCTAGTAGTGAGGGTTAACTGCGGGCAATCCCTAAAGCTGATTGAACTACAACGTGACCAGAAATGGTGAGCGTGAATGTCGCGAAAGCAGAAAAAATCAATCAGATCGTGCAAGGTTAAATCCTAAACACTAGAACAATGGGTCTTCCGCCTCGAATCATCTAAGTCAAAATGGATAAGATGAACGTTCAACGACTATCTCGTATAACTGACGAGAGTACATCACAAGCCTATGGTGGTGGAAAAATCCTCTATCTCTAAAGAGATAAACATATAGTCTGCGCTCATGTGAAAATATGAGAAGTTCATAAGAGAACTGGCTAAGGAATTGCGCCCTTAGTTGAACGAGATAAATTTAATTAAATCTATCAAACCTCATTGAATCCATAGAACGTATGTGCTACATTGGATTTAATGAGCTAAGAATAATAATGAAATTTTCACGAGTTAGTCAAGTATCGGAATTAACAGGTTTGTATCCTGGTAGTCTCAGGAGAATGCTGGTGGAACACGCTACGATTCAGAAGAACAAATCTTTCATTAAAGGAGTTACATTCTGATGATATTGGCGAAGAAAGTCAGACTGATTCCAACGCCTGAGCAAGAACAAGTGCTTAGAAACCATGCTGGTGCTGCAAGATTTGCTTATAACTATTGTAAAAGAATGAGTGATAGATACTATAAGCTATTTGGAAAATCTGTTTCACAGTTAGCTTTACAGAAACGATTTACAAAGATCAAGAAGCGAAAGAGATATGAGTGGTTAAAAGACATTAATGCACAAGTTCCCAAACAGGCTTCAAAAGATTTTGATACGGCGAGAAAACATTCGTTCAAAAAGTACAAAAATGGTTATCACACTTCTTATAAATCCAAAAAAGATTTAATCCAAGGATTTTATGCCAATTATGAAAGACTGGTTATAGGAAAGAAAGTCGTTCATATTCAGTCTATTGGAGAAGTGAAAACAAGCCAACAACTACCAAGAAATAAAAAACCATCCAATCCACGAGTTACCTTTGATGGTCGTCACTGGTGGATTAGTGTAGGGTTCCAAGAAGACTTTGAATCACAAGAACTAACGAATGAGTCGATTGGTGTGGATGTTGGTTTAAAAGAACTTTTTGTAGCTTCTAATGGTATGAAAGAACGAAATATAAACAAAGATGCTAAGGTTAAAAAACTTTTGAAAAGGAAAAAGTCAGCGCAAAGAGATATGTCTAGGAGATTTAAAAAAGGTGTGAAAATTCAGTCTGCCGGATATGAAAAAGTGAAAGCTGAGCACCTGCGGTTATCTAGGAAAATTATGAATATCCGAAATAACCATATCCATCAAGCAACAGCTAAATTGGTGAAAACCAAACCAATGAGGATTGTTGTGGAAGACTTATCTATTTCAAACCTGTTAAAAAACAAAAAACTATCGAAGGCACTTTCCTTTCAAAAATTAAACTTCTTCTTTCAATGTTTGTCATACAAGTGCGAGAAGTACGGCATTGCGTATGAAAAAGCTGATAAATGGTTCGCCTCAAGCAAGATTTGTTCATGTTGCGGAGTAAAATACGACCATTCAGTTCAACCAGAAGGACAATGGAGTATAAAAATACGTGAGTGGTGTTGTGTTTCATGCAATAGCCATCACGATAGAGATTTGAATGCTGCGATAAATTTATCAAGATGGGTAAAATAAATGCTTGATAATAGGAGGTAACGATACTGCCTCGTGTTCTCGCAACCCCTCGTCCCTTTGGGGTTGCGAGAACACGATGAAGCACTAACTCGTGTAAATTTGATTGAATTGTATAGATTTAGTTAAGTTTATCGTATCGGAGAGAACAATGAACACATGGACACAAGTTTATGATCCATTCGGAAACATTTGGATTTCGGCAGCGGTCGCACTTATTCCGATTATCTTTTTTTTCTTAGCTTTAGCAGTTTTCCGCATGAAGGGGTATGTGGCAGGATTTATTACAGTTGTACTTACAGTTTTAGTAGCGTTATTCGCTTATAAAATGCCGTTCACGATGGCAATGGCAGCAACCGGGTACGGTTTTTTGTATGGGTTATGGCCAATTGCTTGGATTATCATTATGTCCGTATTTTTATATAAAATTTCTGTGAAAACAGGTCAATTTGATGTGATTCGTGCATCGGTATTATCGATTACGAACGATCATCGTCTACTCGTTATTTTAATTGGATTTTCATTTGGAGCATTTTTAGAAGGAGCGGCAGGATTTGGGGCACCAGTAGCGATTACAGCAGCGCTTCTTGCGGGTCTTGGGTTAAATCCTTTATACGCAGCAGGTCTTTGTTTGATTGCAAATACTGCACCAGTGGCGTTCGGAGCGATGGGAATTCCGATTACAGTTGCTGGACAAGTAACAGGTATTGATCCACATAAAATTGGACAAATGGCTGGGCATCAATTACCGTTCCTATCATTATTTGTTCCATTCTTTATCGTATTTTTAATGGATGGATTTAAAGGTATAAGACAAACGTGGCCTGCGTTACTTGTAGCGGGTAGTTCATTTGCGATTACGCAGTTCATTACAGCGACATTTTTAGGACCGGAACTTCCGGATATTACATCGGCACTTGTAAGTTTAATTAGTTTAGCGCTGTTCTTAAAAGTTTGGCAGCCGAAAGAAATTTATCAATCCGGGCAAGCAAATAGTGAAGTAGCAGTAACAACGACAGCGGCATCGATGCCGAAATTAACGTTTGGAAAAGTAGTGAAAGCATGGTCTCCATTTATCGTATTAACGGTTATGGTAGTCATTTGGAGCCAAAGTTTCTTTAAGGCATTATTCGCTCCAGGAGGGGCTTTAGAAAGTCTTGTATTTAAGTTTGAAATTCCAGGTCTGCATAATTTAGTAATGAAAGCAGAGCCAATTGTAAATAAACCAACGCCTTACGAGGCAATTTTGAAGTTTGATGTATTATCGGCAACTGGAACAGCGATTTTAATTGCTTGTATCATTTCCATGTTTATTTTGAAAATGAATGTAAAAGATGCAGTAGTGACATTTAAAGAAACGTTAAGCGAATTAAAAATGCCAATTCTATCTATCGGATTCGTACTAGGGTTTGCATTTATCGCAAACTATTCTGGTCTATCTTCTACGTTAGCGTTAGCATTAGCCGGAACTGGCGGACTATTCCCGTTCTTCTCACCATTCTTAGGCTGGATTGGCGTATTCCTAACAGGGTCTGATACGTCTGCGAATGCACTGTTCTCAAATTTACAAGCCATTACAGCGCAGCAAGTCGGCGTATCTGAAGTGCTTCTTGTTGCAGCAAATACAACAGGCGGTGTAACAGGGAAAATGATTTCCCCGCAGTCGATTGCGATCGCTTGTGCGGCGGTTGGTCTTGCTGGAAAAGAATCGGATTTGTTCCGTTTTACAGTGAAGCATAGCTTATTCTTCGTAATTATTGTTGGTATTATGACGTATGTGCAAGCGTATTATTTAACGTGGATGATTCCGTAAAGAGCAAAAGAAATAAACTTTTCATTTTTCAGATTATCGTGTATGATGGGAAAGTATTGAAAATTAAATCAGTGATAAACTAGGGGTGCCTAACGTATGCGTAGGCTGAGAGAGAAGCGCGTGAACTTCTTAACCCTTTGGACCTGATCTGGCTCGTACCAGCGTAGGGAAGTTAACGGCTTTACATAATGATGTCTTTATGAGCCAGGTCCTTATTTTTTTATGGACCTGGCTCTTTTTATTTTGGCATGCGCTGGCCATATCTTGTCCTTGTCACGAACAGGGGGGCAACAAAATTTATGAAACAATCTGTTTCAGCTGAGCAAATTGAATTGAAGTCGAGTTTACCAGGGAGTAAGAAAGTATATGTGGATGGACCACGAGAAGGTATGAAAGTGCCGATGCGTGAGATTGAACAAAGCGAAACGAATGGCGTTCCAAATCCACCAATCCGTGTGTATGATACGAGCGGTCCTTATACAGATCCTGCGTATAAGGTCGAGTTGGAAAAAGGAATTCCAACGCCGCGCCACTCTTGGATTATGGGGCGTGGTGATGTAGAAGCATACGAAGGGCGTGAAGTGAAACCAGAGGATGACGGTGTGAAAGTAGCTTCGAAGCATACACCTGTTTTCCCGCAAATGGATCGCCAGCCACTTAGAGCAAAGCAAGGTGCAAATGTTACGCAAATGCACTATGCACGTAATGGCATTATTACGTCTGAGATGGAATACGTTGCGATTCGTGAAGGGGTAGAGCCGGAGTTTGTTCGTAAGGAAATCGCAGAAGGCCGCGCTATTTTACCAGCGAATATTAATCATCCAGAAGCTGAACCGATGATCATCGGGCGTAATTTCCATGTGAAGGTAAACGCCAATATCGGAAACTCAGCTGTATCTTCTTCGATTGCAGAAGAAGTAGAGAAGATGACATGGGCAACGCGCTGGGGTGCAGATACGATTATGGATTTATCTACAGGTAAAAATATTCATACGACGCGTGAGTGGATTATTCGTAACGCGCCTGTACCAGTTGGAACTGTACCGATCTATCAAGCGCTGGAAAAAGTAAACGGAATTGCAGAAGATTTAACGTGGGAAGTATATCGTGATACGTTAATTGAGCAGGCGGAGCAAGGCGTTGATTACTTTACGATTCACGCTGGTGTATTGCTTCGTTATATTCCAATCACGGCAAAGCGTACGACAGGTATCGTTTCGCGCGGTGGTTCGATTATGGCACAGTGGTGTTTATTCCATCATAAAGAAAACTTCCTATATACTCACTTTGAAGAGATTTGTGAAATTATGAAGCAGTATGATGTTTCGTTCTCTCTTGGAGATGGATTACGTCCAGGGTCTATTGCAGATGCAAATGACGAAGCACAGTTTTCTGAGCTTGAAACACTTGGTGAATTAACAAAAATTGCTTGGAAACATGATGTGCAAGTTATGATTGAAGGACCTGGACACGTACCGATGCACTTAATTAAAGAGAATATGGAGAAAGAGCTTGATATTTGTCAGGGCGCGCCGTTTTACACACTTGGGCCACTAACGACAGATATTGCACCAGGTTATGACCATATTACATCTGCAATTGGAGCTGCGATGATTGGCTGGTTTGGAACAGCGATGCTTTGTTATGTAACGCCTAAAGAACATTTAGGTTTGCCAAACAAAGATGATGTACGCACGGGTGTTATTACGTACAAAATTGCAGCGCATGCGGCTGATCTTGCGAAAGGACATAAAACGGCTCATCAGCGTGATGATGCACTTTCAAAAGCACGCTTCGAATTCCGTTGGCGCGATCAATTTAATTTATCTTTAGATCCTGAACGTGCGATGGAATATCATGATGAAACGTTGCCTGCAGAAGGGGCAAAGACAGCTCACTTCTGTTCAATGTGTGGACCGAAGTTTTGTAGTATGAGAATTTCACATGATATTCGTGAATATGCAAAAGAAAATGATTTAGAAACGACAGAAGCAATTGAAAAAGGAATGAAAGAGAAAGCAGAAGAATTTAAAGAAGCTGGTAGTCATTTATATCAATAACATGTTACACCTCTTTACTTAATTGATCACACTGTAGTACCTAACTTTATTATAGAAGAAGCCCCATTTGCTAAGACGGTAGCAAATGGGGCTTCTGTTGTTTATAAGGCGAAGAAGAGATGTACCCAGTAGAATAAGAGGAATAGTGTGACGACTGTTGTGAGCGGGATAACGATAAGGGATACACTTAAATAGTCTTTCCATTTTACTTTAATTTTGTTTTGTTTCAGAATATACATCCAAATGAGTGAAGCTAGCGTACCAATTGGTAGTAATAGTGAACCGATGTCACTACCAATGATGTTTGCAAGATAGATAGTTTTTAATGTGACTGGATCTAGTCCCATTTCTGTTAATGTGATTGTACCAATCATAAGGGCAGGATGGTTATTGAAGACGTTAGAGAGGATGGATACAAGTCCGCCCATTGCAAAGCTAGCATAGAGTAGATGCTGATTCACAACTGGCTCGAGCCATTGTACAAGTGCAGCTGTTAATCCTGCGTTGTGTAGTCCGTAAATAATGACGTACATAGAGAAGGCGAAAATTAAAATGTGCCACGGTGTCTTTTTCAAAATGTCGACAGGATTTGTTCGTAAGTAGTACCATCTCCAAATGAGCAGAACGAGTGAACCAAGTACCGCAACGATTTCAATTGGGATGGATAAGAAGGATGCAACGAATAGAAGACAGCGCATAAGGAAGACGAAACCTAATACTTTTAACATGAATCTTGTCCGTTTTTGTTTCGTATCAACAGAATTATTTCCTTTTAATGGATGGAAGTTTTTCGTGAAGAAAATTTCTTCAATATCATATGAAGAAACAGGTAATTTTTTCGGAAGTTTTTTCTTCAAAACTGTATACATGAGCCATGACATAAATAATAAGCCTAATGTTGCAGGTACAAACATCATAGCAGTATGCATAAAGAGTCATATGGACGATGTTTAATGCGATTAAATTTACGATATTACTTACACCAATTGGTGCACTAGATGCCGTAGCGATTAAAGCACCACTTAATAAATAAGGAATTTGTTGATGTGGTTTTAATTGAAGGTTTTTTAGAAGAAGAATTAAAATTGGAGTTGTAATTAAAATACTACCGTCGTTATTAAATAAAAGAGTCATAAGAAAACATAATAATTGAATATACCAGTATAAACGGCGCCCAGAACCCTTTGCTAAATTTGCTAGTTTCGCTGCGGACCAATGGAAGAAGCCGAAGCTTTCTAATATAACTGCCATAACAATAGTTGCTAATATTGTTATGGAGGCACCGCCAATTTTACTTATAATATCCATGATGTCTGGTTTTGATACAAGTCCAGTAATTATGATGATACCAGCTCCGATTGCTGCTGGCCAAGCCTCATTTAAGCCGCGGGGTCGCCAAAAGATAACGATCATCGTTAAGAAAAATACAATAATAGTAATCCATATTTCAATGCTCATATTTTGCCTACCTTTCTATTTTCCCTTGAACAGATGTAGCTTGTCTCAAGTTTATATTGGTAGTATATTCAGCAAAAAATAAGAAGAACTAGACGTATAACGAGATGAACCGAATATGTGTTTTTCATGCTAAAGGACAGGTGTCACGAATAGTGAAATAACTATTATGAGAGGAGTCTATAAATTATTGGGGCAGTAAGATAGTAAATGAAATTTATATGGGCGATTATTGAGATGTATTGGCGCAAGTTAAAATATATCAGCGATTATTGAGATATATCGGCGCAAGTTAAAATATATCAGCGATTATTGAAATATATCGGCGCAACTCAAAATATATCAGCGATTTTTAAAATATATCGACTTATCGACAAAACACGACAAAAGGAGTCTATCCCAAAATGCCTTTTGGAACAGACTCCAATGCTATATTATTTTTCCTTCAAAAAAGTACGATCCTTCAAGAATAAGTTCCAGAAGAAAATAAATCCTGGTAATAAAATTGCAATCCCAATTGCGTATAGAATGAGCAGTGCATAGAACGTTTCTTTCGTTGTAAAGCTTGTAAATACAGTTACGTCAGGATAAATAATATACGGTAAATGCGCGACCCCGTAAGCATAGCTTGCAAATGCATATTGAGCGACGACAGCTAAAACGGCAATGCGAGGGTATCCTAGTGTATTGTACTTTTTGTTTGTCCACCAAAGGGACGAGTATCCGATAACGAATAAAACAATAGAAACTGTAAACCACGGGAATTGCTTTATTAATCCTTGCATAACCCAATGTGTTTCTGGATCCATTACAACGAGGGCAATAATTGCCGTAACGAGCGTTGCAGGACCAAGGATGATAGCATTTCTTCTATAAATTCTATACGTATCTTCTGAACTTTGTTCTCTCGAAAAATCAGCAAGAAAGAGAGAGGAGAGAAATAGTTCAGAAGTTAGTCCGAAGAGCATATAACAGTAGATAACTGGGCTAGAAAGAAGTTTTCCATATAGGAGTACTTCCTTTCCTTCAGACATTGTAATATAGGCTCCCTCTGTAACGGGTAAAACGGTAATTAATAGTGCTGGAATTAATAGACCAGTAATACCTGAAATAACCCGAAGAAGGTATTGGTATTTTGGCAAGGAGTAAGCAAATACCATAAATGTACTACGTACTGCAATGAGCACTAAAATTAACATAACTGGTACGAACATTACTGTCGCAAGAGTAAAGGCCGCTTTCGGAAAGAAGCCGAGAAATGCGACAACGACGAAAACGAGAAACGTATTTGTTACTTCCCAAGTTGGTGATAAGTACCGATTCGCAAGTTTAGCAGCGAGCGTCGGATGTTTTGCGTATACCATGCCCCAAAAACCAGCGCCAAAATCAATGGACCCTAGTATACTGTATACGAAAATAAGGGCCCATAAGATGATGATTGCAATACTTTCCTCATACATGAGAATCGCCTCCTTGGTGTTGTAAATCATTCTTTAATGGATGTCTTCTAAAGAATGTCCGTAGAACAATGACTGTTAAAATAGCGAGTCCAATATACAAAATGATGAACAAAACAAATAAAGGACCGACGAAATCAGCGCGTGTAGATGCATCGACGGTACGTTGCATACCATAAATTGTCCATGGTTGACGACCGCTACAACTGAAAATCCATCCGAATTCAATACCGAGCATCATAATTGGTCCGCATGCGGCAGCCCCCCAAAGTAGCCACTTCGGTAGTTCTGTTCCCTTTTTTCGGTACACGAAATACCAATATAAGAGTGCAATTGTTGCAACAGCAAAGGTAAACGCAGCAGTTCCTACCATTAAGTTGAATAGTGTATGTGTATAAAATGGTGGCCATGTTTCTTGTGGGAATTCGTTTAGTCCTTTTACGACAGTGCTAGGGTCTAGTCCCACTAATAAGCTAAGCATGTTTGGAATTTCAAGTGCATAGTTTAGTTCAAGTGTATTAGGATCCACAACTCCGCCAATGGATAGCGGTGCGTGTGATGTCGTTTCAAATAAAGCTTCAGCAGATGCAAGTTTTTCAGGTGAGTGTTTATGTAAGGCAATCGCTGATTCATGTCCTGAAAGCCACATCGTAGCGCCTGTAATAAATGTAACGACAAGCCCTAATAGCAGCCCTTTTTTATGATAAGCAATTTCACGTGTACTTAAATTTTTCTTCAATAATTTAAATCCAGCAATAGAAGCAATGACAGCCGAACCGGTTGCATAAGCCGTAATAACGACATGAAATGCACTTGTGCCAAAACTTGGATTAAAGAAAGCTTTCCACGGATCAACGTTAAAAACAGATCCATCTGGATTCATTGAAAAGCCTGCTGGTGTATTCATCCATGTATTTGCTGATGTAATAAGCACGGCGGATGCCGTGGCACCAAGCATGACGAAAAATAGCGAGATTAATCTCATAAATGGAGGAAGTTTATCAGCTGCATATACGTAAATCGACATGAATAAAGCCTCCAAAAAGAAGGCGAAAATCTCAATTTGGAAGGGAACAGAAATAACTTGCCCAACAATTTTGGCGAAACCAGGCCAAAGAAGTGAGATTTGCACACCAACAATTGTTCCAGTTGGAATTGCTACACCGAGAAGAATAGCAAACGCCTTTGTCCATCTTTTCGCCATAATGGCATAGTCGGAGTCTTTCTTCCAGTGATAGAGTATTTCGCTTATAAAAATCATCAATGAAAGTCCGACGCCAAGTGTTGCAAAAATAATGTGGAATGCTAATGAAGAACCAAAAAATGCTCTTGCTAATGTTACCGTATCCATATGTAAACTCCTCTTCTTTTTTGCCATTATTTTCTGATTGAATTGGAAGATTTATTCAAAAAAACTACCAAAAATATATATGTATTTAAAAAGTGAATATGATAATATAATGTTGTAATATTTTGAATAGAAAGAAATAAATAGTTTCTCATGTTTTGTTTGTTTTTTTTACAGGAATCTTTTATAATCTTTTATGCGAACATAAGTTCTATTTTTAGAAAAGAAGAAGTTTATGTGAAATGGAGAGGGTGTTTTATGTATCCTGAAGTCATTAAAAAGATGGCATTTTCAAAAGAGCATAGAGATTTATTATTGAAGCTATATAATAAAGAGATTACACGTCGTGAATATGATCGGCTTGTACAATCGCTATATAAACCTTCTAAAGAGGTTTACGAGGGATAGAAATGGGGGAGACAATCTAGTGGATTGTCTTTTTTAAATTTATGTATGTTCTGATAAAATTAAGGTTAGCCTTACTAGGGAGGTGAAAAGATTGCGGAAACGTTTATATATAGGGATTGGAGTTATCTTCTTAATCGCTTTAGGTGGAATTGTATTTTGGTCAGCTTTACAAGGAAACCGTACAGAAAATTTTATTTTAAGACATATGGTGAATGACAATGGAACTCTTGCCACGTATCGTTTAGTAGATACTAAGGCAGGTACGGGTGAAGCCAAGGGACGTGAAGCTTTATCAGAATCAGCGGGATTATGGTTACAATATACACTTGATAAAGATGATCAGGCGTTATTTGATGAGCAAGTAAAGGTTATTCAAGATAATTTCGTATATAAGAATCATATCGTTTTATGGAAACTCTCTGAAAAGGGAGAGAGGCAGTCAGCTACAAATGCACTTATAGATGATCTTCGTATTATAGAACAATTATATCGTGCTTATGAAATGTATAAGGAAGAGCGTTATAAAAACCTTGCCGATCAATTAAGTGATGCTGTACTTCGTTATAATAAAAAAGATAATTATTATGTTGATTATTATGATGCAGATGCAGGGAAACAAAATAATTTTGTAACAACATCATACATAAATCCACGTGCATTCTCCTATATGAAGAAGTACGACAAAGTTTCTGCTCAGCAATATCAGGAAGTCGTTCAATTTTTAGCGGACTATCCAAGGCATGGCTGGGCATTCCCGAAAGAGTATAAAGAAGATGGTACATTTACGTACGATAAAGAAGTGAATCTTATTGACCAATCATACGTTGCATATCATCGAAGTTTAGGTGGTCTTTCATCAACTGCTTATTTGGAATTTATAAAGAAGAAATTCCAGGAGGATGGAAAGCTATACGGTCGTTACAATTTAGAAACGGGAAAACAAACTGTGAATTATGAATCGCCAGCCGCATACGGATTAACGATTTTGTACGTACTACAAACAGGTGATAAAAAGTTTGCGAAAGAATTGTATGATCATATGGCCACATTCCGAAATGATAACGTATTTAGTAGATATTATGGTGGATATGTAACAGGTGAAAATAATAATACGCATATTTTTGATAATGTACTACCACTTTTAGCTGAAATGGAATTAAAAAAGAGTGAACAATAAAAGTTGCCACCATATGAGGGTGGCAACTTTTATTTGTTGATATAATTTTACGTCCTAATGTTGGAGAAGTAATCAATCACGAATTCACGGAATTGCTGAGCTGTTTTTGATAAGTAGCGTTTTTTTGACCAACTTAATCCGATGGTTCGCTGACAATTGGGTTCAATAATACGCAACTTGCTTGATGCTAAAGTAGAGTTTTTTAATAAAGTTAAACTTGGAACAAAAGCGATGCCGAGACCTTGCTTAATGAGGTCGCTAATCACGGTCGGTTCATCTACTTCAAAAGCAATATGCGGAGTGAAACCAGCTTCTTTGCAAAATTCATCCGTTAAGTGTCGAAATCCATAGCCAGTGTTCATACTAATAAACGGTTCGTTTTTTACTTCATGCAGGTGGATATTTTTTCGGCCTGATAAACGATGGCCTGAAGGGACGACTAAGAAAATTTCTTCTGTAATAAGTGGTTCCCAAACAATCTCCTCACCTTCAATTGGCACAGAGGAGATACAAAAGTCAATTTCTATATTATCTAGTTGTCGTTTCATAGAAGGAGTGGATGCAAGAAATTGTTGGAATCGAACGTTAGGATGTTCTAGTAAAAAAGAGCCAAGTAGTTCTGGTAATATTCTTGGAATAGAAACGGCCAGTGTAATAGAGCTTTGTTGTAATTCGGCTAAATCTTTAATTTCTCGTTGCCCTTCACTTAATTCATGAAAAATACGTTCTACTCGTTTTAAAAATACTTTTCCGAAAGAATTTAAAGTAATCTGTCGGCCTTGGCGATCAAATAAAGGGACTCCTAAATCCTTTTCGAGTCTAGCAATTGTTTTGCTGAGTGAAGGTTGCGCGATATGCAATTCTTCAGCTGCCTTTGTCATGTGTTCTAGTCGTGCAACTGTCTGAAAGTATTTTAACTGGAGCAGTTCCATTTCGAGTCTCCTTTCTATAGACCAAAAGGAATGAATTAATAATTAAAGATGTATTATACAGTATGTAAAGTGACGTGTATAGTAAATCTGTTAAACCATTCGAAGGGTGTTAAATTAGAAGAGGAGTATGTTTCATGAAGGGAATTAAACTTATATTTAAAGATTGGAAAGCGATGTGGCACCATAAACATGGACGTATCGCTTTAATTTTTTTATTAATCGTTCCGTTAATTTATTCAGGATTCTTTTTAGCTGGATATTGGGATCCGTACGGAAAATTAGATAAATTACCTGTTGCGGTTGTGAATTTAGATAAGGGTGCTGCGATGGATGAAAAAACAATTCATGCAGGAGACGATTTTGTTAAAAATTTAAAAGAGAATAAGGAATTGGCTTTTCATTTCGTATCAGAAAAAAGTGCGGATGAAGGGTTAAAAGAAGATAAATATTATATGGTTGTTACGATTCCGGAAGATTTCTCTAAAAAGGTAAGTACACTTATGGATGAGAAACCAGAGCCAGCAAAGTTGCAGTACAAAGTAAATCCAGGTAAAAACTTTGTAGCGGCTCAAATTGGAACGACAGCTGTTGAAAATATGAAAACAAAAATCTCAAACAGTATTACGAAATCATATACAGAAGGTGTTTTTTCAAAGTTTCAAGATTTGGCACAAGGGTTGAGTGATGCAAGTAATGGTGCTGAGAAGTTACATGAAGGAACGACCGATGCAAAAAATGGAGCGAATCAGCTTGCGAATGGTATTGATCGTTTAAGTGACGGGACATCGAAATTGAAAGAAGGAAGTGACAAGCTTGCGTCTAGCCAATCTGCCTTAACGGGGGGAGCAAATGAGCTGAGTCAAGGAGCGACATCACTTCATAGTGGTATGGAGTTATTAGCACAAGGTGAAAAAACGTTACAATCAGGAGTTAGTGAATTAAGTGCTGGTACAAATGAATGGGTGAGCGGAAGTGAGAAGCTTGCTGAAGGGCAAGTAAAAGCGGATGGGGCGGCCAATAGTGTGAAACAACAATTAGAAGAGTACGTGAAAAATCATCCAGAAGTGCAGCAAGATCCCGCTTTTCAAAAAATTGTTGCTACGTCTAATGGACTAGCTAAAGCAACAAGTACTTTAAATAATAGCCAACAACAATTGACACAAGGTGCGAAGAAGCTTACTGATGGTCAACATAAGATTGAAGAAGGCATGAATACATTCGGATTTAAGTTAAATGAAGCTACTGCTGGAACGAAAAAGATAGCAGATGGTGCATCGAATTTGGCTGATGGATTTATGAAGTGGGGAAATGGCTTTACATACCTGCAAGAAGGTGTAAATCAGCTTGCGAGTGGTGGAACGGAGCTGAATAACGGTGCTAGTAAATTAACAAATGGACTTGTTAAACTTGATGATGGTGCGAAAGAACTTTCTACGAAATTAGGAGAGGGCGCAGAGAAGATAGCGGATGTTCGTAATGATGATGCACGCAATACGATGTTCTCAGAGCCAGTTCAGTTAGTGAAGTCAACAGTTTCTGACGTTCCTAACTACGGTTCAGGCATTGCCCCATATTTCTTATCACTTGCATTTTATGTTGGCGGAATTATGGCATCGAATATTTTACCTCTTGGCCGCAGACAAAACATGAAGGTAAGCGGAACGGTACATTTTATTAATAAACTAGGATTGGTATATTTAATTGGACTTATTCAAGCTCTACTCGTAGATGTAGTTGTGCTAGGTGTTATGAAATTAGAAGTCGCAAGTGTGCCACTCTTTGTTTTATCAAGTATTGTTATTTCCTTTACGTTTATGACATTTATTCTTATGCTAGTAACAGTATTTGGTCTTGTTGGAAAGTTCTTAGCGGTAACGCTTCTTGTCCTGCAATTAGCGACGAGCGGAGGTACTTTCCCAGGAGAATTAAACATAGCTGTTCTTAGCAAAATTGGACAGTTTCTCCCAATGTCTCATTCTCTTAGAGGATTACAAGATGTTATTTCTTTAGGAGATTGGTCGCAATTACAAATGCAAATTTTAATATTGTTATGTTATCTCGTTGTTGCCGGTGGAATTGCTTGGATCACGAGTCATATACAGCATAGAGAAACGAATGTAGAACAAGTTTCTTAAAATGAAATAAGCTATCCGATTTTTTCGGATAGCTTATTTTTTATTTGCGTTCCATTACTGCAAAGTAATTATTTTCATTATCAGCAAAGTTAAATGCTCTACCAGTAGGTAAATCTACAACCTGTCCAACTGTGACATTTTTCTCAGAAAGATCTTTATATAGACGGTCTAAGTCATTTGAGAAGAACATAAGTGAAGGCGTATTTAGGTTTAGTTCAGGTTGCATCTTCGCGATTAACGCTTTATCGTGAAGGACGATGCTTGTTCCTGCTTCTTTCGCCGGTGCAATTTCAATCCAGCGGAATCCGTTTCCGTTATTTTCTTCCGCAATGATTTGGAACCCTACTTTTTCTGTCCAAAATTGTACTGTTTCGTCTTGGTTATTTACATATAGCATAATTTGTCCAACTTGATTAATCATAGGTGTCTCTCGCTTTCTTTTTATATGCGTATTATTATATCAAATATATGGCTTGAATAGTTTTTTATGATTTTTTCGTAATACAACCTTCGTCCATTTCATCTTTGTTGTAGGAGAAGGACCTGTAATCCAAGTATGAAATGGTATTGTGCTACAAATGACCATTGTTGAAATAGAGATAATAGCCGTTAACACAAATAGTAATAGGCTATATAATATAGTATTTTCTTGCAGCGTGAATAAGGAAAGAAGTTTTGTGCATAGTTGCAAGAAGAATAAATGAGCTAAATAAGCACCATACGTGTAATTACCAATGAAACGTAACGTTTTATATAAGAAACCACGACGCTGTACTATCATAATAGATAACACATACAGTATGATAATTTCGCATACGATATATAAAAACATAGATGGTTTTAAATAGGTAGAAACAGTTAAATGAATAGAGTTTGCTCCGTAAAAACTAAACAACTCATAATTGATGAATAAAAATAAGATGAAAAATAATATTGTTATAAGCGGGATGTGTTTCATGACGAATAGACGCCAAGTTTTTAGTGCTACAGCGGCAATGCCGCCCATAACGAAATAGAATGAGTAGAATAGAAATGATCGATCTGTATAATGTAAAATTGTTGAACTTGTTAATTTTTCTCCATTAAAAATATAGTGAGAAGAGAACCACATTAATAGAAAATATAGGCAAGCGAAAAAGGTCATATATTTATATATGTCTTTTTTATTTTCTGTTCGTTTTTGAAACCAATAAAAAAGTGTGCATAGTAAAGGGAACAATAAGTGAATTTGGAACATCATAATAACGTACCAAAGATGGGGAGCGGCTGTTCCGAGTAATAAACTTTTTATTCCACTTTGTAACGTAATAAGATCATTTGTTGTTAATAAGTAAAGAATAGACCAAAAGAAATAAGGAATGAGTAAGTGTATCGCTTTTTCGGAAATATATTCTTTATATACTAATTGCTTTGTATAGTGACGAATTAAGTGAAATCCAACGATAAATATGAATGCTGGTGCTGAGAATTTTGCAAGATTAAATAGCATGCCCATAATGAGGGATTGCTCAAGTAAGACATTTCCTTGATTCATTGTATATAATAAAGAACTTTGCAAAACGACAGCGAGAAATGCAATGCTTTGCAAAACTTTAAATTCTGGTGCGCTTTGAGTCATTAGATCCATCTCCTTTTCCATACATGATTATAGTACGGAGAATGGATAAGAGGTGTGGAATATTTGTGAAGGTTTTAACAAATTTGTGGCGGAATGGATTAACAACAAAGAAAGAGGATGCTCAAAACGAGCATCCTCTTTCTATTTATTAAGCAAATTTGTTTTTGATCCAGTTCTTACCTTCTACAAGGCGAGCTGTCATTACGGCACAAGCGTTATCTGCTGTTACGTTTAACATCGTTGCAGGAGGATCAATGATTGTACTGATTGCTGCGATAATTGGCAATGCTTCTGGCGGGAAGCCATATAAAGAAACGATTAACATTTCACCAATCATACCGCCGCCTGGAATAGCGCCCATTACTGTTCCTACTAATAGAGAAACAACAAGTGCGATTGCTAATGTTTTCGGTCCTTCGAATTCCATGTTGAAAATACCGAATAAGAAAGCAATTTTTAATACGCCGCCTAAAACAGAGCCATCTTTATGAAGAGTAGAACCAAGAAGGACAACTGTTTCACGAACGTCTGAAGAAATACCCATTTTCTTTGTTGCTTCTAAGTTTGCTGGAATACTTGCGGCACTACTACAAGTTGCAAGTGATGTAACTGTAGGAGAGACCATGTTCTTCCAAAATACTTGTACACCTTGTTTGCGACCTGCAAGGTATGCATAGAATGTGAAGAATACAAAGAAATAAATGAGAGAAGCAGGATAGTATACCATTGCTGCTCGGAAGTAAGTTCCAAGAAGTTGTGGTCCGAATTCGCCAACTAATGCTGCGAAGTAAGCAGCAAGTCCGATTGGAGCGTAGTACATAATGAAAGATACAACCTTCATTGAAATCTCTGCACCAGCTTGTAGGAATGTAGCAAATGGCTTTCCTTTTTCGCCAACTGCTGAAGTTGCAATCCCCATTAAGATAGAGAAGAAAATAAGAGCTAACATATTTTCACGAGATAGTAACTTCGAGAAGTCAGATACAGTTAAAATACCGACGATTTGATCTGCAACACTAACAGCTTTATCAGCTTTGTCAGGTTGTGTTAGTTCTAGTACAACACCTTGTGCTGGCGGGAATACTTTCACGACAATAATCATAAAAATAGCAGCTAAAATACTTGTAAATAAGAAAGTCCCAGCCATACTAGACATAATTTTACCGAAACGTTTTAATCCATCCATATTAGCAATAGACGATGCGATGCTAAAGAACACTAGAGGTACAACAATCGTAAACATTAAGTTTAAGAAAATGTCACCAAGCGGCTTTAAAGCAACTGCATCGGCACCCATGAAATAACCAATGAAACCACCAATTAGGATAGAAGATAATAAAATAAGTGGAAAGCGATATGCCTTCATAAATATATCCTCCTATCAATTAAAAAAATCATACTGAATCATTATAGCGAGTTAGGGGCCCCTTTACTAGGAGAATACGGATAAATGGAATAGCGTGAAAATCAAGAAATTTTTGTTTTTAAGCTCAGCATACAGCAGGAAATCTAGACATATATATTTGTAACCTAGTGGTGGCAAGGAGTGCACCATAACTTAGGTAGAGAAAAAGGGGGAGGGAAGCGGGATGAATATTTTACTTTGCTGTGCAGCGGGAATGTCTTCCAGTTTGATTGTTACAAAGATGGAGAAAGCAGCAGAGGCAAGAGGGATAGAAGTAACAATCTGGGCAGTATCAGGTTCTGAAGTGAATAGTCATATTGATAAAGCTGATGTCCTTTTACTTGGACCGCAAGTACGTTATTTATTACCGAAAATGAAAGAACTATGTAAGGATAAAGGGATACCTGTTGATGTCATTCAATCTGTTCATTACGGACTTTGTAATGGAGAAGCTATCTTGCAAGCAGCTTTGTTAATGAAACCATGAGGAGAGTGGGATAGATGATACGGTTTTTAGAGAAGTATGTGATGCCGGTAGCAGGGAAGGTTGCAGAGCAGAGGCATTTACAAGCAATTCGAGATGGAATTATTTTAACGATGCCTTTCTTAATTATTGGATCGTTTTTCCTCATTATTAGTGCACTGCCGATACCGGGATATAACGATTTTATGGCAGGTTTGTTTGGGGAGAATTGGCAGCGAGCTTTAGGGTATCCAGTTAGTGCAACTTTTAATATAATGGCTTTAATAGCTGTTTTTGGAATCGCTTACAGACTTGGAGAGTATTATAAAGTAGATGCTTTAGCATCCGGGGCATTGTCGCTTGTGACGTTTTTACTTGCGACTCCATTTCAAGTTGCATATATTATACCAAGTACAAAAGAAAGTGTACTTGTAGAAGGCGCTATCCCAGCTGCATTAATGGGAAGCCAAGGGTTATTTGTAGCAATGATTATTGCACTTATATCTACTGAACTTTATCGGTTTATTGTACAAAAAAAGATAATTATAAAGATGCCAGAGACAGTTCCACCAGCTGTCACGCGTTCATTTGCAGCACTTGTTCCAGGATTTATTGTTGTAACAGTTATTTGGATTTTACGCTTAATTATAGAAAATACTTCTTTTGGCAGTATCCATAATATTGTAGGACAAATTTTACAGGAACCACTTAGTGTACTTGGTGCTAGTCTTTGGGGCGCAATCATAGCAGTTATTCTCGTTCATGTTCTTTGGTCTTGTGGAATTCATGGTGCTACTATTGTTGGTGGTGTAATGAGCCCCGTTTGGTTGTCGTTAATGGATCAAAACCGAGTTGCTTTTCAAGCTGGGCAAGATGTACCAAATACGATTACGGCACAGTTTTTTGACTTATGGATTTATATGGGCGGTTCTGGTGCAACGCTTGCTCTAGTTGTCGGAATGTTACTATTTGCACGAAGTCAACAATTAAAAAGTTTAGGGAGATTGTCAATTGCACCTGGTATATTTAATATTAATGAGATGGTAACTTTTGGTATGCCGATTGTGATGAACCCACTTTTACTAATTCCATTTATATTAGTTCCAGTCGTGCTAACAATTGTTTCTTACTTTGCAATGGAATGGGGATGGGTTGCACGTCCGAGTGGGGCCGCTGTACCTTGGACGACACCTATTCTTTTTAGTGGATATTTAGGATCGGGCGGGAAAATTTCAGGTGTTATTTTGCAACTTGTTAACTTTGCGCTAGCATTCTTCATTTATTTACCGTTCTTAAAAATATGGGATAAACAAAAACTGGCGGAAGAAAAGGGGGAGTAAAGAACTACAATGGATACGATAGAGACGAAAGCTTTTCATTTAATCTTGCATGGGGGAAACGCGAGAAGTTGTTCAATGGAAGCAATTGATTGTGCGAAGCGTGGGGAGTTTACAGAAGCTGAAGCTAAATTACAAGAAGCACTAGAGGAATTAAAGGAGGCGCACCGCGTACAAACGGAGCTTATCCAGAAAGAGGCTGGTGGCGAAAAGACCGAAGTTACTCTTTTAATGGTACACGCGCAAGACCATTTAATGAATGCAATTACGGTGAAAGAATTAGCGAGTGAGTTTGTAGAGTTATATAGGAAGATGTCGGTGGATGAATGAACCTTGCTTATGCAAGGTTTTTTTATCTCGAATTAACGGGCAGTAAAACCCCACTAATTAAAGGTTCACTTTATGTATGTGCCTGTACCATCAGTGGAATGTTCATCCCACTGATGGTATTTACAATCCTCCTTTTTTCGGATGAGTAAGAGTTATAATTAATCGGCAGTAACAATTTCTCCTATACCACGAATTAATCTTTTTATATGCATCCGTTCCGGTTTTAATATATTTACGATATAATCAATCGCTATTTGTGGTTCAACGGTTGTAACGCAAGTATAACAGTCAATAGCTGCAAAATTTTGTTCCGGGTAAGTGTGAATGGAAAGATGGCTTTCTGATAATAACACTAATACAGTAACACCATATGGCTGGAACTCTTTTTTACTTACGTTTAAAACATGGGCACGAGAGTAATCTGCAGCTGTAACTAGATGGTATTCTAAAAAGTGCATATCATCTAATAGGGAAAAGTCCACTCCCCACAAATCTATTATTATATGCTTGCCAAAAGTAGAATATTCCATAGGGTAGCACTCCTTACTATAATATCGTCAAAACTTCATTTCCTGTTTGTAGCATTGATGTAGGGTAAGGTCCGCTTCTAAATTTAAAACGGCATTGTTACGGTGATCTAAATGTTCTTCTTTAAATTGAAATAAAGGAGCAAGAAGAGAAGGCAATGTTCGAGGAGTTGGTACTACATATAATTGCTCAATTTCATTGAGTACATAGGCAGAATTAGTAGCAAGATGAAATCCCCAGTCAGTTCCGAAAGAAGGAAATATCGTATGATAACTCTTCACAGTTAATCCAGCGTGTTCAATTGTATTACCGATACTCCAATATACTAGAGGTGCATCAGCAGGTGAATTAGATTGACAGACGAAAGCACCATCTTTTGTTAAGAATGTAGCTATACGAGCAAATAGTTCGCTTGTATATAAAGTACTTAACAACTCTGTCGCTGGGTCTGGAAAATCAATAATGATTACATCGTATAAAGATGAAGGTGAATTTAGAAATTCTTTTGCATCGCATACGTGCACGTTCACTCGATTATCAAAAAAAGCATTTTTGTTTAAAGATACTATTTCTGGAACATTACGTGCCATAGTAATCATCGCCTCGTCTAAATCAACAAGGTCTACATGTAGCACAGTTTCATATTTCAAAACTTCTCGTAAGGCAAGACCATCGCCACCACCTAATATGAGAACACGTTTTGGATCGATTACTTTTGACATAATCGGATGAACGAGTGCTTCATGATAAATTTGCTCATCGACGGAACTGAATTGTAGTTGCTTGTCCAAATATAAACGGATATCGCTAACTTGCAACAAAGCAATATTTTGATAATTACTTTGTTCTGCAAATAAACTCGTATGTTCACCAGCTTGTATTTCCTTTAGAGAAATTTCATCCCATATATCTAAGTTGTGTGAATCTGTGGGTACTATGACTACATTTTCCGATTGTACTTGATTATCTTACTTGTCTTGTTTGCCCTGCTTGTCTTGCTTATTTTCTACCTCCTGCTGTTCTAGTTCAAATTTGTTAGAGTCTAATTCAGAACGTTTGTCTTTTTTATAGCTTGTTATTCTATAAATCTTTATTTTGCTTTGTTTTCTATGTTTTGGCATAGGAATCCCCTTTCGAATTGTGTTATTCTATTCTATGTAATTTAGTAGAGTTTGCTTGGATTTGTGAATTTATGGTTATTTAGACTTAAGTGAAGAAGTTTTATTTTTGTCGGAATTTTTAGGTTTTTTGTGTATTCTTTATTTAACATCCTTAAATATATATAGTTGAATAATAAATTGAAATGGTAGAAAAATTAATAATAAATTTTAAAATAAGGTTTATAAATTAAGAATAATGAAGCGATAAATGAGGCTAAAGTTAAAAATTGAGGATTTTAATATAAAAGCATCTTGATATCTTGTTTTTAGTCTTAAAAAATTTTTTTATACTTTTAATTGATTTTTATTTTAAAATAAACCTTTTTGAGAGAGTGCTTATCTATACGAAGGGTAAAACGAAATTTATAATTACATCAAATATTAGAAAGAACATCTTTTGATGAATGATTTGTTAATGAGCTATCCATAACAAATTATTTTACTGTTATAGATAGCTCATTAATACTTTAATGGAATGGTTAATACACGATTTTGAATTCAAACTTGAAAGGGGAGATAAAGCAATTATTTCAAATTGAATCTAATTGTTTTATACTAATGAAACATTAGATTTAAAGTGAGAGAGATCGTTAATTGTGTGACTTGTTAATGTCACTACTTTCTGTTCACTTTCTCGATTGGTACCATATAGTCTATTGCAATACATATGGATACAGCTAAATACAATGTTTTCAAGGTTGTTGGAAAGAGTACCGTTATTTATTAATAAATCTAAAGTTTTTCGATAATTAATTATTCCTTCTTCTCTTTGAATAAGGAGTTCGTATAAAAAACAGTATTTTTTATTTTCTCTTAAATTCATCCAATTATTGTTATCGTTAGATAAATGCATCAATAATTTTCGAGAGTTTCTATAGTCTTTTCTGAACAGTTTATGTGAAGTATTGTTAGAAAGTAATTTGTTTTGTTCAGAAAGGGTGAAGTTAAAGCAACTTAAAAAGTGATGCAAAGTTATAACGCTGATTATAGATAAATCGAGTTCAGGTTGCAACTTAGTTACATCTAGAATTTGAGAGATAAATTTACTATCATGGTAGAAATAAGTTTCTGCTGCCTCTATGGCATTTGGCCCACCATACCGAATTACTTCAGGAGTATAAGAACATATATCAGTGGAGAAGATAATTTCCTTATTTTGTAGAAACTCCAGAAAATCATTCAATAAATCAAAGCGATTTGGAGATGATTTTGACCATAAAATTCTTAATCTTATATGTGGATTAGGATCTAGATATTTTATGAAGAAAAATTTTTCTATTATTCCCTCTTTTTGTAATCTCTCGATAAAAGGGTTGATGTATTTTATTAGTAGCTCGTTTTGTTTATATTCGGAAGTATACAGTTTTATATAACTCCATTTTCCTAAAGGATTATATTTTTTAGCTATATAGCTCTTGTTAGTTTGGATAGATATTTTAGGTAGTTTTATATTTTCTTTATCTTCACGTGAAAAGGGAATAACTATTTCATGTATTTTTAGATTTTTTTTTGAATTTAAAAGGAATGGTTCTATTTCAGTTAAGGAAACACTTGAATATTTTTTTAAATGCTTTTTTATTTTGTGCATTTCATGAAAATTGTTGATGTTTATTAATATCCTATTATCACCTATTAATAAATAGACTTGATTAGGAATTTTATAATCCTTTTTAATTTTTAATATAGAAGAGTGCAAAGCATGGATATCACTGTCTATTAAATAGTTAGATGGTATATTCCAAGTTTTAGGTGATAATATAATAGATTTATAGGTTATTCTAGGAGTATAAATTTGTGAATTTTTAATTTCTGAAATCACTTGTAACAAGGTAAATGATTTTGGTAAAGGATTAATCTTATATAAAAATTGATATAGGCTATGACATATATTTGGATTCATCATATGAGAGTTAGTGCAAATAATCTGTTTATTTAATTTTGATGATTTTAAATAAAATTTAGATTCCAAGGATAAGCCAACAACAATATCATTTAATTCTATGGTACTGCTTGGGTTTTTATTTGATGTAGTTGCAATAGGAAGTTCATAATCTAAAAAAGAATTTGTCTGAGATATATTAGCTATTCTGCTTTTTTCGGGAAAATAGGTTAATTCAGTTAATAGCGAATTTTGAGAATCGAAAAAATTTTTCTCTTCATCTATCATTAATTTTAAATTATCTTTATCGGTGCTGTTAAAATAGTTTAAAAATCGACCTGCCATTTTATTAGCTCTCATAGATCCAATATTGGGCATTAGCGAGAAGGCATAGTTTGTATTTTTATTGAAATCATTATTAATCATAAAATTAAGCTCGAAATTTAGAATATTAGATTCATTTTGATTGAGGTTTAATTGTTCAATCTCTTCGTCTATAAGGGAAATTTCATTATTTTCATTAAGATAACAGTTTATTATTTTATCGGTAACATATTGTTTTAAGTTATTATATTGTGGGTTATTTTTATCATATATGTCATATGATTCAGGGTAACCTAATCCTCTATTTTTATCAATTAGTTCTAGTAAAGGTATTTCACATTCAGTTCCATATTTTTCAACGAATTTATTCTTATATTCTTTTAGTGATACGGATTCTATGTCTTTAATATTAGTTTTATAAAGGAAATGTGCCAGTGAATTTAAGTCATTTAATTCTATTTTTATGGCCTCAGTATTTTTGGGCGAAAATGTTGTATCAACTTGTAAATAATTTTTTGATTCAACTATTTTTTTAAGGGTATTTACAATCTTTAGGTATATTTCTTCCCCCTCACCTATAATCGAATTATCATACTCGTTAAGTAATTTTTGAATGTAAAGAAGTTTTTTGTAATATAGCTCAGCGGTAGGAATAGCTTTTAATACATCAATTATATCTTCAAATATTGAATTTGATCCTATGCAAGGACGCAGATTAGTAATAAGTATTTCATCATTTATAAGTTTTCGTAAAAACGAAAAAATGACAGGAGGTTCCACCACACCGATAGAAATTTCTTTTAGATCTTTAAATAATTTATTAAAATTTGTAAAAGTCTTACAAGAATCAATTATATATTCTAGAATCTGGGTGTTTTTTAATGAAAGTGTAGTACTTCCATTTTTTTTTATATCTTCATATTTTTTTCCGTAATAACTCAAATATATATTATTTACATAATTAGATGTTTTGAAGATTGTGTTATTTATTTTTACATCCAGAAATAAAAGTATATCCCAATTGTCTTCTAAGTGTTTTGTAAATTCAAATAACCAATCCATATCAATTCTAGTATGCTTTTTTAGCTGAGATAAATCATTTGTTTCTAGTTTATGGAGGTTATTTATATTTTGTAAAGAGACACTTGATAGCAAGGCTAAAGGGGTAGCTCTTATAGACATTCTTTGTAAATAATTACTAAATGTGTTGATTATTTGTTCCTTGTTACCTTTATTATTTTTTATAATATTATAAAAGGCTAAGTTGGTTGTGAGTATAGCTTCTCGAATTATTGGATTTGAAAAAAGATCCAATATATCAGCATAACTATATTTTTTTTCTCCAATAACATTTACATTAGCTGAAAATAAAGGAGATCTAACTGTAACAGTATCTCCAATAGCAAAAGTTCCATTTTTCATTATAGATACCTCCATGTATGATATTTCGAGATGAATTTAGAATGATTTAACAGATTAATCAAATAAATTATAGCATGTCTGCTTTGTAAAAGTAAAAAAATATAAAATTATAGAATATATTTACAAAAAAATAAATAGATATATTCTATAATTATAATGTAAGCGCATTCTGATAGAAAGTTTTTTCATATGTTTACAAAAAAGTAAAATATTGATAAAATAATTTTTATTACAGAATATTCTTAATAAGCATTTTTATTGTTTGATTACTTAACTAAGTAAAATAAAAATTTTTAGTTTATTCCGCATTAAAGGAGGTGAAAAAAGTGGGAAGTTAAACTTTTTAATATTTTCTTTACCTACCATAATCTTTAGGAGTTATTTGTAAACTATTCATAAAAGGGGAGTTGTAGAAATGGGTAATTTAAAAAATATTAAGGCTGCTGATTTTAATTTAGAAGAGAGTTTTGAAGATGATATTTTTATGGAAGTAAACGGTGGAGGAACTTCTTCAGCGGAATGGGGTACAAATTTACCAAGTATTATAACTGGGCTTACTGCACTAACTGGAAACTCTAATGCATCTAATACTTATACGGAATTAGGTTGCTGCAGAGCATAATGAGGATACTTTGTGTTGTTGAAGTTGAATATTAATATTCAACTTCAACAATTACATGAGGAGGGGGAAAAAGTGAAAATAGTAGTATTAACACATTCAAGCTATAGTCATATTAAAGCAATTCAAGAATTTTTAGACGAATTAGTAATAGATAATGAGGTTTATTGTTTTTTAGACAAAGATTATGATTCATTTTGCCGAAATGAAAAGATAAATTATAAATTTTATAACGAAAATTGTGAAAAAGAATGTAATAAAATTATACAAGAACATAATAAAATGCTATGGTCATATATCGATCCTAATGAGAAAAAAGATATAAATGAATTGTTGATTGAAGTGGAGAAACCTCTTGAATATATGTTAAGTGGTGCAAAGGTGTATGAAAAATACTTACTTCCATTGATTCAGGAAATTAATCCGGATTTAATTATTCGAGATGCTTGTGCACTTTATGGAAGATTTATAGCTGATAAATTGAATGTAAAATTAATAGGATATGCTACAAGTATGATATATAATCATGATCACCTGATAAATAATCCAAGAGAAATTTTATCGGGCTATTTCCATTGGAATTTAGATCATTTTATGGATGATGAAGTTCAAGAGTTATTGTTAAAAACTGAAGAAATTACATTAAATTTATGCGAAAAATTTAATGTAAGGCCATTTTCCCCACTTTGTACCACTGACCCGGGAGAAGAATTTAATTTCTGTTTTGGAGGTACTCTGCTTCAGCCTGAATTAAATGAATCGAATACTATGATTGTACAACCCATGAAATTTAAAAATATTAGAGATTTTAATGACTCTAAAGAAAATGTTATTTTGATTTCGTCTGGTACTGTAGGTGTAAATAAAATGACATTTTATAATTATGTAATTAATGCTTTTGCGAACACAGATTATGAAGTTATTATTGGTTTCCACTATGCAAATGCTCCATTTATAAAAACAAAAACATTGCCAAATAATATTAGAATAGAATCTTTTGTTAATCAGGAGGACATTTTAAGAAAAGCAAAATTATTTATCACACACGGTGGCTATAATAGTATATTGGAATCTTTATACTATGATGTACCGATTCTTGTTAATCCTTTAATGAGTGAACAGTTTCTAAATGCTCAACAAATTAGTGAAAAACAAATCGGTATAAATTTAAAAACATATCCAATTAACTCCAATAGTTTGTATTCTATCAGTAAATTTTTAATAGAAAATGATGATTTAAAAGAGAATATTAAATTAATAAAACATAATTTGGAAGAAAGTCATAGTGTTAAATATTTAGTATCGCATATAAATTCATTGAACGAAGGAATGAATTAATTTATGGTTAAAAAGATTCTCCAACAGGATAGTCGAGATTGTGGTCCGGCGTGTTTAGCAATTATTTGCCGTCATTATGGCTTAAAAAAGAGTATATCCTTTATTAGAAGTATTGCTGGTACTGACCGAATGGGAACTAGTGGTTACGGGATGTTAAAGGCTGCAAAAGAGTTGAATTTTAATACGAAAGGGTTATTTATCAAAGATAAAAATCAGGTAACTGATTTGCAGTTTTACCCTTTTATAGCACATTTAGAACCATTGAAAGGTATGAATCATTATGTAGTGATTAATAAGATAAAAAATAATAAAGTGTATATTTCTGATCCGCAAGTTGGATTAAGAATCCTCTCTCTTACTCAATTTAATGAGTTATGGACAGGTTATGTTTTACTATTGGAACCGGATGCTAATTTCAAAAATCAAAAAGATGATAATAGTATATTTAGCTTATTTTTTGAGCTTATTGTTGGAGAGAAAAAAATATTATTTTTAATTTTTTTATTTTCAATTATTTCTACAACATTAGCCATTGTTAATTCTTTTTATTTTAAATATTTAGTGGATAAAATATTACCTTTAAATCAAGTTAACAATCTGAGATTTTTATCTTTAGGTATAATTTCTGCAGTAGTTGGTAAAGCGATAATTGATTTTAGTCGCCAGTATATGATTTTTATTTTTTCAAAGCGTATTGATATTCCTCTTATGTCAAAGGTTTATAATCATGTTACTAATTTACCAATGAATTTTTTTTCAAACAGAAGGGTAGGAGAGGTAATTTCAAGGTACCAAGATGCATCCGTTATTCGAGATGCTCTTTCTTCAGCAGCTATTGGATTCATGATGGATACAATTCTTTTAATTAGTGGTGGAATTGTGCTCTATCAGTTGAATTCATCCCTTTTTTATGTATCCTTGATTCCTATTATTTTGTATATTGTTTGTATTATTTCTTTTAAAAAAGTATTAGAAGTGAAAAATAGGGATACTCTTATTTCTGAATCTGAAGTCAATGGGTATTTGGTAGAAACCCTTAATGGTATTGAGTACGTAAAATCTTTTAATATAGAAAATAGTGTTATTGCAGATTTAAAAATAAAATATAGAGATTATATTAATAAAGTCACTAAATTTGCAGCAACTGCTAGTTTACAGATAACGATACAGCAATGTATAAAAGGTGTTTTTACTATTATTATATTATGGATAGGGGCTTTAAAAGTCATAGATCATCAAATATCTTTAGGAACATTAATTACATTTAATTCATTGTTAATTTATTTTTTTAGTCCTATTGAAAGCTTATTAGGTTTACAGCCGAAAATTCAAAGTGCATTGGTTGCCGGAGATAGACTTAAGGAAATGTTGGATTTAGAAATAGATAAGATAAATGAGAACTCGCTTCAATCTTTAAACACTATTAAATACATTGAAGTTAAAAATGTGGATTTTAGATATGGATCAAGAGATTTAGTCCTTTCAAATGTAAGTTTTAAAATTAAGTCTGGCGAAAAAGTTGCTTTTGTAGGTGAGAGTGGTTCTGGTAAAACAACGATTGCTAAGCTGTTGTTAAATTATTATTCAATTGAAAAAGGGAATATATTGATTTCAGGGAAACCAATAAACAATTTTAAAAAAACAGATCTTAGAAACCAAATTGTATATATGTCACAAGAAAACTTTTTCTTTAGTGGAACAATTAAGGAAAACTTGAAAATGGCGAATAATGATATTACCGATGAGGAAATTATTGAAGTATGTAAAAAGGTGGCTTTAGAAAATGTTATAGAAAAATTACCACATAAATATGACACTTATTTAGAAGAGAAAGGTGCAAATTTATCGAGTGGACAAAGACAAAGGTTAGCTATAGCTAGATGTTTGTTAAAAAAACCTTCTATATTTATATTGGATGAGGCGACATCTAATTTAGACTCTATAACGGCAAAAAAAATAAATGATTTATTGGACAATCTTGATGATTCTATTACTACTATTAATATAACCCATTCATTAAGGTTTGTTACTAATTGTTCAAAAGTTTTTGTAATGAAAAATGGTTGTATTATTGGGGAAGGAGATCATCAAAGTTTATTGAAAACGAATTCGTATTATACAGAATTATGGAGGGAACAAAATTATTTATAATAGAAAAGGTGTTTGTTATGAAGGAGTTTTTTAAGCAGGAAGTTATACATAATGTTATTAATGATACTGTGAAGAAAATTTTATTAAATAAAATACCCAGTAATGATTTATTATCAGTTTGCTTACTATTTAATGAATTAAGCAGTATTAATAGCGAATTTAATAAAATAAACATTCAAATTTTATCACGTGTAATGAATCCTAAAAACAAAGCTATTAATGGCATATCTTTTTATAGTGGCTTACCTCTTTTAAACTTTTGCTTATATAATGTGAATGGAGAGGTACAATTAGTAAAAGATATGAATAAGGTAATTATAGAGAGTGTTATTAAATCAAATAATTATAAAAAATTTTCTATGAAGAATCTTGAGTTAGTAAATGGTTTGACAGGTATTGCAAGATATTTGTTACATTTTAAAAGGAATGATGAGTCCTTAAGACTTTTAAAAGACATTTTAAATAGGATAATTTCTATATATCATGATTTTAATTCAATAAATTCGATAAAAAATTCTGAGATAGCCAGTTCAGTTAATAAAAATTTTTGGGGGGAATATGTTGATATAGGTATATCTCATGGTATATCTGGCCTGATGAGTTTACTTGCTATTTGTGGCCAACAAGGTGTTGAAGTTGCTAATCAAAAAACTGCGCTTAAAACATTAATTAATTTTTTAAGACAGATAAAGTACGATGATAATACCTGGCCGGAAAAAGTTATCTTATCGGAAGGTAATAATTATAATAAAGATAATACTTACAGGCCTAGTTGGTGTTATGGGAATAGTGGAATTGCAAGTACATTATATTTGAGTGGTAGGTATCTCGGAGAATCTACAGTAAAAACATTAGCTCTAAATGCTCTTTTATGTAATGCTCCATCACAGAGGAAAGAGAATATTAATTTTGATTCTCCCATGTTTTGTCATGGCTATGCTGGTTACATGCATATAGCATTAAAGTTATATCAAGAAGAAAAGGATGTTAGATTATTAGAAATTATAAAATTTTGTTTGTCTAAAATTTTAAGTTATTATGATGATTCTCTGCCTATGGGGTTTAAATCTGATGATGCACCTATAGTTGATTTATCTTTTGTAACGGGTATAGTCTCAATTTTATTACCTCTTTTAGATTTATTAAAATCCGATACAAATAAATGGGACTCAATATTTTTATTAAGCTAAATGAATATTACTATACTTACTTATATAGCTAATACCTTTCATATATCATGAGATTTGTTAATAGTTTGTGTAGAAATGGATATAAATACTCATTTTATAAGATGAATTCTTCTTTGATTTTAAATTATGTGATAAAAAGTATTAGTCGTCTTTTTAACGTGTGAACATTTCGTATATTTAATAATATGGATACCTAATTTTATGTTAGATATTTCCAGGTTGATTGTCAGTAGGATTATTTGATAAGTATACTAATAATTTTGATAGCATAAGAAATATTTTTGATTTATATTATTGATTCTGGTAAATATGAAATGATTAATTTTATAGAGTAATTTTCTTTTTTCCTATAAGGAGGTTTATAGGGGGAAAGAAAATTACTCTATATTTTTTTGAATAATATCAAGTGATTTTTATATAAAGTACATTCTTATCTATTTGTTTTTAGAGATACCAAAGTAAGTACATTTTTGTTAAATATTTTAAGAAACGCAAGGGAGAATTTTTTTAATGTTTATCATATTAAAGGTAAAAATAAGTTGTAAAAGGAAAAATAAAGGACGCCTAATGGAAGTAAGGGAAATATTGAATTTATAAATAAGAAAGAATACTATTGTACTTGCAACTAAACACTAATCTATTTTCATACAGTTATGTGTTAAAAGTGTGTTGTTTTATAACACACTGTGTGATTTTTGAACGACACACCAATTGAAAACGTTAACACACAAAGAAAATGCTTGGAAAAGCACTGATTTTATTGATTTTAAAAAGTTGGCACGCTAATTGCATTGGTAAATAGCGTAAAGAAAAATAAATAACATAAATTTTTTATACTATACAAGGGGGATTTTCAAATGAATATTTTATTATGTTGCTCAGCAGGGATGTCTACAAGTTTACTAGTTACAAAAATGGAAGCGGCTGCAAAAGCTCGCGGTTTAGAAGGCAAGATTTGGGCTGTATCTGGGGATGCAGTAAAAACGAATATCGATCAAGCAGATGTATTATTACTAGGACCACAAGTTCGTTACATGCTCTCTTCAATGAAAACGCTTGCTGATGAGAAAAACGTTGGAATCGACGTTATCAATCCAATGCACTACGGCATGATGAATGGAGAAGCAGTTTTAGATCACGCATTAACACTTAAAAAATAATTAGGGGGGAAGCGAAATGCAAAAGTTTATTGCATTTATGGAGAAGTATATTGTTCCTGTCGCTGGCAAAATCGGATCGCAACGTCATTTAGCTGCGATCCGAGACGGATTTATTGCAGTTATGCCACTTATTTTAGTAGGTTCGATGGCAATATTGGTTAATGGTTTACCAATTCCGGCGTTCCAAGATTTTATGAAAGATTTATTCGGTGAAACGTGGAAACAAATTGGTGGTGGCATGTGGACAGGTTCCTTCGGGGTATTAGCTTTGATGGTTGCGGTAACTACGAGTTACAATTTAGCAAAATCATATGGAGTTGACGGATTGTCAGCGGGGCTTATTTCATTTGGTGCGTTAATTATTTTTACACCAACAACTCCTAAAGAAGGTGGACTAAGTTTTCTTTGGACAGGTGCACAAGGGTTATTTGTATCATTAATTGTTGCAATTTTTGTTACAGAGGCGTTTCGCTTTTTTGTACAAAGAAACTTTACAATAAAAATGCCAGAGGGTGTTCCACCTGCAGTAATGAAATCATTTGCAGCGTTAGTACCAGCATTTGTTATTTTAACTTTGGTTGCAAGTATTCAATTAGCGGTGAAATTATCAGGTACTAGTGTTCATGAATTTATTTTTAATACACTACAAGTACCATTACAAGGTTTAGTGGGAACATTACCAAGTGCAATTGTAATTGCTCTATTACTACATCTTCTTTGGTTCTTTGGTTTGCATGGACCCAATATTGTTGGAGGGATTATCGAACCGTTATATTTGCCAGCATTGGAGAAAAATATAAGTCTATTCCAAAGTGGGACATCCGCATTTGAGGTTCCCAATATTGTTACAAAACCATTTTTTGATACTTTTGTATACCTTGGTGGTTCGGGTGCAACATTAGCATTTCTGGTAGTAATATTAATTATAGCTAAAAGTGCACAACTACGTGGGGTATCAAGGTTATCGCTTGGACCAAGTGCATTTAATATTAATGAACCAGTCATCTTTGGTACACCAATTGTCTTAAACCCAATTTTGTTTATTCCATTTATTTTAACACCAGTTATTTTGGTTATTACTTCTTACACAGCAATTTACTTTGGTTGGGTGCCAAAAACTGTTGCAATGGTTCCTTGGAACGTGCCACCGATTATTAGTGGTTATCTTGTAACAGGTGGACATATTTCAGGTGCCATTTTACAAATATTTAATTTTATACTTGCAATGATAATCTATTTCCCATTTGTTGTCGCATGCGATCGTTCAGTTATCCGTACTGAGAAAGCAGCACAAGGAAACAACAACTCTGTACCTATGTAACATAGTAATTGTTCTCACAGGCAACAGTGTCTGTGAGAACAATTACCTTTATATCATGTTCAAAAAGATGAAAAACATCTATATGAACACTAAACTATCATTAATAAAATAATAATTTAATAGACATGTTCAAACTGAAGGGGTATTTAAATCGGTTGAACCTTATAGAGAGGGCGGTAATTATAATGACTACAGCAGAACAAATTCCATTCCAATTGATTTTAAATAGTGGTAACGCACGAAGCTTTGCGATGGAGGCACTTCAATTTGCCAAACAGGGGAAAATGGTAGAAGCAGATGAAGCGATGGTAAAGGCGAAAGAAGCGATTAATGAAGCGCATCATTTCCAAACAGAGCTCATACAATCAGAAGCAAGAGGAGAAAAAACAGAGGTTAGTGTTCTTTTAATTCACGCACAAGATCATTTAATGAATGCGATTACAGTGAAAGAATTAGCAGCAGAGTTTATCGATCTTTATAAAAAACTTGAAGCGAAAGGGGAATAAAGCATGACTGGAATTAAAATTGCTACAATCGGCGGTGGATCTAGTTATACACCAGAGTTAATTGAAGGATTTATTAAGCGTTATGATGAGCTTCCTGTTCGTGAAATTTGGTTAGTAGATATTGAGGCAGGAAAAGAAAAGTTAGAAATCGTTGGTAACTTAGCAAAACGTATGGTGAAAAAATCAGGTTTACCAATCGAGGTACATTTAACACTTGATCGCCGTGAGGCATTAAAAGATGCTGACTTCGTAACAACACAACTTCGCGTTGGTTTATTAGAAGCACGTGCAAAAGATGAAGCAATCCCGTTAAAATATGATGTAATCGGTCAGGAAACAAATGGTCCTGGTGGTCTATTCAAAGCGTTGAGAACGATTCCTGTTATTTTAGATATTTGTAAAGATATGGAGGAGCTCTGTCCGAATGCATGGTTAATTAACTTTGCAAATCCAGCTGGTATGGTAACAGAGGCTGTCCTTCGTTATACAAATATTCAAAGAGTAGTTGGTCTATGTAACGTTCCAATCGGAATCCGCATGGGTCTTGCCAGATTACTTGAAGTAGATGCAAGTCGTGTTCACGTTGATTTCGCAGGTTTAAATCATATGGTATACGGACTAGATGTATACTTAGATGGCGTAAGTGTAATGGATCGTGTGTTAGAGCTTGTGACAGATCCAGAAAAACAAATTACGATGGAAAATATCGCAGCGCTTAACTGGGAACCAGACTTTATTCGCGGCCTTCGTGCAATTCCATGTCCATACCATCGTTACTACTACAAAACACGTGAAATGTTAGAAGAAGAGAAAGAGGCTTCTGTTGAAAAAGGTACACGTGCAGAAGTAGTAAAACAATTAGAAAATGATTTATTTGAGTTATATAAAGACCCGAACTTAGATATTAAACCACCACAATTAGAAAAACGTGGCGGAGCTTATTATAGTGATGCAGCATGTAGCTTAATTACGTCTATTTACAATAATAAAGGTGATATCCAGCCTGTTAATACACGAAACAACGGAACAATTGCAAGCTTACCACATGATTCAGCTGTTGAAGTGAACTGTATTATTACGAAAGAAGGCCCAAAACCAATTGCAGTTGGAGATCTTCCAGTACCAGTTCGCGGTTTAGTACAACAAATTAAATCATTCGAGCGCACAACAATTGAAGCTGCTGTTACAGGGGATTATCATAAGGCGCTGCTTGCTATGACAATCAATCCACTTGTACCATCAGATAAAGTTGCAAAACAAATTTTAGATGAAATGTTGGAAGCACATAAAGAGTATCTTCCACAGTTCTTTAAAAAGGTAGAGAAGTAAAAGCGGCGCTATTTAGCCCGCTTTTTTTATTCTATTAGGAGGTATTATGATGATTAAGTTAATTGTAAATGCAGATGATTTCGGTCTTACAGAAGGTACAAATTACGGCATTATTGATGGGCATATAAATGGACTTGTAAATTCAACGACGATGATGATGAATATGCCAGGAACAGAGCATGCGGTACGCTTAGCGAAAGAGTATAACCTACTCGGAGTAGGCGTACATCTCGTATTAACAGCAGGGGAACCACTTCTTGGAAACGTACCATCACTTGTAGGTAGCGACGGATCGTTTCATAAACAAAGTGTTGTAAGGGAAGGGAATATAAATCCAGAAGAAGTTGAGAGAGAGTGGACTGCTCAAATTGAGAAATTCCTATCTTACGGATTAACACCAACTCATTTAGATAGTCATCATCATGTACACGGATTACCGATCTTACACGATGTTCTTGAGAGATTAGCAGCTAAATATAATCTTCCAATTCGTCGTTGTGGGGAAGATAGAGCGGTGCATCCATTTTCTGATGTATTTTACAGTGACTTTTATGCGGATGGTGTGACGGAAGATTACTTTGTGAAGTTAAAAGAAAGAGTACAAGGTGAACAAACGGTAGAAATTATGGTTCATCCAGCTTATATTGATCCAGAGCTTGTGAAGCGTTCTTCTTACGTAATGGATCGTGTGAAGGAATTGCGTATTTTAACAGAGAGTGAGTTGCCTGAAGGGATAGAACTTGTGAAGTTTTAATAGAAAAACGACGGCTACATCATGCCGTCGTTTTTTATTTACAAAATGGATAGAATATATCCGCCAAAAGCTCCAAGTATAACGATAACCCAAGGCGGTGCTTTCCAAAAAGCTAGTAAGCAAAAAAGAAGCGAAGCGAAAACGAAATCTGAAGCATTTATAATTGTACTCGTCCAAATGGGATCGTAAAAAGCGGCAATTAAAATACCAACAACTGCGGCGTTAACACCAAGTAGTGCGCCTTGTATGAATGATATTTTTCTCACATTGTTCCAAAATGGTAAAACACCAATAACGAGTAAGAAAGCAGGGAGGAAAATCGCAATTGTTGCGATTATTGCCCCAAGCGTCCCGTTTAACACTGCTCCTATATAAGAGGCGAATGTAAATAGTGGTCCTGGTACTGCTTGTGTTAATCCGTATCCAGCTAGGAACTGTTCTTTCGTCATCATTCCGTTTTGTACGAACTCACCTTCAAGAAGGGGCAGCACGACGTGTCCTCCTCCAAATACAAGTGCGCCAGAGCGATAGAAACTGTCAAATAAAGCGATGTAATAAGAGAACGGTCTTAATATTGGTAGCAGTAGTAATAGTCCAAAGAATAAGACGAGGCAAGAAACTACTATCTTTTTTGAAATAGGTACTCTTATATTTTGAGATTGGCTAATTGGTTGGTTGCGATATAAAAACCAACCGATAAAGCCACATATTATAATAAGGATGACTTGTGTCCAACTACTTGGCCATAATAAGGCGATTGCGGCAGTTACAATCGCAATCGTTGCACGATTTCGATCTGGAGTTAACTTTCGCGCCATTCCCCATATGGCATGAGCGACAATAGCGACTGCTACAAGTTTTAGTCCATGAATCCAGCCAGCACTTCCAAGATCGAACTGATTAAGGAATGAGGCGAAGAAAACCAAAACAAGCACAGACGGTAAAGTGAATCCAATCCATGAAATAATAGCTCCTAATAGACCGCCCCGTAATAATCCAACCCCCATACCGACTTGACTGCTGGCAGGACCGGGAAGGAATTGACATAGTGCTACTAAATCTCCATAGCTTCGTTCATCCATCCATTTTCTTTTTTGCACGTATTCGTGGTGGAAATAGCCGAGATGAGCGACAGGACCGCCGAATGAAGTAAGTCCTAATTTAAATGAGACGAGAAAAATCTCTAATAATGTATGAAAAGTGTATTTGTTAGTTTTCAATGGAACCTCCTATAATGTTTTTCTATGTGCATTATACAAGAGACTTTCAATCTACAGGAACAATCACAATGTAAAGATTTTGTGAATCTTTTCTTTGTAATTAAAATTGAAAAAGTCATAAATGATTATGTTTAAACCATAAAGTAGTAGAAGTAGTGCTGGGAAATTTATATAAGGAGAATGCCTTATGACAACACATTTCTTTGCCAGGTTAACAGGTAAGAGGGAAGTGCCTCCTGTAAATACAGAAGCTTTTGGGGTAGCAGAGTTTATTTTTAGTGATGATTTAACGAAATTGCATTACAGAGTAATACTAAAAAATATAGAAAAGGTTACATCTTGTCAAATTCATTTAGGGAAGTCTACTCAAATTGGTCCTGTTGTTTTATATTTGTATGGTCCACTGGAGCAAGGGATTAGCTTGAACGAGGGAAGTATTACTGGTGTAGTGAATGTAGAGGATTTTGAGGGACCTTTACAAGGGAAATCATTCGTACATTTACTTCAAGAAATTATTCAAGCAAATGTATATGTTAATGTCCATACGAAATCACAAAAAAGAGGAGAAATAAGAGGGCGAGTTAGAAAAGTAAAGAAATAGAGGCAAAGGCTGTCCATATGTTGGAACAGCCTTTTCTCATTATATAAGGTGCTAGTTTTAGCAATTATTGTCGGTAAATCGATATATTTTGAAAATCGCTGATATAACTCACGTTACGGTCGATATTTTTAAAAACGGCCTCGATTAATTTTTCACAGGCTGATTTTTAATAAAGAAGTCCATAACATAAAATACTTCGTCATCAGGTATTTGTATTTCAAATGTATTTTCAATTGGTTGCAACGCTTTTTTTACTTTCATATACATCCAGTACTCATCTTGTCTTCTTTTCTCTTTATCAGGGTGAGGAAGAAGGCTTTCTCCTTTTTGAAGACGGTCAACCATACAGCTCATATGCAGAATAACACCCATTAAGCTATCAGGAGTTAGCTGTAAGGAAATTAATTCCTGAATTGTATTTAATGCGTAACGAATTGTTTTGATAAGTAATGCTCCATCGTTACGCTGCATTTGTTGTTCAAGAATATCCGCCATTTTTGCATATGTTTCTTCATACGTAATTAATTCTTGAATTGGCTGAATCGCTGTGTAGTTTACGATGTCTTGGAAATGATATGTTAAGCATGGTACTTGCACATCGAAATTCGTGACAATACAAATGATGTTACGCTCTTTTTTTATGTTCTCAATCATTTTCGTTAAATCTTTTTCATGGACGATACTAATTGGTATAATTTCAATTAAGTCTTTATCAAATCGTAAATAGTTCTCTAACATTTTTTGAATAGCTAAAGCACTTCCTTCACCAGTTAAGCAAGCTGTTAAAATAACAGATTTCATTGGAGAGAGAGGTTTTTTCTTTTCTTCTTGTACGTTTAAGTAAAATGGTGTTAAATTTTTTACTGTTTCATACAGCGCATCTAATGAATAACCGAGCTGAGCTTTTCGAGCTGCTTCTAGTGCGTGTGGTGTGCTCGTCATCGAGAGAACACGTACAGGGATTTTGAACTCCGTTTCTAATATGTCACCGATATAAGCAAGTGACCCCATATCGACAAGTAAGAGAAGCCCATTTACATTTTGTAGTGTTTTCATATACACTTTCACACGTTCCAAGAAATCTTTCGGTGATTCGTGTAACGGCATATCAATACCGGTTACTTCCTCAATGCCGAGAAGTTCGTTTGCGACGTTTGCCATTTCAGTTGCGATGCCATTACCGTGTGCTAATATTAATACTTTTACTTCTGTTTGTGAGGCAGGAATTGGATCAACAACGAAGAACATTGTTAAAAAGCCAGCTTCATCAATAGGCATTGTTATTTGTAATTCTTCCTCCAGTAGTTGAATGCATTGCATAGCTACGGAAAAAGCTTCTTTATATTTCGTACGAATCTGATTTAATTGTGGGTGATGTATTTGTTTTCCGCTTTGTAAACGTTGTAGAGTTGTCTGTACATGTAAACTTAAAGCGAGAAATACTTTTTCATCAAACGTCTTAGATAAATGCTTTTCAGCAAGTTCCGCTATTTTTTCACATACGGAAACGATATTACGATCCACAATTTTAAAAACATTTTCATGGCTTGTTTTTTTTGATATTTGGTTAAAATATTGTACGAAAAAGCTTTGAACATCATTTTCTATTAGTAATTCTAATTCTTCCTCTTCAATACCACGTGCTTGAAGTTCTTCGTATTTATAATCAATATAATCGTAAATAGAGGAGCGTTTTTCATCTTCTGTTTTATGATTACTCCAACCTTCCTCACCTGTAAATACAAATGTTTCATTTGGTATTTGGTATAAGTGACGGCTCTTCCTTTCAATGAACAACCCTTCTTTCATATACCAAGGTAAATCTGTACTTGAAACATAGACAGAATCACGTTTCTTTGTGACCAAATCAGAATAGGCTTTCGCACAGGCAATTTGAACATCTGTTTTTAATTGACCAATGTTATTGGGACAATTGTAAAAGACGAAAGCACGCATTGCATTTGGGCTAACGTGAATGTCTTTTCGTAGACGAATTGCTTCATTTGTGAAAAATAGCTGTAGTAAAGCAAAGCGCTCTTTATGTGTACGCTCACGAAGTGGTGGCAGCGTAACAGTCATTGGTATACGTCTTGTAAATGTTTTTAATAAAAATGAATTTGGTTCTTCTGTTGTTGCAGTAATGATTAATACTTGTGCTTTACGTTCGTTCTCTGTTTCTCCAAGGCGGCGGTATACTCCGCGGTCAATAAAGGTGAAAAGCATTTCTTGTCCCTCTGGAGGCAGGCGATGTACTTCATCTAAGAAAAGAATTCCTTCATGTGCTTTTTCAATTAACCCTTTTTGATCACTTGCTCCTGTATAAGCTCCTTTTTTAATCCCAAATAATTGCCCGAGTAGTAACTGTGGATTATTTGCATAATCAGCACAGTTAAATACGATAAATGGTGCATCTTTTGGAAGCTGTTCAACTTCAATTGCATATTCGTGCATTAAAGAAGCAAACATAGACTTTCCGACCCCTGTTTCTCCCAATAGTAAAGTATGCATACCGTTTGGAGGATAGAGAATAGAAGCTTTCGCTTTTTCAATTGCAATTTTAAGGCTCGTATTTTCAATTGCAAATGTATCTAATGAAGTTATGTCTTTTGAATGCGTTTCCAACGAAGTGTTCGTTTCTATGTAAAAACGAACAGGTCGCGTATTTGTTTTTAATAAACGTTTATCTTTTACAAGTTTGTTTAAATCGCTACTTACATTGGCGCGATCTAGTTGCAGAAATGTAGCGAGTTCTGATGCGGTTACACCTTCTGTATAATTGCCTTTTTGTATTGCGTTAAAAATGAGATCTATTCGTTTCATTTCTATTCACCTCGAAACTTCATCACTATTTAAAATTTTACACAAAAATGGGAAGGGTGGGAAGAGAAAAATAAAACAGCTTTAGCACATAGGCACTAAAGCTGTTACAATCTTGTGTCTTTCCAAAAATTCACCTTGAGATGAGAAGAAGGATTATAGGGAAGAAGTTTGTATCCTTGTGACTGTAAATAATCAATTACTTTTGGCAGTATTTGTACGGTTACACTCGAATCATGCATTAAAATGACTTCGACTTGTTCATCACTTTGGTTACGTACTCTTTCGAGTATGGCAGAAGGATTGTCATAGCTTTTCCAGTCGTATGTATCGATCGTCCAATCCCACATTTTATACTGGGCCGATACAAGTGCGTCACGGTAATTCTTTTTTAAGTAAGGCATACTACCATATGGAACGCGAACGAGATGTGTATTTAATTTCGTAACTTGCTGGACAATGCTTTGTGTTTGCTCCATTTCTGCAATTAAAGTGGAAGGGTCACCAGTGTAAAGGCGTTTTACATCATGTGACATGCTGTGGAGCCCGATATAATGTCCTTCTTTAATTAATCGTTGCATTGTTTTTGTGTAATGTGGCACTTTTCCGCCAATAACAAAGAAAGTTGCTTTTCCGTTCTTTTCTTTTAAGATGTTTAAAATTTGTGTAGTATATTTGTTTGGCCCGTCATCAAATGTTAAGTACGCAATTTTTTGTGTAGGAGAAGTTGTTTCAGTATTTGGATGATATTCAGCAGGAATAACAGTTGTTGCTTCAGTATTAGATGATACGTACATAGTAATCGTTAAAAATAAAATAATACATTGAAATACTCGCTTGATCATAACATTCACCCTCAGTTTGACAATCAAGATGTAAAAAGAAAACTTGATACTTTTCTTATTATGTATATCTTTCTCCAATAGAGGAACTCTCAAACAATCTATATTTTGGAAATATAAAATGAGAATAAAAAATAGCATCCTCTTATAAGAAAGAGGATGCTATTTGAATATTTCATAATTGAAAAGGCTATACTACAATTAGTCTTCGCGTTTTTTCACTTTTTTATAAAAGGAAATGATTGGTTTGTAGCGTTCATGTACAAGCCCGATTATTTCAGCGATGATTTCTGTGAAGAAAATCAAAGCGAAAAGAAGAATAATGGATAACCATAACGTTGCACTAGTGAAAATAATGGCATTTACACTAAAGAAAATACCGAATGCGTATATAATTAGTACCGTTTTGCGATGAGAGAATCCCATTGCAAGTAAGCGGTGATGTAAATGTGATTTATCTGGTGCTGAAATAGGTTTTTTATTTACGATACGACGGATGATTGCAAATATCGTATCAAATATAGGTACACCTAAAATGATAATTGGAACGATAAAACTGAATAACGTTACACTTTTGTATAATCCAAGTAACGATATAACAGAAATACAGTATCCTAAAAATAGTGCTCCTGTATCTCCCATGAAAATTTTTGCTGGATGGAAGTTGTAGAATAAAAATCCAATTGTACTTGCTAATATAATTAATGCAAGTGGCAAGATAATAGCTGTTCCAGTACCCCATGGGCTAGTGAAGGCCATATATGCTAGCGTTGCAAGTACGATAGATGAAATCCCAGCAGATAATCCATCTAAGCCGTCAATTAAGTTGATTGCATTCGTAATACCTACAAGCCAAAATACTGTAATTGGATAAGCAAGCCATCCAAGTTCAGTATCCCCAAGGAATGGGATATATAATACTTGCACTAATAATCCACTTTTTACAATCATAATGGCAACTAACAGTTGCCCACCGAATTTTACTCTCGCAGATAACTCGTACATATCATCTAAAATTCCGATGATTACAATGATAATCGCACCTAGCGTTATCGATAACATTCTTTGTTCATATAAGCCGCCGACAACAAATCCTACAGCTACACCAATAAATATTGCCAACCCGCCAAGACGTGGCATAATCTTTTGGTGCACTTTACGTGCGTTTGGCTTATCTGTCGCTCCTATTTTAAAAGCTAATTTAATAACTAAAGGAGTAACGACGAGTACAGTGATGAATGATGCCAAAATGGCATAAATCACTTGTGAGTCCATTAATACCCCACCCTTTATAGTCTAACGTAATTTTTTTTGAAAATATATTTATCTGAAAATTATGATGTTTATTTACAGGCTCATAACATATGGTATCACAAAAAGATTAGAATTCAATCTTTTTTTCTTTTTACGGTTAATGGAAACGGATAGAATATATGACAATTGTATATAGAATGTTGAATCATATAAGAAGGTTAATTGTACTGGGCTTTGGAATGTAACATTTCCTCTTTTTCTTCAATAGTGAATACTTTTATTTCAGTATTATAAGTGTTGCACGTAGAAATGAGTAAGTTTCGTGTTAAAATGTGGGAATTTATCACGCGTGAACTGGCAGCCGGATTCTCATTGATTAAGTTTTACTTTATAGTGCATTTAATTTTACAAAAACTTTAAAAAAAATAAGGGAAGTAATTCATATAATGAAGAAGGAAAAGGGTTTTCTCATTTTTAATATGAGAGGGGGAAGCGCAGGGAGAGTTCTATATTTCATATCTTTTCTATTGTAAATTCCTGTGCGAAAAGGAAATGAAAATTACGATAGTAGGTACTGGATATGTTGGATTGATTACAGGAGTAGGATTGGCAAAATTAGGGCATTCAGTTACATGTTTTGATATAGATGATGAAAAAATTGAACGGATAAAACAAGGGGATTTACCTATTTATGAGGCCAGATTACATGAATTAATAAATTATGCATATGAGAATAATGCTTTAACTTTTACATCAAATAAAGAAGAGGCATTTGATGATGTAGAGTTTATATTTATTGCAGTTGGAACACCACCTTTATTAGATGGGACGGCAGATTTAACGTATATTCAGAGTGCTTGTAATGATATTGGATTATATGCGACGAACGATATTATTGTTGTTACAAAAAGTACAGTTCCAGTAGGTACAAATGATGTAATGAAGGGATGGATTGAGGAGAAGTTAAAAGGGAGGCATACAGTACATATCGTATCGAATCCAGAGTTTTTGCGTGAGGGTTCAGGTATTTATGATTTCTTTCATGGAGATCGTATTGTAATTGGAGCGGATAGTAAGGAAGTAGCAAGAAGAGTAGAGAGTTTGTATAGTCAATTATGCTTAGAAACGTATGTTACAGATATTAAAAGTGCGGAGATGATTAAATACGCGTCGAACGCCTTTTTAGCTACAAAGATTAGTTTCATTAATGAAATTTCAAATATATGTGAGAAGGTAGGCGCGAATGTATTGGATGTTGCCAAAGGGATGGGAATGGATAAGAGAATCGGTGCATCTTTTTTAAATGCGGGCATTGGCTACGGAGGGTCGTGTTTTCCGAAAGATACGAAAGCACTGGTACAAATTGCGGGAAATGTTGCTCATGATTTTCGTTTGTTAAAAGCAGTTATTGAAGTAAATAATAAGCAACAGCTGCTATTGATTGAAAAAGCGAAAAAAGTTATGAACATGAATAAAAAGCGGATTGCAGTTCTTGGCGCATCCTTTAAACCGAATACGGATGATATTAGAGAGGCATCATCTCTTATTATAATAGAAGCATTAATTAATATAGGTGCAGATATTGTTCTTTATGACCCAAAAGCAATTCAATATGTAAAGAATATATTTGGAGATGCTATACAATATAGTAGATGTATAGATGAATCGATTAGAGATGCGAGTGCGGTTTTTATCGTAACAGAATGGGGAGATATTCAAACTTATCCGTTAGAAAAGTACGTACAACTTATGAGGGAGCCTATTTTATTTGATGGGAGAAATTGTTATACTGATGAAGATGTTAAGAAACAAAAGATAGATTATTACTCGGTGGGAAGAAAAAGTATTTGTAATAGAAAAGTTTCTGTTATGCGTTAAAAAGGGATGTACTCATGTATATTTTTATATGTCATAATAGAAGCTGTAATTAGTGAAAGAAAAGAGGCAATCACATGACTGAACGTTTAAAAGTAATGACAATTTTCGGGACACGTCCAGAAGCAATTAAAATGGCACCTCTTGTATTAGAGTTGCAAAAACACCCAGAAAAAATTGAATCGATTGTGACTGTAACAGCACAACATCGCCAAATGTTAGATCAAGTATTAAGTATCTTTGGAATTACGCCAGATTTCGATTTAAATATTATGAAAGACCGCCAAACTTTAATTGATGTTACAACGCGTGGTTTAGAAGGTTTGGATAAAGTAATGAAAGAAGCGAAGCCGGATATTGTACTTGTACATGGTGATACAACAACAACATTTATTGCAAGTTTAGCTGCTTTTTATAATCAAATTCCAGTAGGTCATGTTGAGGCGGGCCTTCGTACATGGGATAAGTATTCTCCATACCCAGAAGAGATGAATCGTCAATTAACAGGTGTAATGGCGGATCTTCATTTCTCACCGACAGCAAAATCAGCAACGAACTTACAGAAGGAAAATAAAGATGAGTCACGTATTTTCATTACAGGAAATACAGCGATTGACGCACTACAAACGACTGTAAAAGAAACATATAGTCATCCTGTACTAGAGAAACTTGGAAATGATCGTCTTGTACTTATGACAGCTCACCGCCGTGAAAACTTAGGTGAACCGATGCGTAATATGTTCCGTGCAATTAAGCGTCTTGTTGACAAACATGAAGATGTACAAGTTGTGTACCCTGTTCATATGAACCCTGTTGTTCGTGAAATAGCAAATGAAATTTTAGGTGAACATAACCGTATTCATTTAATTGAGCCGCTAGATGTAATTGATTTCCACAATGTTGCAGCTCGTTCATACTTAATGTTAACGGATTCTGGTGGTGTACAAGAAGAAGCTCCATCACTTGGTGTACCAGTTCTTGTTCTTCGTGATACAACAGAGCGCCCTGAAGGTATTGAAGCAGGTACGCTGAAATTAGCAGGAACAGACGAAGAGACAATCTTTGGTCTTGCTGATGAGCTGTTATCAGATAAAGAAGCTCATGATAAGATGGCGAAAGCATCTAACCCTTACGGTGATGGTCGTGCATCAGAGCGTATTGTAGAAGCAATTTTACAGCACTTTAATAAGTAAATAAAAAAGGCCCAATCGCATAGATTGGGCCTTTTTGTTACGGCTGATTGCGCATAATCCACTCTGCATGAGCATTTGTAGAAGGTGGCGGATCAGTTGGTGTTTTATTTTGGTTTGTTGCTTTTTTTGTTTGTTCGTTAGAATTAGAACTTGAATTTGAATCAGGATTTGAATTGTTTTTTGTAGTTGGATTTTTTGCTTTTTCTCCTAATTCTTTTTCAATTTCGTTACGCACCGTTTCGACACTGATTGGATCTGGAAGGAAGTAATAAATACCGCCTATCTTTTTGTCTTCGCCTTCAAGCTTTAACGTTTGTATTGTAGAAGGATCAAATCCAGAGAGTTTATTGTAAAGAGCAAGTCCGTCTGAAATAGGAATGTCGGTTTTTATATATTTTCCAACTACAGTCGTTAAATCTTTAATTTTAAATACAGTAGAGGTGGAGTTTAGCTTTTGGGCAACAGCGGCCAGTAATTGTCTTTGTCTAGCAGCACGACCATAATCGCCATTTGGATCTTGCTTTCGCATACGGACGTAAGCAAGTGCTTCTTCACCGTTTAAGTTTTGCTGTCCTTGCTTAAATTGAATTTTTTTGTAGTAATCCACGTCAGAGCGCTCCCAAAAATCGAAGGGTACGTCAACGGTAACACCGCCAACAGCATCAACGATACCTTTAAAGCCTTGGAAATCAATTTTAATATAATGGTCTACAGGAACTTTTAGAAAACCTTCTACAGTTTTGATTGCCATTTCCTCTCCACCGTAAGCATGGGCGGCATTAATTTTGTCTTCTTTTCCCTTTCCAACAATCGGAACGCGGCTATCACGAGGAATGCTCATAAGTGAAACCTTTTTAGTTTTCGGATTGACTGTTGCAAACATTAATGAGTCTGTACGACCATTTTGACCATCTGTCGCATAATCTTCTATACCCATAATGAGAATTGTAAAAGGTTCCTTTGTAATTTCTACATCCTCGTTTCTTAAATCCGATTTTTCACGAGTAAAACCACTATACATCCCCATAAGAGATGAGTAAGAATTTAACACATAAACTCCTATACCGCCAAATAAAAATGCGAAAATAAGGAAGAAGAAAAGTTTCCTTCTTCGCTTCTTTTTTATTCTGCTATTTTGGAGATGATAATAACGTTCTTCCATATATAATCTCCTTAGTTCGTTAGTTCATTTGTAGGGAAGTAATTCACTACATTAATCTTTGAAGGTGATAAATGGGTTATGCTTAGATAACATCTTGTTCTAAGTACAACATATCTCCTTCTGTAATTGTACATTTCCCGTTTGTTAATTCAATCATCCAATCTGTAAATGCTTGTTTGCCGTCTTCTTCTACATACGTATCAAATGTGACATTTTCTAGATAATGAATATCTTTAATGGCATATTTTGAATTGCGTAATTCATTTTCCACTTTGCCAAGTAATGTGTAATCAATCTCGGTTTGCATCACACGCATTAGTTTTCGCTGGACAACACCGACATGATTAATGCCTTCGCTTGTACACTTTCCATATGCACGAATTAATCCACCTGCGCCAAGTTTAATGCCACCAAAATAGCGTGTTACGACGACGACGGTATCTTTTAGTCCGCGTTTTTTTAGTACCTCTAACATTGGTACGCCAGCTGTACCGCTAGGCTCACCGTCATCATTTGCCTTTTGAATATGATCTTGTTCGCCAATTAAATAAGCGGAACAATTATGTGTTGCATTCCAATGTTGTTTTTTTATTTTTTGTATAAATTCTTGAGCCTCTTCCTCAGTTGTTGCTCGGCTAATATAACAAATAAATCTTGATTTTTGAATGACGATTTCGTGTTCGCCGTAGTCTTTGATTGTAAAATATTGTAATAGCACTTGTGTACGCCCCTATCTATCAAAATGACTAGTACTTTCCATTTTAAAAGCGAGCCTTTTTATATTCAAACATTTTTTCTAAATATGCTGAAGTTTTTGGTGAGTATTTTATCTTTTTGTTGTAATTTGTCGAGATGGTAGGTATAATTTCAACCGGCATTTTCATGTATGGATGCACCATTTGTAGTTTTCGTGTAAAATTAGGAAATAAAACTTTTTATAAGGCAGGTACGAAAATGAAAATAGCTATTGTTACTGATAGTACGGCATATATACCGAAGCAAATTCGTGATGAACTCAATATATATATGATTCCATTAAACGTTGTGTTTGGAACAGAATCTTATCAAGAAGAAGCTGAAATTTCAGCAGATGATTTTTATGTGAAAGTACGTGAACAAGAGGAACTTCCAAAAACTTCTCAACCAGCAATCGGAAAGTTTGTTGAGCTATATGAAGAACTAGCTAAAGATTATGATGCAGTTATTAGTATTCACCTATCAAGTGGAATTAGTGGTACATATCAAACATCAACAACAGCTGGACAGATGGTAGAAGGTATTGATGTATACACGTATGACTCTGAAATTAGTTGTGAAGTACAAGGATTTTATGTGCGTGAAGGTGCAAAGTTAGCAAGTGAAGGAAAGAATCCAAAAGAGATTATCGCTCGTTTTGATGAAATGAAGAAAACGATGGACGCCTATTTTGTAGTTGATGATTTACATCATTTACAACGTGGTGGTCGATTAAATAGCGCGCAAGCTTTCATCGGCAGTCTGTTACAAGTGAAGCCAGTTTTATATTTTAGAGATAAAATCATTATTCCGTTTGAAAAGATTCGTACACGTAAAAAAGCATTAAAACGTATCATTGAAATTTTTGATGAGCAAGCAAGTAAAGGTGTACCTATGGAAGCAGTTATCATTCATGCACAACGTGAAGAAGAAGCGAATGAATGGAAGAAAGAATTAGAAGCAAAATATCCTCACGTCACAATTCGTACAGGTTATTTTGGAGCTGTAATTGGTACGCACTTAGGTGAAGGTGCATTAGGTCTTGGATGGTATACGAAGTAATAAAGATATAAAAAGCTCTCTTTTTAAGAGGGTTTTTTTACGGGTATGTTACGTTTAGTTGACAAGTTAATATTTGGAAATGGTAAAATGTACGTAAAATAAAATAATGAGGAAAGTTTTATAACTTACTTTTTACAAGAAACTATATTATAATGGAAGAGAGGTGAAACATATGGAGCATAATTCTTGTTTATGTCCAAAGTTTGAGTCAGCTTTTACTCTGCTTAGTAAGAAGTGGACTGGCTTAATTATTAAATCTTTGCTTGAAGAGTCGAAACGTTTTAGAGAAATCGCAGATATTATCCCAAATATGAGCGATCGTATGTTGTCAGAGCGTTTGAAGGAATTGGAAAGCGAGGGCATTGTAGTTCGTAATGTCTATCCAGAAGTACCAGTTCGAATCGAGTATGGCTTAACTGACAAGGGAAAAGCGTTAGAAAGTGTTATGGATGAGGTCCAAAATTGGGCTGAGAAATGGATGAAGTAGCATTTCATCTGTATTCGTATATTTAATAAAACGTAAGGAATTCCTTACGTTTTTTCTTTGTTTATAGAAGTGAGAAAAGTATATAAATTTCTACACATACATACAAAAATATACGCATTTTGCGCTAGAGCTACATATAATATTACATTTGTTTTACAAAAACGTAACATTAGCAAAAAAAATCCCGAATTATGGTATAAATTTTATAGGTTATATACGGAAAAAGAAAAAAGAAAGCGGTGTAAAAAATAAAATGAAAAAGCTAAAAATGGCATCTTGTGCATTAGTTGCAGGATTAATGTTTTCTGGGCTAACACCAAATGTATTTGCAGAAGATAAAATTTCTGACGTGAAATCACAAATTAACACACAAAATGACACTTTACATAAACAACAACAAGAACGTGATGAATTACAAAAGCAAATGAATGACTTAAACAAAACAATTCAAGGTTTAGATAAATCTGTTCAAGAGAATGCTGCAAAGCTTGATGAAACAATGAAAAAAGTTGCTGATACTGAGCAATTAATTGAAAAGAAAAATAAAGATATTGCAGAATTACAAACAAAGATTGCAAAACGTGAAGAGCTATTAAGAAAGCGTTTAGTCGCACTTCAAGAACAACCAAATACAAACGTTGTAACAGAAGTTCTTGTAAACTCTAAAAACGTTGCAGATTTAGTTGATCGTTTAACTTCTGTTTCTAAAATTCTTGAGTCTGATGAAGATATCATGAAAACACAACAAGAAGACCAAGCTAGTGTGAAAAAAGATGTTGCAACGGTAAAAGAAAAACAAAAAGAATTAAAAGAAGCACAAGCTCAAATTGAAACTGCTAAGAAAGAACTTGACGCTGAAAAAGAGAAAAAAGCAACAGCGGTAAACGATTTAAGCGGTAAAATGGATACAGTTGTAACTTCAATGACAAGTACGGAAGGTCAATTGAAAGAGCTTGAGAAACAAGCATTACAATTACAACGCATTGCCGAAGAAGAAGCACAAGCAAAAGCTGCACAAGAAGCTGCTGCTCAAAAACAAGCAGAGCAAGCTGCTAAAGCTGCGCAAGCTCAACCAGCACAAGCACCTGCAGAGCAAGCTGCACCAGCAAACAATGGTGGACAAGCTCAAAAAGAAGAACCTAAAAAAGAGGAACCAAAAAAAGAAGAGCCTAAGAAAGAAGCACCTAAACAAGAAGAGAAAAAGCCAGCTCCAACACCAGATTCAAATCCGACTCCGGGCGTAATTGGTAAGGCAAAGCAATACTTAGGTATGCCATATGTTTGGGGAAGTGCATCTCCATCAAACGGTGGTTTTGATTGTAGTGGATTCATTTCTTACATCTTTGGTGTAGGTCGTCAAGACGTTAATGGTTACTGGAATTCTGTTTCAAAAGTAAGTAGCCCACAACCAGGAGATTTAGTATTCTTCCAAGGTACTTATAAAGCAGGTCCATCTCACATCGGTATTTACGTTGGTAATGGCCAAATGATTCATGCTAGTGATAAAGGAATTGCGTACGGTGATATTAACAGTTCGTATAACCAAAAACATTTCTTAGGATACGGTCGATTCTAGGATTTATAAAAGAATAAAAAACGTGTATAAAGTCGATAGCTTACTATTTTATAAGTAGGTTATCGGCTTTTTTGAGTTTTTACGAGATGATGAGAAAGGTTTATAGTAGTGCTGGAGGTGATTGTTGATGCTAGCGGGGAAACAGTTGCTATTAGAAGAACTTTCTTCAGATTTACAGAGGGAATTAAACGATTTGAAAAAGAGGGGAGAGATCGTATGTGTACAAGGTGTAAAAAAGAAGAATTCTAAATATATGTGCCAACGCTGCGGAAATGTAGATCGGCGGCTATTTGCGTCGTTTTTATGTAAAAGGTGCAGTAAAGTGTGCGCATATTGCCGGAAGTGTATAACGATGGGGAGGGTAAGTGAATGTGCTGTACTTGTTCGCGGGATTGCTGAAAGAAAGAGAGAAAAGAATTTAAACTTGTTACAGTGGAACGGTACGTTGTCTACTGGCCAGAATTTGGCGGCGCAAGGAGTTATAGAGGCTATTAGGCAAAAAGAATCATTTTTTATTTGGGCTGTATGCGGGGCTGGGAAAACAGAGATGTTGTTTTACGGAATTAACGAAGCGCTTCAAAAAGGAGAAAGAGTTTGTATCGCAACGCCGAGAACGGATGTTGTTCTGGAATTAGCACCGAGATTGCAAGAAGTATTTCCATATATAAAGGTAGCGGCTTTATATGGAGGGAGTGTGGATAAAGAAAAAGATGCAGTACTAGTCGTTGCGACTACGCATCAATTATTACGTTATTATAGGGCGTTTCATGTCATGGTTGTAGATGAGATAGATGCGTTTCCATATTGTGCAGATCAAATGTTACAGTACGCGGTAAAACAAGCGATGAAAGAAAAAGCGGCGCGTATTTATTTAACTGCGACTCCAGATGAAACGTGGAAGCGAAAACTTAAACAAGGTAAACAAAAAGGTGTTATTGTTTCTGGACGATATCATCGTCATCCTTTGCCAGTTCCTTTATTTTGTTGGTGCGGGAATTGGAAAAAAAACCTCATTCATAAAAGAATTCCTCGAGTTTTACTACAGTGGTTACAAACATACTTAAATAAAAAATTCCCTATTTTTTTATTCGTCCCCCATGTGCGATATATAGAAGAAATAAGCTTGTTGTTAAAACCATTAAACAATCGAATTGAAGGTGTACATGCAGAAGATCCAGGGAGAAAAGAAAAAGTAGCGGCTTTCAGAAAGGGAGAAATCCCATTATTAGTTACAACGACAATTTTAGAGCGAGGCGTAACGGTGAAAAATTTGCAAGTCGCAGTTTTAGGGGCGGAAGAAGAAATATTTTCAGAAAGTGCGCTCGTACAAATTGCGGGCCGAGCAGGGCGGAGCTTTGAAGCACCGTATGGAGAGGTCATTTATTTTCACTATGGCAAGACAGAGGCGATGGTGCGCGCGAAAAAACATATTCAAGGTATGAATAAAAATGCGAAAGAACAAGGATTGATCGATTAATGCATTGTTTACTTTGTGATGAGTGTTTTGTAGAAAAGATTAGTTGGTACACTTTTTTTGTAAAGTGTCATAGAAAATATATATGTGATAGATGTGAGCAGAAACTTTCCTATATTATAGGAGAAATTTGCATGGAGTGCGGGCGACCTTTAGAATTTGTTCCTGCCTCATTTCAAGAAGACGGTATTTGTATAGATTGTATAAGGTGGACGAAAGAGGAGAAGTATCGTTCTTTTAAAAACCGTTCGTTATATATGTATGATGATGAGATGAAAGAAATAGTAGCACAGTTTAAGTTTCGGGGGGATGCGGAGTTAGTGCACATTTTTTATCGTCCTTTTCGAAGTTTATTTCAAAAGTATTTTGCCAATGTTTCAACCGTTATCGCTGTTCCGCTTAGTAAGGAAAGGGAAATTGAACGTGGTTTTAATCAAGCTGAGTTATTAGCAACTTGTTTGCCTGTCAAAATTTCTTATCCATCATTAAGAAGAAGGGAAACAGAAAAGCAAAGTAAGAAGACACGTAAAGAAAGGGTGTCAGGAAGCAATCCTTTTTATTTTCAGGGAGAAGAGATGTTTTCTGAGCAACATATTTTACTCGTTGATGACGTGTATACGACAGGGATTACAGTTAGGCAAATCGGAAGTTTGTTATATGAAAGAGGGGCAAGAGAAGTATCTAGTTTGACACTTTGTAGAAGTTAATATGGCAGTGTCGAAAGGGATAATAAAAAGGCGATAAGTCTTCTTTGACTTCATATGTTGTCATTCGTTATAGTCAAAATATGGGGCGAATGCCCTGATTTTTAGAGTGAAGGGAATGGAATGAACATGCAAGGAAGAGTGAAATGGTTCAATGCAGAAAAGGGATTTGGGTTTATTGAGCGTGAAGATGGTGACGATGTATTTGTCCATTTTTCTGCTATTCAACAAGATGGATATAAGTCATTAGAAGAAGGGCAACAAGTAGAGTTTGACATTGTAGATGGAGCACGTGGACCACAAGCAGCTAATGTTGTGAAACTGTAGGGTATATTGTTTTTGGAAGAGAAAGCTGCGTTTGTGGCAACGTTATATATATGTAGTAGAACCTCTTGTTTTTCGCAAGGGGTTTTTGTTATAGGATAAGTTGTCAAAAAGTTGTTTCTTTTCTGTAACGAATTGTCCACAGTTATATTCGTTATTCACGATGTTAATAGGATAAAATAAAAATAGAAACGATGCATCTTTTCATTTCAACAAAAAACGATAAAAAAATCGCAATTCCACTAATTTTTTTAAAAAAGTTAGAAGGAGTTTTTAAGCCAATGTCGAAATTATAATACATAGGCTTGAAAGGAGGAATTCATCTATGAAATTCAACATTCGTGGTGAAAATATTGAAGTAACTCCAGCATTAAAGGAATATGTAGAGAAAAAACTAAGTAAGTTAGAGCGTTATTTTGATACATTCCCAGAGATTAAAGTTAATTTAAAAGTATACTCTGACAAGCAACGTGTCGAGGTAACAATACCATTTACTGATTTATTACTTCGTGCAGAAGAAACTAATAGCGATATGTACGCTGCTATCGATTTAGTAGTTGATAAAATTGAGCGACAAATTCGTAAACATAAAACAAAAGTAAATCGTAAGTTACGTGAGAAAGGTTCTATGAAAACGAACTTTATCCTTCCAGAAGCAGTAGCTGTTTTGGATGAGGTAGAAGAAGATGAATTAGAACTTGTACGTACAAAACGATTCGATTTAAAACCGATGGACGTTGAAGAGGCAATCCTACAAATGGATATGCTAGGACATAATTTCTTCGTCTTCACAAATGCTGATACAAACGAAACTAATGTTGTATATGGCCGTAAAGATGGGAAATACGGTTTAATCGAAACTAAATAATAATTCGAAAGCGCAGCCGAAATGGCTGCGCTTTTTTTGTATTTTTCGCAGCAAGGTTAAAAAAGTTTTATAAGTAGCCGATTTCATTAAGAAGTGATTTTTAGGCGGTATTTCCTCAAAACAGCAGGAGAAAATTCGAAACTTAGAGAGGTGAGTTACTCTTTATTATTTGGAACAGGCATAGGAATGTAGCTACCTTTACAAGTAATTCTTTGCTAGGGATATAGTATTGTTTTTAAAAATTTAACGAAATGTTCGCAAGTGTAAAAGTAATATTAAATATTCTGAAATCCATTGAAGGTGTGTTGAGGTGTTGTTACCATAATATTGTATTATATTGATTTTGTTCCTTCAGTGGAAAAATACAATCAATATAATGCTACAAATTATCGGAGGTGCTTTTAGTGGGCATTAAGAAAAAAGTCGTTTTATGTTTGGATCTGTTTTATCGTTAGGTATTTTAGCTAGTACTTTTGCTTTAACCGAACCGGCTAAGGCTAGTACAAGGGATGACCATGTGAATTTTACCTTTAGACTTTGGAGTCCATATGATTATACTAATGCACGTCCTAAAGAGACGCCTACCTCTATGTATATGCGTGTGAAGAGCAGTGAGAAGGGCGGAGGTTCTTTCAATGTTTGGACAGAAGCAGATAAAAATAAAAGTGCAGAAGATAGAAAATGGGTAAATGTTTCAGGTAAGCATGAAGGAACAGTGATACCAGGTAGAACATATCTTTTTCAAAATTATGCATATGAAAACCATGGGAAAAATGTGCCTGTGAGATTTGGTGGTTATTCTAGAGAAAATAATGCTTATCCTACTGCTTGGAGTCCTGATAGTGTAAGACCTAGTGGACCTTACATTGAATATTGATTTAGAAATTATAAATTGAAATTATTTATTTTATAGTGCTAGAAAAAGTCGTATAGTTTCAAATCCGGATTATACGACTTTTCCTGCTATTTCATTTTTAAAATAGGAGGAGCTGTAATGAGGTTTATTTCAAAATATATTTTAGTTTGTTTTTTTATATTGAGTATTAGTTTCTTAGTTTCTTGTCAAAAGAAAGTAGATGAACCTATTGTACATATTGAAGATACTTTAACGGAAAAAGATAATTTGAAAAGTATTGAATTAAAAGGAATTAACAAAAATACTGTTTTTGAACAAGTGTTTTTGGAAAGTGAAAATGGTGATGATTTCTTTCAAGGACAAATAGAAAAAAATGATAGTTTAATAGAGGATAAGCTTTCAAATAAAAAATTGAAATTAGGAGTTATACCAGAAAATTATTATGTTTTTTTGACGGGTGTTACGAATAAGAAAAAACCAACGTATCTCTTGGGACGGATTGAACAAACTGATGGAGAAGTAATTCAGTGGAAACAAGAAGTTAAGAGTGTAAAAAGAAAAGGCGCAAATGATGTTTATCAGTATGAAGTTGAGTTTCCTAAATTTGAAGGAGAGAGAGCAAATGTTTCTTTTCGTTACATTTGGTTAAATAAAGAAAAGAAATGTTATGGTGTTGCGGATCAATTGTTCATATTAAAAAAGATTTAAACTTAATGGTTTATGGAGGAGCTATAGATGAGTTACTTTTTAGGAAGGATTTTAAAAGGTAGGATGTTTTGGTTGTCTTTATTTATTATGTTAGTAATTGTTATTGCTCAATATATTGCTATGTTTGTGACAACTAAAGGATTTAACGATGCTGGGATTATAAAGGTATCCCCATATTTATCTAATATTTTATATTTTAATAGATTATCGTTTTATAGTGAGTTTTATTTACTTATATTTCCTATGCTTTCCGCAATGGCTGTAGCAGGGATTTATAGAATTGATAAAAATTATGGATTTATTTATCCTGTTATTTCTAAGATGGGAACATGTTATTATTTTAAGCTGCTTTATTTTATTAATTTTATTGTATCTTTTTTTATTATAAGTGTCCCTTTACTATTTAATTTTTATTTATATGTGATGACTTATCCAACAGTTGCTCCGCATCCAATATTAAATTATATGGCTTCTACTGTTTCGCCAACAGCTCAATTTCATATAGTTTATTATAAGTACCCTACTTTATATTTTCTAATGTATGTATTTTTAAATGGCTTATACGGTGCGGCTTTTTCGAGTTTAGCTTTATCAGTTTCGTTTTTTATAAAACGAGTTTATTTTATTTATTTAGTTCCATTTATTTTACATATTTTTTGGCTTGGTATTGGGAAAGGGATTCTCAATCCTAAAGATTATTTAATTAAAGATTTTGGCTTTTTTGAATTACAAATTTTTCTTAGTGTACTGTTATGTATTTGGTTTTGTTCTGTAGTTCTTTATTTACGGGGGAGTAGGAAGCATGTTCTTTTATAATGTTATGAAAGAAACTATAAGGATGAAATATGTTTGGTTAAGTATTCTTTTTGTACTTAATGTTAGTATCATTGGTTGCTTGTTCAATTATTTTGAACCCGGAATTGTAAAAGAGAAAATGAACGAATTGGAAGCTTTGTATAAGGTTATGTCGTTGTATAATTTGTCGACTATATTTATTCCTTTAACAATTGTTTTTTCTGTATATTCTATGTCGAACTTTTTTAGTATTTATGTTGTTTACAGAGTGAATAATGCATTGAAATTAGTTTCTATATATTATTTAAAATTATTCGTTTTTGTTTACTTTTTTGCTGGGAGTATGATTTTACAGTTGTTTTTGATGTCAACTATGATGGCTGTAACTAGTGTTGATGTAAATTATCCATTATTATTTTGCATTCAATTATTTGCGAGTGTTTTTATATGTATGATAAGTGCTTTATTGCAATTATTTTTACCTAGTTTACTTGTAATAATATGTATGATTACTGCTGTTTTATTAGATAGATTTATATTACATGGATTTTTATTTACAAATGCTTTTTATATAAATGTCTTTGAAGATGCTACTGGTTTATTTATACGCTTATTTGGCTGTTTTTTTATCTTTTTTATAAGTGTATGGATTTTATCTAAAAAAAGTTATATTTCTATGAATGATGAGACAGAGGTGGTCTAGTTTACATTATGATCTTATATTATTTGTTAAAAAGAGATTTATATGTAAGGTTTCGAGATTCCATCAAGATAATGGTTTTTTTATTCTTAATTTACGCTATTATTGCAATTGCCTTTTTATACAATCAGCCTCTTAGTAATGGTAAAGAATCTGTATTAGTAGATGCTACCTTTTATCGATTTTTTCATGGAGTAGATTTTGTGGATTTATTTTATTTTTATAAGGAGGGACGATTTTCTATCCCTTTTTATTGGATATTCTTTCAAATCACTCCTTTGTTGCTTGTAGGGAATTTTGCTTTTTCAGATATTCAACAGAATGGTGTTTATTTATTTCCTCGTGTTAAGAAGAAGCATTTTCTGTGGTTAACGAAAATATTATCTTTGTTTTTTTATATAATTATTATTTGGATTGGTATGTATTTTATTTGGTTTAGCGCTTACTATTTGCTTTCTTTAGGCGAGTATAATTTTTTAAATTTATATAGTCAATTTCCTTATAAGATATTAGGTACTATGCTAATTCAAATAATTATAAGCTTTTTATTAGCTTTGATTTTTGAGTTTTTAACTTTTTATATACCGATAACTATTGTTTTTGTACTAATGTTGTTGTACCTATTTTTGTCTATTTTCTTTCATAGTATTTATTTTTTAGGCTCTTTTGTTATGCCAAATCGTTGGTATTTTGTTGATCACAGTTCAATTCAATTGACTTTAGGTAATAATCAATCTATTCAATATAATGATTTACTTTTAATAGGAGTAGTAATTGTTGTTGTAATGATTTTATTAGGTAGTTTTTGTTTTAAAAAACTAGATGTGATAGGTGAATAATTTATGGACAATTATATTAAATGTGAATGTATGACGAAAAGATTAAAAGGAAATATTGTGTTAGATAATATTAGTTTGTCAGTAAAAAAAGGCGAATTTTTAGTTTTGAAGGGGCATAATGGCTCTGGTAAAACGATGATTTTACGCGCTATATCAGGGTTAATGCGCTTGAATTCTGGAGTTGTTTATATAGATAATGAAATAATTGGAAAACAAAAGCAATTTCCTGATTCTATGGGAATATTGATTGAATATCCAAGTTTTATTCCAGGGTATACTGGTTTTCAGAATTTGAAATTTTTATCATCGATTAACAATAAAATCTCCGATGAGGAGATTTATAATATTATTCAAAGGGTTGGACTTGATAAAACAGATAAGAGAAAGTATAAAAGATACTCTTTAGGTATGAAACAACGTTTAGGGATAGCGCAAGCTTTAATGGAACAACCCAAATTACTGTTATTAGACGAGCCAACTAATGCTTTAGATAGTGATGGGATAAAAGATGTTTTAGATATTTTGAAAGTAGAAAAAGCCAAGGGAACGACTATTGTTGTAGCCAGTCATGATGTGCATGTTCTAGATAATGAAATGGTAGATCGTATTGTACATGTTAATAATGGAAAGTTGGTAGATTAAGAGTGACGAGAAAACATATCTTAATAAGTATTGGATTGTGTCTGTTGCTATGTATATTTGCTAGTTTATTAAGATTTAAAACATTAAATCTTAATAATGAATCTTATAAAGTGGTAAAAGATGAGTTTTTATCTAATAGAACTTTTGAAGATGGGCAAGGAGTTACGTTTCATGCACTCAATCCTCTTGATCCTACAAAAGTTTATGATCCCTATGAAGACCGTGAAGTAGTGACGTATGTTTTACCTTTAGATATTACAAATACAACAAATCGAGATATTAACTTGCTTAGTAATAAGTCTATTTCCGATACAATGTTTTATTCTAAAATAGGTGAGTTTTATAATTTAATCCCTTATTCAATGGAATTACCTAAAAAATATCAGTTTGATCCTGTAATACCTGCTGGTAAAACAGTACGAGGGTATATAGGGACAAATTATTTTATAGGAGATGACCCTTATAAAAATTATAAAAACTTTTCAAATGAATCAACTAAAGTGAAATTCATTTCTTGTATAAAGGATAAGAAAGGGAAATATCATGAATTAGAAATACCGATAAATTAATAAAATTTATGATTGATACAGCTATATTTTAATGGTGTTTGTAGATCTTGCAACATAACAATATCTTTTAAAGTCGGAGTTTTTTTGTAGGTGTAAGTATCTATGGATGCTGCACCTGCAAAGTTTCCGGCTTTTTGTAATTGTCGATTTAGATTTTATTAAGGAATTTCTGGTAGTCATATTCTTTAAAAGGAAACTTGAAAGAATATGACTTAGATTTAATACGAAATTTGTAACGTGAAATTGAAATAGCGAGACAGAGAAAAGGAACGTAACAAATGAAATAAAAACTTTTTCTGAATATAAGGCCCGACATCTTGCCGATTGTTGTCATAGTTATGAGACAAGTGTTACAATTATCATTAGGTATATACATTTTAGTTTTTTTAATTAGGAGAAAAATTGGCATAACATACATTTGATTTTTATAACGACTGATTGTAATAGAGAAAAAGAAAACAATCGGAAGTTTTATTTTAATAAAAAGAGGAGCGTATTTCCTATGATCGGTATTTTAAAAAAGGTGTTTGATGTAAATCAACGCCAAATTAAACGTATGCAAAAGACAGTTGAGCAAATTGATGCATTAGAGTCATCTATTAAGCCACTAACTGATGAACAATTAAAAGGAAAGACGCTTGAATTTAAAGAACGTCTAACAAAAGGTGAAACAGTAGATGATCTACTACCTGAAGCTTTTGCAGTTGTTCGCGAAGCGGCAACTCGTGTTCTTGGAATGCGTCCATATGGCGTACAGTTAATGGGTGGTATTGCCTTACATGAAGGGAATATTTCTGAGATGAAAACGGGTGAAGGTAAAACGTTAACATCTACATTACCTGTATATTTAAATGCTTTAACAGGAAAAGGTGTTCATGTTGTTACAGTCAATGAATATTTAGCACAACGTGATGCGAGCGAAATGGGACAACTTCATGAGTTCCTTGGCTTAACGGTAGGAATTAACTTAAATAGTATGTCACGCGAAGAGAAACAAGAGGCTTATGCTGCTGATATTACGTATAGCACAAATAATGAGCTTGGATTCGATTACTTACGTGATAACATGGTTTTATATAAAGAGCAGTGCGTTCAACGTCCACTTCACTTTGCTATTATCGATGAAGTCGATTCTATTTTAGTCGATGAAGCACGTACGCCGCTTATTATTTCAGGACAAGCTCAAAAATCAACAGAGCTATACATGTTTGCAAATGCATTTGTTCGTACGTTAGAAAATGAAAAAGATTATTCATTTGATGTGAAAACGAAAAATGTAATGCTAACAGAAGATGGTATTACGAAAGCGGAGAAAGCTTTCCATATTGAAAACTTATTCGATTTAAAACATGTAGCACTTCTTCACCATATTAATCAGGGACTTCGTGCACACGTTGTTATGCACCGTGATACAGATTATGTTGTACAAGAAGGCGAAATCGTAATTGTAGACCAATTCACTGGTCGTCTTATGAAAGGTCGTCGTTATAGCGAAGGATTACACCAAGCGATTGAAGCAAAAGAAGGTGTAGAAATTCAAAATGAAAGCATGACGCTTGCAACAATTACATTCCAGAACTACTTCCGTATGTATGAAAAATTATCTGGTATGACTGGTACAGCGAAAACAGAGGAAGAGGAATTCCGTAACATTTACAATATGAACGTTATTGTAATTCCGACCAACAAACCGATTATTCGTGATGATCGTGCCGATTTAATCTTTAAATCAATGGAAGGTAAGTTCAATGCTGTTGTTGAGGATATTGTAAATCGTCATAAAAAAGGACAACCTGTTCTTGTAGGTACAGTTGCAATTGAAACTTCAGAGCTTATTTCAAAAATGTTAACGCGTAAAGGTGTACGTCATAACATCTTAAATGCGAAAAACCATGCTCGTGAAGCAGATATCATTGCAGAGGCTGGTATGAAAGGTGCTGTAACAATCGCGACGAACATGGCAGGTCGTGGTACAGATATTAAGCTTGGAGACGATGTGAAAAACGTTGGTTTAGCAGTTATCGGTACAGAGCGTCACGAAAGTCGTCGTATTGATAATCAGTTACGTGGTCGTGCTGGTCGTCAAGGGGACCCTGGTGTTACGCAGTTCTACTTATCGATGGAAGATGAATTAATGCGCCGATTTGGTTCAGATAATATGAAAGCAATGATGGACCGCCTTGGTATGGATGATTCTCAGCCGATTGAAAGTAAAATGGTTTCTCGTGCGGTAGAATCTGCACAAAAACGTGTTGAAGGAAATAACTATGATGCACGTAAGCAGTTACTGCAATATGATGATGTACTTCGTCAACAACGTGAAGTTATTTACAAACAGCGTCAAGAGGTAATGGAGTCTGACAACTTACGCGGCATTATTGAAGGTATGATGAAATCTACAGTAGAACGTGCTGTTGCCCTTCATACGCAAGAGGAAATTGAAGAAGATTGGAACATTAAAGGTCTTGTTGACTACTTAAATACAAACCTTCTTCAAGACGGAGATGTAAAAGAAGAAGAATTACGTCGCCTTGCTCCTGAGGAAATGAGCGAACCGATTATCGCGAAATTAATAGAGCGATACAATGAAAAAGAAAAGCTTATGCCAGAAGAGCAAATGCGTGAGTTTGAGAAGGTTGTTGTATTCCGCGTTGTAGATACGAAATGGACAGAGCATATTGATGCAATGGATCACCTTCGTGAAGGTATTCATTTACGTGCTTACGGTCAAATCGATCCACTTCGTGAGTACCAAATGGAAGGGTTCGCGATGTTCGAGTCAATGGTTGCTTCTATTGAAGAGGAAATTTCTCGTTACATTATGAAAGCTGAAATTGAACAAAACTTAGAACGTCAAGAAGTTGTTCAAGGTGAAGCTGTTCATCCTTCTAGCGATGGCGAAGAAGCAAAGAAAAAGCCAGTTGTAAAAGGTGACCAAGTGGGCCGCAACGATTTATGTAAATGTGGTAGTGGTAAAAAATATAAAAACTGCTGTGGTATCGTTCAGTAATATAGGACGGTAGCTTTGGCTGTTTTGCAAACTTTTATATCAAAAATGTATAATTAAGAAGGATTAAACTCTCTCCGTAATAAGTGGAGAGAGTTTCCCTTGTTTTCATACGAAAGTAACAGCAATTACATAGAGGTGAAGGAAATGGAATTAGTAGAAATTAGACAGGAATTAGAGAAAATGGCTAAGCGATTAGCGGCTTTTAGGGGGTCTCTTTGACCTCCCTACTAAGGAGAAACAAATTGCAGAATTAGAAGAAAAAATGATGGGCGCAGGATTTTGGGATGACCAACAAGGCGCACAAGCTGTAATTAATGAAGCGAATGCGTTAAAAGATATGGTTGGAAAGTTCCGTCAGTTAGATGAGACGTTTGAAAATTTAGAAATCACGCATGAGCTTTTAAAAGAAGAGTATGATGAAGATTTACATGAGGAATTAGAATCAGAAGTAAAAGGCTTAATTCAAGAAATGAATGAGTATGAGCTTCAGTTACTATTAAGTGATCCTTATGATAAAAATAATGCGATTTTAGAATTACATCCAGGTGCAGGTGGAACTGAGTCACAAGACTGGGGTTCTATGTTATTACGTATGTACACACGCTGGGCTGAAAAACGCGGATTCAAAGTAGAAACGGTTGATTATTTACCAGGTGATGAAGCTGGTATTAAGAGTGTAACTTTATTAATTAAAGGTCATAACGCTTACGGTTACTTAAAAGCAGAGAAAGGTGTACATCGTCTTGTACGTATTTCACCATTCGATTCTTCAGGGCGCCGTCATACATCGTTCGTATCTTGTGAAGTTGTACCAGAGTTCAATGATGAAGTTGAAATCGAAGTACGTACAGAAGATTTAAAAATTGATACGTACCGAGCAAGTGGAGCTGGTGGGCAGCACGTAAATACGACAGATTCAGCAGTTCGTATTACACATACACCGACAAATACGGTTGTAACATGTCAGTCGGAGCGTTCTCAAATTAAAAACCGTGAGCATGCGATGAAAATGTTAAAAGCGAAATTATATCAAAAGAAACTAGAAGAGCAACAAGCAGAATTAGATGAAATTCGCGGAGAGCAAAAAGAAATCGGATGGGGTAGCCAAATCCGTTCTTATGTATTCCACCCGTATTCTCTTGTAAAAGACCATCGTACAAATACGGAGGTTGGTAACGTACAAGCTGTTATGGATGGAGAGATTGATCCATTTATTGATGCTTACTTACGTTCTCGCATCTAATAAGCGAAAAAAAGCCAACGAAATTGTTGGCGCATGCTGAGGACAATAGAGGATATAAAGAATTTGATTTTATTTTTATAGATGAAGTAAAGAGGAAGAGAAGTTGGAAACGACAACTTCTCTTTTTGATGGGATTATATGTAGATTACAATGCTGTATATTGTTTTGTAAAAAGTAGAGAATAGTAAAATAGAGCGGTAATAGGGTAAAGATTTATATAGAACTTTTCTAATTTTCCTTTTAAAAAGGATACTTTATAGAAGTTTTATAAGTTGTTCACAGAATTGAAACAACTTATAAAAGCTTTATTTTATCAAGGTTCTCACTGTATTTTTGAGGAATATGAAATACACCTTAGTTTTTCTATATAAAGATAATGCTTATAATGAAAATGAGTGTGTTAGGAATAAAAAGAATATCAACAATAGGGAGCGATAGAAGTGAAAAAGAAATTGTTGGCTATTGCGCTAGGGACATCAGTTGTTTTTGCTTTAGGAGCATGCGGAAATAAAGAAGAGAGTAAGTCTTCGAAACAGTCTGCAAGCACAGACAGCGCAGAACAAATTTTCCAAAGAAGTTGTGCGGGATGTCACGCAACAGATTTATCAGGGGCAACTGGACCTGATTTAAGAAAAGTAGGCGGTAAGTACGACGCTGCAGATATCGAAGAGATTATTAAAAAAGGCCGCGGTTCAATGTCACCAGGACTTATTCAAGGTGAAGATGCGAAAAAAGTATCTGAATGGTTAGCTGAACATAAATAAAAAAGGTGAAATGGACGAGTTGATAATATAGTCAACTCGTTTTCCTTTTTTCTGGTATGTAACATAACTGTAACAAAAATGTATCCAAATTGGAAACCGTTTGATGTTACAATGGGGTTTGTAGAATTTTGCTGAAATATATTACATAGAGTGGTATTGCTTATGAGAAAGCATAAGTAAACTACCTTCAACAAGGATGAATAAATGAAAATGAAGGATGTCTTTTATTTTCAGATGTACAGAAAAGTATTTCGAAAAAAATCATTAAGTATTGGGTGATAAATAATGATAAAAATGACGAATGTTTATAAGGAGTACCCGAATGGTATGAAAGCCATTGCTGGTCTTACAGTTAACATTAAACAAGGTGAATTCGTATACGTAGTTGGACCGAGTGGAGCCGGGAAATCTACATTTATTAAAATGATGTATCGTGAAGAGAAACCATCTACAGGATCTATTAATGTAAATGGACTTACTATCGAAACATTGGCAGAAAGAGACGTTCCGTATTTTCGTCGTCAATTAGGCGTAATTTTCCAAGATTTTAAATTGCTACCTAAATTAACGGTATATGAGAATGTTTCGTTTGCTTTAGAAGTAATTGAAGAAGAACCGGATGCAATTCGTGAGCGTGTAACAGAAGTGCTAGGTCTTGTAGGCCTTGAAGATCGTGCAGACGCACTTCCAAGTGAGCTTTCAGGTGGGGAGCAACAACGTGTGGCTATTGCAAGAGCAATTGTAAATAGACCAAAGGTTGTAATTGCCGATGAGCCAACAGGTAACTTAGATATTGAAACAGCTCTTGATATTATGAATATTTTTACTCGCATTAATGAGCGCGGCACAACGATCGTTATGGCGACGCATAATGCAGATATCGTAAATACAATCCGTCATCGTGTAATCGCGATTGAAGGCGGAAAAATTGTTCGAGATGAGATTGAGGGAGGATACGGATATGAAGGCTAAGACCCTTAGTCGACATTTGCGAGAAGGTGTAAAGAATCTATCACGTAACGGATGGATGACATTTGCTTCTGTTAGTGCAGTAACAGTTACATTATTACTTGTAGGTGTCTTTTTAACAGCGATTATGAATATGAACCATTTTGCGACGAAAGTAGAGCAAGATGTAGAGATTCGTGTACACATTGATCCAGCTGCAAAAGAAGCGGATCAAAAGAAATTAGAAGAAGATATGAGTAAGATTGCAAAAGTAGATTCTATTAAATATTCTTCTAAAGAAGAAGAGTTAAAACGTTTAATTAAAAGCTTAGGTGATAGTGGAAAAACGTTTGAGTTATTTGAACAAGATAATCCACTTAAAAACGTATTCGTTGTAAAAGCAAAAGAGCCAACCGATACAGCGACAATCGCGAAGAAGGTTGAAAAAATGCAGTTTGTTAGTAATGTTCAGTACGGAAAAGGGCAAGTTGAACGATTATTTGATACTGTAAAAACTGGTCGTAACATTGGGATTGCGTTAATTGCTGGTCTTTTATTCACAGCGATGTTCTTAATCTCTAATACAATTAAAATTACAATTTATGCTCGTAGTACAGAAATTGAAATTATGAAACTTGTTGGTGCAACAAACTGGTTTATTCGTTGGCCATTCTTGCTAGAGGGATTATTCTTAGGAGTATTAGGATCAATTATTCCAATTGGCCTAATTCTAATTACGTATAATTCGTTGCAAGGTGTGTTTAATGAAAAACTTGGCGGAACAATTTTCGAGCTTCTACCATACAGTCCGTTCGTATTCCAATTAGCTGGTTTACTAGTGTTAATCGGTGCTTTAATCGGTATGTGGGGAAGTGTAATGTCAATTCGTCGCTTCTTAAAAGTATAAAAAGTTGCAAACATAATTCGTACAAGCTTATCATATAGTAGAAATAGGTAAAGGCATCACACACTGTGTGATGCCTTTTGCTACACCACCTGTGTGTTTTGGAAAGGGGAATTCCGCATTGAAACGTAGAGTTGCAATTATTGGAATGGTTGTTGCATTTTTAATTGGTGCTGGCGGAATGTTTGCAGGCATGTCTGTATTTGGGGTTAACCCATCAGAAGTAACGCAAACAATTTCGAGTGGGAATGCTAGCACTGCGCAAGGGAATTTGGCAAAAATTAATGAGGCGTATGCACTAATTGATTCACGTTATGTGGAAGACGTGAAAGATGAAAAGTTAGTTGAAGGTGCAATACAAGGTATGTTGTCTACGCTGAAGGACCCTTATTCCACGTATATGGATAAAGAAACAGCCAAACAGTTTAGTGAATCGCTTGATCCCGAATTAGAGGGGATTGGGGCTGAGGTGAACAAGACGGACGGTAAGCTTATTATCGTATCGCCAATTAAAGGTTCACCAGCAGAAAAGATAGGAATTAAACCGAATGACCAAATTTTATCTGTAGATGGAAACAGTGTGAAAGACTTATCACGTGAAGAAGCAGTATTAAAAATTCGTGGTAAAAAGGGAACGACTGTCGCAATTGAAATTAAACGTGCGGGAGTAACTGATCCGATCGTATTTAAAATTAAGCGTGAAAAGATTCCAATCTTTACAGTATTTAGTTCTGTGAAGCAAGAGAGTGGAAAAGATATCGGTTATATGCAAATCACTTCTTTTGCTGAAAATACAGCGAAAGAATTTAAGGATCAGTTAAAAGAGTTAGAGAAGAAAAATATAAAAGGCTTAGTTATTGACGTACGTGGTAATCCTGGTGGCTATTTAAATAGTGTAGAAGATATACTAGGGGAAATTATGACGAATAAAAAGCCGATGCTACAAGTAGAGCAGCGAAATGGTGAGAAGAAGAAATTCTCTACGGAACTGAAAGAGAGAAAACCATATCCAATTTCAGTATTAATTGATAATGGAAGTGCTTCTGCTTCAGAGATTTTAGCGGGTGCGCTAAAAGAAGGAGAAGGATACGATTTAATTGGTGAAAAGACATTTGGTAAAGGTACTGTCCAGCAAGCTGTTCCATTTAAAGACGGCAGCAACATTAAATTAACGATGTTTAAATGGTTAACACCGGATGGGAACTGGATTCATAAAAAAGGAATCGCGCCAACAGTAGAAGTGAAGCAACCAAATTATTATCATGCGACACCAATTCAAATTGAAAAAACACTTTCATACAATTCAAATGATGTACAAGTAAAACATGCTCAAGAAATGCTTAAGAGCTTAGGGTACGTACCAGGTCGTGAAGATGGATACTTTAGTAAAGAGACAGAATCGGCTCTGAAAGCATTCCAAAATGCAAATGAGATGGAAGCGACAGGACAGCTTGATAAAAAGACAGCTGAAGCGATTCAAACTAAAATTATCGAAAAAATTCGTTCTGGAGAAAATGATCTACAATTACAGTCAGCATTAAAATTAATGGCAAAATAAGAAGAAATACAGGCAGTTTGCTGCCTGTATTTTTTTGTGTTAAACAAACGTTTGTTTAGTTATGATAATATAAAAAGAAAGAATGATATAAATGGTGGTGAATGAGTTCATGGAGGCGTGGATTTTTGAAATAATGCGGGCAGTTGGACGTTTTTTCTTACACCCTGCTGTCTATATATTTGTAATAAGTAGTATCTTCGTTGGATACTTACGTATGTTAAGAGAACGAAAAGATTTTTCTTTTAAAGTTTATGATATTTGGTTTGAACTGCGAACCTCTCTATTTGCAGGGATTGGATACGGATTAGTAGTATCTATTGTTACGATTGGGCTTGGACTTGTTGTTTCTAAAGCGAGCTTATGGGCCATTTTAATTTGGACGTTACTATTTGGATTAACGGCTATGTATCGATATTTATCGGCGGCTTATACATTTAGCATTGCGATTGTATGTGTTCTATTATCTTCTAAGCTACCAGTTTCCTTTTTACAGCTTCGAGAAGGTGAAGAGAGTACCATTGTATCCCTTGTTATTTTACTAGGCGTTATGCTTATTGTAGAAGGTTTATTGATTTCTAAAAACGCAGTAGGATATTCGACGCCGAGGATTAGGAAGGGGAAGCGTGGATTAAAGATTGGTTTACACGAATCAAAGCGTTTATGGATCGTTCCTATTTTTATTCTTGTACCGGGTGATGCGGTAACGCAGTTTATTTCATGGTGGCCTGTCGTTTCAATCGGTTCAAATACATATTCTCTATTCCTCGTTCCATTTTTAATTGGATTTATGAGAAAGATTAAAAGTTATGAGCCGACGGAAGCTTTATTATTTACAGGAAGACGTGTTTATGGATTAGCAGGACTTGTGCTCGTTTTAGGAATCGCAAGTTATTGGTGGCACGTACTTGCAATTATCGCGATGGGAGTCGCAATGCTTGGGCGTTTCACAATCTCGATGCAAGAGAAAATTGCCGATGAAACAAGACCAGCATATTTTGCTGCACGCAATGATGGGCTCGTTGTACTAGATACAATTCCAAATACAATTGGAGCAGAGCTAAAATTACTGCCTGGAGAAATTATTACGAAAGTAAATGGAGTCATTCCAAAAAGCGCTGAGGAATTTTATGATGCCCTTCAAACGAAGACGACAGGAGCATTTTGTAAATTAGAAGTATTAGATACAAAGGGTGAGCTTCGTCTTGCACAAACTGCATTATATGCTGGTGGGCATCACGAATTAGGTATTGTATTCGTTGAGCAGGAGCACGAGTGGGATTCGGAAGCGATGTAATAGAAGGAAAGGTATCACCTTGTGGTGGTACCTTTTTTGTTTTTGGGGGAGGGGAGAGTAGTTAGTAAATGAAATTTATATCGGCGATTATCCGAATATATCAGCGCAACTTGAAATATATCGGCGATTTTGCAAATATATCAGCGCAACTCGAAATATATCGGCGATTATTCGAATATATCGACTTTCCAGCAAAAAACGACAACTATCGCAAAGCTTATTTTCAGTTTCATAGACGGATAACTTGAATAATTGTTTGATAATGGTTATCATTTAGGGAGTCTTTTTAATTTTGGAAAATGGAGGTAAGATATGCTGCGTAAATTTTTCTCGTACTATAAACCGTATAAAGGTTTATTTATACTCGACTTTTCTTGTGCGGTTGTCGCAGGATTATTAGAACTCGGCTTCCCGCTTATCGTAAATCAATTTATTGATAAGTTATTGCCAGGGCAAAACTGGGCGCTTATTTTATGGGCTTGTTTCGGTTTACTCGCAGTTTATATGTTAAATGCAGGCTTACAATATGTCGTTACATATTGGGGACATATGCTTGGTGTTAACATTGAAACAGATATGAGGCAGAAATTATTTGATCATATTCAAAAGCTATCATTCAGATTTTTTGATAATAATAAAACTGGTCATTTAATTTCACGCCTTACAAACGATTTAATGGAAATTGGGGAAATTGCTCACCATGGACCAGAAGATTTATTTATCGCCGTAATGACTTTAGTTGGGGCATTCTCATTTATGATGATGATCAACTGGAAGTTAGCGTTATTAACGTTCTTCGTCATTCCATTCCTATTATGGTTAGCACTTTACTTCAATAAAAAAATGACAGGTACATTTAGGCGTTTATTCTCAGACGTTGCTGATTTTAATGCATGCATTGAGAACAATGTTGGGGGAATTCGTGTTGTACAAGCATTCGGAAATGAAAAGTTTGAGAAAGAGCAATTTGCTGTTAACAACGCTCGTTTCCGTACAACAAAATTAATGGCGTATAAAATTATGGCGTTAAATTCGTCGATTAGTTATATGCTCATGCGTCTCGTAACGCTCTTCGTCTTAATATGCGGTACATGGTTTGTTCTGCAAGGAGAATTAACGTACGGTGGATTTATCGGATTCGTTCTATTAACGAATATTTTCTTCCGCCCAATTGAAAAAATTAACGCGGTAATCGAAAGCTATCCGAAAGGAATCGCCGGTTTTAAAAGATATGTAGAGCTTCTTGAAACAGAGCCTGACATTGTAGACTCTAAAGATGCAATGGAAGTTAAACATGTACATGGTGATATTCAATATAACAACATTACGTTCGGATATGAAAATAAAGAACCGATTTTAAATGAAATTAGTTTGAAAATACATGCAGGTGAAACAGTTGCGTTCGTTGGACCATCAGGAGCTGGGAAAACGACTTTATGTAGCCTATTACCACGTTTTTATGAGCAATCATCTGGATCAATTCAAATTGATGGAATTGATACGAAAGATATGACATTATCTTCACTTCGTAAGCAAATCGGAATCGTGCAGCAAGACGTGTTCTTATTTTCAGGAACAATTCGTGAAAATATCGCTTACGGAAATTTAAAGGCATCAGAGCCTGAAATTTGGCAGGCAGTAAAACGTGCGCAGTTAGAAGATTTAATTTACTCACAGCCGGACGGTTTAGATACTGTTATCGGTGAGCGCGGCGTGAAACTTTCAGGTGGACAAAAGCAGCGTCTAGCTATTGCTCGTATGTTCTTAAAAAACCCACCAATTTTAATATTGGATGAAGCAACTTCTGCACTAGATACAGAGACGGAACTTGCGATTCAACAATCGCTTGCTGAACTATCTGTTGGTCGTACAACATTAGTTATCGCTCACAGACTTGCAACGATTAAAAATGCAGATCGCATCGTCGTTGTAAATAAAGATGGCATTGCAGAACAAGGTTCGCATAATGAATTAATTGAGCAAGGCGGAGGATACAGTAGGTTATACGAAGCTCAGTTTAGTTCGTAAATATAATTTGTACTGAATTAGTGCACCATAAGTAGGTGAAAATCTCATATGGGAGGCTATAAAGTATGATTGTAACAACAACGTCTACAATTCAAGGAAAAGAAATTATTGAGTATATTGATATTGTCAATGGAGAAGCGATTATGGGCGCGAATATCGTTCGTGACCTTTTCGCTTCTGTTCGTGACGTTGTCGGCGGTCGTGCTGGCGCTTATGAAAGTAAATTAAAAGAAGCGCGCGACATCGCAATGGAAGAGATGAAAACTTTCGCAAGACAAAAAAATGCAAATGCAATTGTTGGTATCGACGTGGATTACGAAGTAGTTCGCGAAGGTATGTTAATGGTTGCGGTGAGCGGGACTGCTGTCCGCATATAAAGTAAAAAGCCGTGCTGATGCACGGCTTTTTACTTTGTATGTCGAAGTTTCAATATTTCTTGGGAAATGTGGAAGGCCCCGTCGATATATAGGGAAGACATTAGAGCGCTTCTTTATATTTTTGAATTTGAGTTAATAATTTTGCGTATTCTTGTTCGAGAGATGTGATGTCATCGTGATGATTTGGAATGGAAATCCGGCCGATGACTTCTGTTAATTTTGTTTGTAATCGTAACAATTCTTGCTCAGTAACGTTTACAGAAGCTCCGGTGGTTCTTTTTGTGTATTGCTCGTAATTACCGTGGAAGATTCTTGGTTCACTCTCATCTACTTGTAGAATATGGTCTGCAACAGAGCGAATAAAGGCACGGTCATGGCTAATAAAAAGTATTGTGCCAGGATATTCTTGTAACATGGTTTCTAATTCTTCTTGCGTTGCTAAGTCTAAATAGTTTGTCGGTTCATCTAGCAGAAGCATATTATAGTTTCCTAAAAATACTTTTGCGAGTGCAACCTTCATTCGTTCACCCCCGCTTAGAACGTGCACAGGTTTATGAACATCCTCACGGCGGAATAGAAGTCGTGCAAGTATTGTGCGAACGAATGCTTCTGTATAGTTTGTTTCTTCTAGAACATTTTCTAAAATGGTTTTATCTGTTTTTAAAATAGATAATGTTTGTTCGAAGTATCCAATTTTACAACTTTTCGATAGCTGCATGCCACGCTCGTTTGTGAGAAGCATGTTGAACAAAGTGGTTTTGCCGCTTCCATTTGCCCCTAAAACCGCAAGCTTTGCACCAGGGGCAATAGTTCCATTCATATTTTTAAATAGTGTGCGGTCGCCTATTTTCTTTGTTGCTTTATTGAATTGTACTGCCACCTTACTATGAATGGGAGTATGGTATTGCACGTCAAATTGAGCTTGAGAAAGATTCTTTGGCTTTTCCTTCTTTTCTAGTTTTTCGAGACGTGTCTCTAATGCCTTCGCTGCTTTGCTAACCTGTTCTTGGCCATGAGCCCCACTTAACCTATAAAGTCTAGATTCAGATGAACTGAACCGCGTTGGGATTTTTGTCATGTTAGAAGCACGTTGCTTTCTTTGTAGAATGGACTGTTCTAAACGATTTTTTTCTTGTACATATTGCTCATATTCTGCTTGTTTTTGTATTCGTTCACGTTCTTTTTGTTTTCGATAGTTTGAATAATTCCCTTTGTACTCTTGAATAGTACCGTCTTCAATTTCAATAATTTTGGTACATATATTATCTAGAAATTCACGATCATGCGATATTAAAACAAGTGCTCCTTTATAAGATGAAAGTGCCTTTTCTAATTGCTCTGTACCGACCATATCTAAGTGGCTTGTTGGTTCATCAGCGAATAAAATGCCTGCATTTTGTTCGAGAGCATGGGCGATCTTTAGCCGCATTCGTTCACCGCCGCTCATTGCGTCGGTAACGTTTGAAATACTCCATTTTCCTTTTGCAAGAGAAGAAGCAGTTTCCGGTAGTTCTTCGCTAAGCTGAGGAATGATGCTGATAGAACTATGATGAGTTACTATGCCTCTGTCAGCTTCTATTTCTTTACTTAATATTTGTAATAACGTAGATTTACCAGCTCCGTTGACTCCGACAATTCCTATGCGATCCTGTGCTTGAATTTCCAGTGATGGTAATGTAAATAGTGTGCGATCACCAAAGCTCTTTTCAATATTACTTGCGAATAAAATAGTCATAAAAAAACCTCCCTAGTTTCACTAGAGAGGATAAACGTCGCCCTTGTATGTAAAAAATCGTACATAAATAAACGATTTTTTACATGATCGTTTCGAAAGAAAGTATCGACAAATGGACAGACTAATCCCCTGCTAGTTTTCATCATTTTTGTTCACTATTTGTGATGGATGAAATAAATAAGAGAATTAGAACTTCATTGGTCAAAGTACCTTCCTTTCATAATATTACTTTTATTGTATGCGCATACAAAAGGGTTTGTCAAACTTATTTCTGTTCGCTATTTTTGAATGTATCATTATACAATTGTGCTTTTGCCAGCGCCTCAGCATCGTTTTTAATTTCATCCAGTCCATTCGCATTCCCAATAACATAACCTTCAAATGAAGAGCCAACAAAATCAAAGATATATTGGAATTGAGCAATAAGCGGTAATGCTTTTACCTTTGGGTTGTCCCCGCCAACGATGACAACATACATTTTTTTGCCTTTCATTTTTTCTTTGAAATGAAGGGATGTATCGCGCAAGCTTTGTGACCAGCGATCAACAAAATTTTTCATATGTCCACTCATTCCGTACCAATATAATGGTGTAGCAAAGATAATCGTGTCGTGTTCTAGCATGCGTTTCGTTAACTGCTCATAGTCATCATTTACGGATTGGAATCCTTCTGCATCATGACGTTGGTCTGTAATAGGATAGACGGTATGATCACGCAAATAAATTTGTTCTGTTTCAATGTCCTCTATCATCATATGTGTTAAAGCTTCTGTATTTCCGTTTTGTCTTGAACTGCCATGTATAACAAACATGTAATCATCCCTTTTCTTTTGCATGTTTTAGGAGTGAAACGTGTTTTTGCAAATTCGTTTGGATGTTGGAAAGCAATGAGATTTGCTTTGTTACTTCATTGAGTTTATCTTCGTAAAGCGTAAGGATACTGCTGCACGGATTGTCGTACAGGTGCGGTTCAATTTCAAGGCAGCGCAGCATCCTTGCCGTCTCTTCTAAATTTAAGCCAATTTGTAAGTACATTTGAATAAGCTCCACTTTTTCGATGGCACTTTCATCAAAATCACGGTAACCATTTGCAAGGCGCTTAGAAGGGAGTAAGCCCTTTTCTTCGTAATGTCTTAGTGATCTTTCACTAACGCCAGTTTCTTTTGATAATTCTCCAATTCGCAATGTATTTCACTCCTTTTACATGTATTGTAAACCTTCACACTAATGTGAAGGTCAACTCTGTTTTTTCGCAAAAGAATCTACATGATTTAAGAACACTTGAATGGCTTTAGATGGAATGAAATATTTACCGCGCACGATGGAGAACGGACGGATTAGTTGTTCATTTGGAACTTCGACGTGGAATAGTTCTTTTGCTAATAGCTCTTTCCGTACAGTCCAATCAGAAAGGATAGCGATGCCAAGCCCGGCACTAACAGCTTCCTTTACGCTTTGGATACTACTGAATGTAAAGAATCGTTTCATTTTTAAATGGTGTTGATGAATAAAGCGGTCACTATAAGCGCGTGTACCAGAACCACTTTCTCTTAATACCCATACTTGATCTTGGAGTGTACTTTCATTTATTTCATTTGTGCGGAGTAATGGATGATTTGGCGGGACGACGAGCTTCATTTCATCTTGCATAAATGTTTCAACATCTACGTCGGCGTATACGACTTGTCCTTCCACTAGGCCGATATCAATTTGATTAGAGCGAAGGCTTTGCAAAACGTCTTCTGTATTTGAGATGAAAGTATGAACTTCGACGTGTGGATTTTCATTCGCATAGTTAGCCAGTATTTTTGGAAGTAAGTATTCGCCAATTGTAAAACTAGCACCAATGCGAAGTGTTCCTGTTACAACGTTATGTAGTTCATTAATTTCTTGTTTAGCATCTTCGTAAAGAGAGAGCATTTGCTTTGCATGTATATATAATATGTTTCCAGCTTCAGTAACTTGGACGTGCTTCGGGGAGCGTTGAATAAGTGTAGTGCCAAATTCGTTTTCTAAGTTGCGTATATGCATACTTACTCCAGGCTGTGAAAGGTTTAATAATTCTGCTGCACGGGAGAAGTGTTTCTGTTCAACGACAGTAACAAAAATTTTTAAAATGTCTACGTTCATATAATGGGCTCCTTTCTTTTTCTATTATCTTATCATAAGTATTTCTAATGATAGAGATTTGGTATTGGTATTAAACTTATTATAGAAACTCTCTTATAATGTAAGTAGAAAGAACATGCATGTTCCAATACGATTATTGGAGTGGTTCAAAATGGAACAAACACTTGTTATACAAAAGAAGAAGCGTTTTGGATTTTCGCAAGGAATTGGGATTACATTATTAATCGCAATTGCCGCGAAATATTTAGCAGAGCTTCCATTTTTAAATATTATGGGACAATTAGTAATTGCTATTCTAATTGGGATGGTTTGGCGTGCGGCAATTGGAGTCCCTCAAGATGCGATTGCAGGGACGAACTTTGCGAGTAAGAAGTTGCTGCGCTTTGGAATCATCTTACTTGGAATGCGATTAAATCTTGTTGATATTGCGAAGGCAGGGCCGAAAGTATTGGTCATCGCAGCGGTTGTTATTACATTTACGATTTTCGTTGTATATGGACTAACGAAAGTATTTAAGGTAGAAAAGAAACTTGGGATTTTAACCGCATGTGGTACAGCAATTTGCGGGGCGGCAGCGGTCGTGGCAATTGCGCCGCAAGTGAAAGCAAAAGATGATGAAACGGCAGTTGGGGCTGCAATTATTGCTATTTTAGGTACGATATTTACGCTTATTTATACGTTATTATATCCAGTGCTTGGCCTATCTCCATATGGTTACGGTGTATTCTCAGGGCCACGCTGCATGAAATTGCTCATGTTATCGCAGCCGCGGCGCCAGGAGGAAGTACGGCTATAGACATCGCAGTTATCGTGAAGCTAACGCGCGTTGCAATGCTCGTACCAGTAGCAATTTTAATTGGATTATGGTTTGGAAAGAGTGAAGGAAGCAAGGAAAAAAGATCGTGGCGCGACCTTCCAATTCCATGGTTCATTTTCGGATTTTTAGCGATGAGTGCCGTGCATTCGCTTGGGATTATTCCAGAAGTTGTTGCGGGATACATTGTTGTCATTGCTTATATGCTAATCGCAATGGCGATGGCAGGACTTGGTTTAAATGTAGAGTTTAAAACGTTCCGTAAGTTAGGAAGCAAAGCGTTCGTGGCGGGGCTGATTGGCTCGGTTTGCTTATCGGTTCTTGGATACGTTCTTGTATATGCGCTAGGATTTATGTAGTAGAGGAGAAAGCTGTTCCCGAAGGTATTTGGGGACAGCTTTTTCTTATGATTATAGTAGCGCTACGGATGTCGATATTTGTCGGTAAGTCGATATATTTGAAAAATCGCCGATATAAATGGAGTTGCGCTGATATATTTGGGAAATCGCCGATATAATTTAAGTTGCGCTGATATAAATTGAATTACTCTTGTACTTTATTAGAGTAGGTGTTCAATGAAACGTTTTTCTAAAATTTGTAAAGATATCTTTACTTATAACTGGAAAATATTTATAATTTAAGTAAAGATATCTTTACTTTTGAAGGTGGAGCCTATGGGTGTAAAAAATAAAATAAAAGAGTTAAGAAAGCAAAATCATATAACGCAAGTTGAAATGGCAAAGGCGATGCAGGTGACGCGGCAGACGATAGTGGCGATTGAAAACCATCATTACAATCCGAGTCTAGAGTTATCTTTAAAAATCGCCAAGTATTTTGGAGTGAAGGTGGAGGAAATATTTACGCTGGAGTAAGGAGAAAGAAAATAAATGATAAGCTTGAGAGATTTCAATTAGAGTAAACGTTTAAATATATAAGGATTGGTTTTGATTTATTAATTAGTATCGCATCAACGAGCGTGTTAGCAACAAGGAATAATAGATAGAAAAAGGGGAACTGGGATGGGATTACCGGTGTTATGTGTCGCTACAGCTATATTTTCGCTTCTTTGGGGAATGCAAAACTTTTCTCGTAATCCAGTGCCGAGCATTTGTATTATGATTGGTACTGTAGGTTTATCGTATTATTTATTATTATTAGCCCATTATCATAAAACGGCAACGAGTGTTGTCGTTGGAGCACTTATTTTATTTTGTGGGCGCGCCATACAAAAGGGGTTATTTCCATAAAAGCTGTTTATACACTTTGTATAAACAGCTTTTTGTATTTTTTTTACAAAACGCTTGAAAGTTACGTAACGTCATCTTTTATAATGAGAGGGAAGAGGTGATGGTAGTGATTTCAATACAAGAATTGACGAAAGAAACAGGGGTTACAGTACGTACACTACGTTATTATGATCAAATAGATTTATTAAAGCCGAGCGGAAAAACAGAGGGTGGACATCGGTTATATAGTGAAAATGACGTTATTCGTTTGCAACAAATTTTATTTTTGAAAGAAATGGGATTTTCATTAAAAGAAGCTGCGAATATGTTAGTAAAAGGTGAGCTGGATTTAAAAAATTCGCTTGAAAAACAACTTCGGTTTGTACAGGAAGAACAAAAGAAATTTAATCGAATGGAGCGTGTTTTACAAGCAGTTGTTTATTCGGTAGATGTAGAGGGAGAACTTGATTGGAAAGTTATGTTTGAACTTATTCAGCTTTCAAAACAGTCTCCTCGTATACGTGAAATATTTCAAAATGAAGTATTTTCAAAGGAAGAACAAAAATTGCTTCAGAATTTGCCAAATATGAGTGAGGAAGATCCGAATGTTTTAGAATGGGTAGATTTATTAAAGCAATTACGTACTTTTATGAAAGACGGTAAAGAAGTCGCAAGTGATGAAGTACAAGAGGCAACGAAGAAATTAATGCAGAAATGTTTAGAAATGGCTAATGGTGACGAAGCGTTTTTAGATAAGTTATGGGAAGTTAGAAAATCGAAGGAAGATTCACAGAAAATGAGCATGTATCCAATTGAAGAAGAACTTTTAGCATATATGGATGAGGCTTTTCGTATTTATGATGAAAGGGAGAAGGATAAATGAGTATACTCGCAGAATATCGTTGGTATTTTTTAATTGGGGCAGAAATTGTATTTTGGTTATCAGCTATCGGTTTCTTTTTACTTCGCTACGGATTCCGTTTGAAAAGAGCGAGTTTTATTATGGGGATTGTACTCCTCGTAAATGAAGTATTTATTTTAACTTTAGGGGTAGTGGACTATTATCAAACAGGAAAGTTCTCTAACTTTCAGATTATTACTGTAATCATTTTATTATATGCAGTTTTCTACGGGAAAAAGGATTTAAAGAAGCTTGATATATTTGTACAAAAATCAGTTGCGAAATGGCGTAATGAATCGGCGCCTATTATTGAAGAACAGGTAGAATTAACAGGTATGGCCTATGCAAAGCAGGAAATAAAAAATTGGGTATTACATCTTGTTTTATTCGTTGGTGTGCACATATTCTTTTTCTTCGCGTATGGATTTATTCCATTTGAACAATGGGGTAATTGGTTAGAATCGGGAATCGTTTTAAATAAAGCTGCAAGTCGCGTGAGTCAAGTGTGGGCGATTATATTTTTAGTTGATACAGCGATTTCATTTTCATATGTGATTTTTCCGAAGAAGGAGAAAGGAAAAGAAAAGCTACTTTCATAATTGAAAGTAGCTTTTCTGGTATACAAATAATTTTTATAGGAGAGGATGACAATAGGAAAAAGAACCAGTTTTATAAGTCTATTTCTCTTTAGTTTAGTAGCATGTTCACCATCTAGCACTACAATTGATAAGAAGAATGATGTCATTGTAAAGGGAGCAGGAATTCTCAATCTAGATAAATTTGAAAAGTTCGTTTTGAATGTCGAGCAAAGGGAAGTTGATAAAATAAGAATTGTACAGTATACCCTTGAAGGGGACCCGATTTTTCAAACGTTAGAGTATAGTGGGAACGATATATTTTATGTGTCAGATAATAGAAAAGACAAATTTGCTGGGAAGGATAAAGGGTTACATAAAGATAGTTGTAAAGGTATTGTTAAAGAGCAGCGCGAATCAGAAAGTACTTATCGGTTAATAGATTGTATGAATGAAGCTGGGCGCAATGGATATGACTTAGTATATGTACCTAAAAAAAAGAATTAGTAGAGGAAGGAGGTATTTACTCCTTCCTTTTTCTATGTGTATATTGTCGAAAACTTTACCGAATATCTGTTCGTTTTTTTAGTTTTTTTATAGGTATTCGTGGTAAAATAATAATACAGATTTTTATGAGGAGGTCGGATTTTCTTGGAACGTCAATTTGAAATTGTCTCAGCGTATTCCCCGCAAGGTGATCAGCCGGTAGCTATAGAGAAGCTTGTAGAGGGAATTAATAGTGGAAAGAAAAAGCAAGTGTTGCTTGGAGCGACAGGAACGGGTAAGACATTTACGATTTCAAATGTCATTAAAGAAGTGCAAAAGCCAACACTTGTTATGGCTCATAATAAAACGTTAGCAGGGCAGTTATATAGTGAGTTGAAAGACTTTTTCCCGAATAATGCAGTTGAATATTTTGTTAGTTACTACGATTATTATCAGCCAGAAGCGTATGTACCACAAACAGATACGTTTATTGAAAAAGATGCGCAGATTAATGATGAAATTGATAAATTGCGTCACTCGGCAACGTCTGCATTATTTGAACGGGACGATGTAATTATCGTTGCGAGTGTTTCGTGTATATATGGCTTAGGTTCTCCAGAAGAATACCGCGAGCTAGTTGTTTCGCTTCGAGTTGGTATGGAAAAAGACCGCAATCAATTGCTTCGTGAACTTGTTGATGTACAGTATGGACGTAATGATATTGATTTCAAGCGTGGTACATTCCGTGTACGCGGAGATGTAGTTGAAATCTTCCCGGCATCACTTGATGAGCATTGTATTCGAATTGAATTTTTCGGTGATGAAATCGATCGTATTCGTGAAGTAAATGCGTTAACAGGTGAAGTATTAGCAGAACGTGATCATGTAGCAATCTTCCCAGCATCTCACTTCGTTACACGTGAAGAGAAAATGAAGGTCGCTATTGAAAATATCGAAAAAGAATTAGAAGAGCGTTTAAAGGAGTTAAATGATAACGGTAAGTTGTTAGAAGCGCAGCGTATAGAGCAACGTACACGTTATGATTTAGAAATGATGCGCGAGATGGGCTTTTGTTCAGGTATTGAAAACTACTCCCGTCATTTAACACTTCGTCCAGCGGGGGCAACGCCGTATACGTTATTAGACTATTTCCCGAAAGATTTCTTAATCGTTATGGATGAGTCGCACGTATCAGTACCGCAAGTAAGAGCGATGTATAACGGTGACCAAGCACGTAAACAAGTGCTTGTGGATCATGGATTCCGTCTGCCATCAGCTTTAGATAATAGACCGCTCATGTTTGATGAGTTTGAGGAGAAAACGAATCAAGTTATTTACGTTTCAGCAACGCCAGGACCGTACGAGTTAGAGCAGTCACCAGAAGTAATAGAACAAATTATTCGTCCAACAGGGCTTTTAGATCCACCAATTGATATACGACCAATTGAAGGGCAAATTGACGATTTATTAGGAGAGATTCAAGATCGTATTGCAAAAAATGAACGTGTATTAATTACGACTTTAACGAAGAAAATGTCAGAGGATTTAACGGATTACTTAAAAGATGTAGGAATTAAAGTTAACTATCTTCACTCTGAAATTAAAACGTTAGAACGTATTGAAATTATCCGTGATCTTCGCCTCGGTAAATTTGATGTACTTGTCGGCATTAACTTATTGCGAGAAGGATTAGATATTCCGGAAGTATCACTTGTCGCTATTTTAGATGCTGATAAGGAAGGATTTTTGCGTTCAGAACGTTCATTAATTCAAACAATTGGTCGTGCCGCGCGTAATGAAAACGGCCGCGTTATTATGTATGCAGATCGTATAACGAAATCTATGGGAATTGCGATTGAAGAAACGAAGCGTCGTCGTAGTATACAAGAAGCTTACAATGAAGAGCATGGTATTACGCCGAAAACGATTCAAAAAGGCGTTCGTGATGTTATCCGTGCAACGACAGCTGCTGAAGAGACAGAAACATACGAAGCAACTCCTTCTAAGAAAATGACGAAAAAAGAGCGCGAAAAGACAATTGCGAAGATGGAAGCAGAGATGAAAGAAGCAGCAAAAGCGTTAGACTTCGAGCGTGCAGCTGAACTAAGAGATTTACTATTAGAATTAAAAGCGGAAGGGTGAAAAAAGTGAGTAAGAGCAAGGATTTTATCGTTGTAAAAGGTGCTAGAGCACATAACTTAAAAAATATTGATGTAACCATTCCGAGAAATCAGCTTGTCGTTGTAACGGGATTGTCTGGTTCGGGGAAATCATCATTAGCATTTGATACGATTTATGCAGAAGGGCAGCGCAGATACGTAGAATCATTATCTGCGTATGCGCGCCAGTTTTTAGGACAAATGGATAAGCCGGATGTGGACACGATTGAAGGATTGTCACCAGCGATTTCAATCGATCAAAAAACGACGAGTCGTAATCCACGTTCAACTGTCGGAACGGTAACGGAGATTTATGATTATTTACGTTTATTATTTGCGCGAATTGGTACGCCAATTTGTCCAAATCATGGGATTGAAATTACATCACAAACAGTAGAGCAGATGGTAGACCGTGTTCTTGAATATCCTGAACGTACGAAATTACAAGTGTTAGCTCCTATCGTGTCTGGGCGTAAAGGTGCACATGTGAAAGTACTTGAAGATATTAAGAAGCAAGGATATGTTCGTGTACGTGTTGATGGTGAAATGCTTGATGTATCTGAAGATATTACGTTAGATAAAAATAAGAAGCATTCCATTGAAGTTGTAATTGACCGTATTGTTGTAAAAGAAGGAATCGCAAGCCGTCTTGCTGATTCACTTGAAAGTGCATTAAAGCTTGGCGGAGGCCGAGTGTTAATTGATGTAATGGGAGAAGAGGAACTTCTATTTAGTGAACATCATGCTTGTCCGCATTGTGGTTTTTCAATCGGAGAATTAGAGCCGCGTATGTTCTCATTCAACAGTCCGTTCGGAGCATGTCCTTCTTGTGATGGACTTGGTTCAAAGCTAGAGGTAGATTTAGAGCTTGTTATCCCGAACTGGGATTTATCATTAAATGAACATGCAATTGCACCTTGGGAACCGACAAGTTCACAATATTACCCGCAACTTTTACAATCTGTATGTAATCACTACGGCGTTGATATGGATGTGCCTGTGAAAAATATACCGAAAGATTTATTTGATAAAGTGTTGTACGGAAGCGGGGAAGAGAAGGTTTATTTCCGCTATGTAAATGAATTTGGTCAAGTAAAGGAAAATGAGATTTTATTTGAAGGTGTTATTCCAAACATTGAACGTCGTTATCGTGAAACGAGCTCCGATTACATTCGTGAGCAAATGGAAAAGTATATGGCAGAACAAGCTTGTCCGAAGTGTAAAGGTGGACGCTTAAAGCCTGAGAGCTTAGCTGTATTTGTTGGCAATAAAACGATTGCTGACGTAACGAAGTATTCAGTTCAAGAAGTACAAGAATTCTTCTCGAATGTAGAGCTAACGGAGAAGCAACAAAAAATAGCTCATTTAATTTTAAGAGAAATTCAGGAGCGCGTTGGGTTCTTAGTGAACGTTGGTTTAGATTATTTAACGTTAAGTCGTGCCGCAGGAACTTTATCAGGTGGTGAGGCGCAGCGTATTCGTTTAGCGACGCAAATTGGTTCTCGTCTAACTGGCGTACTTTATATTCTTGATGAACCTTCAATTGGTTTACACCAGCGTGATAACGATCGTCTTATTCGTACATTGCAAGAAATGCGCGATTTAGGTAATACGTTAATTGTTGTTGAACATGATGAAGATACGATGATGGCTGCTGACTATTTACTTGATATAGGGCCTGGTGCAGGTATTCACGGTGGACAGGTCGTTTCAGCAGGGACGCCGGCTGAAGTGATGCAAGATGATAATTCATTAACAGGGAAGTATTTAAGCGGTAAAGAGTTTATTCCAGTTCCACTTGAAAGACGTAAAGGTGATGGACGTAAAGTAGAGATTGTCGGCGCAAAAGAGAATAACTTAAAGAATGCGAAAATGTCATTCCCGCTTGGTACGTTTGTAGCGGTAACAGGGGTATCTGGTTCTGGTAAAAGTACGATGATTAATGAAGTACTATATAAATCGCTAGCTCAAAAGTTATATAAAGCGAAAGCGAAGCCAGGTACTCATAAAGAGATTAAAGGTCTTGAACATTTAGATAAGGTAATTGATATTGATCAATCACCAATCGGTCGTACACCACGTTCTAATCCAGCGACGTATACAGGTGTATTCGATGATATTCGTGATGTGTTTGCACAAACGAATGAAGCGAAAGTGCGCGGATATCAAAAAGGACGTTTCAGCTTTAATGTAAAAGGTGGACGTTGTGAAGCGTGCCGTGGTGATGGAATTATTAAAATCGAAATGCACTTCTTACCAGACGTATACGTTCCGTGTGAAGTTTGTCATGGTAAACGTTACAACCGTGAAACGTTAGAAGTGAAATATAAAGATAAGAATATTTCTGAAGTGTTAGGGATGACAATTGAAGATGGAGTAGAGTTCTTCGCTAATATCCCAAAAATTAAGCGTAAACTTCAAACGCTTGTAGACGTTGGGCTTGGTTATATGAAATTAGGTCAACCAGCAACAACATTATCTGGTGGGGAAGCACAGCGTGTGAAATTAGCTTCTGAATTACACCGTCGCTCTACAGGACGTACGTTATACATTTTAGATGAACCAACGACTGGTTTGCATGCGCATGATATTGCACGTCTTCTAGAAGTGTTGCAACGTCTTGTTGAGAGCGGTGAGACGGTACTTGTAATTGAACATAATTTAGATGTAATTAAAACGGCTGATTATATCGTTGACCTTGGACCAGAGGGTGGAGATAAAGGTGGACAAATCGTTGCTTCCGGAACGCCAGAGCAAGTAGTGAAAGAAGAGCGTTCATATACAGGTAAATATTTAAAAGAGATTTTAAATCGTGATAAAGCAAGAATGAAAGAGAAGATAAAAGAAGTAGAGTTATCTCAATAAGTGTATTACGAAAAACCGAGTGGAAATGGCACTCGGTTTTTCGTTTATAGGGGGAGAAAATGGAATTTGTAGATGTTTTAAGAAAGAAAAATATGAAGGTAAGAGAGTTTCAAAATTGGGGTGTATATTTTCGGAAGCGCTGGGAGGATAACTTTGCAAATCATTTAAGTGATGAAGAAAAAGAAGACATTTTTCTTTATGGAGATAAGTATGGATGTGGTTATCTATGGCACATATTTAGTTATGAGAAAAAGAAGTGTTTAGAGGGGAAAGAAGCAAAGAACGCGTTTCATAATGAAGTGAAAAAGGAGTGCTACATTTTCTATCAACACTGTGATGAGGTACTGTTAATAAAGGATGCGAGTTTGTTACATATGGATGATATATTGTGTGAGAGGGACGATGCGTATAAAGGTGATATCTATATTGTAGATAAAGAGTTCACTTGGACTTTTGTAAAAACTCATGAACATAGATGGTGCGGCCCTTATTTTACTAAGAAATGTTAGTAGGTATACAAGCATGAAAGATAGAATAAGTTGATATAAGTGTTCGTATCATACTTGCGTTTATTATCTATTAGCGTATGATGAAATATATATGTTTAAAAGGATGTGTAACGAAATGAGATGGATTGTATCACTTCTTGTAAATAGCGTTGTGTTAATCGCTGTATCGGGACTTTTAAAAGGGATTGCACCAGATGCATTTTACGTAGCAAATATACAAACTGCAATTATTGCGAGTATTATATTGGCGGTTTTAAATGTGTTCGTAAAGCCATTTTTAATTTTAATTACGCTACCAATTACTGTTGTAACTTTCGGCTTCTTCTTAATTGTTATTAATGCGATTACGTTAAAAATAGCAGATTCATTATTAGGAGATGCTTTTAATATATCAGGATTTGGTGTAGCGATTGTTGCGGCAATTTGTATTTCAATTTTTAATATGATAATTGAAAAGGCAATTGTTGAGCCTCTATATGAAAAAAAGAGAAAGTGACAAAAAGAAAAACATTTCATTATTCGTATGAAATGTTTTTTTCTATTTATTAGAAACCGTATTTCTTGTTTTCAGAAAAAAATGGTACAATATCCGATAGAATGGAATTTTACATCAAACGAGACTGAACCCGCAGCGGAGTGGAGGTTTATACATATGCCGAAAGTAAGAACAAAAGATTTAATTGAACAATTTCAATTGGAGTTAATCAGTGGTGAAGAAGGCATTCATCGTCCGATTGATACAAGTGATTTATCACGACCTGGAATTGAAATGGCAGGATTTTTTACATACTATCCAGCAGATCGTGTGCAGCTTCTTGGTAAAACGGAGCTTACTTTCTTTGACACGTTAACGTCAGAGCAAAAACAAGAGAGAATGAAAGCGCTTTGTACTGAGGAGACGCCATGTATTATTGTAACTCGTAATCAAGATGTACCAGATGAGTTATTACAAGCATCACGTGAATCAGGTATGCCTTTATTACGTTCTTCTCAAACGACAACGAGATTATCAAGTCGTTTAACAAACTATTTAGAAGGTAAGTTAGCACCAACAACAGCTGTGCATGGTGTGTTAGTAGATATTTACGGCGTTGGTGTTTTAATTACAGGTCAAAGTGGTGTTGGTAAAAGTGAGACAGCTCTTGAGCTTGTAAAGCGTGGTCACCGTCTTGTTGCGGATGATAGTGTGGAAATTCGTCAAGAAGATGAAGACATGTTAGTCGGAAGTTCACCAGATTTAATCGAGCATTTATTAGAAATTCGTGGTCTAGGTATTATTAACGTTATGACGTTATTCGGTGCAGGGGCAGTACGAAATTATAAGCGCATTACACTTGTTATTAATCTTGAAATTTGGGATCAAAAGAAAAATTACGATCGCTTAGGTCTTGATGAAGAGAAGATGAAAATTATTGATACAGAACTTACGAAGATTACACTTCCAGTTCGTCCTGGTCGAAACTTGGCTGTTATTATTGAAGTAGCAGCGATGAACTTCCGTTTGAAACGTATGGGAGTCAATGCAGCACAGCAGTTCTCTGAACGATTAATGAGTGCAATTGAGTTAGGAAATCAGGAGTAAACTTTGGAGAGGGAGGTCATATACATATGCTGTTAGCTTCTGTACCACAGCTTGACCGTGTAGCTATCCAACTTGGGCCGTTTCCTGTGTATTGGTACGGGATTATTATCGGTACAGGTGTACTATTAGGTCTTTGGCTGGCAACTCGCGAGGGAGAAAGGCTAGGTATTCCAAAAGATACATTTGTTGACCTTGTATTAATTGCAGTACCGATCGCTATTCTTTTTGCGAGAATGTACTATGTTATTTTTGAATGGGAATATTACGCACAAAATCCGAGTCAAATTATTAATATTCGTCAAGGTGGTTTGGCGATTCATGGTGGTTTAATCGGGGCTGTTATTACAGGTGTTCTTTTTGCGAAACGACGCGGGGTTTCCTTCTGGAAGTTGGCAGATATTGCTGCACCAAGTATTTTACTAGGACAAGCAATTGGCCGATGGGGAAACTTTATGAACCAAGAGGCGCATGGTGATGAAGTAACGAGACAGTTTTTAGAAGGTCTTCATTTACCAGATTTCATTATTAATCAAATGTATATTGAGGGTGTGTACTATCATCCGACGTTTTTATATGAATCATTATGGAATTTTGCAGGCGTAATTTTACTACTTGCATTAAGAAAAGTGAATTTACGTCGCGGGGAGTTATTCTTCACATATTTAATTTGGTATTCAGTAGGACGCTTCTTCGTAGAAGGCTTACGTACAGATAGTTTAATGCTAGGACCACTTCGTATTGCACAAGTAATGTCAATTGGACTTGTTGTTATTTCTATTATTTTCATTATTGTGAGACGAAAAATGGGGCAAGCTGATAAAAGATATTTAGAAAATTAGAGACAAGTAGCATCTTATTATAAGATGCTGCTTCTTTCATATTCAGGAAGGCGAAAGGACTAAGGCGATGAGAATAAATACCGTGTTATTTGATTTAGATGGAACTTTAATTAATACAAATGAACTTATTATTTCTTCGTTTTTACATACTTTAAATACATATTATCCAAATCAATATAAGCGTGAAGATGTGTTGCCATTTATCGGTCCATCTTTGCAGGATACTTTCAGCAAGATTGATGAAAGTAAGGTTGAAGAGATGATTACTAGCTATCGGAAATTTAACCATGATCATCATGATGAATTAGTAGAAGAATATGAAACTGTATATGAAACAGTTCGAGAGTTGAAGAAGCAAGGTTATAAAGTTGGTATTGTTACAACGAAAGCGAGACAAACCGTTGAGATGGGATTACAGTTGTCAAAGCTTGATGAATTTTTTGATGTTGTCGTGACAATTGATGATGTAGAGCATGTGAAACCACATCCGGAGCCACTTCAAAAAGCGCTTGAATTATTAGATGCAAAACCAGAAGAGGCATTGATGGTTGGGGATAATCATCATGATATTGTCGGTGGTCAAAATGCGGGGACGAAAACAGCTGCGGTTTCATGGACGTTGAAAGGTAGAGCGTATTTAGAGGCTTACAAGCCGGACTTTATGCTAGATAAAATGAGTGATTTGCTACCGATTTTGTCTAATATGAACCGTTCATAAAGGTCCAAGTAAGTTAGTAGAGGAGCGAGCTAAGTGCGACGGACAACGCGCTATCCTGTTTCAGGAGAAAATTCGTTATGGAATGTGTATAAAACAGTGTTTTTTTGGAAGGTAATGAAAAACTTTATTATTATCCAAATTGCGCGTTACACGCCATTTTTATCCGTGAAAAATTGGTTGTACCGCACTTTTTTACGGATGAAAGTAGGAAAGAAAACATCATTTGCGCTTATGGTAATGCCGGATATTATGTTCCCAGAAAAGATAACTGTGGGAGAGAATTCGATTATTGGCTATAACACAACGCTTTTAGCACATGAATATTTAATTCGTGAATATCGACTTGGCGAAATCGTCATTGGAAATGAAGTAATGATTGGAGCGAATGTAACAATATTACCAGGTGTGAACATTGGAGACGGTGCGACTGTCTCAGCTGGCACACTTGTTCATAGAGATGTACCGAGCGGTGCTTTCGTAGGTGGAAATCCAATGCGTATTATTTATACGAAAGAGCAAATGACCGCAAGAGAAGGTTCATGGTGAAAATGTAACATTTCTCCTCTTTTTTTATGAATAAAAAGGAAATAATTGAGTATAATATACTGTTTTGTTTTTTACGGAATCGTTTATACTTATAGATAGAAGAATGTGTGAACGAAGAAAACAAAAAACTGGAGGATATATGGGGAAAAATCAAAGGATATATAAGGAGAACGGACAAGTTATCTCTTTTAATCAATTAGCGGACTTCTTTTATAAAAAAGGGATGAGAGCTTACAAAGGACAAAAATTGCAAGATTCAATTAAATATTTTCGAAGAGCGGCACAAAGTGAGAAGGAGCCGTTTATTTTATGTCAATTAGCATCAGTATTATCTGAGGCTGGTGAATATCAAGAATCGAATCAAATCTTCTTAAAGTTAGTTAGATCTAATCCAGAACTTGAACAGTGCTATTATTTTATTGCAAATAATTATGCATATATGGGGTTATTTCAACAGGCGAAGAAATATGCAGATCGCTATTTAGAAGTTGCAAAAGAGAAGGAATTCGTAGAAGATACATTAGAACTTCTTGAGATTATGGAAGAAGAAGCAATGGGTGCGGAAGAGATTGAAGATGAAGATGATTTAATTGTTATGCAGGAAGAAGCGAATCGCTATATTCGTAATGGACAATTGGAAGAAGCAATTGCTACATTAGAAATTGTTACGAAAGATTATCCGGAATTTTGGTCAGGTCATAATAATTTAGCCATTGCACATTTTCAATCTGGTAATGTAGACAAAGCACTGAAGTTAACAGAAATGATTTTAGAGAAAAATCCTGGCAATATACATGCGCTTTGTAATACGCTTATTTTTCTATATTCAATTGGAGAGCATAAACAAGTAGAGGCATTAGCGGGACAGCTAGTTTCGGTATATCCGATTTCATTTGAACATCGTTTGAAACTGGGAACTACACTCGCAACAATTGGTTATTTCGAGCATGCATATAAGTGGTTCAAACTATTAAAGCGTCAAGGATATGAGGGAGACGTTAGTTTTTATTATTGGTTTGCATATTCTGCGTATATGGTGAAAGACCAGCAACTAGCTGAAAAAATGTGGCAATATGTCGTGGAATTACATCCTGATAAAAAGGGAAAAGAACCGTGGAATGCGCTGAATTTAGCAGATGAAGGGCAAAATGTGTTATTTGAAGAATTACGAAAATCATTTCAGCAAAGTGCGACGCTAGAAGAACAAATGCTAGCTTTATATTTAATGAATGAATTGTCAACGCCGGAGAAGGTTGGATTCTTCTTTGATATAACGCAAGCGAAGAACGGTGTTCCCATCGTATCGCAACTTGCAAAGTACTTCTTTTTACTTAATAGTCATAAGAGTATTCCAGCTGATTTACAGCAATTTGAGCAGTGCGCGAGAATTGCGGATGCATTATACAATTATACGAAAAAAGATGATGAATTAATCGAAGAGTGTTTACACTTTTGGTTTTGTACGTTCATACGTTTATATACATCTGGAGACATATTTACAAATGTGTACGGCTGGTCAGCTGCGATTGAATACATTGTACGCGGCGAACAAGGAAATAAAATGACACAGTCGGAGCTTGGAGATGTATATAATGTATCTGTAGCGACTGTCCGAAAGTATGTGCAAGCTGTTAAGCGTACGCACACATAAGATAAGCAAATCATTGGGAAAAAAATGATGCTAACAGTATAATGAGGGTAACTTAATTGTGTAGGAATGGATAGGAGTGAATAGTGTGTCAGAAGAAAAAATTTATGATGTCGTTATTATTGGTGCAGGACCAGCTGGTATGACAGCTGCAGTATATACATCTCGTGCAAATTTAAGCACATTAATGCTTGAGCGAGGTATTCCAGGTGGCCAAATGGCAAACACGGAAGATGTAGAAAACTACCCAGGTTATGAGTCTATTTTAGGACCAGATTTATCAAATAAAATGTTTGAGCATGCGAAGAAATTTGGTGCTGAATATGCATACGGTGATGTGAAAAAAGTCATCGATGGTAAAGAATACAAAACAATTATTGCTGGTAAAAAAGAATATAAAGCACGTGCAATTATCGTTGCAAGCGGTGCAGAGTATAAAAAAATTGGTGTACCGGGTGAAACAGAACTTGGCGGCCGCGGTGTATCATATTGTGCAGTATGTGACGGAGCATTCTTTAAAGGAAAAGAGCTTATCGTAATTGGTGGCGGAGATTCTGCTGTTGAAGAGGGTGTGTTCTTAACACGCTTCGCATCAAAAGTAACGATCGTTCACCGTCGTGACACGCTTCGTGCACAGAAAATTTTACAAGACCGTGCTTTCCAAAACGAAAAAGTAGATTTCATTTGGAATCACACTATAAAAGAAATCAACGAAGCAAGTGGTAAAGTAGGAAGTGTAACACTTGTGGACGTAAATAGTGGAGAAGAGAAAGAAGTCAAAACTGACGGCGTATTTGTATACATCGGTATGTTACCTTTATCAAAACCATTTGTTGAACTAGGTATTACAAATGAAAATGGTTACCTTGAAACGAACGAGCGTATGGAAACGAAAATCCCTGGTATTTTCGCAGCTGGTGATGTTCGTGAAAAAATGCTTCGTCAAATTGTAACTGCAACAGGTGACGGTAGTATTGCAGCGCAAAGTGCACAACATTACGTAGAAGAATTATTAGAGGAATTAAAAACTGTATCAGAAAAATAAGGGATAATATACCTTGTGAGAAGAAAGCTACCGACAGGAGCTTTCTTCTTTTTTTGTGTGAAAATGTCAAAGTTTTGTCAAAAAATATAAGGATTATAAGCTTTCTTATTGATATACTGGACTTTACGGAAAAAATCACTATAAGAAATGAGGAATTTATTCAGTATGGAATGGCGTAATATATATCGTGGATTTTGTATGGGCGTTAGTGATTTAATTCCTGGTGTGAGCGGCGGTACAATCGCTGTTGTGTTAGGGATTTATGAACAATTGCTTGCGGCAATTAGTGGATTCTTTAGTCGTGAATGGAAAAAACATTTAGGATTTTTAATTCCCCTTGCAGCTGGTGTGGCAGCGGCATTTTTAACGTTAAGTCACGTTATTAAATATTTACTTGCAAATCATTATGAACCGACTCAATTTTTCTTCCTCGGTTTAATTATTAGTATATTACCGATGTTAATGAGGGAAGCTGATGCAAAGTCGTCGTTTAAAGGTAAGCACATCGTTTTATTAATAGTTGCAGCAATTCTTGTTGCGATTACAGCTTTCTTTAAACCAGATAAGGCAGCAGATCCAATTACGACTTTAACAATTTTAAATGCAATTGGTTTATTTTTCGCAGGATGGATGGCTAGTATGGCAATGCTGCTTCCTGGGATTAGTGGATCGTTTATTTTATTAATTATTGGTGTGTATCCAACAGCAATTAACGCTTTAACTACACTTAACTTACCTTTAATCGTGGTTATCGGTGCTGGTGTTATGGTTGGATTTGTTGTAAGTAGTAAAGGCATTAGTTTTTTATTAGATCGTTATAAAAGTATGACATTTGCGGCAATTATTGGACTTGTAATCGGTTCGATTGTAATTGTATTCCCTGGGATTCCGACTGGTGGATTTTCAATTATAAGTTCAATCATTACCTTTATTTTAGGATTTGCGATTGTTACTTATTTCGGTAAGAAATAAGTACTTTAATCCCCTTGGCGATAAAAAGCGTTAAGGGGATTTTTCATGCTATTCATTAAAAGTCTAAGCATTTACATTGCTTGTTATAGAAAGCTTTTTTAAAATTGCTGAGTAGCATATGCTTAGCGAAAGAGGACTGGCTCCTTCGTTGTAGCAAACTGTTTTTGATAGTATAATGAAAGAAGTATGCAGTGAGGAATTTTACTGCAAGTAGCTGAGGTGAAGAAACATGCAAAGAGTGACAAACTGTGTGTTAATTAGAGATAATGAAGTACTCTTACTCCAAAAACCTCGCCGGAATTGGTGGGTTGCACCAGGCGGGAAAATGGAGCGTGGTGAGACTGTAAGAGATTCCGTTGTTCGCGAATATCGCGAAGAAACAGGTATTTATTTGAAAAACCCAGCGTTAAAGGGGGTCTTCACCTTTGTCATCCAAGAAGGTGATAAAGTTGTTTCTGAATGGATGATGTTCTCCTTTTTAGCGACAGATTTTGCAGGAGAAAACAAACTAGAGAGCGAAGAAGGCATCATTGGTTGGCATACATTTGATAAAATTGATGATTTAGCAATGGCGCCAGGAGATTATCACATTATTGATTATTTAATTAAAGGAAATGGCATAATCTACGGTACATTTGTATATACCCCAGATTTTGAGTTGCTTTCATATCGATTAGATCCGAGTTAAACCGTCAAGGAGAGGATACGATGACAGAGAATAATGATATAAAAATGGTAATTATTACAGGGATGTCTGGAGCTGGAAAAACAGTAGCTTTACAAAGTTTTGAAGATTTAGGATATTTTTGTGTAGATAATTTACCACCGATGTTATTGCCAAAGTTTATTGAGCTTATGGCGGATTCAAAAGGGAAAATGAATAAAGTGGCACTTGGTATTGATTTACGTGGCCGAGAGTTTTTTGAACATTTATGGGGAGCACTTGATGATTTATCAGAACGTACATGGATTATTCCTCATATTTTATTTTTAGATGCGAAAGATAGTACGCTTGTAACTCGTTATAAAGAAACGAGACGTTCGCATCCACTTGCACCAACTGGTTTGCCGTTAAAGGGAATCGAAGCAGAGCGCAATTTATTAACAGATATGAAGGCACGAGCGAATATTGTGCTTGATACATCGGATTTAAAACCGAAAGAATTACGTGAAAAAATTGTTCACTTGTTCTCAACAGAAACTGAGCAAGCATTTCGTGTAAATGTTATGTCATTTGGATTTAAGTACGGTATTCCAATTGATGCAGATTTAGTATTTGATGTTCGTTTTTTACCAAATCCATATTACATTCCACACATGAAGCCATTAACAGGACTAGATGAAGAAGTTTCTTCGTATGTACTGAAATTTAATGAGACACATAAGTTTTTAGAGAAGTTGACGGATCTGATTACTTTCATGCTGCCTCATTATAAAAGAGAAGGCAAAAGTCAACTTGTAATTGCAATTGGATGTACAGGTGGACAGCATCGTTCTGTTACGCTTACAGAATACCTTGGGAAACATTTGAAACCAGAGTATAGTGTTCATGTATCTCATCGTGATGTGGAGAAGAGAAAGGGCCATTAAGGGATGAAAAAAGAGAGAAAACCTAAAATTGTCATCATGGGAGGCGGAACTGGACTCTCAGTTTTATTAAGAGGATTAAAGCAATATCCTGTTGATATTACAGCAGTTGTTACAATCGCTGATGATGGTGGCAGTTCGGGTCGATTACGTGATGAGCTAGAAATTCCACCTCCAGGTGACATCCGTAACGTACTTGTTGCGTTATCGGATGTAGAGCCACTGGTGGAAGCTTTATTTCAGCACCGTTTCACAACAGGAGACGGACTGAAAGGTCATGCGTTAGGAAATCTATTATTGGCAGGTATGACCTCGATTACAGGAGACTTTTTCCATGCAATTACAGAAACAAGTAAAGTATTAAATGTCAGAGGACGTGTATTACCAGCAGCGAATCAAAGTGCGGTACTTCATGCGGAACTTGAAGATGGGGAAATTGTAACAGGTGAATCAAAGATTCCTTATTACGGAAAGAAGATTAATCGTGTCTTTTTAACTCCAGAAGATGTAGAGCCATTGCATGAAACGTTGGCTGAGATTAAACGAGCTGATTTACTTGTTTTCGGTCCTGGCAGTTTGTATACGAGTATATTGCCCAATTTAGTTGTTAACAAAATTGGAGACGCTGTTCTTGCTGCAAAGGCGAAGAAGGTATATGTATGTAACGTTATGACACAAGCGGGTGAAACGATGGGATATACTGCTTTTGATCATGTGCAGGCGTTACACGATCATTTAGGGCAACCATTTATCAATACTGCAATTGTAAATAACCGTGAGATTCCTTGTGAATTACGTAAGTTATATGATGAAGAAATGTCTACACCAGTTGTAGTGGATGAAGAACGTTTTGTTGAAAATAATATTGATGTTATTCAAGAGGGATTAGCGAAGTATGATGATCATGTTGTAAGGCATGATACGTTAAAGTTAGCTTCGATTTTATATTCATTGTTATAAATATGCGTTGCCTCGTTTGAGGTAGCGCTCCTCATTCATATAGGACAAGAATTTTGTTCCGCAATAATCGTATAAGGAGGTGTTGACTGTGTCATTTGCATCAGAAACAAAGAAAGAGTTGACGAATCTTGAGATGAAGGAATGCTGTGAGAAAGCAGAATTATCAGCGCTACTTCGAATGAACGGGTCGCTTTCTTTTTCAAACCGTCGTCTATCTATCGATATTCAAACGGAAAATGCGGCAATTGCAAGAAGGATTTATACGCTTTTGAAAAAAGGATATGACGTGACGGTAGAATTACTTGTTCGTAAAAAAATGCGATTGAAGAAAAATAATGTATATATTGTGCGGCTTGTTGAGAAGTCTCGCGAAATATTAGCTGATCTTCATATTGTTCGAGATGACTTTTCATTTATTCGAAATATATCACAAGAATTGATTGAGAAGAAGTGTTGTAAACGATCGTATTTACGCGGAGCATTTTTAGCAGGTGGTTCAGTAAATAACCCAGAAACATCATCTTATCATTTAGAAATCTTTTCGTTATATAAGGAACATAATGATGCTATATGTGAACTGATGAACGGATTTGATTTAAATAGTAAGACGCTGGAGAGAAGAAAAGGGTACATTACGTATTTGAAAGAAGCAGAAAAAATCACAGAGTTTTTAAATATTATAGGTGCTCATAATGCACTTTTAAGATTTGAAGATATTCGAATCGTACGTGATATGCGTAATTCTGTAAATCGTTTAGTGAACTGCGAAACAGCTAATTTAAATAAAACAATTGGTGCAGCACTAAGGCAGATTGAAAATATTCGTTACATTGATGAGACAGTTGGTCTTGATATATTGCCGGATAAACTACAAGAGATTGCACAATTACGAAGAGATTATCAAGATGTAACATTGAAAGAGTTAGGTGAGATGGTATCCGGGGGGAAGATTAGTAAGTCGGGTATTAATCATCGTTTGCGTAAAATCGATGAAATTGCAGAGAAATTACGCGCGGGGGAAACGGTAGCAAAAAAATAAGAGGTTAAAGGGGAAATGGAGCTGTGGTTCAAAAAAGAGTTCAGGTTTCATTAAAAAACGGTTTACAAGCACGTCCGGCTGCGTTGTTTGTACAAGAGGCAAATCGCTTTCATGCAGATATCTTCATCGAGAAAGATGGAAAGACAGTAAATGCAAAGAGCATAATGGGGATTATGAGCTTAGCAATTGGAACTGGAAGCATGATAACAATTACAACAGAAGGTTCAGATGCAGAAGAGGCTTTAGAAGCATTAGCTGCATATGTACAATAAAAAGCTATCGCGTATATGCGATAGCTTTTTTGTTGTCTGTGCGAATTAGCGAGGAGGGGTATTTAAGGGGTACGTGCTTGTCGAGAATTGTCGGTAAGTCGATAAGTTATGTCGAAACGTCGATATATTAAAATAATCGCCGATATAATCGGAGTTGCGGTCGATATATTTGAAAAATCGCTGATATATTTAGAGAGATACTGGATGGGGTATGTGAGCGGGGAACAATATATAAAAGAAGCGCCCAATTATAGGGCGCTTCCACTTTTAGTTGTATCCAGCTCCAGCGACCTGCGATTCTAAACGAGCCGCTTTCGCTTTTAGTTATTAACGATTTGTAAAGATTTTATCGATTAAACCGTATTCTAAAGCTTTTTCTGCTGTCATGAAGTTGTCGCGGTCTGTGTCGCGTTGTAGTACTTCAAGTGGTTGACCAGTGCGGTCAGCAAGAATTTGGTTTAGTTTTTCACGTAAGAATAGGATACGTTTTGCAGCGATTTCGATTTCAGTTGCTTGACCTTGTGCTCCGCCAAGTGGTTGGTGAATCATTACTTCACTGTTTGGAAGTGCATAACGTTTTCCTTTTTCACCTGCTGCAAGTAAGAATGCACCCATAGATGCTGCCATACCGATACAGATTGTTGATACTTGTGGTTTAATAAACTGCATTGTATCATAGATTGCCATACCTGCTGTGATAGAACCACCAGGGCTGTTGATGTAGATGTGAATATCTTTTTCTGGATCTTGAGATTCCAAGAATAAAAGCTGGGAAACGATTGAGTTAGCTACGTTGTCATCAATTGCACTACCAAGCATAATGATGCGGTCTTTTAATAGTCGAGAGTAAATATCGTAAGCGCGTTCTCCACGATTTGTTTGTTCAATTACTGTAGGAATTAAATTCATCTGTTATTTCCTCCTTATAAAGCTTTCTTAGTCTTATAATACAATTATGGTCAATAAAGGTCAAACGAAACCACTTTAAATCAAAAAAATATGTAGTTGTACCATGAAATATTCGCTATGTTTTCGAAATTCCCTGCTTATGTATCTTCAACATCATAACCGAATTACATAAATTTAAACGTTATGAAAACTGGAGAAAAAAGAAAAGAACGCCTTTTAACTGAAGCGTTCTTTCGATAATTAGTCTTTTAAAAGATAGGTTACTTTATTTAAAATCTTTTCGATTTGTTTCGCGTTTTTACTATACATTTCGCTTGCTGATTTCGACTTTGTTTCTAAGGAAAATAGTTCAAGATCAGCATGACATTTTTTTAAAGATGCTAATAATAAAGGTTTGTTTTGAGGAGAAGGCATTTGGAGTTTGTCATTGTAAATGTCGATAGTAAGTTGTCCGTATGAATCCACTTGACCGAGGAAGACATTTTCAATAACAACACCGAGTTTTTCTAATTCTGAATGTAGCCAAGCGCGGTTATGTCCGCTTGCTGAAAGAGGTTCATCTAGTACATTTCCATCCATAATAACAGTTTGTGGTTCTTTCTCGTTTGGTACTTTTAAACCGATGTCTTTTGCTGTAAGTGGCTGGGAATCTTTCTTTAATAATACATTTAATTCTCCGCTCGGTTCTAAGACAGCAAATTCGACTTCAGCTACGCTGAACGCACTTTTTCCACGGAGAAGTTCCAGTAATTCGTCACTGGTATATTTTTCTTTCTTTAAGTTATCTTCGAGTATCTTTCCGTCTTTTATTAATACGGTAGATTTCCCTTCAAAGAAGTCCCGAGCTGTTTTGTTCTTTAAAGAGAGGATTCCTGTTAAAAAAGGTACCACAGCGAAAATGAGTATCGCAAAGACGCCGTGAAAAAATTTTGAATCGAGCCCTGTAGATACTTGGGCAGCGATGTCACCAATCGTCATTCCGGCTATGTATTCAAAAAAGGAAAGCTGAGAGATTTGTCTTTTCCCTAACCATTTCGTAATAGCGAATAAAATAATTAATATGAATACAGAGCGAAGAATGACAAGTGTCCATTCCGGCAGGTGAGACATAGTCGTTTCCTCCAGTCTACTTAAAACCCTTTATATTGAGGTTCTTCACGTTCTAATACTGAAATTCTATCCTTTAAATCAGCGATGACGCTGTCTATTTCTAACATACATTCATGAAATACGCGTTTTGATTCTTCGTCTTGTGAATTTAATGAAAGGGAGCTTAAACTTGCTTGAGCGCCCCTTACACTAGCAAGGCAAGTTTTTACGCTAGCGATAACAGTCATATAAACACCTCTTATCCTTTCGGTTTGAATAACAATGCTCCAATGAAGCCGAAAATAATAGCCGCTGATACACCGGCGCTCGTTACTTTAAACATGCCGGTAATAACGCCAACGATGCCATGTTTTGCAGCTTCTTCCATTGCGCCATGAACGAGGGCATTACCAAAGCTTGTAATAGGTACAGTTGCCCCGGCTCCAGCGAAATCAATTAATGGCTCATACAAATTAAATCCATCTAATATAGCTCCAGCAACAACGAGTGTTGCCATTGTATGAGCAGGTGTTAGTTTGCCGACATCAAACATAAGTTGGCCGATTACACATATGAGTCCGCCAATGACGAAAGCCCAGAAAAAAATCATTGCGTTGCACCTCCAAATTCAATCGAAACGGCGTGAGCGATACACGGAATCGTTTCTTCTTGTTGGAATGTAAGTGGAGATAGTAAAGCGCCTGTCGCAACGACAAGTATTTTTTTGAACTCTCCTCTTTTCATTCGGTTTAATAAATGACCGTATACGACAGTTGCGGAACATCCAGGCCCACTAGCACCAGCTATGACAGGTTGCCCTTCTCTATAAATGATAATTCCGCAATCTTGAAATTGTTCGCTCGTTACTTTCGTTCCGTGTTTATGTAGTAAGTCATAAGCAATTTCGCGTCCTACATGTCCAAGATCGCCTGTTACGATTAAATCGTAGTAAGAGGCATCAATTTGGCGTTCACGTAAATGGGCTTCAATTGTATCAACTGCAGCTGGAGCCATTGCGCCTCCCATATTAAACGGATCCGTTAATCCCATATCAACCACTCGGCCGATTGTTGCAGAGGTTACTCTTGGACCGTGTCCAGTATCGCTTAAAATAGCGGCTCCTGCTCCGGTTACTGTCCACTGTGCAGTAGGCGGCTTTTGTCCACCGTATTCGGTAGGGTAGCGGAACTGTTTTTCTACAGCTGTATTATGGCTTGAAGCTCCAGTTAATAAATATTTTGCACCTTTTGCATTTACGATACTTGCCCCAAGTGCTAAACCTTCCATAGAAGTAGAGCAAGCCCCGAATAATCCGAGATAAGGAGTCCCAAGTGTGCGGCAAGCAAAGCTTGTTGGAGTAATTTGATTAATTAAATCTCCTGCGAGTACGAATTGAATATCATCTTTACGAAGCTCTGCTTTTTCAGTAGCGCGACTACAAGCTTCTTCGAATAAAATCTTATGTGCTTTTTCATAGGAATCTTGTCCGAGCCATAAATCTTCATGAAGGATATCGAAGTCTTCTGGGATGTTCCCCTTTGCTTCAAATGGTCCACCGACAACCCCTGTTGAAATAATGACTGGTTTGTTTTCAAATACCCACGTTCGGTGTCCTTGTAACATTTATAGCCCTCCCCATTGAACGAGAATAGTTTTAATAAGTGCGATGACGAAAGCGGAAAATACACCAAATAAAATAACAGAACCAGCTAGTTTAAACATATTGCCGCCGACACCGAGTACAAAACCTTCCGTTCGGTGTTCAATACACGCGGAGATAACAGAGTTACCAAATCCAGTGACAGGTACAGCTGTTCCAGCGCCTGCAAACTGACCGAGACGATCGTATACACCGAATCCGGTTAGCAACATTGAGATAAAAATGAGAGTTGCGACTGTTGGATTTCCTGCTGAACGTTCGGTAAAATCGAAATACGTAATATAAAAAGTTGATATCAGTTGCCCGATTAGGCAGATAAAACCACCAACGAAAAAGGCCTTTAAACAATTTTTTAGAACAGGGCGTTTCGGTTCGCGTTCTTGCTCAAATTTTTTGTATTCCTGTTGTACAGGGGTTAAGTTTTTATCTTTACTTGACATTGCAATCCTTCCTTTTCTATTCGAAAGCGTTAAGTGTTAGATTCCATTTCTGATCCGATTAGCTTTAACTGTTTTTTGATCTCATCTTTAGATACTTCTTTTTTCTTAATTTTGTTTGCAAGCTTTTCGAGTAACATAAAGATTTTTTTATCTGTACTAACACGAACATCGAAAGTAGGATATTCATCACTTAGTTGCTTTTGAAGTTTCTTGCGCAAAGGTTTTAATCCAAACCTTTCATGATGCTCAGGTATAACCGCTATGTAGAGATCTAAATTTGAATTCACTGCTGCGCTTTTTATAATTTCATCCATAGCGAGGGCCTTTTTCTTAGCTCCTTGCGATATAGATTGATTAAAGGATTCTGTACTCATCTTTGTTAATTTTGGACCCTTTTCTTTTTCTGTTCGTTTTGTTTCTTCTTTCTTTACCTTTTTATCTAATGGGCTATGATCACAACCGGTAAAAGAACTAAATAGAAGTATAAATAACGCGGTTATAAGTCCAATCTTTCGCATAATCATCATTCCATTTCTATTGCAATATGTAATGTGATAGAAAAAGGATGACTGCATATCATCCTTTTTCTATTTCACAGCAAGACTGATTCGTTATTGCTGTGAGTATTGTGGTTCTTCTTGTTGGACTTCTTCAACACGTGGGTTTAAAGAATCGATAATCGTTTGTGTTTGCTGCGCAGCTGTTTGGAAAAGTTGCTTAGCTTGTTGGTTATCCGTATCAAGAGCGAATCCCTCTAAGCTAGCTTGTGCACTTTTTAATCCAGAAACAGTCTGCTTTAATTTTGTAATTACAGTCATTGAATGAAGCCCCCTTTGGAATATCAATTCAAAGATTATAATTTGTGAGTTGGGGAGAATTTATGATTGGAAAATTTAGGGGTGGAATGGATTTTATATGCTTTTAGCTAAGATGCATAAGGTATTACGGGGATATTTTTATTGATTTAGATGGATTTTATTGCTATTATTATGAGAAGAAAATGAAGTGTTTTCTATAATCATGCGCCCATAGCTCAGTCGGATAGAGCGGTGGTTTCCGGTACCACGTCTGCCGGGGGTTCGAATCCCTCTGGGCGCGTCAAAAAGTCCTAACTTACGTTTTGTAGGTTAGGACTTTTTTTATTTACCTCTTGTTATATCTAGTAATAAGATTTACTATTAGTACTTGATAATAATTTTTAATTTTATTATTTTCTTTCAATATTATTCAAATTTCGGTTGTAAGTTGTAAATCTCATTAATACATATAAATTAATAATATTTTGGAATGGGTGTCTGCGTGAGGATTCTCCTTTTACCAAACTTATTGTACAATAGAAACAAGGGGGAGATTAGTTTGAAGGCAAGTCTTTTACAAGAACAAAGCTTACGTTTGGCAATGACACAAGAGTTAAGGCAAGCGATTACAATGCTCCAGTATAATGTACAAGAATTATCGGAGTTTTTGTATGAGCAATCGTTAGAGAATCCCCTTATTGAGTTAGGTGGTTTTGAGAGGGAGAAGAAAAAGAGCTCTAACAACAGTAAAAGTACCAGCAAACAAGTCGAGAATCAGATGGAGATCTACAGTGTGGATTCTACAACGATTCAGCAACATTTATTAAATCAAATACAGTATTATAAAATAGATGAAGAAGAGCGAAAAGTAGCTTCTTTCATTATTATGAACATGGATGGAAATGGATATTTACAAGAAACGAATGAAGAGTTAGCAGAGCTCCTTTCTGCACATATTCATGTAGTCGACCGTTCTGTAGAGCTTGTCCAATCACTGGAGCCAGCAGGGGTAGGGGCGCGTAATATTCAGGAATGTTTAACCTTACAATTGAAGCGCTTACAAAGACGTAATGGATTAGCAGAAGAGGTTGTAGAAGATCATTTCGCTTATTTTGTGAAGAAAGATTGGCGAAAGCTCGTTCAAGTGTTGAAATGTAGTAATGAGGAATTGCAGAGTGCGGTAAATTGTATAACGTCATTACAACCAAAACCAGGTCTTGCGTTTTCTTCAGATAAACCACTTTACATTGTACCTGATATGGCGGTGAAAAAAGATGGCGATCGCCTCGTTTTACAAATGAATGAGAGAAATATGCCGAGAATTGAAATTCATTCTGAATATAGTGCGCTTCTTAATAATAGTGAAAGTGAAGTAGCATCTTACGTATCAGAAAAGTATCAGCATGTGCAGTGGATTATGCGCAGTTTGAAGCAGAGAAAACAGACATTGCTGCAAGTAATGACTATTATTATGGAAAAACAACGTGATTTCTTCTGGAAAGGTCCAGAGTATTTAAGACCTCTCGCTTTAAAAGAGGTAGCGGAAGAGTTAAGTGTGCATGAATCGACAATTAGTCGTGCGACGCGAAATAAATATGTGCAAACACCACACGGTTTATTTGAGATGAAATCGTTCTTTAGCAATGCCGTTTCGACGACTGAAGATGAAGCAGTTTCTACAAAACGTGTAAAACAATTTATTCAAATGCTAATTGGGGCAGAGGATAAGAAAAAGCCACTTTCAGATCAAAAGATTTCAAAATTATTAGAAGAAGAGCATGAAATTGTTATTTCTCGAAGAACAGTGGCGAAGTATAGAGAACAAATGCATATCCCAGCTTCGTCATTACGAAAAACGATCGGATAGGTGAAGAAGATGAAAGTTGTACTGTATACTAAAAAAGATTGTGGCCTTTGCGTGAAGGCAAAACAAGTTTTACAGGAAGTACAATGTGAATATTCTTTTCAAATCGAGGAAATAGATATATATGAAGATAATGACCTTTTAGAAAAATATCACTTAATGATTCCGGTTGTAGAAATGGACGGAAAACAAGTAGAATATGGTAACATTCACAAAGGTGTCATAATAAACTATATAAAGAATGCAGTTAAGAGTTGAATAAGTTTCTATCTCCTGTTACAATAATACACGTAGCAGGGATTATTTTTTTAACCTATGTGGGACACAAAATGTCACTACGGGACGTAAAGTGACCACGAGGGAAAATGAACCGATGTAGTGAGGAGAAAAGATATGCGCTCATGGATTCAGAACACAAAAAAATTATTACCTGATCTGCTACCTGTTATGCAAACGAGAATGCAAATTCTTCAATACATTAGGCTCATGCAGCCGATTGGAAGAAGAAACTTATCAGCAAGTCTCGGTATGACAGAACGAGTATTGCGAAGTGAAGTTCAAGTTTTGAAAGAACAAAACTTAGTTCACGTCGCTTCTTCTGGAATGACTTTGACAGAAGAAGGAACAGCTTTAGTTCTTGCTTTGGAAGACTTTATGAAAGAAATTTCCGGGTTAAAGGTTTTAGAAAAGCAACTTAAGGAAACATTAGACTTGGATGAAGTTTTCGTTGTCCCTGGTGATAGTGATGAATCACCTTGGGTCAAACTGGAGATGGGCCGTGCTTGTGTGACTTGTATAAAAGACCGTCTGACAGCGAATAATATCGTTGCTGTGGCTGGAGGAACTACGCTAGCTGCTGCTGCGGACATGATGCAACTTGATTGCAAAGATTTACATATGCTGTTTGTCCCAGCACGTGGTGGAATTGGAGAAGGTGTTGAATTAGAAGCCAATACCATTTGTGCCAAGATGGCGCAAAATACGATGAGTAATTATCGCTTATTGTATGTTCCAGACCATGTTAGTAGCGAAGCATATGCGTCTATTGTGACAGAGCCTTCCGTGAAAGAAGTTCTTGAGTTGATTCGATCTTCCAATATCGTCATTCATGGAATAGGTGATGCGTTAACAATGGCACGTCGCAGAAGTACTTCAGAAGCAGATTGGTTAAAGATTCAGGCAAGCGAAGCAGTTGGCGAAGCTTTCGGTTACTACTTTAATGAAGAAGGAAATGTTGTTCATAAAGTAAGAACAGTTGGTATGCAACTAGAGGACTTACAAAATGTATCTCATGTTGTTGCAGTCGCTGGAGGTTCTTCAAAGGCAAAAGCAATACAGGCTGTAATTAAACAAGGGCACACTTCAATTCTAATTACAGATGAAGGTGCAGCAAAACAGTTAACAAAGGGTTTTACCCTTTAATATAATCCCCCAAGGAGGAAATTCAAATGACTAAAATTGGTATTAATGGATTTGGACGTATCGGACGTAACGTATTCCGCGCAGCTCTTAACAACTCTGAGGTAGAAGTAGTAGCAATCAACGACTTAACAGATGCTAAAACATTAGCTCACCTTTTAAAATATGACACAGTTCACGGAACTTTAAATGCAGAAGTATCTGCTAACGAAAACAGCATCGTTGTTAACGGTAAAGAAATTAAAGTTATCGCTGAGCGTGACCCAGCTCAATTACCATGGAGCGACTACGGAGTAGAAGTAGTAGTAGAATCTACTGGCCGTTTCACTAAAAAATCAGATGCTGAGAAACACTTAGGTGGATCAGTTAAGAAAGTTATCATCTCAGCTCCAGCTTCTGACGAAGATATCACTGTAGTTATGGGTGTTAACCACGAACAATACGATGCAGCTAACCACAACGTAGTATCTAACGCTTCTTGTACTACAAACTGTCTAGCTCCATTCGCTAAAGTATTAAACGAAAAATTCGGCGTAAAACGCGGAATGATGACAACAATTCACTCTTACACTAACGACCAACAAATCTTAGACTTACCACACAAAGATTTACGTCGTGCTCGTGCAGCAGCTGAAAACATGATCCCAACATCTACTGGTGCAGCTAAAGCTGTAGCATTAGTATTACCAGAACTTAAAGGTAAATTAAACGGTGGCGCTGTACGTGTTCCAACTGCTAACGTTTCTCTAGTTGACTTAGTTGTTGAACTTGACAAAGAAGTAACAGTTGAAGAAGTAAATGCAGCATTCAAAGCAGCAGCTGAAGGCGAATTAAAAGGTATCCTTGGATACAGCGAAGAGCCATTAGTATCTATCGACTATAACGGATGTACAGCTTCTTCTACAATCGATGCATTATCTACAATGGTAATGGAAGGTAACATGGTTAAAGTACTTTCTTGGTACGATAACGAAACTGGTTACTCTAACCGCGTAGTAGACCTAGCAGCTTACATGACTTCAAAAGGTCTTTAATTCTTAATTATATAAGTTATCAATGACAAAACGAGGGAGAGGGTTTGTTCCCTCTCTCTCTTCTTTCGTTTTAAAAGCAAATGTGTTAAGCTTTTGAGTGGGTTTTGTCAATCCTAACTAGTAGTCGGAGGGAAATCCAATGAACAAAAAATCAATTCGTGACGTAGATTTAAAAGGTAAGCGTGTATTTTGCCGCGTTGATTTCAACGTACCTATGAAAGAAGGCAAAATTACAGATGAAACTCGTATCCGTGCAGCTCTTCCTACAATTCAATATTTAGTAGAGCAAGGTGCGAAAGTTATTTTAGCAAGTCACTTAGGCCGTCCAAAAGGTCAAGTAGTAGAAGAAATGCGTTTAACTCCAGTAGCAGCACGTTTAGGCGAGCTTCTTGGTAAAGACGTTAAAAAAGCGGACGAAGCATTCGGACCAGTTGCACAAGAAATGGTTGCAGCAATGAACGAAGGCGACGTATTAGTTCTTGAAAACGTACGTTTCTATGCGGGCGAAGAAAAGAACGATGCAGAACTTGCGAAAGAATTTGCAGCACTTGCTGACATCTTCGTAAACGATGCATTCGGTGCAGCTCACCGTGCTCACGCTTCTACAGCAGGTATCGCAGACTACCTACCAGCAGTATCTGGTCTATTAATGGAAAAAGAGTTAGATGTACTTGGTAAAGCACTTTCTAACCCAGAACGTCCATTTACAGCTATCATCGGTGGTGCGAAAGTAAAAGATAAAATCGGTGTAATTCGTCATCTATTAGACAAAGTAGATAACTTAATCATCGGTGGTGGACTTGCTTACACATTCGTTAAAGCTTTAGGTCATGAAATTGGTCTATCTCTATGTGAAGACGACAAGATCGAACTAGCTAAAGAATTTATGCAACTTGCAAAAGAAAAAGGCGTAAACTTCTACATGCCAGTTGATGTTGTAATCACTGAGGAATTCTCTGAAACTGCAACAACTAAAATCGTTGGTATCGACTCTATCCCTTCTAACTGGGAAGGCGTGGACATCGGTCCTAAAACACGTGAAATTTATGCAGATGTAATTAAAAATTCTAAGCTTGTTGTATGGAATGGACCAATGGGTGTATTCGAAATGACTCCATTCGCAGAAGGTACAAAAGCAGTAGGACAAGCATTAGCAGATGCAGAAGATACATACTCTGTTATCGGCGGTGGTGACTCTGCAGCAGCTGTTGAAAAATTCGGTATGGCTGATAAAATGAGCCACATTTCTACTGGCGGCGGTGCGTCATTAGAATTCATGGAAGGTAAAGAGCTTCCAGGTGTAGTTTGTCTTAACGACAAATAAGTAGCAGCCAAAGAAAAAGGACGGTGCAAAGCATGCGTAAACCAATTATCGCAGGTAACTGGAAAATGAATAAAACTCTATCTGAAGCAGTTAGCTTCGTAGAGGAAGTTAAAGGTCAAATCCCAGCAGCTTCAGCTGTTGATGCAGTAGTTTGCTCTCCAGCTCTATTCTTAGAGCGCCTTGTAGCAGCAACTGAAGGAACTGACTTACAAGTAGGTGCACAAAACATGCACTTCGAAAAAAATGGTGCATTCACTGGCGAAATTAGCCCAGTAGCACTTAGCGACTTAAAAGTTGGCTATGTAGTACTTGGCCACTCTGAGCGTCGTGAAATGTTTGCTGAAACAGATGAGTCAGTAAACAAAAAGACTATCGCAGCATTTGAACATGGTTTAACACCAATCGTATGTTGTGGTGAGACTTTAGAAGAGCGCGAAAGCGGAAAAACATTTGATCTAGTAGCAGGTCAAGTGACAAAAGCACTTGCAGGTTTAACAGAAGAGCAAGTTAAAGCAACTGTTATCGCTTATGAGCCAATCTGGGCTATCGGTACAGGTAAATCTTCTTCTTCTGCAGATGCAAACGAAGTATGTGCGCACATCCGTAAAGTTGTTGCAGAAGCTGTTTCTCCAGAAGCTGCAGAAGCTGTTCGTATCCAATACGGCGGTAGCGTAAAACCAGAAAACATTAAAGAGTATATGGCACAATCTGACATCGACGGCGCTTTAGTTGGCGGTGCTAGCTTAGAGCCTGCTTCGTTCTTAGGTCTTCTGGGGGCGGTAAAATGAGAAAGCCAACAGCTTTAATCATTCTTGACGGTTTCGGACTTCGTGAAGAAACTTACGGGAATGCTGTAGCACAAGCTAAGAAACCTAATTTTGATGGTTACTGGAACAAATTCCCTCACACAACGCTTACAGCTTGTGGCGAGGCAGTAGGTCTTCCAGAAGGTCAAATGGGTAACTCTGAGGTTGGTCACTTAAATATCGGTGCTGGCCGCGTAGTATATCAAAGCTTAACACGCGTTAACGTTGCAATTCGTGAAGGTGAGTTCGATAAGAACGAAACTTTCCAAAATGCAATTAAAAGTGTAAAAGAAAAAGGTACTGCACTTCATTTATTCGGTTTACTTTCTGACGGTGGTGTGCACAGTCACATGAACCATATGTTTGCTCTTCTTCGCCTAGCAGCAAAAGAAGGCGTGGAGAAAGTTTATATCCATGCATTCTTAGACGGCCGCGATGTTGGACCACAAACAGCAAAAGGTTATATCGATGCAACGAATGAAGTAATTAAAGAAACAGGAGTAGGACAATTCGCGACTATCTCTGGTCGTTATTACTCTATGGACCGTGACAAGCGTTGGGATCGCGTAGAAAAATGTTACAGTGCTATGGTGAATGGTGAAGGCCCTACTTATAAATCAGCAGAAGAGTGTGTAGAAGACTCTTATGCGAACGGTATCTATGATGAATTCGTATTGCCGTCTGTAATTGTTAACGAAGATAACACGCCAGTTGCAACAATCAATGATGATGATGCAGTTATCTTCTATAACTTCCGTCCAGACCGTGCAATTCAAATTGCTCGTGTATTTACAAACGAAGACTTCCGTGAGTTCGATCGTGGTGAAAAAGTACCTCACATTCCAGAATTCGTATGTATGACACACTTCAGTGAAACTGTAGATGGTTACGTGGCATTCAAGCCAATGAACCTTGATAACACTTTAGGTGAAGTTGTTGCGCAAGCGGGATTAAAGCAACTTCGCATCGCGGAAACTGAAAAGTATCCGCACGTTACATTCTTCTTTAGCGGTGGTCGTGAGGCTGAATTCCCAGGAGAAGAGCGTATCTTAATTAACTCACCGAAGGTTGCAACGTATGACTTGAAACCTGAAATGAGCATTTACGAAGTAACGGACGCTTTAGTAAATGAAATCGAAAATGATAAACATGATGTTATCATTCTTAACTTTGCGAACTGTGATATGGTTGGCCATTCTGGGATGATGGAACCAACAATTAAAGCAGTAGAAGCAACTGACGAATGTTTAGGAAAAGTTGTAGAAGCGATTCTTGCAAAAGATGGTGTAGCACTTATTACTGCTGACCATGGTAATGCTGATCAGGAGTTAACTGCTGATGGCGGTCCTATGACAGCTCATACAACTAACCCGGTTCCTTTCATCGTTACAAAAAATGATGTAGAGCTTCGTGAAGGTGGTATTTTAGGAGATATCGCTCCAACAATGCTTACACTTTTAAATGTGGAACAACCGAAAGAAATGACAGGTAAAACAATTATTAAATAATTTGCTTATATAAAAAGGAGAGAATTTATTATGTCAACAATTATTGATGTTTATGCTCGCGAAGTCCTTGACTCTCGTGGTAACCCAACTGTAGAAGTAGAAGTTTACACAGAAAGCGGCGCTTTCGGACGCGCTATCGTACCAAGTGGTGCATCTACTGGTGAGCACGAAGCAGTAGAATTACGTGACGGTGACAAATCTCGTTACCTTGGTAAAGGTGTTGTTAACGCAGTAAACAACGTTAACGAAATTATCGCTCCAGAAATCGCTGGTTTCGATGTAACTGACCAAGCTGGTATCGACCGTGCTATGATCGAATTAGATGGCACTCCAAACAAAGGTAAACTAGGCGCTAACGCTATCCTTGGTGTATCTATGGCAGTAGCTCACGCAGCAGCTGACTTCGTAGGTCTTCCATTATACCGTTACCTTGGTGGATTCAATGCAAAACAATTACCAACTCCAATGATGAACATCATCAACGGTGGTTCTCACGCTGATAACAACGTTGACTTCCAAGAGTTCATGATCTTACCAGTTGGTGCTCCAACATTCAAAGAATCAATCCGTATGGGTGCTGAAGTATTCCATGCACTTAAAGCTGTATTACATGACAAAGGTCTTAACACTGCAGTAGGTGACGAAGGTGGATTCGCTCCAAACCTTGGTTCTAACCGTGAAGCTTTAGAAGTAATCATCGAAGCTATCGAAAAAGCTGGTTACAAAGCTGGCGAGAACGTATTCTTAGGAATGGACGTTGCTTCTTCTGAGTTCTACAACAAAGAAACTGGTAAATATGACCTTGCAGGCGAAGGCCGTACTGGCTTAACTTCTGCAGAAATGGTTGATTTCTATGAAGAGCTTTGCAAAGACTTCCCAATCATCTCTATCGAAGATGGTTTAGACGAAAACGACTGGGATGGTCACAAATTATTAACTGAGCGTATCGGTGATAAAGTACAATTAGTTGGTGACGATTTATTCGTAACTAACACTCAAAAACTTGCTGAAGGTATCGAAAAAGGTATCTCTAACTCAATCTTAATTAAAGTTAACCAAATCGGTACTTTAACTGAGACTTTCGAAGCTATCGAAATGGCTAAACGTGCTGGTTACACAGCAGTTGTATCTCACCGTTCTGGTGAAACTGAAGATGCTACAATCGCTGACATCGCAGTTGCAACTAACGCTGGCCAAATCAAAACTGGTTCTATGAGCCGTACTGACCGTATTGCTAAGTACAACCAATTATTACGCATCGAAGACGAACTAGGCGAAATCGCTGTTTACGATGGTATCAAATCTTTCTATAACATCAAACGATAATTGTAGAAAATAAACGACAGACCGTGAGAAATCACGGTCTGTTTTTTTATGCTAAAATTGTTCACCCGTCATAAGTGACATGAAATGTTTGAAGAAGCGGTTATAGTCAAAATCAATTGCGATTTGATGAACCGGCCAATCAATAAATGGCTTCTGGTTCACTAAAGAGCGAAATTCCCCTATGCTTGCTCCTTGTGCAGAGGATTCTGTCATGACAACAATAGGTGATTTATGATACGTGAACATAGAGTTATCAAATAAAGCGAGTATTGGCATTGTGTCATGGAAAGGGCTGCCTTTTAAATGTGGTAGGGCGTCTTTATAATATCCGTAGTAATAATGATCGAATAAAGGTTTGAGAAGTGGGGCTTTTCCTTTTGCTTCAATATACTCTGCCATTTCTGGTGTAATGACGGAATATTGGGTAACGTTTAATGGGTATATGTACATGTTAGCTGTAGATTGAAGGACTATATTAGCAGCAGTAGGATCGCCATAAAAGTTTGCTTCGGAAATAGGGGTAACATTACCAGGATGTAAAAAGGCACCGCCCATTACGTAGTAAGATTTAATTTGTTTCATTAACTGTTTGCACATGATAAACAAAATTGCTAGGGAGGTAAGTCTTCCTAAACTCACAATGATTAATTCATCTTTATACTGTTCAATAAGAGGAATGACTTCAAAAAAATTCTCCATTTCTCCGTTAGTCACATTCACCTTTGGAATAATTGGACCGAGCCCCTGTTTCCCATGTACATCCGTAAAAAACGCAGGTGGGGCACCAGTAAGGGGACGTTCTGAACCACCGAATATCTTGATATTTCTATTCTTTGTTTCGTTATTAAAAAAATGAGCATTTTCTACGGCCATTTTTTTTGGAACATTGCCGTAATCAGCAACGATACCGACGATTTCTATTTCATCGATAAAGAATGCTAAGAGGAGAGCCATCGTATCATCAATCCCAGGATCACAAAAAATGAGAACTTTTTTGGGCATATGTTCACCACCTATCTTGTTTATCCCGTACAAACCAGCTTGGTGAGGACTAATAATCAATAAGGATGAGGGGAATCTCATTGATTAAAGTTTCACTTTATATATATGTAAGTTTAAGAATAAAAAGATTATTTTATTGAAATAATAGTCTTTTAAATTCAGAAAATAAAAACTTTTTATATTAGGTCAAGGTTTTTGACGTAATTTCCGTTTAGAAATGCAGTCATATCAAGGTTGTAAGCGTATAACATAAGCTGTTTTTGCTATCAAGTTGATAAATTGCAGCTTTTTACAATTTATACTATGATAAAGATATTAACAGAAGATCGTATAAACATGAGGGATGATGAACATGAAATTTACAAAGATTCTTGTCCAAATTGCTGCTCTTTACGTGTTTTATATGGTTGGAACTTGGGTGCAAGAAATGTTAAATATTCCGATTCCAGGAAGTTTGATTGGAATGTTCCTCTTACTTGTTTTACTTAGCCTAAAAGTTCTTCCAGTGAAATGGTTCGATTTAGGAGCAGAAACACTCGTTGCTATTATGCCGTTTTTATTAATTCCGCCAACGCTTGGCCTAATGAATTACGGTGCTTTTTTTATGAGTAAAGGAATTTCTCTTTTCATTACAGTTGTAGCGAGTACATTTTTAATTATTATTGTCGCAGGACATACAGGACAATATCTTGCGAATAGGAAGGAAAGAGATTCGCGATGAGCCAAATATTAATCGGAGTCGGTTGGGTTCTTTTTACGGTGCTATTATATCAATTATCTAAAAAAATCTATAAATTATTTCCAACACCATTCACCATTCCAATGCTTGTAGCAACTGGATTAATGGCTTTCCTATTTATCGTGCTTGATATACCATATCAACATTATATGGAAAGTGGTGGTGGCTGGATTGCAAAGCTACTTGGACCCGGTGTTGTAGCATTTGCAATTCCTCTTTATAAACAACGTCATGTTCTGCAAAAATATGTTGTACCGATTGCTGGCGGGGTATTAGTAGGTACAACAGTTGCAATCGCTAGTGATTTTGCGATTGCTTCACTTATGGGAACGGATAAAAGCTTAATCTTATCGTCATTACCAAAATCGGTGACAATGCCAGTTGCGATGAGTGTTTCTGAGCAAGTCGGTGGTGTACCTTCCTTAACAGCAGCTTTCGTTGTTATCGCAGGTATTACTGGAACGATTACAGGACCTCTTTTATTAAAATGGAGCCGTGTTACAAACTCAGTTGGTAAAGGTATCGGATTTGGATGTGCTTCTCATATTATGGGTGTTATGAGAGCGATGAAAAATAACGAACATGAAGGTGTTATTGGATCGGTAACAATGACATTAACAGCAATTTTGACATGTTTACTTGGACCGTTATTTGCGATGATGTTTATGTAATAGAAGAAAAGCGAGAGCGCCTCTATAGCTCTCGCTTTTCTATAGAATTTATGCTACAGTTACAATAACTGAATCTTTGTAGGAGGTACGCCAAGTGCATACGTTATTATCAGTTTTACTTATTATTGTATCGATTTTAATGATTGTTATGGTACTTATGCAATCTAGTAATAGCTCAGGCCTTTCAGGTGCAATTTCAGGCGGTGCGGAGCAATTATTTGGTAAGCAAAAGGCACGTGGAATTGAAGCGGTATTAAACCGTATTACAATTGTTTTAGCTGTATTGTTCTTTGTATTAACAATTGGTGTTACGTACTTCAATTTATAGAATTGAAAGAAGAAGCGTTAGTGAATGGTACTAATGGTTCTTCTTTTTTTGTTTTGCTATTTGAAAGATGTTTCTAATTAGATTATAGAAATACAAATATGGTACACTAGATATAGAAAGAATACGACTAGATTACAGAAGAGAAAGAGGAGAAATACATGATGAAATTAGCATCTCCGAAACCATTTACATTTGAGGGTGGAGACCGCGCTGTTTTATTACTACATGGATTCACAGGGAACTCAGCTGATGTACGTATGTTAGGGCGTTTCTTAGAAAAGAAAGGCTATACTTGTCATGCGCCAATTTATAAAGGGCACGGTGTACCACCAGAAGAGCTTGTTCATACAGGGCCTGAAGATTGGTGGCAAGATGTAACGGAGGCATATCAGCTTTTAAAAGATAAAGGTTTTGAGAAAATTGCTGTTGTTGGATTGTCACTTGGCGGCGTATTTTCTTTAAAATTAGGTTATACAGTACCGGTTTTAGGTGTAGTACCAATGTGTGCACCGATGTATATTAAGAGCGAAGAAACGATGTACCAAGGTATATTGGCATATGCCCGCGAATATAAAAAACGTGAGCAAAAATCACCTGAACAAATTGAACAAGAAATGTTGGAATTCCAAAAGACACCGATGAATACATTAAAAGCATTACAACAATTAATTGCTGACGTACGTAACAATGTGGATATGATTTATGCGCCAACATTTGTTGTACAAGCACGTCATGACGAAATGATTAATACAGATAGTGCTAACATTATTTATAACGGTGTAGAATCTACGTTAAAAGACATTAAATGGTATGAAGACTCTACGCATGTCATTACACTTGATAAACAACGTGACGAGCTACATGAGGATGTATATAACTTCTTGGAGCAACTAGATTGGTAAGATCTAGTTGCCTCTTTTTTTCATAAGGAATTTTTTGTGAAAACTGTAAAAATCATAAGGGGAGTATTGAAGTTTCACTTTATACATCCCCTATCTTTCGGATACACTAAATAATATAAGGTTTTAAAGGAGGTATTTTTGCTTGGAAGAAATCATACAAGAACATATTGATAAGTTGTTATTATTTATGAGAGAAGAAGCGTATAAACCGCTAACGATACAAGAGTTAGAAGAGGCATTTGGGATTGAAGGTTCTGAGGGCTTTAAAGATTTCGTAAAGGCACTTGTAACGATGGAAGAAAAGGGACTTGTTATTCGTACTCGTAGCAACCGTTACGGTCTTCCTGAAAAGATGAATTTAGTAAGAGGTAAGTTAATTGGACATGCACGTGGTTTTGCATTCGTTGTACCAGACGAGAAGAAAACGGGAGACGATGATCTTTTCATCCCGCCTACAGAATTAAACGGTGCACTTCATGGCGATACAGTATTAGCACGCCTTAGTTCTCAATCGAGCGGTTCGCGTCAAGAAGGTTCAATTGTACGCATTTTAGAGCGTGGAACGAAAGAACTAGTTGGTACATATACAGAATCGAAAAACTTTGGATTCGTTATACCTGACAATAAGCGCTGGACGAGTGATATCTTTATCTTGAAAAGCGCATCGATGGGTGCTGTAGAAGGTCATAAAGTAGTTGTGAAAATTACGAGCTATCCAGAGAATCGTTTAAGTGCAGAAGGTGAAGTTATTCAAATTCTAGGTCATAAAAATGATCCAGGAGTAGATATTTTATCTGTCATTCATAAACATCATTTACCTTTAGCATTCCCTGAGGAAGTGATGGAGCATGCAAACAGTGTACCAGAAACGATTTCAGAAGAAGATTTAAAAGATCGCCGCGACCTACGTGACCAAATGATCGTAACGATTGATGGTGCAGATGCGAAAGACTTAGATGATGCTGTTACAGTAACGAAGCTTGAGAACGGTAACTACAAGCTAGGCGTTCACATTGCGGATGTAAGTCATTACGTTCAAGAAGGCTCTCCAATTGATGTTGAAGCAGCGGAAAGAGCGACGAGTGTATATCTTGTTGACCGTGTAATCCCGATGATTCCGCATCGTCTATCTAACGGTATTTGTTCATTAAATCCGAAAGTAGACCGTCTGACGTTATCTTGTGAAATGGAAATCAACAACTTAGGTGATGTTGTTAAACACGAGATTTTCCAAAGTGTGATTAAAACGACAGAGCGTATGACGTATGCTGACGTAAGAAGCATTTTAGAAGATGAGGACGAAGAGTTAATTAAGCGTTATGAGCCGCTCGTACCGATGTTTAAAGAGATGGGTCAATTGGCACAAATTTTACGTGAAAAACGTATGCGCCGTGGTGCAATTGACTTTGACTTTAAAGAAGCGAAAGTATTAGTAGATGAAGAAGGAAAACCGACAGACGTTGTCATGCGCGATCGTTCTGTATCAGAGAAGTTAATTGAAGAATTTATGCTTGTTGCGAATGAAACAGTAGCAGAGCACTTCCACTGGATGAACGTACCGTTTATGTACCGTGTCCATGAAGATCCGAAAGAAGATAAGCTTGAGCGTTTCTTCGAGTTTGTAACGAACTTCGGATATGCGGTAAAAGGACGTGCGAATGAAGTGCACCCTCGTGCGCTGCAACAAATTCTTGAAATGGTTCAAGGACAGCCAGAAGAAGTAGTTATTTCAACAGTTATGCTTCGTTCTATGAAGCAAGCTCGTTACGATGCGGATAGTTTAGGACATTTCGGTTTATCAACTGAGTTCTACACACATTTCACATCACCAATTCGTCGTTACCCAGATACAATCGTTCATAGATTAATTCGTGAATACATTATTAATGGTAAAGTCGACAACGAAACGCAAGCAAAATGGCGTGAAAAATTACCTGAGATTGCAGAGCACTCTTCTAATATGGAACGCCGTGCTGTTGAAGCAGAGCGTGAAACAGATGAGATGAAAAAAGCAGAGTATATGGTTGATAAGATCGGTGAAGAGTATGACGGTATGATTAGTTCTGTAACAAACTTCGGTTTATTCGTAGAGCTTCCAAATACAATTGAAGGTCTTGTACACGTTAGCTACTTAACGGATGATTACTACCGTTATGACGAGCAACATTTCGCTATGATCGGAGAACGTACAGGAAACGTATTCCGCATCGGTGATGAAATTACAATTCGCGTTATTAACGTAAACAAAGACGAGCGTGCAATCGACTTTGAAATCGTTGGCATGAAAGGCACACCTCGCCGTAAGTTCAAAGATCGTCCAGTCGTTATCGAGCAGCCAAGAACAGGCAGAAAGAAACGCGGTGGACGTAGCGAGCGCAGTAGCGAGCGCAGTAATGAGCGCGGCGGTGAACGTGGCACAGGTAGAAAATTTGACCGTGGTGGCAAAGGAAAAGGAAGAGGATCTGCATCTGCATCCGCTTCTGCTAGCCAGCCAGGAAAAAAAGATGGTAACGGTAAGAAGAAAAAAGCATTCTTCGAAAACGTACCAGGATTCAAGAAGAAAAAGAAAAAGCGTAAGTAAGAAAAGAGTGGCTTCGCTTTGATGAAAAGCGGGGCCGTTTTCTTTTTTCTTCGTGGCTTGAGAGCGAGCCACTTTCGCTTTTTGTTGGAATCCAGCTACAGTGGCTAGAATGTTCGGCGGCTTCACTTCTTCCCGAGAGGCAAAGAGCGCCTCAAGGTCAGAAGCTCCATCCACCTCACATTCTGAGCGAGCCACTTTCGCTTTTTGTTGGAATCCAGCTACAGTGGCTAGAATGTTCGGCGGCTTCACTTCTTCCCGAGAGGCAAAGAGCGCCTCAAGGTCAGAAGCTCCATCCACCTCACATTCTGAGCGAGCCACTTTCGCTTTTTATTAACATTTGTTACAATAGTAAAAATAGAGGAGGGACGTTATATGCCAAAGGGTACAGGTAAGGTTATTGCACAGAATAAAAAAGCATTTCATGATTATTTCATCGAAGAAACATACGAAGCAGGGCTTGTCCTTCAAGGAACGGAAATTAAGTCGATTCGCGCTGGACGCGTAAACTTGAAAGATGCGTTTGCACGTGTACATAATGGTGAAGTATGGGTTCATAATATGCACATTAATACGTACGAACAAGGGAATCGTTTCAACCATGATCCACTTCGTACGAGAAAATTACTTCTGCATAAAAAAGAAATTGATAAGCTAGCGGGCGCTGCGAAAGAAACAGGTTACGCATTAGTTCCACTTAGAATTTATTTAAAAAATGGATTTGCAAAGATGGCACTTGGTTTAGCAAAAGGTAAGAAGCAATACGATAAACGTCACGATTTAAAAGAGAAAGAAGCTAAACGTGAAATTGCACGCGCGTTCCGTGATCGCCAAAAGATGTAATACAGATATTTACATTTGTAAAATGGAGCGCGTATGTTATAATAACTTATGTAAGATTGTTGCACATTGAAAAACAGCTCTTAGTAGCTATCACGATATTTTCTTCGTATGCTCCATTTTTATCATGGGGACGTTACGGATTCGACAGGGATAGTTCGAGCTTAGGTTGCGAGTCGAGGGGATCGGCCTCGTTAAAACGTCAAAGCCTATAATTGGCAAACAAAACAATCTTTCTTTAGCTGCTTAATTGCACTAAAGGTTCCTCCCTCCATCGTCCATGTGGTAGGGTAAGGGACTCAAACTAAGTGGACTACGCCGGAGTTCGCCGTCTGAGGACAAAGGAAGAGAACAACCAGACTAGCAACTTGGAAGCCTGTCGATAGGCCGAAGAGTTCGCGAAATGCTAATATATCGACTACACTCGTAGAAGCTTAAGTGCCGATATTTTTGGACGTGGGTTCGACTCCCACCGTCTCCACCAATACATATTTGGTGGTTTTTTTATTTTTTATAACAGGAAGCATAAGATGGCCGTTTTGGTCAACTTATGCTTCTTTTAGTTTACGGCCAACTTATGCTTCCAGGATTTGAAGAATATTTTTAATGTCGCCTTTAAATAAAGTCGCGACTTTTAGGGATAGCATCACATCATCATCAATCTAAGAATAGCAAATACCCCAAAACGAAAAAAATGTACATTTTTTTCGTTTTGGGGCGTTATAAAATCCTTAAGTTGATGGGCATATGGCGACTCATTTCTAGAATTGTTTTCATGTGTCAATGATAGAAATATATTTTTAATTATGGCTACTTTTCAACTAGTACGATATCATCAAGATAGGCATCACCGATGTTAACATATCCATTAATTTGTAAGATGACCTTATATGGATTATTAGTATTTAGAGTAGTAAATTCAACCGATTTTTGTTCATACTGTGTGGAAGTAAACTTCATATAAAGTGTGTCTTTTCCCCCAGGAGACTGTGCTCCTACAAATAAGGTTTTTTCAGGACCCGATACTTTTCCAGATGCGGACAGTATGTATGTAGTATTAGGCTTCAAAGTTACGTCTCCCTTAAGATGACCGATTCCTGAACTAAAATGAAGTCCTTTAGAATTATTTACTCCTGCATGCTCTTCAATATTGTAATTTAAAGAACCATATGATGGTTTAAAAGGTTCTAAACTTGAATTGTGGTCAAAATCAATATTAAAAATATAAGATTTCTCCTTTTCCTTTAATTGTACATTATCAAACTTAGCCCTCCCATTTGCTGTAGAAGCAAGTTTGACAGCAAAGTTTGACACATCTTCCCCTGTTTTAAACTTCATCTCATGATGTTCTGGCTTAAATCCTGGATACTGCTTCTTTGTTAATGGAACGATTTCTTGATTGGCATTCAGATTGCCTACTGTTACTTCTGATGGGGAAACTATACTGCCCGCTATATCAAATGTTAATGTATATTCTGTATTCGGCTTTACAGTAACAAGCTGATAGGCTGTGTCGGCATGTATTAATTTCAGATAATGATTGCCTGGTTCAGAAGTGCTGATATTCTCGGTAGAAGAATTAGGATTAGATAAAATCCAGTTATTTAGCCCATCCTCAAAGTCTCCATTCCTAATTTGTTCATTTGCAGATGGACTATCTGCTGATACAATACCTGAAAAACCTATACTGGCACTTAATACAATTGCTGTAGAAAAGACTCCTATACCGACTTTTTTTAACAATTTCTTCATCTCCTTTGGTCAGATTAAAATTTACTTTTTCATATTTCTATATATGTTTGGATAAACCTGACAAAGAACAATTTTAACAATAAATAAATTATGTATCCGAGATTTAGGTTATTTTCATTTGAAGGGGTAGAGGGAGCAACCGTGCTGTGAAGTGCAAAGTAGCTCCATCTATCCCTAAATGGTCCTCTTCCACCCAAAAACAAGGAGAACTTTTTTATTGCTCAAGTATTAGGGGTCACCATATCAAAAAAAGAAAATTGTACGTTTAGACAAATTTTAGAAACAAATTAACCGGTACCTTGTACGTTAAGGAACTAGCTAATTACGTTACTCCTTTTTTATATAATTTTTCTCTCGTAATGATCTTAGATTATTAAAATTTGTTTTTTCATTTAAGTTCCAAACATAATCACCTTTCAACGTAATATGTTCCCATCCAAGTGGAGGGAAATGTTGTAAATATTCTTCTGGTATGTCCACGATTTTTACACGTAAAGATCTACTGCACGTGATATGTATACCGTATTCCATAATACAATTGCTGAAATAAGAAGTCGCAAACTACTCGTTCTATGTAAAAAAATAACAGAATATTACATTTATTATTTATAAATTTTCCATATATTTCATATTTCGTTGTTCGGATGTATATTTAAGGTGTACCAAATCATAATAAGGGGGATTTATTTATGAAAAAAAAGAAGATTAAGAGATTTCCGTTACCAAAAAAAGTTATAACAGGGTTATTTGCCGGAGCAATGGCTTTATCTATCTGGGCTCCGGAAAGTCAAGCGGCAACTCCAGAGAACAATAAATATTATAATATTAATTTGAAAGCTAATACATGGTTAAAGTGGAATGTAGAGGGAGCATCTACTAATAATGGTCCCACAATTCGTTTATGGGGTGGAAGCAATAATGAAAATGAAAAATTCACATTTTTTCCACTTGATGGAGGATTATATGCAATTGTAAATAAAAATAGTGGAAAACCTGTAACAGTTCAAAGTGGATCCAATATATTGACTCAATATAGTTGGACTGGTTCTTCTAATGAACAATGGTATTTACGAAACCAGGGAAATAATTATTATGAAATTGTGCACCAAGCAACTGGGAAAGTTGCATCTTATGCACGAAATGGGAATGCAGAGTATGTAGATTTGGATGATTCAAATCCTTATGATCCAGATAGGGTATTCCAAATTTCCGATGCTGGTGCTAGTGTTCAACTACCAACCTTACCAACTATAGGATCTAGACCAAATGCTCCAGAGTATAATCCAACTGGGCCTATTGATCAACAGTTACCTCAAACTTCAGGTTCTGTTGTTGTTGGTGCAACTTCAATACCATGTATTATGGTAAATGATAATCAAGCAAGTGACTATACCAAAATACACAATTCACCATATTATGTTTTGGTAAAAGAAGAATATTGGGAGAAAGTACGTTCAGAAATTATTCCTGCTGGTGGCTCTAGTAAGTATACTGTTACAACAGGTGTAAGTACTGAAGATCAACAAAGGATGACTGATACGCTTTCTATGAACTTTGGAGCAGATTTAGGATTTAAATTTAAGGCCGTATCTGCGTCGCTTCAATATGGTATTTCAAAAACATTGCAAACAGAAATTAGTACAACTTCTACGGAATCAACGGAATCAACAGAGGAAAAGACTATTACAAGTATATCTGGTAAAGATACAGGATATACAGCATATCAACTGGTGACAAAATATACGTTAAAGAGAACAGACGGTTCAGCTGTTTCAAGTTCTTGGACTGTAAGAGACCCGAATCAAACACTAGTAAGAACAATAACTAATTAGAAAACTTTATCATTAAATTATTTGTAAATAAGAGGAGCAAACATATATCGTTTAGCTCCTTTTATTGTTATAAACTCTTTTAGTAAAACTTATATTTTTTCATGAGTGTACATCACCTATATAGATATAAATAGAATTTATTAATCATCTTTCTAATAACCATTTCTTTTTAATGTGCGATAAATAGTGGTTCTATCAACATTTAAAAAATCAGCAGTGTCCAAATTGTGTCATAACGTACAATTTTCTTTTTTTTGATAAGGTGACCCCTATTAGTGGTCAAAATTTTAAAAAAACGAGGAGGCTGTCTAGACAGCCCCCTCGTTTTTTTCGATATTCTAATAAATTGCATATACACTTACATTGAATGGGTCTGCAGCGTTTCTAGGATTAGCGATATAAAGTGATCTCGCTGATTCTACAGTTGTTCTATTACCATTCAATACAGCGGAAAAAATGATAGGATCCGTACCACTAGATACATCCTTCATAACATTAAAACTAATAATATCTGGGTTTCCTCCATCAGTTATTACCCATTTTAAATATTGTGTTCCAACTGGAAGAGATTCCGTACTAAAATTTCCACTTGAACGATTGTTTTGTCCTTCTAAAGGAGACGTTTGTGATAAAACAGTTGCAATTAATTGTTCCGGCATATTAATTCCTCTTTTCTTAATAAATTTATATTAATTTTTTATAACAATGATTCAACTCAAATATATGAAGGATTAAATAAAATAAGTATTGAGAAATATTTTGTATTAGGGAATCGTTTTAAAAATGGGCTTAACGTTGTAAATCCGCATTTTCCTAACGCTCCCCCTAGGGGAAGCGTTAGGAACCGTGCCGTGAAGTGTAAAGTAATTTACAGAAAATATAATACGTGATGCATCGACAGTTGCAAAAATTAACATTTATGCAACACTCCACTTGGGCTTGATTTTTATGGCGCCATAACGTTGCATATATTGTGTTGCAAATTAATTTTCGATAATACGGTGATATTTGTAGCGAAATAGAAAATAGATATTTGCAGCACTATGAATACCTTAACGTGCTGCAAAATGATTACAAAAAACCTTTTTAAAAAGTGCACCGTACACTTTTTATCCTTTTACTGGAATCTACTTTGCACTTCCCAGCACAGGTGCCCCTTCTAGCCCTTGAAAGATCTTCAATATATACAAGGACACCTCGCTCAAATTGAACGGGTAAAGAAAGCATATCAAGAGAGCAAAGTGACCTATTAACTAACGAAAGCGTCACTTCCATTTGCTCGTTTATTAAGGTTATTAGTATCAATTTGGCCAAACATTATTCCAAAGCTACATTAATAAAACACACGGCAAGCTTATGGGTTAATAATTAACACACGGTCAATTTATGCTTCCGATTCGGTTGAATAATTAGATGATTATCTACAAAAATAAGTGTTTTCTGGCCAACTTATGCTTCCAACTGCGGCCAACTTATAGGTAAAATGACATTGTATGATATGAACCATAACTTTGCCAGGTTGGCGAGGTTATGGTTCTTTTTTGTTTCTGGAAAGGTTATAGTTCTAAAAATAGAATGTATCTAATTCTTTGGTTCTTTCACTTACATCCTCAATGTATCTTGTGTGTTATCCCTTAATGATCACAATTTTATCCCGTCAAAGCCCGATTGGTGAGGACTGATAATTAGTGGGGATGAACATCTCTGTTTGATTAATTAATACTTCATTTTATTTGAATCTCCATATGTTTTGTGTTTTTATCCATACATATTGTAAGATTATATAGAGTTCTCCTAATAAACTGTTTTAATGGATTATTTAGGGGTTTTAAATTTATAAATCTTAAATTATTTTTTCGGGATAATTTTTTTATCTAAATAATTTATATTGAAGTAGAGGTGAACCATCGGTGAAGCAGGTGTTGGTGATTAAAAATGAACGGTCTTCAGCAAAGAAAATCGTAAGCGGTTTAACGCAAGAGGGCCATTTCATTTTAAAACTTCACAATGAAAACCAAGGTTTAAATATAGCATATGAGCAAGATTGGGATATTATCATATTGGATTGGGATTCATTAAGTATATCGGGACCAGAAATTTGTAGACAAATACGACTTGTTAAAACGACACCAATCATTATTGTGACCAACAATATTTCTAGCGAGGATTGCATAGCAGGGTTACAAGCAGGAGCAGATGATTATATTAGAAAACCATTTGTGAAGGAAGAATTAGTAGCGAGAGTTCAAGCTATTTTAAGAAGAAGTGACTATAACCAGCAAAATGAGACAAACTTTTTTCAGTTTAAAGATCTCTTTGTTGATGCATCTAGCAATATTGTGAAAAAAGGTGGCAAAAATCTCTCGCTTACGAAGCGCGAGTATGATTTACTTGTATTTTTAATTAAGAATAAAAATACGATATTAAGCCGTGAAATGCTTTTGAATCAAGTTTGGGGATATGACGTAGTAGTAAATCCGAATGTAGTAGACTTATATATTGGGTATGTAAGAAAAAAGCTAAAGTGCGAGAAGAAAGATAGATATATTCAAACGATACATGGCAGAGGCTATTCAATGGTTGAATGATAAAAATAAGATAATAAAGTAGTTTCTGTGAAATATTAGCTATTACTGCGCGTATTTTGTAAGGGAAGGTCTCTGTCCCGTATTCGTTGAGAAAGTATTTAATGAAGGTTAATCAACAGTCCTGACCGCACATATTACTTTTTATGCTTGATTTTATGAATTCATACGATTCACAAGATTTTCACAGAATTAATGACTATACTAATTAACAGGATGTTCAAATGAAAATGATTATCAATAGCGATTCAATTGAATAAAAGTTACTTTCTAATTCAATCTATGGATGTCATCATTTTCGAAATAAATCACACTATAAGGAGTATACATATGAAAAAATCTATGCTTTTAAAATTAGTGAGTATTCTAGCAATTTTTACTTTAATGTTAGTGGCTTGCTCAGATTCAAGTAAAGAAACTTCGAAGGCTAATAATAAAGATAATGGTAGTGATAAGCCAAAAACGGTTGAAATCACTGATGCTCATGGAACTGTTAAAGTACCTGTAAACCCAAAGAATGTAGTTGCTTTGGATAACAGAACTTTTGAAACTTTATCTGATTGGGGAATTAAATTAGCGGCTGCTCCAAAGGATATCATGCCTGCTGATTCAGCATATAAAAAGGATGAAAAAGTTCAAAATATTGGGAATCACCGTGAACCAAATCTAGAAATTATTGCAGCGGCAAACCCTGATCTTGTAATCGTTGGTCAAAGATTTGCTGATCATTATGAAGAAATCAAAAAATTAGTGCCAAATGCAGCTGTTATTGATCTTAATTTTGATGTTTCTGAGAAGGCTACTAAGCCTGGAGAAAACTTAGTAAAAGGACTTAAAGATTCTACAACTACTTTAGGTAAAATCTTTGCTAAAGATAAAGAAGCTAAACAATTAGTAGCTGATTTCGATAAATCTATTGAAAAGGCAAAATCTGCTTATAACGGAAAAGATAAAGTTATGAGTGTTATCGTTACTGGTGGAAATATTGGCTTTGCTGCGCCGCACTCTGGTCGCGTTTGGGGACCTATGTATGAAATTTTCGGTTGGACTCCAGCATTAGAAGTTTCGAATTCTACTGCAGGTCATAAAGGTGATGATGTTTCTGTTGAAGCTATCGCACAAACAAATCCTGATTGGCTTTTCGTATTAGATCGTGATGCTGCAACATCTGATGCAGCTAAGTCAACACCTGCTAAGGATGTTATTTCTAAATCACCAGCTCTTCAAAACACAACTGCTGTTTCTAAACAACAAGTTGTTTATGCACCAGAAGATACTTACACAAATGAATCAATTCAAACTTATATAGAGTTATTTGGAAATCTTGCAAAAACTTTAGCTAAGTAGTGTAAAGGGGTACGAAACAGTGTCAAAAAATATGATTTCTAGGGTTGAGAATATTTCTCAACCCCAGTTTTATAATCACAATAAAATATGGACAAAACCTTTTATAATAGCGGTTATAGTTGTTATAATTTTAGGGATTATATCACTGTTTACTGGAGTTTATGATATACGTGGACAAGAGGACGGAATGGAGATGTTTTTTATCACTCGTGTTCCGAGAACAGTTGCATTAATGCTTACTGGAGCTGCAATGGCGATGGCAGGACTCGTAATGCAATTAATTACACAGAATCGTTTTGTTGAACCTACTACAACGGGGACGATTGAATGGTCAGGCTTAGGCCTGCTTTTTGTGTATTTATTATTTCCTGCCCCGACTTTAGTTCAAAGAATGACTGGTGCAATCATTTTTTCTTTTATAGGAACTATGATTTTCTTTCTATTTTTAAGAAGAGTTAAGCTTCGTTCGTCTTTAATTGTTCCGATTATCGGATTGATGCTTGGAGCAGTAATTTCTGCAGTGTCTACTTTTTTAGGACTCCTTTTTCAAAAGACGCAAAGTATTGAAACTTGGTTTGTAGGTTCATTTGCTAACATTCAGGTGGGAAGATATGAATATTTATGGCTGATTGTTATCATTACTTTTCTTATTTTTATGTATGCTAATAGATTGACTTTAGCTGGACTAGGAGAAGATGTCGCAACAAGTCTTGGAGTTAATTACAATAGAATTGTTCTTTTTGGGACTGCTCTTATCTCTGTTGCAGTTGGAATTGTTGCAGCTGTTATTGGACACTTACCTTTCTTAGGATTAATTGTGCCAAATATCGTTTCAATGTTTAGAGGTGATGATCTTAGGAGTAATTTACCTTGGGTTTGTGTGATCGGAATGGGATCAATAACTGCCTGTGACATCATTTCTCGAACAATTATACAGCCTTTTGAATTACCTGTTTCTTTAATACTTGCAACAGTGGGAGCAGTCGTGTTTATTACTATTTTATTGAGACAAAGAAAACCAAGGAGGCTACGATGATCACATTAGAATATAGAAAAAAAGAAAATGTCGAAATCGATTCTAGCCTTCATAATGAAAGTAGATCAGCTAGCGCTTTTCGGTCTAAGAAGGAAGCAAGACGTTATTGGATTTTACTGATAACATTGATTGCTTTAGGTCTTCTTTCTTCATATGGACTTTTAGTTTATAACAATCCAGTTCCGATAGATTCACCTTCTTTTATCCCAGTCGTTAAGAGAAGGATAGTAGCTATTGTTGCAATGATTATTGCTGCGGTTTGCCATAGCTTGTCGACAGTTGCTTTCCAATCTATTACGAATAATAAAATTATTACTCCTTCACTTTTAGGTTTCGAATCACTTTATTCAGCAATTCAAACGAGTACAGTATTCTTCTTTGGTGCTAGTGCGTTAATAAATTTTAATGGAATTGGATCATTTTTATTCCAAGTTGTTGTTATGGTCTTCATGAGTTTGATACTTTATGGATGGTTACTTTCCGGTAAATACGGGAATTTACAACTTATGCTTTTAGTTGGAATTATTATTGGTACCGGGCTAAATTCTGTGTCAACTTTCATGAGAAAACTACTTGCGCCTTCAGAATTTGATATTTTACAAGCAAGATTATTTGGTTCTGTTAATCATGCAGATCCTGCATATTTTCCTATTGTAATTCCTATGATCATAATTGTAGCGGTATTAATTTTTGCTCATTCTAAGAATTTGAATGTTTTGTCACTAGGAAAAGATGTTGCTACTTCTTTTGGAGTTAAATACCAACCTAGTGTAATTTATACGCTTGTATTAGTAGCTATTTTAATGTCCATTTCAACAGCTCTAATTGGGCCACTTACTTTCTACGGCTTTTTAGTAGCAACTTTGAGTTATCAGGCAGCGGCAACTTATGATCATAGATATATTTTTCCGATGGCTTTTGCTATAGGATTTTTAATAATGACGAGCGCATACTTTTTAATGTATCATGTATTCCATGCTCAAGGTGTAGTTTCAGTTATTATTGAATTATTTGGTGGAATTATATTCTTAACTATAGTTTTAAGGAAGAGGGCTTTATGATAAAAATTGATAATGTTAAAAAGTTCTATACTGATAAGGTAAAAATAGGACCTTTGGATATTGAAATACCAAAAGCAGGCTTTACTTCTTTAATTGGACCAAATGGCGCTGGAAAGTCCACGACACTTTTGATGATTGGCAGACTTTTAGATATGGATGAAGGCCAAATTCAGGTAGCAAATATGGATGTTTCTGAATCCAAATCAAAAGACTTAGCAAAAGTTTTGACTATATTGCGACAAGAAAATCATTTTGTAACTAGGCTTACAGTTAGACAATTAGTTGGATTTGGGCGCTTTCCTTATTCAAAGGGAAGATTGACTAAAGAAGATGAGGTTATCATTTCTAAATATATCGATTTCTTAGATTTAACTAGTTTAGAGAATAGATATTTAGATGAGCTTTCTGGTGGTCAAAGACAAAGGGCATATGTAGCGATGGTATTGTGCCAAGAGACGGAATATGTACTTTTGGACGAACCTCTGAACAACCTTGATGTTGCTCGTTCTGTTCAAATGATGGAGCATTTGAGACGTGCAGCTAATGAATTTGGACGAACAATTTTGACTGTCATGCATGACATAAATTTTGCAGCTAAATACTCGGATAAAATTTGTGCTATGAAAGATGGACAAATTGCTGCTTTTGGAACAGTAGAAGAAGTTATGGACCCAACACTTTTGACAGATATTTTTGAAACAAAAATAGAGATTATTAATGGTCCTTATGGGCCGATCGCAGTTTATTAGTTATAAAATGTCTTGCGTAGATTATGCAAGACACTCTAGTTGAAGTTGCTGTCTATATTTTATAGGCAGCAGCTTTTTTTATGTGATTACTTATAAAATGCAAAAGAATGCTTCACCTTTTCAAGTATGTACCAAACGAAAAAATATCTCTGTATAATTTTTCAAAAGAATTCAGCTTGTTTTTTGTATATGTAATATTGCATATCAGAGTGTATTGATAAAAGTGTAAGGGGTCACTATAATGAGGGCATAAAGATAAATCATATTTTCGTAGCAATAAAAAGGAGGAAATAATATGGAAATCGCAATGGCAGTTTTAAAATTTGTAGGTGGCGTAATCCCGTTAATTCAAGAACTTTTAAAAGCATTTATGTAAATTTATTAGTTAGCTATCATTTATCAATCATTATCATATTTTACTAAAAAAAGAACGGGGTGATTTTTCTGAATATTAAGAAAAACACTAAAAGAAGAAAGTTCCTTACATGTTTATTAGTTAGTCTATGCACTATTAATTATTCATCTATTTCCTTCGCAGAAACACAAGCAAGTAATGTAACTGATGTAACCAAAAATGCTAGTGGCATTGATACTGGTATAGCAAATCTTAAATATAATAATCAAGAGGTTTTAGCTGTAAATGGTGATAAAGTAGAGAGTTTTGTTCCGAAAGAAAGTATCAATTCAAATGGTAAATTTGTAGTAGTGGAACGCGAAAAAAAATCACTTACAACGTCACCAGTCGATATTTCAATTATTGATTCTGTAGTGAATCGCACGTATCCAGGAGCTGTACAACTTGCAAATAAAGCTTTTGCAGACAATCAACCAAGTTTATTAGTGGCTAAGAGAAAGCCTTTGAATATTAGTATAGACTTACCGGGCATGAGAAAAGAAAATACAATCACTGTCCAAAATCCGACATATGGTAATGTAGCTGGAGCAGTAGACGATTTAGTATCTACTTGGAATGAAAAGTATTCTACAACACATACGTTACCTGCAAGAATGCAGTATACGGAATCTATGGTTTATAGTAAATCACAAATAGCAAGTGCTCTTAATGTTAACGCTAAATATCTTGATAACAGTCTAAACATTGATTTTAATGCGGTTGCAAATGGAGAGAAAAAAGTGATGGTAGCGGCGTATAAGCAAATATTTTATACGGTAAGTGCTGAACTACCTAACAATCCATCCGACCTTTTTGATAATAGCGTTACTTTTGACGAGTTAACTCGAAAAGGCGTAAGTAATTCGGCTCCACCTGTTATGGTTTCAAATGTAGCTTATGGTAGAACGATTTATGTAAAATTAGAAACAACATCTAAGAGCAAAGATGTACAAGCTGCTTTTAAAGCCTTACTTAAGAATAACAGCGTTGAAACAAGTGGACAGTATAAAGATATTTTTGAAGAAAGTACCTTTACTGCTGTAGTATTAGGCGGAGATGCGAAAGAGCATAACAAGGTTGTTACTAAAGATTTCAATGAAATCCGAAATATCATTAAAGATAATGCTGAATTAAGTCTTAAAAATCCAGCATACCCAATTTCATATACAAGCACTTTCTTAAAAGATAATGCAACTGCTGCTGTTCATAACAATACAGATTATATTGAGACGACAACTACAGAATATTCAAGTGCTAAAATGACACTTGATCATTACGGTGCTTACGTTGCTCAATTTGATGTATCTTGGGATGAATTCACATTTGACCAAAAGGGTAACGAAGTACTAACACATAAAACGTGGGATGGTAGCGGAAAAGACAAAACGGCTCATTACTCTACAGTTATCCCACTCCCACCAAATTCAAAAAATATAAAAATTGTAGCAAGAGAATGTACAGGTCTTGCATGGGAATGGTGGAGAACAATTATTAATGAACAAAATGTTCCATTAACAAATGAAATAAAAGTTTCAATTGGAGGAACAACATTATACCCAACAGCTAGTATTAGTCATTAAGTATAAAACAAGCGCCCTATAAGTAGGGCGCTTTTTACTTGGTCACAAATTTTATTTTGTATCGGTATGTTTTTAAGTTTTGTAAATCATCAACTATAAGGTGGGAATATTGTGCAGACGAAAAGCTACATGTTTTTCGTCTTTTTGTTCTCTTGCTTAATAAGAAAGATCCTGTAACTCAGTACAGGATCTTTAATCAAACGTTTTTAAAAGCTAAATTGTGGTTTCATATCACCTTTATAAGGTTCATGTTCAACGAATATAGTTATATCCTTACCAGCTTGGTCTTTACCAGTTCTCTTATACGTAAATTTATTCTTATTTAGTTCAGTAAGTTCAAGAGCAGCACCGTATTTGTTATTTCCAATTGAAACATGGGCTCTTATTTTATTTTCGTGTACAACATCGAAGTAGCCATAATCACCGCGGCTTTGACCTGTTTCGCTATTGAAGAACTCATATTTATTAGATTTGTCATCAAATTTTGCTAGACTTATAAAATTCGAATTAAACTGTGTTACATCGTTACCAGTTTCGTCTAATACCTTTGTTCCGTGCCAAAGGGTACCGCCTAAAATTTTATCTCCATCAACGTTTTTAACAATATCTCCTGTAGTCGTGTTCAGCTGCTTGTCCGGATCAGTGAAAGAAAGTTCTTTTTCTTTATATGGAACATGTTCAACGAAAACTTCTACATCTTTACCGTTAGCGTCTTTCCCTATTCGTTTATAAGTAAATACATTTTTATTTAGTTTTGTCATGTCAACGACAGCTTGATACTTCATTGATTCTGAAATTAATATTCTCTTTTTCCCATCATTTGTGATAAAGAAAGTTCCTTTATCGCCACGACTTGCACCTGTTTTAGCATCAAAAAATTCATATCTGCCGGACTTCGCATCATATTTTGCAAGACCAATGAAGTTTGCATTCTCTTTTGTTAAGTCATTCTTATCTTTGTCATACACTTGTGTACCTTGCCAATTTGTCTCGCTAAGAATATTAGCCATTTTTTGCCCTTTAGTTAATTTATTTTCCTTTTTTGTTTCTTTAGCAACTTGTTCTTGCTTTTGTTTCCCATGATTTTCTTCAGCTTTAGTACCAGCACACCCTGTTAATGCTAATGTGAATCCGAGCAGTACGGATGATAGTGCTTTTGTTTTTTTGTTCATGTTTTATCGTCTCCTTATTTTATGATTTCAAGTAGTACGGTTAGCGATTATAGTAGCAGTGCGTCATATATAAACTTAATTGCTACGTTTCTTATGTTAATCCCCGACTATAAACTGCCTCTAAATAAAACATTAAAAAAAGATAAACTAATTCCTAAATTTTTTTCATACTTATAAAAAGGTCTTTTACATGGGGGGAATGTAAATTTCTTATTTTGAAAATGGCGTAATCACATTGGGGTATACACATTATGCTTACATTGCGATTTTAGATGTGATGTTATACTGTGTATAAGATTTTATGTGTGTATGTTGTGTCGGTTTTTGTCGGTAAGTTGATATATTTCGAAAATCGCTGATATATTTGGAGTTGCGCCGATATATTTCGAAAATCGCCGATATATTTGGAGTTGTGCTGATATATTTGAAAAATCGCTGATATATTTTGGAGGGGGATAAAAATGATTGTGAAAGAGCGGAAAATGCCCGTATATTTGCTGCAATTAGAAGCTTTACTTAGAAGATTGCCTGCTCATCATCCAAAAAGGAATGTGGTGGTTGAAAGTCTAGCGAAATTTATGGCCGGCTATAAAGGAGAGCAGGCGATTGAGTATCCGCTGAGTTTTCTATCCGAAGCAGAATACCATATTTTACATGATATTAGGTTATTTGATCAAAAACATTATTTCCAAATTGATACCCTCATAGTTTCATCTTATTTTCTTCTTTTTTTTGAAATAAAAAATATTATTGGTACATTAATTTTTGATACAAAGTTCAATCAACTTATTCGAATAGTAGATGGTAATACGGAAGAAGGATTCCCAGATCCGCTTTTACAACTGAAACGGCAAGAGATGCAACTGAGAAAATGGCTGAATCTACATGATTTACATAATATTCCGATTGAAGCCCTCGTTGTAATTAGTTCCCCTCGTACAATTATTAAAACTTCAGATGAAATACTGTCTAGTAAAATTATCCACAGTGCAAATTTACCTAATAGAATAAAACAGATTAAAAATCAATATAAAGAAAAAGTGATTGATAATATAAATGGACTTATAGGCCAGATTATGAATGAGCACATTCCGCAACGTCAAAATGTTCTTGCGCAATATAAAATTAAAAAAGAGGAATTGCTAAAGGGTGTACAGTGTGAGGAATGTTTTACAATGGCAATGTTAAAAGAAAGACAGGGATGGCGTTGTTCAAATTGCAATAGTATGTCTAAACATGCTCATTTACGTGCTGTACAAGATTACACACTTCTGTTTAGTGTGATAACTACTAATAGCGAATTGAGGGAATTTCTTAATATGGAATCTAGTTCTGCGGTTAAAAGACTCCTCCAAACAATGAACATCACCTTCACTGGCAATAACAAAGGACGAATATATGATTTAACTTCTTTCCAATCGTAATTTTGCTATAATAAATAAGTACTTATACGAAGGGGAGTCTAAAGAGAGTATGAAGTCATTTAATATCGATCATGTTATAGCTAGTGTTTTGCAATGGATATTAAATATAGCCTTAATTATATTATCCATTGTGTTATCAATTTTCTTAGTGAATGAGACAATTACGTTCGTGCAGTATATTTTTTCGGCAAAAGAGTATACGTCTTATAAATTGGTTGAAAGTATCATCGTCTATTTCTTATACTTCGAGTTCATTGCATTAATTATTAAGTATTTTAAATCGAACTATCATTTCCCGTTACGTTATTTTATTTATATCGGAATTACGGCCTTAATTCGATTAATTATTGTGTCTCATGAGGAACCGATGGAGACGTTATTATACGCAGGAGCAATTCTTGTTTTAGTTATTGCTTTATACATATCAAATATGAGAGATTTGAGAAAAGAGTAGTAGTGCAGACGTAAGTTTGCACTACTTTTTTACATCTTGACCTTCAAGTTGCTTGAAAGTTTACAATGAAATTAGGGCGTTTGAAATCGAAAAAAATTGAGAAATTAAGTGAAGAGGCTTCTTTTACTTGGAGGTTATAGGAATGAATCAGGAATTGAAGTTACGTCCATTAGAACGAGAAGATTTAAAGTTTGTACACGAACTGAATAATAATGCGCATATTATGTCGTATTGGTTTGAAGAGCCGTATGAGGCATTTGTGGAGCTGCAAGACTTATATGATAAACATATACATGATCAAAGCGAACGCCGATTTATTGTTGAGAAAGACAATGAAATGGTTGGATTAGTTGAGTTAGTAGAAATCGATTATATTCACCGTAGAACAGAATTCCAAATTATTATTGATCCGAATTATCAAGGATATGGTTATGCAGTGGATGCGACGCGTTTAGCAATGGATTACGCTTTTTCCGTACTAAATATGCATAAGATTTATTTAGTTGTGGATAAGGAAAATGAAAAGGCAGTACATGTTTATAAAAAAGTTGGGTTTATGGTAGAAGGTGAGCTTATCGATGAGTTTTTCGTTGATGGTAACTATCATAATGCAATAAGAATGTGTATGTTTCAGAAGCAATATTTTGAAAACAAGTAGTTGAAAGATTCGGAAGTAATGTTGACGCTTCGTAAAACCGTATGCTAAAATCCTTTTTAAGTATTAAGGAAGGTGCATAATATGCTTTATATAAAATTTGTAAAACTCATTAGAAAACTTTGCTCCGCACAAATGTATACGGTGAAGCGTTGTACGGAGCTTAATCAAGGGGTATAAATCCCCTATATTCATCGGCTGAATAACTTTTCTAAAAAAGTATAGTGTATCTATGCTTATTTCGTTATGGTTTTTCAGCTGGTGTATAAAATAGATTAAGGGGCCATAGACAATGCTTTGTCTATGGCCCTTTGTGTATATTATTCCGATGAGTCTTTACTATAAATTGGAGTAGTATAGGAAAAACCACGAAGCAGAGGGCTAGTGTCGAATGACGCTATCTCTCTGCTTTTTTTAATTTCAGGAAAAGAGGAATAAAAATGAGTTTACTTAAAGTGGAAAGTTTATCACATAGTTTTATAGATAAAGTATTATACGAAAATGCTTCTTTTGATTTGCATAAAGGGGAGCATATGGGAATTGTTGGACAGAATGGTGCAGGAAAAAGCACATTAATGAAAATATTGGTGGGGGAAATTATTCCTGATAAGGGAGACATAACGTGGCAACCTAATATTCAAATTGGACATCTTGATCAATACGCAGAAATTGATGAGGGTTATACCATTTCACAATATTTAAAGAGAGCCTTTTATGATTTGTATGAAATGGAAAAGAGAATGAACAAGTTATATGAAGAAAGTGCGATGACTGGAGATGAAAATCAACTATTGAAAGCGGCAGAAATTCAAGGACTGCTCGAGGCTCGTGATTTTTATTCAGTAGATAGTATTACGAATAAGGTGGCAGTCGGTTTAGGTATTGATGTGATTGGGATGAATCGTGTGATTGGTGAATTAAGCGGAGGGCAGCGTGCAAAGGTAATTTTAGCGAAGCTCTTATTAGAAGAGCCTAATATTTTATTGCTAGATGAACCGACGAATTTTCTCGATAAGGAGCATGTGGAGTGGCTTGCTAATTATTTAATGAATTTTGAAGGAGCGTTTATTGTCGTATCACATGATTTTGATTTTCTGGAAAAGGTAACTTCTTGCATATGTGATGTAGAGTTCGGAACAGTTAAGAAGTATTACGGCAAATACTCAGATTTTGTAAGACAAAAGGAGCATTTGCGAAAAGATTATATTCGCCAATATTATGCACAGCAAAAGAAAATTGAAAAAACGGAAGAGTATATTCGTAGAAATATTGCTGGGGTGAATTCAAAAATAGCGCAAGGTCGTAGAAAACAATTACAGCGTATGGAAAGAATTGCGCCACCAAGTTTTACTCATAAACCGTCTATTCATTTTCAGGAACTTCCCATTTCAGTTCAGACAGTTCTTGAAGTAAATAATCTTGAAGTTGGTTACGACTTCGCTCTCTTACCAAAGTTGAATTTTTCAGTAATGGGTGGGCAAAAACTTGTCATTACAGGTTTCAATGGAGTAGGGAAATCTACTTTATTAAAAACAATCGTTGGAAATATTGCTAGTATTTCTGGAGAGTTTCACTTTTCAGAGCAAATAAAGATTGGATATTATGAGCAAGATTTAAATTGGAGCAATGATTCTTTAACGCCGCTTCAAATTATTTCAGAACAGTTTCCTAAACTGAATATGAAGGAAATACGCCATCATTTAGCTGCGTGTGGAGTGAAGGATACGCACGTTTCGCAAGAAATTCGTACGTTAAGTGGTGGTGAACAATCGAAGGTGAAACTGTGTGGATTATTACTATCACCTTGTAACTTCTTAATTTTAGATGAGCCGACAAATCATTTGGATGCAGAAGCGAAGGAAGCTTTGCAAAAGGCGTTAATTAAGTTTAAGGGCAGCATTATACTCGTATCTCACGAAGCAAGTTTTTATCTTGATTGGGCAGATAGCATCTTTCATATAGAGACGGGATTAGTTAAGGGGGTGTGAAACATATGAGTGAAAACAATTGGAAAACGAAAATTATATTATTTTTGACCGCTCAAACTATTTCGTTGTTCGGTTCCTCTCTCGTGCAATACGCGATTATATGGTATATCACCCTTACAACATCATCAGGAGTGATGTTGACTATTTCAACTGTTTGCGGTTTTCTACCACAAATTGCGATATCTTTGTTTGCAGGTGTTTGGATTGATCGTTATGACCGTAAAAAGATGATTATGTTATCAGATGGAATTATAGCGATTGCGACGTTAGTCTTAGCAATTTTATTTTTAACAGGATATAAAAGTATTTGGTTACTTTTTATTGTGTTACTCATTCGTTCAGCTGGAACAGGAGTACAAACGCCAGCTGTGAATGCATTAATTCCGCAAATCGTTCCGAAAGAGTATCTTATGAAAGTAAATGGAATAAATAGCAGTATTACATCTTTAATTTTTTAATTGGTATAACAATGCCGTGCTTCAATACACCAGTTACTGTGTTATTGCAGGAGAAAGTAGAACCATCAATGCACGGACGGATGTTTAGCCTTGTACAAATTGCGAATTCATGCGCGCTTCCTTTAGGAATGATAATATTTGGTCCGTTGTCGGATATGTTTAGTGTAGAGATTTTGTTAATTTATGCTGGGATATTCGTGCTATTTTGCGCAATGTATATTGTATTAAGCAAGAGGTTTGAAGTGTAAATATTTATAATTTAGAAGGTTTGCGAAGTGATTTAAGATGCTTTGCAAACCTTTTTGTTGTTTGTTTAGTCAATAATTATTTATTGTTTAACAATAAATAATTATTGACTGTTAATTCTTTTTTAGATAATATGATGGTAAGAATCTAAGGGGAATTACATAAGTAGAGGAGAATGTGAAATGAAAAATAAATACGTAGTAGCTATTTCTTTCATGATTTTAGCGATTATTTCTTTAACGATACATGCTTCAAACAGTAAAGTAGGAGCGGATGGATTTCTTGAAGAACCTTTCTTTTTCCTAGTACCGATAAGTTATATATTGTTCCTTAGTGGTATTGGTATATTGCTATTTGGATTTATTACTTCAAAGCTGAAAAAGGGCAATAGATAGGGACAAAACACTCACTATGAAATAGAAACATACCATATGGAAGAAAAAGAATAAGTGAGATGAATCATGATGAATCATTATTTTTATAATGGTAGACAAGTAGGAGCTGCTATTACGCTGGCTGGGGCACAAGGGACAATTCATGCTGTGAATCAAGCTATTCAAATGCAGCAACAAGCATATTTTGCACAAATGATGCAAAGTCAGTATATGCCGTATTCACAACTTCCGATGCAAATTATACATTACGATGTACATCCAGCTGGTTTATTTTCCATTCCATATGGCGGGACATATTTCTTATGAAAAAAAGCGACTCAATAGAGTCGCTTTTTTATATTCCGCCTAACTTCATTCCAAGGAAGGCAAAGGCGATACCAATTATGTAAGTAGCACTTAAATATAAAAGGAAGATGTATAGTTTTTTACGATTGAGAAGCTGAACAGATTCTAATTTAAACGTAGAAAATGTAGTGAATGCGCCCATAAATCCAGTACCTAATAATAGTTGCCAGCCTGTAGTGACTCCGTTGCCAATTATATACCCAAGTAAAAATGCCCCTGTTATATTAATAAGGAATGTAGCAATTGGAAATTGTGTTTTATTTCTTTTCTTAAACCAATTGCTAATTGCAAATCGTGTAATCGCACCGAAAAATCCTCCTGTTGCGACTAATAAAGCTTCTATCATGAGTAATCACCTTCTGTAAGAGATTTCTTAATTAAGAAATCTCCAAGTGTATAGCCAAGGCCAGACATAATGAGGCCACCAAGTATGCTGCATGATACATATAAGAAGGCTATGCTCCACTCAGAATGATTGATCAATTGCACAGTTTCTACACTAAATGTTGAAAAAGTCGTAAAGGAACCGATGAATCCAGTTCCGATGCCTGTGATAACCTCTGAAGGTAAGATGTTTAGCCGAGCGATATAAGTAGTTAGCCACGCTAAGAAAAAGCAACCGATTAAGTTAATGAGTAATGTTGCCAATGGAAATGAATGATGCCAAAATGTGTTGATATTAAGACCTAAATAATAACGAGAAAGAGCTCCTAATATACCAGCAATGCCAACGATAATATAAATCAATTTTCTCACCTCTTTAAATAGCTTGCTCAAAAAAATAGACTCCTACCAGTATCCATACTGGTAGGAGTCATTAGCTAAGCAGCGTTTATGGCGAACTCCATCGCCTATGATTATTACATATAGTGTACTAAATATACCGTTTAATTTCCAGTGAGGAGGAGGGTGTAACTTTTCTTTTTTTGATGTCTGAAGGCTTTTTAAGTAATTAAAATGGGATCGATTACTTATCAACTAAATATAGTGATATACGGTTTTAATTATGATAAAATGTTTCTTATGTGTGTCGTTTTGTTTTATTTGACTGAAAATAAAGAAAAATAAATTTGCGTGAAAAGGAGTCATTTATTTGAAGAAATTTTTAAAAATCGTATTTACATGTGTTTTAGTAGTAGCGGGCATTGTAGGAGGATTTCTAGCTTATATGACACTTACTAAAGAACAGCCTGCTGATGTTATAAGCTTGAAGGTAGAGAATAATAAGGAGCGCGTATTAGCGACTGGAAATGAGTTTAAAGTTACAACATTTAATATTGGATATGCTGGGTTAGATAAGGATCAAGATTTCTTTATGGATGGTGGAAAGGGATCTGGTTCAAGTAGTAAAGAGCAAACGGAAACTAATTTAAAGAATATGCTTTCGTTTTTACAAAATGAGAATAGTGATTTTGCACTATTACAAGAAGTTGATATAAAGTCACTTCGTTCATTTGATGTAAATGAACATGAATTTTTGAAAAAAGGATTACCTGATTATGTTTCGTCATTTGGCAAGAACTACGATACGAAATGGGTTCCAGTGCCAATAACAAATCCAATGGGATATGCGGAGGCTGGATTAAGTACGTTTTCTAAATACACTGTTCAAGAAGCGAAGAGGTTCCAGCTGCCTGGAATGGAGCCTTGGCCAAAGCGTTTGTTTGATTTAGATCGAGCAATTGTGGAATATAAAATTCCTGTTAATAATGGAAAACATGTTAGACTCGTAAATTTACATTTGTCTGCTTATGATGAAGGCGGGAAAATTAGAAAACAGCAAGTAGAGTATTTAAAAGAATATATGAACAAGCATTATGAAAATGGTGATTACGTAATAATGGGTGGAGATTGGAATCAATTGGTTTCGAACGCTCAATTAAGTGATCCGAAGTTCGTGAAAGAGCGTCCTGAGTGGTTAGTAGAGTTACCGAAGGACTTTACAGACGGTGGCTTTAAATGGGCTGTAGATCCGTCTGTTATGACTGTAAGAGATGATGTAAAGAAATATGTAGAAGGTGAAAATTTCGTCACTATTATTGATGGCTTTATCGTTTCACCGAATGTAGAGATTGTAAATGTACAAGGGAAAGATTTAAAGTTTGAAAATAGCGATCATAACCCAGTAAGTGCGGTATTTAAACTGAAGTAATTGATATGTATAAGTAGAAGGTGGGGCTTCATATGGAGTGGTTAAAGAGGACTTGTTTTTCTAACCTTGAGAAAGAATCACAGAAAAATCATTTATTACTGTTTATAACGATTTGTAGTTTCTTCCTTGGGATAATCGCAATTGGGTATTATGGATATATTTTTACAGAGAGAGCCATAGCATTTTGGATTTGTGGTATTTCTGTCGTTGCATTTGGAACGCTTTTTACTTTTATAAAAAGTATGGAATCAGCGTATAAATATATCATGACATTTATGTTGCTTACAATGTCTTACATTATGGTACAAGCTTTTAATGAAAGCCCGGCTGTATTTCAAATGGTCTATTTTACATTAGCTGTTTCACTTATTTATTTAAGCGAGCGCCTCATTTTAATTATTGGCGGGGTAGCTGTTGTGATCACATTTATCCTTTGTAGCTATTGGCCGGAGCAATTTTTTGCTTATACAGCCTCATCTGAAGCTGCTAATTTCGCAAGTTTGTTAGCGATTGTAACAATCGCTATGTGGGGCGTCACGAAAATCGGTTCTAATCTGCTCCTTCGTTTAAGTGATGAGAAGCAAGAAGTAATGAGAAAAGCTCAGGAGTTAGAAGAGACGCAAAGACTTATTGAAGAAACAGTTGTGAAACTAGATAGTAATTTCAATCATTTAAGACAAAATATGAACACGTCGATGGAATCGATGAGTGAAATTAATTTTGCCTTTGAAGAGGTGGCAGTTGGTACGCAATCACAATCAGAGATGATGTATCGTTCGGTAGAAGTATTGAATGATATGGAGGGAAATATTGAGCAAATCATCTCTCAAGTAAGAACTGCATCGGCTCATGTGGATGAAAGCTTAGAAATTTCAAAAGGTAGTGTACATACTCTAAGAAATTTTGAAACTAACATGAGAAGTTTAAATGATGTTGTTTCACAGTCTGGAATTATATTTAGAGATTTAATGATGCAATCGAAACAAATTAATGAAATTGTAGATGTAATAACGAATATTTCAAGTCAGACGAGTTTGCTAGCTTTAAATGCAAATATTGAAGCTGCGAGGGCAGGCGAGCATGGAAAAGGTTTTGCTATTGTAGCGAGTGAAGTGTTAAAGCTTGCTGAAGAATCAAATCGTTCTGCGGGAAGAATTCAAGGGATTTTGAAGGAGTTTAGTAATCAAGCAAGTAAGGTAGAAGTGCAAGTAGAGAAGTCAGAAAGAGTACAAGAAGAATGTAACGAGATGTTAGCAAGTGTTTTAACAAATGTAACTGATTTAGGGAAGTTTATTGATGCGATTAATAAAGTAATGCGAGAGGTTGTTGTTCATCAAGAAAGTTTCCAAGTTAAAACGACGAATATTGTAAAGGATGTTACGCATGCTTCTAACGTAATTCAGCAAACTTCTACAGCTACAGAAGAAGTGCTAGCGAGTGTGGAAGAAGAAAAACATCGAAATGATACGTCAGTGAAGACGTTACAAACTGTTAGCGAGCAAGTGAAGTTGTTAGAAGATATTTTAGAAAAGTAATATTGCTTAGAAAGAGCACGAGTGATGTGCTCTTTTTTCATTGAAACGAATACTTGATAGGAATTTAATTGCTTTTCTGCGCGTTTTCTGCCAAGCTTAAGGAGATAAAGTGAGACTAGTACATACTGATTATTAGCCCTCACCAATCAAGCTATCCGCAAATAGCGGAATAAAATACTTCAAAGAAAGAATTATATAGGTGACGCATATGATCGAAGTTAAGACTTCTGAACTTAGTGATGGAGAATTTAATAGAGGTGTATTTGCAACTCGTGATATTAAAAAGGGTGAGTTGATACACGCAGCACCAGTTATCTCTTATCCGAATGAACAGCATGAACATATTGAGAAAACGTTACTTGCTGATTACGCATTTGAGTATGGAATCAATCATACGGCAATCCTTTTAGGATATGGTATGTTATTTAATCATTCATATACACCGAATGCAACGTATGACATCGTTTTTGAGAATCATACATTTAACTTCTATGCTTATAAAGATATAAAAGCAGGAGAAGAAATTTTAATCAATTATAATGGTGAAGTTGATAACGATGAGCTGTTATGGTTTGATAAAGAAAAAGAAGAGAACGAAAAGTAATATAAAGAGTATAGAAAGAGCACATTCTGTGGGATGTGCTCTTTTTTATTGATGTAAATAAAGTAAAAAGTACAAAAAAATACCACTTTCTTTTTGTGTGGTATAGTAAGATACTGAGGGATAGTGTTTTGAAAAAGTCATATATTTTACAAATTGTTGTCTTTCTGATGACATGTCAAGTTTAGTAGTCCATTTGGGTTGCTTTATTATGCAATATATATTTTAATATGAGTGGCACCTCTTATAAATTAAGAGGTTTATAGGTGTCTCGAATTGATTTTGGGTACACTGTATCCACCACTTTAGGTTTTTTCATGTACGTGGGGATATTATGGGCCCGTATAACGGGATAAAATGAATATAGAAATAGAGGAATCGTAAAATGAATATGCAAGAGGTTTATAAATATTTAAGTACGGTATTGCCTGAAGGACATGTTAAACAAGATGAAATGTTAAAGAATCATACGCATATTAAAGTTGGCGGAAAAGCAGATGTTTTTGTTGCGCCTACAAATTATGATGAAATTCAAGAAGTTATTAAATATGCGAACGAATATAATATTCCAGTTACGTTTTTAGGAAATGGATCGAATGTCATTATTAAAGATGGTGGAATTCGCGGGATTACAGTAAGTTTAATTCATATTACAGGTGTTACTGTAACAGGAACGACGATTGTAGCACAGTGTGGTGCAGCAATTATTGACGTATCACGTATTGCCTTAGACCATAACTTAACGGGTCTTGAGTTTGCTTGTGGTATTCCAGGTTCAGTTGGCGGAGCATTATATATGAATGCTGGTGCATACGGCGGTGAAATTTCGTTTGTATTAACAGAAGCTGTCGTAATGACAGGTGATGGAGAGCTACGTACTTTGACGAAAGAAGCATTTGAATTTGGATATCGTAAGAGTGTATTTGCGAACAACCATTACATTATTCTTGAAGCGAGATTTGAACTTGAAGAAGGTGTACATGAAGAAATTAAAGCCAAAATGGATGATTTAACGTTTAAACGTGAGTCAAAACAGCCTCTAGAATATCCTTCATGTGGTAGCGTATTTAAGCGCCCACCAAATAACTTTGCTGGTAAGTTAATTCAAGACTCAGGACTACAAGGTAAGCGAATTGGTGGAGTAGAAGTTTCTTTAAAACACGCTGGATTTATGGTGAATGTTGATAACGGAACAGCACAAGATTACATCGATTTAATTCACTTCGTACAAAAGACAGTTGAAGAGAAATTTGGCGTGAAGTTGGAGCGAGAAGTAAGGATTATTGGAGAAGATAAAGAATAACGAAATACGTATGAAGATATGAATTATTTTAAAATAACATTTGGGTATTGTTGACAATTTGTTTTCAATTCAATATAATGGCTAATAATTTAACAAGTAACATACGTTGAAAGAGCCCAGTAGCAGTTTGTCACTGTTAACGAGAGAGCTAGGGGTTGCTGGAACCTAGCACAAACAAACTTGCGAATTACACTCTGGAGTATCTTAGGTAATGCTAAGCGGACTAGCAATCGATATTATTGCTAAGAGTGGTATGAGTAGCTATGCTATTTATGCAAACTGGGTGGTAACACGGTGAATAATCGTCCCTATGTCTATCGTAGACATAGGGGCTTTTTTGTTTTTAAAAAATAAAGGGGATGACAAAAGATGAATATTATTGATGAATTAGAATGGCGCGGCGCCGTTAATCAGCAGACTGACGAAGAAGGCTTACGTAAGCTAGTAGAAGAGAAAAAGATTTCACTATACTGCGGAGTTGATCCAACTGGTGATAGTATGCATATCGGACATTTGATTCCGTTTATGATGATGAAGAGATTCCAATTAGCTGGCCATCATCCTGTTATTTTAATTGGCGGGGCAACAGGAACAATTGGTGATCCGAGTGGACGACAATCAGAGCGTCAGCTTCAAACGTTAGAAGTGGTTCAGCATAATGTAGATGCGTTAACAGCACAAATGAAAAAGCTATTTGATTTTGGTGGAAATAGCGAAGTGAAGATGGTAAATAACTATGATTGGACACATGAAATAAATATTATTGAGTTTTTACGTGATTACGGGAAAAACTTTAGCATCAATAGCATGTTAGCGAAGGATATTGTAGCAAGCCGTTTAGATACAGGTATTTCTTTCACAGAATTCACGTACCAAATTTTGCAAGCGATGGACTTCCACCATTTATACACGAAAGAGGATGTTCAACTTCAAATTGGTGGCAGTGACCAATGGGGAAATATTACGAGTGGTTTAGATTTAATTCGTAAGTTAGAAGGTCATGAGGCGAAAGTATTCGGATTAACGATTCCGTTATTATTAAAATCGGACGGTACGAAGTTTGGTAAATCAGCGGGTGGTGCGGTTTGGCTTGATCCTGAAAAAACGACACCGTTTGAATTTTACCAGTTCTGGGTAAATACAGATGACCGTGACGTAATTAAATACTTGAAATACTTTACGTTCTTAACGAAAGAGCGTATTGATGAATTAGCAACGAAGGTAGAAACAGAGCCTCATAAACGTGAAGCGCAAAAAGTGTTAGCGGAAGAAATGACGAAATTTGTTCATGGAGAAGAGGCGTTCCTGCAAGCTGAGAAAATTACAGCAGCGTTATTTAGCGGAGATATTAAATCGTTAACAGCTGATGAAATTGAACAAGGCTTTAAAGAAATGCCAACATTCCAGTCTTCAAAAGAGACGAAAAACATCGTAGAGTGGCTAGTCGATTTAGGGATTGAACCATCTAGACGACAAGCACGCGAGGACATTAATAATGGTGCGATTTCTATGAATGGTGAGAAAGTAACAGATGTGGGTACAGATGTTACTGTAGAAAATTCATTTGATGGAAGATTTATTATTATTCGTAAAGGGAAGAAGAACTACAGTCTTGTGAAATTAGGATAATAAGTAAGGCTGGAAAATATATCGGCGATTTTTCGAATATATCGACCGTAACTCAAATTATATCGGCGATTTTCGAAATATATCAGCGCAAATCCGAATATATCAGCGATTTTCCCAATATATCGATTTACCGACAAAAAGCGACAATAAGAACTGTTCCGAACGGGACAGCTTTCATTATAAAAAGTCAGTATATTTAGATAAATTTAAAGGGTATATAATTTTTTTGACGAATAAATAAGTTAGAGAAAATTACGGATAAAAAATAGCCCGAACCATGCAGGGCATGATTCGGGCTTATATTCAGATTAGTAAGCTAAGCTGAATAGACCTTTAATGTGTGATAAGTAACGAACGTTACTTGCTTCTTTCATTAATGATGCTGGTAAGCCTTTAAGTGGAGTATTACTTGCTCCAATTGTAGCAACCGCATCTTTACGTCCTAGACTAGCAAGTGTTCCAGAGTTTACAGGTGCGAACTCTTCCAATGCTTTGCCTTCTAGTGCTGCGTATAAGTTGTATCCAATTAACTCACCCATTTGCCAAGCGATTTGTGCAGTTGGTGGGTATGGACGTCCGTCTGGAGCGAAGACAACAGCGCTGTCTCCAGCAACGAATACGTCTTTGTGAGAAGTAGATTGTAGGTATGCATCAACTGTTGCACGTCCACGGTTAACTTCAAGACCTGATTCACCGATTAATGGGTTACCTTGTACGCCGCCTGTCCAAACGAATGTGTTAGCAACAAGTTTTTGACCGTCTTTTAAGTCGATTTCATTGCCAGCAACGTTTGTTACAGGAAGACCAGTTAAGAATGTAACACCGCGTGCTTCTAGGCTAGTAGTTGCACGTTCGATTAAGTGGTCTGGTAATACTGGAAGGATTTTTGGACCTGCTTCAACAAGAAGAAGTTTCACTTCTTTTGGATTTACGCCGTGGCTTTTTGCAAGTTTAGGCATAATGTCAGCAAGCTCACCAACTAGCTCAACGCCAGTTAATCCGCCACCACCGATTACGATTGTAGCATCAGCTTCGTTTTTCGTTTTCGCGTATTCACGAATACGGTCTTCAACGTGTTTGTAGATTTTGTTTGCATCAGCAGCCGATTTTAATACCATGCTGTTTTCTTCTAGTCCTGGAATACCGAAGTAAGCAGTTTTACTTCCTAAAGCAACTACAAGTGCATCGTAAGATAAAGTAGTGCCACCAGCTAGTTTGATTTCTTTGCTATCAACTGAGAATGACTCAACTGTTGCGATTTTAAGATCGATGTCTTTCCCTTTGAAAAGCTTTGTAAGTGGCATTGCAACTGCTTGCTCAGACACGTTACCAGCTGCAAGGCGGTGTAGTTCAGTGATGATTTGGTGTGTTGGGTATTGGTTAATCACTGTAACTTGTGCTTCTGATTTGCTGTAATATTTACGTACGTTTAAAGCGGCAAGAAGACCGCCATAACCAGCGCCTAAGATGACAATTTGTTTTGACATAGTATGATATCCCCCGTCTTTACTAATTGTTGTTATAAGTTAAATTATTTATTGTTACGTTCTGCACTAATTTGAAGATATGCGTTCACAAAGCGGAACATTTTTTGTGCTTGTGGATCTTTTAGTAATTTTAACAGGCCGAATAGGCCGATAACTTCGTTGCTTTCTTCAGCACGATCTTTCGCTTCGATTGCAGTTGCAGCCATGCTTTTCACTGTATCTTTTACAGGTTCTACAAGCTCTGTAATTGCACCAACAGTGTCGCTTTTTAATACTTCATCAGTAGCAACAGTTTGAGCGAAGTCATAAGACTTAGTTAAAATGTTAACAAGCTCAGTTAATTTTGGAAGCTGTTCTACTAGTGTTGTTAATGATTCTTGTACCTCAGGTTTTAACAACTGATCAAGTACATCAAGTTGTCCTTGGCTAGCAGAAATTTGTACAGTTTCTTGTTCTGGCTTTGTTTGAGTCATAGTTTCTGGCATCTCCAATTCTCCTTTACGATAGCAATACTCTTATTTTTTATAAGTAAGATAGTAAACGTTTACGAAACTTTATACAAAGTTTCACAAAACACAATAAAATGCCTTTAAATTTATGACAGCAAGTAAGCTGCAAACATAAATCTAAAACCATAACGTCTTACTTATTATTTATGAACTGTCCGATACATGGCTTGTCCGCATAATGGAAAAGCTCCGTTACCGGAAAGTGTATATAATATATATCCTATATTATATACTATATACACCTATGTTAACATAAAAATGATTCCTAATTATTTGATATTGAGTGTATAACGTAGTGCTGACAAGGTATGAAAGCGTATAAAATATTTTGTTCCAGTTAGAAATGTATATACATATAAAGAAAAAAAGGAAAAAATGAACAAATTCATGTTCGTTTTTTCCTTTTTCCTATTATTCACCTTCTACAATTAGCATCGATGTGTTACCGCTTTTTTCAAGATGGCATTCGCCCCAAGTACAAAGAGAATCAAGAATGGACTCTAAAGACCAACCGTATTCTGTAAGTGAATATTCTACTTTTGGTGGTACTTGATTGTATACCTTTCTTTGAATAACCCCATCGTCTTCTAATTCACGTAATTGCTGAGTTAACATTTTTTGTGTAATCCCAGGCATTAAACGTTTTAGTTCACTCGTTCTTTTTGTGCCTTTCGTTAGATGACAAAGGATAACAACCTTCCATTTTCCACCGATAACCTCTAAAGTCGCTTCAACGGGAATATTATATTTCTTCATATAAAAATCTCCTTTGATGAATGTAGATTTAAGTTCTCCAACAAAAGAAGCTAAATAATTAAATGTTACTAAAAAGTGCCTATAGCACTTTAAAGTACGTACTTTTTATCATGTTGAATATGTTCCATAATAGCATACGTAAGAGGGAAATGAGTAGTACGGTACTAAAAAGTGCCTATGTTACTTTTAGGTACCTATCGTACTTTTAAGTGCGTTCTTCAAAAAAAGAGTAAAGCCATTCATAATAGCGTATATCAACAGTAAAGTTATTTTTGTAGAAGATAAAAAGGCCTTTTTATCATACTATTATGATTGGATTTCTCGCATTAAGGAGGAGTTCAATTGAATTCATATACAGTATCTTCTTCGGTTATGCAGACGAATCGGAGAAGTATGTTTGCTTTATTAGCACTAGCAATTAGTGCGTTTGGAATTGGTACAACTGAATTTATTAGTGTCGGCTTATTACCATCTATCTCAGAGGATTTACATGTTTCTGTTACAACAGCGGGGTTAACTGTTTCTTTATATGCATTAGGAGTAGCGTTTGGTGCTCCAGTATTAACGTCATTAACAGCTAGTATGTCGCGAAAGACGTTATTAATGTGGATTATGATTATTTTCATTATTGGTAATGGAATTGCGGCGGTAGCAACAAGTTTTACTGTGTTACTTATTGCGAGGGTTGTATCTGCATTTGCGCATGGTATTTTTATGTCAATTGGATCTACAATTGCGGCTGCGCTTGTACCTGAGAATAAACGTGCAAGTGCAATAGCATTTATGTTTACTGGTTTAACTGTTGCGACTATTACAGGTGTACCAATTGGAACATTTATCGGTCAACAATTTGGCTGGAGGGCCTCGTTTATTGTTATTGTGGCCATTGGAATCGTTGCTTTAATCGCCAATAGTATGCTAATTCCTTCTAATTTAAAAAAAGGTACGTCTGTATCATTTCGCGATCAATTTAAGCTGATTACGAATGGAAGACTGTTACTTGTATTTATTATTACTGCATTAGGATACGGGGGAACGTTCGTAACATTTACGTATTTATCTCCGTTATTACAAGAAGTAACAGGATTTAAAGCAAGTACCGTTACAATTATTTTGTTAGTATACGGAATTGCAATTGCGATTGGGAATATGGTCGGGGGAAAATTATCAAATCATAATCCGATTCGAGCGTTATTTTACATGTTCTTTATTCAAGCGATTATATTATTTGTTTTAACATTTACAGCGCCATTTAAAGTCGCTGGATTCATCACAATTATTTTCATGGGACTATTCGCATTTATGAATGTTCCAGGGCTACAAGTGTATGTTGTTATATTAGCTGAGAGGTTTGTACCTAGCGCTGTTGATGTAGCATCGGCGATTAACATTGCAGCATTTAACGCAGGAATTGCTCTTGGTGCTTACTTGGGCGGTATTGTAACGAACTCGTTAGGATTAATTCATACGGCTTGGGTAGGTGGAATTATGGTAGTAGGTGCTGTTGTTTTAACTGCGTGGAGTATGACATTAGAAAAAAGAGATCAAGTAAAATAAAAGGAGAGAAAATAAAATGAAAAACTTACAAAGTAAAACAGTATTAAATAATGGTGTAGAAATGCCTTGGTTCGGTTTAGGTGTATTTAAAGTAGAGGATGGACCAGAACTTGTAGAAGCAGTGAAATCGGCGATTAAAGCAGGATACCGCAGCATTGATACAGCTGCAATTTACGGAAATGAAAAAGCTGTAGGTGAAGGAATTCGCGCGGGTATAAAAGAAGCAGGCATTTCTCGTGAAGATTTATTCATTACTTCAAAAGTGTGGAATTCGGATCAAGGATATGAAACGACACTTGCTGCATATGAAGAAAGCTTAAAAAAATTAGAGCTGGATTATTTAGATTTATACCTTGTTCATTGGCCTGTAGAAGGGAAATATAAAGATACGTGGAGAGCGTTAGAAACACTTTATAACGAAAAACGCGTACGTGCAATTGGGGTAAGTAATTTCCAAATTCATCACTTACAAGATGTAATGAAAGATGCAGAAATTAAACCAATGATTAACCAAGTAGAATACCACCCTCGTTTAACACAAAAAGAATTACAAGCTTTCTGTAAAGAACAAGGTATTCAAATGGAAGCATGGTCACCACTTATGCAAGGTCAATTATTAGATAACGAAAAATTACAAGAAATTGCTGAGAAACACGGTAAAACAACAGCGCAAGTTATTTTACGTTGGGATCTTCAAAATGGAGTAATCACTATTCCAAAATCAACGAAAGAACACCGCATTATTGCAAATGCCGATATATTTAATTTCGAATTAACGAAAGAAGATATGGAAAAAATCGATGCGTTAAATCAAAATCACCGCGTTGGTCCAGATCCTGATAACTTCGATTTCTAAGATTAAAGTAAGAAAGAAGAGTGCGTAAAAGCACTCTTTTTTTGTGCATAAAAATAGTTTCTAAATAAATACTACTTAGTATTAAGTTTGTGATAAGGGGCTGTAAACATGAATATAAAGCAATCGTTCAAGATTTTAGCTATGTTTTTAAGTGTTTTATTTGTGTTATTCCCGCTTCAAAAAGCATTTGCAGAAGTTATGGACCATACAAAGTATGAAATGAATTGGAGTTATAGTAAGTCAAAGAAGAAACCAATTCGAACAGAGCTTATTAAAACCGCAGATGGCAAAATTGCTTTTTGCTTAAATGTAGATTTGAAATCTCCAAGCGGTCAAGATTTACCGGAAATGGGGAAAGTGGATATTAACGTATACCGTGTACTATTGAATGGATATCCACAAAAGAGTCCACAAGAATTAGGCGTTTCTGATTGGAGAGAAGCACATTACGCAACGCAGCTTGCAGTGTGGAATGCGTTAAAACAAATCGATATTAATGATTTAGATTTCCGCAATAAAAATGTAGAGAAAGTAACGAAAGACATCGTTGCAAAAGCAAGCGCTAGTGAAGAGTTACAAGAAATTACGATGAGTGTAACTCCTACAGAAGAACAAGAAGCAGTATTAAAAAATGATTTCTTTGAAACAGGTTTATATACAGTAGAAACAAATGCAAAAAGCGGAACGTATAAAGTACAAGCAACAGGTGCACCAGCGGGCGTGAAATTTGCAAATGAAAAAGGCGAAACAAAAACAGAATTTAATGTAGGAGAAAAGTTCCGCATTTTAATTCCAAAACAAACACCAGCTGGTGGATTTAGCTTTAAAGTATCAGGAAATTTAACGAAATTACAAGGGATTGCGCATAAAGGTACATCGACTATTCAAAATGCAGTAGTATTACTTGAGCGTAGTGAAGAAAAAACAAGTCCAGAGTTAGCGGTAAGTTGGAAAAAGGCTGAGGCTCCAAATAAACCAAATAAGCCATATACTCCAAATGAACCGCATAAACCGAATCAAAAGAGATAATGAAAAAGCATTGGCGTATGCCAATGCTTTTTTATATGAATTCTTTAAAGGTATATCAAGATAATAATTGATCGAGTGAAACACTATTTTAACGTTTTAAAAAGTATTTAAAAATAATAAAATGTGACAAAATCTAAACGTTGCAATAAATAGATTTTATTCACGAAATTGTAACATTATTCTAATTAGAGAGGCTATCAAACAAAGTGTAAAGCGTGTAAAATTCATTTGGAAAAACTACCTATAGATGGTCATATATGAAGAAAATGTAAGTTTTTATTGTTATTTTTATTTTTAGATGTATAGATGACAATACTGAAAAATATCTTTTACTATTCTCTTTTTTATGTAGCAAGAGAACTCATCACAAATAGAGAGAAGTGAGGAGGGCATATTACATATAAATTTTACAATGTAAGAAAGCGAATGCATGGAGAGAAATGCGGTAGTAATATATACAGGTGCGCGAGGTGTTAGTCCATTCATCAAATGTTTTTATAGGAATAATAGGATTACTTATTAGATGAATATATAGGGTAGTTTATCTAAATAAAGGAACAGGGGACACAGATTATGTCGAAGAAAAAGACGAGTAGGGTATTAGTAGCTGGAATATGTATATCTACATTATTATCGCCAGTAGCTTTCGAAGCATCGAAAGGATATGCAGCACCTTTGGAAGAAAATAAAGGTGGGAAATTAGAAGAGGTAAAAGAGAATAAGTTTGAGCAGAGAGTATTTCAGTTGCCGGGGAAAGGTAGCGTAGAAGAAAATAATCGTTTAAGAGTTACTTGGAAACTTTCCGCTAATGAACCGACTGGAATTTATGCAGAGCCAAATGAAGAGATTACAATTGACATAAAAGGAACGCAGTCTATCCAAGCTTTTATTGGAACGAGATCTTATGATGAAAAGGACCCAGAGGAGTTTAATTTAAAACCAGGGAAAAATGTTATTTCATCTTCAAGAGGCGGTATTTTATATTTTTATAATATGAATAACGAAGGAGAAGTAACAGCTTCCGTTACAAATGGTGGTAGTCACTTTCCTTTATTTATTTTAGGTAAGCATACAAAAAAAGATTGGGATGAAATGTTAAAAAAATATAAGGATCCTTATGCAGTTGAATTAAAAGGTGAGAGAAGCTTAATTACTACTACTTACGATTCTGTGCAGAAATATATGAAGAATACGGATCCAACAGATTTAATGAAATTGCATGATAAGATTATCCGTTTAGAAAACGCAGTGGCAGGATTATCTGAGGACAGTGTTGGGTTTGCAAAATCTCCAACTCATTATGTTCAGTTTGTTGAAAAACGGAAGCCTGCTAAAGGGGACTTTATGTTTGCAAAACATTATCATACAGGATATATTCCAACTGCAATGAATAGAGTTTTAGATATAGAGGTACTTGAGAAGGATGGATGGGGACCGTGGCATGAAGTTGGTCATTTACATCAGCAAGAACCGTGGAAGTGGTCTAAAGTAAGGGAAGTAACAGTAAATATTTACTCATTAGCTGTTCAAAAGGCGTTAGGGAATCAATTAGAAATGGATGAGCACTATAAAAACTCATTTGAGTATTTAGAGAAGCCTAAAGCAGAAAGATTCATTGATGACATTAATCCTCTTACAATGTTTTGGCAATTAAATGTAGTGTATGGAGAACATTTTTATCCTAGGTTACATCAAGCTTATCGTTTGTTACCTCAGAGTGAAATGCCTCATTCTGATGAAGAGAAAAAGCAGCTATTTATTTATATGACATCGCAAGTGGCAGGGCAAAATTTAATTCCTTTCTTTGAGGAATGGGGATTAACACCAAATGATGATATTAGAGAGAAAATAGAAAAATCAAAGTTACCTAAATTAGAAAAGGAAATCTGGAAAGCTACAGATAGTAATGATATTCGTGAGAAGCAAGTTGAACCGTATAAGGTTCCATATGGTGAACCTGCTAATGAAGTACAAAATCTTTTAGTTGGTACAGATTCTGACGAGAATGAAGCAAGTAAACTTGTTCGAAATTTAGGTGAGAATGTAAAAGTAACAGGAAAGATTGTATGGCCTAAACTAGAGAATGGTAAACAGGAAGTGTTAGTAGAAATTGGGGATGAGAAAGGAAATAAAAATTCAATTCCTGTCCAAGTTAACGGATTTTATGATGACAGTATAGTTTTTCAAGGACTTTCAGATGATGTAATGTCGACAGTGACACTTCACCACAATAAGAAGAAATTAAATGTAAACTTTACTAATAATGAAATACATTACCGTTTTGAAAAAGAAGAATATATGGGCTTAACGCTATATGATCGAAATGGGATTGAAAAGAAACGTGTATCTGCAGAAGGACAAGAAACGGGAAAAAGATTTGCGATGGAACTAAATGAATTGGATTTTGAATATGGTGATGTAGTAAAAGTATTCCATGCAGAACCGGATCGTCTGAAGTTGTACCAAAATAATACACTTGTAGATCAAGGGAAGGCTAAAAATAAAAAAGAGAAATTATTCCAAATCACTGAGCAAGGGTTCGAATTAAAAGATAGTTTACAAGAAGTGACGGCGAAACCGCAAAAAGTAGTAGTCGGAATGGATGTAGACAAACTAGATCCGAAAGAATTTGTACAAGTAAAAGATGGAGAAGTGGTTGGTTTTGCAGAAAAACCAAATACATCAAAAATCGGAGAACAAAAAGTAAAAGTAGAAACGAAAGATCGATTTGGAAATAAGAAAGTGACAGAAGTTCCTCTAACAGTAACATATGGAGATAGCCTACTTGTATATGGGCTAAGCTATAGAGATGGTGACTTAAAATCAATTGTAACTTTGCATCATGATACGAAAAAACTGAGTGCGACAGATACAAAGAACCTAATTCATGATTACTTTAAAGATGAAAAGTATTTTGAATTCACATTGTACGATAAAGAAGGAAGAGTGAAGAAAAATATAGCAGTAAAAGGTTTAGAGAATACGCAAGAATTTGCTAAGGAAGTAAATGGAATTGCATTTGAGTATGGAGATGTAGTGAAAGTATATCATGCGGAATCTTCTCGTTTACATTGGTATCAAAAAGATGTATATGTGGGCGAAGGAAAAAGTAAAGAGATAAAGGAATTAGTCTTCAAAATAACTGAAAATGGATTTGAAAGATTAGACGGTGAGCAAACAGTAAAAGCAAATCCGCAGCAAGTAGTAATCGGAACAAATAGCGAAACGCTAGACGCGAAGAACTTTGTTGAAGTACAGGGTGGAGAAGTAGTAGGTTTTGTAGGGGAAATAGATACGACAAAAATTGGTCAGCAAAAAGTGAAAGTAGAAACGAAAGATCGATTTGGAAATAAGAAAGTGACGGAAGTTCCTGTAGAAGTGACATATGGGGATAGTCTAGTCTATCAAGGTGTGTCCGATGTTACACGTTCAATTATTACGTTAAACCACGCTGAAAAGAAATTACATGCAACATTTACAAATGATGAGATTCATTATCGCTTTGTAAATGAACAGTATATAGGCCTTACGATTTATGATCAAAATGGAACTGAGAAAAAGCATGTAACCGCAGAAGGACAAGAAACTTCGCGGAATTTTGCAGAACAAGTAAATGGTATGGCGTTCGAGTATGGTGACGTATTGAAAGTGTATCATGCCGAGTCAGATCGTTTAAGTTGGTATAAAAAGAGTGAGTTAGTTGGAAAAGGAGATAAGAAAAAGTTTAAAGAAATTTCCTTTAAGATTACTCCAAATGGTTTAGAGCAAGTGCAATAATAAGAAAAAGCTCGTAAAACATTATGTTTTACGAGCTTTTTTTATTATTCAGCTTCAGAAACTACTGTGAAGCGTTCGTTTACATGTTTTGGGTTTTCAATCTCATCAAGTGCTGCAACTGCGAAGTCTTCGTAACTTACGTAGCTATCACCTTTTGAGTTAACAAGAAGATTGTCTTTGCCAGCTTTGTAAGAACCAGTGCGTTTTCCTAATGCGAATAGTGCAGAAGGGCTGATGAATGTCCAAGTGATATCATTTGTTTGTTGTAAAATTTCTAAGTTTTTACCTTGGTTTTGAGCTGTTGCAAGATATTCTTTCGGGAAACCTGGTGTCTCAAATACACGTGTTGTTTTCTCTTCGTCTACAAATAAGCTTCCAGCGCCTCCAACTACAAGTAATTTTGTATTTGGTGCACCTTTCATAGCTTCAATAAGTACGTTTCCTGCATCTACGTGAAGGTGTTCTTCGCCTGCTGGAGCACCGAATGCATTTACAACTACGTCAAATGCCTGCAGGTCGTTAGATGTAAGAGAGAATACATCTTTCTCTAAAACTTTTACGTTTTCTTCTGTAATTTTTGCAGCGTTTCTTACGATTGCAGTTACTTCATGTCCGCGATCCAATGCTTCTTTTAAAATACGACTTCCTGCTTTACCAGTTGCTCCAATAATTCCGATTTTCATAATAAATCCCTCCAAAGTGTTTTGTTAAAGTGTATATCTGAAAGTAAATGAATTTGTTGTAATTAGGTTTGTTACAACCTGTTGTAATCATTATAGTTACAGGTTGGTATTTTTGTCAATAGGGTTGTTTGTGAATTTATTTTTTGTTTTAGTATGCACAGTTAGAGGGAGGGTAGTCAGTCATAAAGATATTGTTACTGTGAACCTGGCTAATATTTGGAAATTGCAAATTGTCGAAAAATGTTGATTTTTGAATGTTTTTTAAATATAATTCGTTTTATGGAGAAAAGGAGGGGTTAATTGTATGAATATTTTAGAGCAATTTATTTCATCAACAAATACAATTCTTTGGTCATATATTCTTATTGCAATGTTAATTGGTTTAGGTCTTTATTTTTCTATTAAATTGAAATTCGTACAAATTACTCATTTAGGGGAAATGGTTCGTTTAATGAGTGATGGACTAACTGGAAAGACACGTAAAAAGGGCAGCGTATCATCGTTCCAAGCATTTTGTATGAGTTCTGCAGCTCGTATTGGTATCGGGAACTTAGCTGGTGTAGCGTTAGCTATTTCTATGGGAGGACCTGGAGCTGTATTTTGGATGTGGGTTATTGCGATTATCGGGGCTTCTTCAAGTTTCGTAGAAAGTACGCTTGCACAAATTTATAAAATAAAAGATGGCAGTGGCTTCCGTGGTGGTCCTGCTTATTATATGGAAAAAGGTTTAAATAAACGTTGGATGGGGATTTGGTTCTCTATTCTGATTACAATTAGTTACGGTTTAATTTTCAACTCAGTACAAGCAAACACAGTTACATTAGCGTTTAAAAATGCATTTGGTATTGAGCGTTACGTTGTTGGGATTGTATTAGCAGTATTAGTTGCGGTTATTATTTTTGGTGGTGTAAAAAGTATTGCACGTATGTCGGAAATGATTGTTCCGCCAATGGCAATTCTTTATATTGCGGTAGCGATTTTCGTTGTTATTAAAAACTTCTATTTACTACCAGATGTGTTTACAGAAATCTTTAAAGGTGCATTTGGTTTAGATTCAGCTGTAGGCGGTGGTATTGGTGCTGCGATGAAATATGGTATTCAGCGCGGATTATTTGCGAACGAAGCAGGTATGGGTAGTGCGCCGAACGCGGCAGCAACAGCTGATGTAACGCATCCAGCCAAACAAGGTTTTATTCAAACAATCGGGGTTTTAGTAGATACATTCTTAGTATGTACATCAACAGCATTTATCGTACTATGTTCTGGTGCATATAAAGCAACGAATTTAGAAGGTATTGAACTAACACAAAATGCATTAAGTTCACAAATTGGCCCGTGGGCGAGCAGTTTCTTAGCGATTATTATTTTCTTATTCGCTTTCAGTTCACTTCTAGGAAACTACTACTATGGTGAAACAAATATTGAATTTATTAAGCAAAGTAAAACGTGGTTAACAATTTACCGTATTGCGGTAGTTGGAATGGTATTATTCGGTTCTGTTGCGACGCTTCAAGTTGTATGGAATATGGCAGACTTATTTATGGGTCTAATGGTAATAACGAACTTAATTGCGATTACACTTCTTGGCCGATTTGCGTACGCGGCATTAACAGACTATGTAAGGCAAAAGAAACAAGGGAAAGATCCAGTCTTCAGTGCAGATTCTATTCCTGGTTTAACGAATACAGAGTGCTGGGATAAGCCAGTGGTAACAGATAAAGAAAAAGCAGTGTAATTGAAAAGGCGAGCATCGAGGTAAATTTGATGCTCGCCTTTTTTGTTGTAGTAAATGATGAAAAGGGTGAGGGGTAATTATTAATATAACTTTTTTGTTTGTTCCTCTCGTTATTTGTGGGGAACGTACTGTTTTAAAAGTATGGCTGGGCGAAGAGGATAAGAGATTGAGTATTGGATAAATGCATGTAATAGCTATATTTTTATGAAAAAAACAAGTATGTTAATATAGTTAACGTATTCATGTCATGAAACCTAACATAAAGTTCTTGATTACTAAAAGTTTTTAGAATATAATTTTCTTATTGTTAGGAAGAGGGGGCAATGCAAATATGGATTTTTTAGCTAGGGTAATTGGGGATGTAAATAATATCCTTTGGTCATATGTCATTATTGCGATGTTAATTGGGTTAGGGCTCTATTTTTCATTTCGTGTGAAATTTGTCCAAGTTCGTTACTTCGGTGAAATGATTCGATTACTTGGGGATGGAGCAAGCTCGAAAACGAGAAAAGCGCAAAAAGAGAAGAGTGGCGTATCATCATTCCAAGCATTTTGTATGAGTACAGCTTCTCGTGTAGGTACTGGTAACTTAGCTGGTGTAGCTATCGCAATTTCAGCGGGTGGTCCAGGAGCAGTATTTTGGATGTGGTTAATCGCGGTAATTGGGGGTGCTTCTGCATTTGTAGAGAGCACATTAGCGCAAATTTATAAAGTGAAAGATGGGAATGCATTCCGTGGGGGCCCAGCGTATTATATGGAAAAGGGTTTAAATAAACGCTGGTTAGGTGTTGTGTTCTCTGTTCTAATAACAGTAAGTTTCGGATTGATTTTTAATGCTGTACAGTCTAATACTGTAGCGGCAGCTTTTGATGGGGCATTCAAAACAGATAGTAGATTAGTCGGTCTTGTTATGGCTGGTTTACTTGCAGTTATTATTTTCGGTGGAGTAAAACGAATTGCACGCGCGGTTGAAATGATTGTTCCAGTAATGGCAATTATTTATGTAGCAGTGGCATTATTCGTTGTCGTAACAAACATTACGGCAATTCCGTATGTATTTAAAGAGATTTTCTTACATGCTTTCGGAATTAAAGAAGTAGTAGGTGGGGGACTAGGAGCCGCGATTTTACTAGGGGTAAAACGCGGATTATTCTCAAATGAAGCAGGTATGGGGAGTGCGCCGAACGCAGCAGCGACTGCGAACGTAACGCACCCAGTTAAACAAGGTTTTATTCAAACTTTAGGGGTATTTACAGATACATTATTAATTTGTAGTTGTACAGCATTTATTATTCTTTTATCAGATGTGCATAATGCAGCTGATTTAAATGGAATTCAATTAACGCAGCAGGCGTTAAGTCAACATATCGGTCCATGGGCTTCTATATTTGTAGCAGTTGCAATCTTCTTGTTTGCATTCAGTTCATTAGTAGGTAACTACTACTATGGTGAAACAAATATTGAATTCTTAAATGGAAGTAAAGTGCTATTAACAGCGTACCGCATTGCTGTACTTGGTATGGTTATGTTAGGATCTGTAGCGACAATTCAAATCGTTTGGGATGTAGCAGATTTATTCATGGGTATTATGGCTGTTATTAACTTAGTGGCGATTGTATTCCTCTCTAAGTATGCTTTTGCGGCATTATCAGATTACGTAAAGCAAAAGAAACAAGGGAAAGATCCGGTATTCTATGCGGATTCTATTCCAGGTTTGAAAAATACAGAGTGCTGGGATAAGTCAGCAGTAGCTGATAAAGAAAAAGCAGTATAATGAGGTGAGCATCAAGTGAAACTTGATGCTCATTTTTTGTTTTATCCAGTTGTTTATAGATGGTAAAAGACGAACATTTATGAGCATTTCATAATTAAATGTAATTTTTTAAAGAAAAGTGCGGATATGAGTTGTGATTTATGTTAGAATGGAAAATGCCTTTGAAACAAGAGTTTTTATGACATTTCCTATCCAATCGAAGGTTACGGAGGAGAAATGGAAAGTTCGGATTATTTCTTGTTTTGAATGGTCAGACGTTCAACGTTAATGAAGAGTTAAATGGAGGATTTTATTAATGAAGTTTGTTATGTTCCTTGTAGGATTACTCGTTGTATTTGTACTCGGTTTTCTTATAAGTGCCGATCGAAAGAAGATTAAGTATAAACCAATCGCAATTATGCTTATTATTCAGCTAGCATTATCTTATTTCTTATTAAATACGCAAGTTGGTTATATTTTAGTAAAAGGAATTTCAGATGGATTTGGCGCACTTCTTGGATATGCGGAAGCTGGAATCGTTTTCGTATTTGGTGGTCTTGTTAATAAAGGAGAGGTTTCATTCTTCTTAACAGCGCTATTACCAATCGTATTCTTTGCGGTTTTAATCGGAATTCTGCAACACTTTAAAATTTTACCGATATTTATTCGTGCTATTGGTACGTTGTTAAGTAAAGTAAATGGTCTAGGAAAACTAGAATCATATAATGCAGTAGCAGCTGCCATTGTTGGACAAGCAGAAGTATTTATTACAGTAAAAGATCAATTAAGTAAAATCCCAAAACATCGTTTATATACATTATGTGCATCTTCTATGTCGACAGTGTCGATGTCAATCGTTGGTTCTTATATGAAAATGATCGAACCGAAATATGTAGTAACAGCACTTGTATTAAATTTATTTAGTGGTTTCATTATCATTCATATTATTAACCCGTACGATATTACAGAAGAAGAAGATACACTGAAATTAGAAAATAAGAAAAAACAATCATTCTTTGAAATGCTAAGCGAGTACATTATGCTTGGTTTCACGATTGCGATTACAGTAGCAGCTATGTTACTTGGTTTCGTAGCATTAATTACAGCAATTAATAGCTTGTTTGATTCAATGTTCGGTATTACATTCCAAGCTATTTTAGGATATATTTTCTCACCATTAGCATTCGTAATGGGTATCCCGCAAGCTGAGATGTTAACAGCGGGACAAATTATGGCAACAAAATTAGTATCAAACGAGTTTGTTGCAATGCTTGATCTTGGAAAAGTAGCTGGTGATTTATCGGCTCGTACAGTTGGTATCCTTTCTGTATTCCTTGTATCATTTGCGAACTTCTCATCTATCGGAATTATCGCAGGTGCAACGAAAGGTATCGATGAAAATCAATCAAATGTTGTATCATCATTTGGTCTACGCCTTGTGTACGGTGCGACATTAGTAAGTATTCTATCAGCGATTATCGTTGGTGTTATGTTATAAAAAAAGATGGTCCTAGCTCATAGCTAGGGCTATTTTTATGGTAAATTTGCATGAAAAAACCAATTAATTAGGAATATATTAACATATAAAAATCTTTTAAAATTTATATTGCATTTCGTCTAGATAACGCTTACAATTTGATTTGTAGGTGGTATCAATTTCAGACTTTCAATTATGGTAGGAGAGAAGAAGCTACCTTTTATAAATTGCAATTTATGTAAACGCTTACTGATTTTAGATGACAGTTGAATAGTTTTAGGGGTTTTAAATTTTTTTAACAACAATGGTCAGACGTCATTCGTTATACGTTATACGACCAATAACTCGTGGGAGAAGTGGAGGATTCACATATGAAGTTCGTAATGTTTCTAGTCGGTTTACTTGTAGTGTTTGTACTAGGTTTCCTTATCAGTTCAGATCGTAAGAAAATTAAATATAAACCAATTGCACTTATGCTTGTCATTCAATTGGTACTTGCGTATTTCTTACTAAATACAAAGGTCGGATTCGTATTAGTAAAAGGAATCGCAGATGGATTTGGCGCTATTTTAAAATTTGCGGAAGCTGGGGTTAATTTCGTATTTGGTGGTCTAGCAAATGATGGACAAGCACCATTCTTCTTAACAGTATTATTACCGATTATTTTCTTAGCAGTATTAATCGGGATTCTGCAACATATTAAAGTTTTACCGATTATCATTCGTGCAGTCGGTTTCCTATTAAGTAAAGTTAATGGTTTAGGAAAACTAGAATCATATAATGCGGTAGCAGCTGCAATCGTTGGTCAAGGGGAAGTATTCATTACAGTAAAAGATCAACTAAGCAAATTACCGAAAAATCGTTTATACACACTTTGTGCATCTTCAATGTCTACAGTATCGATGTCAATCGTCGGTTCTTATATGAAAATGATTGATCCAAAATATGTAGTAACAGCACTAGTATTAAACTTATTCAGTGGATTCATTATCGTTCATATCATTAATCCATATGAAGTAAAAGAAGAAGACGATATTTTAGAATTACAAGAAGACAAGAAACAAACATTCTTTGAAATGTTAGGCGAATATATTATGCTTGGTTTCTCAATCGCTGTAACAGTAGCGGCGATGTTAATCGGTTTCGTAGCATTAATTACAGCAATTAACGGTGTATTCGATTCAATTTTCGGAATCACATTCCAAAGCATTTTAGGATACATCTTCTCACCATTAGCATTCGTAATGGGTATTCCAACATCAGAGATGCTACAAGCAGGACAAATTATGGCAACAAAATTAGTAACGAACGAATTCGTTGCAATGCTTGACCTTGGAAAAGTAGCTGGTGATTTATCAGCTCGTACAGTAGGTATTTTATCTATCTTCCTTGTATCATTTGCGAACTTCTCATCTATCGGAATTATCGCAGGTGCAACGAAGAGTATCGATGGCAAACAAGCAAACGTTGTATCATCATTCGGTTTAAAACTTGTATACGGTGCAACATTAGTAAGTATATTATCAGCGATTATCGTTGGGGTTATGCTTTAATAAATTAAGAAAAGCAATGAGCGTAGGCTCATTGCTTTTTTTGTTTAACTTGCTTTATCCAAGTCTCTTTTAAAACGTGGTTTCTCTAAATAAGTTCCCAGTCTCCACACATATTCCACTGGCCCCATTCGGTATTTCTGGAGCCAATAGGTGCTAACGAATAATTGAATCGTATAAATTCCGATGGTTAAAAGAATACCGAAGAAATAGCCGATTTTCCCGTATAAGCCAAATCCATATGCGTAAAAAATAGTTGTTGCGATAATAGATTGCGCTAAGTAATTACTAACGGACATTTTCCCCATGTTCGCCATGTATGTTAGTAGACGGGTTGCTTTTTTGTAATGGAATAATAAAATGATTGTGCTTCCGTAAAAGAAGGTCATAGTTACTGGTGTAAGGCCATCTTGTAACATAATTAAAAGCGGATGCTTTACGAACATAGCTAAGATTTTAATTGTAAAAGAAAAGAGACCGGTGGCAAACCATATTTTTTTGACAGCAGGTATATGTTTATTGACCTCAAATAGCCAGCCTTTTTTCCCTACATACATTCCGAGTAGAAACAGTGGAGACATAAAAATTATTGCGAAAACTGATATGAAAAATAATCCGAATGCACCGTCAATTCCCATGTAATCAAAAGGATTTTCAGTCAATCTAAAGTTGACATGATCCATATAGCTTCCAGTTTGATGGACTTTATGTTCTTTTTCAGTATAAGGTGCAAAATCATTTATATTTGTAGATGGATCAGTTTGATAAGACATAAGTGTAATAAGTGCGAGTAGAATAATCGCCCAAATGAGCAAAGTTTTCGGTTTTCGATTGATGAACATCATTAAGAAAATCCCAATTATTCCGTATGCAAATAAAATATCTCCCTCCCAAACAAAAGTGCCGTGAATGTAGCCGAGTAGTAAAAGAATGATAATACGTCTTATGTATGTGGGGAAGAATTTTTTTCCTTTTGCGATAATACTTTTTTGTAACAAAATAATGCTAAGTCCAAATAGAAAAGAAAATAGGGATATAAAGTTATGTGTGCCGAAGAATTGAATAAACCAATTAGCGCCTTTATCAAGATCGCCGAATAGATAAGTTGGTTTTTCACTGGTGAAGAAACCGAATTGAATTAATGTCATATTGACTAGTAAAATGCCAAACAAAGCGAAACCACGAATTGCATCAACAGCTTCTACACGTTGATTCATTTTTCCTCTCCTCGTATATTCGTTTTTATATTGAAAATAATACCATTTTATAGCTGGCACTATGTCAAATATGAGGAAATTTAAGGTGATTTTAAGATAGAGAGCAAACAAAAAAATCACCTTAATTCATGTATTAAGGTGATTGAAATATTATTCAGCTGGAGGCGTAAATGTACGTTTCTCTAATTCAGCATCTAGCATAAACAGTGCGTTTGAATCGCTTGTAATACGTTTTAATTTTTGAATGATGCTATCGAATGAAGCTTCTTCTTCAACTTGTTCGTCAACGAACCATTTTAAGAATGTAATTGTTGCATGTTCACGCTCGTCCCAAGCGATATCAGATAAGTTGTAAATACGTTTCGTTACTTCACGCTCGTGCTCAAGTGCGACTTCAAAAGCGTTTAATACAGATTCGTATTCGTTATTCGGATTATCAAATCCAGTAATAATAGCGCGCTCTCCGCGGTCATTAATATAGTTGTAAAGCTTCATTGCGTGGAAACGTTCTTCTTCAGCTTGTACAAGGAAAAAGTTAGCGAATCCATCATAGCTCTCAGCTGTACAGTAAGCAGCCATTGCCATATAAGCATGGGCAGAGTAAAATTCAAAGTTCATTTGTTCATTTAATGCGTCGTGCAATTTTTTTGATAACATAAAATCCCCCTTAGTATTGTGACAAGAATATTATAACATAATTGATAATACTCTCATTTAGATGCTTCGAACCTTTTCGAAAGCTTTGTGACGTGTGCATCCATAATGTCTTGTAAGTCTAAATCATATTTTTGCGAAAGAATAATAAGGTTAGATAGTACATCGCCAAGTTCTTCTTTTAGTTCTTGTTTTAGCTCTTCTTCTGTTTTCGCATCTTCATCAGGGCGATCGCGGCCAATTTCAATAGCACGAACGACTCGTGAAACTTCCCCAACTTCCTCGGTTAAGAAATTTAAGCGAATAAAGGCATTATACTGTGACCAGCTTCGTTTTTCGTAAAATTCCTCAACCCATCTTTGAAATGCAACGATATCCATTTCTTCCTCATCTCCTCAATATGTTGTACAATGTTCATTGTATCATAACAATATATAGTTTCGGGGTGTAGGGATGAGAAAGATTTGTGTGTTTGCAGGTTCTAATTTAGGGGAGAGACCAGAATTTAAAGAGCAGGCAATTCAGTTAGGTAAAATGTTTGTTGAGAACGACTATGAGCTCGTATACGGTGGTTCATGTGTCGGATTAATGGGAGAAGTAGCAAACGAAGTTCTTCGTTTAGGTGGACGTGTAACAGGTGTTATGCCGCGCGGTCTATTCCGAGGAGAAATTGTGCATACAGGATTAACAGAATTAATTGAAGTAGAGACGATGCACGAACGTAAAGCTAAAATGGCAGAGCTTGCAGATGCTTTTATTGCGCTTCCAGGTGGATACGGAACGTTTGAAGAACTATTTGAAGTTGTATGTTGGTCACAAATTGGTATACATAATAAGCCGGTTGGTTTATTAAACATAAAAGGTTTTTATGGACCAATTTTGCAAATGGTTGAACGTGCAGCAGAAGAAGGATTTATGAATCCATCAAATAAAGAATTGATCGTTTCAGCAGAGACAGCAGATAAACTAATTCATGCAATCCAAAATTATGAGCGTCCTGTTTTGGGAACGAAGTGGAAGCAACTATCATAGCAAATACGGAAACACATGTCGTTTTAATTTAAGATGGCATGTGTTTTTAATTTGGTTAAATATGTTAATGTTTAGATGTAATGTTTTTGGGAAAGGAGAAATAGATGGAGGAGTTCGTATATTTACGTCCGGTTTTTAAAAGTATTTTAGCAGCGTCTATTCTTGTTATGCTAATTGTTTTGAGACAGAAGAAAGAGTTGATTAATGAATTTTCGCTTTGGTTTATTTCGGTATTATGTATCGGTGTTTCCGCGATAACGTTGTTTATGTCTGGGTTTATTGTTGATGAGTATAATCTAGGTGGAGATCCACAATCGTTTTGTATGTTTATTGCGATTGGTTGTATTAGTGGTCTGAATTTCATTATTTATTACAGAAGGCAATAAAAAGAGGCATTCCGTATTACTTTGGAATGCCTTTATTATTTTGATTGCTTTGTTTTTTATACAGGTACCAGCCACCCCAGCCGCCACCAATTGCTACGACAACGAGGAAAGCATAGTCCTTAACCTCGACACGTATATTGAAAATATTAGCTATAAGTAAGAGAATCCCAACTGTTATTAACGCAAAAAATGCTCTAATTAAGTAGTCTTTCAACTGAACCACTCCCGTCATTTAAGTAGTAAATGATGAATTTGGAAAAGCTTTTTGGGTCTATGATACTAAAGGGTGTTTCCTATATTTTAACATAGATGAGATTGTAATATATTGATAAAAGTAGGGGAGAGGGGCGTGTTAATATTGTCGTGATTTGTCGATAAGTCGATATAATTAAAAAATCGCTGATATATTGGAGGGAATCGCCGATATAATTGGAAAATCGCTGATATGTTGGGGGGAATCGCCGATATATTGGAAAAATCGCTGATATAAATTTCATGTACCAGCATGCGCGACCAATCTATAGAAAAAAGCGACTCTGAGCAAGCCGCTTCCGCTTTAAAGTAATATCCAGCTCCGGTAGCTAGAATGTTCGGTGGCTTCGCTTTTTCCTGCGAGGCAAAGAGCGCCTCTACGTCAAAAGCTCCATCCCCCTCACATTCTGAGCAAGCTACCTCCGCTTTTAAATCTATTATTGATTCAAGAACGCACGTAGCATCCAAGCGTGTTTTTCTAGTTCTGTGTAGATGCCTAGTAGTAGGTCAGATGTCATTTCATCGTCAGAGTCTTGAGCGATTTCCATGCCTTTTTTCAGTTCGACTAGCATCATTTCGTAGTCTTTCATGATTGCTTCGACCATCCCTTCTGCAGTTTCTCCGTATGCTGCTTCTTGAATAGAAGATAGTTCTAAGTATTCTTTCATTGTTGCTACTGGTTTGCCGCCAATTGCTAAAATACGTTCTGCAATTTCATCGATGTGAGTAGCTGATTCTGTGTAAAGTTCTTCGAATTTCTCGTGTAATGTGAAGAATTGAGGTCCTTTTACGTACCAATGGAAGTTGTGAAGTTTTGTGAATAAAACGCTCCAGTCTGCTACTTGTTTGTTTAATACTTCGATTACTTGTTTGTTCATTATGATCAATCTCCTTTTGAGTTGTTATGTGATATCAATTACTAATTTATAATAATTATAATCTAGTAATCTCTATAAATCAACCCTTTTGCTGGAATTAATTTGAACAAATTATGAACTGTTGTAAATAAAAGGCCCTATTACGGTGAAGTAATAGGGCCTTTGTTTGAGATATGGCTCTTGTTCTGAACGAGCCGCTTGTGCTTTTAATGATATCCAGCTCCGGTGACTAGACCAGTCGGTCATTTCGCGCCTTCCTGTGAGGCAAAGAACGCCTCTTCGTCAGGAGCTCCAATGCCCTCCTGTTCTGAGCAAGTCACCTCCGCTTTTAATTGATATCCAGCTCCGGTGACTAGACCAGTCGGTCATTTCGCGCCTTCCTGTGAGGCAAAGAACGCCTCTTCGTCAGGAGCTCCAATGCCCTCCTGTTCTGAGCAAGTCACCTCCGCTTTTAATTGATATCCAGCTCCGGTGACTAGACCAGTCGGTCATTTCGCGCCTTCCTGTGAGGCAAAGAACGCCTCTTCGTCAGGAGCTCCAATGCCCTCCTGTTCTGAGCAAGTCACCTCCGCTTTTAATTGATATCCAGCTCCGGTGACTAGACCAGTCGGTCATTTCGCGCCTTCCTGTGAGGCAAAGAACGCCTCTTCGTCAGGAGCTCCAATGCCCTCCTGTTCTGAGCAAGTCACCTCCGCTTTTAATTGATATCCAGCTCCGGTGACTAGACCAGTCGGTCATTTCGCGCCTTCCTGTGAGGCAAAGAACGCCTCTTCGTCAGGAGCTCCAATGCCCTCCTGTTCTGAGCAAGTCACCTCCGCTTTTAATTGATATCCAGCTCCGGTGACTAGACCAGTCGGTCATTTCGCGCCTTCCTGTGAGGCAAAGAACGCCTCTTCGTCAGGAGCTCCAATGCCCTCCTGTTCTGAGCAAGTCACCTCCGCTTTTAATTGATATCCAGCTCCGGTGACTAGACCAGTCGGTCATTTCGCGCCTTCCTGTGAGGCAAAGAACGCCTCTTCGTCAGGAGCTCCAATGCCCTCCTGTTCTGAGCAAGTCACCTCCGCTTTTAATTGATATCCAGCTCCGGTGACTAGACCAGTCGGTCATTTCGCGCCTTCCTGTGAGGCAAAGAACGCCTCTTCGTCAGGAGCTCCAATGCCCTCCTGTTCTGAGCAAGTCACCTCCGCTTTTAATTGATATCCAGCTCCGGTGACTAGACCAGTCGGTCATTTCGCGCCTTCCTGTGAGGCAAAGAACGCCTCTTCGTCAGGAGCTCCAATGCCCTCCTGTTCTGAGCAAGTCACCTCCGCTTTTAATTGATATCCAGCTCCGGTGACTAGACCAGTCGGTCATTTCGCGCCTTCCTGTGAGGCAAAGAACGCCTCTTCGTCAGGAGCTCCAATGCCCTCCTGTTCTGAGCAAGTCACCTCCGCTTTTAATTGATATCCAGCTCCGGTGACTAGACCAGTCGGTCATTTCGCGCCTTCCTGTGAGGCAAAGAACGCCTCTTCGTCAGGAGCTCCAATGCCCTCCTGTTCTGAGCAAGTCACCTCCGCTTTTAATTGATATCCAGCTCCGGTGACTAGACCAGTCGGTCATTTCGCGCCTTCCTGTGAGGCAAAGAACGCCTCTTCGTCAGGAGCTCCAATGCCCTCCTGTTCTGAGCAAGTCACCTCCGCTTTTAATTGATATCCAGCTCCGGTGACTAGACCAGTCGGTCATTTCGCGCCTTCCTGTGAGGCAAAGAACGCCTCTTCGTCAGGAGCTCCAATGCCCTCCTGTTCTGAGCAAGTCACCTCCGCTTTTAATTGATATCCAGCTCCGGTGACTAGACCAGTCGGTCATTTCGCGCCTTCCTGTGAGGCAAAGAACGCCTCTTCGTCAGGAGCTCCAATGCCCTCCTGTTCTGAGCAAGTCACCTCCGCTTTTAATTGATATCCAGCTCCAGCGGCTAGAATCTCCGGTCATTTCGCTCTCTCGCTCGAAGCAAAAAGCGCTTCAAGGTCGAGAGCTTGAAGTGTCCTGCGATTCTGAACGAGCCGCTTCCGCTTTTATTTGTTAAACAGCCTTTTGTTTTTCTTCTACATCTTGCCCATCCCAGCACTCTGTATTCTTTAAGCCAGGGATAGAGTTTGCAACGAAGACAGGATCTTTTCCTTGTTTCTTTTGCTTCAAATAGTCTACTAATGCAGCGTAAGCAAATTTGCTAAGGAATGAGATGGCAATTAAGTTTGTGAATACCATTAGTCCCATGAATAAATCAGCTAAACTCCAAACTGTTTTAAGAGCAGCGATTGATCCGAAGAATACCATTCCGACAACTGCAACACGATAAATCATTAACCATGTTTTACTTTCTTTAATGAATGCGATATTTGTTTCACCATAATAGTAGTTTCCTAGAAGTGAACTGAAAGCGAATAGGAAAATAATAATCGCTAAGAAAGTGCTTGCCCACGGTCCAATTTGTGAACTTAATGCGTTTTGTGTTAATTCGATACCTTCTAAATTTGATCCTTTGTAAAGTCCAGAACATAATACGATAAATGCTGTTGATGTACATACTAAGAATGTATCTACGAAAACGCCTAACGCTTGAACAAGCCCTTGTTTTACAGGGTGAGATACATCAGATGTTGCGGCTGCATTAGGAGAACTACCCATTCCTGCTTCTGTAGCGAATAAACCGCGCTGAATTCCGAACTTGATTGCTGCTCCAATACCACCAGCGATGGCTTGGTCTAAACCGAATGCACCGTTAAAGATTTCCATGAAAATGCTTGGTAACATACTGAAGTTGTTAATAACGACAAAAATAGCCACGCCGATATAAACGATTGCCATTGGCGGAACAATCATTTCTGTAATACGTGAAATGCTCTTAATGCCACCAAAAATAATAACTGCAACTAATAAGGCTAATAGAGCTCCTACGATTGTTCGCTCTAGTCCAAAAGCATTTTCAAACGCTATTGTTACTGTATTTGCTTGCACTGAATTGAAAATTAATCCGTACGCAACTGTAATAAGAAGTGAAAACCAGACGCCCATCCAGCGTTTGTTTAACCCTTTTTCCATGTAATATGCTGGTCCACCACGGAACCTACTTCCATCTTTTACTTTATAAATTTGCGCAAGTGTACATTCTACAAAACTAGTAGCTGCTCCGATAATTGCGATAAACCACATCCAAAATATTGCGCCAGGTCCACCCATTGAAATTGCTAATGCTACACCAGCTAAGTTTCCAATACCGATACGTGCGGCTGCACTTAAGCAAAATGCTTGGAATGGTGAGATGCTATCTTTCTTTTTTTCTTTTCGATTAAACCCTTTACTAATTAAGCTGACCATCTCACTGAAATGAGTAATTTGGACAAATTTTAATTTAAAAGAGAAGTAAAGACCGAAGCCGATTAGCATTGCAATAAGAATATATGACCATAAAATATTATTCGTTACCTCAAGGAATCTGCTAAAGATATCAACCATATAATACACTTCCTTTTTTTCGTAATAAGAAAATTATATGCAAAAAATATACGAGAATCAATTTTTCTAAAAAATTATGTTACTTAAAACATTTTTGTGTTATGATTATGTTACATCGTAATATTTTTAGAATTATTTACATTTTAAAAAACTAAATTTAAAGCGAGAAAGTGGGGATAATTTGAAAGAAGATTCTTTATGGAAAGTAAGCCTTGAGAGTTTGAAAATGAGAAGTAATATATTTTTTATCATTACATCTTTAAGTATCTTTTTAGGGTCCACTTATTATTACAATAAAAGATTTCCAAATCACAAATATCCTGAGTGGTTAGAATTTCTAAAGTTGATTGGATGAATAAAAGACAGAAAAACAGAAAATTAAAATAAACAAGTTATGGAGGAGCTAAAAATGAATATTAGAGAAAGTGAACTTCCGGGTATTGGTTATAAGTTTCAAATCGTTACGAAAGGTAATGAAAAGATGGTAATTGTCATTCATGATGATGGTCGTAGAGAAATGTATCATTTTGATTCAGACCATGAAGAAAGCATCTCAAGTATTTCACTACGTGACTCAGAGGCAAGACAAATCGCTGCAATATTAGGTGGAATGGTATATAAGCCTAGGGCGTTAGAAAATGTTGAGATGGTTTTTGAAGGTTTAGCGATTGAGTGGTTCAAAGTGGAGAATACAGCTCCAGCAATCGGAAAAACAATTGGCGATCTTGAAATAAGAAAAACATATAGCGTAACAATAATCGCGGTTATGAAGAAGAACATGAAGAAGCTATTTAATCCAGGACCAGAAACAGTAATTGAAGAAGGAGATATGCTTGTAGTTTCAGGTGAGAGAGAAGAAATTAAAAAAATCATTAATGAATTACTTTCAAATAGGGGGGACTGATTAGATGGATACGTTAATTTTTGAAGTTGGTACAGCTTTAGTTTTAGTGGCAATTGCAGCAGTAATTGCTGGAAAATTTAAATTCTCAGTAATTCCTTTTCTAATCGTTCTTGGAATGTTAGTAGGACCGCATGCACCGACAATAGGTGTTATCGATCTCAAATTTATTGAAAGTGCAAGTGTAATTTCCTTCCTTGGACGAATTGGGGTTCTATTCCTTCTATTCTATCTAGGATTAGAATTTTCAATGAAAAAACTAATTAAATCTGGACGCTCTATTGCGATTGGCGGAACGATTTATATTTTAATTAACTTTTCACTTGGTTTGTTATACGGATTTATAATGGGATTCCCATTACTAGAAATCTTAATTATTGCGGGTATTATTACGATTTCTTCTAGCGCTATCGTTGCTAAAGTGTTAGTGGACTTAAGAAGAACTGGTAATAATGAAACCGAATTAATTTTAGGAATTATTATGTTTGAAGATATATTCCTTGCTGTATATTTATCAGTTGTTTCTGGTTTAGTACTTGGAGATCACGCTTCCTTCTTAGGTGCCCTTACTTCAATTGGAATTGCTTTAGGATATATGCTTCTATTCTTTATAGTAGCTAGAAAGGCTACGCCGTTATTAAATAAATTGCTCAATATTAGCTCAGATGAAATCTTTATTATTGTAGTATTTGCTTCGTTATTCTTCATTGCTGGTTTTTCAGAAACAATTCACGTTGCAGAAGCAATTGGAGCACTTCTTCTAGGATTAGTTTTCTCTGAGACAGAGCATAGTGACCGAATTGAACATCTTGTTGTTCCATTTAGAGACTTTTTCGGAGCTATTTTCTTCTTCAGCTTCGGGTTAAGTATTGATCCGTTCTCATTAGGCGGAGCGATATGGTTAACGTTAGGTGCTGTCCTTCTTACGATAATCGGTAACTTTGTAGCAGGAATGATTGCAGGAAGACAAGCTGGATTATCTCATAAAGCATCAACAAATATCGGATTAACAATCGTTTCCAGAGGAGAGTTCTCCATCATTATGGCTAATATCGGTATCGCCGGTGGTTTAATGTCAGTACTGAAACCATTCTCAGCACTATACGTGCTTATACTATCCATTTTAGGCCCACTTCTGACAAAAGAGTCGAAGAATGTATATAAATTCTTAAATAAAATCTTTAAGTGGGATACGAAGACTAACTAAATTAAAAAAATAAAAGTACAAGATATTTCCTGCTTGTACTTTTATTTTGGTGATGAAAACAGTAAAGAGAGGTACATGATGTTAGGAGAGTTGATTCATTCGGTTTTAGTTTTTTTAGAAGGACTTGGTTATTGGGGAATTATGCTTGGATTAATGCTAGAGGTTATTCCAAGTGAAATCGTATTGTCTTATGCAGGCTATTTAGTATCAACAGGAAGCATTACATTTTGGGGCGCTGTCGCGTTCGGTACAATTGGTGGTGTAATTGCACAACTATTCATTTATTGGATTGGTCGATATGGAGGAAGACCTGTTCTTGAGCGATATGGAAAATATATTTTAATTCAGAAGAAACATATTGATTATGCTGAAGATTGGTTTAATCGTTATGGAACTGGCGTTATCTTTACCGCACGTTTTATTCCGGTTGTGCGTCATGCTATTTCGATACCAGCGGGTATTGCGAAAATGTCACATGCTAAGTTTATTACGCTAACTACATTAGCTGTTATTCCGTGGTCAATTGTGTTTGTATATTTAGGTTTTAAATTAGGAACAGAGTGGGAAAGTATTAATAAAGTTGCGGGGCCATATGTGAAATACTTTGCACTTGTTGCTATTGTTAGTGCAATTGGTTATTTTGTATTAAAAAAAATGATGAAAAAAAAGTGATTACAGAAAAGGAATCTATGTCGACGTAGATTCCTTTTTTATTGGCATTTTTTCAAGGATGAAAGAATACGTTTAATATTTACTATATTGTGGCATACATATAGAAAAAGGGTGCTTGGAAAGGGGAATAAAGAGAAATGGAACTCCAGTTTCAAAATGTATATCAACAGGTAGAGAATTGGTATGTGTTGGATTCGGAGCTTCCTTGGGATGTCAAAAAGCTGAGAGAGGATTTGTGTTCTCTTATTGAAGTATGTAAAACGCCCGTTATTTTTTGTGATACGTGTGATGCAAATGATGTACTTCTATCATTAGGGGAAGAGGAAGAAGAGTTCCTATTCCCAGTAGGTGGTTTTTATCATAAAGAAAAGAAATTAATTTTCGTTTGTATGTGGGAAGAGTATGAGCAAGTTCTCAAAACGCTACTGCATGAATTCCGCCATGCGATGCAACATAAGAGAGATATATTGTATGTGGGAAGTGAACGGTACGAAGAGCGGTGGATTGAAAAAGATGCGAGGAAGTTCGCGGAGAGGAAATTGGATGAATATAAGAGTAGAAAGTTAAAGTAAAGCATAGTGGAGAAATAGCGCTGTGCTTTTTCACTTATTAAAAATAAGTATTTGACTTTTATAAAGTTTAGTTCTAAACTAATGATATGAAACGAGCGAGGTGATGAAATGAAAACAGAAGATAGACTAGGGCTACTATTATGGTTTCGTTTATCACGCTTTTATAATAAGAGTATTCGTGAGACGAATCAGCATTTGAAAAAATGGAATGTATCTGCCGCCCAGTTTGATGTGTTAGCTCAAGTTGGAGGACATGATCGTTTAACACAGCAAGAACTTGGAAATAAGCTATTTGTTACGAAAGGAAATGTAACGCAGCTTTTAAATAAAATGGAGCAGCTTGAGTGGATTTTGCGTGAACAAGAGGGTACTACGAAACATATTTCTTTAACAGAAAAGGGAAGAGCTTTATATGAGGAAATCGTCCCACCTCAAGAAACGTTCCAAGCAGAGAAGTTTCATAATTTAAATATAGAGGAACAAAAGCAATTATTAACACTACTAAAAAAGTTACAGTAAGAAAAAATTTCAAAATAAATCTCGAATTCGAGATAGTATGAGGTGAAGGATATGTTTAGAAAAGTTGATCATAAAAATATGGGCAGAGCAAATCATGGTTGGTTAAATACACATTTTCATTTTTCTTTTGCCAATTACTATAATCCAAATAACATGAACTTCGGAGCGTTACGTGTTATTAATGATGATCTAGTAGCGGCGCAAACTGGTTTTGATATGCATCCACATCGTGATATGGAGATTATTTCTTACGTTGTAGATGGTGCTTTAACACATGAAGACAGCATGGGAAATCGCGGAACGATTGAGCGTGGACATGTTCAATATATGAGTGCTGGCACGGGTGTATTTCATAGCGAGCATAATTTAGGCGATGAAACGCTGCGTTTATTACAAATTTGGATTTTACCAGACCGCGCAGATCATAAACCAAACTATGGTGAGTTTAAATTTGATTGGAGCAAGCGTGAAGATGAATGGTTCCATATGGTATCTTCAGTAGAAGGAAATGCACCAATTCAAATTCACCAAGATGCGAATTTATATTCTTTATCATTAGAGGCTGGAAAAGAAATTCATTTTCCAGTGAAAGAAGGCCGTCAATTGTACCTTGTACAAATTGAAGGAAGCAGTGTAATAAATGGTGAAACGTTTGTTATGCGTGATGCAGCAGAAGCGGTAGAAGAAGATATTCATATTGAAGCAAAAGAGCAATCTCATTATTTAGCAATTGAATTGAAAAAACAATAAAAGGTTTATAGAAAAGAGGACATCCGATAGATGTCCTCTTTTTTTGATTAGAATTGTCTGAAAAATGTTTCTCAAATTTTCGGTAGAGGTATCGGCTGGGAAAATAAGAATTGTATAAAAGTGTCAAAAATCTTTATGGGAATGGGGAATGTTATAGTGAAAAAGCAAGTTATTTCATCAGCATTAGCGTTAACTGTTATCGTCGGGGGATTTGGAGCGTTTGGGGCAACGACAACGAAAGCGGAAGAACAAAAAATTCAATATCATCAAGAATTTAAAACACCTGCATACATAGGTGAAGAATGGAAAGCACCGGAAGGACTAGATAAAAAAGAGACAGTCTTTCAATACTTAGAGAGTAAGAAAGATATGTTTAAATTAGCAGGAAATATTGAAAAGCATTTTAATATCGTTGGAGAAGAAAAAGACGCTGAATCTGATACGACACATGTGAAGCTAGTTGAGAAACATAATAACATTCCTGTGTACGGTTCTGATCAAACTGTTACACTTGATAAAGAGAATAATGTAAAAGCATTCTTCGGACAAGTTATTCCGAATTTAGATGATAAAAATATTCCTGCAGCTGCAAGCATTACTGCGGAACAAGCAGAAACGATTGCAAAGGCAGATATTGAGAAAGAAATTGGTAAAGTAAAGAGTTATGACGGTGTGAAAAAAGATTTGTTTGTATATGAAAAGGACGGTAATTATTACCTTGCATACTTAGTTAAGGCATCGATTTCAAAACCAGCTCCAGGATATTGGCATTATTTTGTTGATGCAACGAATGGAAATGTTATTGAGAAATATAACGCTGTAGATAACATTACTGGATTTGGTTACGGAGTATTAGGTGCTAGACAATCATTTGAAATTGCTCAAGATACGAAAACAGGACAATTCAACTTGTTTGATGGTAAACGAGGACAAGGCATTCATACATTTGATGCAGAAAATATGGACGAGAACTGGTTTAATTTATTCTCACAATGGCTTGGATATACAGGAGAAGAAGTTGAAAGTAAATCTAAGTTCTTCGAAGATAAAGCTGCAGTTGATGCGCATGTAAATGCAGGGAAAGTATATGATTACTACAAAAAGACATTTAATCGTAACTCTTTCGATGATAAAGGTGCGAAGCTTATTTCAACTGTTCACGTAGGTACAGCTTGGAATAACGCAGCTTGGAATGGTGTGCAAATGATGTATGGTGATGGAGATGGAAAAACTTTCATTCCATTATCTGCTGGACTTGATGTTATCGGTCACGAATTAACGCATGCTGTAACTGAACATACAGCAAACCTTGTTTACAAAAATGAGTCAGGGGCGTTAAATGAATCGTTATCTGATATTATGGGTGTTATGGTTGAGAAGAAGAGCTGGGATTTAGGTGCTGATATTTATACACCTGATAAACCTGGTGATGCGCTTCGCTCTCTTAAAGACCCAGCGTCTATTCCAAACCCATTAAAACCAAGTGAAGGTTACCCAGATCACTATAGTAAACGTTACACTGGAACAGCTGATAATGGCGGCGTTCATATTAACAGCAGTATTAACAATAAAGCTGCATACTTAGTATCTGAAGGCGGGGATCATTACGGCGTGAAAGTAACTGGAGTGGGCCGTGAAGCGACAGAAAAAATTTACTACCGTGCTCTTACGAAATATTTAACTGCAAACTCTGACTTCAAAATGATGCGTCAAGCGGCACTTCAGTCAGCTGAAGATTTATACGGTAAAAACTCTAAAGCTGTACAAGCTGTAACGAAAGCTTATGATGCAGTAGGTGTAAAATAATAAGAGAAAAGACCTGACATCCTAGTCAGGTCTTTTCTTTATCCCGCTATCCGCAAATGATGAAATTTCCACTTTATTTAGTCGCGAATACCTAATGCGATTTTGGCCATACGTGACATACGTTCTTTCGACCACGGTGGATTCCAAACGACATTTACTTCTATTTCATTAACTTCAGGTACGTTTGTTGATAATACTTTTTTAACGTCTGATACGATTTGCCCAGCCATTGGACAACCGATAGAAGTCATAGTCATCGTAATGACAGCATTATTATTTTCATCTGCTGTAACATCATAAACTAATCCAAGATTAACGATATCAACACCTAGTTCAGGGTCAATAACAGCTTCTAAATTGGCAAGTAATTTATTTTCAAATGCTTCTTGTGACATAAGCAGCCCCTCCTACACTTTAATGATATCGATTCTCATTATAACGGAAATGAGCATAATGTGCAGGAAATGAGCTCAAAAAAATATCCCTCTTCGCAAGAGGGATATTTTTTTGAACATCTATTCTGTTTTAAAATGAGATACGAGCTGATCTAACTCTTCAACTGTTTGTTTCATTTTTCTAGCAGTTACTGTCATTTCATTCATAACAATAACTTTCTGTTCAGCAGATTGTGCCGTTGCGGCAGTTTCGCTGGATACTTCAGTAGAGATAGAAGCGATGTTATTAAGTGAAGCATTCATTTCTTCAGCACTTGCAGCCATTTCTTCAGCAGTTGCTGATATATCTTGCATTTGAGTAGATACTTTATTTACTTGTTCCACAATTGTTGTGAAAGAAGTACCAGCTTCACGAATAACATTGATACCTTCAAATGCTTCAGAACGGCCTTGAGACATCATAGAGCTAGCAGTTTCTGTATCATTTTGAATTTGATGTAGTAATTGATTAATGTCTGTTGCAGCTGTTTTAGATTGTTCAGCAAGTTTTCGAACTTCGTCAGCTACGACAGCAAATCCTTTTCCTTGCTCGCCAGCACGAGCAGCCTCAATAGAAGCATTTAAAGCAAGTAAGTTTGTTTGCTCAGCAATATTAGAAATAGATTGTACAGCAGTATCAATATATTTCGTATGAGTGATTAGACGTTCAACCACTTCTGACGTAGCATTTACAGCTTCGTGTATTGTTGTCATTTGTGAAACAGATTTTTGGATAACGGTACTTCCATCGCTAGCATGTTCAGATGTGGCAACAGCAAGTTCCGCTACAGATGAAGCAGATTCAGCAATACGCTGAACACTTACTGCCATATCGTCCATTGCAGTTGAACTTTCTTCCATACTAGAAGTTTGTGATTGAATACTTGCATTTAAGTTGGACATCGAGCTTTGGACTCTTAATGTCGCCTCACGTGATGTATTCGTTTTTTCTAGCATATTTTCAGAAGCGGTTTGTACTTCCACTGATGTTTTTTGAACGCGATTAATGATATGTTGTAGGTTTTCTAACATTTTATTAAATGATGTTGCGATAGCACCTATTTCATCATTGCTATTTACTTGTAGACGTGCCGTTAAGTCACCTTCTTGAGAGGCTAATTCTTTTAGTTTTGTATCAATTTGTTGAATTGGTTTCACAAGTTTACCAGAGAACCACCATGCAAGAATAATTGCAACGACAATACAAATAACAAGTGATAGAAAGACTGCATATTCAATTCCTAGTGAAGATTGATCAATTTGTTCAATAGATTGTTCACGTAATTTAGCTTGTTCATTACTGTAATTTGTGAAGTCACCAATTACTTTATAGACCGTTCCGTTTTCTGAAGAAGCTACTTGTAAAGCTTCTTCCCATTTTTGTTCTTTTGCAAGAGTGAATACTTTTTCTTCAACGAACTTTCTCCAAGTAGACCCTAATTCCATTGTACTTTTTACGGACGAAGAAAGATTTGGATTAGAAAGAAGTTTATCTTTTGAATCCTCAAGACGTTTACTCATCTCATTAAACTTGTCTAATTCGACTTGATCATGTTGTAGTAAATAACCTCTTAAAGCAGATAGCTGTACTTGATAAGCGTCTCCACGCTCTTTCAATTCTGTTGCCAGTGGAGAAATTTCTTTTTGTAATGTTTCAGCTTTACGAGATTGGTCAATAGCAAAAAATAAAATAAAAGCTAAGGCGATGCCAAATAAAGCGCAAATCGTTCCCATCATGAACATAAGTTTTTTTCTGATACTTACAAAATTCATATGATTAAAAGCCTCCTTTGTGAAATCTTAGTATTAGAATTAATAAATGTAAAAAATTGAAAGAAAGCTTTACTCCAGTTGGAATAAAGCTTTCTTATTTCCTTTAGGAATTATAGCAGACGGAATGAGAGATAGAAAGAGATATTTTAAATTGAAAAAAGAGAGACTGTAAAATTTTCTTTCCTATACCTTTGGGCTTGTGTCATTACAAGCGAAAGGTTCACTTTAAGCGTTTGTTTTGAAATGAGAGACGAGAACTTCAAGTTCTTGTACGATTGTTTTCATTTCAGATGATTTGTTAGCCACGATACTCATTTTGTTTACTTGATCACCAGCTGAATGTGCTGTTTGTAATGTTTCTGCAGCAACTTCATTTGAAATAGAGGCGATATTATTTAAAGCTGCGTTCATTTCTTCAGAGCTTGCAGCCATCTCTTCAGCAGTTGCAGACATTTCTTGCATTTGCGTAGAGACTTTGTTAATGTGGTTAACAATTTCTGAGAATGAAGATCCGGCAGTACGAATAACAGTAATTCCTTCAGAAGCTTCTGCTTGACCTTGTGTCATCATGTCATTTGCTATTTTAGTATCGGCTTGAATTTGATGCAGTAAATGGTTAATGTCAGTTGCGGCTAGTTGAGATTGTTCAGCAAGTTTTCGAACTTCATCAGCAACAACAGCGAATCCTTTGCCATGTTCACCAGCACGAGCTGCTTCAATAGAAGCATTTAAAGCGAGTAAATTTGTTTGCTCGGCGATATTCGAAATAGATTGAAGTGCAGTATCGATATGATTTGTATGTGTAATGAGTCGCTCAACTACTTGTGATGTAGCGTTAACAGCTTCGTTAATTGTGTGCATTTGTGTAATAGATTTCTCAATGACTTTATTCCCATCATCTGCTTTTTCTGAAGTTGTAACAGCTAAACTAGTAACAGAAGAGGCGGACTCAGCGATACGCTGAACACTCGTTGCCATGTCATCCATTGCAGTTGAACTTTCTTCAATGCTAGAAACTTGTGAACGAATATTGTGTTCAAGAGCATTCATAGTTTCTTGGGTCCTTGCGGTATTTTCCATAGAAGCAGTCGTTTCGATAAATACATTTTCGGAAGCTTCTTTTACACTTGTTGATGTTTGTTGAACTTGTTTTATTATAAGCTGTAAGTTAGTGAGCATTTGATTAAAGGAATTTGCAATGTCACCTATTTCATCTTTACTTGTTACGTGTAATCTAGCCGTTAAATCTCCATCTTGAGAAGCTAATTCTTTTAACTTCTCATCAATTTGTCGAATTGGTTTAACGAGTTTACCAGAGAACCACCATGCTAATAAAATAGACGTTAATGTACATGTAATGAGTGAGAAGAAAATAATATATTGAATAAGTGATGAAGAAGACTCGACGTCAGCAATTAATGCGTCACGTTTCTCATTCTCTTCATTTGTATATTTATTAAAACGACCTAAAAGATCATTTACATAATCTGTTTGTGCTAAAGCAATTTTGGATGCTTCGTCCCATTTTCCTTCACGAGCAAGAGGTAGTACCTCATTATCTATGACGCTACGCCATTTTCCCCCCATTAAAATAGCTTCTTTCATTCCTTCTGGGAGCTTCTTGTCACTTGTTACTTTCTCTCTAGTATCAGCTAATTTTTTCCCTTCTCGGTTGAACTTATCTAATCCTTTTTGATCATGTGATAGTAAATATTCTTGTAAACCAGCAACTTGTGCTTGGAACCAATCGCCACGTTCTTTTAAAATCGTCGCTCTTTTTGATACATCATTTTTTAACGTTTCGATTTCACTTGCTTGATTCATGGCGAATGAAAGAATAACAATAAGAGCAATGCTAAATAAAGAAGAAATGCTTAAGAGTGTGAACAGTAGTTTTTTTCGAATACTAACATATTTCATCGTTACCCCTACCCTCGTTTAAACTGTTTATTATGATTTATAGATATTTAAAACGAAATTAATAAAAACATTATTATGAAGTTATTAATCTGTTCAATGAAAATTATAGCAGATAATGGAAGGAGTCAGATTGATATTAGAAAAAGTTCTTAAAATGTATACATTTGCATATCATAAAATTCATAAATAAATATTAGAAATGCTATTGAAATTTGAAATGACATCATGTATACTTCTAATTAGTTGATAACGATTATCAGTATCAACTAAAACATTACTCTTCGTTATGTTGGTCATACCCCTTTTTGACGACGTAAGTCAGAGACGAAATGTTGAAATATCTTGTGTCCTATTCTACAGAATTATGGTAATCTCCAACCTCAACTTATATGCGTGAGCATGCAAAAAGGATCCTATCCGTGAAGGGATCCTTTTTTGCATGCTGTCGCAATTATTGTATATAGACCAGGGATACGTTCTTCGATTCTTTCCGGTGCAGTAGAAGGGAAGAGCCATCTTTGATGAGGTCCGTGTTCTTCAACTAGTTTTTCAATTTTAAAATGTTCTTCCGCGAGTGTTGTAATGATTTCTCCTAACGTCCAGCGACGGATGGTTGTTTTAGGTAGCGATTCTTTCTGTGCTTCTGTAAGAAGGATGCTATAAGCAACATCATCTTCAATTAATTCTTCATCGAAATAATTTCCACTTGCTCGAAATGATGGATGGTCTACTCCTAATAGCTTTGTGTATATTGGATGGTAATCGCGAAGGATAAGTATTCCACCGGGCTTTAGTAGTTGAGAGATTGTTGTGAAAAGTGGTTTTAAATCTAGAAAGTAATGAAGTACACCAAGTTCCAGTAATACGATATCAAATGATTTGGAGAGATTTACATCTAGTACATCAGAAACGATGTAATGAATAGAGACGCCTGCGGCATCAGCAAGTTCATTTGCATATTTTGCATTACTTGCTGAAATATCAACAACTGTTACGTCAGAGCCTAAAAGGGCGAGTGCGACAGCTTTATTTCCTTTTGAGCCGAGTAAATTAATAATACATTTTCCTTTTGGGGATTTTATGTAAGGTAAATAATGTGCTACTTCGCGCGTGGGATCTTTCATGATTTTTTTCGCATAATCAGCTGGTGCCCCGTGGCGATTCGTCCAAGCTTCATAAGCAGCTGCATTCCAGCTTTTTTCATTTATAGTGCTTAGTTGTTTTTGATTCAATGTTATCACTCCTTTTGTGAACGTATAGTTATTCGGCAGGGGGATGGGATTTCCTTTTCTTTCTGGATAAAAGTTTGATTTTTCCGTGATTAAGTCGTACAATACTTTTTATACGTAAAAGCGTTGAAAAGGAAAAGTAGGATGAACACATTCTTTCCAGAGAGCTTCGGTAGCTGAGAAGAAGCAAGAATATTCATTTGAACAATGGCCTTTGAGCTTCGTCCTGAACTTATCAAATGATAATAGTAGGCGGCGACGAGAGTTGGTACTCGTTATCAAAACCACAGTATAAGAGCATATTGCTCCGTACTTGTTAAGGCTAATTATGTGAGTAATTAGCGAAATAAGGTGGTACCGCGACTGTTTATACAGCCCCGCCCTTATCTTTTTTAAGATAAGGGCGGGGCTTTTTATATTTAAAAGGAGGAATGTAAGATGAGTATTTTTATTGGAGGCGCTTGGCCGTATGCAAATGGTTCGTTACACCTTGGCCATATTGCGAGTTTGTTACCTGGAGATATTTTAGCGCGTTATTACAGGGCAAAAGGTGAGAATGTGCTGTATGTTTCAGGGAGTGATTGTAATGGAACACCGATTGCAATTAGAGCAAAACAAGAAGGTGTGACAGCGAAAGAAATTGCTGATAAGTATCATGAAGAGTTCCAGCGATGTTTTCGTAGCCTTGGTTTTACTTATGATTGTTATACACGTACAGATAGTGAGCACCATCATGAAACGGTTCAAAATGTTTTTTTACGTTTATTAGAAGAAGGACATATTTATAAAAAAACAGTGGAACAAGCGTATTGTGAAACGTGTACACAGTTTTTACCGGATCGTTATGTAGAAGGAATATGTCCACATTGCCATGAAGCAGCAAGAGGAGATCAATGCGATGCTTGTTCTGCTATTTTAGATCCTCTCGATTTGTTAGAAAAGAAATGTAAGTTATGTGGTAGTACGCCATCTGTAGAGGAAACAGAGCATTTCTATTTTGCATTGCATACATTTCAGCAGCAAATTAAAAGAGCTGTAGAAATTGCCAAACAAACAGGGACATGGCGCGACAATGCGATTCAACTAACAGAGAGATATGTAAAGGAAGGATTAATAGATAGGGCCGTATCACGTGATTTACCAATTGGGGTACCAATTCCAGTAGAAGGGTATGAAGATAAGAAAATTTACGTATGGATTGAAGCAGTGACAGGCTATTATTCAGCGAGTAAACATTGGGCTGAAGAAACAGGGAAAGATGATCAAGAGTTTTGGGATAGCGAAGCGAAAACATATTATGTGCACGGAAAGGATAATATTCCGTTTCATTCCGTCATTTGGCCAGCGGTATTACTTGGAATAGGGGAGGAAGCAATCCCGCGTCATATCGTTTCGAATGAATATTTAACAGTTGAAAAAAGAAAATTATCTACAAGTAAAAACTGGGCAGTATGGGTGCCTGACATATTAGAATGCTATGATCCAGATTCTATTCGTTACTTTTTAACCGTCAACGCACCAGAAAATCGCGATACTGATTTTTCATGGCGGGAATTTATTTACAGTCATAATAGTGAATTATTAGGTGCATACGGGAACTTTGTGAACCGGACATTAAAGTTTATCGAAAAATATTATGGTGGTATCGTGACGAAGGGAAGTATTGAGGTAGAGCTGAAAGATAAAGTAGAAGGATTATATAAGCGTGTAGGAGAGGCGATTGAGCAAACTAAATTTAAGGTGGCGCTAGAAACAATATTTGATACAGTACGTTTTGCAAATAAATATTTTGATGAAAAGCAGCCTTGGAAACAAAGAGAAGATGATCCAGTTTCATGTGAAGAAACGATTTATAACTGTGTGTATCTTATCGCTAATTTTGCCCATCTCCTTGAACCATTTTTACCATTTTCAAGTGAAAGAGTTCGAAACACATTGTCGATTGTGAACCGAAATTGGGAACCGCAAAATACGTTGCCAAGTAGAATTGATAGCGTACAGCCATTATTTGAGCGAATCGATGTAAAACAAATTGAGCATGAGATAGAGAAGCTGTATGGAGCGGTAAAATGAGATAGAGAAAAAGACCTTTCAAGTAAATGAAAGGTCTTTTGTTATGCAGTATGATTCTCTTTCTTATCTTTCAAAAAGAAAAGTACAGCAAGGATTACAAGAATAATAGCTGCAATATCATACGTTATTTTAAATGTAGTATTAAAGTTTAAGTACTCTACGAAAGGAGTTTTCACTGCTCCTGCATATATACAAACGGGAACGAGAAGTAAATCGTAAAATTTCTTTTCTTTCATATATCTTATTAGGAAGAAGATACACATAATAGCAAAAAATACGATGCTTAAAATAGTCATTTATACCTCCAGATAAATTTACTTATTTTAATTGCAGTTATATCTTTTATATAAATTCTGTATTTTTTCAAGCGCTGTGCACGCGATTGTGTTTCCTTTCTTTCCTAGCCGTAAGCAGCTGAGGAGTGAAGATCCCAACCAATATGAAAATAATTCCAATCCACTGCATGAACGTTACGACTTCATGTACAAGTGTAATTGAAGCAATAATAGCAGTTGGTAATTCAGCTGCACCTAATATCGTACTAAGCCCTGTTCCAACCTTTGGTACACCGATTGAAAAACAAATGACAGGTACGACAACACCGAACAAGCCGAGGAAGAAAGCATATTTCCATAGGCCCGCTTGCAAAGCACCGTCTGTTAAAAAGGTTGGCGGAAAGAATAGGCATACGATAAGAGTAGCACTTGTTGTCATAAGAAAGCTTTTCGTATAAGGCGGAACATCCGTAGCGACGCGCCCGCTTGCAAAAACATAGAATGAAAAAGAGACCGCAGCTAATAGCCCAAAGATAATCCCTTTCGTAGAAAAACTTTGTCCGAGGCCTTCAAATACACCACCTGCAAACAATGTACCAGCAAATAAAATAAGGATAGATATGATCTTATCGTGGCTTGGAAATGTTCGATTTGCAATGGCTTCGATAATGACACCAATCCAAGTGAACTGAAAGAGTAGGACGACAGCGATAGATGCGGGTAGTTCTTCTACAGAAATAGCGTAAAAAATCCCAGTCATACTCATTGTTGTTCCGACGGTTAGTAATGAAAAAAATTGTTTTTTTGTTACTTTATGATGTGAAAAGAAAAGAACGAGTAGAAATAGTCCAATCCATCCGAAGACATATTGTCCCCCTAGGAGTTGATGTGCTGAAAATCCATTTATGAATCCGAGTTTGAAAATAGTTGAAAGTATGCCGTAGCTGCAAGCACCGAATAAAACGAGCAATGAATATTTAAACTTTTCCATAAAAAATCCTCCTTTTAAGTAATAAAAAACGCCCGCTATCCAAATAAGGATAACGGGCGAACGAAACAGAGTAAGACACTCTACAAAATTCCGCCACCCACACATGAAGTATGAGTTTGGGGTATGTAATTATAGTGAATGTTACATTGCTTTTGGGAATACAATGGAGCATTTTACACCTTGAGCTGTGTTTTGTATCCCGTAAGGAAACTGATGTTTATCTAATATTTGTTTCACGATATATAATCCAAGACCACTACCTTGTACTAACCCGTGTTTATCAGGATTTGCGCGATAGAAAGGCTCAAATAAATGAGCAAGTTTATCTTCATCAATTTGTGAACCTGTATTTAATACTTCTAATGCGTAACCATTTGGTTTTTCATAAAGCTTTATATATACGTGCTGATGGTCAATTGTATAATGAATTGCATTTGAAATAATGTTAAAAATAGCAGTTTGAATAAATTTAGGATCAGCTAAAATTTGTACGTCGTGTTTAATATTAGATTGTACATTTAATTGTTTTACAGATACAAAGTAATCTACTTTCTTCATAACATCCTCAATAATATTAGATAAAGAAATGACTTCTAAATTCGGTTTAAATTGAGGGTTTTGTATTTTGGATAATTCCGACATTTTTTCCGTTAATATGTTAATGTCTTGCATCATCTCGTAGGAACGTTTCAAATACTTATCTCTATCTTTATAAGCTCCAATTCCGTGAATCATGCCATCTAGTTGTCCCATGACGGCTGCGATTGGTGTTTTTAATTCATGGGACACCATAGACATAAATTCTTTACGAGATTGTTCTAATTGTTGTTCCTTCTTGAGCTCGTTTCTTAAATCTTGATTGCTTGCATGTAAATTCTTTACAATATTTGGTACTTGCGAAGCGGCTACTTGCAAATTAAAATCTGTTTGATCTGCATTTTTGTTAAGTAGCTTTTTATCGGAGAAATCAAGATTCATAATATCTTTTAAAGCATCACTCATATATTGAAAAGGTTTGGCAATTAGTTTTGTATAAATTAATGATCCGAGTAGTGATAATGCAAGCATTGTCGCGCCAATATGTGGAGCTAATTGCTGCAACGCATCTGCTAACTTTGGATTATCATTTGTATCATTTGTTTTACTTGCTGCATTTTGTGTATGTAAGGCATCATTATTAGCGGCTTTCTTTTCTGCTTCTGTAGGCGGATTAGAAGTGCTATTTTTCCCCGAAAGATTTTGTGTATGTTCTTTTGCCTTTGCAGTTTGGCTAGGCTGCAAAAGGTGATTGATAGCTGTAGAAAGAGATTTATAATCTATAATAGAAGATTGGAAATTAGAAATACTCCCCTTTGACACAGCTTTATTTTGCTTCGTTTTACTTCCGTCGTTTTGCTTATCTGAATCGGCCTGTTCTGTAGTCGGCGTTCCATTTTCTTTCGCAAAACGTTCTTTATCGTAGTTTGAAGCTAGAAAGTAAATAATTTGATAAAGACAAAGTGATAAAAGAATACAAAATAATAAGGTTTTGATGAAAATATTTTTGGTGATGTTGTCTTTGCTACGATTCGATTTTGTAGCCAATGCCTTTCACCGTTTTAATATAAGGAATTCCTAATTTTTTTCTTAAGTTTTTAATATGTGTATCTATAACTCTTACATCACCATAATGTTCATAGCCCCATACCTTATTCAACAAATCACTTCTTGATAATACTTTTCCTCGATTTTGCAGTAAAGTATAAATAATTTCAAATTCTTTTGTTGTCAATTCAATTTGATTACCATGAACATAAGCTGCATATGCTGTAGAGTTTAACATCAATTCATGGAATTGTAGTATAGTTGCAGCTTCTGCTTCTTTCGTTGCTGCCCTTCTTAATACAGCCTCTACACGCTTAATAAATACAGTGTAATGGAACGGTTTCGTAATATAGTCATCAATACCTAACTCAAATCCTTTAATTTCACTTTCTTCATTATGTAAGCCTGTTAACATAATGATTGGTACATCAGATTGTCCTCGCATAATTTTACAAATACTATAGCCATCTATATCTGGTAACATTACATCGAGGAGGACAAGATCGTATGAATTTTTTTGGAAAAGAAGAATACCTTCTGTTCCGGCACCAACTACATCAACGGTAAAGTTTTGTGCCATTAGAAATTCACGAATCAGTTCTTGTATATCTGGGTTGTCTTCAATCACCAGTATATGCGTCATAGTAACACCTCCTAAATAACGCTTTTTACTGCAATATTCGAATTCATCATTTTTCGAGTGACTCAGATTGTTTATACATATAATAAGCCCCCGCTATAAAATAATCATGAAGGTAGCAAGGGGAATAGTTTAGTGTTACTGAATAGTTCAGAATTACAGTAGTTCTATTATAGTATGTATTATAAAATTTATAAAACATTATAACTGTATAATTTTAATATCTACGTTTATCAATGTTTAGATATTAGCTAATCAAATCTATTCCTATTATATATGTAAATACAGTTGTTTTGCTACTGTAAATGAATAAATAAAATAAGCCAAGACATAAAATTCTTGGCTACACATAAATCTTGTTTTTAGGCTATTTTACAGTGACAGTAGCTTGCTGCTGAACGCGCTCAAATAACCAGTGTATATCATTGTTATACATACGAATACAACCAAGTGTTGTCCATTTGCCGATTGCTTGATTATTGTTAGTTCCGTGAATCGCATAAGTTGTTCCGTAAGTTCCTGCCATATTTAATCCGAGCCAACGGTCACCAAGTGGATTACGTGGATCGCCGCCTTTAATTTTTCCTGTATAATAAGGGCGGTTTTTAATTTTATTTACGATTTGAAAAGTGCCTTTAGGTGTAGGTGTTGCAGCTTTTCCAGTAGCGACAGTAAAACTTTTTATAAATTTTCCATCCTGATAATAATCCATTTTATTTAACTGAGTGTCTACGATTAATTGATCTTTCGTTGTAGCTGCCTCTGCACTAGCGAATGGAAGAGTTAAAAATCCTAATGATAATAGTGCGCTTAATAATAATTTTTTCATTGTTATTCTCCTTTTACTATCGTAATAGTCTTACATACAATGAAGTTGTAATCCTCGTAATGCTTTATTTACATTTTCATCTAATGTTTCAAAGAATGTAGTGATTTTGCTGTTGTGTTTGTTGTTATCAATAAGTAATCTTTCATTTAATAAAAGCTCACCACGTAGTCCAAAACTTTGAACTTGAATATTTAGCTCATCTTCATTTTCAGAAATGATTGGTAAGAAATAGTGAAAAGCTTTTGTTGGAATGATGTAGCTTTTGCCAATCATGCTTTCTTGATTTGAATTAATCCATTTTTTCGTGACAATTTTAATATTCTTTTTTGAAACGATAAAAGATAGTGTTGTAGATTTTGTTAAACTTACGTCAAATTCACTTGTTTCACATATTTGTAAATTAAAAACGGTTTCATTTTGATGAGATTCAACATTTGTATTAATAAAATCTTGCATTTTATATGCTTCCATTTCGTATTCACCCTTTTTTCAATTTCGAAAAACGACTTATATTTATTCAAATTAATGCTTAGTCATATATTGGTTAAATTTTTCAACAAATTCCGATATAATCTTACAATACGTATATGAAGCTAATATGAAGTTAGCATGAGTTTGTGATGGTTTTTTATTGAGAACAAAATAAGAGAGGTTTTTTAGTGCTAAAAAATGGATAAAATCTGCATGTTATTAATGCGCCTTTTCGCTATTTCGACTTGGAAAATGATTTTTACTATTTAATAAAGAACGAAAATCATTAGTGTGACCCTTACAAAAATGTAATAAAAATGTAAGCTATTGTGATAGTTATTTCGACAATTTTTTTATACAATAATAGTAAGAAGTTGTACGTGATTGAAAGGAGAGATGACATGGAATGGATTCATGAATTATTTCAGCAATACGGGTATTATGTTGTACTTGTCGGTTTGCTGTTAGAATATATTGCACTTCCGTTTCCGGGAGAGCCAACATTAGCATATGCGGGATTTTTAGCACATAAGGGTGATTTAAGTTTACCGATTTTAATTATTCTATCCTTTATTGGGACAAGTGTAGGAATGACGATTCAATACTTTTTAGGAAATAAATTAGGTATGCCTTTCATTCAAAAGTATGGGAAATACGTATTTTTAACACAAAGAAAAATTGACTTAACGAGAATGTGGTTTGATAAGTATGGGTACTTCCTAATTTTTATTGGTTTCTTTATTCCTGGTGTACGTCATTTCACAGGATACTTTGCAGGAATTATTAATTTACCATTCCGTCGTTTTGCCATTACAATTTATTCAGGCGCTCTATTTTGGGTATCATTCTTCTTAATCGGTGGTTACTGGTTAGGTGGAAACTTACATGATATCTTTGGAGTGCTAGAAGGTCATATCGGTAAAATTATTTTTGGAGTTATTGTGATTGTAGCGGTTACGTTAGGTATTCGTTTCCGTAAGCAGTTAAAACGAGTATTACTACAAAACGCAAGTTAATATGAAATCCATTCTATGTCAGAATTTAGGGAGGCAGTGCAAAAGCACTGCCTTTTTTATTTTATTTTTAAGACTATGTTTAATGCACATTTTACATTCTTTATAGGAATTTGATACAGGATAAGAAATAAGTATTTTGTCAATTATTATAGTCGTAATGACAATTATAATTGACAAATATAAGGATATTATTTACAATTTCAATTAAATAAATGAAAAAGAGGGAAGACATGAAGCTTCAAAATCGAGTGAGGGAATTGCGAGCAAAGCATCGTTTATCACAAGGGGATTTAGGGAAAGCGATTGGATCATCACGGCAAACGATTAGTTTAATTGAGCGTGGGGATTATGCACCATCTATCGTATTGTCGTTAAAAATTGCACAAATTTTCAATGTACCGGTGGAGGAAATATTTACGTTAGTAGAGGGGGAAGAGGACGATGAAGAGTAAGCGAAAAAAACAATTTGATTCTGTGGGGAAAATAGCATTAAGTATGATAGGAGGATTTTTAACGTCTTATATAGCTTTAAATTTACTCTCGGATGAACCGAGAAAATTATCATCCAATACATTTATAGGTATATGTACTATTTTTGGAATTTTAATGATGTACTATACTTGGAAGAATACACGTATGTTAGCAGAGGCACGCGATGAAGAAGAGAGCGTACAAGGCAGAAAATTAGGCATTATAAGTATATATTTACGTGTAGGTGATATAGTGACGCAGGCATGGTTTGTATATGCAGTTATTACATGTAGACGTGCACTGTTGCAGGATACAAATGTTTCATTTGCGGTGTGGAATTTAGTAGCTTCTATTGTTTGTTTAACTACTGTAGTAATTATCGGACTCATAACAAAAAATCGTTATAATAAGCTATATCCTGAACAAGGTGTAACGTATATGGAATCTATGAAAATGTGGACGAAAAACGCAGATGAAGGATTAAAGCACATTGTGCATGAGGCTGGATATAAAGCGTATGAATTTACGAATACAATATTGGCATATGTATGGTGGGCTGCCGTTATATATACAGCTGCTAGTAATATCGATTTTGTATTAATTGGCTTAATCTCATTTATTTGGATATTGCATCTTGGGAAGTTCATGTACGAAATGCAAAGGAAAATGATTTATTAAGGGGAGAAAAAGGTGGATATTTTAAGAAGGCCAGCTGGCTCAATGACAGTGGCGTTAATTCTGTCCATTTTATACGGAGTAATCCGAACTGGGAAATTAGAAGTAATTTTGAACCTATGGGCAATAGTTGGAATTTCATTATTAGTGTTAGCCATTCATGAGCTAGGACATGTAGTATTTGGTGTAATAGGTGGTTTAACATTTAAATTTATGACAGTAGGACCCATTACTATTCAAAAAGAAAAGGGAAAATTACGCATTCGAGAAAATAAATTATGGGCTTACTTTGGAGGCGTTGCAACACTAGTACCACCTTCTATAGAGACACCGAATCTTTCGAAAAAATGGGCGTGGCTCACTTTAGGTGGACCAATTACGAGTTTACTGTTTGGTATTACTTCCGGTTACATATACATGGTGAGTTATTATCAATATCTTTTATATTTTTCCTTTTTCCATTTTGCAATCTTTGCGGTTACAATTGTGCCGATAAAAGGAACGCTTATGAGTGATGGGATGCAATTTCTTATTTTAATTAAAGATGATGAAAGAGCTAGAAATCATTTATATGAGATTCAAATATCGAGTGAGTTATTTAGTTATAAAAGACCGAAAGATTGGGATGAAAGATTAGTAGAATTGAGTGAGGAGAAAATAAAAGAGAATAAAGGGATAAGAGAGATAATGAGTAGACTTATGCTTGTCTTTTTTGCTCGTGCAGATCAAGAGGGAATGGAAAGAGCGATACCGTATATAGAAAGAATTGTTCAACTACCTGTAACGAAAGAAAATAAGTTTTTCGTTAGTAGTTTTCATAGTTGGTATCTTTTATATAAAGCCCTTTATGAGATGGATAGTCTTTCTTTGCAAGAAGCAAAGGAACATGCAAAGGCTATTACAAAAATGGACTTAAACGGATATTATCGTACACAAGGAATTATCAAATATTTAGAGAATGATCTAGAAGCTTCCCATACTTATATGAAGAAAGCTGATAAAGAATTAAAGAGCGCCGAGAAGAGTGAGATGGGATATTTACAATTAGAAAGAGAATGGTTTGAGCAGTTGAAGGTGAGGGTATCTTACGATGGGTGAGGTATCCTCTTTTTTCTATGTCATCTTATGCCGTTCCATAAATAGCCCGGGGCGAGTAAAATGAGATAAGAAGAGCAAAGCTTGGAGGAAGTAAATATGGAAATTTTATCAATTATTTTGATAGTCTTGCTCATTTATGTTGTTTTTAAAGTGGCATATGTAGCATTAAAGATACTCGCGATCCTATTAATTATCTTTTTAATCGTAGAGTTCGGCAGTAAGTTGCTTGGGGGATAGGGTATATTGTGCGTTTCGAGTGTCGAAGGTTGTCGTTAAATCGATATCTTGTGTTGAACCGTTGATATAATGAAAAAATCGTTGATATAAGTGGAGAAATGATCGATATATTTGAAAAATCGTTGATATATTTTAGTGAATACGAAGTGGGGTATGTGGAAAAGAAGTTGCCGTTGGGTAACTTCTTTTTATTGTAGTGGCAGGGTATAGAGCATAAATAGGTTGCCGAAAATTGCCGGTAAGTCGATATCCTGTGTCGAACGGTCGATATAATGAAAAAATCGCTGATATAAGTGGAGAAATCGCCGATATATATGGAGAATCGCTGATATAATCCGGTTGGTACTGGATGGGGTATGTGAGAAAGAAGTTGCCGTGAGGGCAACTTCTTTTTATCGTGATGCGGGGTATGCAAACCAACATGAAAAAGCTGGAAGAGTATCTTCCAGCTTAAGAGTTACTTTCAATTTGACGACCGCTATCTTCTTCAGTGTCTTGTAATAGGTTGAATACGTCTGCTAGGCAGAATGCAATGAACCAAGTCCATAGACCGTGGAAGAAAGCTGAGCTTAATTGAAGTGGTAATGTATAGTTTGTCATTGAGTAGGAAATACATCCACCAACGATTCCGATCATTGTTAATAACATTGTTTTTTGAGCATTTTCTTCTGGATTGAAGAGGAAGTAAATGTATCCGCCTAAAATTGAAGCGCTTACAAGCGTTTCGATTCCATTAAAGATGATATTCTCTCCAAGCTGAGTGTTTGTCCAGAAGCAGATTGTTCCGCCGATAATAGCAAACAGGACAGCTATTGTATATCGTATATATTGATTCATATGTTCATCTCCCTATGTAATAAGATGATTTGGAAGTCAAAAAGGTAGGTATAGTATATTGAAGTGAGTTTTAATTGTACGTATCTTTTTATAAAAAGATCATTGAAGAGTAACTAAGATGATCGGTTGTTTAAACCGTTACGTGTATGGTGTCTGAAATATACCCGACTGCTCGTTTCTTTTTGCTTGTAAAATAAGAGAAACTTCCAAGTCTATATACTCTTTTTTTTGTGAGTCTGCTTTCATTATAACACATTTAGGGACATAATAATAGAATTATCTGATTTTGTAATAAGTGTAAAAAATAAAAAGCGTAAGGAAATACCATTAACGGTGCAGTTTAGTGGAAGAAGGATTTTAATTTATTATGATGAAATATGTAATCAAGGTGAGATCTAAGAATGAGGCTTAAATACTATAAAAATGTTTTATAGCATGAATGTAAGGGAGGAGAGCTAACTTGGAGTTCACAACAGAAAGATTAATAATTAGACCTTTTAAGAGTACTGATTTACAGGATGTATTTGCTATTTATAATAGTGATGATACATGTAAGTTCCTATTACATAATAAGTGGACTCATGAAGACATGCAGAAAAGATTTAATAAGAAGCTAGCAAATAATGTACTTACTAAAGAAACAATATTAAGTTTGGCAGTTATATACAAAACTAAAGTAGTTGGTGATTTATCAGTATGGTACACAAATATGAAAGACACTGTTGAGATTGGTTATAGTTTTTCAAATGAAGTAGCTGGGAGAGGTTTGGCAACAGAAGCAGTAAGTAGTTTGGTATTGAAATTATTTAATGAATGTAATGTACATCGTATACAGGCTAATCTTGATGCACGTAATACAGCTTCACAAAAATTGTGTGAACGAATAGGCATGAGAAAGGAAGCCCATTTCATACAAGATTTTTGGAATAAAGATGAATGGACAGATAGTATTGTATATGGAATGCTATCCTCCGATTTGTAGTAATAAACTTAGTGATTTTATTATGCTAAAAGGTACGTTAGTTGAATAACAAAGGGCATAACATATTATATATGACTAATATGTTATGCCCTTTAATTTATTAACCTATTTTATATGCGTTTGAAACGGCCGACAATTTCAACTGTTTCAGTAATGTTCATAAATGCTTTGTTATCCACTTGACGGATAATACGTTTCATTTCGCCTAACTCATAGCGAGTCACGACAGTGTAAATCATTTTTTTCTTATGGTTTGTATAGCCGCCGACAGCGTCTACCATTGTCACCCCGCGTATGCCGTGATGTAGTAGTGCGCTTTTTATTTCCTCGCCTTTTTCTGTAATAGTCATTATCGTTAATTTAATATGTTTCGTATGCACAGCGTCGATAACTTTGCTGACTACAAATCGACTAATTAACGTATAAAGTGTAATATCCCATCCGAAAATAAAACCTGCTGCTACAAGTAAGATTAAGTTGAATACAAATATGATTGCTCCAATTGAAACATCTCGATATTTCGCTACAATCAATCCGACAACATCAAAACCACCTGTTGAAGAAGCAAATCGGAATATAATTCCTGAAGCTGCTCCGCAGATAACACCACCGAATACAGAAGAAAGTAAAATATCGTCTGAAACTTGGTGTACCGGGATAATGTTCATCGCTAACGATGATACAGCTACAAAGTACGCTGTTAAAAAGGTTGTCTTCTTTCCTAAGTAAAAGTGACTTAAAATAAGAAGAGGAATGTTTAGTAAAAAGATAAGTGCACCGATATTGTAGTGCATTAAATAACCGATAATCATCCCTACACCAGCGAATCCACCGCTAATCATATTATGCGGGATAAAAAACATATTCATAGAAATTGCATACAAAATAGAAGCTATAAAAATAACAACCAACTGTATCATAAATTCTAAGTGAAATGTTTTAGCTGCTGGGAAGGATAAAAAGGCGGTGTCGGGAACGTAATCGGCGTCTCCTAGTTGACCCATAGTATGTTTCATCTCCATATTCATTTTTGATTACAAGAAGAGAATAAAGGTTTTTTCAAAAACTGGCAATAGTTTTATTATAATGCAAAAATTTTATAAATTTCTAATAAATCAAGCCTATTCATTGATGTGTGTGAATATGCTAAAGAAAGCGAATACAACGTTTCTTAATTATTGTTTTCTTGAGAAAATATGCAAAATACTTTTTTTGAAAATAAAAGGAAATAGAGAATATTTGCCCGATGTGCTAAAATGACCTTATTAAGGATGTGAAGCGATGGAATTTTTATTGCAGGATGCAATTCTATATATATCGTTTGTAACGACAGCACTTTGCTTATTAGAAGTTTTCTTCCTTGCTAATGTTTCTCGCTTTGTGCGTCAACAAGCATCAAGCGGTAGACAAAGAGCTTTTGCGTTAGTTGATACATGTGAAGATAGTGCGGGAAATGTACCGCTATTTTCAATTTTTTATAAATATGGAATGATTCGTTCCGTACGCAGACAAGAATCAAGTGAAGAGAATGATGAGGTTGGTCCGTATACACCAATGTTTCGCTAAATAATTACGAAACATTGGAGGAATGAACATGTTAAAATCATACCGAGCTGCGCTCATTAGTTTATCAGTAGTACTTGTTTTTGTTTTATCCGGCTGCAGTAATGCAGGCACAATTGATTCACATAGTACGGGAATATGGAACCATTATTTCGTATATCCAATCTCGTATATGATTCAATTTGTTGCTCATCATATACCGGGAGCTAGCTTCGGGGTTGCTATCATTATTATGACGCTCGTTATTCGTTCAGCCATGATTCCATTAGCTGTTTCGCAATATCGCAGCCAAGCGAAAATGAAGAAAATGCAACCTGAATTGCAGAAGCTAAAGAAAAAATACGGTGATGTAAGCAAAGACCTTGAAAAACAAAAGCAGTATCAAAAAGAAATGTCAGAACTAATGAAATCAGGCGGTTGGAATCCACTTGCTGGTTGCTGGCCAATTTTTATACAAATGCCGATTTTCTCTGCTTTGTATTATGCGATTAGCAGAACGGAAGAGATTCGCACATCTTCGTTTTTATGGGTGAACCTAGGACATGCAGATCCATATCATATATTACCGATTATTGCAGCGTTAACGACATTTATTCAGATGAAAGTTTTCCAATCGAATATTACACCTGGAGAACAAGTACAGATGCTAAAGATGCAGCAAATTATGATGCCAGCAATGATTCTATTTATGGGGTTTGCGGCGCCATCAGGACTTGTGTTGTACTGGATAACAGGTAACTTATTTACAATGACACAAACAATTGTATTAAGAAAAATAATGGAACGTGAAGAGTTACAATTACAAAAAGCATAGAGAAACACCGCTCATTACGAGCGGTGTTTTTTATTTGAATCGTTAAGGAAATTTTAAGAAACCAATATTACTATTGGCGTTGTATACGAAAGTGTACATGCTTTAGAAATATGAAGGAGGAAATTTCCTATGAAGAAGAAAACAGTTGGTTATTTAGCGATTGCAGGTGCTTTATCATTCGGAATCATTGGAGGAGTCGGTGTTCCGGCATTCGCGGCAACAAATACTCCAACAGCTGAGCAAGCGACAAAAACAGTGAAAAAAGATTTAGATGACGCTACAAAACAAAAAGTAAAAACGATTATGGACGATACAAAGAAACAGTTACAGGAACTAGGTGTAAAGCTTCCGGAGAAAGAGAAGCGTAAAGACATGTTTGCAGGATTAGATGAACAGGCGAAAGAAAAAGCGAAGTCAATTTTAGAGCAAGAGAAATCCGGAAAACTAACACGTGAACAAGCAAAAGAGGAATTAACAAAGTTAGGCGTAAAAATGCCGGAGAAAGGTAAGCGTGGAGACATGTTTGCTAACTTAGATGAGCAGGCGAAAGAGAAAGCGAAGTCGATTTTAGAGCAAAAGAAATCTGGAAAATTAACGCATGAGCAAGCAAAAGAGGAATTAACAAAGCTAGGCGTGAAAATGCCGGAGAAAGGTAAACATGGAGACATGTTTGCTAACTTAGATGAACAGGCAAAAGAAAAAGCAAAGTCAATTTTAGAGCAAAAGAAATCTGGAAAATTAACGCATGAGCAAGCAAAAGAAGAATTAACAAAATTAGGTGTGAAACTTCCAGAGAAAGAGAAGCATGAAGACATCTTTGCAGGATTAGATGAAGCAACAAAAACAAAAGCAAAAGCGATTTTAGACAATGAAAAGAAACAATTAGAGGCATTGAATGTTGATTTACCGCACCATAAGTTTTTTATGAAAAAAGATGAGAAATAATTGAATGAAGTCGTATCTTTCGTGTGGGCAACCGAAAGGTACAGGCGTGAGGGGGGCTTTCTTTTGAAAGACCTCCTTTTACTGTTGGCGTTTTTTGTTGGTAAATCGATATATTTTGAAAATCGCCGATATAATTTGAGTTGTGGTCAATATATTTGAAAAATCGCTGATATAATTTTTACAGCTACACTGCTCCAAAGATAAGGGGGAATTAGAGAAATATTACAGCTTCTGTTATAATATAAGAAGATAAATATTTCCTATGTTATATAAAAAATATATTGATTTTTTCTAACAATTCAATATAATGAACAATAACTACAAAATTCGACATCAAGAAGTGATGATGAGGACACGATCAATTTTTTACGATTCTCAGAGAGGGAAGCCTTTGGCTGTGAGCTTCCTAATACGGAAAAATAGATTACCACCTCTGAACTGCAGCAGTGAACGAGCATCTAGTAATTGCTTGCCGGCAAAAACCGTTATTTAGACTTGAGAAATTGGTGAAGTGTATTACTTTACGAATTGAAACAAGGGTGGAACCACGAATACAACACTCGTCCCTTTTTTAGGGAGGAGTGTTTTTTTATTTCATTTTTGCATCACACTAGGATTGGAAGGAGGATACGCAGCATGCATCATGATGAGAAGAACAAAATTGGTTTAACAGTAGCACTTTCTATCGTAGTAGGAACGATTATTGGATCTGGTGTGTTTATGAAACCAGGGAGCGTATTAGATTACTCGGGGAGTTCTAATATGGCCATTCTTGCTTGGGTAATTGGTGGTCTGTTGACGCTAGCAAGTGGTTTAACAGTAGCTGAAATTGGAGCGCAAATCCCGAAAAATGGTGGGTTGTATACGTATTTAGAGGAGATTTACGGAAGTTTTTGGGGATATTTATCAGGTTGGATGCAAACAATTGTTTATGGACCTGCTATTATCGGAACATTAGGTTTATACTTTAGTTCTTTAATGATTAATTTTTTCTATTTAGATAAAGTGTGGAATTTACCAATCGCAATTGGAACGGTTGTGTTCCTTGGCGTTGTAAATAGCATGGGAACAAAATACGGAGGTATCGTTCAAACAATCACGACAATTGGGAAGATGATTCCGATTGTGTTAATTGTTGTGCTAGGTTTCTGGAAAGGGAATAGCGATATTTTTAACGTAGTTGTGCCGATATCGGAAAATCAAAGTATCGGTATGGCAATTTTAGCAACGTTATTTGCTTATGACGGCTGGATTTTACTTGCTTCGATTGGTGGAGAAATGAAGAATCCAACAAAGTTATTACCGAAAGCAATGACAGTAGGGATTTTAATCGTAACGGCTGCTTACGTATTAATTAACTTGGCGTTATTAAATGTATTACCAGCAGCGAAAATTGTAGACCTTGGAGAAAATGCAACAGCGACAGCTGCAGGCATGTTACTTGGAGAATATGGCGGAAAAATTATTAGTATTGGTATTATCGTTTCTATTTTCGGCTGTTTAAATGGAAAGATTTTAACGTTTCCACGTATCCCAATGTCTATGGCAGAGCGTGGACAACTTCCATTTTCTAAGTTTATTGCAAAGGAAAGTTCGAGATTTAAAACACCAGCAAATGCGATTACTGTTGAAATCATTTTAGGAATTATTTTAATGATTATTAGTGATCCAAATAAGCTATCTGAGATTTCCGTATTCATTATTTATATTTTCTATGTAATGACGTTTATTGGTGTCTTCATTTTAAGAAAACGTAATAAGAATAAAGAGCGTGCATACAGTGTACCGTTATTCCCAATTGTACCAATTGTTGCGATTTTAGGTTCGTTCTTTGTAATTGGTAGTGCAATTATCAATGATCCGATAAGTTGTTTCTTATCAATTGGAATTGTCTTTACTGGACTTCCGGTGTATTGGTATTTAAATAAGAAGAATAAAACTAGTGTTTAATAATTAGAAGGCAGGCGTATCATACGCCTGTTTTTTTATTGTAAAAAAATTGTACTTGCGTCCATTTTTCGTTTAGGTTACTATAGCGGTAGTAACCTAAAAAGAAAGTGTGGGGAAAGTCTTGGATTTTCGTGTGTATATTTTAGCTATCGCGGCTTTCGTAGTCGGAACGGTTGAGCTAATTATAGGAGGAACGCTTGATTTAGTTGCCAATGATTTAGGAGTATCGATTAGCGCAGCTGGTCAGCTTATAACCGTATATTCGGTAGTATTTGCTTTGTCAGGTCCAGTTTTATTAGCTTTAACAGGGAAGTTTGAAAGAAAAAAATTATATATTGGGGCATTATCGATTTTTTTAATCGGAAATATCATTTCAGCATGTAGTGTGAATTACGGAATGTTAATGCTCTCAAGGGTCATTTGTGCAGCGGGTGGTTCATTAATTATTGCGTTATCTGTAACACTTGCTTCTAGCGTTGTAGAACCGCATTTTCGTGCGCGTGCAATTGGAATCATTTTCATGGGGATTAGTGGATCACTTGTACTTGGAGTACCGCTTGGCCTTGTACTCGGAAATGCATATGGATGGCGTGCACCATTTGTACTCATTTCAATCTTAACAGTTATGGCAATCGCTTGTATTTCATTATTCTTAACGAAAGTACCACCGACATCGGTATTATCAATAAGAGAACAACTTGCTACGTTAAAAGATAAAAAAATCGTAAGTGCACAGTTAACATCATTCTTATTTTTAACGGGTCATTTAACACTATATGCATATTTAACACCATTTTTAAAAGATGTTATGCATGTGGAAGCGAATTGGATTAGTGTATTTTATTTCATCTTCGGAATCGCAGCAGTAATTGGGGGCGGATTCGGAGGCTGGCTTGCGGATAAATGGGGATCGAAGAAAAGTATTATCTCAATTATTATCGTATTTGCGTGTGCGATCTTCCTATTGCCGATGATGACATTCTCATTCCCACTGTTCATTATTATGATGGGAATTTGGAGTATGCTGAGCTGGGCGATTTCACCAGCGCAACAAAACTATTTAATTGAAATTGCACCAGAATCAGCTGGTATTCAGCAAAGTTTAAATAACTCTGCCCTTCACTTAGGAATTGCACTTGGTTCAACAGTAGGCGGAGTTGTTATTGAAAAATCATCTGTTATATATAACGCTTGGGTAGGCGGTGGCTTTATTATATTAGCTCTGCTTTGTGCGATTTTCTCGATTACAAGAGGACGTTCTACTCAGTTCGTGAAAGAAGAATCTATCGTTTGATAGGTTCTTTTTTTATTTGTAAAAAATTACAGGTTTTAGTAGATGTATGGAGAACGTTGTATATAGCGAGGTGATGGATATGTATACGAATTTTTCAATTATTGGTCTTCTAATTTCAATGCTCCCTTTGTTTCTTATTATTTTTGCACTTAGATGGGTTCGTTTCATCTATCAAAATTCAGAGAAACAAGTGGAGCAAAATGAGAAAATCATTGAGCTGTTGATGGAGATAAAGGAACAAAACGAAAAGGAGTCTAAGTGAAAAACTAGACTCCTTTTTATTATTTAATTAGTATCTTAATTTCATTAACAAACTCTTAATTTCCTCATCTTCCATAAAGAGGTCATGGTGTTTCTGGGTAATCTTTGCAAGTGCAACGTCATGATAGAAAAATTCTGTAAAGAACTTTACGAATGGTTGTGACATTGTTTTCATTGCTTGCCATGACTCTTGTTCTACGCCAGCAAATAAAATTTCACGATCGTCAACGATGAGTAGCAAGTAGCGCTCTAATGCATTAGGTTCTTCAGCCGGGATTAGAAAATGCATGTTTTCTAAGTCTGTTTCTACTTCTCCAACAATAAGGGATTCAATTTGAACACCTTGTTTTGCTTTTTGTTCTAGTAAAGGAAGATATTCTAAAAGAGTATCATTCCAAGCTGAAATACGGATTGATTCTTTTGCACTTTCGATGAGTTCCTTACTTTGAACTCGAATAGAAGATTGCATTTTTAAGCTCCACACACGGTCATCTGTAAATGATTTTTTGGATATATTTGTTTCCAGTTCTTTAATATTTGATTGGAATTCTGTCGTTAATTTTTCAATTGCTAGCTTTAGTGGTAATGCTGTATACAGTTTTTTCTTTTCTGAAACAGAATCCATTACCATTCCTTTATCGATTAGGCGTGCTAGCACTTCATATATTTTTGCTTTTGGAACACCTGAATGCTTCACAATCGTTGTAGCATCTAATGGTTCATTGCTTGATACGACAACTTCATAAGCTTGGCTTTCATATTGTGAGAAACCGAATTTTTGTAACATAGTTCCCTCCGAACGAATGAGATTATATTTTAAGGATAATGAACTATTTGTTTTTGCACAAGTGGTAGTCCGTTTTCTAATTGTATTAAGGTGAGAATTAATTTCAATTTTTTAATTTTATCTATTATACTTAATATAATGATTAATAAGATTTTAATTTAATGCGAAGGGGATGCTGGGGGGAAGATGTTAAGAAGTTTACGTTTAAAAATTGCGGTAGTGTTTTCAGTTCTTATTTCTATGATGTTCGTAATATTGGGTACAGCTGTGTATCAATTACAGAAAGAAAAGGAAGTGCGTTCCTTAGACGAGTATTCTCAAAATGCGATGGATCTTGTAACAGAGCAACTTACGACATTTGTTCAAAGAACGGATGAAGATATGGGGTATTACGCGAACAGTGAGATGATTCGTAATATACTTCAAGGTGGGGTTACTCCAGAAGAGGAAGCGTTTTTAACGAAAGAGTTTGCGGAGTATAAAAAGAATCATCCTGGTATTTTAGATTTATATATTGGTACGAAAGATAAAAAAACATTAAGTGCCAATCTTGCTGAAGGTGGGCAAGTGCCAGAAGGATACGATCCAACGACAAGACCATGGTATAAAGATTCAGAGGCTGATGTAAAAAAGGTCCATTGGGGACAACCTTCTTATGAAATTGCAACAGGAAAGTTAAGTGTAGGTGTTTCTAAAGCAATTACAGCTCAAGATGGATCTGTATTAGGCGTTGTTGCGATGGATGTATCGCTTGGGACGATTCAGAAGTTGCTTCACAATATTCAATACAATAATGACGGAGAAATGTTTATTATAAATGATAAAAATATGGCTCTTGTTTATCCAGAAAAGATAGGAAAAGATGTTTCTAAAGAGCCACTTATAAAGAGCTTAAATAAAGAGGTAACAAAATATGCGGTCAGTACAATAAAAGGTGAAGATGTAGTTGTTTACAGTCAATCATTTGATACGATGAAATGGACGATAGGAATCTTTTATCCGAAAGAAACGATCGATGGGCTATTAAATAGTACGAGAAATACAGTTATTATAATGGCATGTATTAGTTTATTAGTTGGAATCGTAGCTTCCTACTTGTTCTCAAGAAGATTAGCAAGACCACTGCAACTATTAAAGAATCACGTGCAAAAAGTAGCAGAAGGCGATTTAACGTTGCGAATGAAAGTGACAAGTAAAGATGAAGTTGGAGAGTTGACTAAGCACTTTAATGATATGGTTGAACAAATGAATGAAATGGTAAGTAAAATTAAAAACAGCGTATCAACGGTGCAACAATCAACGAATAGTTTACATTACTTAACGAATGAAACAGTAGCGGCTAGTAGAGAAGTTTCAGGAGCAATGGATGATGTGAGTGGAGGAGCCTCTACTCTTGCGAATGGTGTGGATGAAGTTTCAGCTCAGCTCGAGAATATGGCGGAGTCAGTGGAACAAATGAATAGCTCCGTTGGTGAAATAAAAGGAGTGGCTGGCAAAGCGGAAGAGGCATCTAAGCAAGGATTAAATACAATGAGGAATTTAATCCGTACGAGGGGACAATCATCTTCGATTGTTGTTCATACAGAAGAAGCATCGGATAAGTTAGAACAAAGAGTTGGATCGATTCAAAATGTTGTTGAGCTTATAAAAGGCATTTCGGATCAAACAAATTTACTTGCTTTAAATGCATCGATTGAAGCTGCCCGTGCAGGTGAGCAAGGTAAGGGATTTGCGGTTGTTGCTGAAGAGGTTCGGAAATTAGCGGAACAATCAAAAGAGGCAACCGGAGAAATCACAACGATGATTGGTGATGTACAATTAGAAGTAAAAAGGGTTGTAGAAGTTGTAAGTAAATTGAAAGACATTGCAGATGTACAAAATAAAGTGACGACAGAGGCGGAAATGGAGTTCCGCACAATTATGTCAGTTGTAAATACGATTAGTACTTCAGTTGAAAAAATTGTAGAAGAGGTACATAACATAGGTTACGAGCAAGGGGAAATTACAGCGGTAATGCATACAATTGCTGGTACGAGTCAAGAAAGTGCAGCTGTTTCTGAAGAGGTACATGCTGCAACTGAATCACAGGTGAATCATTTAGAAAAGGTAGCTCACACGATGGAAAGTTTGACAGAACATATGAGAGATTTAGAAAGATTAGTCGAGCAGTTTAAAGTGGAAGAGTAACATATTAGTAAAATGATGAGGATTTCGGTAAAATAGACAATGGATATATAAGAAACGATTATAGGAGGAAGACTACTATGGCAATTGTTGATGTATCGATTATTCCAGTAGGAACAGGTAATCCAAGTGTTAGTGAATATGTAGCAGAAGTACAAAAGGTGCTAGAGAAAAATGCGGATCGCGTGAAGTATCAATTAACACCGATGAATACAATTATTGAAGGAGATCTTCCTGTCATTCTAGAAGTAATTCAACAAATGCATGAAGTTCCATATACGAAAGGTGCACAGCGTGTTGCAACAACTATTCGTATTGATGATCGTCGTGATAAAGTAAGCACAATGGAGAAAAAATTAAACTCTGTTCGATCAAAATTATAAGAAAAAGCAGCGACCTTCGCTGCTTTTTTCATATAGGAGGTAAATAAAATGAGTGAAAAGTTTAACGAGCAGTTTGATGGTTTACTGGAGAAATACACTGAGCTGTTACTTGGAGAGAGCAATGAAGAGAGAAAAGAACAGGTACAGAAGTGGGCACTGTATTCTTACATAGCGAAGACGATGCCAGCTTTAGTAAAGCATTGGAATGAAACTTATCCAGATGCGAAAGAAGAGATGGTACAGTTAATTACAGATATTAAAAGGCTGAATGAAGAGAAGCGAAATGAGCAATAAAAAAACTTGAGGGAAATATAATCGTAAGTTTCCTGTATTAATATCCTTATATAATTTACATGGAATATTAAGGGTTTTATAGGCATGTCGAATATTTTCGACATGCCTATTTTATGCCTATTAAACTCCATTTTTCTAAATGTCGAAAAATATTTCAGGTATATTTATAAGCAGAAATATAGGTTTTTAAATGTTTTTATAGTATTTTATAAATTATCTAAATAATTATTTGTATCCAATAATTTTAAACAATGATATAATTTTGAAGAGGGGTAAAAAACAGATAAATTACAGTCATAGGGGTGAATTACATGGAACAATTAATGCGAAATTCGTTTCTTTTCTTGTCAAAAAATAAAGCGCTAACAAAACTGGCTAAAAAGTACGGTTTACGCTTTGGTGCAGGTCGCTTTGTCGCAGGGGAGACAATTGAATTAGCGACAGCAGCTATTAAACAATTGAACAAGCAAGGACTTTGTGTAACAATCGATTATTTAGGGGAATTCGTTGATAATGAAGCGGAAGCAAATGAAATGGCTAACCAATCGATTGAAGCAATCCGTGCAATTGGAAGAGAAGGTCTTGATTCGCAGCTTTCTTTAAAGATGACTTCTATGGGATTAGATATCTCTGATGAAATCGTAATGAACAATATGCGCCGTATTTTAGAAGCGGCGAAAGAAAATGGTGTGTTCGTTACCATTGATATGGAAGACTATACACGCTGTGGTAAAACAATTGATATCTTTAAACAATTAAAATCTGAATACGATAATATTGGTACTGTTATTCAAGCTTACCTATATCGTACAGAAAAAGATATTGAAGATTTAAATGCTTATAATCCTAATTTACGTCTTGTAAAAGGTGCTTATAAAGAACCTGAAGAAGTGGCATTCCCAGACAAGAAAGATGTAGATGACAATTATAAAAAAATTATTAAAATGCACTTATTAAATGGAAATTATACTGCAATTGCTTCACATGACGAAGCGATTATTGAATATACAAAAAAACTTGCTGAAGAACACAACATTCCAAGGGATCAATTTGAATTCCAAATGTTATATGGTATTCGTAATGAGCGTCAACTTGAGCTAGTAAAAGAAGGCTACAAAATGCGTGTTTACGTACCTTATGGAAACGACTGGTATGGATATTTCATGCGTCGTCTAGCAGAGCGTCCAGCAAACGTTGCGTTCGTATTAAAAGGTATGGTTAAAAAATAACCAAGGAGAAAATACTCCTTGGTTATTTTAATTGCTGAAATGCATAATGTGCCATTTTCTTCGTATCAGGATACAGTTGCTTGCGGGTAGAAGATAATACAACATTAATGACACGTTTACCGTCTTTTTCATCCACTGTTACGACTGTATATTTGCCAAGTGCTGATAGACCGCTTTTACTTCCAATCGCATATGGATCGTCATATAGTTCTTCTCGTCCGTAGTTTGCGATGTTTGGAGAGCGTTCTGAAGTATGTAGAGTTGTACGGGTTGAATTCATATATTCTAAAACAACTGGATACTTTAATGCTTCTTTCGTAATAATAGCAATGTCATATGGTGATACTTTATTCCCAATTGCATCAGCACCACTTGCGTTTTTGAAAGTCGCATGCTTTGTACCAAGTTCCTTCGCTCTAGCATTCATCATTTTCACAAATTCATTTTTTGATCCTGCAATATGTTCTGCAATTGATTCAGCTATTGGATCTGCACTAATGATAAGCATAAGTTTTAATGCCTCATCACGCTTTAATTTTTCTCCAGCACGAAGTTTAATTTTCTTACTTTGACTTTCTGTTTTAATTGCGTTTTCTGTAACCGTAATTTCTTCATCTTCTTTTACATTCTCTAGTAAAAGAAGGGTTGTCATCATTTTGGCTATACTAGCCGGATAAGAGCGTTCGTCTTCGCGTTTCCCATACAAAATTTCACCTGTGTTTGCATCGATTGTAACCCCATATTGCCCAGTAATGTTGGGTTGATCAGCTCTTACAGCTTGTTGTCTTTGTGCATAAGAGAAGAAAATCATCCCTGTAAATAGTGTGGCAATCATTACAATCATAACTATTGTTCGTTTCATTATAATTCCCTCATTTGTTACAAATAAATTGGGCAGAAAAAGCAGCCATTAATCATTATGCCACGTTCTCTGCCCAAAAATATAGCGTTATTTTTCGCCCATATTATGCTTTTTATATTGTTGGTTATTACCTTGACGTCCTTTTTCCACGCCGTGGTTATGCGGACCTGCGTTTCCAGTTACACTAGCTGCACTAATTCCAGCCTTTGAAGGGTTCTTCTTAAGTTTTGCCATATATATTCCTCCAGTTTCGTCAGATTATAAAAAGGGAAAGTGTATTTTAGTGAAGAAAATACATATATAGCATGGCCAAATGAAAGAAAAATATTTATTTCAGAAAATTTTATCAATAAATATATTGCGAAAATTTAAACAGTATCATATATTTATTAGTAGAGGCTCACTCATTGATTGCGACTTATGTCGAAAAATTGAATGAGCATTCATTCAAGAATAGGGGGAGAATTGGATGTTCCAAATTAAAAAGGCTGCTGTTCTAGGTTCAGGCGTAATGGGTTCGGGAATTGCGGCACACTTAGCTAATATTGGTATTCCGACATTATTGCTTGATATTGTACCACCTGCGCTTACGAAAGAAGAAGAAGCGAAGGGACTTACATTAGAACATAAAAGTGTGAGAAATCGTTTTAGTAATACGGCTGTGCAAAAACTATTAAAGCAAAAACCAGCTCCTCTGACAGTGAAAGGAAATCTAGCACTGATTGAAGCAGGTAACTTAGAAGATGATCTTGAGCGTCTAGCTGATGTAGATTGGATTATTGAAGTAGTAGTTGAAAACTTAGATATTAAAAAGAAATTATTTGAAAAAGTAGACGCTGTTCGTAAACCGGGCTCAATTGTAAGCTCGAATACGTCAGGCATTTCAGTTGAAAAAATGGCAGAAGGTCGTTCAGACGACTTCCAGAAACACTTCTTAGGCACACACTTTTTTAACCCACCACGATATTTAAAACTTCTAGAGGTAATACCGACGAAAGAAACAGATCCACAAGTATTAAGCTTCATGAAACTATTTGGCGAAGACGTTCTTGGAAAAGGCGTTGTTATCGCAAAAGATACACCAAACTTTATTGGAAACCGCATCGGTACGTACGGTTTACTTGTTACTCTTCAAGAGATGGTAAAACGCGGCTATAGCATTGGGGAAGTTGATTCTGTAACAGGCCCACTTATTGGTCGTCCGAAGAGCGCAACGTTCCGCACATTAGATGTTGTCGGTTTAGATACATTCGTACACGTTGCAAATAACGTATATGAAAATGTGCAAGAAGAAGAGCGTGATGTATTTAAAGTACCAGCTTTCATGCATGACATGCTTGAGAAAAAATGGCTTGGAAGCAAAACAGGTCAAGGCTTCTTCTTAAAACAAGGAAAAGAAATTTTAGAACTAAATCCTGAAACGATGGAATATGAAGCGCGTAAAAAATTAAAAGCTGCATCCGTAGAGTTAAGTAAACAAGAAAAAGGATTAGCGAATAAATTGAAAGCGCTTGTATACGCAAAAGACCGCGCAGGAGAGTTATTATGGAACATCATTACACCAACTCTTTTATACTCTGCAAAACTGCATAAAGAAATTGCTGACGATATCGTTGCAATTGACCAAGCGATGAAGTGGGGCTTCGGCTGGGAGCAAGGACCGTTTGAAGTTTGGGATGCAATCGGCGTTGAAAAATCCGTTCAAAAGATGGAAGAAAACGGCGTAGTCGTTCCTACTTGGGTGAAAGAAATGTTAGAGAAAGGTTTCACTACTTTCTATAAACATGATAACGGCGATAGCTACTATTACGATAATGGCGAATATAAGCTAATCGAACGTAATAAAAAAGCAATTTCTCTTAAGCAATTAAAAGCGAAAAATGGTGTATTAAAGAAAAATAGCGGAGCGAGCTTAATTGATTTAGGCGACGGCATCCTTTGCTTAGAGTTCCATTCGAAGAGTAATGCAATCGGTATGGATATTACGCAAATGATTAACTACGCTGTTGATGAAGTAGAAAAGAATTATAAAGGTCTTGTTATCGGTAACCAATCGAAGAACTTCTGCGTTGGTGCGAACCTAGCAATGATCTTAATGGAAGCACAAGACGACAACTACTTTGAAATTGAGTGGGTTGTGAAAAACTTCCAAGATGCAATGACGAAAATTAAGTACTCTTCTAAGCCAGTTGTAGCAGCACCATATGGTATGACGCTTGGCGGAGGTACAGAAGTTTGCTTACCAGCAGCGAGCATTCAAGCTTCTAGTGAAACGTATATGGGCTTAGTAGAAGTTGGTGTTGGCTTAATCCCTGGCGGAGGCGGTAATAAAGAGCTATACATTAAACACTTAAACAAAATGGCAAACGGTGTAGAGTTTGATCTGCAAAAAGTTGCAAATAAAGTGTTCGAAACAGTCGCAATGGCGAAAGTTTCAACTTCAGGACAAGAAGCAGTTTCTCATAACTTCTTAGGTGATAAAGATGGTATTAGTGTGAATGGTGATCACTTACTATACGATGCGAAACAGAAAGCACTTGCTTTATATGAAGCTGGTTATAAAGCGCCGATCCGTAAAAAGATACCAGTTGTTGGGGAAACAGGATATGCAACTCTTGCACTTGGTGCGGAAGCAATGCATTTATCTGGTTACATTTCAGAGTACGATCTTCACATTGCTAAGAAACTTGCATATGTCATTGCGGGCGGAAAAGTGCCGTACGGAACAGAGGTTGATGAGCAATATTTATTAGATGTAGAACGTGAAGCATTTATTAGCTTAGTAAGTGAGATGAAATCACAAGCAAGAATGCAGCACATGCTTGTAAAAGGAAAGCCATTACGTAACTAATAACGAGGGGAGATATCGTTCATGAGAGAAGCTGTCATTGTTGCGGGAGCAAGAACACCAATTGGAAAAGCAAAGAGGGGTTCATTAAAAACAGTTCGTCCTGACGATCTAGGGGCGTTAGTAGTAAAGGAAACGTTAAAGCGTGCGAATTATGAAGGACCAATCGATGATTTAATTTTCGGTTGTGCGATGCCAGAAGCAGAGCAAGGTTTAAATATGGCTCGTAATATCGGCGGATTAGCAGGACTTTCTTACGATGTTCCAGCTATTACGATTAACCGTTACTGTTCTTCAGGTTTACAAAGTATCGCTTACGGAGCTGAGCGTATTATGCTTGGTCACTCTGAAGCTGTATTATCAGGCGGAGCAGAATCAATGAGTTTAGTTCCAATGATGGGACACGTTGTTCGTCCGAATAGTCGCCTTGTAGAAGCGGCTCCAGAATATTATATGGGTATGGGACATACAGCAGAGCAAGTTGCTGTGAAATATGGAATTTCTCGTGAAGAGCAAGATGCATTTGCAGTAAGAAGTCATCAACGTGCTGCGAAAGCATTAGCTGCAGGAAACTTTGCTGATGAAACAGTACCTGTAGATGTGACGTTACGCTCGGTTGGATCAAACAATAAACTTCAAGAAGAAACAATCACTTTCGCACAAGACGAAGGTGTAAGAGCAGAGACGACACTAGACATTTTAGGAAAATTACGTCCAGCATTTAACGTTCGCGGTTCTGTAACGGCTGGTAACTCTTCACAAATGAGTGATGGTGCAGCATCTGTATTATTAATGGATCGCGAAAAAGCAGTGAGCGATGGCATGAAGCCACTTGCGAAATTCCGTTCATTTGCAGTAGCTGGCGTACCACCAGAAGTAATGGGAATCGGCCCAATCGCTGCAATTCCAAAAGCGTTAAAACTAGCTGGCTTAGAGTTATCTGATATTGGCTTATTCGAACTAAATGAAGCATTTGCTTCTCAATCCATTCAAGTTATTCGTGAACTTGGTTTAGATGAAGAAAAAGTAAATGTAAACGGTGGTGCAATCGCACTTGGACATCCACTTGGCTGTACAGGAGCAAAACTAACACTATCTCTTATTCACGAAATGAAACGCCGCAACGAACAATTTGGTATCGTAACAATGTGTATCGGCGGCGGAATGGGAGCAGCGGGAGTATTTGAATTACTTTAAAAAGTGCAGGTGGCTCGTTTAGAACAGGAGGGCGTTGGAAGCCTTGACGAAGAGGCGCTCTTTGCCTCGTAGGAAGAAGCGAAGCCACCGAACATTCTAGCCGCTGGAACTGGATTATGAAAAAAATGGAAGCAAAAAAGGTTTATAAAAACAAAAGGGAGAGCCAGCTTCTTTCAAAAAGAGAGAAGCGGCTCATGAAAATATGAAGGAGGAAATTTTCATGGAAAAAACAGTAGGAAATGCGGTTAAAGGCGGTAGCTTTTTAGTAGATGAGATTACGATTGATCAAGTGTTTACGCCAGAAGATTTTTCATCTGAGCATAAAATGATTGCTAAAACGACAGAGGACTTTATCGTAAATGAAGTTCTTCCAGAGCTTGAATATTTAGAGCAACATGAGTTTGATCGTTCAGTTCGTCTTTTAAAAGAAGCTGGAGAACTTGGTTTATTAGGCGCTGACGTACCAGAAGAGTACGGCGGAATTGGTCTTGATAAAGTAAGCTCAGCGTTAATCGCAGAGAAATTCTCTCGCGCTGGTGGTTTTGCAATTACTCACGGTGCTCACGTAGGTATCGGATCTTTACCAATCGTATTATTCGGTAACGAAGAGCAAAAGAAAAAGTATTTACCATTACTTGCAACTGGTGAAAAATTAGCTGCATACGCATTAACAGAGCCAGGTTCAGGATCTGACGCATTAGGCGCAAAAACAACTGCACGTTTAAATGCAGAAGGTACACATTATGTATTAAACGGTGAAAAACAGTGGATTACAAACTCTGCATTCGCTGACGTATTCGTTGTATATGCAAAAATAGATGGCGAGCACTTCTCAGCATTTATCGTAGAGAAAGACTACGCTGGCGTATCTACAAGCCCAGAAGAAAAGAAAATGGGTATTAAATGTTCTTCAACTCGTACGTTAATTTTAGAAGATGCGTTAGTACCGAAAGAAAACTTACTTGGCGAAATCGGTAAAGGTCATATTATCGCATTCAACATTTTAAATATCGGTCGTTATAAATTAGGTGTTGGTACAGTTGGATCTGCGAAACGTGCAGTAGAAATTTCAGCACAATATGCAAACCAACGTCAACAGTTCAAACAACCAATCGCTCGCTTCCCATTAATTCAAGAGAAACTTGCGAATATGGCAGCAAAAACATATGCAGCTGAAAGCTCTGTATATCGTACAGTAGGTTTATTTGAAAGCCGCATGAGCACATTATCTGAAGAAGAAGTAAAAGATGGTAAAGCAGTAGCAGCTTCTATCGCTGAATATGCAATCGAGTGCTCTTTAAACAAAGTATTTGGTTCTGAAGTATTAGACTATACAGTAGATGAAGGTGTTCAAATTCACGGTGGTTACGGATTTATGGCAGAATACGAGATTGAAAGAATGTACCGTGATTCTCGTATTAACCGTATTTTCGAAGGAACGAACGAAATTAACCGCCTAATTGTACCAGGTACGTTCTTACGTAAAGCGATGAAAGGTGAATTACCACTTCTTCAAAAAGCACAAAAATTACAAGAAGAGTTAATGATGATGATGCCAGAAGAAGTAGGCGATGAGCCATTAGCACTTCAAAAGTATTTAGTAACTAATGCGAAGAAAATCGGCTTAATGGTAGCTGGATTAGCGGCTCAAAAATACGGTAAAGCATTAGATAAAGAGCAAGAAATTCTTGTGAATATCGCTGACATCGTAAGCAACCTATACGCAATGGAGTCAGCTGTTCTTCGTACAGAAAAAGCAATTAAAACAACTGGTCTTGAAAAGAATAAACAAAAAGTGTTATACACTGAAGTATTCTGCCAAGAAGCATTCAACGAAATCGAAGCAGATGCGAAAGAAACACTTATCGCAGTTGAAAATGGCGACATGCTGCGCATGATGTTATCATCATTACGTAAATTAACTCGCCACACACCACTTAACGTAATTCCGAAGAAACGTGAAATCGCTGCGAAAATTTTAGAAGATGAGCGTTATACAGTTTAATATCTTTAAAGAACAGTAGTCGTTTATACGGCTACTGTTCTTTTTTTTTGAAAAAAAGAAATTTTTTAGTGGCATAAAACTAATGCCATTAGTATAATGAAACTAATGGCATTAGTTTTCGTAAAAAGGGAGATGGGACTATGAGGATGATACATGAAAAAACGTTATATCAATTGTCATTTTTGCCAAGAGCGTTTCCTGTAAATTGTTACTTTGTAGAGGAAGAAGATGGTTTAACTTTAATTGATGCGGCTTTGCCATATAGCGCAAAAGGTATTTTACAGGCGGCTGAGAAAATAGGAAAACCAATTACTAAAATTGTATTAACACATGCGCATGATGATCACATCGGTGCATTAGACGCATTAAAGGAAGTACTTCCTCATGTTCCAGTATATATTTCTAAGCGGGACGCAAAGCTGTTAGAAGGAGATACGACGTTACAAAAGGATGAACCGAATATACCGATAAAAGGCGGTGTACCTAAAAAAGTAAAAACGGTACCTGATGTTTTATTAGAAGATGGGGACCGAGTTGGATCGCTTCTTGCAATTATGACACCGGGACATACACCAGGATCCATGTCGTTTCTTGATGTACGGAATAAAGCTCTTATTGTTGGGGATGCATTCCAAACAAGAGGAGGTATGGCTGTTTCGGGACAAATGAAATTTTGGTTTCCGTTTCCTGCGATGGCAACGTGGAGCAAAGAAATATCATTACAAAGTGCAGAGAAGTTAAGCGAATATGAGCCTTCCTTACTTGCGGCAGGGCATGGGGAAATGATAAAGAATCCAGGGACTGTCATAGAGCTTGCTATTAAGGAAGCGAAACGGAATATAGAAAGTAAGAAAGAGGGTTAATTTATGTCACCGAGAATCGGACTTACATTACAGAAAATTTTAGAAACAGCTGCAGAAATTGCAGATACAAATGGAATACAAGAAGTAACGTTAGCTTCATTAGCGCAAAGGTTAGGGATACGTTCGCCCTCACTATATAATCATGTAAAAGGGTTACAAGATGTACGGAAAAATCTTGGTATTTACGGAATCAAACAGCTGCATAACAGACTAGAAGAAGCTACTGAGGGTAAATATACGGACGAAGCAATTCATGCATTAGGAGAAGCGTATGTAGCATTTGTCCGAAAACATCCTGGACTATATGAAGCAACTTTTTTACGAGATGAAGAAGTAAGAAAAGCAGGTGACGGAATTGTAAAGCTTTGTCTTCAAGTATTACAACAGTATGGCTTAGAAGGAGAGAATGCACTTCATGCGACACGCGGATTCAGAAGTATTTGTCATGGATTTGCGTCGATTGAACAGCAAGGGGGATTTGGTTTGCCGCTAGATTTAGATACGAGTTTACATGTATTGTTGGAAACGTTTATTAAAGGATTACGTGAATAAGAAGCAAAGCAAACAAAAACCTTAGAAGTGATTCTAAGGTTTTTTTGTGCATATGATTCGAAAAGAATGGTAGGCTTTTTCTTATGAAATGATATTATTTTGCAGGTTTGAAAAATGTATATATCGCTAAGAAAAAGCAAACGAAACTGAATACGATGGGGTCTTGATAGGGACTAGGCTCAGAGCCCTTCTGGATTTCTGTAAGGAATTCATGTGTTTTCATGTTCATTGCTCCTTTAACTAATAAGTTTTATATGATGCGAGGATTATGGTGGATAGGAAGTGTTTTTTGAAATTTCATATAATAATTATTGCATAGCCATCCTATCCCTAAAACTATAAAATATAAAGTTTTCATAATATGTAAAATTGCATATTATTCTTTTTGTAAATTTTGTTATATTATCCCTATATTCAAATTCAAGGATTTTAATAAGGTAAATGAGAATAACTGGAGGGATACTGTGAGTAAAACAGTGTTAGAAGCGTATAGTGTGGAAAGAAAAATCGAGAATATAACATATAAAAATCTATTTGTAATGATAGCAATGATTATAGGGATTTCACTCCTAGGAGGATTATTTCTTGGTTTAGCCTTTGAGATTTATGGAGAAGAAGCATTAAGTACTAAATTAGAAGGATATTATTTACTCTTATTCGATGCAATTGTTGTTGCTATCGTTTTATTAGCCTATAAACCGGTTTTTCATTTTATTAAATCTATTTGGGATGTATCCGTTTTGAAGAGTGGGAAGACATATTTATATCTATTAATTGGTTTTATTATCATTGCAGTATCACAATATTTAATGTTACATGTGTTTAGTTTTGAAAGTGCAGCGGAACAAAAGGAACAATTAGGGAGTTTAAGGCTTCAAAATAGCATACAAAGTATTATATATGTGTTAAGTGTTGCTATCATTACACCGGTTAAAGAAGAAATTCTATTTCGAGGTATTTTATATCGATTTTTAGAAAAGAGATATAATTTTTTAGTTAGTATCATTATTTCTTCCTTCATTTTTGGAATTCTTCATGGAGGTCTTCTAATTACAGCAACGATTATGGGAATGGTATTTGCAATGTTATACAAAAAGACGCAATCTATTATACCTAGTATTATTTTACACATTGTATGGAACTTACTTGTGAGTATAAGTATGATTGTATCTCTATAAAAATAAATACATAACCAGTATAAAAGATGAATGGCTTAGCTATTCATCTTTTATTTTGTATGCACGTGAAAAAGTTAATTTATGTATACAATCAAAAAATAGCTAAATACTAACAGTGAACGAATAAAGAAAGGTAGGAGTATTCCATGCAAAATTTAACAGAGCTTGAAGTAGAAAACTTACGTCATTTAATTGGTGGACACGCAACAATTATTAATAAGTTGGAGCAGTATGCAGAAACGTGTACAGATCCACAATTGAAACAAATGTTACAAAAGGATGCGCAAGATGCACGAAATACGAAACAGCAATTAATGACTTTCCTAGGATAGGAGGAAGCGGAACATGAATGAAAAAGATATGGTAAATGATTATTTAGCAGGATTAAATGCAAGTTTAACAAGTTATGCAAATTATATTGCTCAGTCTGATAATGAACAGTTACACCAAACGTTAATTCAAATTCGTAATCAAGATGAAATGCGCCAACGTAATATGTATGAGTACGCAAAGCAAAAAAGTTATTACAAACCGGCAGCACCTGCGAATCCGATGATTGTGCAGCAATTAAAAAGTCAATTAAGTGCGGAATAACAGGAAAAAGAAGACGAGCGAATTTATTCGCTCGTCTTCTTTTTTTATATGTCAATAAATACATAATAAATATTTTTCCAGCTGTAACAAATATGACGAAAATGGAATATAACAATTCACAAAAAGGACAAACGATTTGCTCAATATTTCACAAAGTATCCATGGTTTCTATCGTGAGAACCTTTATAATTAGGAGTGTAAAGAGCAAAAGAAATAGATTATATGATCAATTAGGAGAGATTGCTATGAAAAGACATACAAGAAAAATTGCAATTATCGGTACTGGATTAGTTGGATCAAGTTGTGCGTATTCCATTGTAAATCAAGGGATTTGTGAAGAGCTATTATTAATTGATATAAATCATGAACGTGCAGTTGGGGAAGCAATGGATTTATCACATTGCATTAACTTTACAAATACAAGAACAAAAGTATATGCAGGAAGCTATGAAGACTGCAAAGATATGGACATTGTTATTATTACAGCAGGGCCAGCACCAAAACCAGGGCAAAGTCGCTTAGATACTTTAGGAGCGAGTGCGAAGATTATGGAAAGTGTTGTTGGCGGCGTAATGGAAAGTGGATTTGATGGTATTTTCTTACTTGCATCGAACCCAGTTGATATTATTACATATGAAGTGTGGAAATTATCTGGATTACCTAGAAATCGCGTAATCGGTACTGGTACATCACTAGATTCTTCTCGCTTAAGAACAATTTTATCTGAAATGCTACATGTAGACCCTCGTAGTATTCATGGGTATTCATTAGGAGAACATGGTGATTCTCAAATGGTTGCTTGGTCTCATGTAACTGTTGGTGGAAAGCCAATTCTGCAAATTTTAGAAGAACAAAAAGAACGATTTGGTGAAATAGATTTAGATGAAATTGTTGAGAAGACTGCAAAAGCTGGTTGGGAAATTTATAAACGTAAAGGAACTACTTATTACGGAATTGGAAATTCTCTAGCATATATTGCGAGTTCAATCTTTAATGATGATCACCGTGTCATTGCTGTATCAGCCATTTTAGATGGTGAGTATGGTGAATATGATATTTGTACAGGAGTACCAGCTATTATTACTAGAGACGGTATAAGAGAAGTTGTAGAACTCAATTTAACAGAGGATGAAGAATCTCGATTTGCAAAATCAAACGATATTTTACGTGATTATATGAAAACAATTGGTTACTAACTTATAGAAGAAGGTGAAACAAATGAAGGAATATATAATGTCTCGTGTATTTAAAGCATCTGCTGGAATCGCACAAGGTATTTTCGTATCCCTCGGAATTGGTTTACTGATCGAAAATATAGGAAGAATTGTTGATATACCATTACTTATTACAATCGGAGTTGTTGCAAAATCACTAATGGCACCGGCAATTGGTGCCGGAATTGCTTTTATGCTCGGTGCAAACGGTCTTGTAATCTTCTCAGCGATGGTAGCCGGAGCAATTGGTGCCGGATCCATTTCAATTACTGAAGCTGGTCTAATTATTAAAACAGGTGAGCCAATCGGTGCATTATTAACAGCAACTTTAGCTGTATATATTGGTAAACGTTTAAGTGGAAAAACTGCGTTAGATATGATGCTCGTTCCATTTGCGGCCATATTAGGTTCTGGTTTAGTTGGTATTTGGTTATCTCATAATATTACTCCTGTTTTAAATACAGTTGGAGCGTTTATTAAAGATAGCTCAGCTGGTAGCCCATTCATCGCTTCTATCGTCATTGCAGTCGTTTGGGGACTATTACTTATCTCTCCAGCTTCATCAGCTGCGTTAGCAATTGCACTTAGCTTAGACGGTGTTGCAGGTGGTGCTGCTCTTGCCGGATGCGTCGCTCAGTTTATCGGATTCTCTGTCATCTCAGCGAAAGAAAATAATTTAGGTGGCATATTAGCTCAAGCACTTTGTACTCCGAAAGTACAGTTACCAAATATCACTAAAAATCCAATGATTCTCGTCCCAACTGTCGTTGCCAGTGCTATAGTCGGTCCAGTATCCGCATTAATTTTCCAACTGGAAGCAGGAAAGGAAATTGCAGGTCTTGGATTAAGTTCTCTTATCGCACCAATTAATTTAATTTCCAGCCAAGGATGGGAAGTTCTCCCGGCGATGGTAATTACTTATATCGTCATTCCAGTAGCTGTTTCTTATATACTTTACATTGCTCTTAAAAAAGCAGGTCGTATTCACTCTGGTGATATGACTGTACCGCAATCTTAAGTTGAAAATCTCCTTAATAATATATAAAAGCAGACTGAGAAGCCACAGTCTGCTTTTTTGTCATGCTACATTCTATGATTTTGTTTTACTGGAACTCTTATCGGTTCTTTGGCCAATAAGAGCTGAACGCCGAAGTAAAGTATGCTTGCAAGCGTCATTCCAGAAACGGCATCTACAAAGGCATGCTGCTTCGTAAATAGCGTTGATAAAATAATAAGTGTACCGAAGAAAGTAAGGATGTAATATTCAAAAGCATGCTGTTCTCTACGCTTAAAGGCAGCTAACATAATTACAAATGTAGTAAGAACGTGAATGCTAGGGAAACAGTTTACAGGTTGATCGATACTATAAATATAGCGAACTAGTTCAGAAAATACATCTGTTCCAACGACAGTCGGACGCGGTACAGTTGTTTGCCAAAAATAATAAATAGAAAAACAAGCAAGCTTTCCAAAAATAACACTACTTAAAGTGACATAATATTGCTTTCGGTCAGCAAAGCAGTAATAAATAAGTGCGCCGTATAAGTATGGAAACCAAAGTAAATAAGGAATAATAAATGCTTTTACAAATGGAATCCAATCATCTACTACAGTTGTAACGTCTACTGCGTGAACAGTCGATTTATTTAATACGTCGTAAAGGGGACTTACGAGCACGAGTAGAAGTATATAACTTAACGGAAGAAAAGATGAAAGTTTAAATTTCTTCATGTTGATCTCCTATGTTTAGTAATGTAAGTAAATTCAATTGATTATAATATAGAAACGTGAATTGGGCTATCGATTTTACTTACATTTTCTTGAATTAACCTTACGTTTTTGTCACTTGACTAAAAAGAAGGAGAGGGTGCTAAATGAAGCGTTTATCGTATTTCTTATTTTTTATATTGATATGCCTAGTAGGTGCTGGGTGTGCAAAGGATAAAGCAGGAGAGAAATTAGAATATAACGGAAGAGCACTCGTAATTGGAGTTGTTGGAGAAAAGCCGAAAGATACGTTTAGGAATGTAAAGTTTGAAGAAATGAAGTTAGAGGAACTGGAAAAGAAATCTAAGGAAGTGGATGGTTTTCTAATAATGAAAGATCACTTTCAAGAAGCCTCAACAGAGCAGTATAAAAATGTATTTTCATCGCTAAAGAAACCAGTGTTTTTTATCGGTTTACAAGATAAATCATATTCAATTTTTATTACAAAAGGAATAGAGTATAACAGTGCACGAAAAGATGTAAATGCTATGTATACGCAAGGCTTTGCAAATATCGGAAGTGGTGAAGGGCAACAATGGGCAATTGGTTTATCTAATGGTGGAAATACAGAAGAAAGTATTCATAATATGTATATCGTCGTATTTCAAACCATCGCAGATTATTTGAATAGATGATGAGGGAGCCTGTAAACGAGGCTTCTTATTTTTTTAATCAAACGTTTGTTTAAGCTGTATGTTCGGTAGGAAGAAACTGATGTAACTCAATGGTTAACAAAGAGAAATGGAGAATTAATCAAACGTTTGTTTAAGCTGTATGTTCGGTAGGAAGAAACTCCTGTAGTTCAAAGGTTAAGAAAGAAAAATGGAGAATTAATCAAACGCTTGTTTAAGATATATGTTTGGTGCAGAATCTAAAAAATTTATATATTTATTTTTTTCTTAACAAATGGCGGAAAAATAAGAAAAATTCGCAGGATTATTAAAAATTATCACGAAATAAGTAAAAGTTTAGCGAATAATGGTTTGAAATAATAAAACGTTTTCTATATGATAAAGGTAAAGGTTAGTAAAAAAGTAGGTGAATTTATGACAGTAACATTTTATTCATATCCAAAGTGTGGCACATGTCAAAAGGCAAAGAAATGGTTTGAGGCAAACGATGTAGCATATGAGATGATTCATATTGTTGAAAATCCACCATCAAAAGAAGATTTACGTAATTTACATGAAAAAAGTGAATTACCATTAAAAAAATTCTTTAATACAAGTGGAATGCGTTACCGTGAACTTGGTCTAAAAGATAAGTTGAAAGATGCAAGCGAAGACGAAATGTATGAGCTTTTAGCATCTGATGGCATGTTGATTAAACGTCCAATTGTAACAGATGGAACGAATGTAACACTTGGTTTTAACGAAGAGCAGTTTGAAAGTGTGTGGAAAAAGTACCAATAAGGTATTTTTACATAATTAATACATTCACTGGAGGTACAGTCATGAGCATTCCAAATAATTTACGTTACTCTGAAGAACACGAATGGGTAAAAACTGAAGGTAATGAAGTTGTTATCGGTATCACTCACTTTGCACAAGGTGAGCTAGGCGATATCGTATTCGTTGAACTTCCTGAAGTAGGTGCAACAATCGAAGCTGACGAGCCATTCGGAAGCGTAGAATCTGTTAAAACAGTTTCTGAGTTATACGCACCTGTAAGCGGTAAAGTTGTAGCAGTAAACGAAGAATTAAGTGACAAACCAGAACTTGTTAACGAATCTCCATACGAGGGTGCATGGATGGTTAAAGTTGAACTTTCTGATGCAAGCCAAGTTGAGAAGTTATTAACTGCAGAAAAATATGCAGAAATGACAAACCAAGACTAATTATAGTCGACTAAAGGACAGCCTTTGTGCTGTCCTTTTTTATTTTGTGTGAAATAATGAAATTCAAGTTATATGTAAATAAATAAGCTATTATGAGAAAAACTGTTTTGTGGTAAGGTTTCATAAGTCTTCACAATCTAAACGAGCCGCTTGCGCTTTTCATTGTCCAGCTCTAGCGGCTAGATTGTTCGGTGGCTTCGCTTCTTCCTGCAAGGCCAAAAGCGCCTTTACGTCAGAAGCTCCATCCCCCTCACAATCTGAAAGAGCCGCTTGCGCTTTTCATTGTCCAGCTCCACCTCCTAGCCCTTCATGTCTAAGAACCTTCCGTACGAGAAGACAAAAAGCGTCTTCTGTACGAAAGAACCTTAGCCAACAGGGCTAAACAGTCGGTTCCGCTTTTCTTTTGCAAAAATAAACAGGAAACAACATGAAAATAACGAATATACTATATACTAAGTTCAAGGTTATATAGTATATGGTGATCGGGTGATGACATATGATTTATGTAGAAAAAGTCATTATTGTAGAAGGTACATCAGATAGAAGAAAGATTGAATCTATTATTCGTGAACCGGTGGAAATTGTTTGTACAAATGGTACAATTGGTTTGTCGAAAATGGATGAGCTCGTTGATCAGTTTTTTGATAAGGAAGTGTATGTGCTAGTGGATGCTGATGATGCTGGAGAAAAGTTAAGGAAACAATTTCGAAAAGAATTTCCGCAAGCCGAGCATATCTATATTGATCGCTCGTACCGAGAAGTGGCAACTGCGCCATCTACACACTTAGCAAATGTATTATGGGGAGCCGACATTGACGTTTATACAGAATATTTACGGTAAGGAATGATAGAAGTGATTGATTGGACAGGAGCCGAAGCTACAGCCCTAATAGAGAACGAAGAAAAAACAGTATTATATGTATATACTCCAATGTGTGGAACATGCCAATTAGCAAAAAAGATGTTAACAGTTGTTGAGATGACAATTGAAGGCCTCAAAATTGGGATGTTAGATTTAAATTATGCTCCGTATTTAGCGAAAGAGTATGGGATTGAAAGTGTACCTTGTTTACTTGTTTTTGAAAATGGGACACTGATGAAGAAGATATACGCATTTCATTCGGTTGAATATTTATATACGGAATTAAAGTAGGCGGCAAAAATTTTTGCCGCCTCGACATATTTCTTGGGAAATATGTCGAGATGCAGGGTGGATACAGTATTTGTCGAGCGAAAATAACAGGATTGCTCTTTAGTGAGAGGGAATGGTATGTAATAGAAAGTGATATGAAGGATGTGATTTAGGGTGAGATTATATTCTTTGCTTCAATCATTTGTAAATTACGCTAATGGTCAATATCATTTAGAACCGCTTTTAAGACAAGAAGAAAAAACTGTTAATTTTCGCTTTGGAGATGAAAGTTGTTCGTTACAAATTTCAAGAGATTATATAGAGCTGGTACATGAGGAAAGAGGAACGGAACAAATCATTTGCTTAGATGAAAAGGATATAGAACAATTGGTGAATGGAAATGTACGATTGCAAATGTTAATGAACGATGGACGTGTACAATATTCAGGAACGTACCGAACGATGTTATTAGTGGAATCGATGTTTCATATATGTAAACCGATGTCAGTAGGGTGCTTAAAATTCTGAAGTTTCATTTTTTGCGAAAATTTCTGTTGACATGGTGAGTGTATATTGATACAATTCAAGTCATAAAATATAGACAATTTCATAAATTTCAAATCAGACGAAAATTGAATCTGATTTCTCTTATCAAGAGAGGTGGAGGGACTGTGCCCTGTGAAGCCCGGCAACCGTCAACTTATGTTGAAATGGTGCCAATTCCTGCAAAGCGAATGCTTTGAGAGATGAGAGAGAGGGATAATGTTGTTATATACGCATATAAACCTTTCTGCTTCTCTAAAGCAGAAAGGTTTTTTTATTGTTTGAATGTGGAGGACATTCAAATAATAAAAGTAATGATAACAGTGGACTACACGCATTAAAAATAAAAAATTGCGGAGTCGATCCAAACAAAAAAGGGGTGAACATCATGATTCTATTAGAGAACGTAAAGAAAATATATAAGGCGAAAAGCGGTGATGTCACTGCTGTAGATAACGCCAATTTAAAAATAGAAAAAGGCGAAATATTTGGTGTTATTGGATATAGCGGCGCTGGAAAAAGTTCGTTAATCAGATTGTTTAATCAGTTAGAGAAACCGACTTCTGGCCAAATTACAATTGCGAATCGTGTTATATCAGCAATTACAGGAAGTGAACTTCGTAAGGCAAGACAAGAAATCGGAATGATTTTTCAACACTTCAACTTACTTTGGTCACGAACTGTACGTGAAAATATTGAGTTTCCACTTGAAATTGCAGGTGTTGATAAAGCGAAGAGAAGAAAACGTGTTGATGAATTAATTCATCTTGTTGGATTAGAAGGAAGAGGAGACGCGTACCCATCTCAGCTGAGTGGAGGACAAAAGCAACGCGTCGGGATTGCAAGAGCATTAGCTAACAATCCACAAGTGCTTTTATGTGATGAAGCAACGTCAGCTCTTGATCCGGAAACGACAGATCAAATTTTAGATTTACTATTAGACATTAATAAGCGTCTTGGTTTAACAATTGTACTCATTACACATGAAATGCACGTGATTCGAAAGATTTGTAACCGAGTGGCGGTAATGGAGAGAGGAAAGATTGTAGAAACAGGTCCAGTACTTGATGTATTCCGTAATCCGAAGCAAGATATTACGAAACGATTTGTACAGCAGTTAACAGATTCTGAAGATACAAATGAAACAATTGAAAATTTAATTGAAAAATATCCAGATGGAAAAGTAATTCGTTTGCAGTTTATCGGTGAGGCTGTAGAAAGACCAGTGCTTCAACGATTAATGCAACGCAGTGATATAGAAGTTAGCATTTTGCAAGGAAATATTGCACAAACGAATAACGGTTCTTACGGTAGTTTAGTTGTTCATTTAAATGGTGAGGAAACAGCGATTCAGCAAGCAATAGAAGGAATTCATCAAGATCAAGTAGAGCTGGAGGTGATTGCACATGGATAAGTTACTCGCAAATGTTGATTGGAATCAAATGTTAGAAGCAACTGGTGAAACGTTATATATGACGGCAATCGCAGCCCTTGCGACATTTGTTTTAGGACTAATTTTAGGATTGTTACTCTTCATGACAGCAAAAGATAATTTATGGGAAAACAAATCAATTAATACGGTGATTGGAGCATTCGTAAATATATTCCGCTCTATACCGTTCATCATTTTAATTATTTTATTAATCCCATTTACAAAGATTCTTCTTGGAACAATTCTTGGAGCAAGTGCAGCTCTGCCGGCTTTAATTATTGGAGCCGCACCATTCTACGCGAGAATGGTTGAAATTGCACTTCGCGAAATTGATAAAGGTGTAATTGAAGCTTCAAAAGCAATGGGAGCAAAAACAAGCACAATTATTTTGAAAGTGTTAATTCCAGAATCATTACCAGCATTAGTATCTGGTATTACGGTTACGACAATTGCTTTAGTAGGCTATACAGCAATGGCGGGAGTTGTTGGTGCTGGTGGCCTTGGAACACTTGCTTACTTAGAAGGATTCCAGAGAGGGAATAACGATGTAACAATCGTTGCGACAATTTGTGTATTACTAGTTGTATTTTTAATCCAGTGGATTGGTGATAGTTTAACGACTCGAATAGATAAACGATAATAAAAACGGGAGGATACTTTAAATGAAAAGATTATTACTTACGGCACTTATTTCAACTTCAATTTTTGGGTTAGCTGCTTGTGGCGGGAAAGATAAAGATGAAAAGAAACTTGTTGTTGGTGCTTCTAACGTACCGCATGCTGAAATTTTAGAAAAAGCAAAACCGTTACTTGAGAAAAAAGGAATTGAATTAGAAGTGAAAAAATTCCAAGATTACGTGTTGCCAAATAAATCGTTAGCGGATAAGGAATTAGATGCAAACTATTTCCAGCACATTCCTTATTTAGAAAAAGAAATTAAAGATAAAAAATATGATTTTGAAATAGCAGGGAAAATTCATATTGAACCAATTGGTGTATATTCTCAAAAATATAAGAGTTTAAAAGAACTTCCAGACGGGGCGACAATTATTATGAGTAATTCCGTTACTGACCATGGACGTGGTTTAGCAATTTTACAAAAAGAAGGCATTTTAAAAATTAAAGACGGAGTAGATCCAGTTAGTGCAACTCCAAAAGATATTGCAGATAATCCGAAACACTTAAAATTCAAAACGGATATTGAGCCTGGTTTGTTGCCACAAGTGTATAACAATAAAGAAGGCGACGCTGTTTTAATTAACTCGAACTATGCAATTGATGCGAAATTAAACCCAGAAAAAGATGCAATTGCAATTGAAGGCGATGATTCTCCATACGCAAACGTACTAGTGGTTCGTAAAGGTGATAAAGATAAAAAAGCGATTAAAGAGCTTGTAGAAGTATTACATTCTAAAGAAATTGAAGACTTTATTACTAAAGAATATAAAGGTGCAGTTGTTCCTGTAAAAGAATAATTGCTGAAAAAGGGCTGGTGTATGCCGGTCCTTTTTTACTACATAACTATAGGGAGAAGGGGACGTCATATGAAAAAGATTCTATTGTCAGTTGTTACAGCATTATCTGTATTTACATTAGCTGCTTGCGGAGGGAAGGAAGAGAATAAGCTTGTTGTGGGAGCTTCTAACGTGCCGCACGCTGTTATTTTAGAAAAGGCACAGCCGATATTAGAGAAAAAAGGCATTAAGTTAGAGATTAAAAAGTTCCAGGATTATGTACTGCCAAATAAAGCGTTAGCGGATAAAGAAATTGATGCGAACTACTTCCAGCATATTCCGTACTTAGATAAAGAAATTCAAGAAAAGGGATATAAAATTGTAAACGCAGGAAAAATCCATTTAGAGCCGATGGGTATTTATTCTAAGAAGTATAAAAGCTTAAAAGACTTACCAGATGGCGGGACAGTGATTATGAGTAATAACGTAGCGGAGCGTGGCCGTATGCTAGCACTGTTACAAAAAGGCGGCGTTATTAAATTAAAAGACGGAGTAGATGTTGTTAAGGCAACAGTAAAAGATGTAGTCGAAAATCCGAAAAACTTAAAGTTTAAAACAGATGTAGAGCCTGGATTGTCACCAAAGCTGTATGAAAATAATGAAGGTGATGCTTTATTTATTAATTCAAACTATGCAATTGATGCAAAATTAAATCCAACAAAGGATGCAATTGCGATTGAAGGATCAGACTCTCTGTATGCAAATATTATTGCAGTTCGTAAAGGTGACGAGAAGAAAAAAGAAATGAAAGAGCTAGTAGAAGTACTGCATTCAAAAGAAATTCAAGATTTTATTAATAAAGAATATAAAGGTGCTGTACTGCCAGTAAGTGAATAAATATGAAGGAAAGGACTGGTAATTTACCAGTCCTTTTTTCTTTATATAAATAAGAAGAAAGGTGTATCATAGAAAGGTGAAAAGGAATACTTGTATACATTTGTGAAAAAATTGTTACTTTTTTTCGTCGTTTGCGATATCATTTTATTTGATATAAAATTAGAATGAGAATAAAATGAGAATATGAACGTTTTAGGAATTTTTAAAATGTATATATAGGATTAATGGAGGTATTGAGATGGCTGGTTCTACATTAACGGTTAAAGACTTACACGTATCAATTGATGGCAAAGAAATTTTAAAAGGTGTAAACCTTGAAGTAAAAGGTGGAGAAATCCACGCAATTATGGGACCTAACGGAACAGGTAAATCAACTTTATCTTCTGCAATTATGGGTCACCCAAAATATGAAGTAACAGAAGGTAGCATCATCATCGACGGTGAAGATGTATTAGAAATGGAAGTAGACGAGCGCGCACAAGCAGGTCTATTCCTAGCAATGCAATATCCAAGTGAAATTAGCGGAGTAACAAACGCTGACTTCTTGCGTTCTGCAATTAACGCACGTCGTGAAGAAGGCGATGAAATTTCTCTTATGAAATTTATCCGTACATTAGATAAAAACATGGAATTCCTAGAAATGGATCCAGAAATGGCACAACGTTACTTAAACGAAGGTTTCTCTGGTGGAGAGAAAAAACGTAACGAAATTCTTCAATTAATGATGATTGAGCCAAAAATCGCAATCTTAGATGAAATCGACTCAGGTCTTGATATCGATGCATTAAAAGTTGTATCTAAAGGTATTAACGAAATGCGCGGCGAAGAGTTCGGTTGCCTAATGATTACGCATTACCAACGTTTATTAAACTACATCACTCCAGACTTCGTTCACGTTATGATGAACGGTCGTATCGTTAAATCTGGTGGCCCTGAGCTTGCACAACGTCTAGAAGCTGAAGGTTACGACTGGATTAAAAAAGAATTAGGTATTGAAGACGAAACAACAGAGCAAGAAGCGTAAGAGAGGAGCATAAACATGACAATCGGTACATTACCTTTCGATCAAGAAACAATCCGTCAACGCGCAAGCGAAGTAAACGAAGCTGCTTGGTTGACTGAGTTCCGCTTACAAGCTCTTGCACAAGCAACTGAACTTCCAATGCCAACGCCTGATAAAACGAAAATTGACAAATGGGACTTTATCGGAAAAGGCGACGCTGCTAAGCAAGAGCCTGTAAGTTCTTTAACAGAGCTTCCAGAAGCAGTGAAAAACTTAATCGATGAAAATAACAGCGTATTAGTGCAACGTACTGGTACAACTGCATTCGTTTCTTTAGCAGACGAAGCAAAAGAAAAAGGTGTTATTTTTACAGATATCGTAACAGCTGCAACTGAGCATGCTGAGCTAGTACAAAAGTACTTAATGAAAGACGGCGTGAAGGTAGACGAGCATCGTTTAACTGCACTTCATGCTGCATTAATCAACGGCGGTGCATTCGTATATGTTCCGAAAAACGTTGTTCTTGAAACTCCACTTCAAGCTGTATTCTTAGTAGACGGCGAAGAAGCTAACGTATATAACCACGTATTATTCGTAGCTGATGCGAACAGTACTGCAACTTATGTAGAAAACTACGTTGCAAATGAAAATGCTAAAGGTATTGCAAATATCGTAGCAGAAGTAATCGTGGAACAAGGCGCACAAGTGAAATTCGGTGCGGTTGATCTGTTAGCAAAAGACGTAACAACTTACGTTAACCGCCGCGGTACAGTAGGACGCGACGGCCGTATTGATTGGGCTCTAGGCCTTATGAATGACGGAAACACAATTTCAGAGAACGTTACAAACTTAATGGGCGACGGTTCATATGCTGATACGAAAACAGTAACAATTGGCCGTGGTAACCAAACACAAAACTTTACAACTAAAGTTGTTCACTTCGGTAAACACTCTGAAGGTTGGATTTTAAAACACGGTGTACAAAAAGATAGCGCAACATCTATCTTTAACGGAATTGGTAAGATTGAACACGGTGCATCTAAATCAAATGCACAACAATCTTCTCGCGTTCTTATGTTAGATGAAAAAGCTCGTGGGGATGCAAACCCAATTCTTTTAATCGACGAAGATGATGTAATGGCAGGTCACGCAGCTTCAGTAGGTCGCGTAGACCCAGTCCAACTATACTACTTGATGAGCCGTGGTATTCCAAAACGCGAAGCAGAACGTTTAGTCATCCATGGATTCTTAGCACCTGTAGTTAATGAGCTTCCAATTGAAGGAGTAAAAGCACAGCTTGTTGAGGTAATTGAAAGGAAAGTTCGCTAATGAATATTCATGAAATACGCAAACAGTTTCCAATTCTTGATCAAAAAGTGAACGGCAAACAACTTGTTTATTTCGATAGTGCAGCAACTTCTCAAAAACCAATTCAAGTCATTGAAACGTTAGAACGTTACTATAAAGAATATAACTCTAACGTGCATCGCGGTGTTCATACGCTCGGTACGAAAGCTACCGACGCGTATGAAGGTGCACGCGAGAAAGTTCGCAAGTTTATTAACGCGAAATCAATGGAAGAGATTATTTTCACGCGCGGAACGACAACTGCATTAAATACAGTAGCGGCTAGCTATGGTCTTGAAAATGTAAAAGAAGGCGATGAAATCGTTATTTCTTACATGGAGCACCATAGTAACATCATTCCGTGGCAGCAAGTTGCGAAGAAAACTGGCGCAACTTTAAAATATCTTCCGCTTCAACCAGATGGGACAATTTCAATAGAAGATGCTCGTCAAACAATTACACCGAATACAAAAATCGTTTCTATCATGTATGTTTCTAACGTACTTGGAACGATTAACCCTGTAAAAGAAATCGGAGCAATTGCACACGAAAATGGCGCAATTATGGTCGTTGACGGTGCACAAAGTACACCTCACATGAAAGTAGATGTACAAGATTTAAACTGTGATTTCTACGCATTATCTGCTCATAAGATGTGTGGCCCTACAGGTATCGGCATATTATATGGTAAAAAAGAATTGCTAAACAATATGGAGCCAATTGAATTTGGTGGTGAAATGATTGATTTCGTAGATTTACAAGAATCTACTTGGAAAGAGCTTCCGTGGAAGTTTGAAGCAGGTACACCGATTATCGGTAATGCAATCGGACTTGGTGCGGCAATTGATTTCCTAGAAGAAATCGGTCTTGATAATATTGAAAAGCATGAGCATGAATTAGCGCAATACGCTTTAGAAAGACTATCAGAAGTAGATGGCGTTACAATTTATGGTCCAAAGCATCGCGCTGGTCTTGTTACATTTAATATTGAAGACGTACATCCTCACGATGTAGCGACTGTATTAGATGTAGAAGGCATTGCAGTTCGCGCAGGACATCACTGTGCACAACCGCTTATGAAGTGGCTAAAAGCTTCTTCAACAGCACGTGCGAGCTTCTATTTATATAATACAAAAGAAGAAATTGATACATTTGTTGACTCGCTAATCAAGACAAAGGAGTATTTCACAAATGTCATTTAATAATTTAGATACGTTATATCGTCAAGTTATTATGGATCATTATAAAAATCCTCGTAACCATGGCGTATTAGAAGATAGTGTTACCGTTAACTTGAACAATCCAACTTGCGGCGATCGTATTCAACTTACGATGAAAGTAGAAGAAGGTATTGTGCAAGAGGCGAAGTTTGAAGGCGAAGGATGTTCAATCTCAATGTCTTCAGCTTCAATGATGACACAAGCAGTAAAAGGTAAGAAAATTGAAGAAGCACTTCAGCTTTCGAAAATTTTCTCTGACATGATGCTAGGAAAAGAGTACGATGACAGCATCGATTTAGGAGATATTGAAGCATTACAAGGCGTATGCAAGTTCCCTGCACGTATTAAATGTGCAACATTAGCGTGGAAAGCGTTAGAAAAGGGCTTAAACGAAGATAAGTAATGTTAAAGGTTCCTAAAAACGAGGTTATCTAAGGAGGGACACACCAACATGGCGAAGCAACTGCCAGATATCGGCGATTATAAATATGGTTTCAAAGACAAAGACGTTTCGATTTTCCGTGCTGGACGCGGTTTAACAAAAGAAATCGTTGAAGAAATTTCACGTATGAAAGAAGAACCACAGTGGATGTTAGACTTCCGTTTAAAATCACTGGATAAGTTCTACGAAATGCCAATGCCACAATGGGGCGGCGACTTAAACGACTTAGATTTCGATGAAATTACGTACTACGTAAAACCATCTGAGAAATCTGAGAAGTCTTGGGATGAAGTACCTGATGAAATTAAAGCAACATTTGATAAATTAGGTATTCCAGAAGCTGAGCAAAAATATTTAGCTGGTGTATCTGCACAGTACGAATCTGAAGTTGTATACCACAACATGAAAGAAGACCTAGAAGCTCTAGGAATCGTCTTCAAAGATACAGATAGCGCATTAAAAGAGAACGAAGATATTTTCCGTGAACATTTCGGAAAAGTAATCCCACCAACAGACAACAAATTCTCTGCATTAAACTCTGCAGTTTGGTCTGGTGGATCATTCATCTACGTTCCAAAAGGTGTTAAAGTTGATACACCACTTCAAGCGTATTTCCGTATTAACTCTGAAAATATGGGACAATTCGAACGTACGCTTATCATTGTAGACGAAGGCGCACACGTACACTACGTAGAAGGTTGTACAGCACCTGTTTACACTACTAACTCACTTCACAGTGCGGTAGTAGAAATCATCATTAAAAAAGATGCTTATTGCCGTTATACAACAATCCAAAACTGGGCGAACAACGTATACAACCTAGTTACAAAACGTGCGGTTTGTGAAGAAAACGCAACGATGGAATGGATTGACGGTAACATCGGATCTAAATTAACGATGAAATACCCAGCAGTTATCTTAAAAGGCGAAGGCGCTCGTGGTTTAACATTATCTATCGCGATTGCTGGTAAAGGCCAACACCAAGATGCTGGTGCGAAAATGATTCACTTAGCACCAAACACGTCTTCAACAATCGTTTCTAAATCGATTGCGAAGCATGGTGGTAAAGTAACTTACCGTGGTATCGTACACTTCGGACCAAAAGCGAAAAACTCTCGCTCTAACATCGAGTGTGACACGTTAATCATGGATAACCAATCTACATCTGATACAATTCCTTACAACGAAATCAAAAACGATTACGTTTCACTTGAGCACGAAGCGAAAGTATCTAAAGTATCAGAAGAACAATTATTCTACCTAATGAGCCGTGGTATTTCTGAGCAAGAAGCTACAGAAATGATCGTAATGGGCTTCATTGAACCATTCACTCGCGAACTTCCAATGGAATACGCAGTTGAAATGAACCGCCTAATCAAGTTTGAGATGGAAGGTTCTATTGGTTAAATAGAAATGCGGAGCCGACTGTTCAGACCCGTTGGCTAAGGTTCTTTCGCACAGAAGATGCTTTTTATCTTCTCGTGCGGAAGGTTCTTAGACATGAGGGTCTAGGAGGCAAAGCTGGATAATATATGTATGAAGAAAGCGCCCTGCTGTGCAGGGCGCTTTTTTGTTTTGCGGATTTGTCTTGGCTTGGGAGAGGATACCCGGGTGGGTGTTCAGCTAAATATATCAACGATTTTTCAAATATATCGTCCATAACTCGAAATATATCAGCGATTATTTCAATATATCGACGATTCGACAAGGGATATCGACTTATCAACAAATTACGACATAGCAAGAGGAACGAATACCCCGTACCCTTCAAAAAGGAAAGGAGCATTTATACATAAAGAGGGCAACTGAAAGTAATTTAGATTAAAATACTGACAAATGCAGCAAAGAACTTATGGGAAAATCCCCACGGCTAACTTTCTGACAAATCCCCGCTCTACCAACAAATCCCCACACTGGCAAAAATAAAGTTTCTCATATAAAAAGGACAATCTTTTGCTTTTTCTCACAATGCGAGTACAATGTAAAATAGCAAGAAAAGACGAAAAGTATTTACAGGATTATTGTGTGCGCATAGCGTAAATGGCAGTAAGGAACTGAGAGGAGGTTTTTTCTCTGAATACAAATAAAGAAACAATCATCCACCTTTATCATACAAACGATATACATAGTCATTTTGAAAATTGGCCGCAAATTTCTCGGTTTGTTCTAGGGGAGAAAAAGCGAAGACAGGAAGCGGGAGAGACTGTTTTGACGGTTGATATCGGCGATCATGTGGATCGTTTTCATAGTATTTCGGAAGCGACGAATGGACTTGGGAATACGAAGCTTTTGAATGAGGCGTTATATGATTATGTAACGATCGGAAATAATGAAGGAATTACGTTAGCGAAGGAGCATTTGAATCGGCTCTATGATGATGCTGGATTTGAAATACTTGTCGCAAATTTATTTGAAAAAGAAGGGGTACGTCCGTCATGGGCAAGGCCTTATAAATTGCATACAACGACGGATGGGATTACCATTGCTTTTATCGGATTAACGGTAGCTTATCCAGAGTTTTATCAGATGCTCGATTGGCATATTGAAGATCCCATTATTCATTTAGAGTCTATTTTAGAAGAAGTGAAAGATGAGGCTCATATTACGGTTGTCCTTTCTCACCTTGGAAAAAGTATGGATGAGTATATGGCAGAGCATTATGATATAGATGTTATTTTAGGAGCACATACGCATCATTTATTTGAGCGTGGTATTCTACTGAATAATACTTTACTTTGTTGTTGTGAAAAGTGGGGGCGTTACGTTGGTCACGTGCAGCTTACTGTGGATATAGAGATGAAGAAATTGCTGAAAAAAGACGGTAGAGCGATTAAGACGGAACGTTTAGGTGCTTATAACGAGCCGTTATCCACAATTGAAATACTGCAGGAAGAAAGTGAGCATATAATGGCAGAGTCTGTCGTTCATTTAAAAGAGTCATTACCGGTTGATTGGTTTCATGAGACGCCGTTTTCTCACATGTTAGCAAGTGCGCTGAAAACATGGTGCAATGCAGAGATTGGCATGGTGAACGCTGGTGTACTTCTTGAAGGGTTAGAAGAGGGTGTTATAACGCGCGGAGATATTCACAGAATTTGTCCACATCCAATTAATCCGTGTGCTTTGAAAGTTCCAGGAAAGATATTAAGAGAAGTTATTTTGAAAGCACGTAAGCCGAATATGGAGAATCTTGAGGTGAAAGGATTCGGATTTCGGGGAAAAGTGATGGGGAAAATGATTTACGCTGGTGTAGAAGTCATTCCAGATACGATTCCCGGGAATAAAATTTTACTCGAAGATGTATTAATTAACGGGGAATCGCTGGAATTAGATCGTATATATACAGTAGGAACGATTGATATGTTTACATTTGGCTACTTATACCCAGAGCTATCCACACTTTCTGACAAACAATATTATATGCCAGAACTACTTAGAGATGTGTTAACAGATATGTTAATAACTTATACATCTTCCGTTAAACTATAGGCTAGTTAACTTGTAACACTCATTTTTCTCTTGTCATACAGATAAGAAAGAGAGGAGTGTGAACTATGGTTAATGTGGAGCCAATTATAATTGATAATTATACGTTTATTGCAGTTAGCGTGAAACTTCCAAAGACGAATTTGCTAGCTGTAATGAGCGATAAAGGATATATTATGTGTGGTGCATTAGATGTAGGTCTTTTAAATGAGAAATTAGGTGATCGAGGAATTATTGCTGGCCGTGCGGTTGGTGTAAGAACGATTGAACAACTTCTTGAAGCACCGCTAGAATCAGTAACGATTGAAGCCGAAGCTTTAGGTATTACGACTGGCACAATCGGAAAAGAAGCATTATTAAAAATGAGATAAGCATATATCGTCCCTCCTTCTTGCATAGAAATGATATAAGAAGGAGGTTTTTTTATGAGTATATTTCGCTCGAAAAACTCGCGGTTTCGAAGGGGACCTATTGCCTTTCGGTATATACTGCTTATGTCGTTTATTCTTTTTGTTATATTACTTACGCAAGGGTTGTGGATTGTGAATAATAATATTCAGCCGACCTTAATTAAATATGGGGAAGTAGAGACACATAAAATGGCGACGGCAATTATGACGAAGGCAGTAAAGGATCGAATTAAAGAAGGATTCGATGTAGATTCATTAATGAAAGTACAGAATGATAAAAACGGAAAAGTATCCACAATTAATTTAAATACAAAGCAAGTAAATGAAATCGTAACATCAACGACCACGTACATAGAAAAATATTTACAGCAAGTAGAACAAGGGAAGTTGAAGGAGCTAGGTATTTCTGAAAAAAACGGCGCGACTATGGCAGTTCCTTTTGGGCGTGTAACTGATAATGCACTTCTTGGTAATATAGGACCAGATATTCCGATTCATTTCACGCCAGTTGGACATGTGAATACAGATATTAAACAAAAAATTGAGCCGCATGGGATTAATACTACAGCGATTCAAATTGTTATGGAAATGGAAGTAACATTGCAAGTGATTATTCCATTTCATACGAAAGAGATAAAGGTGAAACAAAATGTTCCGATTGCGACGCGTATCGTTCAAGGGGAAGTGCCTACGTATTATGGAAGCGGAAGTGTTGCTGTACCTGATAAAAAGAAAACAGATAGTTAGTTGTAAATAAAGTGAAACCCGGCTCAGTCAGACTTTTACTGGATAAAAAATAACCGTAGCAATGCAGCTACGGTTATCGTTTTGTATTTGCTCGTTCTTTGCGCTCCCAAAGGCTTAAATGCATGTATGGATCGAAGGCCCATTCTGTATAGCCATTGTCTTTATACATGCCAAAATGTAAGTGGGGCGGAAATTTTCCGGCTGTACCAGGAGGTCCATAACCAGTGCTACCAACAAATCCGATTACTTTCCCTGGCTCAACAATTTGTCCAAGCTGTATTTCTTTTGAAAACCCGCCTAAATGAGCGTAATAATGGTAATTGTTATGAAGGTCGCGAATACCAATGCGCCATCCACCAAGGCGGTTCCAACCTTTCGTTTCAATAATGCCATAGCAAGTCGATCTTACTGGCACGCCATATCCGGCAAAAATATCGGTTCCTTCATGAATCCTTCTGCCGCCAAAACTTCTTCCAGCGCCGAAAGTACTACGGTAGCTATGGTCACTACGGATCGGAAGAGGAAAAGCATTTCCTTCTAAATTAATACGTCCATAATGTTTATAAATTTGGGCGTATTCGCTAATTAAATCAACTGTTTTGGCACGTCTATAATATTCCCAGAGCATAATTTTAATACGGTCTTCTGATGTTCCTTGTTTCCTTAAAATAGTCGCTGCGGTATGCAGAAGATCACGGTCGCTATTTGCATTTGCAAATCCATCTTTGTCACCATCTAAACCTATTCCGCCAAATAGAGAAATTGTATGGGGAAGAGTATCGTTATTATTAATAGGTCCAGCCCATATTTCTGGTTTGAAATAAAGGGAAATGATGGCATCTGGTTTTTTCGGAATATCTTTTCTTACGCTCCGTATATTTCTTTCATATTGATCCATTGCAGCTAAGTAATACCATGGAATGCCTGAAGACTGCTCGGTTTCTTTATATAGTGCCATGCGCTTTTCGTATATGCTTTGCTGATTATCTTCACCGTAAGCGATGTTTTGGTGGAGAAGAAAACAAATAGAAAGCAAAAGAGAAATTTTTCGAAGCATGAAATAGACTCCTTTCACAACATCACTCTTTTTAGTGTGGGATATACGGAGTATTTCATTATAGGGAACGATTGGAAAAAATCTTAGAATCTTCATTTGAGCAAATCGCTTTCATACGTTAGAATAGATATGTTACATTGAAAGAAGCGAACACGGTAAACTATTTCATATTGTGCGGAGTTGATAACCATGACAAAACAAACAGAATATAAGCGCAAGCCCGAATGGTTGAAAATTAAGTTAAACACGAATGAAAACTATACAGGCTTAAAGAAAATGATGCGTTCTAAAAATCTTCATACAGTTTGTGAGGAAGCAAAATGTCCGAATATTCATGAATGCTGGGCTGTAAGAAAAACAGCAACATTTATGATTTTAGGTGCGGTTTGTACACGTGCTTGTCGTTTTTGTGCGGTTAAAACAGGCTTACCAACTGAGCTTGATTTACAAGAACCAGAACGCGTGGCAGATTCAGTAGTACAAATGGGCTTAAAGCACGTTGTTATAACAGCGGTTGCACGTGATGATTTAAAGGACGGGGGAGCAGCTGTTTTTGCTGAAACAGTACGAGCAGTACGTCGTAAAAACCCATTCACGTCTATCGAAGTATTACCATCTGATATGGGTGGAGTAGAAGAAAACTTAAAAATGTTAATGGATGCAAAACCAGATATTTTAAACCATAACATTGAAACAGTACGTCGATTATCTGACCGAGTTCGCGCTAGAGCAAAATATGAACGTTCATTAGAGTTTTTACGTCGAGCGAAAGAAATGCAGCCTGATATTCCAACTAAATCGAGCATTATGGTGGGCTTAGGTGAAACGAGAGAAGATTTAATTGAAGCAATGGATGACTTACGTGCAAACAATGTGGATATTTTAACTCTTGGGCAATACCTACAACCATCTAAGAAGCACTTACCAGTTCTTAAATATTACCCACCAGCAGAATTTGCAGAGCTTAAAGAAATTGCACTTAGCAAAGGATTTAGCCACTGTGAAGCTGGCCCACTTGTGCGTTCTTCTTACCATGCGGACGAGCAAGTACGTTCTGCAAAAGAAAAAACAGCAGAAGCTAAATAATGAAAAAAGAGAGCTAACGATTAGCTCTCTTTTTGTTTATACTCTAAAACGGTATTTGGACATGTTAATAAAATCTTTTTTAATTCTTCTGTGGATAATTCAATTGTAAATTCAGGTACACCAGGTGTAATTAAAATTTTATCGTACGTATAAATAGCGTTATCCACAATAATTGTTACATCGTGTGAATATCCGAAAGGAGCCACACATCCCGGCGTACAACCAGTTTTGTCTCGCAGTTCATCAGGAGAACAGAGAGATAAGCGTTCTCCTGTTAGTTCTTTCATCTCTCCCCGGTTGAGCCTTGTGCCCTCTAACGTAAAAAATACGTAATAATCTCCAGACTTTGATTTTAAAAATAAGCTTTTACTTGGAGTGCCTTGTAAGCCGAGTCTCTCACGTACAATCCGATCTGTCTCATAATCGAGTACTGGTTCGTGTTCAAATTTTTCATAAGAAACATTTGTTTTATGTAGTAGAGCAAGTACATCTTCGTACATATGGAGTGATACCCCTTTCTATTATTAGTACAGTTTCTTCTCGTGGCGTCAACTGAATGTTTTGGAAAGGGATATTACTTAGACGATGCTTCCCATAAGCGTTTTATGATACATTGTTCGTCGATTGTAATTTCGTAAATATCAGGATTCGTTAAAGTTCTCCATTCATTAAAGCCAATCGTATGATTAAAATGCTTTAAAATGAGCGTAAGTAAATTGCCATGTGTAACAAGTAGTGTTGTTGTATGGTTTAATTGTAAAACGTCTTGAATAAGCGATATGGCACGGTCTGTTGCTTGTTTTGTTGACTCTCCGCCTGAAAAGGCAATATCTATATTTGTAAAAGTAGATTCTAGTTTTTGCATCCAATCATCCATTGGAACGTTGCTCAATATGCGTTCAGTTAATCGTTCATCTTCTTGGATAGATAAGTTAGCTTGGAGCGCATAGGGCCGAATGGAATCGATAGCTCGGACAAATGGGCTTGAAATAATATGATCGATTTGTAGATGATTTTCTAAGAGAAATGTAGCAAGGGTATTTGCTTGGTCTTTTCCATCGGTCGTTAATTCAGCATCACGTTTTTGCCCAGTTGCTGAACAATGTCGTATTACAATAATTTTCTTCATAATTCATCCCCATCTTTCAAGTTGACGCTATATACTTCGACAAATGTGGAAATAATTCCTTTTTCTTGTAAAACGGCATATGGATTTAAATATGTGGAAAAGTAATGTGGATAATGAACATTTGAGGTGCAATCATGAATAAAATGATATGTATTGTAGTTAGTCTTTGTTTTTTTATACACTTGTCCACAACTTATGCAGAGTCGAATCAAAAAGTAAATTATCCAAGCAATCGAAATAAGTCATTTGTGAGTGAGGATATTTTTTATAAACAGTTAGATAAGAAAATCTATAAAGAATACAATAATGCAGCATATAGTGTTCGAAAAAAAATCTTATTTAAAGAAGTGCCCGATGAAGAATTTTCTTTCCTACAAAAAACAGCCGTGGGTTGTCGGAGTAGTGTGATGCTTCAAGATTTTTTTGTTCATCCTGATCGCCAAGTTTATTTTTTTGCTTCCTTTTCTCAAAATGAAGTAGAAGAGTTTCATAAATATATCGTTATAGATGCAGAAACAAAGAGGGAGCTGCAAGAAGGAAAAAGCTATCATCATTGCGACAATCTATAAAAAATAAACCACCAATGGGTGGTTTATTTTTTACTCCGGTACACTCATTAATTTCGCTTTCATTTTGCGAATAAGAACGACAGCGCCAATTGTACAAAGAAGTGTAATTCCTTCTGCAACGAAGATATTGATTGTTTTTGTTTGGTAAAGTGCCGCGAAAAAGTCTACAAATGCGTGGAATAGTATAGCGTATACTAGGAAGATATATTTCTTCTGTTTTACTGCGTATAAAACAAGCATTGTAAAGGCAATTTGAAGCACGAGTGCCATAATTCTTTCTAAGCTACCAAGGAAGTATAAGTAGGCAGGTTGCTGAATTAACATGTCCTGTAAAATGCTCAGCTCGGGTTTTTGTTCAATCAGTCGAGCGAAGCTACCATCGTTAATAGAATTAGCAAAGATTAATGCTTGTAATGCAGAAAAACCGCCAATTAAAATAGATTCAATTCCGCCGTGACCAATTCCATAAGCGAAGCCATCTTTATATTCTAGATATTTTTTTAGTAAGAAGAAGAAGGCAACGAAGCGTCCTAATTCTTCAAAAATACCAGCAGTCAATCCGCCATAAATTGCGAAGACAAACGGATTTTCTAAAAATGGAGCGATTGTTGGATTACCGCGCATAAATAGGTGGAATGGTGTTTCAAGAATTTGGGTAAATCCGATAAAGATAAGAACACCAATGCCGACCACTTTCCAATTCATATTATATTTTTTACGGAAATAAACGAGTACAATAATTGGGACCAGAATCGAGACAATGAGTTGAAAGATGATGCTGGCAATTACAGTATTTGAAACCATACTTTCACCGCTTTCTAATATATGTACATAACTATTATGCATCAAATATAGGAGAGATGAAACTTTTTAAGATAAAATGAATTTACTTATTGACTCTAACGTTGCGTCATACTTTATCGTATGTACTAAGGGGGAGATACAAATGACAATGAGAGTAAAAGAAGTAGCTGATTTAGTTGGAATTAGTGTGCGCACACTGCATCATTACGATGAAATTGGGTTGTTAACCCCAGACGAGACGACAGAGTCTGGATATCGTCTGTATTCCAATGAAAATTTAGAGACATTGCAGCAAATTTTGTTTTTTAAAGAGCTTGGCTTCCCTTTGAAAAAAATTAAAGAGATTATCATGAGTCCATCATTTGATCGCGAAGAGGCACTAGAGCTTCATAAGAAAATGCTTCTTGAAAAGCGTGCTAGATTAGATAAGGTGATTGCGACGATTGATAAAACAATTCAGCATACAAAAGGAGAGATTGAAATGACGAATAAAGAGAAATTTGAAGGATTCGATTTCAGCCATAACCCATATGAAGAAGAAGCACGTGAAAAATGGGGAGACGCAGCTGTAGATAAAGCAAATGAATATGCAAAAGGTATGTCAAAAGAGAACCAAGAGGAGTTTAATGCTATTTATAGAAATTTAGCAGCGCTTAGACACGGAGCACCAGATTCTAAAGAGGCGCAAGAAGCAATTGGAGTGTGGTACGATTACTTGCAAAACTTCGGTGCATATTCATTAGATGCTTTTAAAGGACTCGGTCAAATGTACGTCGCTGATGAGCGCTTCACGAAAAATATCGATAAGTTTGGTGAGGGGTTAGCGCAATTTATGTGTGATGCGATGGAGGTTTATGCGAATCGTAATAAAAAATAAAAAATAAAAAGTAAAACAGGTGGAGATTTTCTCCACCTGTTTTACTTTTTAATCATATCATTCAAAGTCTGATCTCCCGTATTGTTCAAATGAGGATTTTTACTCATTTCACGTTTTAGCATATCGAGGCTTTGCGTATATTCTGTATCATTTAATGCGCCAGATTGAAGACCTTGAATTTGGGAAATCAACTTTTGGTCTGTTGATACATATGCTTTATAATAGCGAGGGACGATGGACAAAGCAGCTCTATATACTTGATCTGCTACGAGTTTTGGATCCGTTGTGTTTGCACGGTATACAACAAATACTTCATCATCGGTAACGAGCGTAGCGGCGTTTGTAACGTCAGGAAGTTTGACTGTCATACTTGTAATCATTTCAGCAACTTTCTCACGGTTAATGGCTCCTACTTGTTTGTTAGATACTTCATGCTTTTGTTTAGATGAATAGCCGACCCTTGTGAGCCGTGTATTTGTATTTTCCGTATGATACATGTCATTTTTATTGGAAACAAGAACACGGCTTCCTTCTTCACGTTCCATTTCAGCTTTGTTCGCTGATTGGCAGCCTGCAAATAAGGAAATAGTGAGAAGGGAAAGTAAAATTTGTTTTTTCACGATGTATCACCTCCTTCTCCATAGCATGTACTAATTTGCAATTTTTTGTATTTGAAATTGTTGGTTGTTATGCTTTGTGATACGATAAAAAGAAGAATGCTTAGAGAGGAAGTTAATGATGGAGCAAAAGCAAGAGATTCATGCTACGGTGAGCATTAATAATGTGCAGTACGAAGTAATTAAAAACTTTCGTGACGGTTTTAGTGAAGAAGCATTTAAAGAGCGCTATGCAGAAATTTTAAATAAATATGATTATATCGTTGGAGACTGGGGATATGAGCAACTTAGACTGCGCGGATTCTTTGATGATAGTAACCAGCGTGCGACATATGATACGAAAATTAGTACGTTAACGGAGTATTTATACGAGTACTGTAACTTCGGTTGCGCACATTTCGTATTGCGAAAAGTGAAGAAGTAAAAAAACTCTTACGATTGTAAGAGTTTTTTTTCGTAGCAGTTATACCAATTGTGAGGAGGCTGTTTACTTGAAAAATAAACAGCACCTCGACAAATATAATGATTCTTTTCATACAAGCGCAATGAAACGGGATTGCCAGTGAAAGCATCTAATCGTATGCCCGTATAGTCTTTTCGTTTTGCTTCATTTTCCCAAAAGGATAAAAGTACTTTGCTATATCCTTTTCCTTGGGCGAAAGGATGGATGACGAAAGAATGGACGATAAGAAAGCGACCGTGTGTTTCTGACCAATCAATTAGCTCATATTCTGGAGATTGCCACTCATTCAACACAACAGCACCAACGAGCGAATCATGCTCAAATAGGCAGTAGAGTTCACCTTGTTCTAAGTGATAGGCAATATGTTCTCGAGTCGGATATGAATCATCCCATTGATAAATTTTCTTTTGTAAGAGCGCTTTTTTACATTCTGTATACATTGCATCTAATTCGTCTAATAAATTCATCGTACCTTTTCTCACATTTAGCATGAGACTCCCCCTTATAAACAAATTGAAATAGAATCTCCTTCAGATAGTATTGTATTTGGCTTCATTTGTTGTCCGTTCAATTGAATATCCCCATTTTTAATTTTATCCACAATGAGTGTACGGCTCCAGTCGGAAATATATGTGGATAAGGCTTTATCGATGCGGTGGGAACCGAAAAGGATATCTAATACAATTGTAATTTCAGCTACGCCACTTTCTTTATGCTGTGTAATGGAAATGGTAGTAGTTGTTTCCGTTTGATCTTGCTGAGGCATATCGACTGTTTCCACATGATCAGTAAATGATTTATAAATACGAAGTTTTTGATTCCACGTATGATCTTTCGGACATTTATAAATGGCAAAGCGATATATGTTTTTTCCGTTGGCGTTATGCCTACGAATATTTGTGTCGGTAAATAGGGTAGTGCGTCTGCAATTTTTACAATACTTTTCGATTGTGCTTTGTTCATTTTCATATAAACTCCAAGAAAGTTGTACTTTCTGCATTTTTCTTCACCTCTTATAGTAGTGGCAAAGAAACGTAATACAGCTATTTGGATGTCTTGTAGTATGAAGACATGAGAAAAAGACAAAAATAAAAGGAGGTTCCCTTAGGAACCTCCGTAAACATCATACTACAGATGCGTTACGTTCCTTTGTAATGGGAATGGGCAGACTACTCCCTTGAAAAAGCGTGGTGCTTTTTTGAGAGTAATGCTATCCAATTGCTGGTCCATTACAAAGTAAATGTTGGCATACGTAGATAACGTCCTTTCTATCCAAATAGATTTATTCTTAATTATAACATATTAGTTTGAAAATTAAAAATACTTACAATAAAAAAACACCAGCTAAAATAGCTGGTGCATACGATAAATTATATAAGTTCAAATAAAAATGAGCGTAATTCTTCTGCAATTTCTTCAGTCATAGAAAATGCGTGCTCTAAGTAGCCTGGTTCGTTTAAATCGTCAGCACCGATGATTGCAAATTTATTGCGTTGCATATCAAGGACAATTGTTTTACCGTAATGACGATCGGAGTATAATAGCGCTAAATCGTGACGCTCATTTTCTCCCATAAAGCTAACGAAACGAGTTTTTGTAGCGACAGTATCGTCGTACAGAAAGAAACGTTCTTCCATACACATGGCTCCTTTATTAAATATCTAAGTTTAAGTGTGGTTTATGATCTAAATGGTGATGCGTTTTAATGAATCGTACTGTTCTTGTTTTGTAACGCATTACGATAGAGTATGTTTCAGCTAAATCTCCACCAAGGAATTTAACACCGTCTAATAACTCACCAGCAGATACACCAGTTGCTGAGAAGATTGCATCATCCCCAGATACTAAGTCATCTAACATAAGAAGTTGACGAGGATCTTCTAATCCCATTTCACGACAACGAGCTTCTTCTTCTTCGTTCATTGGAACTAAACGAGCTTGCATTTCACCTTCAAGGCATTTTAATGCTGCTGCAGAAATAACACCTTCTGGAGCTCCGCCAATACCTACGAATAAGTCGATACCCGTTCCAGGTAGTGCTGTTGCGATTGACGCACCAACATCACCGTCACCAAATAATTTTACGCGTGCACCTTTTGCACGAACACGGTCAATAATATCTTGATGACGTTCACGTTCTTGAACGATAACTGTTAGATCGCGAATCTTTTTATTGTTAGCTTCTGCTACAATTTCAATTGTTTTTTCAATTGGATCATCTAAGCTAATTTTACCAGCTGCTTTTGGACCAACCGCGATTTTTTCCATGTACATATCAGGAGCATGAAGAAGGTTCCCTTTGTCTGCGATTGCAATAACTGCCATTGCATTTGCAAGACCTTTTGCAACGATGTTTGTACCTTCTAATGGATCAACGGCGATGTCTACTTCTGGACCGTTACCTGTTCCTAGTTCTTCACCAATATACAACATCGGTGCTTCATCAAGTTCTCCTTCACCAATTACAACTGTACCTGCCATGTTTACTGAATCGAACATATCACGCATTGCTGTAGTTGCTGCATCATCTGCTTCATTTTTCTTTCCGCGGCCCATCCACTGTGCGGATGCTAAGGCTGCTGCTTCTGTTACACGGACAATTTCTAGTGCGAGTTCACGTTCCAAGATTCCATTCCTCCAATTTCAAAAATCATACAAATATAACTATAACAAATAACGGAGAAAAGGTGAATTCGAAAAATTGTCGATTTTTTCAGAAGAAAGCGTTACAATTAAAATGTAAATGCTTTAATTTCCAGGTAGGTGACATTCATGTATTTTGTAGACAGAAAGAAAATAGAACAAATGCTAGTATGTTTAGAACGAGCAACAAGTACATTTCAAGAGAAAAAGATATATGAAACCGAGTTTGAATTTTACGCATTAGAGCGCATAGCCCATCTTATTATTGATACTGTATTAGATGCCGGGAATGCGATGATTGATGGATTTATTATGCGCGATCCAGGAAGCTATGAAGATATTATTGATATTTTAATGGACGAGCGAGTGATAAGTGAAGAAGATGGACAAGGGATGAAAGAAATTATCCTTCTTCGAAAAATGCTTACGCAAGACTATATTCAAATGAATCATGATGAATTATATAAGACGATTCAAAAACATATTGCAGTGGTAGAGAAATACCCAGCAAATATTCGCAGTTATTTAGAAAAGGAATTAGGACCTGTATCTGCATTTGTACCAGAATAATTATGCTTATAAGATCCCCAGAGAATGCCTTTTGGGGATCTTATATTGTATGTGAGAAAGAAAAGGGAGAAGGGTGAAGTATGGGGGAAGCACGTACGACGAAAGACGAAATTGTACAATTGTTGAAAGTAAAGGGAGAGCACACGGTAGCTGAACTAGCTGACGTTTTAGAGATTACAGAAATGGCGATTCGAAGACATTTAAGTAATCTTGAGAAAGACGGACTCATTTATTCTAAGATGGTAAGGCAACATGTCGGAAGACCAACTTATTTGTATGGATTAAGTGAAAAGGGAGAAGATACATTCCCGAAAGAGTATAAGCAATTTGCGATTGATATGCTAGAAGATTTAGCTCGAATGGGTGATGAAAAAATACTTCGTTACGTTTTAAAAGAGAGAACGAAGCGAATGGAAGAACAGTTACAAAAGAGAGTGAGTAATCAAAAGAATTTAGCATATAAAGTGCAAGAGATAGCAGCTATGCAAGAGAAAAACGGTTATATGGTTCAAATAAAGAGAGATGGAGAGAATTCTTTCGTAATTGAAAAACAAAACTGTCCGTTAAAGGAAATTGCAGAGAGATTCCCGCAAGTATGTGAAGATGAAAAAGAGATGTATAAGCGTTTATTTGCAGGAGCAGATGTAAAGACGTTAGCAAATATGTGTGAGGGCGATTGTAGTTGTTCTTACCAAGTAAAAGAGAAAAAATGAACGTTATGGGGCGCTTTTAGGTAAAGCGTTTTTTTCTTTGGAAAAAGCGGGTAATATAAGAGTGGTATGATAAGGTGAGAACGTTAGCATAGAAGGAGAGACATAATCGATGTATAAAGGTTACTTAATTGACTTAGACGGTACGATGTATCGCGGGGAAGAACAAATTGAAGAGGCAAGCGACTTCGTAAAAGCATTAGGAGAGCGCGGCATTCCTTATTTATTCGTTACGAATAACTCAACGCGTAAACCAGAACAAGTGGCAGAAAAACTTGTTCGTTTCGATATTCCAGCGAAAGCAGAGCAAGTATTCACAACGAGTATGGCGACTGCGAACTTCATTTATGAACGTAAACAAGACGCAACTGTATATATGATTGGTGAAGAAGGCTTACACGATGCACTTGTGGAAAAAGGATTTGAACTTGTGGATGAAAATCCTGATTTCGTTGTTGTTGGTTTAGATCGTGACATCACATATGAAAAGTTAGCAAAAGCGTGTCTTGCTGTGCGTAATGGCGCGACGTTTATTTCTACAAATGGGGATATTGCCATCCCAACTGAGCGAGGATTATTACCAGGTAATGGTTCATTAACATCAGTTGTAGCAGTATCAACAGGTGTGGATCCAATCTTTATCGGAAAACCAGAATCAATCATTATGGAACAAGCTTTAAAAGTACTTGGCATAGAAAAAAATGAAGCATTAATGGTTGGGGATAACTACGATACAGACATTTTAGCAGGAATAAATGCTGGCATGCATACCCTTCTTGTCCACACTGGAGTCACAACTGTGGAGAAGTTAACAGAATACGAAGTACAACCAACGCAAGTTGTGCATAACTTGACGGAGTGGATTGAGAAGATGTAATGAAGAAAGCTGTTCCAAAATTTGGAACAGCTTTTTTTCTAATATTTGCGGGCAGCCCGATTGGTGTGGGCTAACATTCAGTTGTGACTAGTGTCGATTTTTGTCGGTAAGTCGATATATTTGAAAAATCGCCGATATAATATGAGTTGCGCCGATATATTTAGAAAATCGCTGATATAATATGAGTTGCGCTGATATATTTAGAAAATCGCTGATATAATATGAGTTGCGCTGATATATTTAGAAAATCACTGATATAATTTTATTAGAACGCACGATTCACAACGTCTTTAACCTCTTCAAGATATTGCTTACGCACACTGTTATCCACAGAAGGAACACTTGTATAGAATGTATGCTCAATTGTTTCAATGCCTGTAAATTCAAAAATACCAACATCCGCTGTTTTCTTCATTGCATCAAACATGCCGCCTGCTGTGTATGCCTCTTTCGTATTACCCATTGTAGATAATAACAATCCTTTTTTACCGCTTAATAACTTTTCAATACCGTTTTCACCGTAAGCATAAGCAAATCCATGGCTAAACACACGGTCAACGTATCCTTTTAAAATAGCAGGAAGTCCCGCCCACCAAACTGGATAAATAAATGTAATGCTATCAGCCCAAGAGATATGCTCTTGTTCTTCTTTAATATCTTCTGGTGTATTTCCTTTAGAAAATGAGATGAAATCGGAAGCGCCTAATACTGGATTAAAGTTTAATTCGTATAGATCGCGAACGCGTACTTCGTGACCTTTTCCTTCTAATTCACTTTTTACCGTTTCTAAAATCGCATGGTTGAAGCTTTCTGTATTCGGGTGTGCATAAACGATTACATGTTTCATTTTTCTTCCTCCTATTTGTGGATATGTGAATAGTTATTTGTATATCTGTAACTATTATGGTTACTGTTTTTGTAGAAGTCAAGTAATACATATGTATGTATAAAAAGACGCCCGAAAATCGCCTTTTTATACCCCGCTCATACAAAGTACAAAGAAGACAAATAAAATAATGACAAGCCCGATGCCGAAATTAAATACGAGAGTGCTATCCATATATGTAGCCTCCTTGTTTGAAAGTAAAAAGCACTCTAGTTAAGAGTGCTTTTTTATTTTGAATCTACTTTATAACTTTTAGAAAGTGATTCATGCGTGTAATGATTTACATTATTTTATGTATTTATACTTTGAAATGAGTAAGTCCTTGTTGGATATAGAAAAAAAGACACTCGTTGGAGTGTCTTTTAAGATGACAAAATGTGCCAATTGCTTGAGGTTGATAAGACGCTAATTTCCGTGTTAACGCCTTTTCTTTAATCAAGAAGTGTAGCAACAGCGATTCAAATAAATTGTACCACTTGTTTAATTGTGGTGCGTATGCAATTGTGCATATTATGATCATGGGGTAGGTAATGAACTGTGAATAATTTGAAGTGATTTATTTACGATTTCTTCTGCAGCATATATGCCAATTGCGTCTGTTTTTAAAATATGGGGTTGTAAGTTATCATGCATTGCCCCTAACTCACCATGAAGTGGTGCGAAGGCATGGTTCGCCTTTTCAAGCATGCATAAATCAAGTAAAGAATCCCCAGCTGTAATAATCGTATCTATTTGCAAAATTTCTTTTATATATTGCACAGCGTCCCATTTGTTAATTGGTTTTGGTACAAAGTATAGCTTTCTACCTTGAAGTGAATGATTCCAGCCTTGTTTGTCTAACCAGGAAGTGAAAGATGATAATTCATCATAAGGAATGTTCTCCCGTTTAATAATGCAATAATGGAATAGATCATCGGCTGTTTTTTGTGATATAACCCAATCTTTATGAGCTATTTGTCCAAATTCCTTTAGTATGTCGTTTCTCTCTATACATTCAACCGATAGTCTTTCTTTTACTGTCCTGTTCCAAGTACCATCTTGTTTCCCGTTATGAAGGATATTACCGCCATTACTTGTAATGGCGTATTCGGGAATGATTTCGTCTTGGAATAAAGCAATCCGCTGAAACTGCTCAATAGTTCTTGTTGTAACTGGGATGAAATGTGAGTGCAGTTGTAATTTTTTTAGTAGTGAAATGGTTTTATGTGATATAAAAGAAATTTCTTTCCCATCTAAAGTTTCAATGAGTTGAATTGATTCATCTTCTATAGGGGCACGAAACGATTTCCGGGAATAAATAAGCGTCTGATCAAGATCACTGGCGAAAATCATATCGTTTTCCTCCTAAGGGGCTTAATGAGCCCGCAACATGAATAAGCCATATTTTCATAGATTTCAATAGGGACATTCTTTTCTTTAGCGAGAAGTAAAATATGCTTTAAATCGGGATTGCTTTGCTTCCTTATTAAAATTTTCCATGGTATTCTCCGGAGTAATACGCGAGTTGTTTCACCGACTCCTGGTTTGATTAAGTTAATATCGTCAATTTCAAAGTGACTTTGGATAGACTGTATATCTTTTAATCCTTGCCAAGAGGGAGCAGTGTAAGTTGAAGTAATATAAAGTAATTGATTATCTATATGAGAATGAACAGAAGGGAATAAATCTGTTACCTCATCAATGAATAAATTTGATAAGTCTTCTTGTTCTAGCTCTTTATAATATTTAACACCATGAAAATCATTTGGACCGATATAGGTGTCATTTAGTACAGTGCGGCTAATGAGTCCAGAGACTGTTGCATTTAAGCAAGCGCTAGGAATAAGAAAATCTTCACGTGTACCGTAAATTGAAGTACAGTAACCGGGATCAGCAAGCACAGCCATACAATGAGAAATGTGTGTATTATTTCGTTCGTTAAATGTGTGTACTGCATATTCTAATTCTTTTTTTATTGCACCTTTTCCAGTCCACCCATCAATGAATTGAATTGTTTCTTTAGGGTGATGTTCCAAAATATAATGGAGTGCATTTTCATCAATACCGCGTCCGCGAACAATAGAAATACAATAGTGAGGTACATCAAGGTTGTATTGATAGCGTATGTAGCGTTTGATAAGAATGCCAATAGGTGTACCAGCACGAGCTAATGAAACGAGGACAAGGTTAGTTCCTTTAGTTTGTATAATCTGTTCGGCGACAACTCCAACAGCGATGGCTAGTTTGTGTTTGTATTGTTGCAGGGAAGAAAAGAATAAATCCATATACGCTTTAGAGGGTTTATATTCCATTGGTAACATTTCGGAATAATGTGTGCCAGCTTGAATTGCTTGTTCTCTAGTTTCCGTGGAACTTTCTTTCATTAAATCACTAATATCTTTTAATAGAAAAATAGCATCATTTGGATTGTAACTACTAATATGAGAATTTACTTTTACCATAATTATCAACCTTCCTTTTCTATGCTATTTGAAAATGAGACGATATGAATAAAAGGAATAACTGTTTGTAACTGCTGTAGAAGAGGAGATAGGGCTTCTTCCCCTAAATCACGCTCAATGAAAACAAATACTTCATCGTAATCATGAGGTGAAATATTATAAAAGTAATTTGTTATAGTAGGATCTTCAGGACTTGGATATGAGAAATGATTATGAATGGCGTAGTTCACATCATTTGAAACAGGATGGATAGGGCTTCTTGTTGTAGATTGATATAAAATATTTTCACCCATTTCAGCAGCAATTTTCATTGGTATATACATAAATTCACCCGTTCCGAGACAGAGTGTTCGTTTTCCCATTCTTTCTCTTTTTAAAGTTTTTCCTGCTTCTTGGGCGAAAGAATGAATGTGCTTTTGTTCATATGCTGAAATGCCAAATCGCCCAGTATATTTTATATAATTTGATGTATAGGGTGATTTTGGGCAGGTAAGGGTATGTTTTTTGAAATCAGGTTTTGTTTCTTCAATTTGAATCTCTGTTTTTGTAATATTTAATGGTTGGCCAGTTGTATGAATACTGCCTTCTAATAAAGAAATAACATGAACCTTAATTTGAAGTTCTTCTTCTAATTGTTTAAATTGTTTTCTATTAGTATGAGAACGCCAGTCTAACAAAGAAGCAATTATATATTCTTCTCGTGGGAATTTATTTTGAATAGATCTAATAATATTTAATGCTGTTTTTCCTGTTGTCATCTCATCATCTACGAGAACAATTGGATTGTTGTTTTGAAAAAAGCTTTCATCTACATAACAACGGTGTGATGTTGCATGAGAATGTTCTTCCTCAAATGTAATGACAGATTCTAGGTGGGGTATCGATTCCCTAGTTGTATGTACATACTTTGCATTTTGAAAGCATTGAAACATAGAATGACCAAGTGATGTCGCTGTTTCAGCGAATCCGATGAACAAAACTTCTTCTTGCAGAGGATATTGATAACGAAATACTTCCTCTGGGATTTCATCAATTTCTAATGAAATGAGATTTAAAATTTCTTTTTGAAATGGATGAGAAATATTATGTAGTATTTCCATATATCTTGCAGCGAGAGCAACTCCACTTGATAGAGAGACTGTAGGTTTAATAGGAAGATGCTTTCCAAGGATTGTACTCACAAATAAAAAACTACGTTTCTTATTTATTCTCGCAGCCATTTGAAAAAGATTGTCTAGCGCTAAATTATATGGATTATCACGTACTTCTACATGAACTTGTATATTATTTAAAACGTTATACGTGTTGCTTTGCTTTTGCAATAAGGAGATCGGTGAATTGTTTGTTTTCATGTAGCACCCCGTAAATATTAGATTTTAAAATGGTTTTGCGAGCCCAGCCATAATGAGGTTTTACTTCATTCATTTTGTTAGAAAAACTGCTTTTTAGCACTCCATTATACGTATCTGCATTTTGTAAAATTAATCTCGCATCTAAATAATCTTCCATTGTGACGATATGCATTGCCTGTACAACTTTAATATGAGATGGGTGAATAACTGTCTTTCCGATTAAGCCATTTGCATGGTCAAGTGATACCTCTTGAATAAGTCCTTCTTCATGATCATTAGAAAAATATTCCCATACACATCCTGAAATAATATATTCATTTGTTGCCCTTGAGAAAACGTTAATAATGTCTGAAATACAATCACGGACAACAGTAATATGATAGATAGGTGTGTATTTATTGCGCCGAATACTAAATATACTTGAAAAATCAGTAGCACCAATACGTACATTTAAGATGTAATCGTGATAAGAATCTAGTAAATCCTTTATTTGTAATAATGATTCTGCCCGTGTTTCCTTATACATAATTTCGGGTGATTCTAAAATCGGCATGCCATATAGCGATAATGAGTATAACTCGTTTATATATGCAAGCTGATCGATATAAGTCTTTCCGTTAATCGGTGTGAATTTTGGAAAGACAAAACCACATAAACAATGAACGGCACTACCTAATTCAGTAACAATTTTCTTCATTTGACTTGGCTGTCGAACTCTAATAAAAAGGAGTGGGATGTCTGCTTGATTTAGTATGTTGGCACTGACTAAGTTAGCGATTTGCTGTATTTGAACGACGATGTTTTGCTCTGCAAGTTTTACTTCCTCATCGCTGATAGCGTCCTCTAGACAAAGAATAATTGAGATAGCATCCACATGTTTCCTTCTAATTATATCTTCCGCAATCGTTTCTTTCGTGCCAGGAGTATATAGTGTAGCGCCTAGTGCGTAAGCTAGTTGTTCTTTTCCTATATTTTTTGAAAAACTAAGAGGTTCTTTATAGAAAAAATTTTGCCGTTCTTCTGAGGAGAGATAAGAAAAGTAATTCAAATTGTCACCACCTTATTTATAATGATTCTGTTTAATCGTAACATAATAAGAAAAATCTTCCATAAAAATGAAGCAAGAAATTAAAAAAATATATTGAGAAAGATGAATTATAAGATGAATATCGAATATTGTTAATAGAAATATAATAGGGGGAAAGAGAAAGTGGATATACATAAATTAACAGAGGTAGAAGCAAATGAGATAAATACTTGGACGTACGAGGAACCATATAATTTATATAGTTTTTCAGGCGAGAAAGAAGTAATGGAAGAGCTATTAGATGGAACGTATTATGGCTGTTGTGATGATCAAGGAGACCTCATCGGTTATTTTTGTTTTGGAGCAAATGCACAAGTACCAGGTGGAAGAGATGCTCATTTATATGGTGGAGAAGATGTGATTGATATTGGACTTGGCATGAAGCCGGCGTTAACTGGGAAAGGAATGGGGAAAGAATTCTTCCAAGCTGGAATAGCGTTTGCCACGAAAGAGTTTAATGCAAAAATGTTTCGATTAAGCGTAGCGACATTTAATACAAGAGCGATTACGTTATATAAAAATATCGGATTTAAGCAAGGGCCTATTTTTTTGAGTCGCGGAAGAGAATTTATGCTGATGGAATATGAAAGACCGTCAGCATGAACCTGACGGCCTAGAAAACACTATTATTCTGAGTGCTCAGCTCGGTGTGCTAAACGGCTTGAAGCAGCGGCAGCGATTCCGCCAACGATATCATCAAGGAACGTGTGCACCTTTCCAGTTGATTTATCATTTAAGTATTCTAAAATACCAGGTTTTAATTTATCAATATATCCAAAGTTCGTGAAACCGATAGAGCCGTACACATTCACGATAGAAAGTGCGATAACTTCATCAATTCCGTATAAGCCTTCGTCACGTTTTACAATATCTTGTAACGGTTCACTTAGCATTCCCTTTTCAGCAAGGACATCAAGCTCGATACCAGTAATCAGTGCGTTTTGTACTTCACGTTTTGATAGTACACGTTCTACATTGTAACGGCATTCTGACATCTCTAAATTTGGATGATATTTTTTTTGAAGAAAATGAACAAGTTCAGCAATATCGTCAATTGTTACACCGCGTTCTTGTAATAGTTTTAATGCTCTTTCTTGTAGTTGATTTGATTCTTTCATGTTTATCACCTTTTTTTCTTTTTAGTATTTGTATACGTTTCGTTGCTTTATCATGTGCATAGGAATGAAAGGCGAGCACAAGCTCATATATATAAAGAAAAACCATAGGTGGCGACTGCGATGATTCAGCATATTTATGAGCATTATCACATGCATGTTAAAGAATTAATCCCCCTTGGCCCCTATAAAAGCTTTTGGATTCGCAACAAAATTTATGTACTTGTTCCAATTGGAGAAATGGAGGAAGAAGTACTTGTAGAGATGAAAAAGCTCAGTGATTATATGAACCAGCAAGGGGATATAACTGTAGCGACTTTCGTTCCGACTATACACGGCTACTATGTAAGTGAGATAGAAGAACAAAATTATTGCTTATTAAAAGGTATGCGCACGTTAGAACGACATGCTATGTCATTAGGAAGTGAGCTTTCTATATTCCATAAACGAGGTGCATTCTTTCCAGAAGAAATTGAGCAATTAAGCCGAATTGGTGAATGGAAAGCGTTATGGGAAAAAAGGCTCGATCAATTAGAAAAGTTTTGGCAATCACAAGTGATGAACCACCCTTCAGATGTATTCGATCAATTGTTTATTGAATCCTTCCCGTATTACTTAGGAGTTGCAGAAAATGCCATTCAATATGTTGTCGATACAGAAATGGATGATACGCCGCAACTAACGGATGCAGCAACAATTTGCCAAGAACGATTCACACCTTTATTATGGCATCAAACGAAGCGTCTCAAACTTCCTTTTGATTGGGTGTATGATCACCCGAGTCGAGATATTGCAGAATGGATCCGCCATATGACGATAGAAAAAAAGAAAGACTGGGAGCAAACAATCGTTCAATTTGTTACAGATTATGAACGGAATTATTCGCTATCCTCATTTGGCTGGCGCTTATTATTTGCAAGGCTCCTGTTCCCGCTTCACTATTTTGAAACGGTCGAACGATATTACCAAACTGGAAACGAAGAACAAAAAAGCATATATAGAGATCGCTTAGAAGCCATTTTACACGATGTGAACCGCTCAGAGCAATTTATGAAGCATTTTTATGGTTCGCTTCGTTTACCAGTAGATAAGCTTGGGATTAGAAAATTAGATTGGTTATCTTAAAAATATAAAAAAGAGACCGAGTGAGGTCTCTTTTTTATATACCACAATTTTATGTAATACATTATGCCCCTACCTGCTGATCTGTACATATATTTAAAACGAATTGATGCTTTTCGAGCTTTTCATTTACTTTACCCAATAATTCTTGCTGGATTTCTTTAAATAAAAATTGATAGCTTGTATTCCACGTTGGTATAGCGGATGAAAGGCCTAATAAATACTCTTTTTTCTTTTCTAGTTCTTGAATTGTTAAAAAAGTGTTCCCCATTTTTGGCATGTGTCGTCCCCCTATGTTTTTTACTTTATATGTGTGAACGATTCACTATATAGTATTAATTATCGCATTTTTTGAGAGGGATTTCCAATTTTGTTTTATGATGTTAACGGATAAATGTGATTTGAATAAAAAAAGGAGACCAAATTTGGTCTCCTTTTAGCAAGTGACTTTGAACGAGCCGCTTCCGCTTTTAATTAAAATACTTGTTCTACTTCGATAACGCCTGGTACTTCTTCAAGTAACGCGCGCTCGATACCAGCTTTTAGTGTGATTGTAGAACTTGGGCAGCTTCCGCATGCACCCATAAGGCGTAGTTTTACGATACCTTCTTCAATGTCTACTAATTCAACGTCTCCGCCATCGCGAAGTAAGAATGGACGTAATTTATCTAATACTTCTAATACTTGTTCTTGCATATGTGGGTTTTCCATTTTTATCGACTCCTTTCATCAGTTTTATTATAATCAAGATAGAGGGGAAAATCTATTTTTTCTCTTCTTGTTTTATTGTCGAAATTTTGTATCGTGTTTTTTCAGTATAGGGGTATGGAATAAGTTTGTAAAATGATGTGCTTATGTAATAAGACATCTGAATATACTGTTGGGACAAGAAGTGGGGGAGAAGAAATGGTTAATGTTCAAGTGTATGGGACGAAAGTAATTTGTGCGAGCTGCGTTGGAATGCCATCTTCAACAGAAACGTTTGAGTGGTTACAAGCGGCAATTGGTCGTAAATATGAAGGACAAGAAAATAAATTTAATTTCGAGTATATTGATTTCCAAGAAGAACAAGAAGATGCGGATAAAAAAGCATTCGCAGAGCGCGTAGTGGAAGAAGATTTATTTTATCCGGTCGTTCTTGTAAATGGAGAAATTGTTGGAGAAGGAAATCCTCGTTTGAAGGATGTTTACGAAGAAATCGAGAAATATTTATAAAACAAGAAGTCTTTGCGAATTTGCAAAGGCTTTTTTTATTGGAGGGATAGATATGAAAAATGGAGTGAAGCATGCGTTACCAACGGAAGTAGAGCAGTTAATGGAGTGGTACACAGTAGAATTAAAAGAAATTTTTTTGGATGAAAAAATAGTCGGGGTATATATTTACGGATCCATCGCACTAGGTGCATTTCATAAGGAAACGAGCGATGTTGATTTTGTTACAGTGATAAATGATTCCGTGAATGAAGCTGAAAAACAGCAGCTTGTGGAACTACATAAGAAACTTAGTGATAATATGCTAGGTAAAAAAATGGACGGTATGTATATTCCGCTTGCTGACTTAGGGAAATACAATGATGAAATGAACGAGTATGTGTATTGTGCAGATGGTAAAGCTAATGTTGGTCATTGGGACATTAATGCGGTCACATGGTGGACGTTGAAAAATCAAGGCATTACAGTTACCGGAAAAGAAGCAGAAGATCTTCCGCTACAAATACAATGGAATGATGTAGTAAATACGATGAAATATAACGTAGAACAGTACTGGAGTGAAAAGGCGAAGAAGCCATATTTATTTTTTATAGAAGAGTGGGTAGAATCAGCTGTCGTTACGATGGGACGTATTTTATATACACTAGATCATAAAACAATCGTTTCAAAAGATAGAGGCTTGCAATACTTGTCAGAACGTTCAGCGGAAGAATGGGAGCTTTTATTAAAAGAAGTAGCTAGAATACGGCAGAACCCAAAAGAAAAGCGAATGATCTCAAGGTGGAGAAGGGCAGATATGACGAAGAGGTACTTACTGCATTTAATTGAGATGTGTAGAGAGAAATGGTAGGGAAGAAAATGGACAATAAAGTGGGGGGTATTGTCTTTTTTATTTTGTAGTAGATAGAAAAGTATTTACAAGTATTGTGTAGAGGAAAAATAATAGAAAAAAATATGTGCATGGGGGAAGATGATGAGTAAATATAAATTACATATAGATAGAGAACAATTATGGAAAGGATGCGTTTTAAATTCGATTGCCCATGCAATTAATGTAGCGCATTGTCCAGATTTCTCACATGAAAGTTCATGGGATGGATTTAACTATAGTATGCAAGATAGCCAAGGCGGACAAGGGGCAATTACGTTTCATCCGAATTACACGATTGTATGTCTTCAAGATGTGAATAGTGAGAGAATGGATGAGTGGATTGATGCGAAAAGTTATTTTGAAGGGGCACCTTCGGAAGTAATAGATATTGCGAAAGAAGAAGCACTTCAATACGTATTAGAAGAAGTAGAAGGCGAAACAGTTCCTTTTATTACAACTGCATTTTGGATTGAGGATAGTGGTGTGTATTCAATTGATTCATTTGAAGAGATGGAAGAGCACGGTGGATTCTTATTAGAAATTCCATTACTTGATACAGAATCAGCAATGGAAAGACTGGAAGAAGAGTATGAACTGACAGAGGAACAAATAGAGCTTTTACAACTCGTGTATGAGAAAAAAATCCAAAGGCCAAATGAGGAAATTAAGTTGTCTAAAGAAGAAGTAGCAATGATTGGAACGGAAGATAGCGAAGGATTGGAAGCTAGTAAGGAGTCATTTGCAGAAATGAATATTACTTGGGAGTTGTAGGATAGGATATAAAATTGTGATAAAGGACTATTAGAAAGAACAATGTGAAATTACATTGCGCTTTCTAATAGTTTTTTCATATACATATCAACTTCGTGAAAGAATATGGGCTCTTTTTCCTTAGTATTCAGATGCACGGTGCAATGTAAATATTGCTGTAAGTAGCGATTAGCTTGTTCGTACTGTTTTAATTTGTAGAAAGAAAAACAAGTAAGAAGTAGAAACGCTTTTTTTTCTAATATTGGAACGACAGCTAGTACCGGAGTAATGGAATGTATATTTATTTCCACTAAATTTTCATAAGATGTCCACGTTTGAAACCAGTCGAAAATAGTAGAAAGGTAACCCGGAATGTTGATAGTTTCATGTGAAACATTATGCAGAGGAAGTTAATAATGAACTATTCATGAGTTGTGTAAGTGGAAATATGTTTGAAATAGTAGAAGGCTAATTTGTGAGCTCTTTTAAGTCGAGATGTTTGTTTTAAAATAGTAGTATATATTCACTAAAAAAGATGTATAAAAATGATTTTGATGCATCCTTTTTAGTGAATATATAAAATAATTAACTTAGTGTATTAAATATATGATACATGATTATTTTAATATATTTAAAAGTAAAATGAAATAAGAAACGGATAATTGTCGGAATATATTCGATTTCCGTTCATTTTTATGAAATATGTGTACTTTTTGTTAGATTCCTTCATTTTGTGCATATACAATAAATGTATATAGAAATAAGAAAAGGATGATGTACGTGAAGGACACTGTTTTAAAAGAAACGATTTCTCCACAAGAATTACATAAAGTTGTTCAAAAGAATACAGCTTATTATGACTTTAAGTGGGGGAAAGTAGAAAATCCAGCGCAAGGGAATACATGGAATTGGGTAGCCTTTTTCTTCCCAACTTTTTGGTTAGCTTATCGAAAAATGTATAAGTTATTTATTATATTTGCGTTATTGGCTATACCTAGTATAGTTATACCCCCTTTTATAGATATTCCAGATGGTATTTATGTAACATTTAGTTTAGCTCTTCAATTAGGAATGATGATATTTACTGGATGGCAAGGAAACCGTTTATATTATAAGCATGCTGTTCGTGTTTTTCGTAAGGGAGAAGATGCGTCTGATCATGAGAAGGCGTATTTCTTACAATCAAAGGGTGGCGTGAGTATTGCTGGTATGATTGGTTTACAGATTATAGTCGGGATTGTGTTTGGGTTAGCTGCGTTCGGGCTGTCCTTTTTACCAACTGAACCGAATATTAAAAACGTTGTTCGTTCAAGTGGTGAAGGGGTTACGTTAGAGATTATGACTGATAATCCAACTTGGAAGTTTGTGAAGAAAGAAAAAGATTATGACGTAGTAGAGTTTACTGGTTATGATTATACAGAGAAGAAAAACGTGAAAATTAAATTTGCTGTTTATTTCGATGAAGATTATTTCGAGTGGCAAGAGGTATATGAAAATAATAAGAAGTTAAGTGAAGAAGAAGTGGAAGAATATCAAATTTACATTGAAGAAAATAATTTGGGTTTCTAGAGAGAACTCGTTCATTTTGAAAAGAAGAATCTTGTGAAGGTTCTTCTTTTGTTTATTAGGGGGAGAGAAATGATTTCAGCATGAATAGAAGCTCTAATAGGATCTATTAGTTTAAGTACGGGTTTACACACGAAAAAGATTGATGTTAACATACGTTACTTGCAGCAGTATGAATGGTTTCGAATGATATATGAAGACGAGAAGTATCGAAAGTTATTTATTACGAACTACAAAGTTCGCTCATATTTACAAAGTAAGCTAAGAGTTCGATTGCTCGTAAAAAATAAAAATGCACAACGAAGATTTTTAAAATTAGTAGAAGAGCAAATAGAAAAACGGCATACAAATTGAAATTTTGTAAAATACAATAAAAAATGAGAATTTGAGGTAGGGTTGTCAATAACGTGAGACTATGGCACTATAAAGAAATGCTATACAAATTTTATTTATCGAGATGTAAACATCAATTTTGATTTTTACGTATAAATAATGAACGGAGGAAATGAATTTATGGCTACTTTACCAAATTGTCCAAAATGTAATTCAGAATATACGTATGAGGATGGCGTTCTTTTCGTATGTCCAGAATGTGCTCATGAGTGGGGCCAAGAAGCAGAAGCTGAAAATAATGATGGTGCAAAAGTTGTAAAAGATGCGAACGGAAACGTTCTTCAAGATGGCGATGCTGTTACTGTTATTAAAGATTTAAAAGTAAAAGGAACTTCTTCAGTTGTGAAGATCGGTACGAAAGTAAAGAGTATCCGTCTAGTTGATGGCGATCACGATATCGATTGCAAAATCGACGGTTTCGGAGCTATGAAGTTAAAATCACAGTTCGTTAAGAAGGCGTAAGTAAATAGAAGAGGAGGCGAATAGCCTCCTCTTTTTATTATGTCACTTTTTGTCGGTAAATCGATATTTCGTACAAAATCGTTGATATATTCTGAGTTAGGATAGATATATTTGAAAAATCGTTGATATATTGCAAGTTATGATAGATATATTGAAAAAATCGTTAATATAATTTCACTCACCGAGAACGATGCATCATTTACCTCGCATCATAGTCAACCTCTTTCAATTGACATCGCTTATTAAAGAACGTTTTATATCCAAGCTGTAAAAAGATAATGACAGCAAAGGCAGTACTTCCAGAAATACCGAGTATGATGGCGATTTGATATTGAATGGCTGTGAATGGTGATACACCGGATAATATTTGACCAGTCATCATGCCTGGTAAGCTTATAATTCCCATTCCGACCATAGAATTAATTGTTGGTAAAATAGCAGAGTCAAAAGCGTCTCGAATGAGCGGAGCAGCAGCTTCTTTCGGTGTTGCGCCGAGCATAAGTGCACCTTCAATTTGACCTCTTTGCGATTTCATATTATTTAAGAACGTATTTGCACCAAGAGAAACACCAGTCATGGCATTCCCAACTAACATTCCTGTAATAGGGACGATATATTGCGGAGCATACCAAGGGTCATGACCGATAATAACAAAGATAAATAGTAGAAGTGGCCCAATTGATCCGGCGACCATGGAAAGGGCGGCTACTCGTTTTAATTCTTTAGACATTGGGATGTTAACTCGTTTATAAATATTAAAAATTGCAAAGGTAGTAATAGAAGTGATGAGAGCGATTGTATAAAATGGATTACTGTTTTCAAATACGTATGTAAGGACATATGCAACAAGTACGAGCTGAATGGTCATACGGAATGTTGCGAGCGCGATTTGTTTTTCGCGAGGTATTCCTTTTAATTTTACAAGTCCAATTAAAATAAGAATGAAAATATAGGCAGCTGCAAGTTGCCAAATTTGGAGTTCAATAACGCCCTTCAACTGAGAGCACTTCCTTTCTAGTTGCACCCTTTGTTTTGCTAATTTCAATAATATCATCTGCAATTTCTTCTGGAAGTTGTTGCGAGTGTGTGATGAAGATAACTGTTTTTTTCTTTTTTCGTGCTAGTTCAGTAAATTGTTTCATAACGCGGCGTTCTGTATCACTATCTAATGCTGAAGTGGGTTCATCTAATAAATAGACAGGCGGATCCATAAGTACGATACGTGCAAAGGCAAGTCTTTGTTTTTCACCGCCGGATAATGAGGAGGTGCTATCTTCTAATTGCTTGTCTAAGCTAACGGTTTGTAATGCACTCCGCAGGGCATCATCATTTGGAAATGGTTTTTCAGAAAGACGAAGTCCCATTAATAGGTTGTCTTTAACGGTTCCATCAAAAATAGGTGGAGTTTGCCCAAGCATAACTACGTCACGACGTAATTGAATAGGGGAATAATCAGAAATTAACTTTCCGTTATATTCAATTGTACCGGATGTTGGGGATTGTAAATCGTTTAACATGCGAAGTAATGTGCTTTTTCCGCTTCCGCTTTCACCGATAATACAAGTAATCTTTTCTTTTTGAATCTGTAAATAAGGAATGTGTAGTATATCTTTATATATAACGTCTTTTAATATAAACATAAATCGCTCCTTTCTGATTCTAGTTATATCGTATCAAAAAAAGAGGGGAAAATGGTTATAACGAACAACGTTTTTTCTTCGTCTTGAGTTTTATTAATAAGTTAAGTAAACGATCTAATTCTTGGCTGAAAGAAATCACTTTATCATGAGTGAATCCGTATCGTTCAACGAGATAGATTAACTCTTTCTTTTTCGCTTCTATTCGATTGTTTAGTCTCGATAAGTTCATAAGTGGAATGTAATGCCTCCTACAAAAGTATTTATCACATAAAAAATAAGACCGAATGAATTCGGTCTTAAAGGAAAGAATAAAACAACTTACAAATAGCATACAATGTTTATCAATATTTTTTAATATAAAAATGAAAAATAAATCATTATAAATATTGAGAAAGATGTGTCTGATAATTTTTAAAAACTGATGCAAAGAGGCTGCCTACATAGTAGACAGCCTGTAAAGTATTAACCTTTATGATATTTGTACATCCAAAGAAGACCAGATTTTAATAATCTCGGTACACGTCCCATTAATGGTTGGTTTGCTAGTAAACCAAAGCCGTGCTTCTTACCAAGAGATCCTAGAACACCTTTTAATTTAATAACAGGTAGTTCATCCGGGAGTGGTTCATTATTCCAACGTTTTAATAATATTTGGACAATTTGTTCTCCTTGACCTTCAGCCAGTTGGGCAGATGGTGCATGTGGAAGTGCTGCGCAATCTCCTACAACGTAAACATGATCGTTATTTGGAATATTATGATATTTAGTTAAGACAACCCGTCCGCTACCATCTTGTTCAACTGGAAGGTTTCGAACAACTTCATTTGCTTGAATACCAGCTGTCCAGACGATTGCATCACATTCAAGTGGTTCATCGTGGTTGTACACAATATTTGGTTCTACTTTTGTAATGTTAGAGTTTCGTATAATGTTAACTTTATGCTTTACAAACCATTCTTCTACGTATCTACTTAATTTCTCTGGATATGGGAATAAAATTCTATCTTTTCGATCAAATAAATAGATTTTTAAATCAGAACGGCTTTCACGAAGTTCACTTGCTACTTCAACGCCACTTAAGCCAGCACCAACGACAGCTACTGTTGCATTTGGTTCTAGACTATTTAATTGTTCATATGTCTTACGTGTTTGTTCAATTGATTGTAGACTATGTGTATATTCTCTAGCTCCAGGAACGTTATGATATTTATCTTCACAGCCAAGTCCGATAATTAAATCATCATATTGGATCGCTTCGCCGCCATCAAGATGAACAGCTTTTTCTTCGAGGTCAATATTTGTTACTGTGCCGTATTGAATATTGAGGCGTGGGTGTTCAGGAAACGGTATACGAATATGCGTTTCTGAAATAGTACCCGCAACTAATGCATAATATTCAGTTTTGAAGCAATGATATGGTACTTTGTCGATTAATGTCACTTGTACATCATCTGGAAGTTGGTTGCTTGGAAGTAGCCTTTGCAGAATTCTCATTCCACCGTAGCCCCCACCTAGTATTACGAGGTGTTTCATGATGGATTACCCCTTTTCTGTTGAAATATCCCCTAATCATAAAATTTTATATTAATAAAATATTTTGACTTTACTCAATCAAATTATATCGAATTTGTGAACAAATAACAATGCATGAATGAATACTCTGTTGTACAATAAGAAGAAAAGTAAACTGTTTTTCTTTTTAAGTTACTCTTTCATTGTAAGTAGCATGTTATATAGAAGAAATCATCTACTTTGAAGTGAAGTAATGAAGTAACTAAATAGTTTAGACTGTGTAACGAAAACAACAAGAAACAGCTTAGTTTTCTTCTTATAGATAAAGTGAAAAGGTAATTTGTTTTGTAGTACAGGGGGAGAATTTTGATTAAACCATTAATTGAATTTTGTGTAGGTAACCTTGCAAGTGGTTCACAAGCAGCTCTAGAAAAATTAGAAAAAGATCCGAATTTAGATGTAATGGAGTATGGTTGTTTAGGATATTGTGGCATTTGTTTTGAAGGACCATTTGCACTTGTAAATGGTGAAGTTGTACAAGGTGCAACAGTAGAAGAGCTTGTTAATAATGTATATGAGTATTTGGATGAAAATCCAATGTTTTAAGGTGTTGCGAATTAGCAGCACCTTTTTCATTAGATAAAACTTTATTTCGTGGGGAAGACTAATACTGAGTATTAGTCTTCCCCAATCGAAAATAGTAGGATAAATAAAAAAAGGCCCTTTTTAGAAGGGCTTTTTTCTTACACAAATTGTGTAAGAGTGGCTCATCGCCAAACGTTGTCAAATATGAGAAACGGGGGACATTCATATTGTGTTCTAAAAGCATGCATTTTATACTTAACATAACAAATTATTTTTGGAGTGAATATAAATGAGCCAATTTTCTTTTACAAAAATGCATGGTCTTGGCAATAGTTATATATATGTAAATATGTTTGAAGAGCAAATTCCTGAAGAAGATTTAGCCCTTGTGGCCGAAAAGGTTTCAAATATTAATACTGGTATTGGAGCAGACGGGATGATTTTAATTTGCCCTTCAGACGTAGCTCCGGTGAAGATGCGTATGTTTAATAATGATGGTTCTGAAGGAAAGAGCTGTGGTAACGGTTTACGCTGCGTAGCGAAATATGCGTATGAGCATAAACTAGTAGAAGAAACAGTTTTCACAATTGAAACGTTAGCTGGTATTGTAACGGCTGAAGTAACAGTAGAAGATGGTGTCGTGAAATTAGCAAAAATCGATATGGGAGCACCTCGTCTAACACGTGCAGAAATACCAATGCTTGGTGAAGGTGAAACACCATTTATTCGTGAAAACTTCTTATACAATAATCATCGTTATGCATTTACAGCTGTTTCAATGGGAAATCCGCATGCGGTTATTTTTGTTGATGATGTAGAAAAAGCACCTCTTACAACACTTGGACCAGTTCTCGAGACACATGAAATGTTCCCAGAGCGAGTAAATGTTGAGTTTATCGAAATTTTGAATAATGACGAGATGAACTTCCGCGTTTGGGAACGTGGATCTGGTGTAACGCAAGCTTGCGGAACAGGAGCGTGCGCTGCAGTTGTAGCTGCTATTTTAAATGGAAAGATGGAACGTGGTAAGGAAATTACAGTCCATTTAGCTGGCGGCGATTTAATGATTGCGTGGACTGAAGAAGGAAACGTGTTGATGAAAGGACCTGCGGAAGTAATTTGCCGCGGAGTGTATGAGTACAAGATAGAAGCGTAAAGATGTATAATGGACTAAGAACAGAAAGGAAGGTGTATTTCATGATTGAAGTAACAGAACAAGCAGCTTTTCAAATTAAAGATATGTTAAAAGATGCTGAAGATGGAGAGAAGTATGTGCGCCTTGCTGTACACGGCGGCGGATGTAGCGGTCTTTCTTACGGCTTAGGATTTGAAGTAGAACCAAAAGAAGACGACACAGTTCTTGAGTTTTTCGGTGTTGAATTTGTTATCGATACAGAAAGTGCTCCAATTGTTAAAGGAGTAAAAATTGACTATAAACAATCTATGCTTGGCGGCGGATTCACAATCGACAATCCAAACGCGATCGCATCATGCGGATGTGGATCATCTTTCCGTACAGCATCGAATGCTGGTAAGCCAGAAGAGTGCTAAGTTTTTAGCCAAAATAGAAAAGGCCTTTTTAGCGATGGAATAAAATCGTTAGAAAGGCCTTTTCTTTTTGCGTTAAAACAGAAAATGCATGTAAATTTACTTTAGATTTTAATTTAAATGTTATTATATATGGTATATATGATTAACGCTGTGAATTCGAGATTCATATTGTTCATTTTAAGATAAGATTATGTAGAAAAAATGTAAATGATTAGCAAAAATATACTATTTATTAGTTATATTTAATGTTAATATTTGTAACGAGGATGATTGGCGAGGGCTGATTAAAGTTTCACTTTATACAAAAAAGGGGCATGAGGGAGAAGGTTATAGCCAATTGTATAGAACTGAATACTTCCGTATTAATTAAAATACATTGATTACTAGATATTAAAAACCACCGGGGGAGATTAGAGTGAAGTCATTTAAGAGAGTACTTATAGTAGGGATGGCGTTGACTACAGTATCGATTTTGGGAGCTTGTTCTAGCGATACAGACGTATTAACAAAAGCAGGAGCAAAGCAACCAGCGAAGGCGGAAGGTGAAGTACTAAAAGATCAGAAGAAAACACCTATGACTACGAGCAAACGTGAAAGTATTAAAAATGAGGATGCACCATCATCACAAAAGCGTTATATTTCTCATGATGAATCTCAAAAGATTGAGGAAGGTATGACGTATACGGATATTCTTAATACGATTGACTATGGTGGTGAGAACATAAAACATTATAATAACCATGAAAAACGCGTATTTTATACTGAAAAAGATACGGATGGTACATATGAAATTATGGTTGAATTAAATACATATGGTTACGTTGTAAATATTGAACGTACTGCTATAAAGGATAAAGATAAAGATAAAGATAAAGATAAAGATACAGATAAAGAGAATCAGGTATTTACGAAACGTAGTGAAGAGCCTGTAAAGGAATATGAAGAAAAAAACGATCGTGTACCGTGGTATAAAGATGTAAATAACAATTCGGCAGCAGTAAGTTACAATCATTATTTGAAAATCAAAAAAGGTATGCCCGCGAATCAGGTAAAAGCTGCAATTGGACAGCCACATGTGATTGAGAAATATAAATCTTATTCAGTATATGACTATACTGGTTATGGTGGAGAAGGATCATTACGTGTAATCTTTGAACCGAATGGAACTGTTACGGATATAGTGGAAGACAGTTTACCACGATAATAAATTAGTTACGGGAAGAATTGTAGTAAAGTTGTCTTTGATTTTATAAAGTTTTTGGGAGCATCTCCGAATATAGGTGAAAAAATAATTCTCTTAGCCATGTTAACTACAGTATTAGTATTTACCGAAGTTTCTTCCAAATTCAATAGCGTTATCGTGGATGTTGTTGTCGTATTATCTTTGTTGATATATACCGCAGTAGGGCAGAAATTGTAACTGGACGCGGAGGAGTAGCAGCTTCCTTTTAAAAGAAGGAGGAAAATATGATGGAGGATATTCTTGAATTTATAGGGAGATACGTAATTAAACCTATTATTAGTTTAGTGAGATATCTTGTAATGGAGATTATAATTGAGGGCATAATAGAAGGCGTAATAAACGGTATAAGGAAATTACGTGATAAGTGGCGAAATTGGCGTGAAAGACGTTATTGGCGGTAGTGTAGCTGATGAGCGTGAGAAACAAAAACGTTATACAGAAGCTTAATGGAATGACAATTTCTAAAGTGAAGAAATAATTATTATCTTACAAAAGTGTAATGTTCATGTCATGTTTTTGAATTTCTTCTTTAAGCTCCGGGCTTTAAGATAAGAATATAAGAAAAAACATATGAGGTGAAGGAAATGAAAAGATACATTGCACTATTTAGTATTTTAGTTGTATTTGCAAGTTTGTTAGTTGGTTGTGATTTAAACCGTATGGGTAAAGATGAGTATTATGTTCAAATTACAGTAGATGGAAAAGAATTTGATAGTAAAGCTAGTAATGGGCAGAAATTTAAAGATTATGAATATAAGCTGACTGGCTTTGATAAAGACGGTAAAGAGAAAGAATTAGAATTCATAGCTCAAAAAAATCTTCGTAAAGAAGCATTCCTACGCGTATACCACTCAGATAAAAAAGGTGTAACAGCTTGGGAAGAAGTGAAAAAAGACGAGCTTCCAGCGAAAGTGAAAGAAAAACTAAGTGTGAAATAAGACAGATAAAAAGGAATTGACGAACAGGGTCAATTCCTTTTTTTGTTTTCAAATTCTTCTTCTGAAATGACTTTAAATCCGTGTCTTTTAAATAAAGCAGTTGTCACTCCGAAACCAGTTTGCTTATTACCGTTAAATTCTCCAGTGTAAATCGTAGAACTACCACAAGATGGGCTGCGTTCTTTTAAAATAATATATTCTGGGTGTAAATCTTTAATTTGTTCTAATGCTTTATAAGCACCATTTACGAAAGCTGCTGTGACATCTTCACCATTTTTTGTTATCACTTTCGCTTTTCCGTCTAAAACGTCGTCGCCATTCCCGCCAATAATTTCAGCGGAAGGACGAGGTGTTGGTAGTCCTCCTAATACTTCAGGGCAAATGAGGACTGTATCTTCTTTTTGCAGAAGCTCCTCTATTTTTGAAACGAGATTGTCATTCCCGTCATAACGGCAAGCAATCCCACCTAAACAAGCGCTAATTACGATCATATTTTCATCTCCATTAAAAAATATTAACTATCACGCCGATTTCGCTTCCTGCCTCTTACTTATAAATGAGGTGATATAAATGGGAAGCTTATATAATTTAATGAAACCATATAGTGAATTTCGAAGTAAAGAAGAGTTTAATACATATCAAAAACAAGTTTTGAAGTGCTACCGATTTCAATTGAATAAAACTGATTCTATCATTATTCATTTTTTAGGAAAATATGCGGTGAATGAGAAACAAAAAACAGTAGGAGTCGCTTGTCCATTAATGGGGACGATTGCGACGAATGTTGGAAAGAGTATTCGTACAGTACGCCGTTCAATTGCAAAGTTAGAGAAACTAGGAATTATAAAGCGTGTTGCAACAAAAGAAAGGCATAAACGCGGCGGGTATAGTGCGAACTTATATGTATTTCTTACATCTGAGATTGACCGCATGGATGACCGTATGAAAATGTCCGCTTGTAAAACTGAGGATAATGCAACTGGCTGTAGTAAAAATGAGCAAAAAATTGCTGGGGAAACAATTCTTTCTAAAAACATTTCACAAATAAAAGAGAAAAGAAAAGGAACGTATGAGCTTGATGAGACGTATTGCCGTCATGATATACCGAAGCCTTTTATATACGCACTGGTGCCGATGACGAGTAATCCGAAGAAAATTAATATATTTTGGAGTAAGGTCGAGCTTGCGTATAAAAAGAGTGGGTTACTAGAACAAGGTGTTTTACTAGAGCAAATATTAGCTGACGAAGAAGTGTATGGAAATTTAATTTGGCGCGTGAAAAGTGTTGTAAGAGCATATAAATATAGGGAAATTCGTAAAGACATTGGGGCACTTTTATACAGTACAGTGCGAGATTTATTTTTAGAGGTTGGATTAGAATGGGGAGCAGCATTAAGGAGAAGTAAGGGAATATCACTATTTGATCCATTCAAAAAAGAGCCATGCGTATAATACATGACTCTAAGTGGCTAATCGAACTTCCTTACAACTGGAACACGAATCGCTACAAATAGTACGAAGACGATAACAGCTATTGCACCACTTTTCATAACGGTTACGATTGGAATTCCCATTGCAAGTGCAAGTGATGTGAATGCATAAGAGAGCGGGATAAAGCCCATTGATGATAGCATAAGTAAACTCATTACGCGTCCCATCATTTCTTCTTTTACTGTCGATTGAATCATTGCCATAAGCGGTACAATCGCCATTGCGATTGTAATACCATAAAACATGCCGGCTAATAGTGCTTGCCAAAGTACGGTGCTAAAGTTGATGGCTAAGAAGAATACACCAGACAATAGCATCATGATAATACAAAATAGACCGCGTCTACGATTAATATTTTTTAAACCTACAATGATAGCACCGATTGCCATTCCGCCGCCTACAGATGCTTCTAAGTAACTAAACTGGAGCGAATCACCATGCAGAACGTTTTTAACAAAAAGAGGGAAACCAACTTGCATCGGGCCGATTAAAAATAAGTTTAAAAAAGCGCTACAAATAAGGAAAGTTGAAAGGAATGGCGATTCCTTTACATATAAGATTCCTTCTTTAATGGAAGTGAACATACCTTTATCTGTATCTTTTTGTTCTGGCATCGTAAATTGTATTTTTTGAACGAGTATGGCAGCGACAATCAGTAATAAAATTGTAATGGAAAAGATTGTCTCATAGTTCGTAAATTTAATGAGAATACCACCAAGTACAGGGCCTAAGATGACCGATGCTTGGTTCGTCATTTGTGTAAGTGAATTTGCTTGTGTTAACCGGCTTTTTTCTACCAATTCCGGTAAGATAGATCCATCCGCTGACCAGAAGAAAGCATCAGCAAGTCCAAAGAATAAAGCGAATAAAGCAAATGTATATAGTGTTACATCACCGACAATGAACCATGTGAGAATGGTTGCGACAAGAATCGCTCGAATGATATTGGAGTAAAACATAATGTTTTTTTTCGGGAATTTATCAGCTACAGCGCCGCCGACAATCATAAAAATAAGCCTTGGAACACTAAGGGCTACGAAAACAACACCGAGTGAAGCTTCAAGGTTTAATGTTTTTGCTATGTACCACGTTTGTGAAAAAGTAAAAAAGGCTAAAGCAAAGCTTGAAAAAAGAGTAGCTGCCCAAAGAAAAAGGAAATTCGTATTTTTTAATAACGGTTTTCCGCTTCCTTCTAAAGCAGTTTTATTTTGTTGTAGTTCCTCCATATTGCTTCCTTTCTATGTGACGAATTTAAACTAAAAAACCTATTAACAATCGTTTTATACAGTTTCTAATATTTCTATACTGCACTTTCTCATTGTAGACAATAATAATGAATTTGCCCAGTAGCTATTTAACGACAAAAAAAGATGCCGAATGGGCATCTTTTTTTAGGCTAACGCAATATAAATATCCAATTGAACGTTGTTTGGATCTAACGCTCTTTCATCGTAAAGCTCAAAGTCTGTTGTGAAGGCACGTTTATTTTCTTTCGACCATTTCCAAATATATTCCCAAGCTTCACAAACGACTTCAGCAACTGGTCCCTTTCTTGTTGTAAATACCGCATATGTAGCGGCAGGTATTGTTAAAGTTGTCATATTTTCAGGAACGTCTTCTAATGAAGAAACAGGCATACCGATTGTAAATTGATATGTACCGGTTTCATCTGATTCGTAGTTTGAGTAGAAAGCGAATGTTTCTTTCGTTTGTTGATTTGGGATGTGATGCATCATTTGTTCTTGAAAGTATCGGTTCCAAAGTTGTGGAATGTTTCCTTCAGTAGATGCCTCTTTTTCATTAGTCGTCGTAACCGAAACGCCGATTGCGTGGAAAGCTTCTTTTTTTACGATAATAGGTTCGTGTAGCATAAAAAATTCCTCCTTTTTTTAAAAAAAGAACGTTTGTTCTTGTTTAATATAACATATTTTTACATGTAACGGTTGTTATTTTTAGAAAATTTTAATCATAAAAAACAAACTGAAAATAACTAAAAAATGGTAAATTTTCTATTGTATGTATAAATAGGATGAGGAGTATGTTAAAATTTTTAAGTATCCTTTAACTGTTATATAAACCTATACAGCACGATGTTTTTACTATATTAAAAGTATGGTAAAGGTTTGTATAAGTGTCCGGTATATATGCTATTTTTGATAAATTAAAATAGTAATATTCTATGAGATTTATATTGTTGACATTGGGATTTCAACGATACATTTTCGTAGGTCGGATTGTTGCGAGTGGATATATATTGCTATGTATTCGGCTACTAAATGAAAGGGTTACTGAAATGAAGTAGGCGGATAGCAAGTATATAGAAAGGAGAAAGGTAGAAAATATGAAGCAAGTATTGAAGTGTTTTAATGTCGTAACAATGATCACACTTCTTCTATCCATCATATTGCCTTCGCCCAGTGCTTTTGCTACAGAGATAAATAAAAAAAGCTGGGATGAGTTACAAGGAAATGATGTGAAAATTAAGGCAGATCAAGTGAATGCTGAAATGTATAAGGGAGAAGTAGCGGAGAGGGAGCACGTATTTCAATATAAGATTGAAAATACGGGAGATACACCAATCCGAGAATTAGTAATTAAACAAAATAATGACAATGGAATTGAGTTTCTTTCGCAATCTGTGAAAGTAAACGGAGAGAAGTTACTTGAAAATAAGGTAGCGGATTTCTATGTAGAGGAAAAAGATAATGGAGGAAAGGTTCTTTCTTCTAATCTTAAAATTCAAGATTTAAAATCACATGAAAAAATGACTGTATTAATAAAAGCTCGTCGTGCGCAACATTTTAATAAAGAGTATAAGCAAAAAATTAGTGTGCAAAAGGATCAACTACAAATAGGAAACATGTCTGTAGATGTTGAAGGGCTTCCTTCTGAAGAGAAGTTAGAAGCTAATACCGATGATGAGGCTGACAGTAGTAAGAAAGCTATCGGATCAACAACTGATTCAAAAACTAAAGAAGTGGATGGAAAATTAAAAGTATCTGTAGAAGATAAAAATACATCTGCACAAAAAACAGAAATAGAGAAGATAAAACAACCTGAGGCTGAGAAGCAACTAGAAAAAGAGAAAAAGCAATCACCTTTAGCAGTAAAGCAGAGTGATGCAGAAGTACAAGCTGCATCAGAAAATGCTTCGAAGGTTCAAATCCAAACAGGAGATAAACAAGGATTTGGAGACCCGTTGTATTCTACAATTGCTCCTGGTAATTTAGTACAGACTGGTAATGTGACGCTTGGTTTGACATCTGATCATTATGGCAGACAAAGTATGGGTTATAAAACGAATAAAATGACGGTTGATGTTGATAACGATGATAGTACTTTTAATTCGTCAACAGGTGCATTTCCTAACATTCCTGCTGGAAGTAAAGTGAAAAAGGCTTACTTATTCTGGACAGCAGCAATGGGGTTACCAGGAAATATCGCTGATAGAAAGGTTACCGAGGATCAAGTAAGGCAACCAGTCAAAATGAGAATGGGAAATAAAGAATATGCAGAGGTAACTGCTGATAGCATAAGAAAAGCTGATTATCTACCTTATATTTCTAATTACTCAGGTAGTGGCGCAGGATATGTAGCGTATGCAGATGTAACAAATATAATTGCACAGCAAGGTATTTCTCAAACGTTGACAGTTGCAAATGTGCCACAAATTAAAGATGTAACAGGTGGCGGCTATTACTGGGGTAACTGGAATCTTATATTAGTTTATGAAAACTATAAAGAAACAGTAAAAGACATGAAGATTTGGGAAGGGCTAGTCTCTCAAAAAAGTACAGCCTGGACAGATATTAGTGTTAATAAAATAAACACACCAAAAGAAGGCGCTTTTAAGGCGAAATTTAGTTATTTTTCATCGCAAGGTGATCCAGCTGATAATGATGGATATGCCTATGATTATGGAGAGTATGATTTTGGGTTAGGGTATCAAAAGTTTAAAAATATTAAAGGTAAAGATAATGATGTTAATGACTCATCTATGACAGAAGTACAAGTAGATGGCACTAACGAATTTGTTACGAAAAAATACCCAGGATATAATCCAGATTGGACAAATTCTTTCAGTACAGATATTCATACGTATCACCTTGAAGGACCCACTCAAGTAAAGAATGATTTGAAAGAAGGAAAAATACGTTTTAGAGCATATGGTGGTGGCGGTGATATTTACGTATTAAATAACGCCACATTCGTTACAGAACATAATGCTCCAAACTTACAAGTTGATAAAAAGGCATTAGATAGTACCGGTAAAGAAGTTAAGGAAATTAAAGCTGGTGAAGAGTTTACGTATCAAATTGAAGTGAAAAATGATACGAAAAATAATCAAGCGCCGGTATCGAATGTAAAAGGTTTTGATAAATTAGATGACCGTTTAGAGTATGTTCCAGGGTCTATTCAATATGTTTCTGGAAGTAATAAAGGAAATAAAACAGATGATGCAAGCGATGATGAAGCGGAGTTTGTAAATAATCAAATTGATTTCCGTGTTGGTGAAGGTGCTAATGCTAAAGACGGCGGTGTTTTAAAGCCGGGTGAAAGTACCGTTATTACATTCAAAGTAAAAGTGAAAGATTCTGTACAATCAGATACAACAGTAAAAAATGTCGTTGTTGTAAAGGGACAAGATAGTGCCGAGATAAAGTATGAAACTGAGGACGATGCAAATGTTACGGTTACTACCCCAAAAGAAGTTCCAGGGGAAATAGAGGCGAGAAAAATAGCTTCTAATAAAACACCGAAGTTAGGTGAAGAGGTAGAGTATCGTATTACATTTAAAAATAAGACAAAAGATGGACGTCTAGATGTATTGACCATTGAAGATGAATTACCAAGTAGTCTTGAATACGTGAAAGATAGTTTGAAAGCCGAAGGTGCAAAACCAGAGCCAGTAGAGCTGAAGTTTGAAAATGGAAAAGTAATTGCAAAGTATCCAGAAATTATGGATATGGAAGAAAGAAGTATCGTCTTTAAAACAAAAGTAAAAGAAACTGCAAAAATTGGTGAAGAAATTGTTAATAAAGCAACCGTTAGAGATAAAACAAATCCACCAAAGAATCTAGAAGAGAAGATTACACCACAGCATAAGGCCGGTAAAATTGCTGCAAAGAAAAAAGCAACAAATAAGAAGCCGAGGCTAGGAGAAGAAGTTGAATATCAAATTAGCTTCAAAAATACGGTGGAAAACGGAAAACTAGATGCAGTTACAATAGAAGATGAAATTCCAGCTAACTTAGAATTTGTTCAAGGCAGTGTGAGAGCTGAAGGTGCTGCACCAAATCCAGTAGAGTTAAAAGTAGAAAATGGTAAGATAATCGCAAAATATCCAGAGATTACGGATACAAAAGAGCGAAGCATTGCCTTTAAAGTGAAAGTAAAAGAAGAGGCAAAAGCGGGAGAAACGATTGTTAATAAAGCGGTTGTGAGTGAGCCAAATGGACAAACTGAGCATCCAGAGGAAAAGATTACGCCGGATTATAAATACGGTAAAGTGGATGTAGAAAAAAGCGTAACGAATCAAACACCAAAACTAGGAGAAGAAGTGGAATACCGAATTACATTTTATAATACGGTAGAAAACGGAAAACTAGAAAAGGTGCTAGTAGAAGATACACTACCTAAAGGTGTTGAATACGTGAAAGATAGTTTGAAAGCTGAAGGTATAAAACCAGAGCCAGTAGAACTAAAAGTGGAAGATGGCAAAGTAATGGCCAAGTATCCAGAAATTACGGATACAGAAAAAGAAGTATTGTTTTTAAAGTGAAAGTAAAAGATTCGGCAAAAGTAGGGGAGGCAATCGTAAATAAAGCAATTGCAAAAGATCCGAAAAATGAGCCTGTTGAATCAAAGGTTGTTATTACACCGCAAAGTAAAAAAGGTGAAATTGCTGCTACAAAGGTAGTTAATAATAAGAAACCAAAGTTAGGCGAAGAAATCGAGTACCGCATTAGTTTTCATAATACGGTTGAGAACGGAAAACTAGAAAAGGTGCGAGTGGAAGATACAATTCCAAAAGGTCTTGAATATGTAGAAAATAGCATCAAGGCCGAAGGAGAAGCACCTGAACCAGTAGAATTAGCTGTTGAAAATGGGATAGTCAAAGCTAAGTATATCGATATTATGGATATGAAAGAAAGAAGTATCGTCTTTAAAGTAAAGGTGAAGGAAGAAGTAAAAGTAGATAAAGAGATTGTCAATAAAGCAATTGTTGATGATACGAAAAATCCACCGATTGAACCGGAGGAAAGAATTACTCCGCAACATAAGGATGGAATAATTGATTCGAAGAAGACAGTAGATAATCCATCACCAAAACTAGGAGAAGAAGTAGAATACCGAATTAGCTTTAAGAACACGGTAGAAAACGGAAAACTAGAAAAGGTAATAATAGAGGATACAATTCCTAACGGTTTAGAGTATGTAAAAGGCAGTGAAAAGGCTGAAGGTGATAAACCAGCTCCATTAAAGTTAAGTGTAAAAGATGGAAAAGTTATTGCTGAATACGACAATATTACGGATATGAAAGAAAGAAGTATTGTCTTTAAGGTAAAGGTGAAGGAAGAAGCGGAAGTGGGGAAGGAAATCATCAATAAGGCAATTGTTGATGATATGAAAGATCCGAAAGAACCAGAAGCGAAAATTACACCATTACACAAAGATGGAAAAATTAAAGCGAAGAAAATCGTAAATAATGAAACACCGAAGTTAGGAGAAGAAGTAGAATACCGAATTAGTATGAAAAATACGGTAAAGAACGGAAAGCTAACAGACGTGACAGTAGAGGATACTTTACCAGAAGGTTTAGAGTATGTAGAAAATAGTTTGAAAGCAAAAGGTGCCGGAATAGATTCAGTAGAGCTGAAATTTGAAAACGGTAAAGTAATGGCAAAATATCCAGAAATTACGGATACAGAAGAAAGAAGTATCGTTTTTAAAGTGAAAGTAAAAGAAGAAGTAAAAGTCGGTAAAAAAATCATTAATAAAGCAACTATTGATGATTCGCAAAATAAGCCAGTTAATCCGACAGCGGAAATTACTCCTCAGTATAAAGATGGAAAACTTGAAGCAAAAAAGATAGTAAATAATGAAACGCCGAAGTTAAGAGAAGAAGTGGAATACCGAATTAGCTTTAAAAATACGGTAGAACATGGAAAGCTAACAGAGGTGAAAATAGAAGATGATTTACCAAATGGATTAGAGTATGTGAAAGATAGTTTAAAAGTAGAAGGTTCTAAGCCAGATCCAGTGGAATTAAAATTTGAAAACGGTAAGGTAATGGCAAAGTATCCTGAGATTACAGATACAAAAGAGAGAAGTATTACCTTTAAAGTGAAAGTAAAAGGTAAAGTGAGCGATTCAATTGTTAATGAAGCGATTGTGAGCGATACGAAACATCCGCCAGAAACACCGACAGCAGAAATTATTCCGCAACATAAAGACGGAAAAGTGAAAGCGAAGAAGACGGTAAATAATGAAACGCCGAAGTTAGGAGAAGAAGTAGAATACCGAATTAGTTTTAAAAACACGGTAGAAGACGGAAAACTAGCAGAGGTAAAAATAGAAGATACTTTACCAGAAGGTTTAGAGTATGTAGAAAACAGTGTGAAAGCAGAAGATACTAAGCCGGATCCAGTAGAATTGAAAATGGAAAATGGTAAGGTAATGGCGAAGTATCCAGAGATTACGGACACAGAAGAAAGAAGTATCACTTTTAAAGTGAAAGTAAAGGAAGAAGTGAAAGTCGGTAAAAAAATCGTTAACAAAGCAATTGTTGATGATACGAAAAATGAACCAGAAACACCGACGGCAGAAATTACTCCGCAGCATAAAGACGGAAAAGTGGAAGCGAAGAAGACGGTAAATAATGAAACGCCGAAGTTAGGAGAAGAAGTAGAATACCGAATTAGTTTTAAAAACACGGTAGAAAACGGAAAGCTAGCAGAGGTAAAAATAGAAGACAATTTACCAAATGGATTAGAGTATGTGAAAGATAGTTTACGAGCGGAAGGTACTAAGCCGGATCCAGTAGAACTGAAAGTGAAAGATGGAAAAGTAATCGCCAAATATCCAGAGATTACGGATACAGAAGAAAGAAGTATCGTCTTTAAAGCGAAAGTAAAAGAAGAATTTAAAGTTGGTGAAGGCCTTGTCAATAAAGTAGTTGTTGATGATACAAAAGATCCAACAACTTCAGAAGTAACAATTACGCCAGAATATAAAGACGGTAAGCTTAAAGCAGAGAAATTTGTAAACAATAAAAAACCGAAATTAGGAGAAGAAGTAGAATACCGAATTAGTTTTAAAAACACGGTAGAAAACGGAAAACTAGTAGAGGTTACAGTAGAAGATGAAATTCCAGCTGGATTAGAGTACGTGGAGAACAGTTTACAAGCAGAAGGTTCTAAACCAAGTCCGGTAGAATTGAAATTTGAAAACGGCAAGGTAATGGCAAAGTATCTAGAAATTACGGATACAAAAGAAAGAAGTATTATCTTTAAAGTGAGAGTAAAAGAAGAGGCAGAAGTAGGCAAGGAGATTGTTAATAAAGCAATCGTAGTAGATACAAAAAATGAGCCCGAAGAGCCTCATGTGGAAATTACTCCGCAATATAAAGATGGTAAAATTGCTGCGCAGAAAGTGGCGAATAATCATAAACCGAAACTAGGAGAAGAAGTAGAATACCGAATTAGTTTTAAAAACACGGTAGAAAACGGAAAACTAGCAGAGGTAAATATAAAGGATGCATTACCAAATGGTTTAGAGTATGTGGAGGGCAGTATCACGGCAGAAGGTTCTAAACCGAAACCAGTAGAGCTACATGTGAAAAATAATAAGGTAATGGCAAAGTATCCAGAAATTACAGATACAGAGGAAAGAAGCATTGTCTTTAAAGCGAAGGTAAAAGAAAGCGTAAAAGTGGGAGAAGAAATCGTAAATGAGGCAATTGTAGATGATATAAAGAATCTGCCAGAAGAGCCTTATGTACCGATTACACCACAATATAAAGATGGGAAAATTGAGGCAAGAAAAGAAGTAAGTAACCATGAACCGAAGTTAGGTGAGGAAATCGAATATCGAATTATTTTTAATAATACGGTGAAAGATGGAAAACTAGCAGAGGTAAAAATAGAAGATAAAATTCCAGCTGGATTAGAGTTTGTAGAAGGAAGCGAAAAAGCTGAAGGTGAAGAGCCAAAACCAGTGGAGTTGAAAGTAGAAAATGGTAAGGTAATGGCAAAGTATTCAGAGATTATGGATACGCAAGAAAGAAGTATTGTCTTTAAAGTGAAGGTAAAAGATTCGGTTACAATAGGGAAGGACATTACAAATAAAGCGATTATCCATGTTGATGATCCGAACCATCCAGTAATTGATCCGACAGCAAAAATTACACCACAATATAAAGATGGTAAAATTGCTGCTCATAAAAAGGTGAATAATCATAAACCGAAGCTAGGTGAAGAAATCGAATATCGAATTTCATTTAATAATACGGTGAAAGATGGAAAACTGGCAGAGGTTAAAATTGAGGATGAAATTCCGTTTGGTTTAGAGTATGTGAAAGATAGTCTAAAAGCAGAAGGTGATAAGCCGGCCCCAGTAGAGTTGAAAGAAGAAGCTGGTAAGGTTAGTGCGAAGTATGAAAATATCACTGACATGAAAGAAAGAAGCATTATCTTTAAAGTGAAGGTGAAAGATTCCGTTGAAGTGGACAAGGCAATTGTAAATAAAGCAATTGTTGATGATACAAAAAATCCACCAGAGCGACCAGAAGTAGATATTACACCGCAGCATAAAGATGGTAAATTTAAAGCTAATAAAAAGGTAAGTAAAAAAGATCCAAAGCTAGGAGAAGAAGTAGAGTACCGAATTAGTTTTAAAAATACGGTAGAAAACGGAAAACTAGCAGAAGTGAAAATTGAGGATCAACTACCAAATGGATTAGAGTATGTGAAGGATAGTTTAAAAGCAGAAGGTAATGAACCAAATCCGGTAGAGTTAAAAGAAGAAGCTGGAAAAATTACAGCGAAGTATGAAAATATTACTGATACAGCTGAGCGTAGCATTATCTTTAAGGTAAAAGTAACAGAAGCAGTAAAAGTCGGGAAGAAAATCGTGAATACGGCAATTGTGGATGATGATAATCCGAAGAATCCTCCGCAAAAACCAGAAGCGATTATTACACCGGAGTATAAGAATGGAAAAATAAAAGCTGAGAAAACAGTAAATAACCCAGCTCCAAAATTAGGAGAAGAAGTAGAGTATCGAATTACGTTCCGTAACGTAGTTGAGCACGGAAAATTAGCGAAGGTGAAAATTAAGGATGAATTACCAAACAGTTTAGAGTTTGTAGAAGGTAGCGGAAGAGCTGAGGGGGATAATCCAAAACCGTTGCATGTAAAAGTGAAAAACGGCATAGTACTCGCAGAATATCCAGAAATTACGGATACGAAAGAAAGAAGTATCGTCTTTAAAGCAAAAGTGAAAGAAAAAGCTAAAATTGGCGAAGCGATTGTGAATACGGCGGTTGTGGAAGATACTATAAATCCACCAGAGAAACCGAATGTCGCGATACAACCTCAACATAAAGAGGGTGTATTACAAGCTGAAAAGACAGTGAGTAACCATGAACCGAAGTTAGGAGAAGAAGTAGAATATCGAATTAGTTTTGAAAATACAGTAGAAAACGGCAAACTAACTGAGGTAAAAGTAGAGGACGAAATTCCAGCTGGTTTAGAATACGTACAGGATAGTATAAAGTCTGATGGGCCGGAACCAAATCCAGTAGAACTTAAAGTTGAGAATGGAAAAGTAACAGCAAAGTATCCAGAAATTACGGATACGAAAAAAAGAAGTATCATCTTTAAAGTGAAAGTACAAGAAACGGTACAAGTAGGAAAAGAAATTATAAACAAGGCGGTTGTGGATGATAATAATCCGACAAATCCACCAGTTGAGTCACTTATACCAATTACACCTCAATATAAAGATGGGAAACTAGAGGCAAGGAAAGAAGTAAGTAACCATGAACCAAAGCTAGGGGAAGAAATCGAATATCGAATTACTTTTAACGGCACAGTAGATGGCGGGAAGTTAGTTGATGTAAAGATTGAAGATGAAATTCCGTCTGGTTTAGAGTATGTGAAAGAAAGTCTGGAGGCCGTAGGTGATAAGCCTGTGCCAACAGAACTTAAAGTCGAGAATGGAAAAGTAACAGTGAAGTATCCAGAAATTACGGATACGAAAGAAAGAAGTATCATCTTTAAAGTAAAGGTAAAAGAATCAGTAAAAGTTGGAGAGGAAATAACAAATAAAGCGATCATTCATGTAGATGATTCAGATCATCCAGTTATGGAACCGACAGCGACAATAAAGCCAGAATATAAAGATGGTAAGTTAAAAGCGACGAAGACAGTAAATAATAAAGAACCGAAGCTAGGAGAAGAAGTAGAATACCGAATTAGTTTCAAAAATACGGTAGAAAACGGCAAACTAGCAGAGGTAAAGGTAGAAGATGAAATTCCAGCCGGTTTAGAGTACGTGCAAGATAGCATTAGATTTGAAGGGGCTGAACCAAATCCAATAGAGTTAAAAATGGAGTTTGGAAAAGTAATAGCAAAGTATCTAGAAATTACAGATACGAAAGAACGTAGTATTATTTTTAAAGTGAAGGTAAAAGCAGCACCAAGTAAAGGGATAACAAATAGAGCGGTAGTGGACGATAAAATAAATCCACCACTTGAGCCTACAGTTACAATTTTACCGAAAACAAAAGAAGATCTTAAGATACCAGAAGAGCCGAAGGAACCAGAAGTGAAGCCGGAAGAGCCGAAGGAACCAGAAGTGAAGCCGGAAGAGCCGAAGGAACCAGAAGTGAAGCCGGAAGAGCCGAAGGAACCAGAAGTGAAGCCGGAAGAGCCGAAGGAACCAGAAGTGAAGCCGGAAGAGCCGAAGGAACCAGAAGTGAAGCCGGAAGAGCCGAAGGAACCAGAAGTGAAACCGGAAGAGCCGAAGGAACCAGAAGTGAAACCGGAAGAGCCGAAGGAACCAGAAGTGAAACCGGAGGAACCGAAAGAACCAAAAGAACCAGAAGTGAAACCAGAGGATCCGAAAGAGCCGAAGGAACCAGAAGTGAAACCGGAAGAGCCGAAAGAACCAGAAGTGAAACCGGAGGAACCGAAAGAGCCGAAGGAACCAGAAGTGAAACCGGAGGAACCGAAAGATCTGAAGAAACCAGAAGTGAAACCGGAGAAACCGGAAGTAAGACTGGAAAAGTTAATTAAAGAACCGCAAGTAAAAGTAGAAAAAGAATTACCGAAAACAGGGGGAGCACATTCATGGATGATGTCAGTTGGTGCGGGAATTTCATTCTTAGTTGGCGGAGTATTATTCGTATTAGGTAGAAGAAGAAAACAATAATTTTTTAGACGAAAAGCACACTGAGTTCGATAGTTTATTGGACTCAGTGTGCTTTTATGTTATATAAAAGGAAAGCTCCTTCCACGTATGGAAGGAGCTTTATTTTTGCATATTAAAACATACTTGAGCTATGCATCGGTTGAAGTTTTGCATTTGGATCGAAGTAAGCTTTTGCATTGTTTACTGCTGTCGGTGCTTCGCCAAATCCACAAGCGATAAGTTTTACTTTTCCTTCATATGTACAAATGTCACCAGCAGCGTAAATGCCAGGAATATTTGTTTCCATTTTTGAATTTACAAGGATGCTGTTTTTTTGTATATCTAAGCCCCAGTTTTTAATTGGGCCAAGAGAAGAAACGAAGCCGTAGTTTACGATTACGTCATCAACATCGATGATAATTTTTTCCTCCGTTTTTACATGTTGAAGAACGACTTGTTCAATCTTGTCATCACCAATGAGTTCTACTGGAACGTATGGTGTACTTACTTCTGCACGAGAATTCATTAAGCTTTCTACGCTATGTTCATGCGCACGGAATTTATCACGACGATGAACGATTGTAACTTTTTCAGCAATCGGTTCTAACATCATTGTCCAGTCTACTGCTGAGTCGCCACCGCCAAATACTACGACGCGCTTACCAGCAAATTTATTCATATCATCAACGAAATAATGTAAGTTTTTCTTTTCGTATTTCGCTGTACCTTCTAATTCTAAGCGGCGTGGTTGGAAAGCACCATTGCCAGCAGTAATAATAACTGATTTAGAATAGTGAGTTTGCTTATTCGTAACAAGTTTAAATATACCGTCAGCTTGTTTCTCAAGCGTATCGACAGCTTCTTCTAAACAAACAGTTGGGTCAAATTTCTTCATTTGCTCTTTTAAGTTATCAACTAATTCTTGTGCGCGCACTTTTGGAAATCCAGCCACATCATAAATGTATTTTTCAGGGTAGAGTGCGGATAATTGTCCGCCAAGTTGAGGTAAGCTTTCAATGATTTTTACACTTGCTTGTCTCATACCGCCATAAAATGCTGTGAACAGTCCCGTTGGACCACCACCAATAATTGTTATGTCGTAAACTTTTTGATTTTCTGCCACTTTCATTCCCCCTATAGATGGAATTTTGATATTGATTTCATATATTGTTCATATGTACACGAAAATCCTGCAAATGATGACACTTTCAAATAAATGATAGCATATTTGAGTTCATAATACTTCTGAAAACGACTGAATTGTGTGTAAGTTTTCGCATAGGTTCTTTTTTATTGTATAAAATATACAGAAAGGAAAATACATGAAAAAAAGGCTAAAAAACCCTTGAAAACGCTATGTTATTTTAAAATATTGATAATTCTCCAGACGCTTGAATTCTGGAATAAAACCGACTAATATAGGGAAGTATTATGTTAAATTTCTATGACAAAATTCGTACGATTTTTTGACTGCGTTTTGTTATGATATAGAATGTGATAAATTCCACATTCTTGACAAATAGAGTTTTTAGTACTTGGTATTATTTTTTATTACTATTATATAAAGAAAAGGGTTGTGATTTGGTGAAGACTCCAAAAATCGTAGTTTTAGGTGCAGGTTATGGCGGGATGATTACGACTGTTCGTCTGCAAAAAGCATTATCTGTAAATGAAGCTGAAATTACGCTAGTAAACAACAACAGCTATCACTACCAAGCGACTTGGTTACATGAGAGCGCAGCTGGTACATTACAAGATGAAAAAATCTGTCTAGATATTCAAGACGTTATTGATACAAATAAAGTGAACTTTGTACAAGACACAGTAGTAGAAATTAAAGCTGCTGAAAAACGCATTATCTTAAAAGATGGTGAGTTAGAGTATGATTACTTAGTAATTGGTCTTGGTTTCGAATCAGAAACATTCGGAATTACAGGATTAAAAGAGCATGCATTCTCAATCGCTAACATTAATGCAACTCGTGAAATTCGTGAGCATATGGAAGCTAGTTTCTCTAAATATGCAACTGAACAACGCGATGAGTTAGTAACAATCGTTGTTGGTGGTGCTGGATTTACTGGTATCGAGTACGTAGGTGAGCTTGCAAACCGTGTTCCTGAACTTTGCAAAGAGTATAATGTACCACGTGAAAAAGCACGTATCATCTGTGTAGAAGCTGCTCCAACAGCACTTCCAGGTTTCGATCCAGCGTTAGTAGAATACGCTGTAAAACAGCTTGAGAAAAAAGGTGTAGAATTCCGCATCGGTACAGCAATTAAAGAAGCAACTGAAGAAGGTATTATCGTTGCGAATGGCGATGACACTGAATTAATTAAGTCTGAAACAGTAGTTTGGGCTGCAGGTGTTCGTGGTAATGGTATTGTGGAAGAGTCTGGCTTTGAAGCAATGCGCGGACGTGTAAAAGTTGATGAGTACATGCACGCTCCAGGATACGAAGATGTATTCATGGTTGGTGACGCAGCGTTAATCATTAATGAAGAAATTAACCGTCCTTACCCACCAACAGCACAAATTGCAATTCAACAAGGTTACAATATTGCACACAACTTAACTGTATTAGTTCGTGGCAAGGGCGAAATGAAGAAATTCGCATTCGATAATAAAGGATCTGTATGTTCTTTAGGTCATGACGATGCAATGGGCGTTGTTATGGGTAAAAAGTTAACAGGTTGGAAAGCTTCCTTCATGAAGAAAGTAATCGATAACCGTTACCTATTCTTATTAGGTGGACCTTTATTAGTTCTTAAAAAAGGTAAATTAAAGTTCTTTTAATATATAGTAGAAAAAGCAGAAACGGCTAAGAGCTGTTTCTGCTTTTTTCATATTAAAAATATAGTATAATATATAAAAAAGAAAGAATATTCTGTCCGTTCTGATGGAGGAGGTTATTACATCATGGAGAAACGAGGGAAGGTATGGCTAGCTGTTAGTGGTTTAGTAGCTACAAAAGATGGTAGGTGGCTATTTGTTAAGAAGAAATACAGTGGATTAAAAGGGAAATGGTCTTTACCGGCTGGTTTTGTAAATGAAGGTGAGACGGTTGATGAAGCTGTGAAACGCGAAGTGTTAGAAGAGACAGGCATTGTCGCTCATGTGAAGGGGATTATTGGTGTTCGATCGGGTGTTATTCGTAATGAGATTAGTGATAATATGATTATTTTCCTTTTGGAACCTGAAGGAGAAAATATTATTGTACAGGAGAAAGAATTGTCTGAAGTGGCGTTCTTACATCCGGATAAGATTGTAGACGATCCGAATACGTCTGTGCTTATTAAATATTTGTTAGAAGGAAGATCAGAACTACATCTTGAAGTGGACAAAACATTAAATCCAGGTGAACCATTTGGTTATACAGCTTATCACGTATTTACGGCACGTGCGAAGGAGAGGGGAAAAGAGTGAGTATACCGGTACTACTTATTTCAATGATGTTATTCTTTATTTTGTTCTTTGGAATTGGATTTTTACTCAACATGATTTTGCGAGCTACTTGGGTAATGGTTATTGTGTATCCGATTGTTTGTATGCTTATTATTAATAAAGCGAGTATGTGGGATTATTTTTCAAAACCGAAAGAAACATTTTCTTCATTTGGGACAAGTGTATCGCACTTAGGACAAGCAGACGTATTTATTCTATCTACTGGATTAGTAGGGGCTGCTTTAGCAGGAGTCGTAATCAAGAAACTTCGGAAAAGCGGATATCAAATGTTTTAATCTCCAATTAAGTTGGAGATTATTTTTTTGCATATTCCTTCATCGTATAGGGAATGATTAACGATGAAGGAGTGTGGAATATAAAAATGTTAAAACGATATTGTATTCGCATTATGATGACTTGTTTACTTGCAATTGCATTATGCGTAACATGGAATGCTTTCACAGGAGTTTCTTTATTAGAGATTGTAAAGATATATGAAGGAATGAGTGCAAAAGAAGTACATGCAGCAGAAGTTAAGAGAAATGTTGCTCCGAGTAAAGAAGTGATAAATGCTTTAGAGCAGGCAAACGACTGGTCTAAATATCGTTCAATTGAAATGACTGCAACAGGTTATACATCGGGGATTGAGTCAACTGGTAAGAGGCCAGGGCATCCAGAGTATGGTATTACATATTCAGGTGTCAAAGTGAAAAGGGATTTATATTCCACAATTGCTGCGGACTTACGCGTATTCCCGATTGGAACGATTCTCTTCGTGCCAGGTTACGGGTATGGTGTAGTAGCTGATAAGGGCGGTGCAATAAAAGGAAACCGTCTTGATCTATATTATGATACGGTGAAAGATGTTTATAGCCAATGGGGTAAGAAAAAAGTAAATGTGTACGTAGTAAAAGTAGGAAATGGTAAATTTACAGAAGAAGAGTTAACGATGTTAAATCAAGACGAAACGATGCAAGTGTTTCGTGGTCAATATTTAAAACAAAGATAGTCTAGTCGTAATTACGCTAGACTTTTTTTCTTGGCTTATTTCATGATAGAGGAGATTTTGGATCTGCGATTTTACACGCCATATAACTGTAGTTAGAATTATCGCATTTTATCGAAAATAAAGTTATAATGGTGGTAGAGAAATTTAGGGGGTCTGAACATGTTTCAAGTACAAAAAGAATTAGCAGGTCATGAAGCGGTAATTGTTGCTTTATTTGAAGAAGAGAAAATGAGTAGTTTTGTACAAGAACTGGACAAAGCGTTTGAAGGGCAATTACAAGTTTTACTAGAAGAGAAAGAATTATCTACGAAGAAAAAGGCCATTTCGAAAGTACATAGCTTAGGGAAAATAAATGTGAAACGTTATTACTTTGTTGGTTTAGGAAAGAAAGAATCTTACACGACAGAAACGTTACGTGCGGCTCTTGGTAAGGCGTTTAAAACACTGCAAGCAGCAAAAGTACGAGATGCAGCAATCTTACTTGATTCTTTCGTAACAGAGAAATTAGACGCGATTGATGTCGCTCATATTGCGGCAGAGGTACAAGGCCTTGGTACATATGAGTTACAAACGTATAAATCAGATAAAAAGGATCGTGTAGAGTTAGAGAAGTTCACGGCTATTACAGCGGAAGATGCACAAGAAATTGAAGCAGCATTAACAGTTGGCTACGTACATGGACGTGCAACAAATTCAGCTCGTACACTTGTAAATATGCCGCCAAACGTATTAACAGCGACAAAGCTTGCTGAGTATGCTGTTGAATTAGCGGAGAAATATGATATGGACTATAAAGTTCTTGAGAAAGAAGAGATGGAAGACCTTGGTATGGGTGCGTTACTTGCAGTAAACCAAGGTAGTGTAGAGCCACCAAAAATGATTGCTCTTATTTATAAAGGAAAAGAAGAGTGGACAGATGTCATTGGGTTCGTTGGAAAAGGTATTACATACGATACTGGTGGTTATTCTTTAAAACCACGTGAAGGCATGGTTGGTATGAAAGGTGATATGGGCGGTGCAGCTGCTGTATTAGGTGCGATGGAAATTATCGGTGAACTTCGCCCAGAACAAAATGTGATCGCTGTTATTCCTTCAACTGATAACGTTGTAAGTGGTACGGCATTTAAGCCAGACGATGTAATCACATCTATGAGCGGAAAAACAATTGAAGTATTAAATACGGATGCAGAAGGTCGTCTAGCTTTAGCTGACGGTATTACGTATGCGAAAAAACTTGGTGCAAACTACCTTGTTGATGTTGCAACATTAACAGGCGGTGTAATTGTTGCACTTGGAAACTATACGACAGGCGCAATGACAAATAATGAAGAGTTATTTGAGCAAGTGCTAGAGGCTTCTATGGAAACAGATGAGCCAATTTGGCAACTACCGATTTTTGATCGTGATAAAGAACGTGTGAGAAACAGTAAGTTTGCTGATTTAAATAACTCACCAGGCCGTGAAGGACATGCGGTTATGGCAGGTACATTCTTAGGCGAATTCGCTGAAGATACACCATGGGTACACTTAGATATCGCTGGAACATCAGAAACAAAAGGTGCGCACGACTTAGGTCCAGCTGGAGCAACTGGCGCAATGGTACGTACACTTGCAACACTTGTGGAGCGTTTTGGAGAAGAATAAGAGTATAAGTGAAGACTGTTCCGATATTTTGGAACAGTCTTCTTTTTTATAGGTTTGTTTATCCCACTATTTGCCGGGTAGTAAGACCCATAACTCAAAATTCAGCGAAAGGAAAGCAGTTAGGTCGGATTGCCGGTAAACGCTCGATTGGTGAGGGCTGATTAAAGTTTCACTTTATAAAGAAATCGTATACAAAACCCCATTTAAAGCAAAAGAAGTACGGCCCGTTTCTTCAGAGACAACTAATATAAGTGCATCACTCTTTTCAGATAAGCCAATTGCAGCTCTGTGACGTGTTCCTAGCTCAGGATCAACTTCTGTACTTTTCGTTAAAGGAAGAATATTAGCAGCTGAGACAATATGATTATTTTTTACGAGAACGGCACCGTCATGAAGAGGGTTACCTGGATAAAATATTGATTCGAGTAATGGCGCAGTTAAATGAGCGTTTAATGTCGTTCCAGTTTGAATGAGAGCTTCAAGCGTCTCGTTTCGTTCCACGACGATAAGAGCACCATGTTTTCTGGCGCTTAAATGTTGGATAGCTGTCGTAATAAAAGATGAACTTTCCGTATAAGGTGATAAATATGCCTGAATATAGTATGTAGCTGCCAATGTTTGTACATTTGCTAACATATGATGAATATCTTCCATTTTGCATAAAATACATTCGTCTTCTTTATCGATTGCGTTCCTCATAATCGATAGTTCTTTTTCAGCAATTTCAATCATTTGCTTTGTTTGTATTTTGAGCTCTTCTGACAAGCCCCATTCGTGCATAATCCTCATTCCCTTTAGTGGAGTATTTAATAATAGTGTATACAAATATTCCTAGTAAAATCCTGTTAGATTTTATAAAATATTGAGATACAGCATGTTTTTTTCATATAATAAAGGTATGACGAGCGAGAGGAGAGAGAAGAATGAATTGGAAACAAGAATTTAGTCGCTGGCTTTCTTACGCACAATTAGATGCAGAATTAAAAGAACAGCTAGAAAATATGAAGCAAGATGAGAAGAAAATCGAGGATAGCTTTTATAAAAATCTAGAGTTTGGCACAGGTGGTATGCGTGGTGAACTTGGTGCTGGTACGAACCGTTTAAATGTATATACAGTTCGTAAAGCAACAAAAGGATTAGCAAGCTTTATCGAAAAGTTAGGTGAGGAAGCGAAAAAACGCGGTGTTGTTGTAGCCTATGATTCTCGTCATAAATCACCTGAGTTTGCAATGGAAGTTGCTGCTACACTTGGTGCACGCGGTATCACAACATATGTGTTTGAAAGCTTACGTCCAACGCCAGTACTTTCTTTCGCAGTTCGTCATTTACATACAGTAAGTGGAATCGTTCTTACGGCAAGCCATAATCCACCTGAATATAACGGATACAAAGTATACGGTGAAGATGGTGGACAGTTACCTCCAAAAGAAGCAGATGAGTTAATTAGCTACGTAAATGCAGTAGAAGATGAATTAACAGTTGAAGTCGCTGATGTAGAGCAATTAAAAGCTGACGGTTTATTACATATTATTGGACAAGAAGTAGATGATGCATATGCTGCAGAATTGAACAATGTCATCATTAATAAAGAAATGGTGGAAAAGGTCGGTAAAGACTTAAAAATCGTCTTTACACCATTACACGGAACATCAAATATTTCTGTACGCCGTGGTTTAAAAGAAGTTGGATTTACAGATGTAACAGTTGTAAAAGAGCAAGAGTTACCAGATCCAAACTTCTCTACAGTAAAATCACCGAACCCAGAGGAGCACGCAGCGTTTGAGTATGCAATTCGTGACGGTGAAAAGGTAGGCGCAGATATATTAATCGCAACTGATCCTGACGCAGACCGCCTTGGTGTAGCAGTGCGCAATCATAATGGTGAGTTCCAAGTATTAACAGGAAACCAAACAGGTGCATTAATGCTTGATTACTTACTATCTCAAAAGAAAGAAAACGGAACGCTTCCAGAGAACGGTGTCGTATTAAAAACAATCGTAACGTCTGAAATTGGTCGTACAATTGCAAAAGCATACGGTTTAGATACAATTGATACGTTAACTGGATTTAAATTTATCGGTGAGAAAATTAGACAGTATGAAGAAAGTGGACAATATGAATTCCAATTCGGTTATGAGGAAAGCTATGGTTATTTAATCCGCCCATTCTGCCGTGATAAAGATGCAGTACAATCTGTTCTATTTGCATGTGAAGTAGCTGCATACTACAAATCACAAGGGAAAACGTTATATGACGGTCTATTAGAAGTATTTGAGAAGTACGGCTTCTTCCGTGAAGACCTTGTATCGTTAACGTTAAAAGGAAAAGATGGAGCGGAAAAAATCCAAGAGATGATGGCAACGTTCCGTGAGAATCCTCCGAAAGAAGTGGCGGGCTTAACAGTCGTAGCAGTTGAAGACTATAAAGCGAGCGTTGTTACATCTTTACAAGATGGACATAAAGAAGAGATTCACTTACCGAAATCAAATGTGTTAAAATATCAATTAGAGGATGGTTCATGGTTCTGCCTACGCCCATCTGGAACTGAGCCGAAGATTAAGTTTTACTTTGGTGTAAAAGATAGTTCTTTACAAAATAGTGAACAAAAGTTACTTACTATTAAAGAAGACATTATGAATCGTTTATAATACAAAGTAATTTTAAGTAGTAAGGAACAAAAGGGAGCGAAATCTCCCTTTTGTTTTATGTAGGAAATGCTTGCTATTGATTCCGACAGGAGAGAGGGTATTTTGTGATGAAAAAAGTAAGAAAAGCGATAATCCCAGCAGCTGGATTAGGAACACGTTTTTTACCAGCAACGAAAGCAATGCCGAAAGAAATGTTACCGATAGTAGATAAACCAACGATTCAATACATTGTAGAAGAAGCAGTGAAATCGGGAATCGAAGATATTATTATTGTTACTGGTAAAACAAAGCGCTCTATCGAAGATCATTTTGATAACGCATTTGAACTAGAACAAAACTTATTAGAGAAGAAAAAATATGAGTTGCTTGAAAAAGTACAAGCTTCTTCAAAAATGGTAGATATTCATTACATCCGTCAAAAAGAGCCGAAGGGACTAGGACATGCTGTTTGGTGTGCACGTAAATTCATTGGTGATGAGCCATTTGCAGTGTTACTAGGTGATGATATTGTCCAAGCTGAGAAACCGTGTTTACGTCAATTAATGGATGAGTATGAAAAAACACTTTCTTCTGTTATTGGTGTACAAACTGTTCCAGAGTCGGAAACACATCGCTATGGAATTATCGATCCATTAGAACAAGAAGGTCGTCGTTACCAAGTTCGCAATTTCGTTGAGAAACCAGCACAAGGTACAGCTCCTTCAAACTTAGCGATTATGGGGCGCTACATTTTAACGCCTGAAATCTTTATGTTCTTAGAACAGCAACATGTCGGTGCTGGTGGTGAAATTCAGTTAACAGATGCAATCCAAAGCTTAAATGAAATCCAACGTGTATTTGCCTACGATTTCGAAGGAAAGCGCTACGACGTAGGTGAAAAGCTAGGATTCGTTCAAACGACAATCGAAATGGCTCTGCAACACCCAGAATTACGTGATGACATGGTTGCGATGATGAAGAAAATTTTAGAAGAACAAGCGAATCAAGAGTCATAATAAAAAATGAGTTATTTCAGTATACTGAAATAACTCATTTTTTTATTATGAAATCGTCGAATGAGAATGCTGATAAGCAGAACGACGCACAGCATAATATATGCGAGGTGCGATAATAGCACCGATAATTGTAAATGCAATATCTTTTACTGCAAACCACATCATAATCATCCAAGCAGCTTTATAGCTCATATTACCGCCCATAAAGAGATTGACTGCCCCGTACATGTAAGTAGTACCGATTATATAAGTTAAAATAATTCCTGTGAAAGAGGCAACTGCAAATGTAATGAATGTTGGTCTTTCTTTTTGTTCTACTAGTTTTCCGGATACGTAAGCAACGATAATAAATGCGATAATAAAACCACCAGTAGGATCTAAAAGTGCTCCAAATCCAGCTTTGAAGTTAGCGAAGATTGGTGCGCCGGCTACGCCAACGAGCATATATACAGTCATGGATAAGGCACCAAGTCTACTTCCAAGAAGAAGACCTGCTAAAATTGCGAAAAATGGTTGCATAGATAATGGGATGCCTGCTACTTGAAGGAATGGTGCCCAAGATACAATATTTGCACCGATTGCCATAAGAGCAACGAACATGGCAGCTAATGCTAAATCTAAAACATGAAATCTTCTCATAATGTTAACCTCTTGTTGTTTTTAGGTTAACATTATCGTAGCGAAAATATTTACTTGTTGTCAATCAAAATATTTTGATAAGAAGGCTTTAAATAGTCTCTTAGCAACGTATATGGAATACGAAATTGCGGAATTCCACTTGAATAGGGAGCAATCTCATATAAAGGGAAATAAATGACGAGATTGTCTGGCTCTAAAAAGAAGTGGAATTTTTTCATACTCATTACTTTTTCAGTTGCATCAGGAAAATAAATGCTTTCATTTTGTTTAATTTGTCGTACAATCTCCGCACGGATTACATCTTTATATTTATCCTTTTGTTCAAATAAATCGTCTAAGTGCAGTACCTTTTTTTCGTTTAAATCGAATGTATTTGCCTTCCACGTATAAAGACCGTGTGCTCCACCAGTATATTGATAGTAATTCACATATAGGCTAAGAAAAGGTGGTTTGTTTAAAGAGACTTTATAATCAACATTTGCTACGTACGGATGAAATGGTGTACTAGATCCTTCTGTCTCTTTATAATATTTTTTTGCTTCTTTTTCTAATTTGGTTTTAAATTTGTCAGTGGATTTTTTGTAGTATAAATTGAGTTTATTTTGAAATTTAGAGTCAGAAAATTCGTGAAAAGAAGGCCTGTTTATTTGATATTCTATATAAGGTTTCTTACCTTTTTGCGTTACAGTCTTAACATCGATTGTCAGGTTAGATGCTTTGGCTGTTATTGCACAATTTGGTACAATAGTCAGCAAGGAGAACATAAGCAGTAATATACAAAATTTCTGTTTCATTTAGGTGAAGCCTCCTTATATAAGTGTTATAAGTAGTTTGAAAATAAATAGGTAAAATTATACATTTAATTAAAGTAAGAGAAGGGGGAAGCGATATGGCAAAAACTTTAATGGATTCACTTGGAATTGAGTTGTTAGAGATGACAGAAGATAAGGTGGTTGCTACGATGCCTGTTGATGAGCGTACGCATCAGCCATTTGGATTTTTACATGGTGGTGCATCGGTTGCATTAGCAGAAACAGTGGCAAGTGTTGGTTCATATAATTTAATTGATCAAGAAAAATGTATTTGTTTCGGATTAGAAATTAATGCGAACCACATTCGCTCAAAGAAAGATGGAATTGTAACAGCGATTGGAACACCAATACATAGAGGACAATCGACAATGGTTTGGGATGTTCGCATTATTGATGAAAATGATGATTTACTATGTATATCAAGATGTACAGTAGCAATTAAAGAAAAACGTGAAAAATAAAAAAGAGGCGCTCTTATGAGCAGCCTCTTTTTCTTATAATTAGAACTGGATTTTCTTCTCTAAGAAACCTTTTAGTTCGCTAATTGGCATACGAACTTGTTCCATTGTGTCACGGTCACGTACTGTAACAGCTTTGTCTTCAACTGAGTCGAAGTCGTATGTGATACAGAATGGTGTACCGATTTCGTCTTGACGACGGTAACGTTTACCGATAGAACCAGTTTCATCAAAGTCTACCATGAAGTCTTTAGCTAATTCTGCGAATACTTCAGTAGCACCTTCAGATAGCTTTTTAGATAATGGTAAGATAGCTGCTTTGTATGGTGCTAAAGCAGGGTGGAAACGAAGAACTGTACGAGAATCGTTTTCTAATTGCTCTTCTTCATATGCATCACATAAGAATGCTAATGTTACGCGGTCTGCGCCTAAAGATGGCTCGATGCAGTATGGTACGTAACGCTCATTCGTTTGTGGATCGATATAGTTAAAGTCTTCGTTTGAGTGTTCCATGTGACGTTTTAAGTCGAAGTCTGTACGAGATGCAACGCCCCAAAGTTCGCCCCAACCGAATGGGAATTTGAATTCAATGTCAGTTGTTGCATTACTGTAGTGAGATAACTCTTCTTCACCGTGGTCACGAAGACGCATGCTCTCTTCAGACATACCAAGTGAAAGTAACCAGTTTTTACAAGTTTCACGCCAGAATGCGAACCACTCTAAATCTTCACCAGGCTTACAGAAGAATTCAAGTTCCATTTGTTCAAATTCACGTGTACGGAATGTGAAGTTACCAGGTGTGATTTCGTTACGGAAACTCTTACCGATTTGGCCGATACCAAATGGAAGCTTTTTACGCATAGAGCGTTGAACGTTTTTGAAGTTTACGAAAATACCTTGTGCTGTTTCAGGACGAAGGAAGATTTCGTTTGTGCTAGACTCTGTAACACCTTGGAATGTTTTGAACATTAAGTTGAACTGACGGATTTCAGTAAATTCTTCACTACCGCAATCAGGACATTTTACTTCATGTTCTTTCATTAAGTCAGCCATTTGGTCGAAAGTAAGACCGTCAACAACCATTTCGATGCCTTTTGCATCTAAAGCATCCTCAATTAATTTGTCAGCACGGTGACGAGCTTTACATTTTTTACAGTCGATCATTGGATCGTTGAAGTTACCAACGTGACCAGAAGCGATCCAAGTTTTAGGGTTCATTAAAATAGCTGCGTCTAAACCAACGTTGTGTGGAGATTCTTGAATGAATTTTTTCCACCAAGCTTTTTTAACGTTATTTTTTAATTCGATTCCAAGTGGGCCGTAATCCCAAGTGTTTGCAAGACCACCGTAAATTTCAGAACCAGGGAAAACAAAACCGCGATGTTTCGCTAAGTTTACAACTTGTTCCATTGAATACATAAGAAAATCCTCCTTTTGAAAGTTAACGTATTGGCGATGACATACTCTGATACTTTGGAAACGGGCAGTATATGTTAAAAAGAACATAAAAAAACGCTCATCCCAAGGCTTATTTGCCTAGGGACGAGCGTTTGCCCGCGGTTCCACCCTAGTTGATACACAAAAGGTGCATCCACTTTATCATGTATTGCTCAGGACTGCCGTTTCCTTGCGGCTTCAGGCTTTCACTATCCCTGAATCGCTTTTTATGCAAGTACTTATAAGTCCGTCATCGCTACTTATATTAATAATAATGAACATATTCTAACACGTTCTTTTTTAAATCTCAATAGAGGAACGCGTCTATCTATGATAGAGTCTCGCCTATTTTTTCGTTATTTATTCGGTAATTTTGTTTAATATGCTTAATTGCTTCGCGCTTACTTAATGGAGCGAGCTCATTGTTTTGCACGTATTCCCAAACTACATCCGGATTTGTTTTTGCATATTCACGAAGGACCCAGCCAATTGCTTTTTGAATGAAAAATTCTTTTGAAGAATGTAGTTGTCCAATAATCCAGAAAAGAAGTTCTTCATCCATCTTTTGTTTATATTTGAGTTGGAATAAAATAGTGGCACGTTGTAACCAAATGTTATCTGATGCAATCCATTTTGGGATATAGGCAGAAATCAATTCTGGATGTTGTAAAAAGATATTACCTAAAAATGTAGGTACGATGCTATCGACAGTGTCCCACCAAGATTTTGTTACAATCAATTCTTCTAAGAAGGGGATATGTGTTTCGTTTATATGCTTTTTATATTTTTGCATAATATCAAGTGCAGCCGCTTGGAATTCACGTTCTGGTAAGTCCCAAAGTTCACGTACGATAATTTGGAAGTCTCTTTTATCTGGGAGAGTATGTATTTGAATGATGTCTTTTAATAATTGGCGTCTTTCCGGTGTTTGAATACCTAGAAATGGGAAGTGATTTTTCATATAACGAGCCATAGGTTCTGCTTTTTCAAGATTTTGATGAGCTGTAAAATGCTCTTGTAATGCTTTTACAAATGGATGCATACGTGTTTCTCCTCTCTTATTCTCTTTCTTCTCTTATTATACAAAGAGTTTGGATAAATTTTAAAACATAACTTGCAATGTAATGAAATATGTTGAAAGTAGAGAGGAGAGGATAAGATGGAGGATCAAGGCGTACTAGCAGGTTTCTTTGCTCTTAGTTTTGCGTTTATTCTTGTTATATTGATTTGGGCAATTATTTCATATTTGTTAACGGCTTTTGCACTTTATTCGATGGCGAAAAATGATGGTGCAACGGACGGGGTGCTTGCGTTTATTCCGTTTTTGAATAGTAAGACGTGGGGGGACTTAGCGAAAGATAAATTACCAGATTTTTTGAAAGAAGAAGCAGGGTGGAAAGTATTCGGCATATATGTTGCATGTTTCATTTTTAATTTCGTACCAATTATAAGTTTACTAGCAACAGCTGTATCGATTGTATTGTCCATTTATCTTATCTACGCTATTTTAGACAGATACGGAACGAACTCTATATTATTTACGATTATTCATGTAATCACATTTTCGGTGTTCTTACCGATTCACTTATTTATTATTCGAAATGAACCGGTGAGATATAAAGAGTAGATTTTTCATTTTTGTTGATAAGTAGCTATAAGTAAAAAAGCGCCCTGATTATCAGAGCGCTTTTTCTACTACATAAGGTAGCGTAAATAAATATAAATGTGAGAAATGATTAATGAAACGATCATAATTGGGAAACCGACTTTTAGGAAGTCCATGTAACTAAATTTATGTCCTTCGCGGCTCGCGATACCTGCAACGATTACGTTAGCAGAAGCTCCGATTAATGTTCCGTTTCCGCCCAGACAAGCACCTAGTGCTAATGCCCACCATAATACATCGATTTGTGCGTCAGATGGTGATAAGCCTAGCCCAACTGCCATATCGTTAATAAGTGGAATCATTGTTGCGACGAATGGGATGTTATCAATTGTTGCAGAGGCGATACCAGATACCCATAAAATAAGGATGGATGCGTAAGAAATATCTCCGCCTGTTATACCAATTACTTTTTGAGCTAACATTTTGATAAGACCGATATCGATAAGTCCTCCAACAAGTACGAATAACCCTGCGAAGAAGAAGATTGTTACCCACTCTACGCTTGCAAATACTTCTTCAATTTCATGCTCTTTCACACCAATTAACATAAGTACAGTAGCACCAGTTAAGGCGATAATAGCGGCATCGATATGGAAAATAGAATGAGTCATGAAACCTACAATTGTAAGTCCAAGTACCGTTAAAGATTTTTTCATTAATACTGGGTCTTTAATGTATTGTTTTTCATCTAAGCTCATTAATTTTTTAACTTGTACAGGATCGGCAATTAATTGTTTGCGATACATGAAGTAAAGTATTATCGCTGTAACTGCAATAATAATAATTACAATAGGTGCTAGATTCAATAGGAAAGCATTGAAGTCTAAATGCTTATTTGCAGAACCAATCATAATGTTAGGTGGATCACCAATTAATGTTGCTGTTCCTCCAATGTTTGAAAAAATAATTTCAGAAAGTAAATAAGGAACAGGATTTACTTGCAGTATGCGCGTAATAGATAAAGTAACTGGAACAACAAGAAGTACAGTTGTAACGTTATCTAAAAATGCGGAGCCAAGCGCGGTAAGTAAGGAAAGTGAAATTAAAATTTTAATTGGATTTCCTTGTGCCCCTTTTGCTGCTTTAATGGCAACGTATTGGAAGACACCTGATTTACTCGTAATGTTCACCAAAATCATCATACCGATGAGTAGCGTAATCGTTCCCCATTCAATATGTTTCGTAAAGGCGTTATGTAAATCGACGACCCCCACAATTACCATGAGTGCTGCACCAAGAAGTGCGATGACAGCGCGATTAATTTTTTCAGAAATAATAATGGCATATGTAATTAAAAAGACTGCGATAGCAAAATAATACTGCCAGTTAGCGAGTTCTTGCGTTGTTTCGTGCAAAAATCTCATCTCCTTTCATTCACTTTTTCTTAGTGTGTCAAAAATGCTCTAGAAGAAACACACATAACGTCATTATAAAGTAGGAAAATGGCGGATGTAAATGAAAGGAGAGATTTTGTCATATTTTCTGCATAGGTCATTTTTTCTTATTTTTTAAAATATTTGTGGGCATTTGACATATATATAAGATACATCCAATCTGAATATTTAAAATGGAATTAGCATTCGAGCTTGTTCGTGTAGGAGTGTCAAATAGAAAGGAATGACAAAAATGATAAGGAAGGGATCGTATGGATGAACAACGATTTTTATTTTTAGACTTTGAGTTTACGATGCCCCAGCATAGAAAGAAACCGAAAGGATTTTTTCCAGAGATTATTGAGGTAGGACTCGTTTCAGTTGCTGGCTGTAAGGTAGAAGATACGTATTCATCACATGTTAGGCCGAAAACATTTCCCTCTTTAACGGATCGATGTAAGAAGTTTTTAGGAATAAAACAAGAAGTCGTGGATAAAGGGATTTCATTTCCTGAACTCGTTAAGAAGCTTTCAGAATACGAAACGAAATGTAAACCGACAATTGTAACGTGGGGAAATATGGATATGAAAGTGCTGAAGCATAATTGTGAAATGGCAGGGATAGCTTTTCCATTCTTCGGACAGTGTCGTGATTTATCTCTTGAGTATAAGAAGTTTTTTGGAGAAAGAAATCAAACAGGATTATGGAAAGCAATTGAGGCGTATGGAAAAGTAGGGACAGGGAAGCATCATTGTGCGCTTGATGATGCAATGACGACGTACAACATTTTTAAACTAGTAGAAAAAGATAAAGAGTATTTAGTAAAACCAGCACCTCCAACATTAGGAGAACTTGTTGATTTTTCAAAAGTGTTAAAGAAAGTGAGCACACAGTAACGACCAAATTGCACATTATGTAATTTGGTCGTTTTGTTTTTTAGAGTTCGTAGTCTTTCTTTAACTGTTCTAATGTTTCTAGACTACGCTCTGCAAAAGGTGAATCATCTTCAGAAAATGAATTCATTTGAGTTTCTAATGCTAATTTTAGTGAATCTGTATAATCCGGAATTTCTCCTTCATATTTCTTCACCATTTGTTCTGGAATGTTCGTTTGCTCACGAAAAGCTAAAGCACGTCTTTCGTGGAAAAATGGTACGTCAGCTTGTTTTACGTTATGTAAGTCACCTTGCACCGGATGTTTTAAAACAGCTAATACTTTTACGACGTAACTGCCAGGGCGGCTATTTGTAACCTCACCAATGTATTTTCCTGTTTTATAAATACCAGTAACGATTTCACCAATTTCAAATGTTTCTCTCATATTTTTCACCTCAAGTTTATAGTAAGGAAAGTGAGGGAAGGAGTCAAAGAAATCCTTCGTTTTCAGAACGCCCCTTGAGAATATGGGGAGGTTGCACTATAATTTAAAATAATATAACAGAAAATTCTGATGTTTTATAAATCCTATAATAAGGAGTGTTCTATATGATGCCTTTATATTTTCCGGAAGATAAAACAGAATATATTATTCCGGGGATTGTTTGCGTTCTATTTATTATCGGTGCTATTGCCACGTGGCGCATGTTTATTCGTATATCAAAAAGAGAAGCAGACCGATTACAGAAAGTTGAAGAAAAACTATTAGCTGAAAAGAAACAGTAACTCATTTTTGTATGTTTCCTTCTATGCTCGGACAATCTAAGGGCAGAATATATTTTGGAGGGAATAAAATGAAAAAACGGCTTTTTTTCAGTTGTTGTTTACTATTTCTGATGGCAGGTTGTGACCAAGGAAAGCCGAAAGAAATTGACGTGAAATTACATAATGCTTCAGGTGATGAAGTGGGGACTGCGAAAGTAACTCAGCAAACAAGCGGAGTGAAAATTAAGATTAAAGGGGAAGGTTTCACGCCAGGCCCGCACGGCATACATGTGCACGAAATTGGTGAGTGTAAAGCACCACGATTTGAATCATCTGGGAATCATTTTAATCCTGATAATAAAAAGCATGGACTCCTTAATCCGAAGGGTGCAGAAAACGGTGATTTACCGAACGTAGTTGCAGATGGTTCTGGAAAGATTAAAGCAGAAATCGATGCACCTCACATTACACTTGAAGAAGGGAAAACGACGATTCATAGAAAAGATGGAGCGTCTATTATTATTACAGAAAACCCTGATGATGGTATGACACAACCGACAGGTAAATCAGGGGATCGAATTGCTTGTGGCGTAATTGTAAAAAAAGCATCGGATATGAAGAAAAAGTAAAAGCTACCGTGAATGGTAGCTTTCTTTGTGAAATGTAATTGAAAATATATCAGCGATTATTGGAATATATCGACTGTAACTCAAATTATATCGGCGATTATTGGAATATATCGACCGTAACTTGAAATATATCGATTTACCGACAAAATATGACAAAGGAGTCTGCCCCAAGAATGATTCGGGACAGACTCCTTTCTTATTATGAAAACGTATGACGCAGTCTGTTTAAAATTTCTTCTAAAACAGATCGTGGACAGCCGATGTTAATTCGAATATGTTCTTCGCCACCTAACCCGTATTTCTCACCAGGTTCAACGATGATTTTTCCTTTTTCCTCAAGTAGTGCGGTACGCTCGTTTTGAGAAAGCTTTAGACGAGAACAATCAATCCATAATAAAAAGCTACCTTCTGGCTTCGTTACGGAAAGAGCAGGTATGTGAGTTTTAATATATTCACAAGCAAATTGAGCATTATCTTCTATATATAATCGAATTTCGTTTAGCCAATCATTACATTCTGTATAGGCGCTTTGCATCGCTGTATAAGCGAAGATATTTAACCCGTGGAAGCCTTGTCTATACTGGATGGCTGTAAAGGCATGACGGAGCTTTTCGTTTGGAATGATAATGATCGACGCTTGTAATCCAGCGATATTAAATGTTTTACTTGGAGCCATGCAAGTGATAGTGCGCTCTGCTAATTCTTCAGATAAGGAAGCGAACGGTGTATGTGTATGGTCTGCATAAATGATATCGGAATGAATTTCATCTGCCACAACGATTACGTCATATTTAGTACATAACGATCCGAGCTGCACAAGTTCCTCTTTCGTCCAAACGCGTCCGATTGGGTTATGAGGGCTACAAAGAAGCAAGAGTTTGATGCCTTGCTGAAACTGCTTTTCTAAATGCTTGAAGTCTATCACATATGTATCATTTTGTTTCTGTAATGGACTCACGCATAACTGCCTGTTGTTTGTTGTGACCATTTCGAAAAATGGAGGATAAATAGGTGGTTGTACGAGAACAGATTCGTTTTCTTTGGTGAAAGCCTGTATGCTCGTACTAAGAGCTGGAACGATTCCGGCGCTAAAGACAATCCATTCTTTTTGAATATCCCAGTTGTATTGTTGTTTTGTCCAGTTACAAATAATATCTCCAATATTTTCGGGAGGAAGTGTATAGCCAAAAATCGGATGTTCGATTCGTTGTTTTAAGGCAGTTTGAATTGGTTTTGGTACTTCAAAATCCATATCAGCAATCCAAGCATGGATAAGTTCTTCGTTTTTATATGTATCCCATTTTATACTATGCGTTCCACGTCGATTGATTGCTTTATGAAATAGTTGCATAAGTTTGCTCCCTTCTTCTGTAAAACCAATAAGTTATGAAAGTTCTCTCTCTTCTTATAGAATAGCTGATGTGATAGGATAAAGAAAAGTATTAAAAAGTGAAAAGGCGGGAAGCGAATGGGTACATATGAAAAGATGATAGAGGTTGTGAAGAATTGGGATCCGTTTCAAATGGGACCGGAGTTTTATGAAACAGAAGCGAGCGATGTTGTGAGCGTCATAAGTGTGTTTGACGATCCAAAATATATCGCAAAGAAGATTCAACATATATACTTTATGTCTTTTGAGGAAGTACCTGCGCTTGAAAAATGTGAGAAATTAGCTGTGGAATTACTTGTAATAAAAGAAGGCGGAAGCTGTTCATTATAGGCTGTCGGGATTTCCGACAGCCTTTTTTATATTATCCCGCTATCTGCTGGGTAGTAAGACCTTCACCTCAAAATTTAGCGGAAGCAAAGAAGTTAGGTGGAGGCTGATTAAAGTTTCATTTTATTGCGCGGAAAAAGCGATAATTTCTTCATAAACATGTTCAGGCTTTTCTTCAGGTAGTAAATGTCCTGTATTTTCGTAAGAAATAAATTTTGAATTCGGTAAATCTTTGTGTAGACGATGACCTACATGTACAGGGACGACGCGGTCTTTTTCACCCCAAATGAGTAGGATAGGTGTTTCGATTTTTTGTAATTCAGTTGAAGATAAGTCACCTTCACGGTCTCGTATCATGCGAGTTAAAGCGGGAAATATACGGTCGTCATAAAAAGGAGCGGAGTAACCTTTTTTCATTTCATCGTCAATTAATGAGTGATCATGAACGACATTCATTAAGTTATGAACAATGCCGCGCCTTATAATCCAGTTCTTTACGTATAAATGAAAGAACGGTAAATAAGAAGAGTATAGTAAAGGTAAGGTTGCGCGCGCTAAATAGCTCGAGCTACATAGTAAAATCGTCTTTGAAATGAGTTCAGGACGTATACGGTTTACATAGAGAGAAATTTGCCCACCCATAGAATGCCCAACTAATACAATGTTTGAGAGAGATAAATGTTCAATTAAATCAATAATAATCGTTGCTAAATTGTGATAAGAATACTTAAACAGATGAGACTTATCACTTTTTCCGAACGGTGGCAAATCAAGAGCAATGACTGTTCCTTCCTTCGATAGTAAAGGAATGAGACGGCGGTAACTGAATGAGGAAGATAAAAAGCCGTGAACGAGTATGAAAGTAGGACGTTCTGTTTTATTATCATGTTCATACAATTCGTAATGAACAGTAGTGCCGCGAGTGGAAAAAGTGAAATAAGGACAAGTATATTTATGATTCATTTTTTGTCACTCCATTGATTTTTGTTCATATCATCTCCAAGGAAGAAGAAAATATGTTAACAAAAAAAGGCAAGATGACGATGTCATCTTGCCTTTCGTTTATTCAGTATTACCCGCGAACAATATTAGGCGGTGTTTTTCCTTGTAACCCTGCAACTAAATTTTCAGCGGCGGTCATGGCCATTTGCTGACGAGTTTTTAATGTTGCAGATCCGATATGTGGTAAAGTCACAACATTTTGTAATGATAAGAGTGGATTATCTTTTTGAATCGGCTCTTGTGTAAATGTATCGATACCTGCTGCAAAGATTTTCTTTTCTGTTAAAGCATGGATTAACGCTTTTTCATCTACTGTTTTGCCGCGAGAAGCATTAATGAAGATTGCTGTGTCTTTCATTAATGAAAATTCCTTTTCTCCGATAAGGTGATATGTTTCATCTGTTAATGGAGTAAGAAGAACAATAAAGTCAGACTGATTCAGTAGCGTCTGTAAATCACAATATGTAGCATCGAATTTTTGTTCAGCTTCTTCTTTACGACGGCGGTTATAGTAAAGAACATTCATATCAAATCCGAATTTTGCTCGTTTTGCAACGGCTTCTCCAATTCGGCCCATACCGATAATACCAATTGTGCTATGGTGTACATCTAGTCCGAAGTGTTCTTTTCCGATTTCAGCGTTCCATTCACCATTTTTCACGTAAGAATCGAGTTCGCAAACGCGGCGCCCAGCTGATAGCATAAGGGCGAAAACGAGATCAGCTACTGTATCATCTAATACGTATGGTGTATTTGTTCCGATAACATTTCGGTTTTTCATCGCTTGTAAATCAAAATTATCGTAACCGACAGAAATGTTGCTCACTACTTTTAAGTTAGGAGCTACTGTCAGTAATTCTTCATTAATAGCAGATCCGAAATTTAATAACCCATCTTTATCTTGTATTTTCTCTAATAGAATATCACGAGGTACTTTCTCATTTTGCTCCCATTTTTCATAATCACAGTGTTCTGATAAATAGTTTTCTACAAATGTTGGAACTGGTTCAGCAATATAAACTTTTGGTTTCACGGTTCCATCCCCTTTCGCTTTATCCCGCATTTTTCCGCTGATTAAAGTTTCACTTTATTTTGACATAATTCAATAGAAAAATCTTCTTTTCAAACTTGAAAGGGTATTTGTATAATTTAGACACAAACGAAAAGGAAGGATGATTTATATGGTGACAGAAAAAGAATTAGAATTATTAGCTTGTCTTGAAAAGAGTAGTCGATTATCTGTAGATACATTAGCGAAGCTGTTAAATATAGAAGTAGAAGAAGTAAAGAAGATGGTTGCGAGATTAGAAAATGAAAAGATTATTGTGGATTATGTAACACATATCGATTGGACGAAAGTGAAAGAACATACAGGTTTAACGGCAATGATCGATGTGAAAGTTACGCCAAAGCACGGCGTTGGATTTGATGCGGTTGCTGAGCAAATTTATCGTTATTCAGAAGTGAAATCCGTTTATTTAATGTCAGGGACATATGATCTTTCTATTACATTAGAAGGGAAAACGATGGGGGAAGTAGCGATGTTTGTTTCTGAGAAATTAGCAACAATTGAATCTGTCGTTTCTACAACTACTCATTTCATTTTGAAGAAGTATAAACATGAGGGTGTTATTTATGAAAAAGACGATGATGATAAGCGAATTGTGGTGACACCATGAAGCAATTTGAACTATCTAGATCAGCAGAATCTTTAAAACCATCTGGTATTCGAAAATTTTTTGATTTAGCAGCAAATATGAAAGGTGTTATTTCCCTCGGGGTAGGAGAGCCGGATTTTGTTACCCCTTGGAATGTAAGGCAAGCATGTATTCGTTCTTTGGAACAAGGGTATACGTCATATACAGCAAATGCAGGATTATTAGAGCTCCGTCAAGAAATAGCAAAGTATCTAAAAAAACAATTTGCAGTATCTTATGACCCAAGTGATGAAATCATTGTTACAGTTGGAGCGAGCCAGGCGTTAGATGTAGCGATGCGCGCCATTATAAATCCTGATGATGAAGTGCTCATTATTGAACCAAGCTTCGTTTCTTATGCACCACTTGTGACATTAGCTGGAGGAGTTCCGGTTCCTGTGGCGACTACTTTAGAAAACGAGTTTAAAGTACTACCAGAACAGATTGAAGCAGTTATTACAGCGAAAACAAAGGCGATTTTGCTTTGTTCACCAAATAACCCGACAGGTGCAATGCTAAATAAATCCGAGCTTGAAGAAATAGCAGTGATTGTTGAGAAGTACAATCTAATTGTATTATCTGATGAAATTTATGCAGAGCTTGTATACGACGAAGTATATACAAGTTTCGCGAGTATTAAAAATATGCGTGAGCATACGATTTTAATTTCGGGATTTTCAAAAGGGTTTGCGATGACAGGATGGCGTCTCGGTATGATTGCAGCTCCTGTTCAATTTTCAGAATTAATGCTCAAAATCCATCAGTATTCAATGATGTGTGCACCGACGATGTCTCAGTTTGCAGCACTTGAGGCGTTACGCGCAGGGAACGATGAAGTGATTCGAATGAGAGATAGTTATAAGAAGCGTCGTAACTTCATGACGAAATCTTTCAATGAAATGGGCTTAACGTGTCATGTGCCAGGCGGAGCATTTTATGTTTTCCCTTCTATATCTTCAACAGGATTATCTTCAGCGGAATTTGCAGAACAGTTATTGCTGGAAGAAAAAGTGGCTGTTGTCCCTGGTAGCGTATTTGGCGAAAGTGGTGAAGGTTTTATTCGTTGTTCTTATGCAACATCGCTTGAACAACTTATGGAAGCAATGAAGAGAATGGAACGGTTTGTAGAGAATAAAAAAAGGACAAAACGTAATACGTTTTGTCCATAAAAGGGGGGGAATACTAGAAAGCCATGTGTTAGTAGTCTATCCCAATATTGGATAATTATACTTCTTTAAGGGAAATTTTTCATGAATTTTGAATGAGTTCTGTCATAGTGGTATAATTTACTAATATAAGGTATACGCATTCTAGATAACGTTATCTAGAATGCGTACTAACCAATCGGATATTTAAAATAAATATATCTGCTTTGCTCTCTATAATTGTAGAGAGAATGGTAAACGTATGGGAGTGTTTCATATGTCAGAACAATATACAACAGGAGTGGTTGTAACAGGGAAAGTGACTGGAATTCAAGATTACGGTGCGTTTGTAGCGTTAGATGCAGAAACACAAGGGCTTGTGCATATATCTGAAATTACAAATGGATATGTAAAGGATATTCATGACTTTTTAAAGGTCGGCGATACAGTAGAAGTAAAGGTACTTTCAATTGATGAAGAGCACAGAAAAATGAGTTTATCGTTAAAAGCGGCGAAAAGAAAACAAGGAAGGATTCTTATACCGAACCCATCTGAAAACGGATTTAATACGCTGCGAGAAAAGTTGGCAGAATGGATTGAAGAGTCCGAGTTAACAAAGTAAAAGAGGAACGCATATGAGCGTTCCTCTTTTACTTTATCTTATGATATATATTTGCAAATATGATTGCATGCAATCATATTCGTATGTCGGAGGTGAAAGGACATACTGATTATCGAATTTCGTTTGTTTCTGGGTGCGTACCAAGATTTTCAGATGGTTTAAACAGTAAACCAAGGTTGATAAGCCCAGATATACCAACGATGCCGTAAATAATACGTGCAAGAGCTGAATTTTGTCCACCGAAAATGGCTGCTACTAAGTCAAACTGGAAAAACCCGATTAGTCCCCAGTTCACAGCGCCAATTACAGTAAAGACTAATGCGATACGTTGTAAAGTACTCATGAAAAAGCCCCCCTTAATTGTGAAGCATGAGCAAGCGATGAGTTAATTAACTCTTTTATAGAATGGGGTAGTTATGTTGTTTTTATACATAAAAAATGTTTGAAAGAAGATGTATATACATCTATACCGAAAAATGCGAATTTTTATGCAAAAAATGAACTTTTTCTAAAAAATATATATTGGTTACGTTTACAATGTTTGAATCGCTTGATTTACAACTTCAGTTTCGCTAAAGTGAATACAGAAATACATATCCATAATTGGAGGGAAAAAGATGAGTACACATGTAACGTTCGACTATTCTAAAGCGTTATCCTTCATCGGTGAACATGAAATCACTTATTTACGTGATGCAGTGAAAGTAACACATCACGCAATCCACGAAAAAACTGGAGCTGGGAACGATTTCCTTGGGTGGGTAGACCTTCCGCTTCAATATGACAAAGAAGAATTTGCTCGCATTCAAAAATGCGCAGAAAAAATTAAAAATGACTCTGACATTTTACTTGTTGTAGGTATCGGTGGTTCTTACTTAGGAGCACGTGCAGCAATCGAAATGTTAAACCATTCTTTCTACAACACGCTTTCTAAAGAACAACGTAAAACTCCACAAGTGCTATTTGTTGGACAAAACATTAGCTCCACTTACATGAAAGATTTAATGGACGTATTAGAAGGTAAAGACTTCTCTATTAACGTTATTTCCAAATCAGGTACAACAACAGAGCCAGCACTAGCATTCCGTATCTTCCGTAAGTTATTAGAAGAAAAGTATGGAAAAGAAGAAGCTCGCAAACGTATTTATGCAACTACAGATAAAGCGCGTGGTGCATTAAAAACATTAGCTGATAACGAAGGTTACGAAACATTTGTTATTCCAGATGATGTTGGAGGTCGTTTCTCTGTATTAACGCCAGTTGGTTTATTACCAATCGCAGTAAGTGGCTTAAATATTGAAGAGATGATGAAAGGTGCAGCTGCTGGTCGTGATGACTTCGGAACATCAGAACTAGAAGAAAATCCAGCTTACCAATATGCAGTAGTTCGTAACGCTTTATACAATAAAGGAAAAACAATTGAAATGCTTGTTAACTATGAACCAGCACTTCAATACTTCGCTGAGTGGTGGAAACAGTTATTTGGTGAAAGTGAAGGAAAAGATCAAAAAGGTATTTTCCCATCTTCAGCAAACTTCTCAACTGATTTACACTCATTAGGTCAATACGTTCAAGAAGGTCGTCGTGACTTATTTGAAACAGTTCTTAAAGTAGGTAAATCTACACATGAACTAACAATCGAATCAGAAGAAAACGATTTAGACGGATTAAACTACCTTGCTGGTGAAACCGTAGACTTTGTAAACACAAAAGCATACGAAGGTACATTACTTGCACATAGCGACGGGGGAGTACCAAACTTAATCGTCAATATTCCTGAATTAAATGAGTACACATTCGGTTACCTTGTATACTTCTTCGAAAAAGCATGTGCGATGAGCGGCTACTTATTAGGCGTGAATCCATTTGACCAACCTGGAGTAGAAGCATATAAGAAAAACATGTTTGCTTTACTTGGTAAACCAGGATTTGAAGAATTAAAAGCAGAATTAGAAGAGCGTTTAAAATAATAAAAAGCGACCGGATTCCGGTCGCTTTTTATTATTTTATCGAAAAGTCCATCAGTATATTCAAACTAAAGTGGGTATGCTAAAGGAAAAGTCTAGGAGGGATGGGCTTGATTCCGATTCAATCAAATTTAGAAGGACGTACATATGCGTTATATAAGTTAGAAGAGATTATGAAACCACTTGGATATAGCATTGGTGGTAATTGGGATTATGATAAAGGATGCTTCGATTACAAAATCGATGAAGAAGATGGGTATCAATTTTTACGAGTGCCATTTACAGCCATTGATGGAGAACTAGATGTACCAGGCGTAATAGTTCGTCTTGGAACGCCGTATATTCTTTCGCACGTATATCAAGACGAACTAGATGATAATGTGAATACTTTAACAGCTGGAACAAGTGGAATGGATCAATTTGCTGAGCCGAAAGATCCAGATGGAGATGTGAAAAGAAAATATATCAATATTGGGAAAGTGCTCATGCAAGAATTAGAGCGTCATTTTACTAATGGTGAATAACAATGAGTATGTCGCTTTCAATGAGAACAAAGGAATGAACTGGATTAATCATATATTGTTCGTCGCGCTTTATACCTAGTAAGAGAATGTTTTGCTTTAAAAGAGTATAGCTACAATTGGCAAAAGTTTGTCCGGTGCAGGACGATGGAAGCTCCATCAGTTGTAATTTATTATCAGAGATTTCGTCGTAAAGTGAAAATAGTACACCTGAAATGGAAGGGAATAAAAGAGAAGCGGTAAATACATAGCTCGTTAATTTATTTCCTTCTATAATTTCTGACGCGCCAGCTCTCGTTGCATTTTGTATTTGTTCAGAAGTAAGAAGTTCAGCGATGCAGTGAATGTTTGGGTTGAGCCCTTTTGCAGTTAAAATATTTAAAATGGACTGTGTATCCGCTAAGCTTTCATTTTTTTCTTTATCCGCTGTTATTAATATGGTGTGTGCCGTTGCAATATTAGCCTTTAATAAAGTTTGATCGTGATGCGGACAACCTTTTATAAATTCTAAATGATGAAATGGTTTTGGAAGTAAAGAAAGTGTTTCATCAATTAAAACGATATCAAGGTTTGGTTGTAATACGTGCATTTGCTTTACAACATGTTTTGCGCGCTCATTCCAGCCAACGATAATCATATGACCGTTAGAAGTAGCGGCTTCTTCACCTTTAATTTTCATATATTGTTTACTAATCATCTCGGTAGCAAACAGCACCATATAATAAGAACAAAAGCCAGTTCCTAATAAAATAATACTTATACCTATTAGTTTTCCTATCGTCGTATGGGGAGCAAAGTCGCCATATCCAACTGTAAAAATGGTAACGATTGACCACCAAATTCCGTCAAACCATGTAGTGAAATGAAAAGGTTCTAATCTATGTATAAGAAAACCGGAAAAAGCAGTCAGTACAATAATAAAACAAATCAAACGAAAAATAATGGAATCACGAAATGTATCTACTAAATTCGGACGGGATTTCAATTGCCTATTCCTCCTTACTTTGTAGGACTACATTCATTGTTGCCATTATAGAAAAAAGAAAAACTCTCTAATTAAAGAGAGTTTGTTTTACGTTACATACTTTCCACTTCAGTTTGTTGGACACTTTCAAGATGCTGGAGAGCATAGTAAACATCAGCGGTATGTCTTTTTTGATCAATGGACAGTTTAAGATGTAAATAGTGAGAACCGTTTTCTAATGTTTTAAGCTTCATATTCTTAACTTTTATATCCATTTCTTTTATTTCTTCAATTACGATTGGGATATTGTCCATATTTCGTACAACAAGTTTCACAGCGATATCACGTTGACGAAATGATCTAGGGCCTACATATTTCATTGCGAGTGGTATAAGTTCGACACTAATCATAAGGAAACACATTCCGAATATCGCTTCAATATAGAATCCGGCCCCAACAGCAATACCAATACCAGAAGCACCCCAGATCATAGCGGCAGTCGTGAGCCCTGCAATGCTATCGTTGCCTCTTCTTAAAATTACGCCAGCACCTAAAAAACCAATTCCTGATACAATTTGAGCGGCAAGTCGAAGTGGATCCATATTCATATGATCGGTATGTGGTAAGTTATAAGCTGCTTTAATAGAAACAATCGTTAGGAGGCAACTAATAATAGAAATAACTAAACACGTTTTTAAACCAAGTGGTTTCCGTTTTAATTCGCGTTCTAAACCAATGGCAAATCCTAAAATAGCCGAGAGACCTAGTTTGATTAATAAATCGGTATAGTCCATATATATTCCTCCTTGTATGATATGCTATATGAATAAAACGCTTATTATAGAAAGAAACGTCTTTTGATAGAGTAACTTTATATAAAATATATGTAGGAATTGCTCATACATGAAAGAGATATTTCGTTTAAGTATATGATATAAAAAAAGAAATGTG